>CAZRJH010000023.1:0-2530 GCA_964600575.1 uncultured Gammaproteobacteria bacterium | reverse complement strand
CAAAGGCGCGGGCTTGGGCTGGCATTTCCGCCAAGAAATTCCAAGGGGTTTTGAAATCCGCCAAAAGCACTCCCGCCGCGAGGCGGCGGTTCTACAAGCTAACGCTTGTTCTGTGCTTCGCACAGGAGCCGATGTGGAGAGATTGCAAATTTTCGGTGTAAGTGCAATGCCTTTATCAATTTAATTCCCGAAGCTATGACAAAATATTTTATCTATTGTAGAAAATCAAGTGAGGACGAAGAACGCCAAGTTTTGAGTATTGAGGCACAGCTAACGGAGCTTCGGGAATTCGCCAAGCAAAACTCTCTTTTTGTAGTGCGTGAATATTACGAGAGCAAAACTGCCAAAGAACCTGGTCGCGAGATTTTTAACGAAATGCTTGGCGAAATTGAAAAAGGCACTGCACAGGGAATTTTAGCGTGGAATCCCGATAGATTGGCGCGCAACTCGATAGACGGAGGCAGAGTGATTTATTTAGTAGACACTGGCAAAATCACCACGCTAAAATTCCCTACATTTTGGTTTGAGCCGACGCCACAGGGTAAATTCATGTTGTCTGTGGCGTTCGGTCAAGCAAAATATTACACCGATAATTTGCGAGAAAACATTTTGCGCGGTATACGGCAAAAGATACGCCGTGGTGAATTATCGGCAAAAGCCCCTCTCGGTTATTTTAACGAGCCGCGACTTCGGACGATTGAACCTGATAGAAAAACTTTTGGCAAAGTAAAGGAGTGTTTAGGGGCTTTTGCTACAGGACAATATACTCTCACTGGTATTCAGCGCAAAATGTTTTCTGTCGGCTTGGCTGGCAAGACCGGCAAGCCCCTCGCCCTTGCCTCGGTTGAGCATATTTTGACCAATCCGTTTTACTACGGACATTTTCAATATCGAGGCGAGGTGCACGCCGGATCGCATAAGCCAATGATTTCAAAGAAACTTTTTGACGAGATACAAAAGGCGTTAGTGGTAAATGGGAAGCCCCGCAAAAAGCGAGGGCCAAAGAATTTTCAGTTTTTAGGTTTTGCTACTTGTGGGATATGTGGGTATGCAATAACTGCCGAGCGACACATAAAGAAAAGCGGTTTGAAATTTATTTACTATCGTTGTACCCACAAGAGCAAAACTATTGCTTGTACTGAAAATCGCTTTTTGCGGGAAGAGGTGTTAGCCGAGCAAGTAAAAAATCTTTGTCAAAAAGTTTCTTTGCCCGACGAATGGCGAGAAAAATATCTTGCTCGCCTTGAAAGCGAGCAGTCGGAATCTCGCCATTCATCAGACCTTTTCGCTAAAAATCTCCGCGATAATATTTCCGCCATTAAAATGCGACTAGAGCGACTTACAGACGCATATTTAGGTGAAGCGTTGGAACTTGGCGAGTATCAAGAGAAAAAGAATATTTTAATGGCGGAAAAGAAAACTATTGAGGAGAAATTATCTGATTTTGAGCGAAAAGGTAATCATTGGCTCGAACTCATGCGAAACTGGATTATTGAAGCCAACCAAGCCGAAAATCTCTCTAAACAAGAAAATCCCTCACGGATGAGAGATTTTCTTGTTTCCATCGGCTCGAACCGCCGCCTCGCGGCGGGAATGCTTTTGGCGGAATTCAAAACCCCTTGGAATTTCTTGGCGGAAATGCCAGCCCAAGCCCGCGCCTTTGGCGCGGGCGCGCTCAATTCGGAAGCAAATCAAATTTGGTGGACCCTACCGGGCTCGAACCGGTCACCTCCGCATTGCAAATGCGGCGCTCTACCAAATGAGCTAAGGGCCCTCGTCGTCGTAATTTGCTACGGGTTTTCGTCCCGATTTTACAAATCGGGAACTCACACCCTACGCAATTACTCCTCTTTCCAAAAAATTCGTGCTCACCCCTTTGGGGTTCCGCACCTAATTTTTTGGAGTTAATTATTACCTATATGCCTATAGGTAGCATGTTAAACAGCCAAAGGACTGAAATAATGCACATTCCCAGTCCAAACAGTTTCCACCAGGTATACGTTCCCGCTCCAATACCAACTCCCAAGTATTTTTCGGCAATACCGATTTTACCGGTCATGTCAGTAATTTGCACTGAGTATTTCATGACTAGTATACCAAGGACGAAAACTAAAGGGGAGAGTATAAAACGCATAGTTTTTGATTTTTTTGCCTCTCGACTGACTTTTCTCTTGGCCATAGGCCACGAGCGGAGTCGAGTGGTGGGTGTGGCAGGGATTGTCCACCCAAAGGGGGATCCGCCTCTGGCGGAAACCTAACCTATTTAATCATTATCAGCTCCGCCCCGTTAACTTCAGACGGAGAACTGTAGAAAGTTTAACACTTTCTGAAATCTGGGCTGGTGGGCGACGGAGGAATCGAACCTCCCACCTCGTCATTATCAGTGACGCGCTCTAACCAACTGAGCTAGTCGCCCAGATTTCAAACAACGTTATGTTTTCTTATTTTAACACTCTTTGGAAGTTACGGGGTGAATGCTCTACCACTGAGCTACACACCCTTTTAAGTATTTTCAAAACTTAGATAATTT
>CAZRJH010000022.1:0-2684 GCA_964600575.1 uncultured Gammaproteobacteria bacterium | reverse complement strand
ACAAAGCAGACATTGGCAAAACAAAAGACGTGAATGTGAGGCACTACGGCAATAACGGCCAAGCCTTATATTTTTACGCTTCTTCGGCCAATATCATTTTTTACGACAAGCTCAAAGATATTCAGACACCAAAAGCGAAGGCCATCGATAAAGACAAGCTCTATCTGGAACGACTTTTTACAGATATTTGGAACGATGAACAGAAACCTGAAATTCTACGTTTTGAAATCAGGCTGGCGAAACAGCAAAGCCTGACTGCGTTCCTGTCCAAAATAAAAGGCGAAAAAGTTAAGGAAGTTGCTTTTGAGGAGCTATTCAACAAAGAACTCTGGCAAAAAACCCTACTTACCAAGTGGTCAGAAATAATCAAGTCACCTGCCAGCCAACTCGCTTTCAAACTGGAACGACCAACAGAAGAAGTGTTTGATGCAATGATTGCTGGATTAACTTCCAAAAAGAAGAAGCAAGCGCACTCACTTAATGCTGCACTCGCCAGTCTTGGTCTCTATACACTCATCAACCAATACGGGGTTAGGAAAACCAGAGATAAAATTGAGAAAAATTGGACAAGCAAAAGCTGGACACGTCTATCACCTAAAATAAAGGTTGCAGCAACTACCTTACGAGGAACGCCACCATCGCTGGCTATCAGTGAAATTCAATCAGCATTAGAAAAATTCGAAAGGTATGACTTCAACCAAGACTAAAAAACGAAGTCAGCCTTCAGTGCGATACCAACCCGTAGAAGATACCAATGGGTTGATTGAAAGTGCCTTTGACCTTTTATTTGAAGAAACGTTATTGAAATATGGCGATTTGACAACTGATGACAATTAAGACTATAATAAACTTATGGAATTTCTCACATTGGAAGAAGTAGCAAAAGAATTAAGAGTTCATAAGCGCACCATATTGCGCTGGCTTAAAAGTGGCTCGCTCAAAGGTTATAAGCTTGGTGATGGTAAGACTTCCCTGCTCCGCATTCCCAAAGCCGAAGTCAATAAGTTTTTAGAAAAACATAAAATCAAATGAACTTTGCAACTGACAACCAATTTAAGCTAATCGCTACATACGCTCGTGTATCTGAAAATCCTGACGAAGAAGAACGGACTATAAAAAATCAGATAATGACCTTCAATGAGCTGGCTGGAAAGAATAACTGGCAGATAGTTCAGGAGTATAAGGATGATGACTGGAGCGGCGATATTTTGGAACGCCCAGCACTGGATAGGCTTCGATTGGATGCGAAAAGCAAAGACAGAGTTTGGGAAGCCGTGCTTATCTACGACCCTGACCGATTGGCTCGTCGCTACTCCTACCAAGAATTAGTAATGGATGAGTTGCGAGAAGCTGGCGTTGAGGTCATATTCGTTACTGTCCCTGCTCCTAAAAACAGCGAAGATAAAATCCTGCACGGCGTTAGAGGGTTGTTTGCTGAATATGAGCGTGCAAAAATCGCCGAAAGATTTAGGCTTGGCAAACTTCGAAAGGTAAAAGAAGGGCATATTCTTACCACACATCCTCTTTACGGTTACAACTACATTCCGAAGCAGGATAAGAAACACGGTTATTATGAAGTCCATCCAGAGGAAGCACGAGTTGTAAAAATGATATTCTCTTGGGTAGCCGATGACGGAATGACGCTGCGAGCCATAGTCAGGAAGTTGCAACAGCTTGGTATTAGGCCACGCAACAGCAAAAGAGGTGTATGGAGCACCAGCACCTTAAGCACTATGCTGCGACACAAGGGTTATATTGGCGAAGCCCATTATGGAGCTTCTTACGCTGTTGTTCCAGAAAGACCGCTCAAAAACGAAAAGTATAAAAAGCAGAAAAAGACCAGTCGTAGATTACGACCTACCGAAGAATGGATAACAATACCCATTCCCGCAATCATTGAACCAAAAGTTTTTGAAAAAGCTGGACAACAATTAAAAGCGAATTTCGCTCTGTGTAAACGCAACAAGAAAAATGAGTATTTACTGTCTGGGAAAATTGATTGCGTATGCGGTAGAAAGCGAATGGGTGAAGGCTATTATAATAAACCGAACCTATATTACCGCTGCACCGATAGAACATTGAGTTTTCCCTTACCGCCCAAATGTGAGGAACGAGGTATCAACGCAAGAGTTGCTGATGAACTGGTATGGAAAAAGGTTTCTGCTTTAATGAGCTCCCCCAAGCTATTAGCCGAACAGGTTGAACGTTGGCTCAAGAACCGACAAACCAAAGCAAAATCTACTTTGGTCGATGTCGAAGCTACCAAAAAGGAAATCAGTAAATTAAACGGACAGATTGAACGATATAATAAAGGCTACGGAGCTGGAGCATTTACTTTAGAGCAACTTAAAGAATATACTGTCCCGCTTCGAGATAAAATCACTAAACTTGAAGCACAAGTCACAAACGCTACCGACCAAGCGAACCAAACGCTCTTGGAAGCACCCAGCCAACGTGAGATTAAAGCATTTGCCGAGAAAGCTAAAAAGACCTTACAGGATTTGAAATTTGAACCTAAAAGGGCAATAATACTCAATACTGTCGAAAAGGTTGTAAGCGATAAGAACCAGCTGCAAGTCACTGGATATTTACCATTAACTAATTCAAATTATGTCGGGTTCAAAACAGACCATCGGAATTGTTGGTTTGCCAAATGTTGGCAAGTCAACATTATTTAACGCCAT
>CAZRJH010000021.1:0-3248 GCA_964600575.1 uncultured Gammaproteobacteria bacterium | reverse complement strand
ATGGTCGCAAGCCTTCTCCTTTCGCAATTTAGGTAACGATTATGTTATCCGTTTTGGCTTATATAGCGATGACTTTAAGAAAGACCGAATTGCTGCTGATTATGCCAAGCAAGACCTGCCTATACCTAAAGTAATAGAAATAGGACAAGCTTTTGACCGCCACTTTGCAATTTCAGAGCGTGCTTTCGGTAATATGCTTGATGGTCTAAATGAACAAGGAATGGCTCAAGTTGTCCCTGCCGTTTTGAAAATGCTGGACGCTATGAGGACTACGGATATAAGCTCTACCTCTGGATACGGCAATTGGAATACCGACCAAGTCGCTCCTTATCAGACGTGGCAAGAATGCCTGCTGGATGTCTGGAATGACCCAATAAGCAGTAGAACATATGGTTGGCGTGCTTCGTTACAGAACTCGCCAATGGGCGATGCACCCTTTAACAAGGCTTTTGAGGTATTGAAGTCTCTCGTAGACAAATGTCCCCAAGAACGCCATCTACTTCACACTGACCTTTTGCATTACAATGTGCTGGTTCAAGATGGGAAAATCAATGCTGTCATTGATTGGGGTAATGCGATGTATGGCGATTTCCTGTATGAGTTAGCTGGACTTATCGTATGGTCGCCGTGGTATCCCGCAATGCAAAATATAGACTGGGCAGAAGAAGCCCGAAGTCATTACAAAAAAATAGGCTTGGAAGTGCCTAATTTTGAAGAACGTTTGCGCTGTTACGAAATTAGTATTGGTCTTAATGGAATGAGCTATAACGCTTTCAAACACAACTGGAAAGACCTTGAACTTACCACAAAAAGAACTTTGGAATTAGCCCTATCGTAAGATGGGCTTATTTTTTATTCTGCCAATTTCTGGCTGTGCGGGTTCTATGGACTTTATCTAAAGATTTCTGCTGCTCGGCCAACTTTGCTACTGCACCCACAACTTGTTTTTGCCTTCTTTTTTCTACCCCAACGACAAAGTAATTAAATATACCCAACCACTGTTCAAAATCGAGGTCTGTGGGCTTGGCATCAGGGCTGAAATTAAATTCGTCAGCTAATTTTAGAAATTGGATGTGGCCAAATACATTCTTGTAGCCCTTTTTAAGATTTGGTCTAACAGACGTAAAACCGAATGCAACAAAATCTTTGAACAAAGCCGCAGTGTGTTGTGGAATAAGCGGCTTTTTCAATTTTTCTATTCGTAATAATACTGAATTTACTTGTGGTGTGGGAGTAAAATCGTTGCGTCTAAATTTGTGAACAGCACTGAAACTAAACCACGGCTTATATAGAATGGACAATAATGTTTCTCTGGCATATGGCTTCCCAGCATACTTTTTTGCTGCTTCTTCCTGCACGATTAAATAGCTATCTTCGGGTGAATTTTGTGCTCCCAACAACTTTTTAATTATATCGGCAGTTATGCCAAACGGTATGTTAGAAAAAACCTTGTATTGCTCTTTGGGCAAATCGGATTTAAGAAAGTCAATTTTTTGTATGTGAACATTCCTATACTCTTTGAACTTATCCTGCAAATAACTATGAAGTTTTATGTCGGGTTCAATGGCAATCACCGATTTAACAGACTTGGCTAATAACTCTGTAATAATCCCTTTTCCTGCCCCAATATCAAGAACTGTATCCTCTTTACGCAAAGACGACTTCTGTATCAGCTCCTGAACGAGCTTGGGGTCTCGTAAAAAATTTTGGGAATGTTGTAAGTTCATTAGCTGTCCTATTATAGGAATTTTACCATAATCGGGAAATCTCGTGGGCTTTATACAAGATTGATGTTCGGGAGCAAATAGCTTAAAATTAAGCTAAATTACTATTGAAATTACAATGTCGAGCCCAGAGGAACAACTCAATAAAACCGTATCCGATATTCTTGTTGAAATAAAACAAGAGGCTCTGGTTACACCTGATGATGAATATATACTTATCTCTACTCACACTGACGAACGATGGCGAGCCATTCGTTATTTAGTCAAACTTGGAGCTATTAAGGCAACAGAATACTCGCCTGTTGGGGCTGTTTCTACGATTAAGGTTATTCAACAAATAAATGGAAGGGTATACAAACCCAACGCTTACACAGTCGAAATAATACAGCCAAAATTTAATAAGATTTACAAAAAATATCAAAATCCCCAACGTGAACCTAAAAAGAAAAATAGTCTGCCATCTAAAAAAGTAGGGTCTTTAGATTATCAACAATCTCTTTTTTTGTTGAAAATTATGTATTCAAAACTGTTAGAAATCTTGGACGTGTTTGCGGGCGGTTACATAGCAGTTAGAAGCCCAGCCTTAAATCACCACTACACTATACTAACTTCCTTAACAGATGATTTCTTAAATAAACAAGGATTTGAGGAACTAAAAAAAGATAAACCAGAATTATTCGAAAGTTTGGTAGGCAATATAGAAGATTATGATATTGAATGGGAATTTGGGAGCAAAGCCGCTTACAGCTTTTTGGGAAAAATCGAAAAACAATACATATTATCGGGCTCTCCAGTGTTCGTCTTGCAGGACGAAGTAAAAACTTTTTTGCAAAAAACTGATGAAGTAATGAGTGAGTTCAACAAACAGCGCAATGAACTATGGAAAGGTATGATGAGCAGAGTTGACAAGCAGACTGAACTTCTGAAAAAACAGTGGGAAGACGTAAATAATACTCCCAAACAAGAAGTGAATGTCCAAGAACTTGTTCACAAAATAGCCATTACTGAAATGCCACCTTTAGTTATCAAGAAAGATAGGCATCCTGAAACCCAGAGAACTTCCAAAATCCTGCCAGCAAAAGACCTACAAGCTGAAGTTATTATAGGCAATTTAGCTGCCTATAACGACGGCAGTATTAAATTTAATAATGAAAGTTTGCAGATGAGAAATCAGCTCAAGGATTTATGCCGATTATTTATGAGCAGGCCTAATACCCTAACGACGATTGACCAAATTAGGGATGAAGTCATAGCTGCCCAAAAGAGAAAATCGACCCCTTTTTCTACTATTGCCAAATATGTCAGCGAGCTACATACCATATTGCAAATTCATTTTCAGCAGCCCGTAATTTTTAACCAAAAAGAAGAGGGCTGGTATTTTAGACCGCCAAAGTAAATTCAATTCTGGTTCATAAACGAAAATTGAATGAAGGCACTCCCGCACAATGGGAGTGTCTTTAATTTTGACAATTAACCAAAATTTATGACCAGAAAATTACGAACGGGTCAGTTAGACGCCCAAAG
>CAZRJH010000020.1:0-3603 GCA_964600575.1 uncultured Gammaproteobacteria bacterium | reverse complement strand
AAAAAATGCTTAAATTCCAATTTAATGGAACCAAGTACGCAATCGACTTCACTCACCCAATTGAAGTTGAAAGAAAAGGTGGAAAAAATGTAACCCACCGCACAACCAAATGTGAACTTCTAATCAATACCTCTTCCACGCCTACTCGGGTTATTTTTAACTTACTAGCGACTGGTTTTTCGTATTGTCACCCGAATGATAAGTTTGATAAGGAAATTGGCCGTAAGAAGGCGCTAAAAAATGTTTTTGATAATGCCATGACTCCATTCGTACACGGAAAAGATTTTCGAAAAGCCGCTTGGGATTGTTATTTTAGTCGCAAAAATACTTTCGAAAATCCGGCTAACCCAAAATCACCAGTATCAGAGCCGTCAGTATCGAAGTTCTCGACAAATCACATCCCAAGTGAGCAACCCAATTATTGGATTAAAGTCGGAAATCTAGAAGTCGCCAAATATCCAGTTACAGTAAGTGATTATGTAAAGTTCTTAAATGCAACTTCACACCCAAAGCCCGCTAACTGGGAAACCCAACTCAACAACCCTTGTCATCCGGTTGTAAACGTCTCTTGGCACGACGCAAATGCATACTGCAAATGGTCCGGTACTCGTTTACCAACCGAAATCGAATGGGTCCGCATTGCGTATGGTGAAAAAGAAAACCAACGTAAGTTTCCTTGGGGAAATGCGGAAATAAGTAATTTTGGTAACTTCTGGGATACTGGTCCGCATAGTACTACTTGTGTTTGGAGCTACCCGCTTGCAAGCACCCCTGAAGGTGTTACGGATTTGTTGGGTAATGTCTGGGAATGGACTTCTACTTTGTATGAAAATAACACAGATTTTTATGTAGCTCGGGGTGGCTCTTGGGACTACGACGCGGCGAACGCCCGCGTGTCGTTCCGTAGCAACAGGACGCCCAGCAGCCGGTGCGTCAGCCGGGGGTTTCGGTGCGTACGCGATCTGGCACTTAATCAACCGCCAAAAGATACGGAAGCTAAGCCTCAAGCTCCAACTCCCACATCAACAACTCCTGATGCAGCTAAAACACCAGACTTAAGTGAAGCTAACAATAGTGAAGCTAAAAATAGCCTTTTGAAAAAATTTACTAGTATACTAGAACAAACTTCTTTAGCTTGGGATTTTTGTGATTTATATCTATTTCTCGACTTTTGGTCTGATAAAGAATATCGCGAAGATATCGGTATTGCTCTTAGTAATATTTTGGAAAAAGAAACATTTCGTTTAACGAAGTGTTCAAAAAAATAATTGTTAAAACCCCGTGGACCCCTCTCTCACCGCTCCCCCGCCCCTACCCCTCTCTGCCCGCCCGCGAACGCGCCACGGCGATTTTTACGCGACTACAGGCCATTGTGGAAGCGGTGAGGCGGGTTCAGAATCTGGACCCTCGGCCTTGAACCTCACGCACGTACGCCTTATGGCATTACACTACGGCATTAGCCGAAATTTCAAACGGAGCGGTAGCCCGTGCGTTAGCGAAGTTGAAATTCGCTACACTTTATTACACTTTATGTTCCATAAAGTGTAGATACGCTATTAAGTTTTAGTATTATACTAGGAGGCCAAAATCCCTACTAGGTCTATATATAATAGGCGATTTTAGGACCGAGGACCGGTTTCATACCCCCGTTTGAGGGTTTTTAGGAAATTTTATTTATGAAAAATAAAAAAGAGAAAAAATATAAAGTTGTTTACAAAAAATGGCCACGTGAATTGTGGTCGGCGGGATACGTAGGGTACGCGTCAAATGTGCAAAAAGTTCGTTACTATGTAGGTAAATGGGTTGAAGCGAAATTTGGTGGATTATTAGTTTTTGATTCAGTCTCCAATGCGCGTAATTTTATATCTTCCTATACCGGGCTAGATGAGTATCCAATTTATGAATGCGAAGTTGATGAGAAAGTAAATTTACCAATGTTTAGAATTTTTTCAAATAATTGGTGGATTCCGTTTTTTACATATACCGAATTGTGGGAGCAAAAAGAATTACCTAAATTACCTTCCAGCGCTTGCTATTTTTCCTGGCATGAAGGAACAGAAGCGTATAAAAGAGTTAAATTACTTAAAAGAGTAAGGTGATGAAAAAATGTCGTATACGCCTACAACATTTAAAAAAGTAGAACTTGAGTTAAAAAGATGTCAGTACTGCAAAATGAAGTATTTATTTTTTGTAAAATCTTGCTCCACTTGCGGTGCTTCACTTTTTGAAGAAATAAAGGAAAAATAAATGTACAAACCCCCAGATATTCTTACAACCGTAACAAATAAAACACAAGAGGAAATTGATTCCTATCTAAACGGCGTTTTAGCCGGCTTCTTAGTCTGCATCTCAATCGCAAACTCACATATACACGCGATTTCACTAGAGGCGGAGACTACTAAAACCGTCCCGCACCCAAACGTGGCCCTAACACTCCTCGCCGCTCAGGTATCTTCCGAATATGCAAAAACTGTTTCGGATTTGGAATTGTTGGAAAAAGAAGGTATTTCTGCATTACAATTTTCACTCGAGGAACAATTTTCTAAAAATACAATTCCAATTAATGCAAAAAGAGCTGGAGAAGTGGTTTTAAATTAAAGAAAAAAAATGAAAAAACAAGAATACTATAAAATTGTTCGGCGAGTTGGAAGAAAATTATATTCATGGCAATATTTCAGTTTGCCGAAAAATTTACGTACTCAGTATTATCTTCATCGACCAACTATATCTAAAGTTGGTGGGCTACTAGTCTTTGATAGTCTTCAAGAAGCACAAGAGTATTGTCGTATACAGCCGCCTTACGAATTATATCGATGCACTTGCCGGGACGAAGTTGCTTTACCCCATTATCGCGATAGTTTTTTTTCGCTTTCAAAACTTCGAGTTAATTGTTGGAATCGCAAGAAGTGGACGCAATTAGATAATTCTTTTTTGTGGCCAAATTCTACAAAAGCCTTTAAAGTAGTAACACTACGAGAGCGGATGTGGTAGCTAAAATGAAAAAACAGCAGTATTTTAAGCTTGTTAGGCGGATTAGAAATAAACTGTACTCCTGGCAATATTTACCAGAAAGGCTTCGCGTTCAGTACTATATTAACCGTCCGGTTGAAGCGCCTATTGGTGGGCTATTAGTTTTTAACGATTACACCACTGCTTACGAGTATTTGTCAGTATCGTGTGAGATATATCGATGTACTTGTCGCGATGAAGTGGTATTACCTTCGTATTGCAACATTATTGGAGACGGAGAGTATATGGGCAACTGTTGGAAAGATGTTAAGGTTAGGCCTCGTATAATGCCCTGGCCACGAAACACAAAGGCATTTAAAACTGTAACCCTTAGAGAAAGAATTAAGTAATGGAATTTTATTTTAAAATCTCACCGCCGAAATACGGAAAAGAAAATACTTTCATCCGTTTCGATTTGCAAATTTGGATAAATAATTTATGCTTTACAATTCGCGGGTGCCGTATTCACGCCGGTAGACTCGACCCGCCGAGCTTCCGCCTGAACTTCCAAGCCATCCCCACTGTCACCCTGCCCGTACAAGTAGCAGAAGAGCTTAAAAAATGGCTTGACAACACGATTGCAATCCACTACAC
>CAZRJH010000019.1:0-3691 GCA_964600575.1 uncultured Gammaproteobacteria bacterium | reverse complement strand
AAAACTAAGCGTGGCGCAAGCTGCACGTGAGTTCGAATCTCACCTCCTCCGCCAGTTGTTTAAATCGCCACTTTTTGAGGCTTCCGCCAGTCTTTGATAGGGTAAATTATATTGTACTGATGCTATTTGCTTGTTTTGGATAGACATTTTCCAAAGTACAGATTTTAATAAATCGGATTTTACTGGTTCTTCACCCTCAATAAACATGTTTGGCAAGTCATAGCAATATTCTTTAAGGGTTTTAAGTTTTTCCAAAGTGGTTTGGGGCGTTTCTTTTGGTAACTTGGCGAGTTGTTCTTGTATTAGTAGTTTTTCTGATTTTAATGTGTTTTGTTTGTTGTTATATGTCGCCTTATCAATGGAATTATCAATAAATGCATCTAGTAAGTTAGAAAGTTTGGTATCAATGTTTTTAAATTGGCTTTCAAGATTATGCTTTATAGTTATTTGACTTCCGCCTTGTTCTAAAAGTTCTTTTCCATAAGTTTCTAAAGACAAATCAGCTAGTTTTTTATCTTTGATAATGTCAGTAAATGACAAGGCAACCAAATCTTGAATATCTGTTTCAGCCATGTAGTCTTTATGTTCGCTACAAAGCCCTTTGCCATTGGTACAGTAGTAATATTTATATTTGTCGCCTTTTTGAGTAGCAGTAATGTTACAACCACAAATAGCACAAGTTAGATATCCTCTGTATAAAAAGTCATGTGTGCGTTTTTTAGCCCTGTTTTTACCCTTTAAAACATTCTGTACGCGTTCAAATAGTTCTCGGCTAACAATTCCCTCATGTATACCCTCATAAATCATTCCACTGCGTTTAATATCACCACGATATACAGGGTCGGTAAGTATTCTATGAATTACAGCTTTAACAACTTTTTTATTTCCAACCCTTGTTTTAAAACCTTCCTCAAAAAGGATATTTGTAACTGCTTTTTCGGAATAGGTATTTGTTGCATATAACTCATAAGCCTTTTTGATATATACAGACCTAATTGGGTCGGGATAAATCTTACGGTTAATATTTACATAGCCAATAGGGGCGTAACTTGGATATTCGCCCTTTAACAATTTAGTTTGTACTCCGCGTTTTACTTTAACGGATAAATCCCTTGAATATTGTGTAGCCCTTAAAAACTCAAATCCCATATAGAATAAATCAGCAGTATCAGAAAATGTTTTACTTAGGGTTTTTATCTCTTTAAGAAATCCTGTTTCCATGAGTTTGTATAAAAACCCTGCCTCAACAAGGTTTCTAGCAAGCCTATCAATATCAACAATAATCACCGCATTAGCGTCACCCTTTTTAATTCTTTCAATCAACAAATCAAAAACAGGTCTATTACCATCATCCATAGCACTACGAGATTCTTTTAAGATATCAACAACTGTTAAATTATTATTTTTAGCTAATTCAAAGCAAAGTCTTTCCTGAGTTTCTAAAGACTGCACCTGTTTGTTAGTTTCATCAGAGGATTTTCTAGTATAAATAAAATATTTATTTTGATTGTTTTCCATCATTATCATCCTTCTTGGGCAGAAAGGGTTTTATCGGATGGGCAGTAGACCGCGGAATAGGATTATTTAAATCATATTCTGTCACATGGATTTTACCATTAAATTTACTATCGTAACTGTAAGTGTAATTAGGGGCAAGGTTTCTATCGCATAAATTACCACGAATTTCGTTAGCTTTATGCTGATAAAAGGTCTTTGATGTAGTTATATTTTTAGAATGTGACCATGCCCTTTTGTTTTTGTACCTTTCATCACCTGCGTTTTTGATTAAATATTTAAACAAGTATTTTGCTATATCTTCTGGGGGTCTTCTTATCTTTACATGACCATAACCCCACATTTTGGCAATATCCTCTGGATTAACAAAAGGTAAGTTACACATAGTGTGATAATGCACTGCACCGCGACCATTTTTATCCTGAAATTCTGCAACTTTAATGTATTTAAAATTCATATAAATTTTATGCACTTTTTGAGAGAAAGTATTAAACCTTTTGTTACAGGGAGTTATATCTTTGATATCAAAGGGTAAACCATCTTTGAAAGTTAAAACTAAGTGTTTGGTTTCACCAACAACAAAATTTCCTCCTGCAAGTCGCCTTATTTTATCCATAGCCCTCTTAGCATTACGATAGCGATATTCTTTATTTCTTTCCTTCTTTGTGCCGTTACTGCTGGTACCAGTCTTACTGTTTGGTTTTCTATCCAAGATGAAAGGGAATTGAGCTTCGTGTACCTCTATTTGGTTATTGGTTTTGATTATCTTCACAAAGGAATATTTAACAGGCTGTAGTTTTCCATGATTATCTATCCAAAATTTATTATTACTTGTGACGGTACTATCAAGTCTAGTAAGGTCGTCACCGCTACCGCGGTTTTGACGACCTTGGGGAATATCATTTTCAGCCATTTCTACCTCCTTTTTGGGAATTAAACTTAAATATTGCCCTGCCCAGGTAGAAAAGTGAGATGTAACAATCCAAAACCTCTTTATCCGTAAGGTTTAAGTTATATTCCTGTTTTAAGGTTTCCTTGATTTTATTTAGTTGGTCTTTTTCGGGTTTAATTTTCTGCCCAGTGCTTTCCTGCATGGGCTTAGATTTGCACTTCTTTGACTGTAACTACATGTGAAAACGATGGGGATTTTTATGGGTACTTTTGTGGCTAGTTGTTATAACGGCAAAATATAGCCCTTGTTGGTTACTGGTTTAAGGTAGCTTCTAACCTCGTCTGCCGTCTTTTCATCAATTCCATTTGCTTTTAATGTTTCGTAAATCTCTTTTTTCTTCTGGTTTATTTCAAGAATAATGTCTTTATCAACTTCACTAATGTAACTTTGAAAATCCAGTCTTTCAGCAATTTGCTTAAATGTGACGGTTTTTCCAATATTTTCTAACATGAGTTTTAACAGTTTTAAAGCATTTGAGGTTATATAAACGGATTTCCCACCATCAATAGTTATGGTGTCAACGTCTATGTTTAAGGTGACCTTTTTATAGGTGATTATATTGCCGTTAAGTACTTCTTGTTTAAGAGTTGCATGTTGTGGAATCAATTTATCAATCTCTGAAAATATTACCTTTAACTCGTTAGGTAATGGGTCTAAAGATAAATCCTTACACATGTTTTCAATATCTTCTTTAAAACAACTTTTACTAGCTTTCCAAAAACCTTTTCTGTATTCAGAATCGCCATTTAATGACCCAAAACCGTTATATTGACCTAGTTTTAAAGCGTCAATAAAAGGGTATCTATCTAATATTCTCCAACTTTTTAATAATTCTAAAAATAAGTCATCTAACTTAGTATCTACAGGCACAAAAACATATTGTGGTTTATTTTCATAACCATCATAAGTGATACTTAACACCTCATATAGTTTTGAGTGTATATGAAGATAGTAGTAGATAAGCCATTTCTGACTTGTATCTTTCGAAATGCCTAATGTTTTTAAAGGATTATTGTCGTATTGCTTGAATAAAAACCAATCAAAAGGGGATAAAAGAATGTTTATTAACTTGTCTATAAAACTTACCTTTTCGTACATATATTTAGTAGGATAGGGCAGTTTCCTAATGCACATTGTACCTTTAACCTAGCATTTTCGCCAACTACCCACCACGAGGGCAGGAATTTTACCACTCCTTACAGGTGTGGTTGTTTTCTTTTATGT
>CAZRJH010000018.1:0-3883 GCA_964600575.1 uncultured Gammaproteobacteria bacterium | reverse complement strand
CGAATGTTCTCGCGTAACGCGGCTTCATTCCGGGCCATTCCTACGAGTAAATTTCTCAAAAACATTCAATTTACGCCACGAAAGTTTCCCAAAAATAAACCCGGCATGGCATCCGAGGAATGGCTCGAAGGTATACGTGAAATTGCCGCCAATTGTATTTGGGCCTTTGGTAAAGTCTCCGCTAAAGCCTGTACTATAGCTTTGGCAAAACTAGGAGTACATAAACAAATTGCCAACCGCCCAGTAGGACCTTACTCCTACACCAAATACGTAGTAACTTCAAACGAATTCGGTTTTAATAATTTCTTCCAACAAAGGTGTGATAAAAACGCACAACCGGAAATGTATGAACTAGCTTTATACATGCGCTCAAAGTGGTACGAAAGTACTCCGGTAATTCAGCGGCTCCATATTCCTTTCTCACCCTATCATGAGCCGGAATTTACAAACTTTTACGAAAACAAAGAGAAAAAATACGGCAACCCGTATGATTTGATGAAAAAAATCGCAACCGCGCGATTGGCCCGCATTTCATACCTAAACCACGGAAGTGAAGTAATCGATTATGAAAAAGATTTAACTTTAGTCGAAAATTTGATTAAAAACCGCCATATGTCACCTTTTGACCATGTTCTAACATATCGTGAAAACTGGACGGAAGGTATTTACCCAGAGTGGCTCAGCTATCGTGATGAAATATTCGCCCAATACCAGGAAAGGTAATTAGTATGAAGATCATAAAAGGTAAGAAAAATGAATAATTTTCAAACCATAGGACTTATCGTAACTACATCTGATTTACTGCGCAGTGTAGAACATATTTTAAAATACTTAGAAAAAGATTACTTCTCTGGCTACCCCTGCGATATCGGCCCCGATGCAGAAGCGCGTATTAATAAACTAATCACTCTATTGGGAGAAATTAAAAAAATCAAATGAAAATAAACTTCTCAGTAATTTATAGCTCCGAACACGGACCGCAGACTCTACGCGGCACTGTGTCCTACGAACCCGAACCCTTCTGTGACCGCGACGATATTTTAACCACCGTCCACCGGGCCGTGTGGTCGCAGCTCAAAGCGGGCCTACTAGTGGACGAAAAAGCCCTTGACACCGCCCTCCAAGCATGCCATACTGCTACTAGTACGATTGAAGCCGGGCCACTGGATGACGACGACAACGAACCTTATCCAGGTTGGGAGCATGCCTATCGTACCGAAGAAGAATTACAAAGTCTCGGCCACTCGGCTTTAGAACTACACGGATTAAGTGTTATGGAGATGGAAGAAAAGCTAGTCGCTCAGGTGTTGGCTAAAGAATACTGAAAAAAAAGGAAAAAAATGCAAACCTTTCTTCCTTATCAATCCTTTACTGACTCCGCTAAGTGTTTGGACCAGTCTAACTTGAGTTTCAACTAGACAGGATGTTTCATGGTTTAGTGTATAATAAAGGAATGCAAAAACCATGTTCTTTCCCTAATTGTAAAAATTCTTTATTAGCAAAAGGTCTGTGTAATGCCCATTGGGCTCAACAACGTAGAGGTCAAAAATTAAGACCAATACTTACACATGAAACACTTGATGAGCGCTTAAATCGAAGTATTAAAAAAGATCCTGTTTCCGGTTGTTGGTTATGGACAGCATCTGGTAGTGGTAAATATTATAAAACTGATGGTGGTGGTTATGGACAATTGCGCTGGCGAGGTCAAACTTATATGGCGCATAGATACACGTACATGAAGCATTACAATGTTGTTTTAAACTCGGACGATACATTAGATCATCTTTGTAGAAATACACGTTGTGTTAATCCAGAACATTTACAAAAAGTTAGTTTATCTGAAAATGTTGAACGGAAACATTTATATAAATCACTACAATCAGAAAATAATCGATTTAGAGAATTTATAAAAAAGTTAGGATATTGTCCAGAAAAAGTTTTAGGAGATAATAAAAATTTTGCAGACATTCTTACCATATAAAAGTTTTTCAGAAACAGCCAAGTGTTTATCTACAAAACACTTAGGAAAACAGCGTGTTGAAGTTCTCCAAATTCTCAATACACTAACCGGTAAATCAAACAGTTGGTCAAATCACCCCGCTGTTAAAATGTGGCGTGGATATGAAAAAGCCCTATGTGCTTACGGCTTAGCTGTTTGCGAAGAATGGCGATATACTCGCGGTTACAAAGACACTTGTTGGGAAAAAATTTATGACATAGAACGCGAGCTAGACGGTCTCCCTTACGTATTTCCTCCGTGGTATACTCGCGAACTAATTGAATCCCACCGTTCGAATTTGATTAAGAAAGACCCAAAATTCTATTCACGAAAATGGCCGGGCACAATAGAAAACCTGCCTTACGTCTGGCCCGTGTAAAGGAAAAAGTAAAGGAAAAAGAGAAAAATGCCTTTTTATCTATACGATCAAAATAACCCCGGCGGTTTTTTTCATGAAAATGAAAAACTTTGCCGTAAGGTGATAATCGAAGCCGATTTGGAATCTGAAGCCAATAAAAAAGCTGAAAGCTTAGGTATTTACTTCAACGGCGTGCGAGATGGCATCGACCGCTCTTGCTGTGGGGACCGTTGGTACTCACCCACGGAAATTAATTTTCCCCATATTGGCTGGGACAACGAAGTTTTTCAAGATATTACTGAATACGTAAATGATTTACAAAAATATTCATCTTGCGCTTTTATGAAAATAAACGCAAGAATTTTTTATAAAAACGGCGACGTACAAGAGTTTATCCACCCGAAGTGGGAAGAAAAGGAAAAAAAGGAAAAAAAATGGAATTCGTAAAAATCAATAACGAACTTCTAATGGGCAAATACCCCGTAACAAATCTCGAATATCTACGTTTCTGCCAAGAAACCTCCCACTTATTACCGAAGCTAATTGCTGAAAATCGCTCTCTCCCTTTGTCAGATTCATTTTGGCAACATCCCGTAGTCTACGTAACAGCCTACGATGCGCTTGCTTTTTGTAAACACCACGGCTTTTCTCTTCCAACTTCGGAAGAATGGTATTTAGCCGCCGCTGGAACGGAAAAACGAAAGTACCCTTGGGGTGATATTTTCGATGCTAAAAAGTGCAATGTTTACGAAAGTGGAATTAAAAATACTACTCCCGTGGGGCATTATCCCGAAGGTGCTACTCCAGAAGGATGTTTCGACATGGCCGGTAATGTTTTGGAATGGACTTTGGATCCAAGTAACACTTCTTATTACCTTTGTGGTGGGTCGTGGTACTTCAATTCTGACTTCGCGGCCTGCGCCTATCGGTTCCTCAACGACCCGGACTTCCACAACTTCGTCATCGGGTTTCGGTGCTGCCGTAGGGAGCTAATTACCCCAGAAATGAATTAAAAAAAGGAAAAATAAAAAGTGGAACAACAACTTCTTCTAACCTCAGCCTATCCGTATTATTTCAAACTAGCTTATGTGTATGATGAAAACCGCGAGTTAAATAAACGAACCAATAAACCGCTACAAAAGAAACCCGCTTATCGTATGTTTTCTAAAGGCCATTACGGGCCACAAACAGAATACTGGCCAGTGCGCCTCCCATTCTGCGATGATGTGGAAACAACCTTAGATCGTGTTTTAGGTAAACACCGGGCATTAACCGTATTAGTCCCCCAAGAAGTATGGGATGACATGTTTGATAAAGAAGTTGAAGAAAAAGTTGAGGAAGTAACTCTTCCACAAATGAATCTAGCCGATTTCGAAGACCGCTTTATCGAACCTCCCCCACCAACTCTTTGGTCACGCTTCAAGTCCGCGTTAAGTAAGTTGTTTTAAGTTTAAGAAAAAAAAGGAAAAAGAAAAAATGCTTAAATTCCAATTTAATGGAACCAAGTACGCAATCGACTTCACTCA
>CAZRJH010000017.1:0-4259 GCA_964600575.1 uncultured Gammaproteobacteria bacterium | reverse complement strand
GTTTTTTTCACAAGATACTAATCTTCGCTTATGTTCTAAAAACTGCACAGCCTGAGCGCGCATAGGGAAAGTCGTATTGTCCCAAACATGCATTTTTAAAACCTCTTTCGGCGATGTACCTTCGGCACCGGAGGAATTTTATACTTTCGTTTCCAGTTTTCTGAATAATCCTTCATCGCTTCCCATGTATACATTTCTCCCATTAGCTGTAGTACACGTGAAACACATAAAGATAGCGCTTTCGGGATATGTTCGTTTTCAAAACTATTATTACTTAACTTAGCCACATCCACGGATTTTTGTAAATTATAAAAATAGCTTTTGAAAGTTAATAAAACTTGTTTTTCTAATTTTTCTTTAAGATCGATTTCCATTTATTTTTTAAAACAACTCCATTTGTTTAGTTTTATTATTTTTCGCCGATAAAGAAGTACTTAAAATACTCAACTTACCGCTCGAAGAAGAAGGTAGAATTTGGACCTTACCCGGTGTAAATGGCCATTCGCCTTCCCACCAATGTCCACGCCATGTTTTAGGTCCGCCTAAACCCGGCTTAAGCAAGTGCAATGGCTCTTCGCCCATTAGCAAAACCGGCCTATACCCGTATTCCGAAAAACGAACGGCTTTTTCTAAATCCGCTTTAAACAACACTTTATTCGCTGCCAGTTTTCTAATCACATACAAATCGTAAGTACTTATGAAAACATTTGGCTTCCATTCTCCGAAAGCGATGTCGTGAAAACGGCAACTTACCTCGGCATGCTTACGTAGCCCACCAATTGGATAAGGATGATCTTCTTTCCAGTCTTTTTGCTTAGGCTTACACCTTAGAGTATAAGATAAAATTAAATTCTCTTTAGTCAAACCCAAAGGTTCAAAAAACTGGTGTAAAAACTCTAAGTACCAAGAAGAAGACCAAGCACCCTCGCCCAATTCTCTTGAACTCGGCACCACGCCAAGTATACCTATCCTAGGTTCATTTCCGTACCAGTCTCTTACATACCCATATGATTCGTGAGATAAACGGCAGCATTGGTGACAATAATCGGGTTTATGATTTATAACACTTAAATTTACTTTTTCTTTTTTTTCTGATTTTAATTTTGTTTTAAGTAACATTTATTTTATTTAGCAATTCAATGTCTCCTCGTACATCAATTTACCAGTATTCTGGTACCACTCCTTATTCATCTCTTCTCCTTTTTCTCGTAATTCGGGTTTTGTTAAGAAAAACTGAACGAATAAGTAATTAAAAACAGCAAAAAACCGCTCATCCTCTGACATTCCCGAGTGAGTTAATTGTTTTGGCTTTACGTGTAATTTAAACATTTGTTTGAAAAATAAAAAAGAAGGTTTGAGATTCCCGACTCTCTCGCCCCTTCTTTTTTACTCTACCGCAGTTAAAGGTTAAAAGTCAACTAGAAAAGTAACCTTACCGCTCTTTTGAGCGTAATCATACCGCGACTTCAATTCCTTTTCCGTAGGAATAAACCACTGCATTACTGATCGATAAGGCGAAGGCGCCCAGATTGTCTTTCCTTCAGGATCACGTAAAGCATTTCCATCGGCGTCCTTTTGAAGCACGTTTTCAGTGCCATACTGAATGCCGACAAACTTCCCACAGGGACCGTCTGGGCCAAAATAGCGCGCGAAAATATCCGCAATTCCATCAATAATATTATCCTGCGCTCTGTGCTCCTGAAGCGGGTCGCTTTGAGTTGGATTAGCTGCCCCTAGGGCGTCCACTTCCGCATTCATGGCCCCCCAAGCTGCCGCATGCTCCTCTTCCGTCGCGCCGCCCACAAGACCCATTAGCATCGAAATCACAGTACGGCCCTTTTTGATCTCCCCTACCCAATTCTTCGGCGCGAGAGTTAAGTACCCCGATAGAGTCTTAGCCTCTACCCCTGCTTCCGTATCTCCTTGGGCCGCCAGGGCCTTGAGCTCTTCGATACGCTTAGTACACGCTCCTGGGTCGAACTCAGGTCGAATCCAAGCTGGGACCCAAGTTAGGTAAGTACGAAATTGGCCGTTTTGTAGGTTTTTCCCGGCCCGGCCCACTTCGTCAACCGCCGGTTCGTTTACTTCTAGTACGAAAGGCGTTACTAAATAATTTCCCTGTCCTTTCTTTGAAACGTAAGTTTCTTCGACTGCGATTACTCTCGCGGTTGCAACAATTGGTGGTGCCGGAGGTGCAATAAATGGTTTTGGCATTTTTTAATTTTTTGAATTTCCTTTTTTCTAAAATTGTATTTATTTGTCTTTCTTCTTTTTATAAGTAACAGCGTCCCAAATATCAGAAAAAAACTCTGTTTCAACTGGTACATCAAAGCCGCGATTTTTTGAATTCTGCCCTTCGTGACCTTGAGTTACATACGTATATTTACGCTTACCTTTATCCTCCCCATTTAAAGCCGTAACTTTAGTTTGGATAATCATGGAGAAGAAACCTGGTAAACCAATACGCGCATCACCGACTACTTTCGGAGCGCGCGTTTCAACTATCTTCGAACCTTCGGTAATATTTCCAGTACCTTTTAGCTTTGCCTCCATCATGCAAGTGAGGATTTTGATTGGTACTTTTTTAGTATTCGGGTTATGAATCGCCCCGAAGGCATTTAGAAAACTATAAGTACGGGTTTTAACCATACCCCAATCGGCGGCTTCAGCTTGAAAACCCTCTTTACGCGCATCTGAAATTGCATCGTCGCGTTTGTGGTTAGTTAAATCTAGAACTTTTTCCAAAAGTAACGAAGTTTGGAAATTTGAAAACCCGTCCCAAAAGATTACGTCTGGATCAAAATCCCAGATATCTGGACAAACTTCTTCGGGCTTGGTTATAAACCTTTCAACGTCATCATAAGAATCCGCAATGAATTCTTTTAAATTCGGAAAGGTTCCATTTTCGTCCAATAATTCTGGATACTTGTTTAAAGCCGCGTTGATAACCGTCTCAGCTCCCGAACCACCTAAGTCGGAGGATAGAAGTAAAACTTTAACGCCTAAGCGTAAAAGTTCTACTATTACGTAGGTTTTCCCCGAACCGGGTTGGCCGAAGAATAGTAACTTAGTCGATGGAAGTTTGTGAACTGATAAATTAGAAGCCTTTTTAGGCGGAGCGCGTTGTACT
This sequence comes from uncultured Gammaproteobacteria bacterium, assembly GCA_964600575.1. Taxonomy (GTDB): domain Bacteria; phylum Patescibacteriota; class Microgenomatia; order UBA8517; family UBA8517; genus CAZRGC01. Next base: position 1,129 of record CAZRJH010000017.1, on the reverse strand, counting down.
ACAGGTTTTGTGTTTGTTGTATTTGGTTTTACTAAGGGTAGCATTTTTTTCTTTTTTTTTCTTAATTTTAGTTTTTTTGTATGTGTGTTTTTTGGTGCCCTTGAAAGGACTCGAACCTTCACTCCATTAAATGGAAGCAGATTTTGAGTCTGCGGTGTCTTCCAATTCCACCACAAGGGCTTTTAGGTAAAAAACCGGGATTTCACGATTCGTTCCGTTTTCAAAATCTGCAATCAGCCCTTTTTACCAACAGGCGTGACTTTAGCAAGTGATAAATCGAACGTCAGATTTAGAAAACGTCTATCCGGTGTGAAATAAGCAAACGCTTAAGCACTTGCTTATAGTCTACGCGAGTCCGCAAGCAGCCCCTCGCGCCTCGACCAACCTAGCGATTCCTGGGTTTTAAGTCTCTAATGGACTTCTGCTTGGGACGTTTACTATACTATCAGCTTTCGGGCTGAAAGTCAATACCCTCATTTGGGGGTAGTAGAGGGGGCCAATATTGCTCTTCGTCCTCAAGCGCCATGTCACACATAGACTCATCAAGCAATTGCTGGTCCTCTGAAGTCCATGCGTTAACACTTGGAGCCAGCGCTCTTATCAACAACATAATGCTGATCCCAAGTAGCTCTTGGTAAGATTTTGCAAGCCGTAAATCAGATTCCAAGTCATGCTGAGCTTGCGCCCCTTCAGTCGAACGGCCAGTGATTCCGTTTAGCAGATCCAACACTCGTTGACTTTCCTGAACAGCCTTTTCTAAATTCTCGCAAAACTGGTCCTGAATATATTGTTCTCGTACTATTGAATTTTCCATTATTTGTTGGGTCTCATCTAGGGGGTACGCAAGGGCCTTACCTTACTCTTAAGCCGCTTCATTTCTACTTTATTTAACTTATTAGATAAATCTTTAAAAACTTTATTTAGGCTTTTGTAAACTTTTACTTTCGTGGCCATTTACCAACCTTCTGGGAAGACTAAATTACCCGGACGATAACCGATTTCTTTAAATAATTTTTTCATATACTCTTCGGAATACCCCGCTAGCCCTGTCCCAACCTTAGTCAACAAAAAAGTCAAATTAGGATATGTCAAACACGTTCCATAAAGTGCTCCGATACTGAAAGTCAAT
>CAZRJH010000016.1:0-4787 GCA_964600575.1 uncultured Gammaproteobacteria bacterium | reverse complement strand
GTTCTGTTTCCGACTTACCCGGAATAATCGCAATATGAACCGCATCTCTTGCGGGTGGTATATCTCCGAAAATCTTAGTTCCTAGTTTTTGCATTTTTCCCTTATCCTTCCGCGTTTACGTAAATAGTTTTTTCCACAATTTTCGGAACAACCTTAACTAGTTCAACTTCTTTTTTACGCTCCCACGGCTGTTCACCCTCAGCACCAGTACCGAGGTTATACAACATCGACCAATATGTGTCGTCATGAAGATCATGAATTACAAGTTCAAAAGTATTCGACCATCGGTTACTACTCCGCATTTCATTCGAGACAATAACAATCTCATCCGTTCCTTCAAACGGCAAGTCCCATTCGTCCTGTAGAACACTGCTTTTTACAATTTTTGTAATTGCCATTTTTATCTTATTCCTCTTCTAGTAATTCAACTCTAATCGTAGAATCATCAATTTGCAAATCATCGCCTACTTCACGGCTACATTGGTGGCATAGCGAGATATGTGAAGGCGCTTCTCGCATCACTCTATTCAATGCCGCTGTTTTAGTTTGTGCCTCCACTTCGCCTAATGAAACTTCCACACAAGCTAGCGCTGTCACCTTATAGCGTTTTAGCATTTAATTCTTTTCCTCAAAATACAGCATTTCGATAGACTTAGAAATTAATTCTAGAATCTCGTTCTTACCCCAAGAATTTTTGGTTACAATTTGTTTTCTAAATATTTCTAAAAACTTCTGAAGATTATTCATTTGTATAGATCAATCAATTCTGTGTTTAAAATTGCTTGTTCAACACTTTCTTTCGATTCCCCGTGATAGAGTGTTCTAATGCCATCCGCAGATTCTTGTACAAAAGTCTCATAATACCCGTCTGCGTTTTTGAAAATAGTAACAATTAACCCTCTGTTAATATAATCCTCAAGCTCACCAAGAACAAACTTACAAAACCTAAGATCCTTGCCTATTTTAATTTTGTAATCCATATTCTAAAAACACCTTTTCGTAAATAAACGCAATTCCCAAATGAAAAGTATTTCCAAAAATAGTATTTTCATTTTCATCTCTTACTTCTGACCCGGCGGCAACTAGCCTACGATACTTCTCCGGGCAATCCTGAAATGCGGATAACTTAGAATAAGAAAGTAATTCTGGAATTTGAATCATCTGCTCCGGCATTTCATTTGAAAAACAATTTGCGTAAAACGGGCATCCGCCGAATTTCGCGCAAGGTGATGGCCAATTTCGGGGCCAAATTTTTTCACTTTCCAACACGGACATTTGCTTCCTCGTCAGCCGTAGATACTCCTGAACTTGTGCTTCCACATCCGAAGGGACTTTGATTAGTAGTGATTTAGTTTCACCTAGTTTTTGTCTAGATAATCCTCTAAAAGCAAATAAATCAGCCTTCACCGCCGAGGAATAAATTCTCCACTGCCAAGAATTTAGGTAAGAAAACGCCCAAGTGTCCGAAATTACGGAAGTAGTTGAAGTCTTCCAATCGACTAACATTTTCTTACCCGCATAGGGTAAGTAGGCGTTTGAACCGGGCTTTTCTTTTAAAATCCCCTCTATGTCAATTACGCCTCTTGTACCTAAGTAAGAAAACTCTAATTCGGGCTTCGAAATTTGAGCGAAATTACTCAAATCTTCTTCCAGCCAGCGTGACAAGCCGGCCCAAAGCAGCTCTTTCACTTCGACTAAAAGTACATCTTCTAGTCTACCAGAAGCAAAGTCACACATTAACTCACAAGCTTTTGGAAATAAATCGTCGATTACATCTTGTAGAACCATAATTAGTAATTTTCTGCCGCGTCAATTAGCCTTCGTATGGATTTTTGTTCATCAAAGCTATCATCTCCGAAAGAAATTAACCCTTGCTTTATGTCATTCTCATAAGCTCTGTCCCAAATAAAATCCGGCAACCACGAATCGGGAGAAGTATTAGATAAGTAAATTAACTTAGATAATCTTTGACTATCCTTATGCCACTCATTTATTTGTGACAAAAATTCATTTATATTACTTGGTTTACCGTAATTCATTTCTTTTTGTTGTGGGCGGCCCGTAGGCATGGGCAGGGTGGATCGTGACGCTGCCCTCTCGACCATGGCCCAAATTTGCCGCCCATCCTCCGTGGACAAATCCCTAAGAATCCTTTTCATTTACAAAATGCACCCGAATCGGTTTACCTAATTTCATCATGTACTCAATCATATGCTTAGTTCCCCTCGATTTCCCGTCCCAGAATGCAATTAAAGCATCCGCGTAATCGCCCATTTGCTCATTTCGAATAAATCCCGCTTTAGAGCCAAGTTTCCAGTCAGCCGGGAAGAATTTAATATTCCCGCCGTTTAGTACTAAAGCCCACCATTCACCAAAGGTATCCGGTCCTTTGGCGCGGCCCGATACAATTTCGACATTCCAAGGGTTGATTTTCTCTTGGCAAGTAAAATGTGTGATTTTTTGCAACAAAAATGCTATAACACGCTTAGCTTGCTCACGAATATACTCGTCTGTTGAATAATAACCCTCGCCAATAGAACGCGAACCAGCTACGATTAGTCTAAAATCTTCATCATATTTAGTACGTAAACGTGCTGGAAAGGACTTCTTGCAAGTCGAGCAAACATAAGCTTGTTCTTCTTCTTCCCACCAAGCTACTGAAACGCAGTCTGAACAAAATGGTTCATACCATTGTCCTTGGTACTCTTCTACTTGCCCGGCAAAAACATCTATATTTGTTTCCGGCATCATTCCTGTCCTCCATCTTCGACTTCGGGGGTTAGGTCAGAAAACGTAACTCCATCCGCAAACCGAAATTCTTCCGTTTCCTCGCTGTCTAAGATATTCGCAATTGCATTTGTTGTAATTTCAATTTTAGTTGCACCGAAAATTGCTTGGTCGGTGGCTATTTGCCTAGTCATTTCCGCAGCAGTTTTCACATCCCCACTCGTAACCGCGTCAACTAGCATTTTATTTCTCACTCCTCGAACAAGGGCCGCTGTAGCCTCAGGTGGCAGTTCATTGTCCCCAATCAGCATACGTACCGTGGCTCGAAATTGATCCTTCGCTCTTCGCGTTCTCCCGCCGTCTTCGCGATTTTGCGTACTACGGGTTACAATCGGGGTGGCGGTTAGTTTAGCAACCGCGCAAGGGTCCGCTTCGGATTCTTTACACATTTGTAGAAATTCATCCCGCTCGACTTCCACGGGCTCTGTTTCCAGCAAGCCGTTAGCAACCGCGTCAATTAGTAGTTTCGATTCCATTTTTCTCTTCCTGTTCCGCTAAAGCTAACTTTTTTGCAAAATCCTGGGCACGCCGTTTGCCTCTTCCGAATTGCGTGTCCAGCATATCCAAGGATAAAACAGATTTGTTTTTACGCGGATTTTTCGCCGACGGCCTTACGTACTTAGGATACCTCTCCCTGTCAGTTTTAATTTCAAACTTCCTTTCCTTCCTCTCAGGGTTACGAGGAATTAATGCTAACTTAGCACGCATTTCTTCATTTCCGTAACCTAGGAATTCAAGTAGTGGAATTTTACCCTTTACGCCTTTTACTTTGACCTGGTAGTCTTTTGTTTTAAGTAAACGAATAATTTCAGCAGCTTTATCCGGGCCTGGTACTACAATTCTTCGGGCAGCAAAAGGCGGCGGCATCGGGACATTCGGCGGGGAGAACATTACTTCGCCTTCATTACTTAGCATTGCAAGATAACCTTGCTGTGTTTCGTAATGTACAGTTTCGAGTTTATCGCCGTCCCAAAAGCCTATATGTGTGTCGATTGTAAAACGGGCTAATTTACGGTCTGGGTTTTTCTTCGCTTCAACAGCAATAAAGCGGTTTAAATCATAAATAATACGGATTTTCGTAAAATCTCGATTATTTACTTCTTTGTTATTCATTCGTATCCTTACCCATTTTCCACACTTTATTCAAGAAATAAACCCGGCCATCTACAAGCGCGGCTATGGGATAGTCATACAAGCCGTACCCCGCGTCCCCATCGCTCCATGCATGCCCAGGGATAACCCAGTACCATGACGCTCCCATAGCACGGACGAATACTTTAGGTTCAGCACGCGGCCATGAGTAGCAGACGCCCGAAAGAGTTTGGTCGATTGCGTAGTCATATGGAGTAAGTGGTGCGTAATCATACAAAGCACTATATAAAGTACGTTTCATAATTTGTTTTTTTTTCAAATCCCTAAAGTCATTTCCATCAGGAGACGAATTAACATTTTTTTCTTTTGAATTTGAATTTTTGGCCATAATTCTTTTTCGTATTCTTTTATTTTTTTACCAATTAAACTAATCGCGGAAACTAGATTTTTTACTTTATTCTTTTTCGTTTGTTCACAGTGCTTTTGGAATAATAATCTAACACGGATACGCTTAAGCAGGTTTAGCCCTATACTGGCGGTTGAAACGTGCATACTTTAGTTTCTAGACGAACTTTCTTAAATGCTTGCGTGGAAACAGGCCAGTGTCCTTGTAAGATATCATCACCTAGGTATGGTGAAAAAACTCCCGACCAAATGTCAGGCACTGTTTGAAATTTATTATTATAATCTGCGGTAGCCCGCCATTCAGGCAAAACAATAGGATCTTTTACTAATACCTTCCACACTTCAAACGTACCAGAGAGCGTATAAGTATGAACCCGAGCCTCCGCAGTGGCAGCATTCATATCTACGAACACAAGTAGCCCACCAATTGGTGCGGAAACATACCTGTGAACTTTATACCTAGTCGAATACTCGTCTGGTAAATACCCATGCATCATTGAATA
>CAZRJH010000015.1:0-5083 GCA_964600575.1 uncultured Gammaproteobacteria bacterium | reverse complement strand
CATCAGTCACAACAGCAATCGAAGAGGTACGCAAGGTGAAGGATGGAAGTGATATAGATGCTGTAAAAAGGGCGACAGAGGCTTTGGTAACGGAGATGCAGAAGATTGGAGCGGCTATGCAGCAGTCGCAGACTAACGCGGACAGCACGCAGACAAGCGCGGAAGGAGAGCAAAAGCCACCAGAAGGCGGAGAAACAAAGGAATAATCAACAATCCCGGCTTTATGCCGGGATTTGTGTTATAAGAAATATAAATATGAAAGATAAAATAAGACCAATTTATTTTGAACTACAAGGATATTTATCTCAGGCTCCAGAAAGAGAGATTGGGGCTATTTATGAAGACAGAGTTTGGAATCAGCACAATAAAGTAATTGATGAATTGGAAGAAACTTCTGGTAAGAAGTACGATCGCTATAGGTTAAGCCCCACGGCTCCACATGGTCGGTTAATGATAACAACCCAGGTTTATAGAACTGTGCTCGGTGGTCTTATTTCCCGACTTCATGGCGAGTATTTTCCTGATGACAGTTCTCCTATACAAAAATAGAATTCATGAAATTCCCAACCGAAAAACACCTTCGAGACTTTGAGAAAGATAGGTTTAACTATGAAAATCTCTCCAAGAAAATTTTGGATGAAATTTTATTAAAAATGGAGTTGCCGAACTGCTTTGGATTATACGGTAATTGGGGAAGTGGTAAGTCAACTATACTTGAGTATATTCGGCAACATCTTACTGCCGGTTCTAAAGATAAGTATAAAGACATTACTCCTATATACTTTGAGGCTTGGAAATATGAATATTCGGATCAGAATGACCTACTTTTTGCACTTCTCAGTTGCATACAAAAAGTAAGCAATCTTGAGCGAAATAAATGGAAACAGCTTTTAATTGACGCCGCAGTCGTTACTTCTGGTGTTTTGCGAAAGCTAGAATTAGCAGATGTACAAGAAACTGTTGCTAATTTCGAACTTTTTGAAGGAAAAGTTTTGGATGAGCATGAAAGATGGGTGGATAAAGTAGAGGGATTAAGGATGAGTTTTGAAAAAACGATTTCTCAAGTTTTAAAAAAACAAAAATCTTCCAAGTTATTGATTTTTGTTGACGATTTAGACCGATGTCTTCCGGAAAATACGGTTAAATTACTTGAAGGTATCAAAAACTTTTTGCTCGTACAAAATACTCTTTTTGTCCTTGCTGTTGATAGAAGAATTGTTGGAGAAATGGTAGAAAAAAAGTATGGACTTCACGACGGGTACGGAGACGAGTATCTCATGAAAATAATTCATTATTACTACGAACTACCGACCGTAACATTAAAGGATATTGTTGATGAGGTATTTTCTATACACGCCATAAAATCAAGTGAAAGACAACGAGCCTATGTTACCGATTTTCTTAAAAGTGAAGCGCGAGAGCCTCGTGCCGCAAAACATTTACTTCATCAATTTGGAGTAGTATTAAGTTTATCTGAAGAAGCTAAGAAAAGTATTGTTGAGGATGAACAAGATATTCGTGTGCAGTATTTATTTTTGGCGTCTTTTCTGTTAACTAAATATTCAAAGTTGTTCTCTTCGGGTGACCCTTCGAGACTCCTTCGAAGTATTAGAGAATCAGCAACAGCTCTTTGGTCGTTACAGAACCGTACAGATGAATACAGAAAGGCTGTGGAGGCTTATAGTTTAAGCCCAGAAATTAGAAACAAACTTGAAAACATTATTCAATACCCAATTACTACCGGCAGAGAAGCATCACCAAATAGATTTATTGATGTTGAACAACTAAGTACTGCTATCAGTCGACTTAGAACATAGGATGGGGGATGAGGCCTTACGGAGACAAGCTCAGACACTTTTTAAATAAGCTTGTTTCTTGGACAACCTCATGATCTAATGCCGGAATGGCCACGAACAATAAAATTGATGTTGAAAGCCTCAATAACGAAGAGTTGTGGTTTACTTATAGCGCTATCCAACAAGAACTAAAGAAAAGAGGTGGAGTGCGAACTAATAATATGGTTGGGGAGCGAGGGGAATTTTTGGCAATAGAAGCCTATAATTTAACTAAAGGTTTACCTAAACTACAGGCTGCCCCTGAAGGAACGCAGAATGTCGATGCCCTCAGTAAGAAAGGCGAAAGGTATAGTATCAAAACGGTAACCGAACCAGGAAGTACCACTGGGGTATTCCATGGTCTTGGAGAAAAGGATGACAAAAACATTCCGGAGAAAAAGTTCGAATACGTAATAATAGTACAGCTCTATAAAAGCTATTTGCCAAAAAGAATCCTTGAACTAAGTTGGGATACTTTTCTAAAGCATAAAAAATGGCACAGTGTTATGCGCGCTTGGAACTTGAGTATAACCAAAGCATTACTTTCAGATGCAAAGGTTATTTTGGACAATGAATCTTAATTTTTAGTGTAATTCTTAATATGGCCTCAAAGAAAAACCTATTGCCTTTCATAAAAAACAAAGATCTTCACGCACACGTGGAGAAAGTTTTAATCGTTGCTAAAAAATCACTAGCAGATAGCGAGAAAAAGTTTCATAAAAACTCTGTAGACCCGTTTTCAGCACTGTTTGATGCAATTTGGCAAAATATTCCAATGGCAGTTTGGCTTGATCAAGAAAAATCAAGACAAAATCAAAAAACTCTACAAAACGCCCTAGGTGACTTCCATCAAAACATTCTTGGTTCTGTGCATGGATTTGAGAACATGGGAACAGGTAAGGGTAAGGTATTTGATATAAAAAACAACACAAAAAAGATCCTTGCTGAAGTTAAAAATAAACACAACACCACAAAAGGAAATCATAAGGTCGCTATTTACGACGACCTCAAGGCACAGCTTAAAAAGCCTGCCTATAAAGGTTATACGGCCTATTACGTTGAAGTGATTCCTAAAAGTAAAAAGGTTTATAACAAACCCTTTACACCTTCAGATAACAGAACTGGGAAGAGACGCTCTGTGAACGAACATATCCGACAGGTTGATGGAAAAAGCTTTTATACCCTTGCAACAGGGGATCCCGAGGCTTTAAGGAAACTTTATGAAGTTTTGCCTAAAGTAATAGGTAGATATCTAGATAGATCGATAGATAAGGCAATAAAAGACCCGTCTTTCAAAGAGTTATTCAATCGAATTTATTGATATCCTTATCCACATCTAGATATTATTAGTACCCTTGCATAATGCAAAGGTACTAATACACTTATCTTTATATGGATAAACTATTGAACGTACACCAGGCTTCCTCGGCTATCGGAGTATCTTCAGACACTATTAGGCGCTGGGAGAAAAAAGGTCTTATTAAAGGTCAGCGAACGGATTTAAATTACCGCCTCTTTAATATTGATGAAATAAAGAGACTCCAACAACAAATATCTGGTCAAGGATCGGGACGAGACTTCAAGGTTCTCAGTAAAAAAACTAGAAGTAAATATTCAGTAATCGAGTTGTTCGCTGGGGCTGGCGGAACCGCATTGGGTTTTGAAAATGCTGGTCTTAATCACTCTTTGCTACTTGATATAGACAAAGATTCAACTTCTACGCTCAAAAAAAACCGCCCGGACTGGAATGTCGTAAATGCCGATGTGAAAGCTTTCAGTTTTAAGAACCTGAAAGCAGATATCGTCGAGGGAGGCTTTCCTTGCCAAGCGTTCAGCCATGCCGGGAAAAAAATGGGCTTTGAGGACACGCGCGGGACGCTTTTTTCTGAGTTAGCTCGATGTGTCAAAGAAGTTCGCCCTAAAATATTTATGGGAGAAAACGTCAAGGGGTTATTGAACCATGATGAAGGTAGGACTCTCAAGGTAATTATCCGAGTACTGAAAGATTTAGGATACAGAGTTTCCTACAAACTCTTGCGAGCGCAATACCTGGATGTTCCTCAAAAGCGTGAGCGATTGGTAATAATAGGGGTTCGTAAAGATTTAAAAATACCAATTCTTTTTCCCAAGGAGAGAAATTATACGATAAGCGTTCGTGAAGGCTTGAAAAACTGCCCTCCTTCACCTGGGCAAGAATACCCGAAGAGAAAGAAAGAAATCCTCAAAAAAGTTCCTCCTGGGGGATATTGGAGAGATCTTCCTCTCGCATTGCAAAAAGAATACATGCAGGCGTCGTTTTTCATGGGTGGCGGAAAAACTGGCATGGCACGCCGACTTGCTTGGGATGAGCCAAGCTTGACCCTGACATGTGCACCAGCACAAAAACAAACTGAGAGGTGTCACCCTGAGGAAACACGTCCTTTGACGGTAAGAGAATACGCCAGGATTCAAACTTTTCCTGATAAATGGCAGTTTGCAGGCTCTGTTGCCTCACAGTATAAACAAATAGGAAATGCTGTGCCTGTAAACTTAAGCTATCACATTGGCGAATGTTTGATTGCGATGTTAGAAAATAAACCTGATCCAAAGACGATGGATATAATTCTTCCTGGTCAGGAAACAATTCCGGAGCAGTTGAAATTGATATCGACAAAATAACAGAAGCTTCATCTAACACCTTTTTGAAAGATGGTAGAATAGGTGAATGCACATCACCAAAATCGGTCATTGTTGCCTCCTTATCAAGGTTAATGGAGTAACACTCCTCACGGATCCAGGAGCGTATTCAGAAGGCCAGGGGAGTGTCACGGATATTGATATCATCCTTATCACCCACGAACATGGGGATCACCTTCACACTGAGTCGCTTAAAGAGGTGTTGAAGAACAATCCGACTGCAGACGTAATCACAAATGCAGGTGTCGGAGCCAAGCTTGATGAGGCGGGGATTCCGTACACGCTTTTGCAGGGAAGAGGCTCATCTGAAGCTCGAGGAATCATGCTCGAAGCGTTCGATGCGAAGCACGAAGAAATCTTTGAGGACTTCGGCCAGGTACAGAACACCGGCTATCTCATTGCAGAGAAATTCTTTTATCCCGGCGATGCATTCAAAGACCCTGAACGCCCCGTCGATATTCTCGCGCTCCCCGTCGCAGGGCCATGGTGCAAAATTGCTGATGCGGTTCACTATGCGCTGAGAGTGAAGCCTCGTGTCGCATTCCCGGTCCATGATGCAGGTGTCATTGAAG
>CAZRJH010000014.1:0-5292 GCA_964600575.1 uncultured Gammaproteobacteria bacterium | reverse complement strand
TTCTGGTGCGAAAATCTTCGACATTTGTTTTTGCACCCGACGATACTATGATTTTATACACCGCAAGTGCGTCGGCAACTCTTGATGATAAACTGATTTCACCCCTCCCTGGAGCCTCTACACAAACTCAGGAGAGAAGTATTACCGCAGGTCATACATACTTATACGATACCAAAGAAGACAGGAACTTTTTGATATCCGACAAGCCTGTTATCTTGGGAAATCCGACAGGACCCAAATCCCCTCCAGCTGTAAAATGGTTAACCACAAGCAGACATCTGATTTTTGCCGAGGAGGGTAAGGTTTCTGTTATGGACTACGACGGTACAAATAAACAAGTTGTTTATGCAGGTTCCTATGTTTCCCCGTTTGCTTTTCCGTTTGCAAACGCAACCAAGCTTTTGATTCTGACGAACCTTGGAGGAACCACTCCTTCTAACCTATTTACTCTAACAGTAAAGTAAATTTAGCTTCGCTCGTGCTATGTCATCCTCCTCGCACTAAGGTGCGAGGTTCCCCCTAAGGGAGGATGACGCACCAGTGTTCAATTCATCCTCGCATTATGAGGCGAGGTTTTCTTGAATTCTGGTATAATTTTGAGCAGATTCACAAGCCCTCGTAGCTCAACGGATAAAGCTAAAGCTTTGTCAGTAGGCTACTAGGCACAAGCCCTCGTAGCTCAACGGATAGAGCAAACCCGTCCTAAGGGTGAGATGGAGGTTCGATTCCCTCCGAGGGCACCGATTTGTATATTTGTTGTTATAGTCAAAAACGTTGTACGTTTTTGAGAGGAAAAACCGATGAGTGTTAGCATTCAAAGCAAAGCTTTGTGATGCGATTAGCGAATCGAGTTTTGACGACGGGGTGTAAGCGGAGTTTGGCTCCCCTCATACTTCGTATTTCGGGGTGTAGGTCATCGGTAGACCGCTTGTTTCGGGTACAAGAGGCACTGAGTTCAATTCTCAGCACCCCGACCAGTTTCAGATTATTGCTGTGAACTTGTTATTCTCAGCACCCCAAGCATATGTTTGATTTTGAATTTTTAGCATCAGGATCCCATACTAATTTTATAGAAAGGTCGAGACAACCTCTGAATTCAACTGAATTAGAGGCAAAAGACCAGAATGAGTCAATTTTTCGTCCGGGGATTGACACACTCAGAAGGCTTAGAACCAAAGCATTTTCTCAAGAAGGTGCAGCCCAACAACAAACACTATTGGAAGCTCGTAAACTTTCAACATTTATGGCAACTAACATTTTAGAAGCAGTGTCAAAAGATCGTCCCGAACCAATACATCCAAACATATCAAAATATATTTTAGAGAGTCAAAAAAAATTATTGGGATACGAACCGGGATCTGCGCATCACATTCCTCCACCAAACTCTGTTAGAAATCTTTTTAAAGCGACAGAAGATATGATGGCAAGAATAGAAGTAAAGGTTGGCTCTCCTCAAAAACCTTCAAGAAAACTAACCCGTGACGAAACCTTAGAAGTTTTATCTCAGTTTTTAACTGGCACTAACTTTTTATCTTACAATGCAACAGATAGGCTTTTTGATAAAAACACAAAAGTAGGAGGCATAACAAGCGGAGGTTTGGTTTATCTAGAAATTGCAAGGCTGGCGGCCGAAAAGTACGCGGGTTTAAAAATAAACACTTTTGCCATAATGAGCGATAAAGAAACCAAGTCCGCCATATGCGAATCGGTTTCGTCAGACAGAAACATAACTTGCGTAATAGTTACAGATGACATGGTGGACAGAGGTGGAACCTTGCTAACGGCATTAAGTAAGGTTGGAAAATATTTCCCTAATGCAAAAGTTTATTCCGAAAAAGCAACGTTAGAGCCGGGTTACTATCAAAAAAAGGAAAATGAGTCACACAACAGCCATTTGACCCTGCTTTTTCAAGACTTTGCCCAACTGTCTATAGATAGAGACTTCTCTGGTGCAGATAAAATACTTTTGCAAGCCAAAAATTATGCAAAAGAAAATAATGTAGAACTAACCCCCGGATGGACAATCAGACAAGGAAAAAATCAGGAAGAAAGAAAGAAATAAGGCTGGATTATTTTGCTTGAGCAACTAACGCACTCATTGGTTTTACTAAGAAGTCGTTTGCAGGGTCATCACCGAGCGACTCGCTGATATCCGCCAAAATTCCAACCATAGCTACGTCACTAAAGTTAAACCCCTTCAAAAGACTACCTTTAAAGGTTGTTGTGTCGAAATTTGGTGGCCTTCTAAATTCAAGTCTATACTCGTCCCCCAATCTTCTAAAGTTAATTATCGTTTGACCACCACCAATAAACCTTTTCCTATCGTGATTAATCTCGAGCCTCCCAAAAGGTTTCGTTTCTCCATTGACGACAACGTCCTGTTTGTATGCAACTATCCACAAACTCCTGTTTTTGTTCATTTCGTGCCAACCCCTGGCGGTATCGTACTTTGGAATAGTCTTGAAATCTGCGTCAATCCCGGCCAATGCAGTTACATCTCTTGAGTCAGTAGGATCATTAAACGGAAAAAGTGTATTTAATTTGTCAAAATGTGGCACCCTCTCCAAAGATCTGGAAATAACCTTTTTATCAACTCTTTCTAGGATAAGTTCTCCAGCTTTTGTTTCCATAACTTTATTTCTGGGTTAACTCTTCCCTAGCACTTTCCCATTCTTTGGAGTAAAGAATTTTTTCTATTGCCAAATCATAATCGTGAATTTCATTTGTATCAAACCATAACTTAATCTCTCGTTCTGCCTCAACAGTACTTCCTGAAGCGTGTACCAAATTACGAATTGCGCGTTCATCCGGGTCGGAAACAAAATACGAATCAATTGTATAGTCAGCCGTTATTGTGCCAACATCGGCAGCCAAGGGGTTTGTAGCTCCCCTGATCTTTCTTACATGAGCCACAGCATGCGCACCTTCTATTACCATAGCAACAACGGGGCCTGTCGTAATATATTTAACAAGTCTTTTTTGTACATCTTCGGCTATCTGAATTGCGGTCTTACCCAGATCAACCCCTTTTTCTTTGTAAGAGGCTATCGTGCGCTCTCCGAGTGCAATCTTGTCACTTTCGGGCATATCGTAATGCTTTTGCGCCATCTTTTCGTTTGGCCAAACCATTTTAAGGGCTACCACCTTGAGTCCTTTCTTTTCGAATCTTGTTAGGATTTCGCCAACCAAACCTCTTTGTACACCGTCGGGTTTAATCAAAATCAAAGTTCGTTCGTGAAGTAAAGTTTTCATCTTTGTGATTTTAATTTATATCCGTGCTATTTGTCCAGAGCCTCCCAAACCGGTCCTAAACCTTTTTGGGTGTAATACATTTTCATTTCTCCCGAACTTATTGTAGGCTGCGGATGAAAATAATTATCACCCACCAGGCGTTGATTGTGACGAGCAATAGCCGTTAAAACCATTAATTCATCTCTTTTTATGCCTGTTACAAATTGATCGGCAAAATAAATGTTTCCCAAACCGTCCCCCAAATCAAAATTTACAACGGACACTTCCCCGTTTGGTTTAAATTCAAGATCAACCCTGCCATAGTCGTCAGAAATCTCTAAAGGTTCTTCAAAAATTTCGCCGGTTTTTCTGTCATACCCCACCGATTGAGCACCCTGGTTGTGAGACAAATCTTCGATAACAGCCCGGCTTGCCGAAAGCCTATTCATTTCTGCAGATTCAACAACATCCTCTATTACCGAGCTTCTTAGATTTATTTGGTCACCGTCCGGTTCGTAGTTACCGCCGGGGACGTATAAGATACCTCTTTTGAGGTCTGCAAAATCCATCAGTGCATCGGCAACAAACTCAGGGGTTTTTGGACTACCCGAAAACAAAGTTCCTTTCATCTCAACTTTTGCCATGGCTTTCTCTGTGCGGATACCCAAGCTTGAAGCTGCTTCGTGACTTTCCATTTTAGATACTTTTTTATATATTTAGAAATATTTTGAAGTTAAGAAGTTTTGTATGACAAAAGACATCAAGACTTAATTGTCTTCTCAAACTTCGCTCCGTCTTTATAAGGTCCGATCATTGCCAGATTGATATGCTTAGGAACAAAAAGCTTCTTGGCTTGTGCAAGAACATCATCCACGCTAACTTTATCTATACTTTTGTAAACTTCTTCAGGTGTTATTACTTCGTTCAAAAATAACGCCTGCTCTCCAAAGAAAGTTGACACATCTTTTGTATCTTCTAAAACAAGCGCCAGGTGACCCTTTAAAAATTCTTTGGCCTTGTTTAGCTCATCTTTATCTATCGGATACTTGCCGCTTGCTAAACCGTAACATTGATCGGCAATTATTTTTATTGCTTCATCTGCTTTTTTGGGGTCGACTCCAGCATAAGTTGAAACATATCCGACTTCGTTGTAACGGTCAACACTGGTGCGTACAGAATATGCTAAACCTCTTCGCTCTCTTACTTCTATAAAAAGCCTAGAACTCATTCCTCCGCCGAGTATTGCCGAAAGTATACTTTGAGCAAATCTTTGTTTGTAACCGCGACCCTCGGAATAGAAACCGAGGATTAGATGAGCCTGTTCTTTCTTTTTGGAGTGCAATAAAAATCTTGGTTTGGTCTGATTAACTTCGAATTTTTTAGACTTAAATTCTGATTTTCCTTTTTTAAGTCCGCCAAAATATTTTTCTATTAGATTGTCTACTTGTTTTTCCGTTACTCCACCGGATACCGTTACCAACATATTGTCCGGGTAGTAATGTGTGTTCCTGTATTTAACAAAATCTTCTCGTTTGACACCCCTTACTGTTTGTTCTGTTCCTGCTATATCCCAACCCAACGGACTTCCCTTAAACATTAACTGTTCAAAAACATCGCCGATTCTATACATGGGGGTATCTTCGTACATTTTTATCTCCTCGACTATTGTTCCCTTTTCTCTTTCGATTTCTTCTGCCGACAAAATAGGATTTAGAACCATGTCGCTTAATACATCAAACGCGGTTTCTATATTATTTACTCCCGATTTGATGTAAAAGTTTGTCCAATCTTTTGAAGTACCCGCGTTAAACTCGCCACCGATAGAATCAACCGCAGTGCTAATTTCGCGGGCAGTAGGGCGTTTTGCCGAACCTTTGAAAACCATATGTTCCAAAAAGTGAGAGATTCCGTTAGTTCTTTTATCTTCGTTACGACTCCCTGTGTTAACCCAAATAGTGCTTGTAACAGAGCTTAATGAAGGCATTGGACAAACCAAAACTTTTAAGCCGCTGGGGAGTTTTTTAAGCTTGAAGTTCATTTTACTGATTGTAGCAGAAAAAT
>CAZRJH010000013.1:0-17513 GCA_964600575.1 uncultured Gammaproteobacteria bacterium | reverse complement strand
TATTATATAGGTTTAACCGCAGCCACCACAGAAGCCATATCTGTTACAACAAAAATTCCCATATAGTTTTTTACATTGTTCATGGATAAATATATTCCGTTCAAATTTAATCTTCTGCCCATCCAATCACCCGTCACCTCAAGTGCCTCCTCAAGTTTTTCTTTATCGGGAAAATTTGGATCATCCTCCAGGTGTAACCCCGGAATTTCTGTTTGAACCCCTGTCACAACATTACAATCTGTACAAATTTGGCCTTCTTCAAAACACAACACTCTCAGAGGAAAATATTTATTTAGATAAGGAAGTGAAATCTGCCAATCTTCCAACTCTGCCAATTTAGAAGCGGTATTTTGGGCTCCCATATAAAACGAGACCTGGCTGGAAACCTTTTCCTTTCCTAACATAAACGCCAAAAGATCCTGATCATATATTTTGTGGATTTTTCCGCGCACCCGCACAACGCGTGAATCATTACCTCTGGCCACATATTCACCCTCCGTGTCGTGCCAAGGGCAGGTTGCCTCGCCTCTCATAAATTCCATTGTCATTGTGGGATTATACACCCAATTTGCCAAAATCCGTGCGTAAGAGTATTATTACAGGATGTCAATTCTGGAAAGATTCAAAAAACAAAGATCACCCGAAGAAGAAGCCGACTTTAGGGTAACAGTAGATGTTAGCCGCGGTTATTGTAAGAACAACGATGACGCAAAAGCAAGGCAAAGGGAGTTTCACTTGCAGGCAATATTAAAGGAGAGGGGTGCCGCAGATGCTACATCTTTAAGTGCGGGGATACACGGCGGGACACAGCCCGAAAAACCCAAAAAACAAGGATTGTTTTACAAAAGTAACAGTGTTAATACTGCAAGCGGAAGTGAATTTATGCACGGCGGGGGTGGAGGTTCCCAAAAAGCAAACCCGCAAGATGTATTAACCGCGTATATGGAGGTTATGGACGAAATCAAAGCGGAACAAAACAGAGTTGCCTTTGAAAACCACGATCAAATTATTTTAATGCCCGAATCGGGTGTTTATTCTCCCCCGCCACCCTTTTTGGCGGAACAATTTGAAGCAGGTGATGATATTGCACAAAGTTTATCTTTTATAACAATGGATGATCAAAGCCACCCGATTGGCCACAGGGAGGAAGGAAAATTTAGAAAACTAAATAAAATAGTAGCTGTGGATAGATGGAAGTCCATATTTAAAGTAGAAGCTAAAAGTAGCTATGGCATCCGCCCCGCCCCCGAGTACAATCTCCCTGCTTCCATTGTAGCCAACAAGGGTACAAGCACATTTTATGTAGCCTTTGGTTGGGGGCCGGAAGACTTTTCCAAAATTACTCTTTTCCCTGCAAGCGGGGTTATCGCACCGCTTAAAAGAGTTGATATCAAGGAGGACTTTTTTGCACCCAATCAAATACCCGTACGGCTTGACTGGCATAAAATTCCCGATAACGCCTTTGAAAAGGCTCAGGAAGAACTGGAAAACGGCTGGGCTAAACCAGAATCAACCTAACCGTATAACCCCACAGTTTGTCAAAAACAGATCTCAAGAGTATTATTACAGGATGTTTTGGGAAAGAAAACGCAAATCCCCCGAAGAAGAAGCAGAGGCTATGATGCTTGCCGATGTTAGCCGCGGCTATTGCAGGCGTGACCCAACCTCCAAGGCCGAAAGAAAACAAATGTATTTGGAACAACTAACGGCAGGAAACAACGACTCCCCTAACCAACAAGACCCACAGGAAAACGAACCCAAGAAAAACGGGTGGTTTTATAAGAGCGGCTCCACATCTTACGGAAGGAATCAAACGGGCCCCGTTGAAATGCCGGAGATGACAAGCGGTTTAATTTCCGAAGAAGATGCAATGGAGGCACTTATGGATGTTTTGGCAGAAAGCCAAGGCCTGCAAAAATCCCGCGAAAGAAACAATATAGTTCCCCGCAATACATCCATAGTGAACGCACCCGAACCGGAAAAACTAACTGCAAAAGAAGAAGAAAAAGCACAACGAGATAGTGTTTATATACAGCTTGATTCCGAAGGATATCCGATTTATCCAAGTGAGGAATCTAAATTCAGAGGCAAAAATAGAATTGTTGCGGTAGACAGATTCACTTCTATTTTTTTGGTAGAAGCAAGAAATACACGAGATATTAGTCCCGGTGCAGGATACGAACTTAGGGCAAATATTTTTAAAACCAAAAACAGGCCGATAATCGTTGACTTTGGACACACGGTAGATTTGGAAGACCCGTTTAAATACATAGACAGACTAATCAAAAAAGGCCATATTTATCCCGCAACGGGGGTTATTGTTCCAAGAAAAGTAAGACTCTTAACGGATGTTATGTTGGGCTACAAACACAATCCCGTGATAATTGATTCCCACTCTATTCCCGACAACGCTTTTGACGACATTAAAAAACAAATGGATAATTATTGGGAGCCACCTTATTATGAAGTTTAGAAAACCTTGAAGATTAACTGTTGTTCTGCATTCCCAAAAGCCAAAGAACCGCCTCTTTTTTGTATCTTCTATCGCCCCTGGAGTTAATACGAATTGCCGGAAGTTTACCGCGTTTGCCCCATCTTTTAATTGTTAAGGGGGAAACTCTAAGAACATCAGCAACTTCACGAACCGTAAGAAGATCAGGAAGAGAATCTAATTTAACTTTCTTTTTTGGTTCGTCGTTCATTTGTAAATTTTAAAAATACTTAATACTACTTTGATATGTTTACTCTGCTATCTAACTTAATCACAAGATAACAAAGGGATACATCTGTGTCAAGTGGCTTATTTCCCCAAAAATGACAATGACCCGAACTATCGGTATAATATGGGTTGTTAGTCGCACTATTCATACTTAACGGAGGCCAGAAATGGCAGATTTCGTACCTAACGAAAACCAGCAAGCAATGCTGGAATACCTGTTTGAGACATCGGAAGCCACCGCTTTGGACATTACGGAAAAGTTCCCGATGCGCGCGGATCACGGCGAAATCGAGAAGCAAAACTACCATGACTATGTGGAACTATGGTTCCACGGCCTCATCGGAAGCCGTCACAAGGAGTGGATCACAAACGAAGGTGTCGTTGCCACATCCATGAGGGCATTAAGGAATCCGACAAATGTCAATTGACCTTTTCTGGAAGCGTGTTGCAGGCGTCGCTTTTACACTCGCGGGTGTCGCCGCCATCGCCTTTACGGCAATCACCTTTATTAAGGTGGTCGGCTTTTTGGCGATTGCGGGTGGATTAATCACTCTCGCGTTTAGCCGCGACTAGTACTACCAACGCAGGTTGGTTACGGAAGTTTTTGAAATTTCATCCGTAACCGCCTGCGTTTTCTTTTTCTACTTGACTCCCCTCTTACCGTAGTGATATTAAATACATCAATAATGAGCAAGGAATATTTCCCCGAGTTTGCCCAAGCTTTAAAAGTTAGTGAAGCGGGTCAATCTCTTCTTACCACTTACCGCTGGGAGTCTCACTTTAGAACAAACGAATCCAACGAAACATGGCGACAGGTTTTTGGTGCAACGGGACAAGTGTTTACACATAGTGTTTTGTTTTATGGAATCGGAAAATGGTTTTTGAGAAAAGAAGCAGGAAGATTTACAAAAGATCAACAAAAAACATTTTTATATGGAGTAGGTCCTCACGATACGGGAGAAGCCAAACTTAACGGCAAAGGAGTCGGTGACATATCCGCTCAAGTTAAGACAGAGGAAGACGAGAAGAAGGAGTCCAGAATGGCAAAAAGAGTTATTTCTACACTTAGCATTTCCGACGCATTAAAAGCCAAACTTAAAGAAGGGTACGATTTAGTTGTTAACGGCAAAGACCCAGAACTGCATTTTGCATTCAAAGCTATAGAAAAATCGGAATATGTGATTACTGCAATGAAGGTCTTTCAAAACCAAAGAAAGCTGGAGGCAAAAGGACTCTCCCGCCTTGATGACGAAATGGAACACGCGCTTGTCGGCAGGGTTTTGGTAATCGACTTGGCCAAAGCATTAGATGTTTACGCACCAAAGTTTCCCGATTCCATCGGAGAACTTTTTAGATGCTCGGCTCCCTTGATAGATGAGATGTATGAGTTTTCCAAACCCTGGCTAATGAGTAATACAACCTGGAAAGGCAAAGAGGTAGACCACCCAACTTTAGCAAAAGCATTCGAAGAAAAGTGGCAAGCTTTTAAAGAAACTTCTAAGTAGTGTAAAACCAAAAAATTTATACCTTACTGATCTAAAGGCCCATCATATCAACGATTGGATCATAATCACTTTTTTTATTCCTTGGCGGGTTTTCGCGTTCGGTTCCATATTGTTTCATTTGAATATCACCTGCAACCAAAGTACCTGTTCTGATCATTGTCCTGGCGTATTCGGGCAATAACCAATATCCCGTAGCCAAAGGTTCCGTTGATACATGTATCAACTCTCCAACTTTTTTGAAACCACCTATGCTTTCAGTTTCTATTATTTTTTCCAATTCCTTATAAATTGATAAGTTCATGGGAGTTCTGCCCCTGGCAAATGCTTTGTTGTGCAAAAACAAGAGGTCAATATCAGACCCGCCGCTTTGTCTCTTATGAAACGGGCCATAAACCGGTTTATCGCCGTATTCCGGCGGATTATTGGGATATTTGGCCGAGTACGATCCTGCCAATACAACCGCCTTAACATAGCCGGGAAGATGGATCCCACTTATAAATTCGCCCAACAGTTTAAGGTTACGAATTATTAGTAACCTTTCCTCATCTGAACCATATCTGTCGTCTGTTTTGTACCTTTCAACTAAAGCAGTAAAGTCGGGATGAATAGTAGGTTTTTCTTGCACATCGACATAGGCGTTTCTTTCTTTCATCCGAGGAGAATAGCAGATAGTTGCTTATTTGTAAAATTACAGGCTACTTACTTTAATAGCTTAACGGTTAAAACCCGTATATTTTGGAGTATTTTTCCTCCAGGTATTTTAGATTAATAGACGGATCAAACTTCATTTTTTGTTTATTGAGCAATTCGTTAAGAGTGTAGCTTGAACCGTACTGGTGAATGTTTTCCCCCAGCCACTTTTTGATTTTTTCTACATCTTTAGCAAGGTCTTTGCCCGTAATAATTTTGGACATTTTATTCTCCCACTGTGCACCCAAAAATGTTCCAAGTGAGTATGTAGGAAAGTACCCTACAGCACCGCCGCTCCAGTGAATGTCCTGCAAAACCCCGTCGGAGTCCGACTTTGGAGATACCCCTAAATATTCCTTCATTTTTGTATTCCAAATCTCGGGTAAATCTTTTACTTTTAGTTTGCCTTCTATAACACCCTTTTCTATTTCGAACCTAAGCATAATGTGGAAGTGATATGTAACTTCATCGGCTTCTACCCGAAGCAAGCTCGGTGATACTTTATTAAAGTATCTTGAAATTTCCGCCGTTTCCAACTTCTTGCCGACTGCGTCTTCGAAATCTTTCTTAAAGCATTTAATAAACGATTCACTTCTACCAACAAAGTTTTCCCAGAATCTACTCTGGCTTTCGTGAATAACCAGTGAGCTTCCCCCTTGAACAGGCGTCATTTCCAACTCTGGTGAACTTTGTAAGTCGTATAAAGCGTGACCAAATTCGTGAACTGTTGCCAGCAAACTTCTGGCAAAATCGGCCTTGTGGTACCATGTAGTTATACGGGTATCGTTACCCGAAAAGGAGGTGGTAAAGGGATGACTTGAAACATCTAACCTAAACCGGCCAAAATCTTCCCAGAAAAGCTTTAGAATTTTGTCGTTTAACTTAACCAGCTTTTCTTTATCATAAGCCGTACTCTCCAAAAAATGGTTTTTGTTGTATTTTTTTGATTTTTGAATATTGGAAAGCAATATGGCTAAGGGTGTTTTGATTTGTTCGAAGAACTCACTCACCTGCCTACTGGTTAGACCTTCCTCGAACTCGTTCAAAAGTGCATCGTACGGCGAATCTTTATAACCCAAATAGTCTGCAGACTTTCTGTTCATGTCAAAAATCTTTTTTAGGTACGGCTCAAAGAGTTTAAAATCTCCCTTTTCTTTAGCGCTTCTCCAGACAATGGTTGCCTCATTGGTTAATTTTTCGAACTGTTCTATGAATTCGGGTGGTAATTTTTCGTAATCATGAAGCGCACGCAAAAGTACCCTAACAACACCTTTTTCGGAGTCATTTAAACCTTTTTCTTTTGAAGCCGAATGAATAAGCGAGGTAAATTTCTTATCCAAAAAGATTTTTTGCCTTAAAGAAGATATCTTAGCAAGTGCTTCCCCGCGGTAACTTGCACCTTTTGCAGGCATATAAGTTTCCAGATCCCAATGAGCTACACCCGAAACATACGAGAGAGCCCAAGGAAGCTTGTAATACTCCAAAATTTCTTTAATTTTCTTGTTTTGGAAAGCGGACATGGAGTGATTCTACTTTAAGATACAAAGTCTTTCAACCAACCTCCTTGTAAAGGAGAACACTTACAAAATTATCCAGTTCAAAAAGCCTCCTTGGCCTGCCCATTGCAAGGCGCTTAAATCCTTGTTTTGTGTGCCAGATAATTGAAGGTGTGTTGGTTACGGGTGCTACAACTACAATGGAAAAAAGATATTCAAAATTGTTTTGTTTAAGATTTTCTTCTAGCTTATTCAAAAGCTCGGTTGCAACTCCTTTTTTGGTTGAGTCGGGGTCCACAAGAATTGTTGCGAGGGTCATTCCCTTGTCGTTGTTGTAGTAAAAATCTTTTAAATCGGCGTCAAACCAGGTTTTATATTCGTCATCATAAAATTTCTGCTCTTTTCTATGATCCGCTATTAAAAAACCGAGGATTATTCCATTGTCTTCGGCAACAAAAAACTTGTATGCCTTTGTTAATTCCTCGGCCATGTCATGTACTCCGTCGGTGCCGAGCATAAAGCCTTTCTTTTGTACCTCCGTATCATAACTAGTTTCTCCAAGTTTATTTAAATCGAGTTGAAGTTTTTCATGGAGATCTTTGAGCTGTCTTAAATCATCCGAAGTCGCTTGCCTTATATTCATATCAGTAGTTTAGCATCACTTGTCTTTTACCGTATATCTTTTGATCCCCACACGACCGGAATCTTGGCTAATATAATGACAAGCCTCATGCATAAGCACATGCTGTGTACTCGTTGGAAGCCTAGCAACAAAGTAACCATTAACAGCCATTAGACCCAACATGACGGCACCCATTGTAGGTGCACCCGCGTAAACCCCTCCTGCAAACGCGATCCCTTGGAATATGCCGACCGCAACATTCAATAACCCGGGTGAGTTGCCCGCCATATTCAAACTAATAACACCGGGTTTTTCAATGCTAACATGCCCTGCCGTAAGTATTCTTGTTACCCTAGGATTTTTGAAAACTTTATCCATCCATTCCATTGACTTCGAATAAGTTGTCTCTCTACCGATTTCTAATGCAAAACGATCCAAGTCTCCATAACCCAAACTATCCAATTGTTCGTTAACTTTAGAGTTGTCGCCCGTGAGCATAGCTAAGACCAGATTTTTTCTGAAGTCCTCAAATTTATCCGCTCCTCCAAGCATCTTTTGAGCGTATTTTACTTCGTTGGAAACAGCAGTGCCGAAAATTTTACTTTCAATCTTTGAAACGGCATTTGAAAACTTGTACCACAAGCTTTTCTTTGCCAGATTGTTTTCAACCTCATATGCCAATGTGTCGGTCGCAATCTCGTTTAATACAGTTATTCCTTTATTGTAATCTTCCAAATCTTCCTTACTAACCCAAGGCGGAGCCTCTATGTCTATGTCTTTTTCTGACTTTAAAAAGCGTTTGTCGACCAAGAAGCCAGACACTACTAGCGGGTCGGGGTGCGTTTCTTTGATGTTAGATCTGATTTCTGCCGGAATGTAGAAAGGTAAATTATCGACCACTTTATTTACAAGGTCTTTGGTCATGGTTTCCGGAACATCTATAGCTTGCGAAAATTCTTTATGAGAAGGTCTAAAGGCTTCCTTCCACCTTCTTTTGACATCATTAACCAAATCTTTAAATCCCATTCTTCTTGGAACCTCAATACTCGAAGCATGATCTACATGGGGTCTTTCTTCCATTAAAGTTAAGTTATGCTACGCGCTCTTTTAGAGCATTATAAGCGTAGCTTGGCACTGCGTAAAAAGTCATGCTACGCGCTCCTTTAACGCATTGTAATATTTAATTAAATAATCCTCAGCTTTGGCCCAATGCTTTTCTCCAAAACCCCGTTCCGCCAAATTGCGTTCTATCGCTGCCAAGACTCTAAGATGTGCTGCTTTTGCCGCCTGGAAGAGCGAGATTCTATAGACTTCGGCTGTAAGCTCCTTTGCCGTCTGTTCTGCCTCGAACGAGGTTTCCATAGACTCTTTACCCGAAAGTTCTTTATTCATTTTTACTTCCAAGGAGGCAACAATATCGGGTTCAAAAGCAAGCTTTAACTCTCGCTTAACAAGCGCGTAAAACTTCTTAAGTTTCTTTTTTGCTTCGTCGTACTTACCCGCATTTTCCTGAGCCATTCCCTCTGCCATAAGCTTTGCCGCGTCTGTTGCTAGAGCCGCAGACAAACCAAACTGTTCTTTTAGATGCTTCATAGCGTAATCTCGAAGTCTTACCCCCTCGGGGAGATTTCTAAGTCTCCACCAGGAAAGCTCAAATTTGGCTACAACTTCCGGTTTAAATTTAAAATGTTCAACTGCATCATTACCGCCAAACCTCCTTCTTCTTCTGGAATAATCCAATATTGCTCCCCTTAGTTTTTCGGGGGTAAAGTCGGGCAAGTGTTCGTTTTCAAAATAAA
This sequence comes from uncultured Gammaproteobacteria bacterium, assembly GCA_964600575.1. Lineage (GTDB taxonomy): Bacteria > Patescibacteriota > Microgenomatia > UBA8517 > UBA8517 > CAZRGC01. The sequence continues at coordinate 8,682 of CAZRJH010000013.1, read as the reverse complement.
ATTCCGAATAAACCATTTGCCAAGGCAAAAGCCCCGAGGTTCTTTGTTCGCCGCTTGTTCTTATAAACAAGTCCGGGTTGGGATAGGGTTGATTGTTGGTATCCAAATAACTTTCGAACAGTTTATCGTCAATTTTGTCTACAGAAACTCCCGAATCCACAATCTTTCTTACAACCCTTAGAATTTCGTCACGTCCTCCGTAGTCCACTGCAACATTAAAAATATGATTCTTGGCATATTTAGCCGTTTCTTTTTCTATCCTCAATATTTCTTGTAGTAAGTCTTTGGGAAGCCTGTCTTTTCTGCCCAGGTGTACAAAAGCAACTTTATCTTTATGAAAGTCTTTTTCTGTCTCTTTAAGGCCTTTTCTAAAAAGGTTCATTATCTCGGATATTTCTCTTTGCGCCCTATCCCAATTTTCTGTAGAAAAAGCCCAAACTGTAAATGTATGAACACCTAAAGCTCTGGCCGAGTTTGCTAGTTTGCGCACAGCTTGATAACCGTACAAGTGGCCTTGCCAAGGTTCTAAACCGCGAGAACGGGCCCAGCGGCGATTGCCGTCCAATATCATTGCAATATGGTTGGGTACTGCCGTGCCTTTTGGTAAATCGATAATTTCCTTTTTTGCCATCATATTAGTGTATATCTTTAAAGCGTTCTTTCCATCATATAAATAATCAACGACTCTAAAATTTCCCTGATTTTAGGATCATCTGTTATTTGTGGAATATATTTCTTACCCTGTTCTACATATTTCCACCCTCTTGCAACCACATGGTCGTAAGCTCCCGCTTCTACCAAAATATTCTTAAGTTTTTTAATTTGAGTAAGTTTTGCTTTGGAGTTGCCCAAGACTCTCTTCATAAATCTAACTTGCTCGGGAGTGCCGTTTTCCGCCAGATAAAGCATAAAAAGAGTGTTTTTACCCTCTATTATGTCGCTACCTACCGGTTTACCAAATTCTTTTTCGTCCCCATAGAGTCCAAGGATATCGTCTTGAATCTGAAAAGCCCACCCAAACGCCAATCCAAATTTTTCTATTGCGTTCAAGCGCTTTTTATCTGTTACACCGGCCAAAATTGCCCCAGACAGAAGCGGAAGAATACCTGTGTATTCGGCGGATTTGAGTTTTAACATGTTAAGCACAAACCTTTCGTTGGTCTTTTTTGTGCTTGCACCTGTTATATCCAAAGACTGTCCATCCGATAATCTTTGTATAAATTTTGAGTACATAAGTCCCGATTTTATGAGCCTATCTTGGGGAAAATCGGATCCTAATAATTTTTCCCAGGAAAAGTAATAAGCAGAAGTCATTGCATCCATAGCGATTGCTTCGCCGTAATGGTATTTATTTATTTTAACCCCGATTTGTTTAGCTCTTTTTTCGAATTGTCTATGAAGTGTAGAAATACCCCTTCTAAAATCCCCTCTATCTTGAATATCGTCCTGTACCAAGACCCCCGCATGGAAAAGTTCTATAAAAAGGCTTGCATCAATTATTTTTTTATCATAGGCACCACCCCCGGCCTGGTATCCCAAGGTAACCAGAGCACCTCTGATCTTTTTACCCCTTCTGGCAATCTCGGTGAATCTTTTGATTATCTCCCCAGCCAACGGGTCGTTTTTTGCCGACTCCTTTTCTTTTGTTTTAAGATATTTTTCAAAAAGAGGATCTGATAATCTAAGATACTTTTTGAGATATTCTTTTCCTAAATGTCCTTTCATATATAAAGATGATTAATTGTCTAAATCCATATCAAAATCGAAAGTATAAATTTGCTCGGAAATGCCGATTTCGTTCTCGTCTTGTTCATCATAAATTTTTGTGCCGACTGTAACTACTCGGGATAAGGCATCTACCGGAACATTTTCGTCTTCTACAAAAACAACCTGAACGGTGTCGTTCTTTTTGTGCAATGCTCCTAAAAAGTGGAGCTCGTCAACCACATCGTCCACAGTCGTTTGCACCATCTCTTCGTTAATAAAGTCCCCTGCCCGTTTGTAAGCTGCCACTTCCCGTATTACCTGGGGATTCACTCCAATTGTGACAATTCTTTCCGTCATGGCGCTATTATAGCATCGGAGGCTATTCCAGGAGCCCAAACGATCTTTTTTAGCGCTCCTTTCTTTCATCCTGATTTTGAGTGATATACTCTTTTGTCCGTAAAAGTAGTATCAAACCCACGGAAAAATATGGGAAAAGAAATTTTACTAGGCGCCTTGGTGACCACCGAAATTCAAAAGATGGATAAAAAGTTTGATTTTTACGGTGTGCAAACGGGGATTCCAGGGGGCGAAAGTTGGATAGCAAAAGACTCTTTAACTCTGGAGCAGTTTTTAGATAAACACCCTTCCCCGTCAATCGGCGAAGATATTACAATTTACGGCATTGCCTGGGAGTTTATTTGGGGCAAGAAGCCACCGCAGGATGTACTAGAGGCAAGGCAAAATCTTTTGATACGCGCAAGAACCGGAATGGAAGTAACCGAAGAAGAAAAATTATGGCTTAAAATTATCGCCGTTGATACCGATATGTTTTGATATTTTTGTAAATCGACCCCTATCTAAACCATTCACAATATAAATCTCCGCATCAATTTTCTTAACAAGTGCCAGGCTTTCCTCCACCTTGTGAACCATCCCGCCCGTTACATCCGTGTTGGAACTTCCCAACAAATATTTTTTAATTTGTGTAAAGTTTTTTGGAGTTATCAAGGGTATCGTTTTACCTGTATCATCGTATACCCCGAAAGTGTCTGTATAATAAACAACTCTAATTTTTTTATAGTTTTTAGCCAACTTGAGAGCCAGTAGATCTAAAGTTTTTTCACCCGAGAATATCCCAAACTCGTTTTTACCACCCATTACCAAATCCCCATAAACGACAGGAACAATTCCAATCTCTAAAGCTTTTTTGATTGGTTCCAAGGTTACTTTTGGCGGATAAATAAAGCTAAGGGGAGCAAAAGACGCGGCATTTATTCCTTTAGATAAAAGTTCTTTAATTACAATCCTGTTTATTTGGATGGCGGCATCTGCCGTTTCTGCAAAACCTTTGATGCTTTTTGAATTTATTAAACCCTTGTGTGTTTGGTATTTGGCTGCGGGCACATGCGGAAAACTTCCCCCTCCGTGACCAAGAATTAAATCTATTCCCTTTTTAATAAATCTTCTTTTAACCGATACTGCAAGTTTGGCTAAAACTTTATGCCTGGCAGTAAAAGGTTTGCTTTTGTCGGTTATTACGCTTCCCCCGAGTTTTATTAGAACAAGTTCTTTCATTGGCGTATTCTACTCTATAAGGGTTTGGAGAACAAAAACTTTTTAGATGTATAATGAACGAGCTTTAAAATGACAAACAAAGAATTCGAAGGTTTATACAAAAAATATCTGTCTCCTCTAACAAGGTTTGTATTCAAAAAAATCGGCAGCAACCCGCAAATGGCCGATGAAATAGTTGCGACAACCTTTGAGGCGGCATGGAAAGGTTATAAAAGCTTTAAACATAAATCCACATTCTTTACTTGGCTTTGCAGAATATCTTTAAACAAAATTGCAGATTATTACCAGGATCAGGTAAACAGAAAATCAAGAATCGTGGTGCCCTTGATAGATGCTATGGCCAATGCCGATTCCGATTCCCTTTCCCCAGAAGAACTGACCGCACTCAATGACCTTAGAACCCGGGTAAACGAATGTCTGGACTTACTACCGCCCGATAAAAGAAAACTCTTGCAATTTAGATATTGGTATAGCCTGTCGTATAACGAAATCTCCAAAATAATGGGGATTACAGAAAGAGCGGTTGAAGGACAAATTTATAGGGCCAAACACGACTTTGCAAAAGCTTGGAACAAAAACCCATCTAACCCAAAGTTTGATTCTTGAGATATTCTTCGCGAGTCTCGTTATAAATTAGAAGCTCACTAGTATTCATTATTTGGACTTCTGCAATATCCAATAGATGAGTCCCCTGTCTTTCGAAAACAACATTTACATGGAGAGCACTGTAAATAGGACTTGTATGGGGATTGTGTTTTTCTCTAAAAAATTCTCTTATTCTTGGATCGGCATATTCTCTAACGCTAGGTTTTCCGTCCGGAAAAACTTTTGGAGTTAATGGATATGCTTTTTGTATTAAATCGGTTAACCATTGCCGCCTGGCATCCTCGGTTATTATTCGAATTCCATAGATATCCCGTATAGGAACACTCGATTTGCGACGAGTAACTTTTTCCTGCATTCTCTCGATCGATTTTGTGCGGAAGCTGGAAACTTCTTTGGATATTAGAACATCGTTTAACTCCAAATAAAAAATAATTCCTTTAAATAAATTTTCGGTTACTTTTAAACGATATGCTTCCTCGGGAAGAATTTGTATTTGTTCGAAAGCATTAAAGGGCATTCTGGGTGTATACTCCCTAAATTTTTCGGACATAATTATTCGAAGTGTAACACGAATGTCAACAAGAAAATGATGATAACATTAAATAATGGGCGAAGCACAAACGGGCATAGGAGCACCGGAAACAACAAAACCTCCACAAATAGATTTTTACTACACAGATCACTCAAAAAGTGCGGCGGGAAAAATAATCGAAGTTATCAAAACACACGATATCGTTTTGATGGAAGGTATGGGGCAGACAGAAGAAGATAGAAAAATTCTTGAAGCACAAATTGCTTTTGTTACAAACAACCCCGATTCTGCCGAAGCCAGGGAGTTCCAAGAATGGCTTAAATCTTCGGATAACGATATTTTTTTAAATATTGCCAATAGCTGCATAAAAAACAAAAAAGAATTTCATATTGTAGATGCCTCTTGGGAAAGCCAAGCCGATGAATCCTCTTTTAAAGCAGGCCTAATGCTCAACAACTGCCAAATCTCACTTGAGCTCGGCGAAATATCAGAAGCTTTCAGAGAATACAAAGACTTTCTTGTCTTGGAAGCGATAGCAGACAGAGACAGAGAAAGGGCGGTTGCCGAACAGGTTGCAAACCTTGAGCAGCAAAATAAGGATAAATGGTCTGGTAAATCTGTCCTTGTCGTTCAAGGGGCCATTCATACACAAACCCATCGTGAATATGTAAAAAGGACAGGAAACTCCAATGCAAAAAGAATAATGTATAAACCCCTTGTTGTTTATCCTCAGCAAATGCGAATAACACGATCGCTCAACTATGACCCGGAAAAATATATTAACGAGTACGAATACAAAAAGGCTTTTATTCAGAGTTTTCTTGTATCACCGTCTGTTGTTGAAGCTACCGGGCTAAACGACCGCGCGGTAACAATCATTAACACTATAACTTCAAAAATAAGCAACGAGGAAGTTGATCGCATCTGGAATGAACTTGAGGATGTACAAAAATCAGAAGACGATAACAAACTTAAAGGAATTGGCAAAATTGGCAAAGATTTAGTTAAAAAATACTCTTAAAGATTACTTTTAATCTTCGTGATAAAAATCCTCAAAGGAAAAACAGGAAAGGCGTTCCAAACTCTTTTGAATCTTTTAGGTTCGGTTATAAGGCGCCAGAGCCACTCCAAACCCGAATCTTCGAATTTAGATGTAGGCAACCTTCTGTGACCCGCAACATAGCGGAAAGTGCCGCCGACTGTCATAGCAAGCCTTGTATTCAAATTTGTCAGATTTCTTTTTATCCATATTTCCTGCTTGGGGTTCTCAAAAGCAACAAAAAGCATATCGGGCTTAAACTTATTAATTCTGTCAACTGCATCTTTCTGCAATTTTTTATCAACTTCGGTTGCAGGTTCTGCATATTTATTTAAAATCGGACCCGAAAAAGATTCAAATTTAGTGTTTTTATGATTCAAAGACAAAACTTTGGCACATTCTTGGGCTTCGTTATCAAATCCCCCCAAAAGAAAAACTTTATATTTCAGCTTGTCTGCCAATTCAATCAGATCCCCAAACAAAACCCTACCTTTTATTATGTTTAAACCGTTTTCCCCTTCAACCCTGCCTGTAATGGTTAGAGTTCCCAACCGCAAACCATAATACAAACCATAAAAAAACCTTGCTAAAACATTTCTAGGCATGCTTTTTTGTAAAAAAGAATATGCGTGTGATAAGCCTACTCCATCTGGGACTGGCATATCTGCAGAGTTAAGTGCTGTTTTAAGCTCTTCGTTGGTTTGTGCCATTAAAACAAGCTCCGGATTGGGCGTAACTATGAACAATTTGGCTTTGTTTTTGTTATTGTCCACATTATGGGTTAAAAAACCCTCCACAGCTGTTAGCACTCGTTGTCTAGAAGTGACAAGAACATTAATTCCTAGTATTGCCCCGAACTTTCGGTCTTTTTGTTTGATTTTTTTCATACTTTTTGACCTTTAAACTTACCTATTATCTTATAATTTTTATAAAATATCTTAATTACTTAATATTTTCCGCAACTGAGATTAACCTATATAAATTTAATATTAATTTCCGATAGTAACTACTTGTCAATTTAGCTGATCTATTTACTTTGAATTACTACAGGAAATTTTATTAATTGAATATTGTCTATAAACAACCAAATTGTGCAAATTTTTAACTCGATTTTTTATATTCAAAATTTATTACTTATCCTCAAATGGTCCTCAAATATAACTACAAAAGCATTTACTTACTATAGTTATTCTCTGATGGTTAATATTTTAGTTAATTTGTAAAAAGAGCAATGTCCTATTTGTTATTAATCTGATGAAATTTTTATTAATATCTATTACCTATAGCTCTGATTATTAACAAAAAATGCGTATACCCTATATTACCTTTTAGTTGTGACACTTCGCTTCCAAAGCTCTATGTTTTCCAGAACCAATCCTGTTCCCCTAACTACACAAAGCAACGATTCGTCTGCAACATGCGCAGGCACACCAGTCTCTTTAGTCATTAGTTTGTCAAAGTTGCGTAAAAGCGATGTTCCCCCACTCATAACGATCCCTTTATCTATAATATCAGCTGCAAGTTCCGGAGGTGTGTCTTCTAAAACACCTTTAACCCCGCTTACTATTTGCATTAGTATGGGCGTTATTGCTTCGCTTACTTCATTGGAGGCTATGGTGACGCTTCTTGGGAGGCCAAAAACAAGATCTCTACCTGATATTTCTATTTTTTCTTCTTTCTCTAGGGGTAGTGCTGAACCCAATTTTAACTTTATTTCTTCCGCCGTTTGATCCCCGACTATTAAATTGTGCTTTTTCTTTAGAAATCCCTGAATTGCCTCGTCTATTTTGTTACCAGCTACCCGCACGGATTTGTGAGTAACAACTCCCCCCAGAGATATAACCGCTGCCTCGGTTGAGCCTCCACCAATATCAACTATCATATGCCCCGAAGGTGCGGATACTGGTATTCCTGATCCTATTGCCGCCGCCAAAGGCTCATCAATTAGGTATGCATGTGCCGCACCAGCCGAAAGTGTGGCATCAAGTGCCGCCCTTCGTTCTACTTGAGTGCACCCTGCAGGCACACAAACCATAACCTCCGGCTTAAAAAATTGAAATCTTCCGACAACTTTACCTATGAAGTACCGTAGCATAGCCTCGGTTACCTGGTAGTCTGCAATTACTCCGTCGCGCATTGGTCTACTAGCAATTAAAGTCTCCGGGGTTCTACCTAGCATTCTTTTGGCATCCTCCCCCACGGCCACAACTTTGCTGTCATCCGCCGAAATAGCAACAACCGTAGGTTCGTTTACAACCAAACCTTCGCCAGCAACCCAAACCAAGGTGTTTGCAGTGCCCAAATCTATTGCAATGTTCTTTCTTAACATTCGTTCAAAGGGCATTATATATCATTATGTTTATGCGTAAAATCGTGAAGAATGTGTATATAAATACTGATATAATCAACTTATGGCTAAAGTTCGTGTTTTGGTGGCTCTCACTACTCTTATTGTAGTAGGTGTCGTTGGTATATTTGCTTCATTTTATGCACGCGGCTACAGACTAAACCTTAAAGCCTTATTTTCTCAAGGAGTTGTAAGGTTCGAACCAAACGGTATTCTGGTTATAAAATCCGAGCCAGATGGAGCCTCGGTTTTCATAAACGGAGAACTCAAAACAGCCACAAACGCAAGCATTTCCGTTCCCCCTGGAACTTATGATGTCGAAGTTAAAAAGGACGGTTTTTTTAGCTGGAAAAAAAGATTAACGATAGAAAAAGAAATAGTAACTTCTGCAAATGTATCGCTATTTAGAAGTGCACCGTCTCTTTCCCCAATTACTTTTTACGGCGCCCTTAACCCCGCTATGTCCGAAGATGCGACAAAGATTGCTTTTACCATTCCTTACAACAAAGAACTTGATTCAACAAAACCCGGACTTTGGACCATGGATGTCTTTAGTTTGCCTTTGGGATTTTCTAACGATCCAAAAAGAATCACAGACGGCGACCTTACAAACGCCGCATATACATTTTCCCCCGACGGTAGACAGATACTTTTAACCACATCAAACGGTGTATATCTACTAGATTCCGGATCATTTACACCCCAGACACAAATGATTAATATTGCCCCAAAAAAAGAAACGGTTCTTCTGGGTTGGGCAAAAGAAAAGAAAACAAAAGATGAAAGTTTGGTAAGAAACTTGCCTCAGGAATTTTCTGATGTTCTGGTGCGAAAATCTTCGACATTTGTTTTTGCACCCGACGATACTATGATTTT
>CAZRJH010000012.1:0-22977 GCA_964600575.1 uncultured Gammaproteobacteria bacterium | reverse complement strand
TGATTACATGCATCTGGTTTGCAAACAACAACGGCGAGGAAGCTGTTAAATATTACATCGACACATTCAAATCCGCTCCAGGCAACCACAGCGCAGAGGCTGGGGACATCACCAAGTCTCCCAAAGCATCAGAGGAAGTCTCAGGAAGACCACAAGGATCCGTTTTAACCGCCGAGTGCGAATTGGACGGAACAAGTTTTATGTTTCTTAACGGCGGCCCAATGGAGCAATTTAAACTTAACGGTGGAACCTCCTATATTATCGAGTGCGAGACACAAGAAGAAATAGACCATTTCTGGGAAAAGCTTTCGGCGGTACCGGAGGCCGAACAGTGCGGCTGGTGCACGGATAAATTTGGGGTCATATGGCAAGTGGTTCCAAGAATTTTGGACGAAATGATGAGAGATCCCGACAAAGCCGAGGCGGTAACCGCCGCGTTTATGCCAATGAAGAAGCTTGATCTGGAAACAATCAGAAAAGCAGGTGAATAAAAGCTTCTTTAGACTCCAACGCCTTTGGTATACTCTAACCAATGGACAACGAAAAACAAAAGCAGCGAGTTTATACAATGAGTTTTGGCAGAGTCTACCCACTGTATGTAGCCAAAGTAGAAAGAAAGGGCCGCTCTAAAGAAGAATTGGACAAGATAATATCATGGCTAACTGGATACAGCAAAAAACAAGTAGAAGAAGAAATAGAAAAACAAACAGACTTTCAAAACTTCTTTGCAAAAGCTCCCCTACTCAATCCTTCCCGCTTTCTAATTAAAGGAATAATTTGCGGTGTAAGAGTAGAAGAAATAAAAGATCCCGTAATACAATCGGTTCGCTATCTGGACAAATTAGTAGACGAACTAGCAAAAGGCAAGAGTATGGAAAAAATATTAAGGAAAAATTCTAGTTCCGTATAGTTGTGTTATGTATAAATATCTGAAAAAATCCCCACTCCTGTTTTCTGTTTTTTGGGGGTTTGTCGCAACCATCCCGTTTGCAACACTCGAATACATTACCAGATACAATTTTAAAGAAGAGTTTGCAACTAAAGTTTTTACTTTTATGTGGGTTTTACAAACTCTATTTATACTACTCATTTCCCCCGTTATCCGTTCATTAAAATCCGACAAACCTTTATCCAAAAAACCGATTGTTCTTATTTTGCAAATTTCAGGAGCTTTTTTAATTGCCTATATTTGGGCGGGTTGGGTATTAGACCAATGGCCATGTTTTATTGGGGTACCAAACTGCGACTAGAAACTAATCCTCATCTTTAGTGGTCATTATGTTGGCAATCGATTCCGGAACAATAACTCTCACTTTCCAGCTCAATTGTAGAATGTTCTATATGGTGCTTTCCAAGCTCTGTTTTTATTAATGTTTGTATTTTTTCCGGCTTCTCAATCGCTTTGTCTTTTACCACCACATGGCCCGTAAATATGTCTGTTTCACCATCCATCGACCATACGTGCATATCATGAACAGACACAACATCACCAACTGTCAGGAGTCCTTGTTTTATATGCTCCAAATCTATATGAGCAGGCACCCCCTGAAGAAAAATGTTAAGGCTTTCTCTAATATTTTTGCTTATACCCCAAATAATATAAAGCGTGTAGCCAATCGTCATAATCGGGTCAACTATCGGAATTTTCCAAAAATATATGATTATGCTCCCGATTAGTACAACAATCCAACCCAAAACATCTTCAAACAAATGCCATGTTAATGACTTCTCGTTCATACTCTCCCCTTTTTTGAGTTTGAGAAACCCAAGACCGTTAAAAATAATTCCAACAACCGCCAAAATAATCATCCCTTGCGGGTTAACCTCCTCCGGCGAAAGAAGTCTTGGTATCGCTTTACTTAAAATAAATACCGATCCGATCACTAAAACAGCCGATGTAAAAATTGCGGAAACCAAAGAAAGTCTTTTATATCCAAATGTGCGTTTTTGGTCTGGCTTCTGTTGAGATTTTTTTTCCGCAAACCAGGCCAGTATTAAAACCAGACTGTCACCAAAGTCGTGGAGGGCATCAGAGATTATTGTCAAACTGTTAGTAAACAGTCCCCCGACAACTTCAATTATGGTAAAGGTTAAATTTATTCCAATGGCCCAGGATATCCTGCCGGTTTTATCGTGATTGTGTGAATCCATAATTTAATTTTATTACATAAAAGTTATTTGGGTAATTATAAGCTACTGAGAATTTAATATTGGGTATTTAAAAGTGGAGAACTAACAAAGTATAAAAGAAGTTTCAAAAAAATGAGGTAAAATTTCCGAGACATGAGATGTCTCAGCTTTTTGAGGCTCTAAAGCCAATTTTCGCTCTGCGTTCAATTCATCCTTGTCACTTGACGACAAGGCTTTCTTGAAGTGCATAGTAAAACAGGTGGAAGAACCGTAAAGTTCAGGTTCTTCCACCCAATTGTCATCCTTCAAAGGTTAGCGTTGCTTGTAGGCAAGTAAACGCAGGGCGTTTAAAGCTACTAAAACCGTGCTTCCCTCATGGAAGGTTACTGCAATCCCGATTGGGATCTGTACGAACAGGATCGAAGCGATCAATACTAGGATTACTCCCAATGCGATCACTAAGTTCTGTTTGATGATTTTCTGACTCTCTCTGGCAAGTCCCATGGCAAACGGGATCTTGTCGATACTGTCGTCCATCAAAACGACATCAGCTGTTTCCAGAGCAACACCGGACCCGATTCCACCCATGGCTACACCAACTGTTGCCGCCGCAAGTGCGGGAGCATCGTTAACTCCGTCGCCAATCATGGCAACGCCGCCATAGTTTTCATCCAACTTGCGAATGATATCGAGTTTGTGTTCCGGCAAAAGACTGGCGCGGTATTCCTGGATACCAACACGGTCGGCTACGATCTTTGCAACCTCGGCATTGTCGCCTGTTAACATGATCGCGTGCCTCACACCCAAACCTTTAAGAGCTTTAATGAGCTCTGCAGTGTTAGGGCGAAGTGCATCCTCCAGTGCCAAAAGACCAATTACGGCGCCACTGACGCTAACTACCATCACGGTTTTCCCAGCCTTCTGTAAAGCCGAGACCGTGCTTTGGATGCCTGCCGAATCTTTGCCCAAAACTCCCAGAGTCTGGAACATTTTGAGAGACCCGATAAGCACCTCTTTGCCGTCAACCCAGCCGCGGACACCAAGTCCGGGAAGATTTTCGATGCTGGTAGCCGCAGACAGCTTGATCCCTGATTTAGCGCAGTGTGCTACGATCGCCTTGGCCAACGGATGGTTTGAAAGGCTTTCGACCGCACCCACAACTTTCAGGAGATCTGTGCTGGAAACACCAATTGGCTTAACATCCTGCACACTGAATCCACCGGCGGTTAGAGTACCCGTCTTGTCAAAGGCGATGGCATCAAGCTTACCCAGTTCTTCCAGGTAAATGCCGCCTTTTATAAGAACACCGTTTCTGGCCGCATGTGCGATCGCAGAAAGTACTGCTGCCGGTGTACCAATGGCAAGCGCGCACGGAGAGGCCGCAACCAGGAGGGTTAATGCCCGGTAGAAGCTCTCTGCAAACGTAAGCCAACCAAAGATCGGAGGAACAAACATTACAAGCACGGTGATTACCAAAACAGCAGGAACAAAACGAGCCGTGAATTTTGCAACCCACTGCTGAGTCTTACTGCGTTGGCTTTGTGCTTCTTGTACGAGTTTTACAACCCGCGCAAGAGTTGAATTGTCGGAAACGCTGGAAACTCCAATCTCCAAAGACTCGGTATGGTTAACCGTGCCCGTAAAGACTTTGTCACCGACAACTTTTGTAACAGGAACAGACTCCCCCGTGATCGTGCTTTGATCAACTGTAGAGCGGCCGACTAAAACAACACCGTCAACAGGAATCCGATCGCCAGGTCTAACCAAAACCACATCTGAGACTTTTACATCTTCGACATGTGTTGTGTGGTAATGGTCGCCATGCTTAACTTCGGCTGTATCGGGCATAAGGCGTTTGAGTTCGCCAATTGCGTTTCTTGCCTTATCAAGCGCCATGTCTTCGCCTGCATGCCCTACGGCAAAGAGGAACAAAAGAAATGCGCCTTCGGCCCACGCACCCAATATTGCGGCACCAATTGCGGCCAACACCATCAATACATCGGTGTCGAATTTGCCGCGCAAAAGTGCTGGGAGTGCGTGTTTTGCAACTTCCGCACCTGCAAAGTAGTAGGAACCAATAAAGAAAGCGATCCCCACAACCGTTGCTCCCATTTGCGAAGCCAGAATGCCCAAAAGCATCAAAGCTCCCGCAAGCCCGATCTGAACCCATGCCCAGTTGTCTCTCACCCATTCGGGGAGAAACGCGGGGGCTTCCGCGTGATGGTGTTCGTGCTCACCCTCGTGATGGTCATGCTTACCTTCACTGTGAGCGTGATGATCATGTTCATGTTTGTGTTCATGCTCATCATGTTTGTGCTCATCGTGATCGTGCTCATGCTTAGGATGGTCGTGACCTTCCGTAAGATGAATGGTCTTCAATTCTTCTTCGATTCCTTCGTGGTCCACAATGTAAATTCCCAACTTGGAGGCGGTTTGCACCACTTCTTCGATGGACACTTTGGACGTATCGTAGGCAACAAAGAACAGCCTTGCCGCAAAGTTGACCACGGTATCCAAGACACCGGGTATTTTGTCCGTACTACGCTCAACGACTGCGGCATCGTCTGCGCTTCTCAGCCCTGTAAAGGGTAATACCAGGAACTGATAGTTATCTGACACATCAACCCCGTATTGTTCGGCAAGCCTGCCGAATTGTCCGAGGTTGAGCAGGTTGGAGTCGTAAGTAAACTTCAGCTGAGTAAAATTACCATTTCTGGTGACTTCAACAGCTTCGACTCCATGCTTGTGCCCTAGATAGTCAGTAAACTCATGGAGTTCGTGACTGTCTTGAACATCAAAGACAACTGTTCTCGCCATATCTGCTCCTTTCTGAGCTCTTTAACTGTGAAAGATCTGCTAATAGATAGCGGGGTGAATTATATTATATAGGCTATAGTATGTCAAAAATGAATTAGTTTATCTTTTGTCTGTCGATATCAAAAATGAGGCTTAAAAAAGGCTAAATAAGGCAGAAACGAGCACTATATTTATTAAAAAATCGTAATTATTATAAGTCTTTGATTCAGAAGTAAATTTTTAAGTCTATGCAGGCTATTTTAGCCTTTCCAGAACTCCTTTACGTTTAATTATATTTTTATAATCCCACTGAATTTCCTCTGATTTTTTAAGCCACCTTTTAAGTTCTTTTGTGTCAACCTGATCAACTTTTGTATATCTAATATCAGCTGCTTTGAAGCTCCCCTCTTTTACAAGACGCGGTTCGTCAAAAGACTGCCCGCTCCAAAAAAGAAGCCTTACACAGTTTTTTAAAACACCGTAACCAACAATTGGATTTCCTTCAATAAACCAAACGGGTGAGCCGTGCCAAATTTTACATTCGGTAAACTTTAGATTGGAATCAATCTCTTTGGCCAACAAACTACACACATCTTTCCACTCCCCCAGGACAAGTTTGTTGTACTCTCTAACATCTTTGTTCATCGCCTAATTGTATGAAAATTTAGAGTTAAATTAAAGCTAATGTATAATTGGCTTAGGAATATGAATATGTTTAAGCCTGTAAAGGCTAAAAGCTCCAAAGAGTATATCGACTCAATCATGGAGCCAAGAAAAACCGAAGTGGAAGAACTAGACAAGTTGATCAAAAAAACAGTCCCGGGTCTTAAGCCTCATTTTGCCTACAATATGCTTGGCTATGGGAGTTTTGAATACAAAAACTACAAAAAAGAAATCGTAAATTGGCCGACAGTAGCTGTTGCTTCACAAAAAAACTACATTAGCCTCTATATATGCGCTTTGGAAAACGGAAAATACATAGCCGAAAAGTACAAAAACGACTTAGGTAAGGTAAGTGTCGGTAAGAGCTGTATCAGGTTTAAAAAAGTGTCGGATTTAAATTTAGAAGGTATCAAAAAAGTACTTATACTGGCTTCCAAAAGCCCGGGTTTAATTCAAGCTTAAATATGGCCTACCTGTCTTCTTTCTCAAAGGTGAAGGGTGTCTAAAGATCCATTCCGCAAAGCCGGTTGCACAAATCTTAGTGACAAACTAAAAGTCTCTTTTGTATTATTTGTTAAAATAGAACAATGAATATTTCTGAGGGTCTAGTTCACAAACTACCAAACGATTTAAGATATGTATTCGGGTCTGACTCAAAAGCACTTTCGATTTGGGAAAGTCTTACTCCCCTTGCCCGAAACGAGTGGATTTGTTGGGTTGTTTCCGTCAAAAAGGCAGAAACCAGAAAAGACCATATTCAAAGATTAATAAAAGAACTTAAGGAAGGCATGAGACGTCCTTGTTGTTGGATTGGGTGTATTCATAGAAAAGATAAAGTCTTAAGCCCTTCGGTTAAATATGTTCTTAACAAAAAGAGGAGTTAGTAGTTTTTTGCGCTTTGTTATACTAAATAATGCAGGCAGACCAACAAAGGCCGTATTGGCACATAGACGCCAAGTGGATTTTTGGGATAATATTTACAATTTTTCTTGCTACCTCTACATTTTTTTATTCACTTTCGGTATTAACATCAAAAAAAGTTTTTGTTCCCATAGCCACTTATTTTGTAGCAACGCAATTCAGCAGAAATGGCCTTGACGATGCGACAGAAATAGAAGCTCTCAAAAAAAGGTTTGACGGACAAAAAGTTATTCGCCCCATCCCCCAAGTTGATGTAGTAATAACAAAAGAAGACCTGGCAACTCTCACACCCAGACAAATCCGACTAAAAATATTTGAGAGGGTCGTAGAACCTATCTATGAACAAAAAAGGAGCCAAGAAAGCATGAGTCAATTTGGCTATCTGGCCTTTCTCAATTACGAAACAAATTTATTCTTCAACAACATTTTCAAAACGAGTCTGGTACCTATGTTTTTATTTGGGCTGGGACTTTTTTGGTTTAGTTACAAATTTGGAAAATTGCTAAGTTTTGCAGTGGTTTTTATATTTATCGGTTTTATGCCGTATATCCTTTTAAACATTTTAAAATTAGCACGCGATCATAGTAATGGTATGGGTTTGCTGACCAAAGAAGTATTAAATTTAGCTATTCCACCACTAGCTGGGTTGTACTCTACAATTTTTTGGACTGGAGTTGTTTTGTTAGTCTTGGCTTTAATACTCAAAGCAGTATCTAAACACCGGTAACGTTCTTTGCAAGTGTTTTAAACCTTTCCCCACCTGGCTGTACAACCGTAACTGTTACAGCTCCGGTTTTACTTATATTAATATCGCGGATCACCCCATGTTTTCCTTTGTGGGTGCCGCCAACAACTTTGCATTTGTCACCGTCTTTAACTGCCATAGCTTATTATACTTTTAGTCTATCTCAACCTCCAGACCAACCAAAAGACCAAGTGCCTCAGGAAGTGAAAATTTTGCTTTTTTAACCGTGTTAAAACGAGGATCGATAAAATAGTTTCTAGAGCGTCTAAGATCTGCCTTTGTTAAGTCCGTTTTGGAAAATATCGCAGACTCAAAATCTGTACCTTTTAAATCCGCTTCCTTTAAGTCGGTGCCTGTAAAGTCAACCTCTTTTGCTTCACACTCGATTATTTTAATTTTTGAAAGTTTGAGAAGTCTAAAATTAGAGTAGTTTATCTGACTGCTCTCAAACGACAAATCCGCCAGTCTTTGAGCCTTGGTCCAATCGGTGCCTATTATTTTGCAATTTTTAAAGATATTATCAACAAATTTTGAATCTGTTACCTCCGTTGCACTCAACACACTTTCCTCAAATCTACAGTTTATAAAACTACATCTTACAAACTTACACCCGACCAGATTTGAGTTTGTAAACTTGCAATCTTCAAATTCTTTATCGGAAAAAACTTCACCGGTTATGTTTAACTTTTCGAATTTATCCTGATAATAACCGTCTTTTTCAAAAGCCATTTCGGTATTTTACACTATTTTTGCTACAATAAATTATGACAAAACAGGCTAAAAAAATAGTTTGGAACAAAGTTACTCCCCTATCCAAAGCCATTGCTATGGCTCTTTTTGTGGCGCTTCCTTTTATCGGTTTTCTTCTGGGAATGGCATATCAGAAAAAAATTACTCCTTAATCTGATAGAATTGCCTTTATGGATGAACAAATAACCAAGTTTCTGGAAAATCACAGAATTGCAGTTTTGACTACAACTTCGCCCGACGGAAGTCTTCACTCAGCAGCGGTTCATTTTGCATATTCGGAAAGACCATTTGCCTTTTACTTTGTAACAGAAGTAACCACCAGAAAAGTCTCCGGTTTGTTAAAAGGAGAAGAAACTAAAGCATCTCTGGTCATAGGTTTTAGCGAAGAAGAATGGAAAACTTTACAAGCCAGCGGAACGACTGTAATAGCAACAAATCAAGCTCTTGTGATCGCACAAAAGGCTTACTATTCAAAGTATCCGGATGGGGAAAAATACAAAGACGATCCCGATTCGGTAATGATTAAATTTACACCCGACTGGTGGCGTTATACAGACTTTAAACAAAAGCCAAAGAAAACAATTTCTTCTGAAACCTAAATAAAGTAATCTATTCAATCCATTGTAATTTTAAGATCGAAAGGTAATTTTTTCTTTTTTAACTTATCGATTAAAGCCGAGTTCTTCTGCTGAGATGAATGCACAGTAAAAATTATTGTTTTACCCGCAACACTCCTCTGTCTTATGTCTATTGAGTTTTGCTCAAAAGCCTCCTCAACAAAGTCCTGGTCTTTT
This sequence comes from uncultured Gammaproteobacteria bacterium, assembly GCA_964600575.1. Lineage (GTDB taxonomy): Bacteria > Patescibacteriota > Microgenomatia > UBA8517 > UBA8517 > CAZRGC01. The sequence continues at coordinate 14,178 of CAZRJH010000012.1, read as the reverse complement.
AATTTGATTTTGACAATGTAAAAATCACCTTTTAGGCCGTATTTATATTGAAGTTTTGCAAGAGGATTTAGGAGCAAAACCAGAACGGTAGCGACTACGGCAGGGAAGAAGAAGCCGGCTCCTATAGAGATTCCTATTGCCGCTGTCATCCAGATGGTTGCTGCGGTTGTAACTCCTTGAATTTTACTGCCGTTTTTAATTATTACTCCCGCACCCAAAAAACCAATTCCAGAAATAACTTGCGCCATCAAACGGGAAGGGTCCAGATTATAAAGACGCGAAGATATTTGTTCTGCAGTTAAAACCAAAGCTATATCAACCGATACCGAAGCCATAAGTGTAGAACCTAAACACACTAGCATTTGAGTCCTTAATCCCGCAGGTTTGCCGCTTATTTCTCTATCGTAGCCTATGATTATTCCGCAGATTGCGGATAAAACTAGTTTAACAACGATAGATAAGTTTGAATCAAGACCCCCCGTAAACATTGTGGCTAGTGTAACACAGAAAAATGTGTAGTAAAGATTACTTTTTTTCCTCTAGAGGGTAGCTAATGACGGTAGGCATTGGGCCGCGTCTGCCGAAAAAAGCATCGGTAAACTCCATCCAAATTGCAGGGGCAAATCTGTTGTCATCCGTTCTGGTTTGCCTTGCCACATCCGCACTCAAATCTGGATTAACATTTACAGGATGATACAAAATATAGAATTTACCTTTATCACTTCTTCCCTCTCCCATCACTTCCGCGAATCCAAAAACCACATTCAACTTGCGTCTTGGGTCTACAGAGTCATTTCTTTCGACAATCACAGGGGTTCCTATCTCCAACCCTTTAGCCGTAAGCCTGTTATTTGTTACTCCCTCGACTGCGTTTATTAAACTGCCGTTAACGCCGCCAAGAAGCCGTTTTTCTTCACTAGAACCCGACTCTACCGGCCTATATCCGTATTTTTGAAGCCAGTCCTTCATTTGTTGATTCATTAGACCTTTCGCCAGGTCTTGATAGTTTTTAAGAGAGTCCAGTTCTTTATATCTATGTGTAAGCGGAGCCGAATTGTCGGTTCTACTTTCAAAAGTTTCTGTTGGGGATATTTCCTCGTAAATTAACGCGTCTCTTGCCGATTCAAAATCAGATGATGACATTTTTATTTTTTGGTTCTAGATGCATCCGGCGTTAATGCCTTTAGTTAGAACTTGATAAATTATATTCAAACTCCAACCCCTATTTAGTGCCATAAGTCTGTGTCCGCAAAGACTTCCTTGCCTAGGGACTCCTAAATCTAGAATTTTATTGTAATTAGCTAAAGCCTTGTCATAGTCGACAGAGTAGTAGTAATTATAGATATCACCCCGGTTCATTAAAGCATTTATATAATCGGGCCTATGCTTTATTGCATTATCCAAGTCGCTTAACGCAAGGTCGTATTTTCTCATTCTCATATAGGTATATCCCCTGTTGTTGTATGCTTCAGCATATTTGGGATCCAACTTTATTGCCGCTGAGTAGTATTCAACTGCTTTATCGCAAGCACCTCGTTCGTACTGATAATCTCCCGTCAAAAAATAGTCCTTAGCTGTATTGGGAGACTTTGGTTCTTTTGATACCGGGGTGTGGTTAACAAAACAGTGTGAATCCGGTTCTATTGAAGTCCTGTACACTTTAAAGGATACGATTGAGAAAAGAAGTATAAAAATTGTTCCGGCCAAGAGCCAGTTGCTTAAAAAAGGTCTTTTATAAGTTTTTTTGTTCCTACTGGCAGAGGTAGACTTCATAAACATTAATTATAGAACATTAGAAAATGTTGGAGATGTTTAATAAAAGGCGGCGTTATATTGGCACATAACATCCCAGACAGTCTGAGGCTTAGGTTCTTTGGCATTCATCTTATCTAGGTAGGGTTTTATATTAATCGGAGCAATGCCTTTAACTTCCAATAGATACTCAAACACACTCTTAATAATCTCGGCTTCAGGTTGTTTCTTATAGCCTCCGTCCTCTACAATAGACTTAATCTCCCTGCTAAATCTTTCTTGTTTTGATCCCGTAAATCGGGGTGGTTGGGATTCCAACCATTTTTGTAAATTTACACCTGTTGCCGGAAGATCCAACATTCCGTTTCCGTTTTCAATTAAATACCTGCCTGCCTGTAAAACAACCTCTCTACCCTTTTCTGCAACTTGAGGAAAGTCTCTAAGAACGCTTTCGTAAAATTGCTCTGGGGTGTGTCCAGAAGGAGCTAGTTTAGTTTCCATAACCTTATTTTATCACCAATACCGAAATGAACCAAAAAGTGCCTGTTATTATGCTTTTAGGTATTGCCCTAAAAGGCCGGGGGTTCTTGCCGAGATGAATATCGCTTTACCCAGCTTTGGATCCCATCCGAAAGCACACATTATGGCAGCAATTGATCCGTCTATATTTATCGGCAAAGCCTTACCTTTTTGATCTTTGAGTTCTTTTTCTACTTCTTTTGCTATTTCGATAAAACTTTGGTCGATCTTTTCTTCTTGTGACAACCTAAAAAGTAGCTCCGATCTGGGATCTACTTCGTAAATTCTGTGTCCAAAACCGGGAAGCCTGTTACCTGCTGAAATCTCGTTTGCTATAAACTCTTTTATGTTTGTTTTTTCATTTTTTAACTTGTACAAAAGCTCCATGGCGGGTTCAATTGCGCCCCCGTGAGAGTTGTTTATTTGCAAAATACCCAAAGCAACCGACTCCGAAATCGTTTTGCCTTCTTTGGCGGATTTGATAACCTCCACTGCAGAAGGGGTGTCCTCCCCGTGATCTATGGAGATATTTAATATTGTTTCGAATATTTTTGACTGCGATACATTTGGAGACTCTCCCGACAAAAGTTCATAAATCATGTCGGAAAACTTGCGATTGGTAGCAATTTCCAGTAATGCTTCACTTCCAAAATACGGCAAATTATCTTTGTGTGTTACTGTTTTTGTCATAGTTCGACTTTGCTCACTATTGTATTTTATTTTTCAAAAGTTTCGGAATGTCGTCAAAACTTTGAGCTACAAAAACTCCGGATTTTGCCAGAATCTTTCTTTTTTCCGAAGGCAAACCCTTCTTACCTTCTATTATTGCACCCGCATGGCCAAACTGCACATCATTAGGAAGGCTCATTGTAAACTCGCCTGCAATAAATGCCACAACCGGTTTTTTGATTTTTCCCGATTCCACCAACTCGGCAACCTTTTCTTCATATGTTCCTCCCAGTTCCCCGAATATTACCGAGGCTTTTGTCTGTTTGTCTTTCTCAAGAGCCAGTAAAAAATCAGCAAAATCGGTTGAAACAATTTTATCTCCCCCGATCCCTGCAGCCCAAGAAACGCCCATTCCGTTATTTTTGAGAATTAGTCCGATTTCCGATGTCATTCCGCCGGATTTGGAGATTACACCAACGCCACCTTCCACAAAGACTCTAGCTGGAGTATTGCCGCCGATAGGCCCAAGTTTTATTCCAAGATGCGGGCTAATAATTCCGACCGAACTTGGCCCCAAAACAGTAGCCTTCTTAACTTTAGCTGCTGCATAAATTATTGCCGAATCTTTTGTGGGAACTTTTTCGGCGCCGATTAAAATAAAAGGGATGCCCGCATCAAGTGCTTCGAGGGCTGCGCCTTTTGTAAAAAGCGGGGGCACAAATTGGACACTCCCATCGACCTTACCCACGCTCTTAACAGCTTCCTCTACCGTATTAAATACGGGTATTCCCATAACTTCCTGGCCGCCTTTTCCCGGAGTTACTCCGGCAACAATCTGGGTTCCGTATTCCAACATGGCGGGCAAAGAGGCTTGTCCTTCTGCCCCTGTTAAACCCTGACCAATAAATTTTGATCCTTTAACCGGTAGTTGCATATTTTTTAGCTAAATCTGCCATTATCTCCGCTGACTTTGCAATTGATATTTCTTCACCATAAAGATGAAGGTCGAAGTCCTTAACTTTTCTAAGCATTTCAAAAGCTTCTTTGTCTTTTGGTCCGCCGCGCCTTATTACAATCGGAAATTTAGGTTTTGGATTAACACTCCTTAAGGCCTCCAAAAAACCCAACAATGTCTCATAAATATTTGTAAAGTTGGCAACCGCACCTACAACCCAAAGCCCGTGTAAATTTTGCTTGGAAAGGACTATCTGAGTTAATTTTTCGACTTTCTCTTTCGGAGGATTTCCCGAATATTCCGTATAGTTGGCGGGCTTTCCCCCTGCTTTTATAAGTGCATCCATAGCGGTAAGAGATGCTCCTCCACCCGATGCTAAAACTGCAATATCCCCAGGCAAATCAAAATATGTGGAACCAGCTGTACCTCTATAATCATTTTCGTCTATTTTTTTGGCAAGAATTTCATTTTGAGTTGGTTTGTGGCCGGCAACGCTTCTGGCTGGATAAGACCTGTCTTTGTATTTAGCAAATGCGTTGTCATCAAGTTTTATTTTGGCGTCCAAGGCAACGGCTTTTCTTCCCGAAATCACCAAGGGGTTTATCTCAACCAAAAGGGCGTCTTCCTTTAAAAATAAATCAACCAAACGTTTAACAACTTCTTGGAGTATGGTAGGGATTTTGTCCCTATCTGCGTGGTATACGGGTTTGGCCCTAAGCATATCTAAATTAATCTTTCTAACTTGTCTTTCCTCAATTCCCGTTCCCCCTGCTTCCGAATAAGTAATAATTGCTCCTCTACCAACAGTGTCGTAGGATACGGAAATATAATATTCTTTAGAAAAATCAGATTTTTCTTCGATTAGAACCTTTTCTACTTTTTCTTTATTCACAGTTTTTCCCAGAATCTTTTTAACTATCTTTTTTGTTTCTTCGAAGTCTAGTGCCTCAACAATTCCACCTGCATCCTTTCTTTTACCGGACAAGACTTGTGCTTTTACAAAAACGGGGTAATTTATTTTTAAATCAAAATCGGGAGAGTCTATCAAAAAAGATTTCGGCGAAGAGATGCCGTATCGGGCCAAAAGTTCCTTTCCTTCGTATTCAAAGAGTATCATTTACAATACAAAACATTAGAAAAAACTATAATACCAAAACTAGTCCAAGTAGTCTTGAAGTTTTTTACGTCTACTGGGATGTTTTAGTTTTCTAAGTGCCTTTGCTTCGATCTGCCTAATTCTTTCGCGGGTTACACCAAACACCTTGCCGACCTCTTCTAGAGTCATTGCCTTGCTGCCTTCTAATCCGAATCTTAATTTAAGAACTTTAGACTCTCTTTCGGAAAGTGTTCCCAAAACTTCATCCAAGTGATCCTTGAGAAGTTGCTTGCTGGCTTGGTCTACAGGAGATAGTGTGTTCTCGTCGGGAATAAAGTCTCCCAAGAAACTTTCCTGATCTTCTCCAACAGGGGCTTCTAAAGATGTTGTTTCCTGTGCAATCTTGAATATCTCACGTACTCTTTCGGCGTCGAGTTCCAACTCTTCCCCGATTTCTTCGGGTGTCGGTTCGCGACCGAGTTCTTGCATAAGTCTTCTGGAGGTCCTATAGAGCTTGTTGATTGTCTCGACCATATGAACGGGGATACGAATTGTTCTGGCTTGGTCTGCTATTGCGCGGGTAATTGCCTGCCTAATCCACCAGGTTGCGTATGTAGAGAACTTATAACCCTTTCTCCAGTCGTATTTTTCGACTGCACGGATTAATCCTTGATTACCTTCTTGTATCAAGTCCAAAAGTGAAAGGCCTCGACCAATATACTTTTTGGCAATAGAAACAACGAGCCTAAGGTTGCTCTCCGTAAGTTTATCTTTTGCTCTTTTGTCTGCCTTTTCGTATCTTTTGGCAAGCTCAACCTCTTCTTCTGCAGAAAGAAGGGGCACACGTCCGATTTCTCTTAAGTATTGTCTAACGGGATCTGTGGATTCGATTCCTTCGAGTTTTGTAAGAAGCTCAATTTCGCGGTCCAACTTTTCTTTTGCCTTTTCGTCCGATTCAATCTCTCCGGGGGTAACGGATTCAAAAACATCTATGCCTTCGGCAAGAAGTTTCTCGTACAAATCGTCGAGTTCCTCTACTCTTTCTTCCGCATCGGGAAATATCTCCATTATTTCCTCTTGGGTCAAAAATCCCTGCTCTCTTCCTTTTTTGATTAGATCCAGTACGGGCTTTCGTATCATATTTGTAAACTAAAAATGCCGACTAACAGGCACAATTAATCGGTCTCATTGAGTATTATACCGCCTACTTCCTCTTCTTCATACCCCGACAAGGTTTTGGTGAGTTTAGTGAATTTATTTTGAGCCTTAAGAAGCTTTTCTTTTTCACCAAGGTTTTCCATGTCCCGCATCTCTGCGGCCAGAGCTTTTAGCTCCTTCTTAATCATAAGTATTTTAAGCTCTTTTGAAACTAAATCAAGTTCCTTTTTGAGATCATCCGGAGATTCCGATGAATTTTCCAAATCGAGTACCAGATTGGTAAACCCGGTAAAAAGTTCCGGCGGGAGAGATTTAGCAAAAGCCGACAAGTCGAATTTATTTACAGAATTTAAGTATAAATCCAACTCCGTAACCAGCTTTTTGTTAAAAACCGATCCAAAAAACTTAGGTCCCACTTCTTTAAGTTTTTGGGGGTTGGAAACAAGTGCTAGGGACAAGAACCTGTCTTCCAACATCTGCGATCTGTCTTTTTTTGACTGATCGGGTACTTCTAAAACAACGGGGGCAGGGGTTGTTACCCCGGTTTTTTCTATCTCCCCCATTACGGCGGATAGCGGTACTCCCATCTTCTGGGCGACAATTCCTGCATAATGTGCTTGGACAATCTTATTTTCGATGCCCGAAACGATTGGGGTAATCTCTTTTGATATTTTTGCCTTACCTATACCGGTTGAGGCGTCGTTTCGCTCAAAAACGGAGTCAATCATAAAGTCCCAAATACCCTTGGCTTTTATTAGATCATTTTTGTAACTTTCAATGTCTCCTTTAGCAGCTTCGTCGGGGTCTTTAAAGCGGGATATTTTAGCAACCTTAACTTCTATGCCTATATTTTCGGCAACGGCAATACCGCGTCTGGCCGCGGCATCCCCTGCCATATCGCTATCCAGCGCCAATATGAATTTTTCGGCAAAACGGGAAAGCAACCTCACTTGATCCTCTGTTAAAGCCGAGCCTTTTATTGCAACAACATTTTTTATACCCGCCTGGTAGGAAGAAATAGCATCAAGTTCCCCTTCTACCACAATGGCAACTTTTTTATTTTTAATATTTGTTCTGGTTATGTTTAATCCAAATAAAATTTTACTTTTATGGTACAAAAGCGTTTCTGGAGAGTTTATATATTTGGCTGTGTCAGATCTCCCCCAAGGCAAAACTCTACCCGAAAATCCTACAGGGTTACCCCTATGGTCAAAAAGCGGGAAAGTAACGCGTCCCGAAAATCTATCGTAAAACCCTCCCCCTCTTAATATCGCTATGCCCGCTTTTTCGATATCACCCGCATAGAATTTCTTTTTATCAACTAAAAATTTTTTAAGTATCAAAGAATTTTCCGGTGAAAAACCTATCTGAAACTCTTCGATAGTTTTTTTGTCTAAGCCTCTTTCCTTAATTAAATATTCCAACGGTTTTTTTCCAAAAGGATGGGTTAGAAGCATATAATTATAAAACTTGAGAGTCTCCTTATTAATGAGTAGGAGTTTCTCTTTCTCGCTATCTTCGCCAAAGTTTTTATTAGCAAGTTTTACCCCGGTTCTTTCGGCTAGATATTTTAGTGCTTCGGAAAATTCCATTCCTTCGAACTTTTCCAAAAAGGTAAAAACATCGCCACCCTCACTACAACCAAAACATTTGAATATTTGAAGCTCAGGAGACACCATAAAAGAGGCGGTCTTTTCTCCATGAAACGGGCAACTTGCTTTGTAATTACGTCCTGCCTTTTTAAGATCAATCCGCTCGCCGATTATGGTAGCTATATCGATTTTGGACTTAACCTCTTCTACTTGATTGTCCGCCATTTGTTCTGATTTTAACACGCTTACCGAAGAAAATATGAAGGTCGAACTCAAAAATTATATTTCAAATTCCAAAATCAATGGCAAATGATCGGAGGCTTTAATCTGGGGAACGCTAAAATTTGTGGCTTTAACTTTGTCGTTTGTAAAAACATAGTCGGCAAAATACTGAACCCCCTCATCACTGTCTTGATACAATTCACGATTAATGGAACCCCTGGTATCTTTAACATCGTATTTTTTAATTAAGTTTTTAAAGCCCGCATCTTCAAATATTTCAATACTTTTCGTGTCAGGGTTTAAATTAAAGTCTCCGCCAAAAACGACAGGCCCTTCAAAGTCTCCAATAATATTTAATATATTTCTGCTTTGTTTTAATCGTTCCGGAGTATCGTTCTTTGTTCCGGGTTTGGCCATGCCATGAACACTTCCTAAAAGTAAATCTTGGGTACCTACACTTACCTTTATAGTCTCAAAAGCGCCTGCATCTTGTTTATTAACTTCGTAAATCAAATGCTTTTTATAACCCCTGGCCGGTAAGCTTTCTTTTACAAAAATAGCCTGGCCTTCCATTTTTCCGTCTAAGTAATCTGTGTTAACTATTTCCGAATAATAAGTTTTATATCCCAAAAATATTTTTTTAAGCTCTTCTAAAATCTCGGGGTTAACTTCCGTCAAGCAAAAGATATCGGTTTTGGGTGTTTCTTTAACCAAAAACTCCGAAAGACTGTCCATATGTTTACCGTGCCAGATATTAAAAAACACTATTCTCATGATTAAATCTTCTTTGGAAAGATAACAGACAAAACCATTGATGAAGCAAAAGCCAGAAGTATAACCAAGAATGAAGTAAGGGAATTTATATGGACATCGACGATTCCAAGTAACATCTTTGCACCGATAAAGACAAGAACAAATGACAAGCCTTTCTGAAGATGGTGAAATTTATGAAGTACGCTTTCCAACAAAAAGAATAAGGCTCTAAGTCCCATTATTGCAAAGATATTAGAAGTAAAAACTATAAAAGGGTTCTGGGAAATGGCAAAAGCGGCAGGAATTGAATCCACAGCAAAAACAATGTCTGTAGCTTCAACCAAAAGTATTATCAAAAACAGAATGGTGAAATGAAGTTTGCCGTTTTCTTTGACCATAAATCTTCCGCTATGGTAACCCTTTGAAAAAGGTAGATATTTTCTAGCCAACTTAACGATTTTGCTGCTTTCAAAATCAACATGCTCTTCTTTTTTATTGGAAAAAAGCTTAATTCCTGTATAGACAAGGATAGCGCCAAAAACATAAAGAATCCAAGCAAATTGGTGAATTATATACGAACCGATAAGAATAAAGAGTCCTCTGAAAACGATGGCACCCATAATTCCCCAAAAAAGAATCTTATGATGAAATTCCTCCTCAATCTTAAAAAAGTTGAATATGAGCATTATTACAAAGAGGTTGTCAACCGAAAGCATTTTTTCGGTAACATATGCACTCATAAATTCGACTGCCGGATCACGCCCCATAAACAAAAAGACCAAAAAAGCAAAGGCGACAGATATGCCTATCCAAAAAAGACTTTGATAAAGAGCCGATTTAAATTCTATTTTGTGGGCTTTTTTATTGAAGTAACCTAGATCAGCAGCCAAAAAAGCTACTATTACTACGCCAAAAACCAGAAAAAGTGATGTTTGTATATCCACAGAAGAATGAATTATACCAAATAGCTAAAGATGCCGACACTATATGTTTAATGGGGGTTGGTGTGCAACCGACCATGTCTGCGGAGGAGGCGGGACTCGAACCCGCGAGGGCTTGCGCCCGCACGCTTTCCAAGCGTGTACCATAGCCGCTAGGTGACTCCTCCGTATTTACTCTTAGAGTGTCACCCAAGATCTCATTGCGGAGCAATGAGTAGACTTATGTGACTCCTCCGTATTTATTCAAAGAGTGTCACCCAAGATCTCATTGCGGAGCAATGAGTAGACTTATGTGACTCCTCCGTGTTTACTTTCAGAGTGTATTATACCAAGAAGGTCGGGTTTGGGGTTAAGCTATCTGGATCTCTTTTCCAACTTCTTTTTCTCCTCGTCGGTTAAGCCTTTGTCCATCATGAGGGCGTTAAATATATCCCCCGCTTCTGAAACATTGGATGTGGGAATAATAAACTTCTTGTCAGAGAAGAGTACAACCGCCTGTCCTCCGGCTGCAACTCTTTTGTCGTTGCCTTTTCCGCCCGCGTCCCAGTTAGAGAAACTCCCGGGTGCCATATAAATTCTAGGTCTCGGCGGGTAAACGCTAAACCCGGCCAAAGGCATATGTCCGCCTGTTGTAACATCTGCTGTCACATGTTCTTTCTTTCTAGTCTGTACAAGACCTTGAACCATGTTGAATTCTGACCCGCTTCTTCCGAGCTTATCCAAGAGGAAGAATGAGTAATCCACCTGATTAACATTAAGTCTAAGTAGTGTCTCGTTTACATAAAGCGGAACACCTTGTACGGCACTTTTGTGATAAAGCATATCCCCCGGCCTAAAACCTTCGTCTACGATTTTTTCTGCAACATGCTTTCTTTTGACTTTATCCCAATGATGTTTTGTTTCTACAACATCTTTTGTCCATCCGTCATCAAGCAGAGTAGAAGAAAGCATTATTCCCAGAAGTCTGTTTTGTTCGGACACTGCACCAAGGTCGTTTGCCATTCTCTCTAGAATTGAGCGTCTATCAATTCTTCTTGCAACGCCTTTATCTATAAAATGCCTCATAACCATGACATATTTGTAAGGATTCTCGGCCGCTTCTTTAAGAACTTCGGCAAAAACATTTTTATAAGGACTCGAAGGACTATCATGACTGGCACTGCCGTACCTGGCGTTTTGTAGTAAATAAACGAGGATTGGAAAATCTTTGGTTCTACTGACACTCCAACTTAAATCGTCAAACAAAGGAGATCTTCCCGGTTTTTCTTTAGGAGACCTGCCGCTTCTTTTGATATTAAATTCCGTAACAGGCAAAGATCTTTTATTTCTTTCGACTATGCTTCCGATTATTTCGCTTGTAAGATTTTGTCTCTCGGCCGCGTTTAATCTATCCTCGGCCTTATGTAAAACTTTGGCGATATCATAAAGTTCTTTTGCTTTGTCATAGCCGTAATCTACCCATTCTTTGGTTACTTCGCTATCCCCATTGGAACCCCTGCTTTGGTGAATGATAATAGCAGGACCCGGTTCTATAGAAGGTCCTTTGCCCTGAGCCGTTAAAAACGGATCAAGATTGTTTAGCTGAGTTCCTTTAGAAGCACCAATTTGAACAAAAGCCACACTTTTTTCTTTACGGCTCATTCTGTCAAAAAATACTTCTTTAGAAACAACAGCCCTGTGGTGTAGATGTCCCGCAATGTACATATCTGCATGAATCCCGTTTTCCAAGAACAAATCGTCATCTTCATTTAAGAATTGACTCTTGAGACTCCCCTGTCTATTGATCGTGTCAGATCCTCCGGATCCTGGATCGTGAAAAACTTTAATTATGTAATCTCTATTTTTAAGTTTTAATTTGAGAAGACCTCCCTGAAGAAGTACAGACGGATATGTCCACTTATCTGTTGCCAAAGGATCTTTTGGATCCGGCTTTGGCATAAGTTTCGCCATAAGCTCAACCGCGCTAGCTCCACCGTTTTTCTTGAGCCATCCTTCGTGTCCAAAATAACCTTCGCTCATGGCAAGAAGTTTTCCTGAGTAAAAATAAGGTAATAAAATTTTTGAGGCCGCAAATATTTGTTTGCCAAAATCAAGTTCGATCGTACCGGGGTGATCCGAAATACGTGGATTCATTCCCTCGATAAAATCTCCCGTTACTATTCCAAAGGAATTCTCTTCGTCAAGCATTGCTAGAGTCTTTTTGACTGCCTCTTCGCTTGAGTAAACAGAAAACAAATGAGTATCGCCGACGAGAACAAGTTTAAAAGGCCCGTCTACATTAATTGATTTGGTTACAATCGGTTCCGCCAGATTAAGTTCCTGGTTTGCTGCCACCATCCATTTGTGTTGATTGTCCAAAGTTGCCAGAAGATCTTTAGAAGAAAATTGTCTAGGCTGCAAATCAGTTGAAAACTGCCCACCATTTACAACTTTTGGTCTTTCCGCCATTTCAAATGCCATTATATTTACCCCTTAAAAAGTTTCAACTATTGACATAAATTTTCTTAAGAAGTAAAAGAGAAATAGTTTATTGCATATTATATTCACTCTTTCGAATATAATAACTCCGAAGCTTTTTTAAGCACAATTTTCTCAGTAGAATAGCTAATTTGTTTACACGCTTCAGTATATTCTAGCCAGGCTATTTCCGAAGTTTCATTATCAAACCCCTCCGGCAAATCACGAACCCATTCCATTAAATAAAATGTAACAAACTTCATAATCCGACCGCGCAATGGATGTTTAAACACATATTTTTCAGTACCTATTTTTTCGACTATGTTCGCCTCCACTCCACTCTCCTCCTTTACTTCTCTAATAGCAGTTGCTCTCAAAGATTCTTCGTCGGCTTTGACCTTTCCGCTGGCAATGGGCCCCGGAATATCTTTACCTCCGTCATCAATCCAACCTTTTGGCAACCTCCAAACTGCTTTCGGAAATAAGTCAGAAGTCGAGGACTTGGCAATTAGCCAGTAAACCTTTTTATCTACTCTTTTGTAAACACATCCTCCAGAAGAAAATTCGCGAAGAGATAGAGGTTTGTCAGAAATTATTTTTTGTGTTCCTTTTCCCACTCTTTAAAGATATCACGTCCTGCTTTCAACATATCTTTTTCTCTTTTGAGACCGATTTTTTTGGTTGCTACGGGAAATTCCAACCACTGAAATTCGGGAAAACCTATGGCATCTTGGCCGCCCGACTTTTGAAGCATTAAATAATAGTAAAACTTTTGTTGAATAGATTTGGAGTTAATAACAGTTGTACCGGTCGTGCGCCCTGCCTCTTCCAAAACACGGGTGCTCATCCCTGCTTGCTCTGCCGTCATCCGTATGACAGCCCTAACGGAAGATTCTCCTTTTCTGACAGTAACTTTGGGGAGTTCCCACTCACCTTCTTCTTTTTGCCTAACTATCATAAATTGTTTTTTACCTTTTTGATCTCGAACAATAACAGCTCCGCCGATCAAAATTTGTTGGTTGGTTTTATTCATATACCCGCATTATATCAAAAATCTGAGAGTTATGAAGCTGCTTCTGAGTTTCATGAAGCTACTTCTGAGTTTTGTGGAACCTGAGGTTATCAAGGCCGCGATGCGGGAAGAACGGATTTTAGAATAGCCTCCGATTTTGTTTTTATTATCGAAAAAGCCTTTCTTACGAACAGAAAATCCTCGTGAGCTATTGTTTCCCCTTTAGATCTCCTTTCAAATACGTCTTCAAGTTGCTTGATATTAGTCTCATCTGGATAGATGGGCTTACCTATGTCCACATTGAGAGTTTTTTTACCGTTGGCATCTTTCCCTCTTTCTAGCCTAATAGGTAAAACCGGAACACCCGCCATCTCTGACATATAGGCAGCCCCCATACCGGGGTTTCTGTCTGTCACTTTTTCATCTTTATCCGGCGGATTATAAGCGGCAATTAATATATCATTTTTATCGGACCTCATAACACTCATCATTGCTTCCGCGTTTTTAGGGTTAAACGGACGAGAGACCCACTTGCTTCCATCACGGTCGTAATCAATTGGTAAAAAATTTTTATGTCCTATTAATCTTAGGCCAAAATAAATCATAATTTCCCCGGGGTTGCCAGTTTTTATTTGTTTCTTAAGGTCGTCGTGTTGAGATATGTGTGTAATCTTCATATCAAAAACGCGTTTCTTCCTTATGTCTTTATTGTTCATAAGAACTCCCGCAACTGTTTGGATATCTAAATCGGTTTCGTGAGGGGATGCAATTATAACTTTCCCTTTGTATTTTTCGTTGAGTTCGTCCAAATTCTCGAGACCCGACACGGTGGGTTTGGCCTCTACAAAATAATTTAAAGCGTCTATGCTTTTTCTAAAAAACCATGAGGACAAGATTTCTTTTACGCTTCTTTTCTGAGGTTTTGCCTCCATTTGTGGTTGTGAGGGTGTAGTTTCCGACATTTATTCAATATAAGAGAAAAAACAAAATCTTGCAAAGAGTACAGGAGTCGTCACTTGTCCAAAGTCGACGAGTGTACAACCAGCATTTTG
>CAZRJH010000011.1:574-27454 GCA_964600575.1 uncultured Gammaproteobacteria bacterium | reverse complement strand
TGCTGGGGGACAGGGATTCGTGTGCAAAATATAAAATTCCATAATTCGCACTATTGAATCACTGGCAAACAGCGAACGAAGTGAGCTGGGGGACAGGGATTCGAACCCCAATTCACAGCTCCAAAGGCTGCTGTCCTACCATTAGACGATCCCCCATTATATGGGTGGTCGGAAAATGGCAAGCTTCCGCTTACCATTAGACGATCCCCCAATGCGTCGAAAATGGACTTTGCTTACGGGTTTACCGCTTGCGCTTAAACCCTTTCGCTACGTCATTTCTCCTTTCAAAATTTCAAAGAAATTTTGGTGAAGACCAAAAACAGGTTGTCACAAGGCTATTTTACCATGAAGAGAGACTATCTGGGATGGGTTTTGTTAAAAAGTGTAGAATCTGATAATGGCAGAACCCGTATTAGATAACTCTATTGATGTTGTTTTAGCCCCTGAAAATACAACAAATTTGGAAGTTTCGCGCTGGATAAGATCCCATGAGAAGCAGTTTATGAATAAACTTCAGGAGGTTGCCGATAAAATGGACGCAGGATATACCCAAATTGTTTCTACATCCGGGCCGGAGAACGCAACGGGAGATACTGCACCAAAGCTATTTAAGCTGAGCACCGATAAAACCGCGGGCTCTTTTACAGGGAGCGGTATGTGTACAATTGCAGTTGCAGCACTTGAACAGGCTTTATTGGTTAAATACGGGGACGATATAGATATTGAGGTTGTGCATGTTTCCACAAACAATATGGACCTTGGGGAAGACGATAAAAAAATAAGCAAAGCATTGCCTCATTACATATTAAGATTTAAGACCAAAAATGAATCCAAGTGGTGGACTTGCGACCCCACATACAGACAATTTCAGGAAAAAGTAAAAATCGGAAAAATGATAATTACACCCTCTAAAAACGAAGACAAAATCTACACTTTTAACAAGTTGCATGAAGAACTTGATGAATCTGATAGCGATATATCAAAAGTAACCCCCGAAGTGTTTCCCAAGGACCAACTGTTTGACAGATTGATTATGAAGATAGCCATGAAAGATGCGGAAATGAAAGGGGTTAGCTCTCTTGATTTGTACCAGATAAGCCAAACATTTTTGGACGAAGCAGAAACCCTATAAACTCAAGACCGACTGCTGTCTGTGGTAAAATTCGACCATGTCACCCATAAAACAAAAAGACCTTTCGGATGCGGAAAAAACAGAGTCCGGAGCAACCAGAGGCTCTACGGGGGAGGTTGTAGATGCTTTGGTAAACAACATTCTAATTAGAAGAAGGAAAGAAAAAGAAAGAGAATTGGGTCTCAAGGAACGGGTTGCAGAAATATTAAGAAAGCATAGAGAAAAACACAGTGAGAGCGAAGAGGGCGGGGGAAGGGTTCGTTAGTTATCTTCTTTTTTCTTGGGCTCCGCAGGTCTTGCTACTGTTCCGTCGTCTAACTTAACGATAGGCTGCATGTTGTCGTCCACCACAAGTGGTCTATTGGAAAATCCTTGGCCGTTTGCCGCGATTCCACGGCCGACCAAGTGGTCCCTGTTTTCGCCGTAAATGCGTGTTATTACTCCTGTCTTTTCTTTATTTTCCTGAGTCATGCAGGTATTCTAGCAAAAATACTTTAAATTGCCTATTGCACTGGAATTCTGAATGGCTTAAGTTATATGTATGCCCAAGTCAAAAAGAAAAGTTAAAAAGTCAGCTCCCAAAAGATCGACTCCTGTTAAAAAGGTTCAAAAGTCCAACAAAGTAGATAAAACCGCCGCAGTTGTTTTGGGTGTGATCTTCTTGGCTTTGATCGCTTACTACTTCATGCAGATGTAATCTGCTAAGTTCTTTTAATAGAGTCATATAGTTTTTTTGGAGGTATAATTTTGTGGTTGAAAGGGGGTGATCTTGATGGCAAAACTTAATCCTTACATTCATTTTAAAGACAACGCCAAAGAGGCGATGGAGTTTTACAAATCCGTGTTTGGAGGAGAGCTTACAATGAGCACCTTTAAAGAGGGAATGCACGAAGAAGGGCCCGGTTCGGATAATATAATGCACGCAATGTTGATTGTTGGGCCCGAGCTGACAATCATGGCAGCAGATACACCTTCTAAAATGGAATACAAACCAGGAGCTAGTATAGAACTGTCCCTTAGCGGAGAAAATTCCGATGAAGAAAAACTTACCGGTTATTGGAACAAGCTTTTAGAAGGTGGAACGACTAGAGTTCCGTTGGAAAAAGCACCGTGGGGAGATACTTTTGGAATGTTAACCGATAAATTCGGTATTGAGTGGATGGTAAATATAGCAGGCAAGAAAGAATAATTCTTTTGTGTCTTTATGCAAAAAAAGCTTACTTAGGTAGGCTTTTTTTGATGGGAAACAATATGGAGGGGAACAGATCAGGCGAGTGAGTCCCCTGGGACTCGAACCCAGAACCATCACCTTAAAAGGGTGTTGCTCTACCATTGAGCTAGGGACTCTTGCATATCTAAAAGAACGTTTGTCTCCAAAAGTGGCTGTTTGGTGACTTTGTGACCCCACTGGGATTCGAACCCAGGTTACAGGGCTGAAAACCCCGTGTCCTAGGCCACTAGACGATAGGGCCAGATCACTCTCAAGCGTATATTTTAACATCTTGCAGAAAAATGACAAAGTGCCTAGTAATTTTTTGATTTTTGGAGATTGTTACCCGATAATGCGTCGGTGGAAAGAAGACCGACCGGCGAAATATCCCTTGTTGTACATCAATTTAGCCTTGTTTTGGAGGCTAATGTCGAATACGATAAAAAAGTCTACAACGAAACAAACCCTTATTACGGCGTGTTCCGTGCTCTAAAAACTACTTTGCAGTCCCAGGAAATTAACTCGATGAGCCTGTCTACCCCGGATTATTATTCAATTGTGAGTTTTCTTTTGGATGACGAGATTTCGGCAACCGCGTTTAGGGAATGGATAAATCTTGGAGAGTTTGAATGGGAGATGGGGTGGCTACCTAAAAATGCAAGGAGATTATATGCAATAGGTAAGCAGGAAATTTTAAGGAATAGTGGTATAAAGAATCATAAAAAATAATTTGACATTAATATTTTTTGTAATTAGTATGTAAATAATATGGCAGGTGGACCTGGTGAAGGTGGAGACGGCGGGAGCCCTTTTGATAGTAGATCTTCTTTTCCTGTGGTCAGTGAAACTAAGGAAATGAAAGGTGATATTAGGTTGGAGGCTATGAGATATGGCCTTGTTTTAATGGGGCAAGCCAAAACTGACGATGAAACACGAATGGCTTGGGGAAAAAGAATAGAGCTGGCTTTAGATATGAACGATCCTGTAGCAGGAACGGACGAGATGTGGAAAATTAACCGTGAGATGCTTGCAAAAGTACCCGAGGACCAAAAACCACAGGTTAACTTTCCGTTTAATCACACGATAGAATATAAGGCCGGTAAGCTCTAAGCTTCTTTAACTAGATTTTTTTAGCAACCAGAGTCAAAAATAAAGGTATTTCGTTTCTGCCTCGGTTTTCCATTTTTGCCGCACGACCTTCGCTTTCTTTGTCACTGGTCCATTCTTCTATCTCTGTTATTACAAACCCGCAGTTTTTGAGCATTTTTGAATATTCACTAACGGGGAAGTGATAGCTCCATGTAACGGGAGAGTTTCTGTCGCTGGGATTGGTGTTTATGGGGATAACCATTCTGCTCATATATTTGTCCACTCTCCTGTACTGAATCTGTCTTTTTTCTTCTATGCCCCAGGAGGACTGGCGGGGAATACGAAATGCAGGATGGTTGAGAACTATTACAAATGTTCCACCAGAGATCAAATGTTTACTTGCATTATCAATTGCCAGATGCGGTTTTTTGATATTTTGTAGAGATAAAATTATTGCAGACTTATTGAAGTCTGACCCTACATTCAAAGGATGAGTAACATCACCCGAAGTGTATTTGTGGTTAATATTTGTGTCCATTTTTTTGGCCATAGAAATCAAACTTTCTGACAAATCCACTCCAAGATATTCAATTCCCTTGGGAGTGCTTCTCCCCAAAATTCCGTTTCCGCATGCTAAGTCCAAAAGTTTGTCGCCAGGTTTGAGGTCTAAAAGTCTAAGGACACCCGGAATTACGAGATGTTCGTGATAGTAATGTCCTTTTTCCCCAGTAATCTTGTTGTACCACTTGGAAGAATCTTCCCAGGATGTGGTTCGGCTGCGCTCACCATGAATGGTTCGGCTTTGCTCACCATGAATGGTTCGGGCTTGCTTTCTGTTGATGTTATTTTTGCCGAAATTTCGTCTCATATTGCAATTATACACTTTGGTATACTGAATTTATGGACAAAGGTGACTTGCCGTTAGCCAGTCAAGTTGAGGTTGCAGATAAGATGTCTCCTCGTGATGAAATCCACAGAAGCCTTGTAGATAATTTTTATGAAAGTGACAAGTTTGACCATGTAAAATTAATTTTACAGAGAAGGTTTGACGCAAAAGGTGTCCAGGGTTTTGACGACGCACCATTTATTAGCGGAGTAGAGGGTGAGATTTTTGAGGAAATGGCTTTGGATTATTACTACAATCATTTGGCTAAAAATCCTGAGAACAGAGCCTTGGCAAGTTTCTTGCAAGAAATATTAGCACACAGAAGTGCGCGGGAACTGGCATTTTTTAGCCCGTCCGAATTTGGTGAAAACTCTCAAGTATCGGATGAATCAGTTGAAAATTGGAAGGACCCTTCTAACCTTAATGCTACTCTCAATTTATTTCCCGGTAGTAGATCTACAGAAAACCCCGACGCGTTACTTGTAAACATAACAACTGATGCCCAAACAGGAAAAAAGGTTGCCCGGATTGTTGGAGCACTGGATGCAAAAATTGGGGGGGTAATAAAGGCAAAACAAATCGACGGTTTCAAAATTAACCTGACAAGATTGGTGGAGGGCTTAAAGCCTCATTATAAAGAAATAATTAAAAATCTCGATTTGGAAGGAGTCCTCCCTGAGAATATGGAAATCAACTCCAAAGAGCATCTGAGTGTTGCCAAGATTTTACCGCAAACATCACCCGAAAAAGCCTATACCAAAGACCTTAGTAAACCTAATGTATATGTCCCAACAACGAGATCGGAGATTCACGACATAGTTATGAAAATGGTCAACGATGTGGTACACCCAAGAGACGCGACTTAGGCAATAGTAATACTTCTTTTTGTAATAATATTTGTTACAATCTGCGCATGAAGAAAGAAACACAAAAGGTCCACGCTACTCAAGAAACTTTTGTTAAAGGCTCGCGGGTATTGCCTGGCGAGTTTTATACTTCGCCCGAAATCTTTGCAAAAGAGAAAGAAAAATTTATTTACGAAAGTCCGATTTGTGTCGGGCATATAAGTGATATTCCTAATCCCGATAACTATTTTTTGTACGAGGTGGATGGGGAAAGTATTATTGTTTTTAGGGAAGAAGGCGGGGGAGTAAAAGCGCTACACAATGTTTGCCCCCATAGAAATATAAGACTTTTGGAAGGTGAACATGATGAACACGATGGAGAAAAACACCAAAAAACCGAGTTTGAGGTTAAGAAACCCGAGAAGTTAAATAAAGTTATTCAGTGCGATTATCACAGTATTTCTTTTGATAAAAACGGCAAAGTTATAAATGCTATGGCTCTTGAGGAGACCGAAGGGTTTGACAGGGAAGGGCTTTGCATCCAAGAATCTCCCGTAAAAGTTTGGAACGGTTTTATTTTTATTAATGTGGACCCGAACCGACCAATGGATTTTGATAGTGTGTTTCCTTATCTCCCCACAGATTTAGACAAATATAACTTGGCCGATTTGGAACTGGGGGCTGAGATTGTTTATGACAATGTTCCTGCTAACTGGAAAATAATTTTTGAAAACTATGAAGAGTGTGACCATTGCCCGACAAAGCACCCCCAACTTATTAGAGTTTCGGGTTATAAGTCCTGGTTTAACGATGTTACCGAGGGTGCACTTTTAGGAGGATATATGCATGTAAAAGAGGGATACGACGATTTAACAATGAGCGGTGAGTTTTGTGCGCCGCTTTTGGGCAACTTTAAAGATGATGAGGTGAGGAGGCTTTATGCTTATTCGTTTTCTCCCGGAATGCTTCTTTTGGGAGTACACCCTGATTATGTTAATTACGATTTGATTATTCCCAAAGGCCCCGATAGCACCAAGATTATAAGCAGATGGCTGTTCAAAAAAGATGCCAAAAAAAGCCCCGGATTTAACCCTAAAGACGCCGTGGATTTTTGGGATTTAACCAATAAACAGGACTTTTTAGATATTTGTGCCAGAGTGCAAAAAGGCTCGAGAACAAGATTCCTTAAACCCGGTCCGCTTTCGGCTAAAGAATCATTAGTTGCCGCATTTGATAGAGAATATCTTAGGGTTATTAAAAAATAGCTCTCCAAAGCGTTCTTGAGCAGTACTATGAGATATGGTAAAATCCCCACGCTAGTTTTTTTCTTGAACTTTGAAATCTAAAAATGCGTTTGATACGCAGAAAGGAAGAAGTTTATGAACACAGTTAAAGTTCGCGGCTTACCCGATGGGATTAGAAATATCCTTAGGATTTATGCCGCAAAGTGGAAAATAAACATCTCCGCAAGTGACTATGAGAGTTTGGACGGCAGATTGGCAAAGCCAAATATGCTTAAAAACACTCTGGAAGTTTGGTTTGGGGTTTCACCGTCTGTGGGGGCTTTTTCGGGAGGGTCTGAGGACTCTTTAGGGGAAGCTTTTAGAATGGACCTGAGTTTCTCACAAAGTACCGGGGTAACCGCATCTTTGATAGGGTTTCCCATACGGGACGATTCAGAAACCGTTGTGGCAGAGGTTGTAGGCAACAGCTTGTATGTGCTTTTTGACCTTTCGGACTATGACACATACAGTTCTTCGGAGGTTGAGGTTACACTTACAGTTCTTAAGCGTATTCTTGACGCCTACGAAAAACTCCCGCTCCTGGAAAAAAGAACTGAACTCGAAGGCAGAAGGTCCAAATATTTGAGGAGCAACTCGTTTCGGAACTTTCAGACTTTCTTTGAGGACTCTGACCATAGTGCTCAACAAATCAAAGATCAGTATGAGTACCTTTTGAGAATTTCCAAGGGCGACCTTGTGATTAACGAGAAAGAAATCCGTTTTACTCTGCACAAAGTCCAATATCGGCCTACCGGCAGTATGTCGCGCAGACGAAAAGTCGGAGATTTGCTGGTTATTCTGAGGCCCGAAGATTACGATGAAGCTGACGGTGTGGAGATCTTTTACCTGGACCCTGATTATGAGGGAAGCCACGACCATATTGGCGGAAACGGCGAACTCTGTTTGGGTAATATTGATGGCGGAGTCTCCGAGTTTTTGCGTCAGAACGAACTTGCACGCGCCGCGGAATCGGTAAAGATCTTTTGTCAGGAATCGTGAGGCTGTGATGGACTTTGTTATCCCAAAACCACTCATGCACATATCGGTTTTTGAGAAGTTTTTTGCCTACTGCGAAATTGCAAAGGGAGAGATCGGCGGACTTGGCCAAGTTGAGGAGAAAGACGGATTTTTGATAGTTAAAGACATCTTTCTTATTCCACAACATACCACCGACGCCCTGAACACCTTTGATCCGCGCGGACACGCCGACTTTATCCGCCAGAAGCTTGAAGAGGGAATTAATCCTAATGCTTTTAGGCTTTGGTGGCATAGCCATAGCATGTACCAGGTTTCTTGGTCGGGAACCGACGAGAGTAATATTCTTAGACTTACAAAGCGCACTCCGCTTTTGTCGATTGTCGGGAATAAATATCGGGATCTTGCCACAAGATATGATGTGCCTTTGCCCGAGAGATATTCTGTCCACAACTTCCCGATAGGTATCTTGGGAGTGGGAGATCGGATTAATTTCACAAGGCGGCAGTTGCAAGATGAGGTAGCCAAAAAAGTAACTTACACACCCCCCGGAAAGAAGGAAACAAAATGGCAAAAGGCATAAACTTTACCCGACAAATGGGACTCTTGCCGCCTGATATTCTTAACCGCTACCCGTATGTTTTAATCGGGGCCGGCGGAATCGGTTCCCCGATCGGCTTTACGATTGCCAAGATGGGTGTTGAGAATTTGACTATTTGGGACAGCGATAAGATCGAAAATCACAACCTCCCGAACCAGTTTTACAAACTGTCTCAACTTGGCAAAAACAAAGCTGAGTCATTGGCGGCAAACATTTCTGAATACTCGCTTATCAAGGCTGTTCCCATGGCCAAAGACTACAGCTCCACCGTTGCGCTTAACGGAGTGGTAATAAGTGCCGTTCATTCGATCGACGGACGCAAGGATATTTGGCAGGGGGTTAAAAAAAGCGCAAAGAAAATTCCGCTTTATGTTGAGACCAGAATGGCAGGAGAGCTGTTCCAGGTTTATCCTGTACCAATGGCGGATAAAGAGCGAGTCGCGGCATACGAGGAAAAGCTTTACCGAAAAGCCAAAGTTCATGTGGCTGCCTGCACACAAGCGGCGATTTTTTATACCGTTATGAGTTGTGCGGGAGTTGTCGGCGAAGCGATTAAGATGTTTTTGACCGACCCCGGTCAATTGCCTAAAGCCATTACTGTGGATTTGAAAAGATACCGCATGATGGTAGAATAGGCGCGTAGTAATCTGCGGAACCTTATAAACACAATTTGGAGGCCTAAATGGCACGCAAAAGCACAATCACGATTGCCGACCTTTCGGACGGCGATACACGTCAGCACACCTTCGAAGGTGAAACCATGAATCTGAAGGAAGCGGTCGAAGCGGCCGGATTTTCCCTCGATGATGTGAACACAGTCGAACGCAACGAAGCGGTCATCCCCGAGGAATCCTGGGAAGTGGCAACAGTTCGCAACGGCGACAACATTTTCCTGATCCCGGTGGTCGAAGGCGGCCAAAAGTAACGGTAACCCGTTATTTGTAAGACTTACCGTCAGGTAACTTTTGAAAAAAAGTACCTGGCGGTTTTTTGTGGGAAAAATATGGATATTGACCAAATCGTGACGCGTTGTTATACAGAGACGATGGAAAGAGTAATAATCGGTTTTACGGGCCCCGGATCGGGCGGAAAGGGAGAAGCAAGTGAATACTTGAAAGGCCAAGGATTTGTTTATTTTTCTTTGTCCGATATTCTTCGTGAAGTCGCTACAAGATATGGTTGGTCTCATGGCCGCGAAGTTCTCCAAAATCTTGGAGATGATATGAGAGCAAAAGAAGGGGCCGATGTTTTAGCCAGAATGACTGTTACTAAGAATGAATTTAAACACGCCGACCTCGTAGTAATAGACAGCATTAGACATCCTGATGAAATTAACTTTCTTAGAGATTTTTTTGACGCCAAAATAATCGGAGTAACCGCAAGCCCTGAAACTTTGTTTGGAAGAATGAAAAACAGAAAAAGGCCGGGGGACCCCGAGACATTTGAGGAGTTTTTGGCCATGCAAAAGAGGGAAATGGGAGAGGAAGGCTCAACCGCCATGCAAGTTCATAAGTGTTTGGAACTTGCCGATAAAGTAGTTTTGAACGAAGGAACTAAAGAAGATTTAATTATAAATACTGACCTAGCGCTTTTGGAACTTGGAGTAGGAATAATGAGGAGCAGTAAAGAAGGTTCTTCTCATATTCATGAGCATCACCATCACGGACACGAACATCACGGCTAAATTTGATTTAATGTGTCTTCAAGGGTTAATATTTTATGAATGACCGAAAGACTTTTGGAAAAAAAGTTTGTAACGGAAATTTTTGGCAGGGAACAAAACGCCAGTAATCTGGGTAAAAAAGCTGCAGCTTCAATTTACCATAGTATATTTCTTCATAATCCGCCCCATGATCCTAAAATTAGGGAGGGGATTCAAAAAACTTTGTCCAAGTTAATTTCCAAAGAAGACTTAAAATTGTTGATTGCGGAACATGATAAATTGTCGGACCACAATCTTTAGATCTTATTATGCGGGAAAGACCAAAACAGTTTGATGCAATTGATGCAAAATTTAGACGAACACTTTTTGCGTGGCAAACGAATCCTGATGACGAAAATGCGGCGGCTTGGGTTAACCAAGCTATTCACGACGCATATCTAACAAAAAGAGGATTAACTTTTAGAATAACCAGAGAAATAATGTCTTTGTCTGAGTCTCGTAGAAGTATCTCCGCCCCGGACATCAAACGTTATGCAAAAATTGAACGCGATAATTTTGTTTTTAACTTGTATCCCAAAAGATCAGAATTTGGAAAACTTAGAATTGGAGTTAAAAAATGGCACAACGGAGAAATGGGAATAGTGGACAAATATAATTTTGTTTTTGAGGAAAGAAGGGACGAAACTTGGCGTACAATTGGCATTTTTAGACCTCATGAGATTGATTCTTTTAGAATAAGGTAATACTATATACACCTTGCAAGGACAGTCCTTGCAAGCTCTGATACAACAATATGGGTATAGAACGATATTTAGATAAAACCGAAGCTTTTTTGGAGGTTTCGTTTGCAAATTTAACCGAAGCTTTATGGTTTAAAAAGGCGGAAACTGCGGGGACAATAAGAGTTTTGGACGCGTTCCCCGACAGAAAATACTTTCCCGGATTTGATATGGTGATTTTAGATTTTGGAAAATTAGTGGATTGGGACGAAAGCCCTGCTATTTATAGGGTTAAAAAAGATTTGGTTGTTCCCGGAAGCATCGTCGAAGTGATAATAAAGCGAGCTAAAGTTGATACAAGTCCAAAAGCCGTTTTAACTGCAATAAGGCCTTTTGAAAAAGAAAAATATGGCAAAGATTTTGGAATGGGAGATCTGACTACGGCACAGATGTTTGGTTACAATATGAAATACTCCAGTTTGTCTAAAATGTTTTTTGACAGATTTGTAGAAGAAAGAAGGAGAAAAGAACCCCCGATAAGATTTTGACGGCATTCTAGAGTAAAAAGGAACTGATTCTGGCTACACCAAAAAGCGGGATTAGCCCGACTTTTACGGGAATTCCGAAAAGCGGAACGGTAAACAGGGTGGAAAATCCCAAGGTAATACTGTCCGTGTCTGCACCTACAAGTGCAGCTGATGCCGCGTGCCCGAGTTCGTGGACAAGAATTATTACATTGAGCAGTGCCCAAAGGCCCAAGTAGTCAAGAGGGGTCATACGAAGCTCCTTCTGTGAAAGTACCTAATTATTACAGGTCGTGATTACAGCAGAGGAACGAGTCGACATAAAATGATTTTTGATATGGATTTTTGGACTTCTTGAGATTGAAAGTTTTAATATAAGATAAAATGTATAAATGTGGCGTTATTGTCTTGTGGTAATATTTTTTTTAGTTTCATTTATCTTTTCGACTTTTGGTGCAAAATCACTCAACAATTCTTGCTTTTTTGTGGCTAGGGGGACTTCGGATTTGGACACTTGTTGGATTAAAGTCGCAAACAAAAATACAAGAACATTGGGTGTTGAAGGTGCAATGCACAAGATTAAGAAATACCTTGCACTTGATAATAAATTTGGTTCAGTTTGTCATGAGTATTCACACGAGGTCGGCCACTTTGCGCGGTCTTATTATTCAGATTTTACAAACGGAACTGCATTTTCATTGCCGGAGGAATCGAATTCTTGCGCCTTTGGTTTTTATCACGGCCTAATGGCGAGCGTCGAAAGTGACGATGTTGACATGGTTGATATCAAAGACTTTTGTTATTTTATTAGTGAAATGTCATCGAGTGAGAAGGATGATGTATTGATAAACTGTTTTCATGGTGTTGGTCATGGGCTAAGTGTGCGGGTGACTGATTGGAAAACGGCAAAACATGAAATATTGAAAATAGTTGGCGAATGCACAAAATTAGAAGCTGATGACAATTGTGTTCAAGCGGCTTTTGGCGATCTTCGCTGGCAATATCTTAACGAGTTTTATTTTAAGAAATATCCCGATGCGGTTGGTAAATCGATAGAAGAAATGCCTCATTTTTTTGATTTTTGCGAGACAATTACCGGATATGAAAGAGTTTGTATTCAATCATTTGTATATGGTATTGATACAGAAAAACCTTTGGGGGTGCTTTTGAAAGTATCGGATGGTCAAAAGAATGTCAATTACCAACAAACAATGATACATGCAATATCAAAAACATATTCCAGAAGTGTGGATGATGATAGTAGGTATGCGGCCACAAATGACTGCCTAAAATTAGACTCGGAAAACAATGTTAATTCGTGTATAACCGGTATTGTTGAGGGTTTGTATGAGACATTTTTAGCACCACACAAGGATGTTGAACGTTCGATTTGCAGACCTGACAAACTTGGCTTTGAAAACGCATCTAAATGTAAGACGGCAATAAACAGCTTGTAAACAGTTTGTCGCTACGAGTTAGTCTTTATTTCCGCCTTAATGGAGCGTAGACTGTATTTTGGTAACTTATATAAAACTCTATTGGTAATATTTAAGCGATTCAAAGAATCTCCAAGGATGAATTTTATATAGTTTATGAAACTATGGAAAGACTTCAAACTAAATATATTGATTTGAATTTGAACTTAAGTAATAGTTTAAAAATCTGGCAGGAACATTCTGACTCCGAAGACCATGCCGAAAAAATTTCCACTCACCTTAAATTGGGAATAGGCCAAGAAGGGGTTGTCGTTAAAGTTAAACTGTCCGCAATCGACCGCTACAAAGATGATGGTTTAACCATAACAGCCTCCGACGCAAGAAATTACGGTAAAGTAGAGGGGGAAAGTGTTGTTTTTGAGAGCTCGAGAGAGTTAATGCCCAGAATTGGTTTTATCAAAGGAAAGTCCTATTTGATGTTTGATAGGGCGGGCGGGCCCACATATGCATTTTTTAGACCTGAAGATGTTGAGAGTATAACTTCTAGGTAACATCTCATAGTTTGATTTGATATGAAATTTATAGTAATATCCCCGTGTTCGTATTCGTAGTTCGTGTTTTTAGTTATTTAGTCGAGGAGGACTAATGCCCGAAAGTACATTGAAACTTGTAGATTTGATCGGGAAAATCGCCGGCCTTGCCGAAAAGGGCGAACTGCGCAACAAAGTTGCCAGAATTTTTGTCGAGGGCAAGACCCCAAACCCCAAGCTGGGAGAAGCACTTACCGCTTTGGGTATTCAGACTCATATGTCCAAACTGCCTGACTTTACGGCACTTTCGGAACAGAATGAACTCTGGGCCGACAAAGCCGAAAAGCTTTTAGGCAAGCGCTTACCAAAGGTGGGTATGTCTTACTACTTTTTGATGAACCTGCAAGCACTTTGGGTGACCAAAGAGTTCATTGAAATCGAAGACAAGGTTACGTCCATGGAGCTTGCTCAATCGCTGGTGAGACTTCCCTTGGCTCTGGTGGCCGCCGGTTTAGGCACTTCTGTGGACAATCTCCCTGTGAAGCTCTTGAGAACAGGAGACCTGGAAGGTTCACTCCAAATGGCTTTGGCCATCCGTGAGCTGAACAAGCTGAAGCTTGAGACCGGGGTAGCAAAGCTTGCCGTTAATCTGACAGGAACGATCATGCCCGCATTCTTTGGGCTTTTGATTCACCTTGAGGAAACGGTGGCTCCCAACTATCAGGGTTTTGGCAACAAAGAGCTTTTGGCTCTTTGGGCCGAGAAAGACGGCGCCTCTCCGGAAGATCTTCGCGAAGCCCGCAGACTTGCGGAAAAGTTCTATGCGGACAGCGCCAGCAATTCCCGAATTGATCGGCTTGCAAGTAAGTAGTCCTTTTGGGGCAAACTAGAAATGGTTTGCCCCTTTTTTTTATGGCAAAATTTGCAAATTTATACTCCTATAGGATAAAATATGCCATCTCGATTTGTAGTACGAGAAAACCCAACGTTGCCCTAGCACTTTAATGGTATATAGCGAAGGCATAGGTATTTGAGATGGCTATTTCAAAAGCAAAAGCCGACAGTATGTTGACACATGACGAGGGAATTCTTTTCCGCTCCGCTGAAAGCAGAATTGACAAGGCTGTGCCTTATCAAAAATCGTTTTCCAACGAAGAATTGCGCGCGACAAGCGGAAGCGCAACCCTCTACATCAACAGCAAGGTGAAAGCGGCTTTGGCACGGGCTTACCGCGCACAAGGCTGGTCTGTCGAATACGACGACTATACCTTTAGACTGTCCTGAGGCCTAGCCCTCTAAAGTAAGTTTTTGTTTTTGTCCCAAAGGGGTAAATCGCAAGGTTTATCCCTTTTTTTGTGGCTTTGTGTATGACATCCTCCCGCTCTTGCGAGCTGGGTCCCCTCTAAAGGAGGATGACGCATCAGAATCCAATTCATCCCACGACCTCGTGGTCGGGGTTTTCTTGGGTTCTGTTATAATCTGCCTGTCGCACTCAAAAAAGTTGATATGAGGAGATAACATGAGCGATTTAAAGTTCGCCTTGTTTGTTGTCGGTATAACACTGGTCGGGTGTGGAGGAACGCTTGTTTCTTTGCCTTTCCCCGATCTTTGGAAGACAGTCGGAAAAATTGCGGGCGCCGTGGGTCTGGTTGTTGGCGGCATCGCCGCTTTTTTACCCGGGTAAGTAGCAAGATGGGCTACCTTTGACACAAAGTCGGGGTAGCCCTTTTTATTGACTCAAAATCATTGACTTACTATGGGCTAGGTAGTACAATCCAGCCTTGCACGTTTGAAAGAGGAATCAATGATTGAGAATTTGAACCCTTTGGTTGTCTCTGTCGCCGGCGCAATTTCGGTTGCAATGGTTGTTGTGTCTCTGTTTTTTTGGTACAGGGTAAGCAGGCAGGGATCGGGCGAGCATTGGATTGTGGCTTTGGCACAGTTGGTGATTATTATCTGTGGCCTGGTTTTGGGCATTTGGGCAATCGCCTTTGCCGCTTTAGCCATGATGGTGCTTGTTTTGATTCACTCAAGATTGTGAGGAAAAAAATGCCAGAACAAAGATGGGAATACCTTGAAGTTGTCGTTTCCGGGAACTTTGTTAAGTCCGTCAATGGCCGTAAACAGACCGGAAGTCTGGAAAACTGGTTTTCGTATCTGACTGAAGTCGGAAAACACGGTTGGGAACTGATTATCAAGGCTCCGTATGATTCTCGGATGAACGACGGTAGCGATTTTACAGCCACTCTCAAACGACCGTTATAGCCCGTAGGGCGCAGAATTAAAAAGCTGCGCCTTTTTTGTGGGGAAAAAGTATATATCCCGTAATATGTTACAATTGCCTGCCATAATTGGCGTTTTGACCTTTAACTTACAATGCACTTCAAGAAAACTTGTCGTTTATGACAAGTATGAATTGAACGCAGAGCCAAAATTTGCCATAGACCTTAAAAGGCTGAGGCATTTAGGCATCAAAATTTTACCACTGGAGGTAATATGTTTAGCAAAGGTAACGATCTCGAACGGGATTACCCCGAGATTGCCGCATTTGTGAACCAAAATGTTCGCATTTCGGCGCACCACATCAACGGATTCTTGTTCAAAAGGCGTAAACGCTCGGTTGCAGGAAACCTTTTCCGCGTAACGGGAGAAGTCTCGGTTAATCAGGTTGCCGCACTCAAGAAGGCTCACGACGTTGGCTCTGTGCAGAAGTTGATCATAAGGAAGTACCGCAGTTGGGTTGAGTATTCGCTCCCCGTACGGCTTGAAGATGTACTCCTGGCGGATACTTACACAAGTGATAGCATGAGCCGCGATCTTAGCGATGTCTTGAATAATCTGGGGGATATGGAAGATACGGAAGACGCTGTTTATGTAAACGGCCGCCTTATTGATTCCGAGGTGAGACGTAGTAGCAACATTAATTTTGGCGATACGGTTGTTGTGCTTTCGGACCCTGAAGACTTTGAAGGCGGAAGCTTTTTGCCTTTCTCCGAAATGCCCGTTCTTGCTGTCTACCAGCAAAAACTTTTGGGACCATATTCCCATTCCGACTTTGACGGTCTTTGGCCCAAAGAAATTGCACAGGACAGACAACTTCGCCGCGCTCTGCGACTTGATTCGGATGACGAAGCAATTTGCCCTGAATGTTCGCGCGCGGACTGCGACGGCCATGTTTTGAGGGCTGGATCCAAAGTTTATTTCCGCCGCCCGGGAACTTCCAAGAATATCTATTCGTTTGCCAGTGCGCACCTTGTGGGTGATGATGCATCGGACCTTTTAGTTCCTTTTGCACCAGCTGTTTTGGGCAGACGTATCACCGGCGATAAATGGCCGCAGGAAGTTTATGCAGTTACCATTGACGGCCGTGATCACACCAACTCCACTTGCGGTGAAGACATTGGTGAGAAGTCTGATGTAACGGTTGTCTTGGGTGATCCGCGCAAACGGATCGTGAGTCGATAATATGGAACAATACATAATCTATCGATTTGTTGAAGTGGAAGGGGGAAAGGTTTCCAAAGTTGATACAACTGAAGTTACCGGCCGATCGCTGGGTTGGGATGATTATATCCGTATTGCAGGTTGCCAGAATTGGCAATATTGCGGAACTCTCCCTGCAACATCCACCGACGCCCCCGACGGATTTACTATGTTATTTTTCCGCCGTGAAATGCGATTATCTGACGCAGCAACAGAAAACAGTCGTTAGAACGCAACAGTAGATGTAGCAACTATTAGTTTGAAAAATACGCGCCCGTTCGGGATTCAGACGAAAGTCAAAAATCCCCACGGGCGCTTTTTTGTGTTGAAACAAAGTTTTATTTGAGTTAAAAAGATATATGTCGGTGACAATTAAACAAATAACGGACTTAGTAATGGAGCAGGCCAAGGCCAAAGGATTTGGCACAAAACCCGAAGAAATAAGTGTTTCCGAGAAAATCGCACTTATCCATTCAGAAGTTTCCGAAGCCTATGAAGCCTACAGGCACAAAGATATGGACGGCAGAGACGGATTTAAGCAGGAACTTGGGGATGTTGTGGCTAGAGTATTGCACTTGGCAGGCATAATGGGGGTGGATATTGAGGCTGAAATACTAAAGAAACTGGGTTTGAATAAGGACAGAAAATGGAATTGGGAAGAGATGAACGAGGATCACTCCTAAGGGATATAAACTTCTTAGATTAAAATACCCTGTAAGCACAGCCCTATAATATTGACTTTTGAGGCTAAATGTGGTAATATGCAGACTCCATAGCTAATATGGAATAGTATTCTTTTTTGTTTAGGTTGTACCTTTACAAACGGGGGAAACGGGTGACCACAAGCCTACTAATTTAGCAGGTTTTTGGTCACCCAGTTCCGGGCGACTTTAAGAAAGAGGATAGAGTGTCCAAGATAGTTAGGGTACTTCTTGTAATCGTTGTCTGTCTTTTGGTTACGGCTTTTGTATTCGGGAATCTGAAAAGTAATCAGGTTTCTGCTACTGAGCCAGCCATGGCAACAACCGTAACAAACGCACCCACGTTTACCAGTACGCCCGTCCCCACAAACACCGCAACAATTGTTCCGACCAAGACCCCGACCACAGTGCCCACGGTTACCGCGACTCCGATGACAACGGAAGAGTTTGCTAAGTACCTAGGTATTACCGTCGTTGAATACGGCGATGTGGACGATAAGTTCTTGAGATATGTTCTTGATGCCATAAAGGCCGATCGGGATTACCTGATCCGACATGGAATTGAGAACCCCGTCTTTCCAGAGTTCAAGCTTTCGATCCAAAACTATCAGTATGGTTCGCTTAGCTGCAAAGCAGATCTGGAGAACGGAAGGATAGTGGTGGAGCAGAATATTCCAAAGTGTTACGGCGGAGACATCTCCCCAAGAGGCTGGTATAACAGTGCCAGTCACGAGGGAATACATGTCTATATGCAAATGGCATCCGGAATTGTTCCCGGCGCAAAACTTAACACGGTTACATGGATTTGGGTCGAAGGTGGCGCTAGCTATTTTGGCTGGCAGGCACTTTTTGAATCCCATCTTGCAAAACCGAGCGATAACACCCGGGGCCCGATCGACGAGCTTTTGGAAGGGCGAACCCCTCAAGACCTTTTGGATGTACGCAATTTTGGTCCAGGAGAAGGCGATGATATTGGCTATCAGTTTTTTGACTGGTTAATCCACAAGGATGGAAATGATCAAGCGTCGGTTGATGAAAACATTCAGAAAGTTTATGAAGTTTACAGAACCGTTGGCGCGATTACCTACATCCCCGATAATCCGGAAAAAAGACAAGCCATTATGAACGAAGCGGTCCAGACGGTGTTTGGATGTTCGGCGGAAAGCCTCTACGCCGACTTTATCGAAGCGATGAAGTAAAAAAAGAGGACAACATGCACAGGGAGAAGGGTCAAACCTTCACGATAGCAATATCGTCACCACCTGTGCGTTTTTTTTTGGGAAAAAAATTAAATAAAACTATATTTGTCTATTTCTTGCTCGTCCAAGAAATAGACGGAAAGAAAGACGCTCTACAAAATCTTGCCATAGTTTTTTAACGCTTTTTGTCGGGGATCCTAAGCCCTCCCGAAATTCCACTCGCAAGCTCGTTCCAGTTTCGGGTGTCCCTCGCCCAAAAAGCTAAAAAACTAAGGAGCGATTTTGACGAGGGTTTGGGAACAAAAACAAATTTCAGACGGTGATGGGGAACAAGATAAATTTTAGAGGGTTGCAATTTCTAACTCGGCATCCAAAAGATATTGGCTTACCAAAGGACGAAGGATTAATTTGGCTTGTTGGTATTTTTGCCATCTCTTGATATCCCACTCTGTGACCTCCTGTAGTCTTGTTAGATCGGAGTTGTGGGTGAGATCTGCCCATTTAACGTCCACCGCAATTTGACTACCCGAAAAGGCGATTGTGCGTATATCTTGGTAATAATGAGCCTCTGTCATTTTTACTTTGCGTTTGGGGTGGGTGACAAGTTGTACCGCCTCGACTACTTCTTTGGGAACACCCATTTGTAAAAGCTCTTCTGCGGTTGTA
Source organism: uncultured Gammaproteobacteria bacterium (assembly GCA_964600575.1). Lineage (GTDB taxonomy): Bacteria > Patescibacteriota > Microgenomatia > UBA8517 > UBA8517 > CAZRGC01. Next base: position 8,512 of record CAZRJH010000011.1, on the reverse strand, counting down.
TCGGTGTCTTCCAAAATATCGTGTAAAACTCCTGCTTCTTTTGTTTTTTCCCCTTGGAGTTGGCCCATAACAGACCTTAAATGGAAAATATAAGGGACTCCGTTTTTGTCCAGTTGATCGGCATGACGGACCTCCGCAATTGCTATAGCCGTTTCTAAATTAAAGACAGTTTGAAGATACTCTGTCATATTTTTATTTTAAAAAATTAAAATGATTGGTCAACCCGCAAATTTTGTAAATGGAAATATTTGAAACCTTAGTATATAAAAAGGATATGGATGCGTTTAAAAAAGACTTTGAACCTGGCACAAACGTGGATGTGTCTATTTTAAATTCTGACGAGCTGGTCGGAGTTATTTACAAAGGTGAAAATGTACCAAAAGACAATAGATTTTTAAGACATAGTGACGGTGGCGTTTTTAGGTATTTTGACATTAGAACTTTGAATCAGGAGAACATAAAAAACGATTTGAAATTTGTAGTTTTGAAGGAAAATGACTTGATAGTTGGAATATCTTGTTTGCAAAAAGATCCATGGAAAGAAAATAATTTTTGGGTAACAGGGATATCTGTTGATTCAAAATACCAGGGCAAGGGTTATGGTAGAAAACTGTGTGAAGCAACCGTGGATTTTGCCGTTGAGAACGGTGTGAGTTTGCAACCTTCTACATACAAAGAGGAAGGTGAGGTTAAACTTAAACATATTTTAGAGGAAGAAGCTAAGAAGAAATCGGTGGTTTTGGCTGAAGGTAGATAACTATATGATACTTTCTTGCGTCTACAAGAAAGTATCCAAAGAAGTAGCCACCAACTGAAATTTGTTAGCTCCTTCGCTCGTTCATATTTTGTTTGCGGAAACTTCTTCGGGGCAAGCCCTCGTCGGACAACCGCAATAAGGTCAAAAGATGCACAACTTCGTTGTCAAATTTCAGACGGTGACGAACTGTAAAACTAGTACGAGCTACTTTGGATTTATTAGTCTTTCGTATTTGGTTGGGCCGCGGGAGGAGTAGTTTACTACTTCCGTTAACCCACTTTTGAGAAGTTCTTCTTGAATTAGTTTTCCTTTTTGGCAGCCTTTCGGATTTTGCGTTAAGCCTACATTACTTTCGTTCCCGCTTTTATGCATATAGTCTGCAGGTAAAAACTCGGGAGTATCTTCGCAGTTAATCCACACCCACGACAAAATCCTGCCAAATTTGTCGTCTTGGTATCTGTCGTATTCCAGAAAAACTTTTTTATCTTTTATTAGTTTTTCTAATCCCGATTTACTTTCCAGATAATTCTTTTGGCCCCGATCGGGGGAATCTACCCCAATAAGCCTTACTTTTACCCCCGAATCTAGAGTAAAAGTGTCGCCGTCTTCTACGGTTTCTACAACTCCTGAGCTTGGGAAAATTTCTTTTATTTGGGAATAGTCTTCTATTTTATCCAGTTTTGTGCCTTTGAAACCCAAGGCTACCGCAAGAAGAATGCCAGGTATAAGTACATATGGCACTTTTTTGGCTATTAAGGATTTGGCGGTAAGTTTTGACAAGCTAATTAATACTAGCAAACTTTTAATAGGAACGAATTTGACACTTTAGTTTTTGGGCTGTAGATTAAAGCTATGGCAGAAGCACCAGCAGCAGACCCCGACGAAAAAAAAGATGAGGATGTTACCCCAGTTTGGACACCTCCCGAGGGTGGGGGAACAACTGAGGCTACAGAACACGCGATAGGAGAACTGGACGACGAGGAAAGAGCGTTTAACGAAAGCCATAAGCCCGCTCCACAAGAAGATTGATTACATCTCATAGTTTGACTTTTTAGCCTCGGTGGAGTATAGTTGCTGCATCTTAAGCCTCTAAGACTGCAAGGGACTTTATAGATTTTGCACATTTATTATGCAGTTAGTTTTGACTACTCAATAGGAGGTAGCAAAATGAACAAGTTAAAGAACGCAAGTTGGCTTTTGCGCAAAGAGGGGTGGGGTGACCACATTGTCCACATTATCGAGTTCAAAAGTGACCAAATATGGCTTTGGGCAACCAAATCTGTAATGGTTGTCTACGACCTCGAAAAGAAACTTGGATATGGCACTGTAATTTATGCAAACTATGTTGAACCCGAAGGCGAGCTTCGCCAACTCATGGTTAGCAACAATAGCGCCTATGCACCCGACCATACCAAATGGTTATGGCTCACTGAAGATCAAAAAAAGGAAATGCTCAAGCTTATTCAGCAAGCAGTTTCTACAAGATCTGAGCCTTTCCCAGAGGATTTCCGGACGATCTGGAAGATCGCACATGCGGCTGCCAAAAACCTTTTTATCCAACACCCGGGAGAGGTAAAACTCTACAAAGAAGGGCGCAAGCGGAAAAAAGTGGAATATTTGGAAGACGGTCGTTTGGCTGAATCAACTTTTCCGCTAGATAGCCGCGATCCGCATTGGCAGAGACAGGAAGGTGTGAAATGAGCGCAAATAGTGCAAACAGAATTGGCGCTTTGATCGGGCTTGCGTGCGGACTTTGCCTTTGCTGGGTAATCTTTGGACCGCTCTTTGTGAGCATCCACGATGCCAACGAATATGCAAAGGTGGAATCCACTGCCTATGCCCGCGAAATCGCGACAGCCGAAGCTCAGGCAACTCTTGTGCCGATCGATGTGGACTACGGGTTCAATAGATTCTTGGAAGTTGTTGAAGCCGGCGAGGTTTACAAAGTCGGAACGGACAAGCTTCCATACGGCATTATTGCCGAGGCTTCTTCGGGCACAACCGAATTTGTCGAAGGACCTGTTGCCTACGAGGCAATTGAAATCTCGATTAACGGATCTGATATTTCCGCATACCAGTGGTTTGATCAATGTAATGTTGATGTACCCGGTGTGGGCTATGTTGGAACCGAAGACGAAGACGGAGATTGCAGTATCGTAGTTAGCGGTCCGGGTTGGACAATCGGGATTCATGTCTCGGGAAAAGATTGGGAAATAGCCGTTCCCTACAGGTAGTTATTTTTTTGACAGTCGGCAAGCCGGTAACCATTAAAAGTTACCGGCTTTTTTGTGGGAAAATGCTTGTTTATATTACTAAAAAAGAAGCATAGAATGGCCAAAATGAAAGAAAGCGGTGAAGTAACTATTAGAATTGGCCAGTGGGTAGAAGACTTGGCTCTAAAAAAAGATCAGACTTTTATTGATTGGTTTTCTGATGCATTGGGACTTGCGGTAGCTATTGATCAGGGGAAAGTGTTTAGGATTATCGGTGAGGAATTTGAAAAAGTGAGCATGTCCGATTTTAATCCATATTTGGAAGAGTCTCTCTTAAAACTTCATCATGAATTTGTTGTTTGGCCCCAGACTTTTGAGGACTTTGAGAAAAAACCCAGAAGCTATAAAGAACTGGGATTAAGAATAATAAGCTTGGGGATAATGGCGGAAAATCTTCATTTATATTTTTTTGACGGGGAAGAATACAACAGGATTGAGTTTACTCCCGACCCTAAATAATTTTTTTGAATTTCGTCCTTTTGGACTCATCAGTTGGAACGCTCATTCCAAAATTCAGGTGCTTTTCATCACATAATAAATTTGATGAAGGGTGTAAGCACCATACCCCGGATTAATCAAGCTTTGAAAGTAACCCGCCTAAGGCAGCAACGTAAAAATAGAGTGCAGGGAGTGCATAATTTTGCATAATCCATTTAAGGATAGCCATAAATACCACATCTCCGTGCATAACCAGTATTGTTAAACTGGCAACACCACCTATGTATGCCGCGACAAAACCCAACTTGAAAAGGAATATAAACAGATCCACCTCGTATATTCTGCCGAGAATGAAACCTATGACTATTCCTGCAATCGCGATTACTACTATCAAAGGACACTCCTAACTTTTGACTCGAAATTTCGTCCTTTTGGACTCTTCAAGTAGGGACACACATCCCTAGATTTCGGTGCTTTTCATCAACTTTCAAAAAATGATGAAGGTATGCACCAACCCTTTTTCCGTTACTTACGGAACAACCAGGTTGTTACCAGGTTTGCCACATAAAGTGCGGACAGGTCGATTAGACCTTTAAAAAAGATGTCGCCGACTGCGGACCCAACCATGGTAGGAAGGGTGAGTGACTGGAACATAATCCAGACAAAGCCGCCAACGACGACAACAGCAAAGCCGACGAAGGTGTATCCGAAGTAGCCTTCGAAATTGTCCCCTGCGACGCGGCCTGTGACCATGCCCAGAAGGGCGCCTGCGATTGCAAACAGATACCAGGGAATTTCAAGGAATGTTTCCATTATTTGTTTCCTGTTCTGAACCAGTTGAGCATCCAGCGGATTCTGGACATTGTATCGGCAAGGTCTGGGAGGTTGAAAAATTTGGGTGTCAGATTTCTGAAACCGAATTCTTCTTCAAAGCGCTCTCGCACTCTGATTACATCCTTCCATTTACCTGTTATTTCGACACGGTACTGCGCGCCAGGGGTGTGTTTTTCCGAAGCAACAATAAACGCTGACCCTTTGGCGGTGCCGAATTGATAGCGGAGGCCGGGCCCGACATTACTTGTACCCAAAACATAAGTGAAATAACTCACTTTGAGATCTGGGTTAAGGTCGGCACGTACCTCGTCTATATAATCGCCCGAGACACCGTTTTCGTCTAACAAACGAATTGTGGCCATTTAAAAGTTCCTTACCTTTCTTCTTTGTGCTCTGAGCTGTCTCAAAGTCACTGAGTGGTATTTTCGCTGTCTAAACAGTCGAAATCCTATAATATCACAGATTGTGCCTAAAGTCAAGTTTTGAGAGGCTGGAAACAGTTATAAAAATTTGACTTTTTGGGCTCCATTTGCTATACTATGGGCTTGGTAGTATTAGTTCTTAAGGCACTTTTATTTGAAGCTAAATCCAAAAAGGAGAACAACATGATCGTATTGTTGATCTTGGGCCTCTTGTTTATCTTCGACGATGATAAAGATAACAATAGCCTCGGTTGGCTGTTTTTAATCCTTTATCTAATCTTTTCGTAAGGCAGTTCCGAATTCGTGCGTCAGGCGTGCCTGATGTGTTTGGAGAACCATGTTGGTTATCGTTTTACCGATGGTGATGTTTGGACTTTTCTTCCTTGTTGCCGAGACTGTGGAAAACATTCAGGCAATCGCAAGGATGAATGCGGAAGAAAAGAAAAAGGTTGAAAAACCCGAAGATTCCGCAGAGAACAAATAAGCCGCAAGGAGTTGAATGGGTCTACCGTTTATTGTTTTGGGGATAATCTGGATGGGTGATCCCGATACGATGGCGTTGGGAATTGTCTTCCTTTTTTTGGGTCTCGGTATGATGTCCCCCGGAAGCCGAAGACGAAGGCGCCATTAGTTTCGATTGATGTTTGACCTCTGGCAGGGACTTATGAATATAGGTTCCTGCCTTTTTTGTGCTTATTTTTTCCTTTCTTGCTTCTCCAAGAAAGGAACGAAAGAAGGAGCCACCTAACTGAAATTTGTTAGTTCCTTCGCTCGTTCATATTTTGTTTGCGGAAACTTCTTCGGGGCAAGCCCTCGTCGGACAACCGCAACTTATCAAAAGAATTCACTCGCTTCGTCAAAAACATATTTCAGACGGTGAACTAACAAAATTGGAGCATTGCAAACGCTTGGGGTAGAGGTTGGAGACAGAATAAGTAGATATAAATTTGTGGGAAAAATTACAGTGCACTGTTGCTTCCTAACGGAAGAGGGAATCACGCTGAGCGTGATTGTGCACATCACCCTAAAAACTTACCTAGCGGCCAATTTCTCTGACTCGAAAGCTGATCTGACGCCCACCTTGTCCAAAACTTCGTCCAGCAAAGTTAGTGCCGTAAACGGCGAGTCGGCGATAACGGAGACCGTTACTTCCCAGGTGGCTAGAGCGCTTGCTCTGGTTGCCGTTGCGCGATTTTGCTTGTTTGCAGGATCGAACACTTCGATAATCGGTCCGCGTGCTTCGCTTGCGTACATCACCATTTTAAAGGTGACGCGTTCTTTTTCCTTTAATTCTGACGGGGGGAATTCTGTCGGTTTTCCGATCGGTTTACCCGTGGAATCGACAATTGCCCATTTACCTGCCATATCAAAGATCTCCTTTTCTTCGTCTTGTTCCGAGTTTGCTCGGAATCTGGTAGTTGGATATTGGCTTAATATCGGCCAATATCGGTATTCTACCACAAAACTCCCATAGTGTTAGGAATTGGGCACGCGATACTTGATAAATTTGTGGAAGGGGGTTATAATCACCACATATATGAGCAGTTGACTCGTCCTTCGGTGCAGTTTGCACCTTACTCAGGATTGATAACTCTTCAAGACCTTTAAAAGTATCAAACCTCAAGTTACAAGTATAGAAAGACCCCATTAGTTTTAATTAGTATTCAGTTTTTCGATAGTTTTAGCTTGAATTTTGATACTTTGGGTTACAGGCACGTTAATATCCAAAGATTTTTAGCCTTCCAACCTCTGTGCGAAGTTGGGGGCAACGGCATCTAGCAGGTGCCGAATATTACATTTTAGTTCCTTTTGGAGCTCGATCCCGCAAGGGGATTTCGTGCTCTTATATTAAATATTGGTGCTCAAAATGTGATCGGAAAGACAGGATCGAGACACTCTAATTAATTTTAGTTTGTTTCACTTTTTGAGGGTTTGATCCTGGCCCAGGATTAACGCTGGCGGCATGCCTTATGCATGCAAGTAGAGCGAGATTTGTAGCAATACAAGTCTAGCTGCGAACGGCTGAGTAATGGATAGGAATCTCCCCAATGGTGTGGAATACCCCTGCGAAAGCAGGGCTAATACCGCATGACCCCGCAAGGGAAAAGCGCTTTACCGCGCGCCGATGGATGAGCCTATCTCCCATCAGGTAGTTGGTAGGGTAATGGCCTACCAAGCCTATGACGGGTACCCGCCCTGAGAGGGGAAACGGGCAGAATGGGACTGAGACACGGCCCATACACCTACGGGTGGCAGCAACAGGGAATCGTACGCAATGGACGAAAGTCTGACGTCGCAATGCCGCGTGGGGGATGAAGGCCTTCGGGTCGTAAACTCCTTTTATAGTAATAGAGATGTTATTAAGAATAAGTGACTGCTAACTCTGTGCCAGCAGCCGCGGTAATACAGAGGTCACAAGCGTTATCCGGATTTATTGGGCGTAAAGCGTCTCGTAGGCGGTTTGGTAAGTTATTCTTCAAAGACCACGGCTCAACCGCGGGAAGGGGAGTAATACTACCAGACTTGGTTATTGGTGGGGTATCTGGAACTGATGGTGTAGTAGTGAAATACGTTGATATCATCAGGAACTCCAAGGGCGAAGGCAGGATACTAACCAATTAACGACGCTGAGGAACGACAGCTAGGGGAGCGAAAGGGATTAGAGACCCCTGTAGTCCTAGCCGTAAACTATGCTCGCTAGGGATTTGAGGTTTACTTCAAGTTCCGTAAGCTAACGCGTTAAGCGGGCCGCCTGGGGAGTACGAACGCAAGTTTAAAACTCAAAGGAATTGACGGGAAGGCGCACAACCAGTGGAGCATGTGGTTTAATTCGAAACAAAACGAAGAACCTTACCCAGTCTTGACATACTACCGTTTATTTTTCTGGAAACAGAGAGAAATCCTTTAGAAATATTGGATGGTAGAACAGGTGCTGCATGGCCGTCGTCAGCTCGTGTCGTGAGGTGTTCCCTTCAGTGGGGTAACGAGCGCAACCCCTGCCCTGAGTTAAATATTCTCAGGGGACTTCCCTCATTTATTGCGGGAGGAAGCGGGGACGATGTCAGGTCAGCATGGCCCTTATGACTGGGGCAACACACATACTACAATGGAGCCAACAATGGGTTGCCAAGCCGCAAGGCGGAGCTAATCCCATCAAACGGCTTCTCAGTGGGGATTGGGGGCTGCAACTCGCCCCCATGAACATGGAATTGGT
>CAZRJH010000011.1:0-564 GCA_964600575.1 uncultured Gammaproteobacteria bacterium | reverse complement strand
TATACTGCGGTGAATACGTTCTCGCCTTTTGTACACACCGCCAAGGAAGGTATTTATTCGTATATAAATACCAATAGGTAATTTCGCGCGAGGCAGTTATATTTTCTACTAGGTTAAAATCCTAGCCTCCAATATAACAATTGGAGCGTAGCCAAAAAAAATCGGCAGGTTGAGTCGGGTAACTGATCAACTGGAGGGCCTGAGGCAAATTGCAGGGATTTAAAGTAAATGAAACTAACCGTTTCAGACTAAAAAAGCTAAGACGACTTCTGTTGGGCGGTCAGAAGGAAGTTGTCCACGATAAAGCTTAAAGTTCATGCAAAGAACAGAATTTATAATGACCCTTGGAGATCCTAAAAAGATTAGAAAACAAACGCTTTTTAGGAAGTCAGCTTGTTCGTAGTAGCCGAATATAGTAGTATATTTATATACCACCGTAGCGGTGAAGGGACAAACCGATTATGTCACCTGATTACATTACTGGATTAACTGATGGAGAAGGATGTTTTTATATTGGAATTAGGCTTCCAAAAGGTCCATTCAAAACAGTAAGAGTTGAGCCTC
>CAZRJH010000010.1:0-30702 GCA_964600575.1 uncultured Gammaproteobacteria bacterium | reverse complement strand
ATTTATCAATCAACACGCCTAGACCAAGTGCCACACCCACACCGTCGCCCACACCCACACCTATAAGTTCAGTTTGTAATGTATCTTTTAACTTACCCGATCAGGCAGTATGCTGGTTTGAGCCAAGAAGTGTTCCTATAAGATACACTGTTCACTCGCTCCCCAGCGGTGGACCCTACTATATGCAAACAGATTGGTATTTGGCTGCACCAAGAGGAGACACAGAACCAACCCATCATTACACAGAAACACAGCGGATAGAGGCGGGTAGAACCTACACCGTAGTTGCACAATGGCCGGGAGTAGACAGTTTCAACCCAAGACCTTCAGCAGTGGAGATTCACGCTGGTTTAAATGTTGTGGACAGCAACCACAATTTACTTACACCCAACTGTACAGGCGGTATCGACTATTACTGGACTCCTTATGTAAACTGTCCAACAGTCACACCCAGGCCGACAGCTACACCAACACCCGCACCTCAGTGTTCGAGGGAGTGGTGCATGAGCACATACGATCTGGTTCCCAGGCAATAATAGATAAAATAGTGAGGTTAAAACCTTCGGTCTTGATTAATTGTTTTATATATTCTCGATTCGGGATCGTATACAGATCCCCAACCCGCCTCCTGTGCTCTTCTGTCCAATTCACTTAGAGAATCTCGTCCCTCGAACTGAAGAATTAACCTTGCCTGATTTGTTACTTCGTCCATAATATCGAATTCATGTCTCAATTCTTGGTGTGTATAGGCGACCCCCTCAATGTTAATACTGTCATATTCCGATGCACCAAGAGATATTGCGAGTTTTAGAAGCTTATACTTAGCATGAACAACAAGCCAGAGAGTATCTTCACCTTGTCTGGCAACTTCTCTTGCGGCCTCAGCAATTCCTTCTTTTTCTGAATCGGTAAAAGGAACCTCCCTTTCAATCATTTTGCATTTTTACCTTAATTTGTTTGTTAAGTCAAATCATTTGTAATATATTAAGCTATGGAAATTCCTCCTGTTGGTTATTCTTCTCCCCGAGACATACTCGCGGTTACAACCCCAAAAGTAATCGAAGACTTGGATAGGGCTTCAACTACAAATATTGCAGAAGTATATCTTTTAAGCCAAACTCGTTGGATCGATTCCGACGGCCAAGTAAACGAAGTTAATCCTCAAATAAAGGAAATTGTTGAAAATTTTCTTGATGATAATCCCAAATCTCAATTTTTTGTCGGAGTTGATCTGGCCACAAAAGTGGCAGATGGTGTAACAACATGGGGCAATTTCAAACCGGAAATATCCCCCGAATTAAACACAAAAATAATAGACTGGATTTCAGAGGGAATCTTAACCGACGACGAAGAGATGACAGTTATGGATGTTGCTATTGTTGCAGAGATGATTTCCGGAAGAATTGCGGTTGGTGACTCATTTCTAACATTAAAAGATCTTGAAAGACTTAAAGAAAAGATAGAGGAAAAGGTAACTCCCTTCCTTGATAAAAACGATAAACTAAAACAGCATTGGGAAAAAATAATAAACGATATAAAAGTCACAGAGATGATGGGTTTGTAACTTTAATAAAGAAACCGAGAGAGTGAGAGCGGTAAAAAGATCTCGGTTTCGAGTAAAACTAGGGCAACGCCATCGGCGGGGGCATAAAAGTGTCGCAGGGCGACATCTTCCAGGATTTACTTCCGCGCGGCGTTCCGTATTCAAATACATCTTTGGCTTTCCCGTCGAATGCGGTTATCCACACCCCGTCAGAGGTGTAAACGGCCACCGACCCAACAGCTGGATTCTCCAAAGATGCCATCCACATGCTGTAGTATGTCTTGCCATTAATCATTTCAACAGTCTTGCACAAAAGTCTGGCTAAACCGTTTGGGTCCTGACCGCGATTGAATGTGGCTATTGTCTGCTCAACAATTGTCTGAGCGGCCACCGAGTTTACAATTGCGTGCCCAAGGTTTGTGTGGCGAGATTCCACATAGATAATGGTTTCTTCTTCCAAAAGCGCGTAGTCAACGGTGTCGTCAACAAGTGCTTCCGAAGAGGAACCGCCACCTGATGACGATATGACATGCGTCCCCATGTTTGGAACAACGAACACAAAAGTCATTATCACAGCGAGTACGAGTATCAGGATTACGGGAAATTGCCTGTTTGCGATTGTGGACATAAAGTTCTCCTGTTATAAAGAATTGATGATTCAAATTCGCTCTCACTCTCAAGGTGCAGATTATAGGATATCACTTTGAGGCCAAAAAGTCAAGTTCTGAAGCTATTTTATTTGTATCCGACCGGAACAGAAGTAAGCACAAGGCCTAATGCAATCCTTTTGTCTTTAATATTAACATCTTCTACAACCGTCTTAACTTCCTGCCCTACCGTAATCTTTTGTGTAGGAGGAATCTTGGTTATATGAATAAGGCCCTCGATCCCGGGTTCAAGTTCAACAAAGGCTCCAAAGTCGCTAATTCTAATGATTTTACCGGATACTTTCGTGTCAACTGGGTACTTTTCTGCAGCCTCGGTCCAAGGATCTTTAAGTGCCTGCTTAATAGAAAGAGAGAGCTTTCCTTTGTGGGAGGCTAAAACTCTTACTTTTACCTTGTCACCTTCTTTTACTACATCAGCCGGAAAGTTAACTTTGGAATAAGAAAGCTCCGAAACATGCACCAATCCTTCGATATATGCTTTCTCTTTTTTGACAGGAACCTCAATTTTTACAAAAGCTCCAAAAGCTGCAACTGTGGTAACAACACCTTCGTAAACTTCACCCTCTTTAATTTCACCCATAGCCTTTTTGGTGAGTGCGATATCACCGGCTTCTGAGATTTCTTTCTCGGAAAGGACGAGCTTGTTGCCAGCCTTGTCAACTTCCATAACTTTGGCTTTAAAGTATTTTCCTACAAGATCTTGTGCAGTCTCGGAAACCTCTCGGCCAAGTTGTGAGGTGGGAATAAAACCTTCGATTCCCATACAGTCAACTACAAAGCCTGCAGCCCCAACCCCTTTGCCCAAAACAGGAACTTCGGCGCCACTTTCTTTAAGTTTTTCAAGCTCGACCCAGGAAATATCCTTCATAGCGTCTTTAAGTGCAAGAATGGTTATCCCATCACGTGTTTCGGGAACCAAAACCGTTACCAAAACCCTGTCCCCGACTTTAAGGCCTTCTATGTACTCTTTAGCGTCTGTATAACCCTTCTCCTTAACAATTCCTTCGGACTTTCCACCCACATCAAAAATGACAGATTCAGAATTTTTGGCCAAAACAACACCTTCTACTCTCTCTCCTTTTTGGAACCTTTTTTGTGTTTTTCCGCCTGCACGCGCAAGAAGCTCAGCCATAGTTATCGGCTCTTTGGCCGATGTGGCTTTAGTTGTTGAGGATGTTTTCGACACTTATCATTACCACCTTTCTATATTTAAGTATGTGTATTATACCGCGCCTAAAACAGTTTGACAACCGCTGGTGGTCAAGTTCGAATTGACCTTAAAAACAAAACGAAGAGATTGATTTAACCAACAAAATGACTATCTTTTAATGATTTCAGAAACCGGATGTCCCAAGTGAAAAACTGGCTCCCCCGAAGGGGCAAACATTTCAATTGAAGCGGATGTTAATACGACTTTAGTCTTATCAATTCCAAATCGGGAAACTTCCAATGGACTATTACCTAATTCACAACCCGAGGTTGGAATTTTAAACCCATTAAAGGTCTGGCCACTTCTGTACCTTTTGTTCACAGACTCTACTGTTTTAGGCTTAACAAAAACCAACTTTTCGGTGACCGGGTTTTTGCTATAGAAAAACTCCACCCCGTCTGGCAAGGCGCTTATTCTGAAAGTTTTGCCATCATGCGTTTCAAAATAATAAGACGGAGGCCGAGAACCATTCTGTCTCGATGTTGAAAAAACTTTTGCAAATCTGTCTTTTTGTGACAAAAAATAATCACCAAACCAGCCATTCCATCCTTATAGCCAATCTCATCTTTAGTTTTTCTAGGTTTTTTACGTATAGCATCGAGGCTTTTAACGGCAGTATTGTAGTTTTCAATGGTAAAGGGACTACGGCGGTCTTTTTCGCTTCCATCGTCTATTTTTGAAACAAATTCTGTCACAACAAATGCATTTTACACTTTTAAACCACAAAAAACCTCGATTTGATTCGAGGTTGATTCTTTGTACTTGAAAACATTGTTCTGGCGACGAGATATTTTCGCGGTAGGTTGCCCCACAACTATCGTCTCCGCTAAAGCGTTTCACTTCTGAGTTCGGAATGGGATCAGGTGGTACCACTTCGCACAGATCACCAGAAAAATGCTTTCAAATAATATTTGGTGAACATGACATCTAGAACCTAATTCATCCATCTGGCAAGCCAGTGGTTTCTTAGGTTTAGAATAATCTTTAGATTGATATTTTAAAAAGAAGGCCGCGTCCAGACAATGATTAGTGTCCGGGATCGCAAGAAATCGACCGATTCGCATAGGTAGCCTTAAACCCTTACGGGCCTTCCAGCGCCTACCGATTAACCAAGTCTTCTTCTTGGGGTCTATATGGAATTCTTATCTCGAAGTTGGCTTCCCACTTAGATGCTTTCAGCGGTTATCCATTGGGAATATAGCTACCCGGCGTTACTGCTGATGCAATAACCGGCACACCAGGGATTCCCCCAGGGAGGTCCTCTCGTACTGTCCCCAGCTCTCCTCAAAATTCCGACGCTTCTACAGGATAGAGTCCGACATAATTGTTTTATATCTTTGGAACCGAACAAAATGTTCCAAAAAACCTTAAATCGCTTTAAGGATCCGACCATATCTTTCCCTCATAGCTCTTTCGGAGCGACGCGGGATTTGACGTATGGCCTGTGAGGATTCCCTTCGACTCAGGCTTTAAAGCCTTCGCTCGGGGTCTTTCCTGCTGATTATCCGCACTCATACGTTGTCACCTTTAGAAAAACTCAAGGTAGCATGAGATACACCGGATTTTCCAGCATATAGTCAAATTTATTATTTGATGGCGAATCAAATCTATACTTAGAATAACAGAAATATACAAACCTCTTCTGATTGAAAACTTCAATCATGATTCAAAAACATCTGTATAGAAGACAGCTTAAACTTGTCACCATAATATGTGAATATGGTCAACTGTCTCACGACGTTCTGAACCCAGCTCGCGTATCACTTTAACGGGCGAACAGACCGACCCTTGGCACCTTCTTCAGCGCCAGGATGTGATGAGCCGACATCGAGGTAGCGAACCGCGCCGTCGCTATGGACGCTCGGGCGCGACTACTCTGTTATCCCCGTGGTAGCTTTTATCCATTAAGCTCCGTGCACACCCATTGTGCATCGGAGGATCACTAAGACCTAGTTTCCTACCTGCGCGGCCTGTCGGCCTTGCAGTCAAGCTGGCTTAAACCTTTACGCTATCACTACGATTTCCATCCGTAGCTAGCCAACCTTTGTGTCCCTGCGTTACATTTTGGCAGGGTACCGCCCCAGTAAAACTGCCCAGCAAACACTTTTCCCGAGCGCGTCTCCAGCGCTCCAAAGTAAGCTCCAAATTCTCCAACGAGAGGTCTCACATTATTGACGAATCTCCCTCCTATTACTTGACAATCAAAAAATTTGAAAGCAATGTCTACCTACAGTAAAGCTCAACGGGGTCTTTTTGTCCATGTAGAAGTAGGCCGCGTCTTCACAGCCATCGCTATTTCGCCGAGTAAACTTTCAAGACAGTCATTAGCTCGTTACGCTATTGATGCGGGCCAGAACTTACCTGGCAAGGAACTTCGCTACCTTAGAACAGTTATAGTTACTGCTGCCGTTCACCGGAGCTTAAATTCGAAGCAAGAATCCAATAAATTGAAAACCACCTCTCCTCTTAACTTACCGGCACTGGACAAGCGTCAGCCCGTATACTTCGACTTACGTCTTTGCACGGACCTGTGTTTTTGGTAAACAGTCGACTAATGAACTTTAGGTGCCACCTTCTTGCGAAGGCAACCCATCTCCCGAAGTTACGGATAGTTTTTTTGCCGAGTTCCTTGAAAATTTGTCTCTCGATCACCTTAGGGTACTCCCCCAGTTCACCTGTGTCGGATTACGGTACGGCTTAATTTGACTCTCGCTGCGAAATTTTTCTTGCAAACTGAAACTTTCAGGATTCCCCACCTCGCGGCAGAGTTTATATCACTCCTCGATTAAACACATTGCGGGATTTTCCACGCAACACTATTTCGAAGTTTATACCCAGATATCATACCCGGGCCCTGGAATTCCGATTTGGTCCTTCCCCAGCTCATCCCTTTCGGGATCTTTCGATTCAAACTAAATAGTAGAATTTTGACTACTCATCCATCGGCTACGCCAATACGGCCTCGCCTTAGGTACCGACTAACCCACTGTGAACGAATCTTGCAGTGGAAACCTTGAACATTCGGTGTGCTAGATTCTCACTAGCATTGTGCGCTACTCAAGCCGACATTCTCACTCTCAAGCGCTCCAGCATTCCTTACAGAACACCTTCACCGCACTTGAAACGCTCCCCTACCACTTTACGTATAACCCGCAGTACACAAACAAAAAACTTTTGTAAACAAAAATTAAACTGCACTGTGTACTATGGTGCTATACGCAAAATCTCTAGCTTCGGCATACAACTTATCCTCGATAAATCTTGGGCGCACGCGCTCTAATCGACCAGTGAGCTGTTACGCTATCTTTAAAGGGTGGCTGCTTCTAAGCCAACCTCCTGGCTGTTTTCGAACACGTACTTCCTTTAAAACTTAGTTGTAATTTAGAGGCCTTAACTGAGAGTCATGGGTTGTTTCCCTTTCGTCATATCAGCTTAGCCCGATATGACTGTCTAGCGTAATTATTAACGTTGGTATTCGGAGTTTAATTGAGTTGAATTGATTGCTCTCTCCAACCCATCTAGTGCTCTACAGCCAACATAACTTTGTACGCCACGGTCCCTATAGACCTTTCGGGGAGAACCAGCTATCTCCAGGTTCGTTAGGTATATTGCCACTAACCACAAGTCGTCCCATATCATTGCAACGATAACGGGTTCGGGCCTCCACAAACATTTCTGTTTGCTTCACCCTGCTCATAGTTAGCTCACCTGGTTTCGGGTCTGATCTAATTTCCTTTTCGCTCTATTAAAACTCGGTTTCCCTACGCCTCCTTCCGCTTAGCGGAATTAGACTGGAAAATTAGAACAACTCGCCGGCTCATTCTTCAATAGGCACGCGATCACACCCTTGCGGATGCTCTCACGGATTGTTTGCAAACAGTTTCAGGTTCTATTTCATTGAGTGTTTCACTCAGCTTTTCACCATTCCCTCACGGTACTAGTTCACTATCGGTCTGCATTTTTATTTAGTCTTGGAGGATGGTTCCCCCGGATTCCCACAGAGTAAGTGCTCCGTGGTACTTGGGTGGTTCCTAAGGTAATTTTTGATTTCGCATACGAGATTTTCACTCCCTATGATTGGCCATTCCAGACCATTCTGCTATCAAAAACTAATCCTATATCGGAACTCCCGCAACCTGCATGTACAGCAAGCAATAGCCAACCAACAAAAACAAACGATTAAAATTTTACTTGCGTAAAAACTTAAAAGTGAGTAACTGAAAGTCAACTATTGCGTGCTGCACACGCATTTAGACTGTTGCCTTTTCGCTCGCCGCTACTAAGGCAATCTCATTGATTTATATTCCTCGCTCTACTTAGATGTTTCAGTTCGAGCGGTTCCCGTTACATACATTATTAAAGTTCCCTTTCGGGAACGAACTTGGTGTATGAATATCCTGTAAAACAGGATGGGTTTCCCCATTCGGACACCATCGGATCAAAGCTTCGTAGCAGCTCCCCGATGACTTTCGCGGCTATGTACGTCCTTCTTCGGAAAATGCAACCAAGGCATTCACTGTCTGCATTTCTTACACTTGCGATCCCACACACTTCCTCACTTGCGCGAGAAATTGTTGGGCGCGACCTTCTTCTTAAAAAAATCAATCTTCAGATATTAATGATCAAGTTGCTGGTATTCAAACCAGCGCAGTGCGGCTTAAAAAGGAATCGAACCTTTTATTAACAAACCAATTGTTAAGCCAAAAACGGAAATGGGGCAAACACTTTCTAGGTGTGGACCCAGGCGGACTCGTGTGCATAACTTTTCATTAATCTGCACTATCGAGACCGAATGGCGACACAAACTAGGTTTGTGGACCCAGGCGGACTCGAACCGCCTGCCTCCTCATTGCAAATGAGGTGTTCAAGCCTGGTAAACTTTGGGCCCTAGTTTATCAAGGAAACCTTGGTGAAAGTCTGGTTTTAACTCCCAGCTTTTTCTCCAAAACCTTAATTTCTTCTCTAAGACTATGAACAAAGTCTTCCCTGACTTTTAATTCGGAAAACGAAAGTTCGCCTGCCGCAGATTCATGGGGTACTCCCCTAAACCTCTTTAGGCGTTCTCTGTACTTTTCCTCGGCTTCCGCTAACTTTTTGTAAAGTGCTTCCAGTTTTTCCTGATCGGGCAATTGTTTCATCGTTTATTGGGCAAAGAAAAACCGGCCATTCGAGCCGGATATCTTAATTGAGGCTAAAGACTTTACTTTACGCAAGCAACTTGCCTCGCGTTTGTTTGGTTCAGGTATTTAGTTCTCATTAAGTTTTCCAAAAACTCAAAAGTTATGCAATTATATTCGAAATCAGCAGATTCGTCAACCCTGCCTAAAATATATCAAAGTAATAATTTAAGCCACAAAAAAGCGGGTACCTTTTAACTTGGTACCCGCGGGGGCAAATTATTACTAAAAACACGATGGGAAAAGAACAAATATTTGTCCGTACATTGGAATCATCCAAAAACTGGAAATAACCAAGGAACAAATACCTGCCACGAGCAATCCCAGACCGAACTCTCTTTGAGAGTCGTCAATTTTGCCCAAAAACCACCCGATGTAAAGCACCAATGAAACAAGGCAAAGAATAACTCCTACCATGCTCATTATGTATAGTGGCAACGGAGGGTCGCAATACTTATTTGGAAATCCTGCCAATGCCGAAGCATAGGCAAAAAATTGGATTAAACCACCAACTACAGCCCCCCCAACAACAGCTTTATCACTCATACAAACTCCTTCAGATTCAATAATCACAAAGATTATGTTAAATAGCTGACTAAATGTAGCATATTTATATTTAAAAGTCAATACTACAGGGTATATTTTAATGAGTCTTAGCCACAAAAAAGCGGGTACCTTTTTAATTTGGTACCCGCGAGGGAAACAATGCAAAGCTATGGCTGACAGATGGTAACATAATCGGTGTAATTTCTTCCTTCCCTAACCTCTACGCTGATTTTGTCGCCCACCGAGACTTTGTTATAACAGTCTTCTGTCACATGGCTTTCAACTTCTTTTCCGTCAATTTCAAAGAACAAACTCCAGTGACCGACTTCTGTGTAGGTCAATGGCATTGGTTCAACTCGGTAGAAGTTGGAAGATGTCCAGGTTTCTTTTCGTGTCACAATTACATTGTCGACAGTCTCAATATTTGGCTTTGTCACCAAATCAAGACCAATCACAACAAGAAAATAGACACCCGAAAGAACAACTGCCGCCATGATTCCAACAAGCAAATAGCCAACGATATTTGAAAGTACTTTCACTAGTCCTCTTTTCTCAAGTTTTTCTTACCGAAAGACAATCATAGCATATTTAGCTTTAAAAGTCAATACTACAGGGTATATTTTAATGAGTCTTAGCCACAAAAAAGCGGGTACCTTTTAACTTGGTACCCGCAGGGCGACTGAATTAAAGCTACGGTTTGTCCGCAAGTTCGATCGTAACTTCTGTGTGTTCGTTCTCGATTGTCTCGTAAATCTGGGCCAGATCGGTGAACTTGAGCAAAAGCTCTTTCTCGTACAAAACGATCGTGTACTCATCCCTGGCATCAAGACCGCCGATTACAACCCATTCCGCAGGATCGGGTGCCGCAGGATGAACCCGGTTGAACTCCAGCATATGGGTAAAAACCTTGGCTTCAAATACCGCAGGATGTTTGCCTGAATCGTCAACTCGGCATCGAATTGAGGGCAACTTTTCAGCAAGGAACTCGGCCAGAGTTCTGGGCGTCTTTGTAGTTTGTTTGTTAACGACCTTCATACTCACCTCGGCAACCAAAAAGATATTAACTTCAAGCCGAAATATTATCACAAGAACTTTCAAAATTCAATATTACAGGATATTTTTAAACATTTTTCCCACAAAAAAGGAGCGGCCTGATTTCTCAAAGCCGCCCCAAGGCGAACTAATTCGGACAAGTAGAAATCTGTAGAATGCCGGTAGCACTCATACTTGCACCCTCGCCGCATTCCAAAACCCGTATCTCCGTTATCGGAGTATCAATTCCCTGCATATAGAAAACAAGCTGGGTGCTTGGTGCCATAGGCACGGATAATGTGTTGTTTATTCGTTCGGGAGAAATAACTTCCCCGTTATAAACCACCACATACGGATAGTCGGAAATCACAGTAGTAGAAAGTCCTGTGTTGCGCTCAACCAGATTGGCAGTCAATCCAGCAAAGTCTTCAGGGGTCATAACACTTTTGCAGGATTTCAACATGTCCACATCAACAAGTCCGCCTATACCTGTGCTATCAGGAACCGCAGGCAAGTTTGCAATGGAATTGCAGTATGCGATACGGCTTTCTTTGTATCCGTAGACGGACACAAAAATGGCAAAAATTGCCACAAGCAAGGCGATAAAGATGAATTTTTTGCTCATTCACACTCCAAATTGGGTATAAAAATGTGCTACTAAGGCCAAAGTTTAGCCCGCCAAAACAATAAAGTCAAACTATCGGCTATATTTTTGAGCATAAAAAAGGGCTCACCTTAAATAAGTGAGCCCTTGTGGGCGAATATCAAACAAAACTACTCGCCGCAGACCTCAACGGTCTTATACTGCACGGACAAAACTTGTCCTTCTACAGGCATTGGATCCTGCAAAGGATTAATCGTTCGGCGCACAGTGATTACATAGCCGCCGGGCTCTGCGTTCAGGCTGTAGCCAAAATCCTCACCCATTTTTTGAGTAAACTTCAGGCTATCACCCGCCCGTCTGTTGGAAACCTCTACCCAGGAGTTTACGGGGGCATCAGTGGTATTCACAGACAAGACAGGCTTGTTGCCGACACAGTCAACACTTACTTCGGGAGCATAAGGGTTGGTTGTGTTATATACCCTGGTTGCCGCCGCGGCCACAGGCAACAGTGAAATTATCACAACCACCGTAATCAGCGCGTATAGGCCAAATTTTAACCATTTGTTCATTCGTTCCTCCGAATGCAAACTCAGACTGTTATTACAAAGAACACTAGCAGGTTGCAATTATATTAAAAAGGTCTTTAAAAATCAAACTATGAGATAGTTTTCCAAACTAAAAGCTATTTCAAGCTACGCTTTAGGTGTAGCCGTAAAATATGAGATGGTCTTTCAAACTAAAAGCTATTTTCCCCACAAAAAAAGCGGGTACCATTTTTACTTGGTACCCGCGCGGGCTTTCTCATTCCTTAAAGACCGATCGTATAGCATCAGCAGACTTTTTATATTCTGCTTTAACTGGCAGATCAGGCCTCATTCTGGCAATTTCTTCAAGCCTCACATAAGTTCGAACCCAACGCTCAATGTTCTTGGTAAACAAGCTCGCGTCAGTCACCTGGCGGTCGATCAAATCGCGGCCTTCGGCTCTGATTTTTTCCATTCGCCTATTCAGCCTTCCCCACTCACTTTTGAGTTCGTCTTTGGGCTTTTTCAACCTTGCGGTTTTCTTGTTCAAGCTTTCACCTCAAACTTTGCCTAAAGTCATTTGGAACAGTCAGGAACAATAACAAAAAGATAAGACAGGATCAGCCCGTCATCGGGTGTCGGGTCAACGTCAAAATTCTCGTATTTTCTGGTAACCACGGTATAAATGCCGGGCTCCATGGGATACATCGTGTTCGTTCCCTTCAAAAGTGCGGAAGAACTCGAGGACGAGGAGTTTTGACTCCCTATCTTCTGGATTCTCACCCAGCTTTTTTCCGCTCGTTCCGAGTAAGTCATATTGGCAGTTCCGTCGTTGCGGCAAGCGGTGCCGACAACAGGCGCGTTTTCGTTGTATTCGTTGGGCAAAAGAATCGTCACAAAATATGCATTTCGCAATGCGTGCCCAAAGAACAAGAGTGTCAACAGGATGGCAAGACTAATCTGGCCGATTCGTTTTTTCATCGGACCTCCAACTTCAAGATGTTAAGTGCAAGGTATGATGTTAACATACTACAGGACATTTTTCCACGAAAAATACAATATCCACCTTAAAAAAGTTATCAAAACGAAGCATTTCCCCAAAAATAAAGCAGGTGCCGGTCAAAAAATAATGACTAATTGTCAGCACCTGCTATTTGTTAAATTCCAAGCTTTCGCTGAATTTTTTCCTTCTCATCGAGCAAAAAGGACCTGCGATCTAGGATGGTCTTGGCTTCGTTAATTGACAATCTGATGTCAGGGCTAAGCCTTGAGGTCAGCCTTTCAATTTCATCTTCGGTTTCACCGAGTTGCCGCCTCAGGGCCTCTTCATCAGTCTCAAACTTGGGTAAAAGAAAAAGTACTGTACCTGCAACCACCGAGGCCACGAACACTCCTATTCTGTTTTTCTTCTGAGCCATGAATGCACCTCTTCTTACTTCAAAATGTTAAATACAAATCCGTATACAACGGTAGCCGAGTGTATCAAAAGGAACCGTAGTAGTCAACATTATAGGTAATAATAGATTTCTACTCTAAATTTCATTTGGCCATTTCGGGGCGAAATGATAAAATACCCTTGTTTTGGGCGCATGGCTCAGTGGTAGAGCGCGTTCCTGATAAGAACGAGGTCCATGGTTCGATCCCATGTGCGCCCACAAATCATGAAACCTATCAATATCTGCATTTTTGGCGATTCCATTACCTGGGGCGCATATCTTCCATTCAGAATCGGCTGGGTAAATCAAATCCGAGATATTCTGGAACGCAAAAATAGCCAAATTGCGGTTTACGATTTGGGTATCGACAGGAACACCAGCAAAGATTTGCTTACAAGATTCGATACAGAAGCGAGCGCAAGGAAGCCTGATGTTGTTGTATTTGCAATAGGCATCAACGACTCGCTTTACAGAAATAATCCAAACAACAGAGAGACCGGCGAGTCAGATTTCAAGCTCAATTTAGAAAAACTAGTTGATAAAGCAAAAACTTTTACCGACAAGGTTGTGTTTGTTGGTTTGGTCAAGGGTGACGACTCAAAAACAACTCCCCTTCTCAGAAGCACTTCAGGAAAATTTTACGACAAACAAAGTGCATATAAATATAACGAAATAATCAAGACCGTGGCGCAAGAAAACAATCTGGGTTTTGTTGATATTCTTTCCAAGCTCGACGATACCGACTTCGATGACGGCCTCCACCCCAATGTAAAAGGACACAGCAAAATCTCAGACGAAGTAATTACTGAATTGTCTAAAGGCAAATACAACCTGTTCACATAAAACCAAAACAATGCAAAAAGTAATTTTGGGTATGGGCATCTCAGGAAGCGGCAAGACTACTATTCTTCAAAAATTCGCAGAGAACAACAATTACTACTACATTTCTGTGGACGAAATTAGGCAAGAATTATCGGGTGACGCCAAAAATCAGTATGTTAATTCGGAAGCCTGGGATATAAGTAGAATGCTTCTCAAATATATGCACGAAGGCGGAAAAACCATAGTTTTCGATGCAACTTTTGCCAAACAACAAGACAGACTAAATTTTATGGGATATCTCAAAGACGAGGGAATTTCCCATATTCAAGGCGTTTTTGTTGACACGCCTCTAGAAATAGCCAAAGCAAGAAACAAAAAAAGAGAAAAAGTTATCCCCGACAGCTCTATAGAACTCATGGACAAAAACCTCAAAGAAAATCCGCCAAAATTAGAAGAAGGATTCGACTCACTTTTTACTTTGGACGAAAACGCAAAAATTATTAAAAAAGAATTTAGAGTCAAAGACCCCGAATCAGGCAAAATTGCCTAAAAATTGACTTATATCCCACTCCCAAACTAAACTCGACTCTCAGTCAGAAGAACTTTGACAGAAAGGACAGTGCAAGATGAAAAAAGCTCTTTTGGCAACGACTATGCTAATTTTGGCAAGTCTAGCCTGCAACATAGGCGCCAAACCTGTACCAACACTTGTGTTTCCAACGAATACGGCCACACTTCCGCCAACCGCAGGCCCAACGGCAACTCCCGTTATTTTGTCGCCAACACCAACCGCTACAGTTACACAAACAGCGACACCCGGTCCGGCAATGTTCACAGCCAATACCGATTCCAACTGCCGAACGGGCCCGTCAACAATCTACCCGGTCATAGGTGGAATTTATAAAGGCGAAACGGTTCCCATTCTCGGGATAACAACCTCGGACAGACCGCTTTGGTGGTATGTTGCAAAAGGCAACATTCGTTGTTGGGTGTCGGGCGATCTTGGTTATACTACAGGAAGAATTAACGAAGTTCCGGTAGTAATAGCACCCCCCACACCAACGGTTACTCCGGTAATTGTTAATGCGGTTTTCACAAACATTTCGGGTGGTCCGATTTGTCGACTAAACTTTTACGTCGGCACAACGGTTACACACTCGGAAGTCTGGAAAAAAGGTGATTTCAAAAACGGTGAAAGCCATGGAGTTTTGGTAAGCGTCGGTAAATACGACTTAATCCAAGCCTACAACTGTGGTCTATACCCCGATCTTGTCGCGAGTCTGGTAAATATCGTTATCAAAGCAAACGGAGATAGCTTCTATTTGCCTTTACCAACACCCACGCCGACAAGTACAAACACCCAAGTGCCAACGGCAACGGCTACGCCGACAGCGTCGTTTACACCGGTTAATACGGCAACACAAACAGCAACGGCTACTCCGACGAATACATCAACGCCAACCCAAACACCAACGGATACGCCCACGCTAACACCGACACCATAAAGGAGATCCCATGATTCACCTGCACATGGCACCGGATATGGAAGTCAATTCCACAAACCGCGAGATACTTCGTCTGCTTCTGCCTGCAAATGTCAGAATCAACGGATACCCTCATGGTCAATGGGAATTCCCTCTGCAAAAAACAGACGGCGAATCATACCCGGAAATCGGTTCGGTCTCGATCGATCTCAAACGGATCCGAATCAAGCTCGAAAAAGATAAATCGGTTCCCGATTGGGTAATCCGCCTGGCCGAATCTTTGTCCAAAGAAACTAAAACGGATGTCGACATCTTTTTAGAACAATTTTAGGTAGGCCACTCCCTGCTGATTAGCCAAGTTACTTGGAAAACCAGCAGGGATTTTTTTTGACTAAAATAGTCTTATAGCCTATAATAGGAACAGTATTTTTATCAGCAATTTAACAGACAAAGGACAAAGCGATGGACGAGCAAACAGAATTTCTTAACAGTCTCGTTGGAGACAACTTTACTGTTGAGCGCATTGTCGGCCAACCCGACGGAATCTACGGCTGGAAGATCACCCGCAAACTCTCAGGCGGCGGATCCCTAATCGGGCCCGATCTCTTGCCTGTGGCTCTTATCAAAAAGGATTTCAAAGGCATCAGAATCATGAACAATACCACCGATGTCATCGAAGTTCTCAGAAAAATTATCGATGGCGTACATCAAAAGTACACCATTACCCTGGAACTTCCCAAGGAGTAACATGCCAACAGTAACTTTTCAAAAAGTTGACCTGTTAATATTTCTCAAGGCCTCAGGAGTTGCCGGATTCCAAATCCGCCCCGTCGAACATAGCGACGCCCACCTTACGATCCATAATCCCAAGGGCGAACATGTTGCAGATGTTAACACTCAATGTATTTGGGTCTGGAAACCCGAAGCCCTGGAAGCCATCAAACAGGCCGCAACTGCTTTCGAAAAAAACTGCAATCCCGACAAGCCGGTCGAGATCAACTGCGGTTTTACCGAAAAAGAAGTTGTCTGATTTTTGAGCAATGCTCACGATCCCCGCAAGCAACCAAGAAGCACTTTGTGCAACTTGCCTGTTTGTGGGGATTTTTTTTGCAAAAAATAACCTGTAATATTGACTTTTGAGGCTAAAACTGATATCATCGCGGTTTGCTAGCTATTGTTCGTATTCTTTGACATCCAAAGAGGTAAGAATGGCTAAAAATATTCTAAAGAACTTGCTTGCCACACTGGGGATCTTGGCAGGGTTAATCGGAACAACTTTCCTTTCCAGTGCATACGGTTGGGATTTTGCTCCTTTGCCACTGCGCATCGTAGGCGGACTAGCCTACATCTACATCGCCCTCAGCGTGCTCACACCTTTCGAATGGCCGCTCAAAGGCCCACTCGCCCATCTGGGAGCCACCTATCTGGCCGCCGCATTGGCTTCAACCGGAAATGTCGGAATCTACGATCTGCCGACACTTGTGTCTGTTTCCGTGATAGCACTTTTTATCAGCGCAGGCACAGCCAGCATCGAAAGCGGATGGTTCGGGAACCGTTATAGCGTCAACACGCTTGCGGCAGTCGCAATGCTTTTGGCATTGCTCCCGTAACAAGCAAGAACAAGAGGTACCATGTCCCGTTGGCTCGAGTTTCTCATCAAAGTCCTGTTCCTCTGGCCGTACATCGGTCTTGGTTTTTCACTACTGGCTATCGTTTATTGCCTTGTAGTCGGAATCACCACTTGGTGGTATTGGCTTATTGCCGCCGCCATTTTCGGTTATGTCGTCTACAGAGCTCATTTCGGATAACCAAAAAACCTCCTCCCCGCAAGTCGGATACACACCATTTGGTGCCGAGACTGCGGGGAGTTTTTTGTTCTAAACTCATACCCATAGTATTGACTTTTGAACTTAAAGTGCTACAATCCTAACCTTAGACCACAGGTTGCACATTTAATTAAAGGAGTTCAAATGGCAACTGTTCGTTTTGTCACAGATACAGAACCCGTACAATCCAGCAATCCCCTCGATGTCATTCAGGCAAACCAAAGTTTTTTGCAATTCCTGCATGAACACGAAACAGATCTGGGAGACCTGCGCTTTCCCGAGCTCTCATATGCTCCAACCTTTTGGGAGCATCTCGTGAACGCAAACGGAGAAGAAGTTATCGAGCTCGACGCCGATCACGATTTCAACCGTGTCAGCACATATGAGCCTAAGTATCACTGGCTCATCATAGACCTGGTCGAAAAATACGAGTCGGGTAACCCGCGCCGCGTCGTTATCGATTGCGATTACCACAAACGCGAGGTTCCAAAACGCCCAACATCGGAAGAGAAATAGGAGGATATAATGCCACAATCTAGTTTCAAAAAAGAACGCGAAGATTTGGACATTTTCGAATTCGTCAGAACTCAAGATCTCGGCGAACTCAAACTCGAAGATCCGGAGTCGCGACTCCTAAGACACCTGGTCCGCCGCTCCGATGGCTACATCGTCGCACTTGTTGTTGCAGACGACCCAGTAGCAGATGATAGCAATTCCATCGAGGTTGTCGACCCTTCGGTCTATTGGTTCTTTTACGATCTGGCAGAAAAGTATGAGGAGGCCTTTCCCAACAAAAAGACCAGACTCATCTGCCGATTCAAAGAAAGCCAACTGCCCGAACGCCCTGTCTAACCCGAGCTAAAGGCTCAAAATAATCTTAAGCTCCCGGCTTAAGGATCCCTGCAAATTACCAAACCTACACTTTCATAAGGTGTCAGCTTTGCCAATTTGTGGGGATTTTTTTTGGAGAAAAACAGCCTACCAAATTCTGATTTAGCCAATACAGCTTATAGTGTTGACTTTTGAGGCTAAAAATGATACATTTCTCTTTCTGCAATTTGGCAGACATGGTGTTTGCACCTGAACACACAAAGAGGAACAATGCCTTACAGCATAGCAGTTCAAGAGAAAGAAGAATTTATCCGAAAATTGTTCGAAAAACTTCCAAAATCTGTAGTTGCCGGCCAAGCCAAACAAAAAGGTTTTGACGCAGGCATCGACGGATGGATTTTTAACGACAAAGCTTCGGGTAAAAAACTTGCAAGCCTGGTCGGATTTGGTGACAAAGTCACAACCCATGACACAAAGGTTGTGCCATATTGGCTGGACAAGCTGGTTCACCAAATCAAGCAAAAATATCCCAGTGATGGAATCTACATCAATGGAAAGATTTATACCACAATCCAAGAAAAAACCCTGTTTCTTAACAGCATTCTTAAGCCGCTCGGATACAAGGCTGTCGAACAACAGGATGATTCATGGTTCGGTGGCTGGATAGTAACCCGCAGAGGCATTAGAGGCGTTCTGGCTGAGTTTTTAATTGCGATTCCAAACGCAGATTTAAAACTTTTTAATATTGACAGAGACAGACTCGATCACAAAGTCGTTCTTGCTCTAGCCAAAGCCATCCAAGCCCACTACGGCCACACTGTTGAACTGGAAAAAGCGGTTGTCATAGGAAGCCCATCTTTTATGTAATTTTGATACACCTCCCCGCAAGTCGGAACAATCACGCTAAGCGTGACCGATACTGCGGGGAGTTTTTTTGCAAAAATTTGGCAAAATAGATGCAATCTGATATAGTTAGGGTTGTGGAAAAAATTGTCGTCACTTACCCTGAATTTAACAAGAAGGCTGGGGCTGTATTTACAAGCCAAGAGGATGTTGCAGCTTTTACCAGATTAATCGAGATTTCTCTCGGAAAGAATTTTAAAGTAAACGAAACATATAACGAAGCGGGGAATATTTTTGACGGTTGGAGCGTATATTCAGGGTTAAGAGCAGAAAGTTTATTTGCAATAAGAGAATCAGGCGGCAATTTAGTAGTGGTTTCAGATAGGGACCTTAGCGGAGCAAATCATCAAAAAGTGCTCGATTCACTTAATAAAATTCAGGATAGAATGGTTCAAAAATCAAAAGAGCCAAACACCAGAATTAACTTCGGAATTTCACATTCCTACGAAGCAGTGATGCGTTAGTTTGTCTTCAAAAACTTTACAATATAAGTCATCCCATATAAATTGGCATTCAAAAAAATCGGGGGTAAACTTCAGCCTCAGTAAACACTTTTTTATCAAGAGTAACTCACGCCAAAAGTTAGATGCTGACAGGGCTATTTTTTTGGAAAAATATCGGCGGCAGTTATATGAAGATATTTCTTTTCTCGTCTGTCGTATATAACAATTCCTCCCTCGGGCCTCAAAAGATAATTTCTCAAAAAATCATCAGTTAAATTTGAATAAGCTTTTAAAACTTGTTCCCAATCCCCCTTTTGTCTAATATCCATAAAGTCTTTGGGGAAGTCTAGTGCTGTATGCCCATTCAAATGGTCAATCTCGTGAATACTTCTGTCATCATAAATGCTTTTGGGCTCATAAAAACCTTGTTTTAAACCGTATTCGTCATAAAAAAATCCTCTTATAACCGAAACTTCGGGTCTTTTAATAAAATACAACGACTTGCCAAAATCCATCGATCCGCAACCTTCAAGTTGCGGAATTTTAGGATTACCAAAAACGGGTATTTCTGCTTGCGGGTTAATAATCAAAACGCCGTCTTCCTCAACCTTCTCTCTGTAAAAAATAACTCTCGGGGGTAAGTTTTCACTAAAACCCAAAAAATCTCTTGCCTCGGGTTTAAGTTCCGTAAAAGCTAATGCCAAAAAGCCGTGGGTGGAACAAACTTCTCTGGCAAAATCCAACCACAAATCGAGTTGTTTAGCAGAAATTTCCTGGGGATTGGCAATTTCGGGAACACGCCGTAAATCTTCGGCTTGTAAAAGCCTCTCTCGTACAAGATCTCTAAACCTGTATCTTTCCATGTCAGGATTATACACTTATCTCATAATATTTGAATAATCACACTTTTTGCCGTAAAATCGGGACTTCAGTAGCAAAATTTGTTCGTTTACACCAAAAAGGAGCCAGCATGGCCGAACCCAAAGTAATTGTCACCAAAAACGCAAAGTCCGAAGAAGACCTTGCCAAAATCGAAGCCGTTCTCGCCCAACATCTTCCGAGCGGTCTCAAATGGAAACGGGACCATCTTCCCCTTATGGGATTTTTATGGGAGTGGGACAAAGACGGCTGGGAGATCCAAGCTTTCATGGGAGGCAGAGTTGCCTCGATTTACATGGACGGCAGACATATTCAAGTCTGGGGTAGTGCCAATCTCGAAACGCTCAAGCCTTTTGCCAAAAAGCTTGCCGAAGCGTTAGATTGCGACATCCATCTAAGCCTAGCCTAGCACCAAAAGTGCCGGAGACAAGCTGAAGAAACTAACTTTGATATTGATCGCTCTGTCCATGCTCGCTTGCAACCTTGCCAACACACCCCCATTCAACCAAACCAGGTCAATTAGGGTTATATATACCTACGAGCTGGACAAAAGCGGCGGTGTCGAATTTGCATTTTTAGCCCACAGAGTTATCTGGGTCTACGACGCCTCCCAAGGACCGTTGCCGGATCTGGAATCCGTTCAAGGCGAAGAAGTATTGCATCCCGTAAAAGGCATGCGCTTTTACATCTTCGGAGAGCACAAATCACAGGCTATAAAAGGCAAAACCGACTACTCGGGGCATCTAAGCCTAGTATCAGACACAAGCCTGATTCATGTCACATACGACGAAGGTCTGTATTCCTGCGCTGTGGTAAACGAATGGCAAACCTACCGCAAAGGAGGAAACTTAGAAGGCGGAGGCGCTGTCTGGCAATGTAGCGAGGTAAGTATCAACCCGTAAGTCCAAATTTGGAAACTGCGGGTTTTTTTATGCCTAATATTTGATATTTTAGCTTTAATATGATACTATAGGTATTGTTAGTAGTAATTTTCGTATCTTAGCTCTTTTAAGGAGAGATTTATGAGTCTCAAACGCGCTCTACTAGCACTCGGCGTGCTTGTATTGGCAGGTCTGGCCTGCACCGTCACCGTTCGCCCAGCACCGCCCAAAAATCCGACACAATTCGTACAAGTTATTTATCAGTACGAAGATAACGGCAAGGGAGGTGTAAACATCGCCTTTCTGGTGGAAGAACGACCGGATTTCAGTTCCGAGATAAGATTTGAGTATCCGTTCAATGTTGAAGTTCTCAAAGAAAAAGAGAGCCAAAACCCGTCGTCCGGATTTCAGATCACAGTCAAAGACCAAAATCACCAAAATCCCGTCACGGGATATTCCGATGAAACAGGTCATATTGTGCTCACCACAAATTACCCGTTTCCGCAGATAATGGTCACAGGCTGGTATTGTCAACTTGTCGGTCAATGGGAAGGCGACAGAAACTCTCAAGGAGTTGCCTCACAAGGCGGACTTTTCCAGTGCGAAAAGTAATTTTTTGAGAAGCGGTCCCTGCAGGGTTGTAATTTCACCTTGCGGGGACTTTTTTTTGCTACAAATGCCTAAGCTATACTCATATTTGTATTCAATATATAATGACTATATGTCCCAGTTGGTCACACTTTTTCTAAAACTACCCAGAAATCTGGAAGTCACCCCCGAAGCTGCAAAAACTTTTTTAGCAGCCCTCACTCAAATTAATCATGTAAAAATTATTCAAAAACTTTTTGGAACAAAACCCCAAGCACTTGCACTCGAAATAGGATCCATTAACCAACAAATAAGGTTTATGATTACATGCGACGCCGATCTTGTTCCTTTTATAGAAACTCAAATACAAAGCAATTATCCTCTTGTGGTTATAGAAAAAGTTCCCGATCCTCTGGAAAATCTAAAAATAGAAGTCAAAGAACTCAAGATTGCCAAAGGTAGTTATTACCCTTTGGCCACATACGACAAATTCACAGATATCGATCCCCTTTCATCAATTCTCTCAGTTTTATCAAAAGCGGAACCAACAGAAACAACAATCATTCAATTTGCTCTAGAAGCAACAGACGGGTCCTGGCAAGGTGCGGGTGCAAGCTACGCCGATCACGGACTAAAAAACGAAGACGGTAGCTATCAGCCTAGAGGCGACAAACAAATTATTACCGAAAAAATCTCCTTCCCCGGTTTCAAAACTTCAGTTAGGTTAATAAGTAACTCAGCAAAAACCCTAACCGAACTTTCTTCATCTTTTGGAGTTTTCACTCGTTCAGACGGAAACGCTTTTAAAAAGAAAAAACCAAGTATATTCTCTCCTCGTTCACCCCAGATCGGGGCATATCTAAGAACTGTCAAAGACACCCAAGTTATGAACATCATGGAGTTGGCAACCGTCTGGCATTTGCCTTCAGAAAAGATCAAAACCCAAGGAATTGCCTGGGGCACAAAAGTTTTGTCAGAACCCCCCGACAACCTACCTAACGCTCTAACCGCAACAGACGAAGAAAAACAACAAATAAATTTCTTTGGCAGAACTATTTTCAAAAATCGGGAAACTATTTTCGGAATAAAAGAAATCGATAGACGTAGGCATGTTTGGGTTATTGGTAAAACGGGAACAGGTAAATCTACTCTAATTGCAAATATGGCAATCGATGACCTTAAAAAAGACCGCGGAATAGGCATTATCGACCCGCACGGCGATCTTTGCGACGTAATCATGAACTACATCCCAAAGCACAGAATAAACGACGTAATCTACTTTAACCCTGCCGATAAAGACTACCCAATCGTTATTAATCCTCTAGAAGTAACCAATAAAGAAGAAGCAGAGCTTGTTGTGTCGGGTATAGTTTCAATTTTTAATAAAATCTTCGGATTCTCCTGGGGGCCGAGATTGGAATACATTCTTCGTAACTCTTTAGCAACTTTGGCTCAAGTGCCAAACTCAACGCTTAAAGACGTTCCGCTTCTTTTAACCAACAAAGCATTCAGATCAAGAGTGATCGATAGCTTGCAAGACGAAGTCTTAAGAAACTTCTGGATTAACGAATTCGAAAAAATGACTGATAAACTTCAGCAGGAAGCAATATCCCCGATTCTCAATAAAGTCGGTCAATTTGTGGCTTCTCCATTAATTCGAGCCGTTATAGGCCAACCCAAAAGTTCAATCAGCCTTGACGATGCTATGAATAACGGCAAAATCTTCCTGGCAAATCTTTCCCAGGGACGGCTTGGAGAAGACAACGCCGCTCTATTGGGTGCAATGCTTATTACAAAGTTCCAGTTGGCAGCAATGCATAGGGTTGCAATTCCCGAACACGAGAGAAAAGACTTTTACTTATACGTAGACGAGTTCCAAAACTTTGCCACAGGGTCATTCATCAAAATCATGTCCGAAGCCAGAAAATACAGGTTAGACATGATGCTTGCAAATCAAT
The DNA here is from genome assembly GCA_964600575.1 of uncultured Gammaproteobacteria bacterium. GTDB lineage: Bacteria > Patescibacteriota > Microgenomatia > UBA8517 > UBA8517 > CAZRGC01. Next base: position 7,347 of record CAZRJH010000010.1, on the reverse strand, counting down.
ACATGGCCCAAATTCCTCCGGAGGTAACGCAGGCAATTTTGGGCAATGCGGGTACTTTGATGACTTTTGCCGTAGGTGCAAGCGACGCCGACATTCTACAAAAAGAATTTAGCGAAGTTTTTACAAATCAAGATTTGGTTAATCTTGGTCGTTTCCAAGTTGCCACCAAGATGACAATAGATAATCAAGTTACAAGACCGTTTGTATCAACAACTCTTCCGCTCCCGATTTCCTCAAATCAAAACAAAGAAAAAGCAATTCAAATAAGTCGCGAGAGGTGGACCAAAAAGACGGACGAAACCGCGGGTGTTGTCAACACAAATTTTGGTAGTCAGGTAACATTACCTCCCGCACCTATAAGGCAACCAAGTGTCCCGCAACCGCAACAAAGCCCAAGACCTAATTATCAAAATCAGGGCCCTAGGCCCAGCTATCAAAACCAAGGACCCCGTCCACAAGGACACGGCCCCAGAGTCCACAGGCATCCGGGTTACAGAAATCAAAATCAGGGTGCCCCGCGCCAAAATTATCAACAAAATAATCCAATTCCACCCTCTCCTGTTGTGCAAAATCCTCCGGTTCCAAAGTCCCAAGAGCCGTTACAAAGCCAGGAACCTCAAACCAATCAAACAAACACAGGAGGTCAAAATTAGTTATTCTTAACAACAATTTTTCTTCTTAGAATATTTTTTACGGTTTGTTGCAAAAAATATCTCCCTGTTTTATTGGTGTTTGGATAATGTCCAAAGTTACCTATAAGTACCTGTACCAAAGGGTCAAAGACTTTTTGACCGGGTGCTTCAGGGTTTCCTTTTATCTTTGCCCATTCGTCAAATTTTTGCCTCCAGTTTTCACCCGTAAAATCACGCATCGCATAAACAAGTCTGTTAGCAGCATAGTTTTTTCTTTGCACTTTAGAACTCAAGACTTCATCATATTCCCCTATCAAAACAGTCATATCACTGCCTCCTGCAACACCGGAGGCCAAAAGTAAGTCATCAATCGCGTACTGTGCAAAAGAAAAATTACTTCCTTCAAGATTTCCTCTTTGTCTGGCAACATATTTATCTTCTTCTTCATAAATCGGTTCATGCACTCTCATCATTGCGTTACATTCTCTTTTGTCAGTTCCTACATTTTCCGCATCAGGTGGAACAATCATGTCATAAATTATTGACTTTTCTATCCCCGTTGCCTTGCCCACTTTTGCAGCCAACCTCCCCGCCGTTGCAACTCCTTTATATTTGCTATGTCTTGTCTGGATAACAATGTCTCCCAAAACATTTTTTGCTTTTCCGTGCATAAAGGTATTAATTTCTTTTTCTTTTGTAGAAAGTGGAGTAAGACAAATTGTGTGGAATTTGCTTCTTACGGACTCGGGTAAAAGTGTTCTAAGTCTATGTGCAATCTGGCCTCCCATAGAATGTCCCACATCTATAGTAATTCTACTGTCATTGCTTCCCGGGATAAGCCCCATTGCTCTTTGCACTTCAAGCGTGTACCAAGAAGCTCTCTCCATAGACCCGGCAGTATTGTGAAACTCTTCATCCCTTGATACATCGATCCCCGTTCCTTTACCACCCAAGACATTTACAACTACTCCGCAAAGTCTGTCCGAAAGAAGGGAGCTTAAAGTTCTTGTCTTCGCACTTTCTGCGGTTATAAGGTTTCCCATTTGTTTTTCGCGTCCGTCTGGTTCGGCGGCGGCATACGCAACCTGGGCCCATGCGGGTGTCAAATAAACTCTCTCGTCTGCCCCAAATCCGTGCCACATAACCAGTCCTCCCATTCTCTTAAAATATGCATCAATTAAAGCATTTCTAACTTCTCCTGCTTTTCTGGAACTGGAATATTCTTCAGCAAGAACTTTTGCCTCGTTTACAGATACCGGGACGGATATTGTAATTAAAGATCTGTCAATTGCTCCTATCTTTTTTGCAAAATCAGAATATGCCGAATTTTCGCCCAATACTTGCGTAAGGTCTACCTGCATTGCCAACCAGACGGCACCCTCGGACCTGTCGTCCAAATATGCATCAGATGCAATTTCTCTAGTCTTTCTTTCAAACCAGGGGGCGACTTTTCCTTCACCGTCGGATAAATCTTTAAGCTGTACTGCTATTAAATCTCCCGGGTGTTCGGCAATGCCGTCGGTCACATCTGTTTCGTTGGCAACCATATAAATTTTTGGGGTAAAAATATCAGGATTTTCTTTAGATTCTTTTCCTGCAACAATCTTTAGCCTTTCATTCAGTGACTGGTTATACCTATCGGTTTTGCCCGATACAAGCATCCACATATATTCGTAGAACAAAGGCTGGATATCTTCACCATAAATATCCTTAGCCGATTTGTATGCAATAATATCAAGCCTTGAGTAACCGTCATTTTTCAGTATCGCCTCTTTAACAATTCCCAACCTTCTTTGTCTTTCATCATCCTTTAAACCTTTAGGTACAAAGTAATCATCCAAAAAACCTACAAAATCCTCAAACTTTGCATCCTCTTTTTGCTCCATAAACTCATATGCTCTTGTAACAAAACCCACTTTGTCTTCCTCTCCTCCCGAAAGATGTCTTGTTGTTGCCTCAACACCTGTTATAGAACCGCTAACCGACAAAAACATTCTCCATGCTTCAGCCGCTTTCATCATTTTTTCCATACCGCCAAACCACCTGGTTCTTCTTTCTTCAAAAGCGCTTCCCCCATCCAAGGTTTCTCCTTTTTTGCGTTCAAGTTTTTGTGCCATAAACTCTTCCGCTCCCCATTTGGCCATTTCCGTTGCAACGCGGGGTAAACTTTCGGCGTTATCAAACATGTCTGCATATCTTCCAAAAACTTCATATGCAAATTTAATATTTTCAGAAACAGTCTTAAACTCCCTCTTTTTTCCCACTTCCAAAAAGGGAAGAGCTTTTTTAATTGGATGTAGTTGGTTTATTTGTGCTTCCAAATTATCGTAAGACCTCATTTGTGAAGTAAAAAAACCTTGGATTGTGGGTTCCAAAAGTCGCCCTCTTCCCTCCAAAAATCTTTTAACATTATCAACAGAATTTCCGTTTTGAGGTTCGGGTACGCGATTTTGTGGAATTTCTGCCATGGTAATAGATAAAGCTTTTATTAATGCTACATTATTTTACTACTAAAAAAATAATTATAACTATAGGAATCATTTTGATCGCAAAAATAAAATTTATGGTGTTATACTAAAAACCCCAAGAGGTTTATTTTTTGCTCATCACTTGGGCAAACGATCTTTAACAAGAGAAATACAAAACTCCCAAGATTGTGTCTTGGTGTTTCGCGGATATTCTTAAAAATGTCTCCGAGAATTGTGCGCTTAATTTTTAAACGCAGAAATCTCTGAGGCATTTCACAGAGAACTTCAAGCGAATTCCAAAGACGAGGTGAAAAGTGAAAAAGTTTTTGATAGCAGGTGTGGTCGCATTATTAATGCTGGCAACTGCGGTAGTTCCGGCTTACGCGAACCCTGCTCCACATGTAAAAGTTGACGTATGTCATGCAACGAGTAGCCAAAGTAACCCCTATGTCCTGATTAATGTAAATGTAAACTCCGTCGGAGTTGCGAATTACTTAAACGGACACGCAGGGCACGGCGGCGATATCTGGGCATCGTTCGTCTATAACGGCGTAACCTATTCCGGACACGGAGACCAAAGTATCCTTGCCAACGGCTGTAAAGTGGCTACCCCCACTCCGACATCCACAAATGTCCCCACAGCCACACCAACATCGACAAGTATACCTACGGCAACACCGACAAATACCCCGGTAGATACACCGACAAGTACGGCGACAGATTTGCCTACGGCAACACCGATCAATACCGCAACGGACGTACCTTCGTCTACACCAACCAATCAGCCTACCGATACACCGGAATACACTCCGACCAATCAGACCGAATATACACCTACGGCAACAAACCAACCTACCGATACACCGGAATACACTCCGACCAATCAGGTAGAAGAAACGCCGACAACCGGTCCGTGTGAGGATTCCGAACAGTGCGCAACTTCAACTCTTCCGCCACAAGTCAATCCGACGGCAACACCGGGCGGCGGCGGCATCAGTGCCTGTCAATACATTGCACAACAGCTTGCAAAAGACCCCGCAGCGGCCAACAACGAGTTCATTCAAAAGTTGTACCAACGCGACGATGTCAAACGCAACTGTCCGCAATCAGCCGGTATCAACTGGTTACCATGGCTTGCTCTACTGGTCATCGGTGCCGGAGGTTATTTATATTGGCGTTCCCGCAGATAATCTGGAATCACCAATCTAAATAGCCTGTTTGTTCGAGGAGATCGATAATTACCAAGGTCTCCTCGAACGTTTTTTAATATTTCTCTTTGACAAACTTAAATGGAACGAATGCACCCCGGTATAAGAATTTTATTAACTACGGCCGTTTTGGTCGAAGCTTCAGCATGTGCTCCCAAAAAAAATGACGCCGCAGATATCCCCGTAGACGACAGTCTAAAAAATCCTACCCCTACTTATTCCTCTCCCCCAACACAGCTACCTAATTTCAGAGATTATCTACCCACACTTACCCCAACCCCGTTTGTTCCTACAGAAATTCCAACACCTATCCCTACTCCAACAATCGAACAAAGATTTATATTTGGGGAATTTGACTTTGCAACAACACCTTTTACGCTACAGTTTAGCGACGAGCTAAATTCTTTACTGGGTTACATCAAAGCTTCAAATAGAGTTTTAACTGCAGATATTCCCCTACCTATCAAGGGTCCGGAATTTGGAGACGACGAACAATATAAAATCTTCGAGGACGCAAGATATATAAATATCAAAAATCCTTATTTTGTCTTTACTACCGAACAACCTAATCACCTGGCAATTTACACCCACTCAATTTCGGGTGGCGCACCGGGAGAAATTGCCAGAAGAATCACTTCTTTCCAAATTCAAAAACCGGAACTTGCAGATTCAGTTTTAGGACAAACAGTTAATCTAAACATAAACGGACAGGGAGTTGAATCAGAGGTCGTTTATACAAGTGTGATAGAAGAAGCGGAGTTTTACGAAAGCCTCGGTCTTTATCCCGAAGGGGCAAATATTTTATTTGTAAGGCTGGATCAACTATCGCTCCCTGCGGAAGTAAGAAACGACTCGGAAAAAGGCACTTTCTATATTTCCGTAATCACATGCCAAAGCGAAAACGGAAAAGTCTCCGCTTTTTATTCGGATAATGTTGCCAAGAGGGCAATAGTTACTCTAAAATTCACCCTCCCGTAAAATCAGGGACAAAAATGAGAAAAGAAATTCAATTGATGTTATCAGGAGCTCTAATATTGTCTGCGTGTGCTCCAACTATTGCAAAAGCGCAGTCACCCGACACAAAAACTCCAACGCCAAATCATTTTTACGACCCTACGGCTACTTTTGAACCCCAATTTGTGCAGTTAAGTCCCACACCCGATTACGATTATCTTTTCAAAATTTATCCTACATTAACTCCTATGCCCGAAACCCCCACACCCATAGAACCGTTTTTATACTTCACTCAAAAAATTTACGGAGAAGAATTAACCGACGACGGTTCGCTTCTTAGTAAAGTCGGCTGCGGAATAACAGTGGGTGCAATGGTAACAAGAACCGATCCTTGGGTATATTATCAATCTTTCAAAGATTATTTTAAAAGTATCGGCAAATACGGCCCTGCCAGAATTACAAAAAACGGTTCCAGCATGGAAGATCACATTTCAGTGTTAGAAAGCTTAGGTTTTAACCTGGAAAACATATCAGATGGCAAGACCTCGCAAGAAGTTAAAGAAAAAATCAAAGAACTTACGGCGGCTGGAATTCCCGTTTGGGTTAATGCCAATATTTATGCAAGCGGGCATCACACAATGGCTGTAGGGATAAACGAAAACGGCGAGATAATATTTAACGATCCGTTTTACGGCGAAGAGGTAGCAATACCGGATAAGGATATATTGATAATAAACGAAAAAGGAGAAACAGTTTGGAAAGTATTTGCAGTATATCCGCCGAAAGATTAGCTAACCACGCCCCGATACCTCCAGATAACTGTCGAATAAAGCATCAAATGCCGAGTCCAAAGTTTTTTCCGTATCGCTATATGCACTCTTTATTCCCGTCTCTGTTAAATCCATATCAAAATCTCGGCTAAATTCGTTTCTTTCGGCCATGCCTTTTTTGGTCCAGGAACTTGTCCAATACATTTTTTCTTCCCTCCAATAATTATTAGCCAAAACCAAATGAATCGGATTTTGTGCAGAATTCAAACGCGGAGTTGATGCTTCTAATCTTATTATCAAGGCGTTACTAAGCTCTTTTTTGTCGCTCAACATTTGTCCGTATGTTGTTCCCCCGCTCGAGTTTCTATCGACAGGTCTAAAACTCCTTAAAGACTCATCTCTAACAATTTCCCTTCCCCAAAAAGTTTTATAAGGAAGTCTGTAAATCTTTTTGGTAACCACATCCAGTTTTTCGGGGTACTGTGTAGATTTATCTTCAACCTCTATGTTCTCAACAACTTTCCCCTGTGTAAGAGCTCCCGCAAGACCTTTTATTCTCTCGCCAATACTGGTACCAAAATATATCTGCCACAAAAGATTATTCTGTCTGTTCATTTCCTCGGATCTTTTTCTATTAAAGTCTGCAAGGAGTCTCGCCTGCTCAAGGCTGTAGTTATGGGCCGCCGCCCTATTTACATCGTCTCTGGCGATTTGTTCTTCCTGGCGTTTTTGTGGCCTGTTCAAAAATCTTCTTCTGTAATCTTCAGCACTCATAGCAGGCATTATATACCCTCCTGCAAGTCAGATGTCTTATTCCCTTCCTAATATTAGTTTTTACATATCACCGTTTAAAATTCAATTTCGAAGAAGTTTGCGAACACCTAAAAGTCGAGGATTGTTTAAGTGTGGCACTTAATGTGCCACAAGAGTGCCGCAGACAAAGCGTGAGGAAACGACCGAGCTATTGAATTTTAATGGGTGGCTACTTCTTTGGATACTTTCTTGTAGAAGCAAGAAAGTATCAGCAACATTTGTGCGAGCAAAGAAATGTGAATAGTAAGTTTTGGAGAAGCAAGAAAGGAAAAATAGGCACAAAAAATCCCGCATAAAGCGGGACTTTTTGACTGATTTCCAAAGATTTTTATTACTAGTCTTAGAACTCAAAACGTGATCGGAAAAACATTGATTCCGTTTTCTTCGGTATCTTGCGATACACAAGTGAAACGACTATCTAAAAAACTTGGGTGAATAATCACTCCTTAGAAAGGAGGTGATCCATCCGCACCTTCCAGTACGGATACCTTGTTACGACTTA
>CAZRJH010000009.1:0-31630 GCA_964600575.1 uncultured Gammaproteobacteria bacterium | reverse complement strand
CAGCACCGTGGTTGATTATGGGAACCGTGCCGTCTGTCTCCTGCCAGGTTTCCATATTTATATCCAAGGAGTCTTTTGGAGGGCTTTTTTTGATTGCCTCCATATCTTGTTTGTTTATCATCTCTACATCAACACGAGTTGATTTTTCTTTGGGGCGAAGCCTACCGGCAATACTTTCGAATATGTCCATTAGAGGTATTATATTTCAAAAAATGGTCGATAACGAAGTTTTTTGCAAACACTAGAAACCCTTTTTAAAACTTTTAATTTCTGGTTGGAATATTTTTTGTAGCAATATGATATTTGCATACAGCCATTCGAAAACAGGGATCTTGTCTTCTGTATCTAAAATATCTTCGAACTGCTTTTTTAATACAACTCTGGAAGATATTGCAGCATCAATCCAATCTATTTTTTGATTTATTCTTTGTTCAAACTTATCTTTATTTGCTAACAAAAATTTGTAAAGGTCTTTGTTTTTGTTTATATAAAGACCACAAGTCACTTCGTTTTCTTTTGAGTTGGCGGTTAAAGCAATGTGTGCCTCTGAACTGCCCATACTTACATCGTACCAATGCTGGTATTTTGGCGATTGAAGTTTGAGTTTTGGATCTTGTTCTTTTACATAATTTTTAAAACTACTCCAAAATTCAAATTGTTTAATCTTTGTTTCTGTATACTCACCCGCTGTGCTGGTTTTTATAGCTTTTGCCCATTCGTTCGGTTTGGCAATAACTTCAAACTTGGGTGCTGGATCAGAATTGCCGATCTGCCATAATTCAAGTCTTAATAAGTAAAAACAAATCTTTTCGTCTGTGTGTTCGTTTAACCAGTCGATGGCTTTTTGGTGTTCCTCTCTATAATCTTTAACTATCCAAACAATTACTTCTGCGTCGTAACCTGAAGCATAAGTAATTATTTTGCCAAGGTGGTCGTGATTTGTATCTTCCAATTGATTCTCTACAATCACTTTTCTACCAGTGTTCTCTTCCTCTGCAAGAATGTCGACATTATATCTGCCGACATTTGCTTCTGTTTGTATAAGTTTTAATGTGATCCCCAACTCGTCACTCAACATTCCCAAGTTTTCTTCTTGAGAAAGCCAATTTGTAAAATCAGAAGCCTCGTGTCCCCAGACACTTCTTAGTTCAACTTTTTTTAATTTGGCGATTTGTTTTTTGAGCATGATGGGCAATTATAATCTCTTCAAGAATATTCAACAAATTTATGTAAGCGAAGACATACCAGATCGCCCCAAAATAGAATTAGATTTCTTTGGTATTTTAAGTAGAGAACACAAAACAGGATATTGACGATATGTATAGATTGTGGAATTATAAATTTGTAGTAAAATTTTATAAATGCCAAAAGCATTGCAAAGATATATCACCATAAATCCCCAAATACTAGGTGGTATTCCGGTAATATCTGGAACAAGAATACCAGTCTCCCGCATCTCACAATTGTTGATTGAAGGTTATACTGTTAGCGCAATAAGAAATGAGTATCCTTGGGTTAATGAAGAGAAGATACAATATCTTATTGCATACTTAACTGTAGCTGGTCTAGATGCCTTCAACCAAACCCAAAAAATATAAGATACTTCTAGACGAAGCATTGTCACAGCCCACAAAGTATAAACAGCTGAATAGCCATTATGCTGTTGTGCATGTTGGCAATACTAAATACCAAGGAGCTAAAGACCCTATCGTTTACAGATTTGCGACAATAGAAAAAAGAATATTTATTACTTATAATTTAAAAGATTTTAAAAGACTTGGAAAAAGCAATACACCCACAATTTTAGCGATAAGTCCAAATCTAACAACCAAAGAAACAGATCTAAAACTATTTAAGACCTTGCGAGAATTAAAAAGCAATGAGACAACAGGTTTTATAATTTTCGTGTCGAAAAAAGCAACGATAAAACATAAATTTTCACCGAAATAATAGATTGTTTTTTTAAACACCGGACTTGAGTAAAAATCTACACCAAATACGCAGGGGGGTTACATCAACTAGATTATTATAAATTTTCAAAGTTTATTTGGAGATTCGATTATACTTTCTGTTTTAGTGTCATAATAACAACCCACTAAGGACTTGTCAGTTATTCTATTTATCATTTCAATGATCGACTTAAAAGGTACCGAATACCACTCATCCGGATTATATTTTGAACCAGTGCTATCAATTATTCCTATATCTACTTTTGCGCTCGCAAAGAATCGATGGATCAATGCTTCAACTTTAGATGGCTGAAAATCACCCGTAAGCCCGTAGGATGCAACTATCTTGACAGGTGCCATAAGATAGGTTGGGTCGTTTGAAGCGTTTTTTATACGATTTTTCACAAAGTCTGATGTCACGCCGATTTTATATAGATTTTTGATCGTTGTAACCTCTGGATCTCCGCTTAACGATTTAACAACATATATATAACCTCTTACATTTTCCTTGCTACTAGTTTCTTCCACTAATTCTCCACTGCCAACTACGCAATACCCTTCTTCATAGAGATCTACTGCCAACGATCTGTCATACATTTCCGACTCAGTTCCATTCTCGAAAATTAAATGCGTTCGTGCTTTTTTGGAACCATGAATATTTTTTTTATTACCTATATTTTCAACATAAACCATTTGCCCTAGAGAGACATAATATCTTCCGACTTTGATTTGATTACTATTTGTAAATCGAATTAATTTGTACTTTCCACTTTTCAATCCATTTTGAACATCAATAAAACCTTGTTTATATAAATGAAAATCATTAACTTTAGTTCTTCGTGCAATTGATTCAGCCTTAGCTTTAGCTTTAATTGGGAGAGTTTTTAAGTTAAAAATTTCATTATCCGGTCCATTGAACAACCCGGAGTTGTCTTTTTCATATAAGTCTTCCAAACTTTTAGGTGCTTTGTCCGGTTCTAAAAGTCCCAGCTCGTCATCTTGCCTCAGAAATTCGATTTTATGTTTATCAGTGCGAATTGAGGCCAAGCGTACACCCAACCCAGCTTCTTTCAGATCGTCAGCATCCTTATTTGGCAATTTATTATTTTTCCTAACAAATTCTACAATTTCTTCAAAAGATTCCATAAGCCTGTCTTTTGACGTGACAGCTTTTTGTCTTTCTTTGGGTTTAAAAAGACCCTCATCCGGCCCTTCAAAAAGTTGTTTTAATTGGTCAAAATAATCCATAATTACTCGTTATTATTTTTACTAAGTTTCTCACGTTCATATTTTGCTCTTTGAGCAGTTAAAAAGGCTTGAGCTTGGGCAAGTAATACTTCATTTTTATCGTCGGAATGCAAAGACGGCATCGCACCGTTATGCAACACAACAAATGCTTTAATCTGCGGCACTAAGGCCAATGCATCTTCAACCTTCATGTCTATACGATTTCCCGCAATAGTGTCCTGAATAATCTTGAAAGTGCTCACTCCAACTTTCTTAGAAATTACTTCAAAAGCATGGTGGAATGGGTTTACGGAATCAATTAAATTAATATCTAATTCGTCAATCTTTACAAAGCGGTTGGCAAGCTTAATAAACTTGATATCACCATCTTTATCCCTGATTGGTTCGGCGGTTTTAAAAGCCAAGTTTGTGGCCAGGTATTGTCGTGTAATTTCTACTTCTTCGTCTGTAAGTCCTGGGTGTCGTTCACGTATTATTTTGCTTTGCAAATGTTTTACATACTCCCCTGTTAGTCCTTGTGCAGCAGCTTTCTGAATCTGATCGTTTTGCAACGTGACAGCTGTTAGGTCTTCTAAATCGGTTTGTAATATATGTTTTACTTTGTCTGATCTTGGTTGTCTTAAACCTTTCACAAAAATTTCACCCGGCATCGCTTTCCGTCCATCACTCGGTCTCGGAGTAAATGTGAAACTAGGTGCCAAAACCTGCTCCATTAAAAGGGAGACAGCAATGGCTTTTAGCATATTATTTACAGAAACAATAATATCTTCATTGGTTCCATTTGGTTGAACGATCAGATTTGTAAATTGAGAATGGCTTTTGTTGTAACTGTCACGTGTACATCGTCCAATAATCTGGACTATCTCAGTTAGTGACGACCGATAACCGACAGTCAAAGCATGTTCGCAAAATGGCCAATCAAAACCCTCCTTTGCCATGCCTAAGGCAATAATTATGTCTACACCAGCAATGTCATTTCTTGCCACAGTCCCCAAATATTTGACAAGTTTTTTACGATGTTCAACTTCGTCATCTACCAAATTCGCAACCAAAAGTTCTCGCCCATCCTTGGTTATTATATGGTCAATTTCGTTTTCATCTTTTCTAGTCCAATTCCCAATAATATCGTAGATTTTAGCTACCTCTTCAAGCTTTCCTACCCGGGTAGTTTCTTTGGAATTAACGTTGGGGATGTGAATTATAGTTTTTTTGCGAGTATCTAAGATGGCATTCAAGGCGCCTTCATCAAGATATGAGCCGGTATAAAAATGGTACCCTATCCCCAAAGTTTTTAAATACGTATACCCATTCAACTGCTCATAGTAGGTATATGTAACTTTGTCAAAATCTTCCTCGTCTTCTGCAGTCAAAATGGGTACCGTATCGCCCCGGAAATACGAACCAGTCATGGCAATAATCTGTACATTGGAGCCATGCATCACATCATGAAGTAGTTGTCCTAGGCGCGATGTGTCTGCAATTGAGGCGTGATGGAATTCATCGATTGCTAATACGCAATTATTAAATTTTTCAACCGGCACTTCTTCAAATGCAAAGCGTAAAGTAGCATGAGTACAAAGCAAAATTTGATCATCACCGTCCATAAACCGAACAAACGCGCCAACCTTACTGCGATCATCTAGACCGTCTTCGTTAGTTAAATTGTTTCTATCATCGACGTGCCAATCTTCAAAAAATCCATTTTTGGTTAAATCCACATCGGCAAAAGACGCTCCGATTGATCGTTCTGGTACTGCAATGATAACTTTCTTTAATCCTTGATTACGAAGTTTATCCAATGCAATAAACATTAATGCACGGGATTTGCCAGAGGCGGGAGGGGCCTTGATCAGCAATTTCTTACTTGTTCGCTTTGCATATGCCCTTTTCTGCATCTCCCTCATGCCAAGTTCGTCAGTTTTGGTACTTTCGCCAGTTTTTTCGTACTCCACACTGACTATATTCACTGTATCCGCATTACTTCGCTCGGCATCTACTTCAGCCTGTATTTGAGCTTCTTTAAAAATCCATTCTTTACCATAGTCTTTAGTCTCACCGTGAGGAATAACTAACCCGAGAGTTAATAATCTATCCACAACCTTGTAGGAGCCTCTGGGGGTAAAACCTGTCCATTTAACAATATCGTTTATATTGAAAATTGGGGTGGTCGCCAAATGTTCAACCACCTTGTCGACAGATTCCACAGCTGTCTTGTTCAAATTTAACTCATCATCTTTAACCATATGTGAACAGTTTAAAGTAAAATATGAACGATATCAAGTATCTTATGAACTAATTTACTTTTTAATCATCTTTTCGTACAAATCAAAGAGAACTGCCAGGCGCGCTTCATCGTTGACAAAACCCTTTTTACGATAAAGTTGATCCACAATTGTATCGTTTTCATTATGTGCTTCATGTAGGTCCGGTGGCATTTTGGCCGGATCATACATTTGGCCCAAAGTCATTTCTGTATGGTTTTCTCGGGTAAGTAGGATTTTACGGGCAGATTGTTTCAACTTCTCCTCTTTATCATATGAAAGTGGGGGTGCCGGGAAAGTGTTATAACAGATGTTAGATGAATAATTTATAGCGTCTCCAAGTCTACCTGACACAGTTTTTACCCAAGCATTATGCATACTCGAAGATAATATTGAAAAATAGAATAATTTCGCGTCAAATAGGCAATACGCACGACTATTGACAACAGTAGATCGGTCAATAAATCCGATGGGAATATATTTCCGGGCACTCGTTGTAACAGCAGGTATAACTATTTGATCTAATTTAGGTCTCTTTGTTGTCACAAATTTCCAAGGGACTTTGGCAAATGTTCGCTCTACACTGTTACCGTTAATTCTATGTTGCCTTACTTTTTCAATGCGTTCATACAATAAGGGTATATTTTGAGCTTCATCCAAGTCTTTATCTTCAATCCAAATACACCATTTTGGAGTTCTATTTAAAAATTCAATAGAGCCGACCATTGGTAAAATAAATTTTTCTGCACGATTGTCTTCTATAATAAGTGCTTTTTTCTCATAATCATCAAGCATTAAATAGCCCCCTTCTCTAGGTTGGCAACCACCTAACATTTTGTGAAAATTGTTCAAGGGTGCTTTCGCTTTTTTTACGATAATATTATCACCGTCGATCAAATACGGATTTATATTATTTACTTTTTTTCGTAGAGAACCTTCATAAATATATTTATGTGAACTTTTCGCGATTCCTCCCAAGGAAATGACTACACAATACACACCCGCCACATCTCGTGCATTATTTATCCATTTGAACGGCCTGTATGCATATTTTATCTCTACACCTTTGCTAAATAATCTTGGCCAAAGTTGCTCTATCTGAACACCTTGTGTCACAGAATTTGTTGATATATACGACAATCGTGCCGAGGTTTCTTCAATATATTCCGCGCCTTTCATAAACCAGCAACAAACATAGTCCAACTTTTTGTATTTACCAGATTTATCACCGCCAAAAACGACCTCCAAATCTTCTTTATGTTGTTTTTTTTGATTTCTTTGGCCGAGATATGGCGGGTTACTTATTAAATAAATCTCGTCAAATACAGTTTCTTCTAGTAATTGTTGTTGATCTGATTTAACGAAGTCTAACAACACTCCCTGCTCGGTTTTGCTTGGTTTGTGGCCGATATTTGGGCAAACCTCCTGCCAATTTAAACGTGTTGCATTACCAATGATAATGGTCGGTATATCAATCAATGGAATTATTGAAATTCTCTTGCCAAATTGTTCTTCAAATTCGATGTTCATCTGGTGAGCAGCTAGATACAGTGATAGTACTGCAATTTCATGGGCAAAATCATCTATTTCAATACCATAGAAATTTTCAAGTCTTATATTACTACTTATCTTTACAAGTCCAAGACCTCCGGGAGTGAGGTCACTTATACGCTGTAAAATAGCGTTTTCTAACTTACGAAGTTCTTTGTATGCAATAATCAAAAAATTTCCACTTCCACAAGCTGGATCAAAAATTTTGATTTTGCTAATTCGGCCATATAATTTCCAAAGTTTATTTTTGTCATCATAATTTATGTCAAATAAATCATGAAGTTCATCCAAAAATAAGGGCTCGATTACTTTCAGTATATTTGGAACGCTGGTATAATCCATGCCACTTTCATCTCGTTTTTGAGGATCAACGATACTTTGGAATATAGTTCCAAAAATATCAGGGTTGATTTCACTCCAATTCGATTTGGCGCATTCCAATATTAAATGCCGTGCTTGAGCATTAAAATCCGGGATAGCAATTGAGTGCCTTGAGACGTCAAAAATTGTTCCATTAACATATGGATAGTTTGAAAAAGGAGTACTAAAATCTGTCTTATCCTCAGAATCAAGAGCTTTGAAAAGGCGTGTAAAAAAGATGTTTAGGTCAGAGCCATCTATATTCGTAAATTCTTTGATTGCATTTGAAAATTGTTTTTTTTCAAAAAGGCCCGTATCTTCGGCAAAAAAGCAAAATAATAGGCGACTAAAAAATACATTGAGTTCGTGTCGAAAATTGTTATCTTCTTTTGCAAATTTTACTAAATTTACTTTCTCTATCTCGGCATAGAGTTCCTTCATTTTGTCGGCGGCACGGCGATCTGCGACACCTTCATGTTTATCATCTGTTGTCTCATTGCCGGTCCATCCGTAAAAAAAGGCTATTTGTCTATCTATATCGGCTATTTTAATTGCTAAAGTTGTTCCTTTTTTAGTATCTTTGGCTGCTATATTCTTTAAATCGGTAGCTATTAGATATCGAGGTTGATAGCGTTCTGTTAAGGGGTCTTTTTCGATCCCATCAACCTTTTCTATAAGTTCTGTGCCAGCAGGGTAGATTTTAAAATAAACTACATCTTTTTGGAGCACGGAATCTTTTTCATTAGCCTTGTTTAATACTCCCTGTCGAAGCTGGGTAATAGCTGAGGCAGACCTACCATATGCAGCCAACAATTCATAGATAAAGTCAGAGATATATGTCTCCCTATTAGCTATACTGGCTATATTGTCCTCAACTTGCTGGTAAGAGATTTTCATCTAGTTTAAACACAGAACTACCTGTTTGATCAGATTTTACTCCTTTTTTCTTCCAAAAAAAGCTGGGGTGTAGAATGGATTATGCCCAGACTCCACAAGAGGAAACTTTACCTTAACCAAAAAGCTTTAGCCGTCTTGGCGGCTACCACCATTATTGCGGGAGGGGTTAGTGTTGCCAAACATACGATTGCCCCAGGAGAAGTTGTTACACAAGTGATAGACGGAGATTCTTTTAAGATAGGGCGGGACCAAACGATAAGACTTTTATCCCTTAATGCCCCAGAAACAAAATATTGCTATGGGGATAAATCCAAAGAATATTTGGCTAAAAAGATTGAAGGTAAAAGGGTTATTTTGAAAGATATGCAAACCGACAGGTACGGAAGGATTATGGCATTGGTTTATATAAAGGGCGAACTTGTTAATGAATATATGGTTAAAAACGGATTGGCACTCCACTTGTGGGATAACACAAATGTTAAAGAATCACTGGGCGCGGCAAATGATTATGCAAGAGAAAATAGACTCGGTATTTTTTCGCCCGAGTGTTACCAAATAGACGCCCCAAACAAAAAATGTCCAATAAAAGGAAGTATCAATGTTGATACAAAAGAAAAAACTTATACCATGCCAAATTGTGACAGATATTCTTTAACCGTTATCGAAAAATATAAAGGAGAGGATTGGTTTTGCACGGAAGAAGCGGCAAAGAATGCCGGTTTTGTAAAAAGCAAAAATTGTAATTAAGAAGTAGTACTATTTATATATATGGCAAATTTTGCGGGAGAGATTAAAGGGAAATTTATTGATGTGAGATTTGGATTAAGCGGTAAAGTGTCGAGTGTAAAGGTGCAAACGGGAGATATTGTAGAAAAATGGGCCTTACTTGCCAGTTTGGACAGAAAAGTTTTGCAGGCGGAGTTGGATAGGGAACTTGCCGACTTTGAAAAAACCAGAGCAGAGTTTGAAGTTTTTAACCAGAAAAACCCCAACCCCCAAAGTGATTTAGACAAATATTTAAAAGCGGGAAAACAGGCCGATCTTAATGCTTCCGTTAAAGAAGTTGAGTTGTCAAAAATGAAATTGGATATGTGTGACCTTGTCTCGCCCGTCGGCGGAACTGTTATTGATGACGGAGGGATTACCCCCGGATTATTTGTAACCCCTTCTAATTCTCCTTTGAAAATATTGGATAGAGATTCTATTTATTTTGAATTTGAAGTTGAACAAAAAGACATAAAAGATTTTAGCGAGGAAAAAGAAATTAATATTGATGTTGAAGGCTTGGGGGACTTAAAAGGCAAAACAAAAAAAGTTTATTCCGACGGCAAAAAATTTTTGGTTAGGGTTGATTTGGAAAAATTGGAAGGATTGCTCCCTGGAATGAAAGGCATTGCAAAAGTATGAAGATTCTCCCCGTCATTTTTTTGACTGCAATTTTATTTGCAACAAGTGTTACAGAATCTTTTGCACACGGCGGATTTATGAAAGAAGCGGGGTCCGTTAAAGTTTATGTTAAACAAGTTCCCGTTTCCCCATTGGTTAACGAAAAAGTTAAATTTAATGTTGCATTCCGGGATGCTGCAATACCCGACGGGGGCGAGATTAATAAACAAGATTTGGCCTATAAACCGGTAACGGTTAGAGTTGTCGATACTTTTTACGGGGACGAGAGTAAAGATAAAGTTGTTTCCACAAAAGTTTATATGACGGACAGAACGGGAACGATTGAATTTAGTGAAACATTCACAAAAGAAAATTATTTTGATATAGACTTTGCAATTAAAGATGATAAAGGAGAAGTTCAAAAGACGGGATTTTTAGTACTGCCGCGCGACCCCAAAAACCCCAATCCTGATTTGGCCCAAGAATATAATGAGGTTGTAATCAAAGATATTCCAAGAGGCGGAACTGTTGGAATATTGAATTCGATTTTGGAGTTTGTGGGTAAACTCCTGCTATTGACTAGAAGCTAAAATTTAAGTACTATACCCATAGTATGAGTATTAAACACACATCCGTTATGGGCCAAGGAGCCCTTGAAAATCCCACCACAGCGGGATTTGTGGATGTGTGCAAATGCACCTCTAGCTAAGCCTTTGAGTTCTCCAAGTTTTAACTAGTCCAGAAATCAGATCACAAGCGTTTTGTGGCATTTGTGGGCTAGAACATTAAAAAGGAGACCAAAATGTTTGGAGTAAATATGAAAGTCGGAGGCGAAGGCTTGCAGGTAGCATTAAGACCTATCGCCAAGTCTGATATTGCCGTACTTACGGAGCATTTTAGCAGTATGAAAATCCACATGTATACCCAAGGCTTGTATGCCCAGCCTTACGAAAACGAGCTTGAGTGGTACGACAAAAACCGCACAGACCCCGCAAGTTGTTTGTGGGCAATTGTGCCCGAAGGGTCGGATAAACCCGTTGGCATTACCGCCCTCCACGGTGTCGACAATATGGGTAGTGCCACAAGCGGCATTATCATATGGGATCCTGACTGGTGGGGCAAAGGAGTTGCCACAAAGGCACATTTGGGGCGAACTTTGTTTGCCGCGGACTATTTGAACCGCACTACAATCAAAAGCTCCGCCCGAACCAAAAATGACGGATCGGTTAAAGCTTTGACCCGTGTTGGTTATAACTTTTTGGGCATTGAACCCAGAACGTACTACCGCGGAGGAGAGTATTTGGATACCAAACTGTTTGTTTGGTTGAATCCGTACAAAATCAGTGTTTTGTACCCCGAAGGTTTGCCTTTGGAATATAAAGAAGGTGTTGAGAGGGCAAAAGTTGCACTTGATACTGCCCGAGGCGTGGTAACCTTTCCCTAGTTAGATTTGCTGGTGTGTAGAATTTTCTACAATTTTGCACACCAGTTATTTTGTAGTTTTGTGCTTCTTAGGTTTTGGGTTTTAACTCCATACTCGGCTAATATTTAACTTGATAAATCGTGAACTTTAACTTTTCCCGTTAAAAAATCCTGCAATTTATTTAACGACCAATTGCCGTTGTCGTAATGTTGGATTCCGCCAACATGTACACCATCCTTACCCGCATATTTTAATCTAATTATTTGCAAAGCCTCTCCCATAAATTTATTTCTGTTTTCTATCTTATCGGCTTCGTTTTCCTGACTTACCGTTAAAGAAACCGCCCTACCCCGTCCGACAACTGCAGAAGGGTCGGCGGTAAGATTATGTTTGGCAACTTCTTTTGGGTCATTAGACCAAAGATCTATAAAATAAAGCGGGGTGTTTGTTCTTTTGCAATATATTATTGCCGCAAAAAATTCTTCGCCATGTTGGGGGTAGTTAATCATGTTTTGTTCTATCTGATTAAGCCGCGGGTTATCTGCAGTTAGAGGATCTGCAAACCACATTTTTATTTCCTGGCGAAAGAGGGGAACTTCCAAAGTTACAAAAGAGGGTTTTTCCTGTTCCAATAAAGTTTTTACTTTGGCGTAGTTATCTTTTGGCGGCTCGCTACTACCTACTTCTTTTATATGATTAACTCCCACGAGTTTTATTTCTCCCAAATGAGTTGCCTCTTCGCGCCCGGGGTCTTTATCGCTCATAGCCTGATTATACAAGAAGGATTGAGCCGATAACCGCGAGGATACTTCCGACTATTTTGTTGGTAAGATTTTCTTTTTCCTTTAGAAAAATTATCCCCGCTATTACGGTTGTGAATGTAGAAAGTTGAACTATCGGAATTACTTTTGTAGCATCTGATATTGCTACGGCTTTGAGTTGCATTAAATATCCCGCGACATTAATTGCGGCCAATAAAAATACGCGCCAAGTTGCAAGTTTATATTCCGCGAGTAAAGTTTTTATTTTTATTCCAGGGAAAACTACTACTATTAACGGAAGTGTCCAAATTAAAAAACTGTATGTGTCGGGGTTAAAATGTGTTGCTCCACTTTTGTCCATCATCCAGCCAAATCCCAGAAGTGTCCAAATTAAAAGCGATACGGAAATTCCTTTTAAAGAAATTTTGCGCTTGCCGCCACCCAAAGATACTATTACTAAAGCCGCAATAATTAAAAGTCCGCCGACAAGTTTTTGCGGAGTCATTGGTTCGTTATACAAAAAAGCTGCACCGATAAATGCGATTAAAACGCTAACGCTGGAAATTGTTGTAAGGGTTGAAGCATCCAAAAGTTTTGCCGCAACAAATCTTCCCCGCTCGAAAAGACCGTATGCCAAAACGGCAACGGCTAAAAGGATATAGGCAATTGGTTCTGTTGGTAAAGAAAAAGATTTATATCCGCCGCCGATTACAAAAACCAAAACAGCAATTACCCCCGCTACAAAATTAAAAAGGACGGTCATAGCCCTTTGATCTTTGGAATCCGTTGCAAGCATACGCTGCATTAGATTAAGAATCGTAAAAAGACCAACTGCCGAGAGGGCTAAAGATAACCAATTCATATATTAATAGTATATGGAATTTGAATACGTTTGGGGATTAATCTTCGGGGTCCGGTTCGAATATATGTTTCTTCTTGGGAAAATATTTTTTGAGAGCCTGGCGAAAATCACCCAGAGTTAGTTCCGATTCCACTACATAAAATTCTCTTTGGCCTTCTTTTTTCTTTTGTTCTTCTTTGATTACGTTTGTGGGATTTTCTGCTTCCTCGGTTAGTTGTGTTACAAATATTGCATCTATCATATTGTTTATCCAAATCCTTGGTTTACCCGGTTCGTTTCTGCCGATTGCACAGTGCTCTCCAGTTACGCAAGCATCGCAAAGAATATCGTTTTTATCTACCGATAAAATAACCTTACGGTTTGGATCCCCCGTTAGAATTGTTTTATACATTTTTATTGTTTTAACTACTCTACTTTTTAACTCTTCCTCCTTTTCTCCCAAAACATCTTTTATATAGTCGCTATGCATTTGACTATTGGCTATCGCATAAGCATCGCTAATAGAACGGTTGATTATGAAATTTACAAATTCGGGATGCTTGGCAAAATCCAAAGGTTCTGCTCCGAGTTCATCTAAAACCAACGGGTATTCGTACAAAAAACTGAGAAAAGGGTGTTTAACATGATGCCCCCTGATTACTATTGGAGCTACCTCTTTATCTGCTTCTGGAACATCTTCGGGGTGTAAAAAAAGCTCCATAAATACTCCCGCCAAATTTACTTTTAGCGTAGTTGTATAGTCTGTTTTTTCGGGCGAGCGTTCGAACCGTTCCAGATTTGCGTTCATAGCGGGAGATTTTACCACTCGAACCGCCCCGAGGCAAAACCGTGCTTCCCAGTTGTGACTTTAATTGGTACCATATGCGGAAGAATAAAATGCAACATTTTTATAGAATAAAAGACAAAAAAATTGTAAAAAGTGAGGAAAAAGGGGCACAAATAACTGTAATTGCCTCTCCCACGGAGAAAGAAAAAGCCCAAATAATCAAAAAGCTGGATGTGGACAGTTTTGATTTTGACGCGGCCCTGGACCCCGATGAAGTTTCCCGAGTTGAGTTTGAACCCGGGTATACTACCGTTATCTGGACAATGCCGCATACGGGAGTATTTGATATCCATGCAAAATTTGATGTTTACCCCGTAGGGTTTTTTATACAAAAAAATTCTTTGATTTTGATAACAGGGGATGTTGAAAGTCCTTTTGAAGATAAAATTTTTGAGGGAGTTAGTTCGGTTTATGGAGTACTCCTTAGGTACTTTTTTTACTCGGCCAAACAATTTTCGGCGCATCTTAAGGCCATAAAACAAACAAAAGCCAAGCTGGAAAAAAAGCTTAGCTTGTCGATGGAAAACAAATATTTTTTGCAAATGTTTGAAATGAGCGAAAGTCTTGTTTATTACATTGAATCTATTGAGGCAAACGGCGCGGTTTTGACTAAACTTTTAAGTAAAGCGCAAAAACCTTCCAGAAACGGGATTGCTCTTAAAAGTCACCAAGTTGATTTTTTGGAGGATGTCATACAGGAATATTCACAGATTGGGAGACAGGCAAATATTTACTCCACAGTTCTCTCGGGACTCATGGATGCCCGCGGCAACATTATCAACAACAACATGAATGTTCTTTTGAAAAATTTAACTATTATAAATGTGGTCTTTTTACCTTTGAATCTGCTTGCCAGTATGGGTGGGATGTCGGAGTTTACCTGGATAGCGGAACACTACAAAGTTAACTGGCAATTTGCCTATTTGTTATTCTCGGTGGCAATGCTTGTTTTGGGATGGGCTACCTGGTGGATATTGAATAAGAAAATGACAATTGTTAACGAGGAGGATTAATCCACAAGGTTTGCAAGCTTTCTGACAGTATTAATGTTTCTGGCGGTCATATTTCTGTAAATCGCAGTTCCTATAAATTTATTCATCGCGCTTTTTGTATAGTTTTTGCGTTCTAAATTCCAAACAATTGCTCCCGGGAAATATAAAAGATTATCGTACTTTGTGGGGTTTAGAAGATTAAGAGATTCTTTATTGTCGAATTCTTGCCACAAAAAAAGCACATCTGTTTTTTGTTTTAAACCGTCGTTCTGCCAAGACGCGGGAACTTTTGCAGCTATTTTCTGAAGTGTATCGGAAGTTATAACTAGAGTTTTAACTCTAAATAAAAATTCTTTTTGGATGTCTTTTTCTATAATCCCCGATAGGCTTTCTTGGGGTAAGTCTGAATCGAAAATAACATTACCCGAGTTTATATAAGTGGAGACATTGGTAAATCCCAGATTTTGGAAAAGCTTTTTAAGGCGCCCCATTTCTATTTTGGAATTTCCGCCGACATTAATACCCCTAAGAAGTGCTATATACTGTTTCATTTATTAGATTAACACCTTATCTTTGTAGATTAAAACTGTACGTGTTTCGGACAAGACTTCTTCTCCGTGCTGATTGAAAGCGTGATGTTCCAGTTGCACCACCCCGTCTATGTTTTTAGAAGTTTCGCGAGTTCCAATAACTTTTGTAACAACTGTTATTTCGTCCCCGATTTTTACAGGGTGAGGAGTTTTTACGTTATTTGTTTCTAGATTTGCAACTATTGTTCCGTGGGTTAGCTCGGGAACACTAAGCGACTCGGCAATAGCTTTGGTTTGATTACCGTTTATTATTATCTCCCCAAACATAGTTTGTTTGGCATAGTCGGGATCTGTATGAAGCGGTTGGTTATCGTGAATCGAAAAACTAAATTGAGCATTACTTTCTATCGTTATCTTGTGAGTTCTGGGGTGTTGAATTAGGTCATCCGGTGAAAACTGAAGAAATTCTTCGAAATACATTCCCGTTCTTTCGTGTGACATATTGGGATTATACCAGTATGAGTAGTTGAAATATTGACCTATAGTTGATATAATCGATAAGTTTTCAAGCTTATTTCGCACTTTGGAGATTTAGATGAGTCGAAACACAATTTGGACTGCATTGGGGCTTATTCTAGCCTGCACGTTCGCTTGCGCCATAACCTTTGGTGGTGATTGGCTTAAACACCAAGCTGTCGGTATTTGGGCAAACCAGGTTGCTGATGTTGCTCAGTTCGGATGGGAAGATGACACACCAGAGAATCTGATCGCCGAACTTCCCGAACTCGAGTATGTGGATAACATCGAAGCATTTGATGTCAAAGCAGAATTCGATGAATACATGCTTGAGAAATACGGACCCGACCAGGAAATTTACTTTGCCTGTTCATATTGGAACAGTCAGGATAATTTCGAAAAAATGAAGGTCTCGCGGGCGGTTCTTATCAACTGCTACTACGGCTCGGCATTTATTTACCACAATCAACTGCCATAGCCTTTGCCGGCAAGGAATAATCACCTTGCCGGTTTTTTTGTGGAAAAACTTGCCAAATTAGGTTTGGAGGGTTACTATTGGCCCATTATGACGGAAGAACGCAGACTAGGAAAAACACCCGACAATTTTGCCGAAGCACTAAATGTTGTGGAAAAGAAAATTAAAGAAGGCGAAATTAGAACAGAAATTAATTGTCTGGAAAATATTCAGGGATTCTTTGAAATGGCCAGGAGGATGTATGTGGAAAACGGCGAGGCTGATATAAAAGACGCCGAGTTGGGAATTCATATGGGTAGTTGCGAGTGTCCGCTTTGCCAAAAATGCGCCCGTGCTTATTTTGAAATACTTAGGCCAAGCAAAGAAAGCGACGGACCTCAAATTAAAGCAAGATTGGAAAAGTTGGCTCTCGAAATTTTCTTGGGAACACCAAGACCCGAACTGGACGATGGTCCCGCAATGTTTTTTGATGCCAAAACAAAACTTCCTTTATACGAAACGGGTGTTACCGATATAACCGACAAAGTTACGGGTAAAAAGAGGGCCGGACGTAAAGTTCTTTTGTGCTATGTTCCTACAAGTAGCGGTACTTTTTGCGTTATTAAAGACACGGGAGTCGCCTTTACTTACAATATTGCAGATGATTTTAAAGATCAAATCCCGCAAGGTTTTAAACATGCAGCCAAACATGTGGGTATCGAAGAAAATCTTTTTAAAGCGATAATTTTAGCCAACTCTCCAAAGGCTATTTAATAAGTCTAAAAAGCGACAAAATCATATGCTAGACTTGCTTATGACCGACAAAATAACAAATTTTGAAGGAGTAAGGGTAAAGGGTGGAATTGATGTATGGCGAACCAACCAACTCCAAATTAGCATGGAATCCCCTCTTAAGGTCGGCGGAATGGACGGGCCAAAATTTGTGATGAAACTAGAAAAGTCAGGGCGCAAATCTGAAATGTTTTTTGTTTCCAAAGAATATAAAACAAAAAAGGAAGCAAAAGAGGCAGTAACAAAGTTCGAAATATTAAGAAAAGGTGGTTACCCCGTTCCCCCTACAACCAGATACTTTGAAAAGGGCGGAAAGCATTACATTTTAGTTACAGACCTTACAAAACTAAACGGAGGGCAAACTATTTGGGGTATTAACGGGGACCCTATGGACCATGAATATGCAACAATTCAAAAAATGAACCCTGATCAGCAAAATCTTAGCGATAAGATTTTGTCTTTAGCTGACAAGTTCGACCGCGAAGGAATTTACGCATTTAAAGATGTGTATGCGATTGGGATGAGCAAAGATTCGCAGGGAAAGTATAGCGATGAAATAAATGTTTATATTCTTGATGTTAACGGACTTTATGTAGAAGGCAAAAACTATAGCGACAGAAGTCGTGACCAAGCTATTGGTTTTTTAAGAATTTGCCAAAGCGACATAGACAAAGCAAAAAGAATGGCGACTTCACAGACCGTGGTCTAAAATATTTATATGACCGAAGAGATGGCTGATTAGATATTAACCGTTTATTTTTAGAAGTTTTTTTACAACAGTTAACTCGTCTAAACGAAGACGGAAAGGCTCGGTATCCCCGCCCGGCATCACTAAAATTTTTTGAGCGTCTAATATTAAATTTGTGGCGGTTGCCTTATATTCCCCGCCTTCTTCTTTGGCCATTGCCTCGGCCGATCTTATCTGGATTCCGCTTTTCCAAACGGCCCAAGTATAGTAATCGTTTGATTTTAACCAAGTTCCTTCCGGAGACTCGTCGAAGTCTGTTAGTGTTTGTTGCATAAGAGTTATACCTTCCATATTTTTACCCTGTTTTAGAAGACTAAACGACAAAAATCCCGCAAATTCTAATTTATTAAACTTTTCCTGAGGGGTTTGTCTTGACTCAAAAAATTCCAGACCCTTTCTGTAATAATTTTCGGATTTATCGTAGTGGCCCTTGTAATCTTGATACCTCCCTAGAAATCTTAATACTCTGGCGCCAACTATTCCGTCTATTTGGCCAGCATTTTCTTTGGCGTATTTATCCATTGCCCGAGAAGTAACTTCCATAAGGTACATTCCCTTGAGAGCACGGAAGGGATTAAGAGAAAATCCTTTTGATTTTTCTTCCATTACCATGTGCTGGGCAGATAAAAATTCCTCTTGATGAAGCTGTAAGACAACCGTCTTTTCTCCCAATTTTTCGGCTTCTTTGCGGACTTCACGAATCCAGGGAATAAGCGTTTCGGAAGTTCCTTTCTTTTCTCTGGAGACTGCTATGTCAGTTAAAATTTGCGGCAACTTTTCTTTTTGAATCTCTGAAATTTGTTTTCCTACCTCCATTTGAGTTATATTACCGCCTTCCCCGATTCTTGTCCAAGCAAGTATGTTTGATTTTGGGTTAGACTCTAACAAACGCCAGGATGCTTGTTTCCCCCGGTTCTTTCCATTTTTTGCCGTGAATAACAAGAATAGTTTCCCCTTCTTTAATTACTTTTAATTCTATTAATTTTTGAACGGGAATATTTTTAACACTTATAACCCCTGACGGAAGTTTAGTGAGAACGGGAATAACTCCAAAAACCAAAGAAAGTTGGTTTGCTGTTTCTGCCCTGTCGGTTACGGCAATTATTGATTGCTTTGGCCTATATGCCGAAAGGGCACGGGCTGTGAAACCCGTTTCGGTAAAAACAACGATTTTATTAAGCCCGAACATTTTGCCCTGTTCTATTAAATGTGCCGCCGTACTGGCGAAAGCTTCCACAGCGCCCGAAGGGGTGGGGGTAAAGTTGTCGTAAAGCTCATGATGTTTTTCGTTAAAGTGAGAAATTCTTGCCATGGCACTTACCGCCTTTTCGGGGTGATTGCCCATTGCCGTTTCTTCGGACAACATTATTGCATCCGTTCCGTCGAATACCGCATTGGCAATATCGGTTGATTCGGCCCGCGACGGTGTGGGAGAAGTTAACATACTTTTAAGCATTTGAGTTGCGACGATTACGGGAGTGTCGGTATCCCTACACATTCTTATTATTTTCTTTTGCCAGAAAGCTATTTCTTCTATCGGATTTTCTATCCCCAGATCTCCCCTGGCAATCATTACGGCATCGGCGGCTAAAATAATTTCCTCTATATTTTCCAAGGCAAGCCTTGTTTCTATTTTGGCGATAACATGTGCATTGGAGTTAACTTTTGAAAGTTCGTTTTTGATATTAACAATGTCTTCTTTTGTACGGACAAATGACAGACCGATAAAATCAACCTCTTCCTCTTCTATTATTTTTAGATACTCTCTATCCCTTTCTGTTAAAGACGGAATGGGTGCGGTTAAACCCGGGATATTTACAGTTTTACGATCCCCCAATTCAAAATCATTTTGGGCAATCAATTTGGCCGATCCGTCTTTTACTTCTTCTACTTTAAAAATTACCCCGCCGTCGTTAAGGGAAACTTCCTGGTCTTTTTGGAGTGACTCTATTACCTCGGGGAAAGGTATATGAATTTGCTGTTCCGACTCGGATTTATTGACTGTTAGATAAAATGTTTCCCCGTTTGTTATTTTTATAGTTTTGCTTTGGAAGTTTTCTGCACGGATTTCCGGACCTTGAAGGTCCAGAAGTATTCCTATTCTTACTCCCATTTCTTTGGCTATTTTTCTGATTCTTTTGATAAGAGACAGGTGCCACTCGGGTTCGTTATGTTTGGTATTGAGCCTCGCCACATCCATTCCCCTTGCAATAAGGCTACGGAGCATATCGGGAGACTGGGTGGCCGGACCAATTGTGGCTATTATCTTTGTTTTGCCTTTTTCCAGATTTGTGAGCATTAATCCAGTGTATATACAAAAATTGTGGCGTTAAAGAGGCAACGGAAACGTACGAATCTGTTAAAACTTACTTGTTCGGAGTTTGGCAATAAATTCTTCCAATGGACCCGTAACACTTTCGCCTACATTCATGGAAACATTGCCCGATATTCTTTCTAGGTCGATTGCCTTATCGGCGGCATTTTGGGAAAAACGTCTTAGAATTTTTGCGTGTTCGGTAATAGTTACTCTGGCGTTTTCGTCGTAATTTTGATTCCACCAGCCGTCGAATTCGGCCGACTCTCTTTGTGCTGTTGAAGTTATGCTTTGGGAGGCAGATTGGGCGGAAGCGGCGGAACCCGTTACTACATTTGCGCCGTTTTTGACCACCTGCAAAACTCTGTATGTTGCCTGATCAAAAACATCTCTGTCTTCTATTGCCAGAAGTTCGGTAAGTTTTTGTTTTGCATCTTCGAAAGATCTGTTTAGTTCGCCGTCTTTTGAACCGTCTTCTATGGCCCTTATAACTACAAGTCTTGTTTGAACTTTTGCAACAAGTTCTGTGGCCGTATCTATCATATGTCTAACGGCCGGGTTTTCGGACGCTGCCCGCTCGTAGACTGAGGCATTTTTGACGCTTTCTAAAGATGAGGAAACACCGGGCTTATCTTCGCCCTGATACGAGTCCAAATAATGACTTGCGGCACCTCTGAGTTTTCGGCTTTCTTCGAAGAGAACATCAAACGACTTACCCAGTGCTTCTCTACCTTGGACTTCCCAATCGTCTTGAGGTTCTTGATCGTTTTGTTTGAGAAGGTTTTCCATTAGTATCAATTAATCATACCGCGAATTTTTAATCAAGAAGTGTCAATTTTTAAAATCCAGACTTTTTTTGAATTTCTTCTACAAGGTCCGAAAAAATAAGATTTGTTAGTGATTCTACCCCGTCGGGGTCGGTAAAAAGAATATCCGTATCTACATCTTTAGAAGTAAAACCTAAAAACTTTTGGGCGTATTTTTCGCCCATTTCTTCCCAAAAATCTTTGGTTGTTAAAAGTTCGGCCAGTTGAGGTTGAGGAATACCTGTTGCCGTTTCCAAGTCCAGTAGGGTTACGCTATATAAATCTTGATCGGTTTCTTGGTCGTAATCATCGAACTTTACTTCCCAGGTATCTAAGTTACCCGGCATATCACCTATTGAATCCGGTTTTTCTATAACGCTCATTGTTACTCCGTTTTTGCCCAGATTTGGATTGAAAGCGGCGATTCTGTAAAGTTGCCTACCTTCTACTTTTCTGTCCGTTAGGATATCCCAACCTTTGTCTGTAAGACCCTCCACCCATTTAGGCTTTTCTTCCCCTGTACTTACGCGACTGTCCCTTAGGGAATAATCCAAAGAAAATCTGTCTGATTCTGATTCGAGTGCCATTATCCGAGTATAGCAAAGTCTGATGCTACAATACGGGTATGGAAATAAGACCGCCCGGAGACGGACCCAAAGACAAGCCAATGTGGCAACCTAAAGAGGTTATTAAAAACTTTAACTATTCGATCGATCACGGGATATATACGGCTCCCTTTGCCAGCAAGGCTGAGGCTTGGGCATTTTTGAGAGGAAGCGAACATGTTACCCAGGTATCCAAAGGAGAAACAATTCTCAGTGAGAACTTTGTTCAGTGCTCGGGAGCACTTATGAAAAACAAGAGAACCGGAATGGTTTCTTTAATCCACGAATCTCTTTGGTCGGCAGCCGCGGGATCTATTTTGTCACTTCAACGTTCAGACGATCTGGATGTAATTATTATGCAGGGACCATATGGAATGATGAGATTTAGTGACATTGCAGGCTTTCACAAGGGTCAACCTAAATATTGGGAAGAGAGTGTTTTGGAAACGCAAAGACAAAATTTTTTGATTTATCCCAAAGGCGATAAGAATAACCACAGAAGACATATCTTGGGAGACCTTTCTACAATAAAAGGTCTTACAGAAAAAGAGTTGAAATCGATGCTTGATGACTACAAAACAAACCCCAGGCAAGGAGCAACTAATTTGATAGGGATAATTGATTTACCTGTTACAAAAGCAGAGGCCAATAGGTGGAGCGTTGTATATAGACCAAAAGAGAATTTAGTAAGAATTTTTGAATCGGGAACCAGACAGCTTTTTACCTACAGAGGGTTTTAGTTCTTGGTGAGTTCTTTGTCTGCCTTGCGTTTTTCTGCCTGTTGTTTGAGGCGTTTTTCCTGCTCGTCTCTTATATATTTTCTTTTCTTTTCTTCTACCACTAGGCCTTGTTCTACTATTTTTTGACAGGCATCATCCGGACAAACTGTTATTGTATACATAACGGTTACCTTTTCTACCGTTTCCTCGTAGCTTGAGGAGGCTATTCTTTGTTTGCCGCAGCGAATGCATTTGCTCATATTTAAGCCCTTTAAGGAGGGGGCAAGGCCTTCTGATTAAAGCTGTGCTGGTAATTTTACCATAAAATTGGCCTAAATGCATAATTTGAGCTATTTTTGTGATTAAAATAGCTTTTAAGGCTTATACCTATAGTTTGACTAAATTGATTCTGGGTGATAAACTCTAGCCTTAGTTTTCAAGTTTGCTAGTTACGGAGGCAAGAATGCCCGAAAGCACGTTTATTGAGGTATTTGAATGGAACGGACCCATGGCTACGACCACCTCGTGGTACGACGC
This sequence comes from uncultured Gammaproteobacteria bacterium, assembly GCA_964600575.1. Classification (GTDB taxonomy): domain Bacteria; phylum Patescibacteriota; class Microgenomatia; order UBA8517; family UBA8517; genus CAZRGC01. The sequence continues at coordinate 9,093 of CAZRJH010000009.1, read as the reverse complement.
CGAGAAGCGTGATCCCGAGAATCAGAAGGTCGAGTCCTATGTGGTGGCTTTCCGCTACTATGACGCCATTGACGGACGCGGTGAACGAACCAACGTCTCGCCGACCTACTTTTTGCGCGGCACGGTCTACGAACTCAAGGATGTTCCCGATTCCGCTATCCGCGGCAAGGAGCAGATCCTCGAAGAAATGGCCAGGCGCGAGATACAAAAAGTGGTGGTCTTTTTTGATCACGTCCACGAATACCACGAAGGCGATGTTATTTTGAATCGCCCCGTTTAGTGGGGACAACGAGCAGGTTGTGTGTTTACTCTTTTTTATGAACATAGTAAACGCGCCTCCTGCTCTATTTTTTTGGAAAAATAGTATTAGTGTTCTGCCAGGGCACGCTGAAGCGCTTTGATTATATTAGACCCACGAAACCAACGTTTGAGGAAAACTACAGCGGGTTTGTTTTGATTTGTTTCCTTGAGATAGTAGGAACTAACATGGCCACCTCTTTTGTTTAGTTGATCTACAAGGTCGTGTATTACAGATTTGTTATTGATACCTGATTATACCCCATATTGAAGAATTCTGTTTACGAAAGGGGTATTAAATATATTCTACAAAAGTTATTGCCACACCCTTTTCGCTGGCTCTTCCTGTTCTTCCGATTCTGTGAATATACGCTTCCTGAGTTTCGGGTAAATCAAAATTAATTACGTGGCTTACATTTGGAATATCCAAACCCCTTGCGGCAACATCGGTTGCAACCAATATCTGAAGGTTGTTTCTTTTAAAGTTTTCCAAAGTCCTGATTCTTTGGTTTTGTTTTTTGTTTCCGTGAATAGTATCGGATCTGAATCCCCTTTTTGATAACTCATCACTTAGTCTTTGAACCCCGTGCTTTGTTCTTCCAAAAACAAGAACTTTTTTAAACCCTTCTGTAATAAGAAGTTTATGAAGTTCGTCAACTTTATTTTCTTTTTTTATTTTTATAATTTCCTGGTTAACACTTTCTGCAGTTTTACCAGATATTACAGATACGACGACGGGGTCTCTAACAAAAGATTTGAGTGTTTCTTTTATTGGACCTTCTATAGTTGCCGAAAAACAAATCGATTGCCTGATTCCCGGTAAGAGAGAAACTATGCGTCTAACGTTTTGAATAAACCCGATATCCACCATGTGATCTGCTTCGTCTAAAACAACTGTAGCAAATCCCGACAGTCTAAGATTTCCCGTTTTAATATGATCTTCCAATCTTCCCGGCGTAGCTATTACAAAGTTGGGGTTGCGCATGAGATCGTTTTTCTGCCTTCTCATGTTGGCGCCGCCAATACAAAGTGCCGAATATATATTCATTCTTTTTGCAAAAACATAAAGTTCGTCTTTGATTTGTGTTGCAAGTTCCCGTGTGGGGGCAAGTATTAATATCTTTTGGTTTCTATCTTTTAACACTTTGTTAATTAAAGGAATAAGAAAAGCTGCCGTTTTGCCCGTCCCTGTATTTGCGATTCCGATTAAATCACGGCCGTCCAAAATAGGCTGAATTGCTTTTTCCTGAATAGGAGTAGGTGCCGTAAATCCTTTTGCTTTGATATTTTGTTTAATTTCTTGGGAGATATTTAGACTCTCAAAAGTGGTTGTAACTTTGTAAACTTTGGCTGGTCTAAGAACTTCCTGATTTTGGGATTTTGCTTTTAGTTCGTTTACCATATTGGTGGGATCAAACTTTCTAAAATTTCGCACGCCGCCTCCTCCCCTTGAACGAGGTTGTCCACGATACGGGTTGCCCCTGTTATTTCTAAAACGATTCATTTTTGAAAAAAATAAAAAACTGCCAAACAGACTGTAATAGATATGTAGTGAAGAAAAAGATACAAATATAAAAACTTGGGGTACCTTTATCTTAAAAACTAGCCAAAACTCGGCAAATCGATATTTTTGAATATGCCATTTAGGCATTATATAAGTTTAAGGGTGGGAAGTCAAGAATTATAGGATAATTAATACTTTGCCGAATTGTAAAAAGCCCAAAAACACGGGTAATCGTAAATATGTGTTTTAAAATATGTGCTATAATGCGCTTATGGGAAATTTTGGAAGAAACGACAGAGGCGGACGAGGCGGAGGTTTTAATCGCGGAGGTTTTGGAAACCGAGGCGGGTTTAACCGAGGCGGAGGTTTTAATCGCGGAGATCGAGGCGACAGACAAATGTTTAAAGCAACTTGTGCCAACTGCGGAAGAGAATGTGAAGTTCCTTTTAGACCCACAGGCGACAAGCCCGTTTATTGTAGCGACTGTTTTGAAAAAATGGGCAATGGCGGACGCGACAACAGAAGATCTTTTGACAGACCCAGATTTGAGAACAGAAATGACCAAGGCGGACAAGGTAGTGCCCAACTGGACTCAATCGTTGCCAAATTGGACAGAATTTTAACCCTACTTGAACCCAAAATTGAGGCAGTTGCCGAGAAAAAGACCGAAGTTAAGGAAGAAGTTGTAAAAGAAGTTAAAGCTCCTAAAGCCAAAAGGGCGGCTAAAAAGGTTGTAGAGGAAGTAGAAGAATAATTTTAACCCCAGTGTTTCCCCCCGTATTTACCTAATCTTGTTATTTTTTTGGGGATAGAATCTTCGTAAACTAGCGTATAGTCTTTTGCTTTTAATTCCCTTTTTATTACTTTGGCAATGTACAGTTCCCCTTCTTGGGTTAGCATACTTAAAAATACCGGTTTACCTTTTACAAAATCTTGTTTATCTAAATAATTAACGAGATTTGTTCCTACCCCTTGGTTTTTGTAATCTTTACGAACATCTATCCAGCGCAAATGATAATGCCAAAAAGGTAGACTAAATTTTACCCATTGGGTTACTATTAACCCTGACACTTCCCCGTCGACCGAGGCCACAACGGCTCTATGTTCCTTAAATCTTTGCGGATAATCGTTGTCGGGGTCCACACGCAGAAGATCCCGCGCCAAATTTGGACCAAAGAATGCAAAACCGATAAACGCTTTGTCACTCATATTGTTTAGATTACGAGTGGGGATACTTTTGGAAACATATTCTTTTATTTGATCGAATTCCCAGGTATCGATTTGTGCGGTGTTTCCGTTTTTGAGTAAAAATTCTTTCATAACCAAACTTTTAATTCATTTACATATTTAAGTCAAACAATTAAAATAGTGTTATGCACGATCACGAACACCACGAAGAATTGATTGAGGATTTAATGAAAGAGTACGGAGAACTATTGGAAAGCTCCGCACAGGCTATTTATATTTACCTAGACGACTCATATAAAGTTTGTAATGAGAAATTTGCAAAACTATTGGGTTATAAAACCCCCGAAGACTGGGCCAAGACGGAAGAAGGCTTTACCCAAGCTTTTGTATCCGAAAAAAGCCAGAGCCTTTTGGTTAACTCTTACTCCGAGGCGATGGAACTGGGTAAAGGAGCCAATATAGAAATAACCTGGAAGAAAAAAGATGGAAAAGAAGTTGAAACGGAAGTTATTTTGGTCCCAATTGTTCACTCCGGGCATTTATTTGCTCTCCACTTTGTAACCGAAAAATAATAGGTTATATAATTGGCGTATGGCCGAAAAGTTGTCTCTGGTTTTAACGATTCTTCTTTTGATTTTTTTACTTGGCGCTTACAACACACCGTTTAGTTACTGCAACAAGCCACTTGCTTACAATCTTGGTGTTTTAGATTCTAAATTTGGATTGGAAAAAACTGAGGCTTTAAAAGATATAAAAATCGCAGAAGATATTTTGGAAACCGCATACGGCAAAAATCTTTTTGAGTACGCAAGCCCTTCCGCAGAAATTAGCATTAACTTTGTTTTTGACGAAAGATCCGAGTTAAACAGCGAGATTACTAAACAAAAGTCTCAGGTATCGAAAACCGACGTAAGTCTAAAAGCAAAAATAGCACAATATCAAAAAGATGTTGCGGCCCTTAGGGCAAAAATAGATGCCTTGAACGCGGAGATAAAAAAGTATAACGACCAAGGAGGAGCCCCCCCAGATGCTTATGAATCTATAATTGCCAGACAAAGAGAACTTACGGAAGAAGGAAATGTGCTAAACGAAAGAGCCAAAGCTTTAAATCAGGAAACACAAAAATATAATTTGAGTGTGGGTAACCTTAACCAAAATATAAGCGACTTTAACCAGGCTTTGTCGGAAAATCCCGAAGAAGGTATATATGATGACGAAACAAAATCTATAACAATTTATTTTGTAAACACTAAAGACGAACTTGTACATACACTTGCCCACGAGATGGGACACTCCATAGGAATGAATCATGTGGAAAATACACAGGCTATTATGTATGAAAAGACTTCGGAGAGTTTAAAAGTTACCGATGAGGACTTGGGAGAGATAAAAAAGGCTTGTGCAGAGTTCCCGCTTTTGGAATATTGGATGGGAAATATCAAAAGAAATCTTATTTCTTTAACGGAAAAGGGACTGCAAACAGTTAACTAAAAAATAAAACCTGGAAAGTTTTTGTATTCTTTCCAGGTTTCGACCGAAAACACTCTTAGAGCAGGATGCGGATGTAGCGCTGGGTTCCCCACATGGTATCTTCGACTTCTTTGGCAAAGACAACGCGTTCACCGTAGTGAGCGATGACCTTTTGGTCGTATCCAAGATCGGCTTTGCTGTCCCTGTCCAGGAACTTGTAACCTTTAGCCTTGAGTTCCGCCTCCAACTTATCCGCCATTAGCCAAACATGGCCTTTGTGCTGATAATCCGGATGGATTGAGGAGTTGGTTATGTAGGCGGCATCTTGCCCGTCACGGCCACGGTAGTGCCTGTGCATACGGTAAACAAACTCCGCCGTGGTGGCAGATTGGTAGCCGACAACCGTTTCACCGTCCATGAGAAGGGCTGTAACCCCGCCCGGAGCCATGATTTCGTCGAGAATAAAGCCCGAATCAAAGCCATCAGCACCAAAGTTGAGCTTTTCGATAGCCTCCAATGCTTTTGCCACTTCGAACACGCTGTGGTGCATGGTAAAAAGAACCGCGGTTACTTCTGACATAGAATTAGCCTCCAGACTGAAAATAATGTGCAAGGCGTGATTATATACTTAAATTATGGCAATGTGCCAATTCACAACTTATTTAAAAACAAGTTTTTCCTTTGCGGCCAAGATTGAAGCAATTTCCGTCTCCTTTTCCCAAGGAATTGTCCTTAAACCAAAATATTTTATATAAAATTCCTTTTTAAGCTCCCAACCGCCTCTTTTGTTAAATTCTTCTTCTGACAATTTTAGCTCTTCCACAATCCAGTACCTCCAGGCACGCTCCGTATCGTTTACATTGGTAAACCCTCCCGGAAGTTTTTTTGGTTTTTGAAACTCAATTAAACCTTTTTTTGAAATTATGTAGTTTTTGCCGTCTATTGTGGAATTTAATTTTGAGATATCTTCGCGGGAAGGCTGCTCTGCCCCCTGGTCATCACCAGGGTGGGAGTGAATATCGGCCTGGAAAATTCCGTCGTGCTGGACAGCACTAAGCGTATCGGGAAGTGATGTTTCTAAACCGTCATTTAGACTAATAAACCATCTTCCTTTAATACAAAAAAGTCCAACCTCCCCTTCTCCGCCCCTAAAATCTGGTAACTTTTTCATGAATGAAACTGTTGGTCGATCTTTGAGGAAATAAGTTCCTGAATCGGTATTTTCTAATCCGGATAGCGAAATATCCTGTGCGGGTAACGGGTCGACAAGCCCTAATGTAGCATCGAGGTTTTTTCTGACGGCTACTCTAAGATCTTCCCAAGAATGCGGTTTTTTAGGCAAAAAATCTGGACCAACCTTCTCTTCTCCCAAGCTCATATGCCAAGTATACCAAAATGATTAAAATTGGAGGTGGGTTTTTGTAGAGGGCTTTGTAGACTACAAATTCCTCCAAAGTTTCTGAGTGTTTGGCGATACCGATAACACGGTAAAAATTCCCAGTTTTTGAGTGTTTATATTTTCCAAGTTTCATTTGGCTACAAACCTGGGACTATATTAGAACTAATTTTCATCAAATTTATTAAAAATCTTGGGTTTTAACTTCTCCGTCCCGTTTATAGTAAGCGAAAATTACACCACTTGGGGTAACTAGCGAATTATAAAGTTTAAAAGAAGTCGGCATTGTTCCTTCTCCAAACAACTTTTTACCAGTCCCAAGAGTAATCGGAAAAATTTTTAGCCACATTTCGTCAATTAGATCTTCTTTCATTAACGATTGGATTAAGTTGCTGCTTCCATATACCTGTAAGTCCCCTCCGTTTGAATTTTTTATTTCTTTTAATTCATCGATATCACGTACGATTGTCGTATTTACCCACTTGGATTCTTTTAGTGTTTTAGACATTACAAATTTTTCTATATCGTTAACTTGTGGCCATGTTTCCGTGTGAGTCGGCCAGAACCCGGCAAAAATGTCATACGTTTTACGACCCAAAAGAAGTGCAGCGGTTGCCTTCATTTGCACATCCATTTCTTTTCCACCGACATCATCAAAATGCGGTGCCATCCAGCCGCCATACTTAAAACCCTCTGCAGTATCTTCTTTGGAGCCACCCGGAGCCTGCATTACGCCATCCAGCGTTATAAATTCTACAACAACAATCTTACGCATTAAAAAATTATACTATTTAGACTTTAGCAAATGGGATTTTAGGCTGGGGAGCAGGGATTCGCGGTGCAAAGTATAAAATACAAAACTTGCGCACTATCGAGTCACTGAAACACAGCGAGCAGAGCGAGCTGGGGAGCAGGGATTCGAACCCCAATAGGCAGATCCAGAATCTGCAGTCCTACCGTTAGACGACTCCCCATTGGCTGGAACTCGCCTATTTTATCATTGCCCTTGGAATATGGCTATGGAATTGGACTTTGGAGGATCTGTGGTATAAAAATAAGCAATGGAAGTTAAACCTAACGAAACAGGCGCTGATTCCGGGAATTTTGAGGCTATTAGACAATACCCTGAGCAATCGAGGTTTAAGGTGATTTTTGTAAAAGCTGGCTACGCAAAAGTCGGAGAGTTTACGCTTGGACCAAAATGGAAATACGAAGAAAGGGCAACAAACACAGCATCCGAGCTTGCTTCGTTGGGTTTGCATACAGATGTATCCGTAAATAGCCGCGGCTATATGGTTGTTAATTATTCCGCCAGTAAAGAAGATTTAGAAAGTTTTCTTAAACCGGGTGATGATTCCGACAAAAATATGCATCACAGAAATGTTGCAAGTTATTTTGGCACACCCGAAACCGCCGTCGAGGGATATGTAAATGATACTTATATAACGGATGCGGAAACCCCTGACGATATAAAAAATCATCCTCTGTTTGAGATTATTCATTTTGCAATGTCTAAGGCACACTTTAGAAAAGAATGGAACGAATATCTTAAAAAGGCTAACGCGGCTGCAAAAAAGTTTCCTGATTTAGTTGAAGACTTTGGTTTAAGTGATTTTTTTAAAGAGATATAAGTTACTTCCTGATATACTTTTTATATGGCCTTGGCAAAGATTAAAGAAGCTGTAGGAACCAAAACCTTCAAAATAATAGCAATTGTACTTTTGGCACTTTTGATTTCTTCTGCCGTCTACAACTGGAATCTCTACAGACAAAATATAGAACTGCGACAAGAGCGCGACAGAAGTAACGAGGTAATAGGGCAGATTTCTGCCGAACTGGACGAAATTAAAAACAACGACCCTTATAAAACAAATATCGCCCTTAAAAAAGAGATTGATGAAATTCAAAAAACATTTGCGCAATCCGTTACTGTTTACGAAAGTTTATTGGATTTAGAAAACCCGCCTAAATCTTTAAAAAATTTGGATGCTGTTTTTGCCGATATTCTTACCCTTTTGGGTAAGAGGGATTACACAACGGCGGGTAAAACAATAAGCGATTTGACTACGAAAATAAAAGACGAGGAAGCCAGAATTGCGGCGGCTGCAGCAAAAGCTATCCCTGCCAATGTACCCGCAAGTAACAATGTGCCGTCATCGGGTGCATTTTCTAAACAAAAAGTTGTGACGGAAGCGGGAGAATTTTTGGTTGATATTGTTGCGGGAGATTTGAGTACAACCAGAGTAATTGTTGATACTGCGTCGGATTCTACCTGTACAAATAATTGCCCCGTATTACCTTTGGGAACTTATGTTTCTAGAAGAGGTGCATATGCTGGAGTTAACGGAACTTATTTTTGCCCTGCCTCCTACCCCAACTGTGCAGGCAAAACAAATTCTTTTGATTTATTGGTTATGAATGTTAATAAAGTTTGGTTTAATTCCGACAATAATGTTTATTCCACAAACCCCGGAGTTGTTTTTGAAGGCGGTAGAGCCAACTTTGTAACGGCAGTAAGTAGCGTGGGGCGCGATACGGGAATAGACGGCATGTTGAGTAATTATCCGTTACTGGTCCGCGCAAGTAATGTTGTATTTGGCGGAGACGGCGACCCTAAAAAAGGAAGTATAGGTAATAGAAGTTTTGTTTCTAGAAAAGGTAACACCGTTTACATAGGCATTGTGCATAGTGCAACAGTTGCCGAAGTAGCAAGAGTTATGAAGGCAATGGGAATGGAAGATGCTTTGAATTTGGACAGCGGAGGGTCGACCGCATTGTGGCACGGAGGTTATAAAGCAGGACCCGGACGCGATATCCCCAACGCTATTCTTTTTGTAAAAAGATAATCCACAATTTGCTGATATAATTTTGAATATGACCGAAGAAGTGCTGTCTGTTGAAAACTTATATAAAGATTACGGAGATTTCCACGCTGTTAACGGAATAACATTCGCCGTTCCCCGCGGAAAAGTTGTGGGATTCTTGGGTCCTAACGGCGCAGGAAAAACGACAACCATTCAAATGATTTTGGGGATAACCGAAAGAACTGGCGGAACTATTAAATATTTTGGCGAGGACTTTTTTACACATCGAGAAAAGTGTTTGCAAAGAATTAATTATGTTTCTGCCTTTAACCCGCTACAAGGGAGAATTTCCGTTATAGAAAATTTAACGGTTTTTGCAAAGCTTTATCAGATTAAGGACTTTAAGGACAAGATAAAAGATTTAACGGAGTATT
>CAZRJH010000008.1:0-34131 GCA_964600575.1 uncultured Gammaproteobacteria bacterium | reverse complement strand
GCAAACTCCTGCTTTTGTTGATCGGTTGATTTTAGATTGAACTTTTCTATCATTCGTTCGCTTAGAATGCCTGCCTCGTCAAAAATTATTTCCATGGCTTTGTTTCTCCTTGTATCATCTAGTTGATTGATAAGCCAAATAAAATCTTTTTGATCTTGGTCTCTATTTTCGCCGGTGCTTAATTTATCCAAAATGACAGAGAAACGATTTTTTTCTTCGTCACCCAGAAGGTCAAAAAGTCTAAAAAGTGATCTGGCAACCCAAATATTTAATATCTCGTCCACCATTTGTTTCTTTTGGGTTTCTTCGAAACCTGATACATCAAAAAGTTCCGAAAATATCAATTTAACTTCGTCGTAGCTAGTCATTTATGTATAAACGTTACCCTTTAGACTCTCCTTCATTTTTTTACTTATATCATCTCTTATTCCTTGTGGTATTGCGTTCCATACCCTTTGTGTAAATTTTTTGTGCTGTTCCTGAACAAAATTTTTTAATTTGTCATATCCTCTATTTGCAATAGCATCCATAGCGCCACCCACCATAGAACCTATACTCATTCCCACCATCATTCCTTGCCCAATAAGTCCGGGGTTGGAGCTTTCCGCAAACACAGAGTTAACAATTGATCCGCCTAACATTCCAAATGTCACACCCAAAGAACTCCCCATGTACAAATATTTATTTGGTTGAGGCCTCATACTTGCCAGCTTATCTGTCTCTTCGCGCACATGTTGGAGCTCTTCCTGCAAAAGTTGACGGACTTCGAGAGGCTGAGTCTTTTCTACTGCCATATCATTTACTTCGAATCCCTGAGGTGGCGTTTCTTTTAATTCGTCTGACATATAAATTGATTATATCAGCATTAAAATAAAACTTATTCTAGTTAGAAAAATTAACTAGTTCGATAATGACAGCCCAAACTTTCTTTGTTTTCCCAGGCCGCACTCGCTATGAGACTACCGACAAGCGCCATATTCCTAAGGCCGATTAAAGAATTTGTAATATTTTTCTCCTGATAAAAACTTTCTATTCTGTGAATTAAATATGACAAGTCGGCCCTGGCTCTTCCCAGCCCTTCTTTTGTTCTTACAAGGCCCACACAGTTCCACATAATTTCCTTAACCAAACTGGTGTCTTGAGCTAAAAGTGCGGGGTCGGGTTCGGATTTGCCCGAAATTTTCCAAGAAGGAATTTTGCCGCTTTCGGGAATTTTGATGTTCTTCTCTTTAGTTATTAGCCTGGCGGCACGATCACCCCAAACAAGCCCCTCTAAAAGAGAGGTGCTGGCAAGTCTGTTGGCGCCGTGAAGACCTGTACAAGAAACCTCCCCCACTGCAAAAAGGTTTTGTATTGTTGTTGATCCGTTTTCGTCTACCCACACACCGCCGCAATGATAATGAGCAGCAGGAACTACAGGGACCAGGTCGCGGGTTAGATCGATTCCAAAACTTAAACATTTTTTATAAAGATTGGGGAAATGTTTAAGTATTTTTTCCTTTTTAATATAGTCTTTAAGGTTTAAATACATATTGGAGCTGCCCGTTTTTATCATCTCGCTGTAAATTGCTCTTGCCACAACATCGCGTGGTGCAAGGTCTTTCCATTTTTTGGAATATTTATCCATAAAAGTGATGCCCTTTGCATCTGTTAGTCTCGCCCCTTCTCCTCTAATTGCTTCTGTTAGTAAAAATCTTGGGGCATCTTTGTGGAAAAATGCCGTAGGATGAAATTGTACATATTCCATATTAATAACTCTGGCACCTGCCCTTTGGGCCATCGCTATTCCGTCTCCCCTGGCACCTACCGGATTAGTTGTATGCAAATAAACTCCGCCGAGTCCGCCTGTTGCAAGAATAGTGCGCCCCGCGATAATTCTTTTAACCTTGCCCTCTTTTGTGTCGTAAAAATAAGCGCCAAGACAAGTTATCGGGTCGTAGATTGCGGTTTTATCTTTTAATCCGTGTGAAGATGTTATTAACTCCAAAGCAACCAAATTGGTTAAAAGTTTAATATTTTTTTGTTTTTTTACTTTTTCTATCAGTGCTGTTTCTATTGCTCTCCCGGTTGCATCTGCGGTGTGTATTATTCTTGATAAACTGTGCCCCCCTTCTTTTGCTAAAGAAAGTTTGTCTCCTTCTTTGTCGAAACCAACGTTAACGGAATCTATTAATACTTCTTTTACAAGCTTTGGGCCTTCCTCCGCTAATATTTTTGCGGCTTTAGGGTTTGCAATATTTGCGGCTGCGTTTTGGATGTCTTTTTCCAAGAGTTCGGGGTAATCTTCTTCCCCTTTATAAATTATTCCGCCTTGGGCGTAGAAAGTATTTGATTCGCAAGGGTCCGAAGTTTTAGTAATTAATATAACTTTACGGCCATTTGAGGCAAGTTTTAACGCCGCAGCGTTCCCCGCCACCCCTGCCCCGATTATAAGTATTTCTGTTTCGGTTAATTCTTTCATCCTATTGCAAGCATCCGTCTTACGGATATTTCGGCAGGGACTCTTATTTCCTCGGGTATCTGTACTTCGTATTTGTCTTCTTGTAGTGCTGCTAAGGTATCTTCCAAAGTTATCTGGTGCATAAATTTACATCTTATGTTGCACATTCTTATCAAATTGTCGTTTGCCTCGGGGTGCATAGAAACGATGTTGTCCGCCATTGAACATTCTGTAAGAAGCGCTATTTTTTTATCAGCCCCGTGTTCTTCGACAAATTTGATCATTGCAGAAGTACTTCCCGAAAAATCGGACTTTTCTATAACATTCGGGGGACACTCCGGGTGTGCCAAGACAACCGCTCCCGGATAGTCTTTTCTAATATCCTCCACAAGCTGGGGTGTGTATTGTTCGTGTACGTAACACCTTGCATTCCAGCCGATAAGAGTTGGTTTAAGGTTAAGTTCTTCTTCTGTTTTTGTCTCTTTACCTCTTTCCGGAAAATAAAGGTCCATTCCTAAGTCTTTAGCAACATTCCCCGCCATATATTTATCGGGTAAAAATATTACTGAATTTGTATTAAATTCCTTTCTTGCCCATTCCACAACCTGTCTTACATTTCCCGAAGTGCAGGAAACATCTGTATGAGCTTTTACTGCCGCGGTGCTATTTATATATGTAACAATCGGAAGATTTGGATAAAGAGATCTTAACCAAACCAAGTCATTAGGAACAATGCCTTCGGCAAGTGAACATCCCGCTTTAAGCGAGGGTATCAAGACCTTTTTGCTGGGGCTTAATATTTTGGCAGTCTCTGCCATAAAATGGACTCCGCAAAAAACTATGGTATCTGCATTTGTTTCTGCGGCACGCCTTGAAAGTTCCAAGGAGTCGCCTCTGTAATCCGGAATTGTGTAATAAAGGACAGGCTCCATATAGTTGTGTCCCAAAATTACCGCATTTTTTTCTTTTTTGAGTGCTTGGATTTCTTTTACGACTTCCAATTTGTAATCCAACTCAAAGTCGGGGACCACACTCTCGGGAATAAATTTTCTTAGACTTGTTTTTAAGTCGTAATTTTCCCCGCCTATGTTTCTTTCTTTATACATGTTTGATTTCTAAACTTATATCCAGTGCCTTAACCGAATGTGTTAGGGCTCCTATCGAAATGTGAGTAACACCCGTTTCGGCAATCTTTCTTACCGTTTGCAAATTAACATTCCCCGAAGCTTCCAAGGGAACTCTACCTGCGGTGAGACTAACCGATTCTTTCATTGTCGCCAAATCCATATTGTCTAAAAGAATTCTGGAAACGGGGAATTTTAAGGCCTCACTAAGTTCGGCCAAATTTTTTACTTCGACCTCTACGGAAAGGCCAAGACTATTGCCCGTAAATACTTTTTCTAGAGTTTCCGAAACTCCGCCGCCTGCTTCTATATGGTTATCTTTAATTAAAATCGCACTGCTTAAGTTGTATCTATGGTTTACTCCGCCGCCTAAATTAACTGCAATTCTGTCGATGGGTCTTAAACCCGGAGCGGTTTTTCTGGTATCTAAAATTGCAACAGGTAGTGGTTCTACTGCTTTTACAAATTGTCTGGTTAGTGTTGCTATTCCGCTCATTCTCTGAAGAAAATTTAGAGCAACGCGCTCCGCAGTTAGGAGAGATCTTGTTTTGCCGAAAAGCGTTGCGGCAACTTCCCCTGAATTAACATCCTCCCCGTCTTTTTTGTTGAATTCGAAAATAACATCGGGATCTACCGTTTCGAATGTAATCTTTGCAACTTCTAAGCCTGCTATTACGCCTTCTTTTTTAACTAGGACTTCTGCGGCTGATCTGGCATGTTCCGAGATTGTAAGAATACTTGTGACATCTCCGTTTTCGCCGACATCTTCTGCCAACGCGTTTTTCACTAGCGTTTGAATTTGTTCGTGTTCAATCATAGTGTTAGATTTACAATAACTGAAGTGTAACAATAACACTAAGTAAAGTCAAGGGGGCAATCTGGCTTCAACTAAGTTAGAAAAGTCCCCAGCCGAGAAGTGAGGGATCTTCCATTAGGGTCGGGTTCCAGATTTCGGGAACAAGCTCTATTTCTACTTTCTTTTGCAATCCACCTTCGGCTTTAATGCGGACAAACTCTACCATCTCTGGGCCGTACGGACAAAACGGGGTGGTAAGCATCATTTTAAGATGAGCCGTTTCCCCTACTATGGAAATGTCACGAATTAGTCCTAGCTGGATTGCATCAAGTCCCAGCTCGGGATCGATTACCTCTGTTAATTTTTCCCTGACTTTTTCTACGATATCGGGATTTGTATCGTGGATTGTCCACTTTATTTTATTTTCCGAGTCATTACCCTGTTCTCTTTCCGTCATTTATTCTTTTTTGAATATTTATCTTGTGCGTTACGTCTTTGAGTATTAGTTTCCGATTTTATTTTAGCCGCTTCTTTTTGATAGATTGCGGAAACCCTTTTTCTTACTTTATCATGAGCCGTCAAAAATTCTTCCAAATCAGCCGCCGCCTTTTTATATATTGAAAGCGAGCTGTAATGAATTATTCCCATGGTAATGGTATTTATGTAAACAGGTGTTTCGGGTAAATCTTTTTTTAGACCCATTTTTTTGGCCGTTTCTAATGTTTTAACTCTTAATTTTTCCATAGAAGTTGTTGCAAAACTGTAAACAAATTTTTCTACCTTTTCCGGACCAATTACATATTTGATACCGAAAGCCTTATGAATTCTATTTGCTTTGTCGGCGGCCCAAACAGGATCGAAGGCTACATTAGCCAAGTCGGTAATTGTTACGTTTCTACCAGACTCTCCCGGCTTATCAAAACTTTCCAGAAGCTTATTTGCAATCAATGTTTCACCCTGACCCGACTGGGGAAATCTGGAGATAGATTCGAGCACCAAAAGTACTGCCGCTTGAGACTCTGGGCTTGTAACTATATCTACTTTTCCGTCGTTATGAAAAGTTTCCATATGGGTATTATAAACCCCCAAGCTTAAATTGAAATTTGTATGAAGAAAAAAATCGACAGCGGTAAAATCACCCATGGGTGATCGGGCTTAACCCGCTGTCTGAATTGCCCTTATTTTAACCTTGTATTCAAGATCCCCACCTGTGTTTAGCGCCTATTTTTCAATGAAAAATTCTATCGCCCTCCACGCAACACTTTTGAGAACCTTGGGATGCACGTAAGCCTCTTCCGTGAGATAGCGCCAACCTTCCGCGTTAAATACAACAAATGCAAGAAGTTCGTTCTCGACTGAGTAAGCATTGCTACCCAAAAGAATAAGAACCTCATCATCTTTCGTCTCGGCGAAAAGTTTTTCGACTTCATCCCGACTGGGCTTCCTGCTTTCATGATCTGAATCGTAAAGCGTTTGGCTTGTGCCGCCTGTATTTTTGGCGAAGTTGTCGCGAATAGCCCGGCGGTTACTTCCGTAGGGCATTTGCAATCCAACATAACCAACTCCGGCAAAGTCAGATTTATTGCTCATTGGACGCTCCTTAAATGTAAAAAATACTTTGAATTGAACTAATTATTACAGGATGCAATATTATATAAAAAATGGGTTAATTTGTCAAACTATAGGTGATTTGTAGGCACGAACCAAAGTAAAACGTTTGTTAGTAGTCCTTGTCGGAATTAGATTCGTTATATTGTTTTTTTGCTTCGTCTAAACTAAAACTACCAGCCACCTCTTTGAAACGCCGATATGCCTCGCCCGCGGAATCTCCTTCCAACAATGAAATACCTTCCATAAAAGTTTTGTGATCGGGATTGTACTCGTAAATAATTTTATTTCCTCCACTATCAATAGTTACCGGTTCACCTTCGTTTCTTGTGGTTCTAAAAACCCGGTGTAGAAAAGTATATCCTCCTTCCTGAAAGTTTCTTGATAAAACGATCGGTTCTTCTTTACGTTCCTCTGTGGAATGTATCCCAGTTGGTCCTTCGTTTTCCATATACTTATAGTAACACTTTTAACCGTTAACCGCTGGAATTCGCCGTGCACAGCAAGAAGTACTCTGCTCAGGCATCGAATTGATGCAAGGTATGCAATTCCTTGATAAGCATCAAGAATTACAGGGAGGGAATGAGCGAAGCGAGTGACCCCACTGGAATTCGAATCCAGGTTTTCAGGATGAGAACCTGATGTCCTAGGCCACTAGACGATGGGGCCTCGTGGTGACGAACAATGGTATTTTATCAGGTTTGAGGCTGGAAAAGTAGCACGGGACTTTTTATAAAGTCCCGTGCACGGGGTTAAATCATTTCTTCCAGGTCCTGAGCGGCAATCACATAGACCGCCTGGATATCGCCGGCTGTCGGGCCGACAATGGTGAAAGTTGCGGTACGACCGTCGAAATTGATGCCAAAAAGGACGTTCCCGCCTTCGGGTGGGCATATTTCAACCAAAATTCGGTCGGACCCGTCACGGCTGTCTGCGCGGATCACCAGCTTGTTCTTATGGACATGCGCTGAGTTGGCGACATGGCCGACTTGAGCTGTAAGCCACATATCCGAATGGATCTCGTGAATCAAACTTCCCTGTAGAAACTTGATGAGCACAAAAGGACGCTTAATAAGCATTGCCTGCAAACTGGCGGCCGTATTTGCCACACTCTTATGGTCCAAAGTCTTTTGTTTGGCATTTGCCATGATTCACCTCTTTAAAAGATCAAATACTGAAGGAGAATTTTAACACTCCAAAACCCAAGAAGTCAAAAACTATGAGATATAACTAATTAAATCTTGTGGACAGTCTAGAAAATCCGCCCGTTGCCGCAAAATACCAAAAAGAAGGGCCAATGGTACCGTCGGGTTTGTCTGTATTTACAACCACCAGCCCGTTTCCACCCCAGCCCGTAACATCGGTTATGTGATAGTCGGGATATTTGACTGCAAAAGCCGCTTTTATCTCGGCCGGGTCTTGTATCTTCTCGGGGTTAATTTTTGTAGAAAATACTAAATACCTTTGGCCTTCGGCGTCGTTGGTTTTAATAAAAACATATTTGCCTTCGGGTGAAAAAGCGTTAAAAGGAACTGTATAGGTAACTCCGTTTAAAAAGTCTGTTGAATAAAGAACTTCTTTTTTGTTATCTTTGTTGCTACTCAAAAAAAAGGTGAAAGAACTCAAACCTTCTTTTGTTGTTTCCCGCATGGTTAACACCTGCTTACCGTCGGGGGAAACGGCAACAGTTTCCTTTTCTTCTACTTGGGCCACTGGTTCCAAAGACGGAGTTGGGGTCGGTTTATCGGAACTGCCGGTGAAAAGAAAACCCGCCTTAAAAAAGGTAAATCCGGCTGCTAAAAGAACCGAAACCAAAACTATTATTATCAGTAAATCACGGAGCTTTGCCATATATTGTTATTTTTGTATCCTCATCGGCCCATTTATAAAGCTTCTCTGCATCAATGTTGCGCATATTTACACAGCCATGACTCATGGCATGGCCAAAATTGTTATGCCAGTAAGCACCATGGAATGCAAAACCTCTATGCTTGGCGATTTCCGAATTGTAAAAAAACATAACATATTGCACATTAGGAAGATCATAAAAGTCTGCACCTTCTCCGCCCGTCATTCTGGTTGAACGGACTTTGTGCCAGATTTTAAATTCGCCGGGGGGTGTTTCGAACCACTTCCCCGAAGAAATTAGTGTGTCCAACACCAAAACATCACCCTGATAAGCTTTTACAGTTTGGGTTGTTAAATCTACCTCTATCCGTTTATCTCCAATCAGGGTTTCTTCCCCTAGCACATTTGTTTTGGTATCACTCCCCGCCAAATCAACAGAAGGCGCATCTAGTGTTTGTCCGCCGAATATGGCTTTTGAACCGTTTTCCACCTTAAGGCTAAGGCTTTCTTTGCAACTTAGACTGTTTGCACATTGAACATTAGTCACTTCTTTTAAAAGAGCCAGACAAAAAATCACAAAAACTATTGCGAGAGCTTTAAAAATGAAGGTCTTGGGCATGCAAATCAGAATAGCTTATCCATAATTATTTTTCCACACCGGTCACTAACCGAGGAAATATTTTGAGATATTACTAGTTGGCTACTAATGTGGAGGCGATAGGGGTAAATTTGAGCTCCTTGTTTATTTTGATAGGCCATTTGACTAGAGCAACTTCCAGCACATCCTCCACCTTTTCGGCAAAAACGAACTTAATGTCTTTTTTAACGGTATCGGGCATGTCGTCCATGTCTTTTTTGTTTTCTTTGGGGGCAATAATTGTTTTGAGTCCTGCTCTATGCCCGGCAATTGATTTTTCTTTTAGTCCGCCGATTTCTAAAACTCTACCTCTTAGCGTTACCTCGCCAGTCATGCCTACATCTCTTCTAACGGGAATGCCCGTTAAAGCCGACACAAGGGCTGTTGTAATAGACACTCCCGCACTAGGGCCGTCTTTGGGAACTGCACCTTCGGGAACATGTATATGGACATCTATGTTTTCGGAGAAATTCTCTTTTAGCCCCAATATATTGTAGTGGGAACGGGTCCAGGTGAATGCCGCTTTGGCAGACTCCCTCATAACATCTCCGAGTTGGCCCGTAAGTGTAAGCTTGCCTTTGCCCGGCATTAGGGAGACTTCTATAAACAAGATCTCTCCACCGAAAGGAGTAACCGAAAGCCCTGTAGACATACCTATTTCGTCTTTCTTTTCTGCAATTTGAGAACTGAATCTTTTTGACCCCAAAAACTTTCTTACATCGGCAACATCAACTTTTTTGGGATATTTCTTATTTTCTGCCATGAGTCTAACAACCTTTCTGGTTACCGATGCCAAATTTCTTTCCAGATTTCTTACCCCAGCTTCTCTGGTGTAGCTACCTATGATTTCTTTTATTCCCGCTTCGGTTATTTCTACGTCTTTTGTTTCCAGACCGTGCGCCTCCATTTGTTTCGGCCAGATAAACTTTTTGGCGATATTGAATTTTTCTACTTCGGTATAACCCGGAAAATTAATTACTTCCATTCTGTCTCTTAGGGGCGCAGGGATTGTATCCAAAACATTACCCGTTGCAATAAACATTACTTCGCTTAGATCAAAAGGAACTTCCAGGTAGTGATCGGAGAACTCTCTGTTTTGTTCGGGGTCGAGTGCCTCCAAAAGGGCGCTACTGGGATCTCCCCTAAAATCCACTCCAATTTTATCTATTTCGTCTAACATAAACACAGGATTTTTAGTTCCCGCATTTTTTATTCCTTGAACGATCCTGCCCGGCATGGCACCCACATAGGTTCTTCTGTGGCCCCTAATCTCTGCCTCGTCCCTAATGCCTCCAAGGGATACTCTTACAAATTTTCTACCCAAAGACTTGGCAATGGAACGGCCAATAGAAGTTTTACCAACTCCAGGAGGACCCATAAAACAAAGGATTGTGGGTTTTGCGCCTTCTTTAGCATTTTTACCTTTTCCTTTTTTAATTTTCATAACAGCCAAAAACTCTAAAATTCTTTCTTTGGCTTTATCTATACCGTAATGTTCGTTCTCCAAAATCTTGGAGGCTTTTCTCATTGAAACATTATTGGGAGTTTCTTTACTCCAGGGCATATCGGTTAACCAATCCAGATAATTCCTGATATAGGCACTTTCGGGATTATTTGGAGACATAGAAGTTAAACGCTTTAGTTCTTTTTCTGCTCTTTCGCGAACTGCTTGTGGCATTCCCGCATTTTTGATTTTTAACTTGTATTCTTTACCTTCTTCGTTTGTAAGTTCACTGTCTTCGTCCATTTCGCCCAACTCTTCTTCTATCGTCTTTTTCTTTTCCCTTAACATCGCCTTTTTCATTTGATCTTCGAACCTTTTTTGGGTTTTGCTGGAGATTGTCCTTTCGATTTCCAAGGCATTTACTTCTTTTGCAAGATGTTCCAAAACAACTTGAATTCTTTTTCTGAGATCTGTTTGTTCCAATATTTTTTGTTTTTCGGTTACTTTAATTTCTAAAAGTGAAGCAACCTGGTCTACCATTTCTACGGGTTCTACCGTTCCCGAAACTAGTTTCATAACCGTCATTATTTCGGCTTGTTTACCCAGGTTTATGGACTTTTTAAAAAGCTCCTGAAGTTTTTTTGTTAAAACGGTTATCTCGGGGTTTGTTGTAATTTCTTCCGGTATTTCTTCTACCTTACCTATTAAATAAGGCTCTTCTGCAATTATTTCTCCTAATTTTATTCTGGCCTGGCCGCGTATAAGCGCGTGAATTTCGCCGTCGGTGGACATCATTTGGGTAATTGTCGCTATTGTTCCTATTTCGTACAAATCTTCTTTTACAGGGTCTTCTGTCCTGTTATCTTTCTGGGAGAAAATTGCAACAACTCTATCTTCTTGAAAAGCGCTATTGATTGCTGCAACACTTTTGACCCTACCGAAAGAAAGTAATGTGTCCGTATGAGGAAAAACTACGGAGCCGCGAACGGGGACTATCGGAACTCTTCTTGATAAATCTTTCATATTTGTGCTAATTTTAGCAGTCTAAAACTTTGTCTGCTAATTGTCAATGGGTATTATGCGGTTTTTTTCTTAGTTAAAAGATGAAACATATGAGTTTTTTCTACAATCACCGCAACTAATGTTCCAATGAACGCGCCGCCTAAAATATCTACAGGATAGTGAACATTTGCCAAGACCCTACCCGCCCCCACAAGGAGTGCGCCCACAAGGAAAAACCATCCAAACTTTCTGTCGTGCAAAAAAATTGTAACTGATATGGCAAAAGCTACGGCCGCATGCATAGAGGGAAAGGCCCCGTCCTGGGGAACAGTTAAGGTTAGTACATTTGACCCGTCCGTAACAAAAGGTCTAAGAGTGGGAAAAGTTTGCTTGATGATAAATGCTATTGTCCAAGCAGTGGCACAGGAGAATAATGCATGAACAACCTGTTCTTTTTTTATCTTTCCGTCTATTACCCACAGAACCCCGAGCCCAACAAACATAAGCCAAATTAAAACACTGGCAATGAATTCTATAAATACTTTACTCATAGATATATTAATTTAACACAACTGGCAGGATCGGGTGTACAAGTGATATTATTCTTTTATATGCATAGAAATCACCCGCTTGCCGAAAGCATAGGTTATGCCTTGGAAGGAATTAGGTTTGCATACATACACGGTAGGAACTTTAAGATACAAACCGGCTTTGGGATTTTAGTTTTAATGTTGGGCTATGTTTTACAAGTAAGCTCTTTTGAGTGGATAGCTCTAACACTTACCATAATGTCAGTTTTAATTTTGGAACTTATAAACACCGCAATAGAAACAGTAGTAGATATGGTAAGCCGCGAAATCAACCCTTTGGCTAAAATCGCAAAAGATGTTGCCGCAGGTGCAGTACTTGTTGCGGCAATAGGTTCAATTTTTGTAGGTTCTGTGATTTTTATCCCCAAACTATTGAATTTTTAAGAAGTTAGAAAGAAGAAAGATCTGTACTTAATGAATCCAAATCCGCGTCCATTTGAGTTGTATCGGTTGTATCGATTGTAGTGCTAACAGTTGTAAGATCCGATGTGTTTTCTACAGGTGCAACACTATCTGCAGACTCCTGATACTGAGTTTGGTAAGCCTCGGGAACGCTTGTGGGTTTTTGGCTAGCTAGCTTCATAGTGTTTTGTTTATAAAGAACGAAACCGATAACCGCCAAAGCGGCTACTATTCCGAGTATAAGTAGTACTTGTGCAAATCCTTTTTGATTTTTATTCATAATTAGGTTGTCGGTGTTGCTACGGGCGTTGAGCTAGGTTTTGGCGACCTGTCTTTGTCCCCTGCTACTTCGTGAACCGCTTTGATTAGGTTTTTGATAGATGTTCTGTACTCGTGCAATGCAGTTTTTACCGCTTGCATATCGGTTCTAAATTCCGTTAAGAGGCCTTTGGGATCATCCGATGAACAGTCAAAATCTTCCGTATCGGGAACATTCTTTAAGGCTTCGTCCACCGCAGTCTTTTTGGTGTTGATATCGGCAACTAATGCATCGTAGTTGGTTACAACCTTGCCTGTCGGTAAAACTTTAGTTGTGTAAAACTCCTCTACTCTTTTTGCAATCGCATCAAACTTGCCGACCATTCCCGAAACCAAATTCATTAAACTAGAAGTCTTCTTTTTAATGTTTTCTTCTCTAGCTTCGCAAGCTTTGAGTTTAAGCTCTTCTAGCCTTTTTCCGTCGCGCTCGCCTTTGGGTGACCCCGTGGGCCTAGGTGAGAAACTTTCTTTGAAGTTTTCGAATCTACCTTTTTCGCGTTCTTTAAGTTCCTTAAAGTCTCTACCTCGACTATCGTCTGATTTTGGGGTTGATGCTACCGTGGGGGTTGAGGTTGTCTCTGTAGAATTATCACTTTCTTCTGCTGTTACGGTTGATACCGCAAATACAAAAACCGTGGTTGCTAAAATACCAACCAAAACTTTTTGTTTCATAGTTAAGAACCAGAATAACAACTGCCGCAATCACTGTCAAGTTTGCTACGGCAAAATGTGAAAAAGTCTACGATTTACGCTAAAATTGCTCCGTGAACAATAAACCGCTATCTGCCCTCTTAACGAAGCTTAGCTTTGGGTCAGCCTCGATTGCCAGACGTGACGTCCCCAACGGTTTGATAGAAACACTGGCGGGAGTTTACGAAAAAGCCAGAAACGCTCTGGAGTACCGCGCCGATAACTTGGTTAGACGTGCGGCTATAGAACGCATATTAAAAAGACGGATAATCTTAAACAAAAACGCCAAAAATTTAACAGACACGCTTTTAAAAGAACTGAGGTGGGCAAGGTATCTTTCTATAGACGAAGTTGGAGCCGATAAGAAGCAAGATCTGGAAAAAATAATAACCCGCTACATCGATTTTACAAAAGGACGAGTTCCCCAAGAATGGGTAATCAAAATTGCCTCTGCCGAAGTAGAAGAGCTTTTTAATCTTAATACCGACTACAAACAATTTACTTATTTTGCCTATCAAGTGATTAGACAAAAAATAGAAATAAAAGACGAAAATGTCGACCTTTTGGTTTACTATGCCGTGGATAAAATATATGCGGAGTCAGACGAGGAAAAAACCGCATACCATATATTAGGACTTGCAGGCACCGATATTACAAGGCAAAAGTTTGAAGAAGCTTGGGATCTTTTTAATTACGCCAAGAAAAGCGCAAAAACTGCAAGGATTATTAAATATGTAAGGCGAGAAATGCCTCCTTTAATACTTCTTAGAGACATGTACTTTTATAACCCCGAAGGTTTTAAGGATATTGTGTCTTCCAAGGAAAAATACGAAAAATTTGCGGCGGAAGTTCTGGATAATCAAATTGAAAGGCTTACATCCCGAATTAACACGGCCGGATTCAGAAGCGTTCTTTATGTGTTTTTAACAAAAATGATTTTGGCGTTTGGCATGGAAGTACCTTTTGAAATTTTGTTTTACGGTAATGTAAACAGAGTTCCCCTTTTAATCAATCTTTTGTTCCCTCCTTTTATTATGTGGCTTAGCACAATGCAAATTAAGCTCCCCAACCAAAAAGCAAGAACGGCACTTGTAGAAAGATCTTGGTTTGTCTTGGAAAGTTTCGAGGAACTCAAAAACGAAACAGGCAATCTTAAAGGCAAAGAGGAAGTTGTATCCAAAAATGTCTTGTACTATATTTTTTACTCAATTTATATTTTACTTTTCTTGGGGGTTTTCTCCAGTATAATTTTTGTACTCAATGAGATTGGGTATACCATATTTAGCGAACTAATATTCTTATTCTTCCTTACCGTCATCGCCTTTTTTGCTTACAGAATTTCCCAGATCGCGAAAATTTATTCCTGGACCAAAAATCCTTCCAGACCTAATGTTTTGGAAATAGTTTCTATACCGATTTTAACGATAGGAAGTAGATTAAGTAGGGGTTTGTCTCACTTAAACTTTTTGGCTTTTGCTTTTGATTTTATACTTGAAGCACCTTTCAAAATAATTTTAGGGTTTTTCGACGAATGGGTACAATTTATATCCTTTAGAAAAGATGAACAAATAATAGAATAAACTATCTTCTGAGGGGTAACTCTTCGAGATGTTTTTTGAAGCTTTTGGAAATTAAATCGCTATTGTGAGTGTATTTCTTCATCCAGCTATAAGTATCGTTAACAAAAAATTCGACCTCTTCTTTTGGTACCGCATCAAACTTTGGGTCGTGATAGTAGAGTCTGCCTATTGTCATCCTTCTACATTTTAGGCAGCTCCCGCACCAATGATCCGAGGAAACCGATGCAAGAATCGGCGTTTCTCTTTGCCATTTTTTTACAACAAAGGCTTTTTGATACTCTGCAGAAAAACAATTTTGAACAAGGTCTAAAACTTGTATTCCCAAGGTTTTTTCTAATTCCAAAACTTTTTCGACTGTTTCGATATCTCCTCCGTCCATTCCTGTAACCCTGGTCTCTACGCCGTTTTTTACCAAAATTTTGTTAAATAATTTCCAAGTCCCTTGATATTCCGTAAAGTGTGCGCCCTCTTTGCTTTTGAGAAAATCTCCTTCTACTAGAACTTCCTCTACCCCGTTGCAATCAGTTGCAAAAACAGCGGATGTCGCTAAGAAAATGTCCCGCGAACGCATAGAAGAAAACCCTGTGTTTTTGGACCCGTTTTTAAGATGCACCTCTTTGTATGGAATCCCCCAAGCCAAGGCCTGAGCTCTTGAGGCCCGTGCTTCCAGATAGTTTGCTTTTGCGTTAAGGTTTCTAACATGTACTGCAATCACGTTCTCACCACTCGCTATCATTTTTACTGCTCGATATGCTGAATCCAACCCACCCGAGTGGGCATTGGCAATATCAAAATGTTCTTGGGGTCCTTCTTTTGCTTTTTGTGGACACTCACCATGAGGAGTGGCTACAATTTTGGGAATTCTTTTTCCGTAAAACCTATAAAGCTCATCTATTAGTTCTTTATTTTCTAATCTAAAGTTTGTTTGTATTACGGGCGGTAGTTCCGGGGCTACCAAGTGCATAACCATTGCAGTTCTCATTAATGAAGAGGCGTTATTTGAGGTTGGGCAAAAATCAGCGTAGTTTTCTATACTCAGATTTCTTGGAATATCCCCGCTATAGGAGAAACTAAAGGGGCCATTACTGGAAATTTCCACTCTCGCCATTTGCCCAAGAGTATACAATATATTTAGTTTTTTTCCGAGTCATTAAGCAACAAAGACTCCTTAGGCCCGGAGTTATATATAGAAATTATGAAAATATATCTTTTGATAGCTTTGCAAATTGTTGTTTTGTTGTATTTTGGGTCACAAACAATTACCGACACATTCGACAACCCAGATGAAGTTAAAGAACAGTTTGTCCAAAATATAAAAATAAAAGAGAGCCTTTTTACAAACAACCCTTTAGACTTTGATTTAGCGATGGAGGTTGGTGACGACTTTATTAATTCGGGTAACTACAAAAAAGCGGAACATTATTTTTTAGAAGCAAAAAAAATAGACCCTAAAAACATAGACTCCTATACCAAGCTGGGGTTTCTGTATAGGTATCAAGGTTTAATGGAAAAGAGCGAAACGGAATATAAAAACGCCGTTAATTTAGATCCAAAAAATGACAGTGTTTACATTGAATTGGGTAAGTTATACAGAAACTGGGAAAAGTACCAAGAAGCCATTGTTGCTTTTAAAGAAGCCGTAAAAATAGACCCAAGAAACGATTCGGCATACGGCTACGGATTAGGGTTTCTTTACAGAGACATGGGGGATTTGGTTACCGCGGAAAAATATTTTTTGAAAGCTTTTGAAATTAATAAAAGCGAATTTAATTACGGAGCGTTGGGGGATATTTACAGAGATCAAAAAAGATACAAAGAGGCAGAAATTATGTTTAAAAAAGCAATCGAAATTAATCCTGACGGAGAAAACTATGGAGGGTTAGGATGGGTATATATGCAGGAAGAAAGGTTTAAGGCCGCCGAAGATATGTTTAGAAAATATCTGGAAAAGGTACGACCAAAAGGTGAGATGTACTACGCTTTGGCTCAATCTCTATTTGGACAAAAAAGATATAAAGAAGCGGAAGTAGAAATGAGAAAAGCTTTTAGACTTAATCACAACACTCCGGATTTTTATGACTATATGGAGAAAATATTTTTGGAGCAAGGAAAATCCGATATGGCTTGGGCTGTTACAGTTAGAAAAAGTTTTGCCTTAAAAAATCATGATTTATCTCCTTAGGCTCATACAATAACTTTTATCTGCTACATTTCCTAATCTGGAACAAAATTCGTTCCGTTTTGGGGTGTCAGGATATTGGTCATATTGATTTATTACCCCTTCTATAAAAATTTTTCTGGCTCTAAAACTTAGAAGAGTAAAGTTGTCCGGCAAAGGCACATCTTTGTTCTCGCCAATTGTAAACGATGCTAAATTACCTGATATTTTAAAAATACAGATATCTTCTACATAGTCTATATACCGTAAACAAGTATTTATCATGTTATCCAATCCCCCTGTATCGGGAATTAAAATTGTAAATTGGGTGATACAAGCTTCACGATATTTAAACGGGTAGCCAAAACATTCTTTATATACATTATTGGGGTCAACCTTCTCCGGAATAAATCCCGCTATTTTGGAATCTGTATCGCCGTCTATCCCCATAATTCTATTAACTCTTTCGCTGAATACCCCCCTATAGCAATCAGTGTGTCCTCCAAATTCTATTAAGTCACACCTTTTAAGCGCCGATAAAACATTAAAACCGTTTTGGAAAAAGGCGTGACCAGCTCCATGAAAACATTCCGCTTCCGGGTTATCCGATTTAAGAAAATCACAAAATGAATTGAGAGTTTTCTTTAGAGTATTTTCGTCATCCAATTCTTGCAGTGCGATTTGTGCTTCTACCCCGTGCTGAAAACCCTGAAAGCACATTTGATAATCCAAATTTCCGTACGACTTAAAATCTTTACCATAATATTCGTACGCGGAATGCCCGAGAGCATGCAGAAGACTGTGGCATTTATTGATATCATAATTTTCGTTAATAAAACCTGTTTGAATTTTGTTAAAGACATAAGACGGCCCTTTTATTTTGGTTTCTTTTGCTATCTTTATAAAAAGTGTTTGACTATCGTCCTCTTGTACAACTGTTTTAGACAACCCCGTTTTTGCAACAAATGTAAAAGCCGCGGAAAGCGCAATAAATAATATAAATATGTATACTTTGTTTGCTTTCATGAAATTCAATATTAGCTTAAAAAACGTAATAATAATTATATTGTTTGTAGCCCTTGCGGCGTTAGGATTTTTATGGAGAGGTGGAAGTGAGGTTGTTAAGATTGCAATCCCCCAGGATAGCTGGGAATTTAAACCTTCGCAAATTACATTATTAAACGGAAAAACAAATACATTGGAAATAAAAAACGAAGATAATTATCAACACGGATTTTACATACAAGGCCTTGGGGTAAATGCACTTTTACCAGCAAATTCGGTTACAAAGGTGGAAGTTAAACCCGATAAAACGGGGAGGTTTATGTTTTCCTGCTCATTCACCTGCGGGGCCGGACACTATCGCATGACAGGTGAAGTTATTGTTAAGTGATAGCTTGTTTTTCTAGATATTCTTTGATAATTGCAGAGTCCCTGCGAACAATGAAATTTGATTCGTAGTCCGAAGTATCACTTGATTCAACCAATTTTAAAGCCTCCCGCGAGTCGACCCAAATTAATTTGAAACCTTCGGCAAGTTCGTCCTCCTCGAGACTGTTAGTCTGCAAATCCCCTAAAACTTTTGCAAAAAATACATAACTAATTTGCATAAGTTTAAAACCGTCGCGCCATTCTATTACTACTCCCGGGTTTTCTGATATTTCTACATTTGTTCCCGCTTCTTCCAAGGCTTCTCTTTTGAAACCTTCTTCGTTTGTTTCTCCAAACTTTATTCCCCCACCCGGAAGTTTATAAAATCCAAGTTTGGAAACGTGCATTAAGGCAACTTTGCCGTCTTTTTCTATAATTCCCCTACTACATCTTCTTATTGCATACTTTTCCCAATCGGACATTTGGTAACCCTTTCTAAAGTCGGTGTCATCAATTTCGGCGATTACTTTCATAATGTTATTTCGGAAAAAGAAGTAACTGAAACATCGAAGTCTGCTTTTTCTATAAGGCTAGAATTTTCCCCGTTAAGGAACAAGACAACTTGCCCCGCCTCCGCACTCCTTGCTGCTACCAAGCCAGAATTGGCGTCTTCTATAACTAAACATTCGGAAATATCCGTCTTTAAATTATTTGCGGCTTTAAGATAAACATCCGGCGCCGGTTTACCCGGTAGGGTCCCGTCGTTATAAACTATCAAGTTTCTCTCAAACCATTTATGTAGTTGTAAATTTTCAAAATAAAAATCGACTAGGATTAAGGGCGATGAAGTTGCGATGGTCTTTTTGATTTCGTTTTCCTCCAACCTTTCAAAGAATTCGATCGCTCCTCCGGTTAATTTGAAGTTTTCTTTGTCCGCCAAAGCAATTTGTTTGTATAAATTTTCTTTTCTGTCCAAATATTCTTTTTGTTCGTCGGCATTTGCAATATGTCCTAATAAAAAATTAAGGGTATCTTGGGGAATTCTGCCGTGAATATACTGATCGAATTCTTCTTGGGTTAGATACTTTTTTCTTAAATGGTTGGATAGTTCGTCCCATGCCTTTTCGTGCCAGATTCTGTCCTGAAGCAATACGCCGTTAAAATCGAAAAGCACAGCTTTAGTCATATCAAAATTATACCAAAAGTTTTTCTTTTTCTTTCTTGGAGAGTTTTTTTAATGCCGCCTCTCGTTTTAGAGCTTCGCTTCTGGTTTGATAAGTTTCTGTTCTTGCCAATTTAAAAGATTTAAATGACCGCATATATTTTGAAGATTTTTTACCTTTATCCGAGTGTTCTTTTAGCCTTTTCTCCAAATTATTTGTTTGACCTACATATAGGGTGCCCTTGTCTGTTCGAAGAACGTAAACATAATATTTTTCTTCCACCTTAAGATGTTATTTATATAACTTGAGGTTGTAAATATCCAAGACAAGTCTGCCGTTTCTTCCCTGATTTTTGTCTCCCCTGTAAATAGTTATCCCCGCGTTTATCGGTTTTTCGAACTCGTTCATTCTTAGAAAGTCGTTTGCGCCAAGCCTTTCAAGATTAGCTCTAAGGCTTAGTATTCCCAAATGGTGTTTTACCGCAAAAACATCTTTATCCGCAAACTCCCGTGTTAAAGTTGTAACCCAAGAACGCAGTCTTTCTCTTACATCTGGAATGTTTTCCCCTTGGGGATAGCGATACCAGTATTCCCCTTGAGAGTCATGAAGTTTTCTTTGTTCGGGATAAATCGTGTTAAAAACTCGCCAGTCATTAAAAAGAAAGGCTAAACCCATGTCTTGCTCCCTAATCCGTTCTTCTTCTATAACAGGAACAGTTCTAAGATCCGGCCAGCCCTGCATTACTCTTTCTAATGTTTGAATTGTTCTTTTGTAAGGAGATACAAAAATAACATTTGGTACTTTTATGTAGTCTTTTAGTTTTCTACCTACCTCAACGGCCGCAGCGTCTTTTGTTTCTGTTAGAGGAATATCATGCGAGGCGGTTTCCAAAGAAAATGCCTGGTGGACCTCGATCGCCAATCTTTTTGTTTCTTCGGTTTCGGGATTTGTATCGTAGGCAATTCTAAAAGCTTTATATAAAGGAGTATCTTCACGAACTTTTTTGAGGGTATTGTAATCCGACACATCGTGGCGCATTAAGGTCAATGTTTCGGGCCATTTCATATTGCGCAATCAGTGTATCACGACAAGTCAAATCCTTCTAAAAGTTTTTTGTTTCCTTCTATCTGGTACCTTAGAAGGTCGGAGTAGATTCCTTTTTTGCCAGCGAGTTCTTTGGGGGTTCCCTTTTGGGTAATGGTACCGCCGTCCAGAACTATTACATGGTCAACATTTTGAAGAGTCGAAAATCTGTGCGCGATAATTATAACCAGTTTATCTTTCATAAGTTTTTCCAAGGCTTCTTGCACTTCCATTTCGCTTTTGGCATCTAAGCTACTTGTTGCCTCGTCCAAAATTAATATCGGCGCGTTTTTGAGAATTGCTCTGGCAATTTGTATTCTTTGTTTTTGGCCACCCGAAAGTTTTACTCCCCTTTCTCCTATATGGGATTCGATTCCATGCGGAAGTTTTTGAACAAATCCCCAGGCGTTTGCGGATTTAAGTGCCGATATAATTTCTTTTTCCGCGGCTTTTGTACCATAGGCTACGTTTTCGCGGATACTTGTCGAAAAAAGTTCGTTATCCTGAAACACCAAAGAAATATTTTGGCGGACTTCTTTAAAACTTAGATTCTTGTAATTTTTACCCGAAATAATGATATCTCCGCCCGTAGGTTCGTATAGTTTTAGAATTAAATTGGTAATTGTGGTTTTACCCGCCCCAGAATGGCCGACCAAAGCAACTTTCTCCAACGGTTGAATTTCGAAAGAAACATCTTCCAAGACGCTTCCCGAATCTTTATATTTAAAAGATACATCTTTAAAGGTTAAAGAAGGTTTAGCAATCTTTTTGGTTGCCGGCTTTTCATCGAACTCTTCTTTTTCCGGTAACTCCAAAATCTCAAAAAACTCTTTTGATCCGCTCTCCGCATTTTGCAATTGAGTAAGAATAAAGGACATTGCAAATAGGGGGCGTCTGGCCTGTAGTACAAGTTGGATAATAAGTACCATTACGCCGATTGTCATTTCCCCGTGGAAAGTTTTATAAAAAACCAAAACATTTATCCCCAAAAGAATAAGAATAAGACTTAAATTTCTGCCAAAATCGATTAAATGGTAGGTGGTGCTTTGCTTTGCAAAGATTTTATTTATTTCTGACATTCTTTCACTTGCAAAAAGATATTCCGACTTTTCGGTTAGAAAACCTTTTACAATTCTGATGTTGGCTATGATTTCGTGAATTCTGCCGCGAAGAGTATCTTCTATCTTATTTTTTTCTACTTCGTGTTTTCCCCACTGGAGCGACGAATAATAAGACAAGGCTAGATATATTGGAAAAAGAATAAACACACAAAAAGCTATCGTTAGATTGTATTGCGACAGAACAATAACTATAAAAAGGCTTTGCAAAAACGAAGGTAAAATAAAGTTGGTTGCCGCGTTTGTGAAGCCCTGAATTGTAGATATTCCCCGACTTAGCTGGTTGATTATTTTACCAGACATTTCCGAATCGAAATAAGTTTGCGGTAGAGATAAAATTTTGTTGTAGAATTTTTCTGTCAAAAACTTCCTTTGCGCACCCGCAAAATGATCTCCCATTCTGTCCGACAAACCCGATACTACAATTCCAAAAAAGTTTAGGGCGAAGGTAAGAATTATCAAATTTGTTAGGGAGCTTATATTCCCCCCACCCGAAGAGACCTGAGAAACTATGTTATCTACAATGAGTTTGGAAACAAGCGGGGTGGAAAGTTCAAGACTTGCCGAGAGAACTATCAACAAACAAATTACTGCCAATATTTTGTATAACGGTCGCGAGACCGCTATTATCTTTAGAATATTTTTCATTTTGAAGTTTCGAAAAGTTTTGAAGAAACTTGAGTAAGATTTATATTAACTGAATGTGAATCTGAGGTTTGCAAATTTATCGGAGTGTTTAGTGTCTGCTTAAAGGACTCGGTTACCTCACCTCTTTGATAAACTAAAATAGAAATTCCTGCCAGAAGTATAAAAAATAGTGCAGGAAAATAGTCTTCTATAACCGACCCCATACTTTATATTAACACGCTATTTTATTTTGTCTTGGGCAAAATTTCTTTTTCGAGTATTTTGATATTTTCTAGATTAGATCTGATTGCAAAGTCGAATATATTACCGACCAAAGGAAGACTCCCCGCCCAAAAATCTAAGCCTATATATAAAATCATTAATAATATTTTTGATAATCTAACCTTGTATAAAATTGCCGCATAAACCACCAAGGCAGACGCAATACCTGGCAAAATATCTCCGACTACGGGAACTATTCCAATTAAAGGGTCTATGCCAAAGCTGAATTTCCAAATTTTGAAACGCATATCCATCAGGTTGGAGAGCCACTTGGCGGTTTTAAAGATTCTTGATTTATCGGTTAATAAATTTTTCACCTTTATTTGAGGCGGTCTTTAGGTCTTACTCTTGTCGGGATAGTTGACAGTCTTTGTAACTTTTCCGTCTCTATCGAACCATTTCCACTCCCCCGTTCTTGATGCCAATTTATAACTCCCGGTTCTAATTAACGATCCGTCTTTTCTGTACCATTCCCATGGGCCGCTTCTTTTCCTGGCTGCGGTATCGCCTTTTGCAAAAAGAGTACCGTCTTTGTATTTTATTTCTCGGAAACTCAAGTTAACTTCTTTTAGTTTCAGAAGGTCCGCTTGTCCTTGACCCTCGCCGTTGATTGAAAAAGACTTGGAACCGTCGTTTTCTTCCGTTACTTTTACCCCAATTTCCTGGCCTTTAACAAACAGTTTTTGGGAGCCTTCGATTTGATTGTTTAGCTCGGTCACTACGCTTTCAAACTCTTCCCCTTTTGTAATTCCCAGCTCGTCTAACTTTTTTAAAAGAACCCGAGCGGATTCGCAGTTGTTGGTCATTACAGCTTTGCTTCTTTCTAACCTGTCTTCGGTTGCCATTTTAAAGTCGACAAAAGTTTTTACCGCGACCGCGGCATTTATATCGTTTTTGATCTGACCCAAAACCACACCTAACATTTTTTTCGAAAAGTCTGGATTATAGACCAAAAGCGAATCGGTGAACTTGGACACATCAATTGTTGTCATTTCGTAGGCGGGAACGGGTTTGTTATTGTCAACCTCGCCTGTAACCTTATAAAAACTTAGCGCGTTGCTATTGCGCACAATAGGGTTTACACCTGTTAGCTCGTCCATTTGGCTTGTATTTAAAAGGAATTCGTTGGGATTAAGAGGAATATCCTCGCGTTTAGCTACTTCGTTAACGATTCTTTCCGGTTCTTGAGAGTTTACTTGAGGTTCTGACATTTGCCTATATTATCACTTTTTTGGAATAGAGAATCTATTTTTAATAGTAAATTTTTTCCTATTTATCAAAAACAAGGGTATCAAGATAATTATATTTAAAATCGCACTCCCTACCAAGGTGTTTGTTAGAACCTTGAATGTATCGGTTATAAATGCAGGCGGAGAAAAAGAAAATCTTATTCCCAAAAACCAGGCAGCTACCGCCAGTGTTAAAAATATTATTGTAAAAGGAAGTGTGTGTTGCAGATCCTCTTTGCTTGGGAAAAATGAGTTGGCAACGGTAAAAAACAGATAAAGACAAACACTAAGAAGAATATAGTCTTTATTAAAATAGAAGGAGCCTATGAGGGAAGCCATCCAGACCAAAAAGATAATCCCCGTAATTAACGGCGCAAAACCTACAAAAAATCCCTGTAAAGGATTCATTTTTGCAACTTGGACAGACCCCATTTTTATTCTTTGAGTCGGATCTTCGTTGATATCTATAAACTCGGGTAATATTTTTACATCCCCCGTTTTTACATTTAAGGCCGATGCCATCAGAAAATGCGAAACTTCGTGGAGTAGAGTTCCAGGTAAAAATAGGGCGCTGCAAAAATCAACAAATTGTTTTTTGCCCCCTCCCAATTTTTGAATCAAAAACGATATCTCGCGACTTACAAAACGCTGAGTAAAATAAACCAGCGCTAAGGCTAATAGTACGGTGAGTAAATTCATATTATTAATAGTATATAATCCGCGAATGACCGAAAGAAATATCCCACTGGAAACTTTAAACTCCGACAGCAAAGAGTTTCTCGAAGAGTTTACAAAAAGAAATATTACAAAATACAGAGATCTCTGGATTAAACTCCAAGGAAGAATTAACGAACTAGGGCCCAATGCAGAATTTTTGGAATTTGGATATCCGTTTGGACAAATATATAAACACAAGGATAAAGAAAAAACTTTGGGACAGGAACTGGAGTTTAGGGGTTTTACATTAAAGAAGTTTCCCCAAGCCACCGAAGCAATGCTTGCCTATCAAAAGCCAATCCCTCTCCCCGCATTTTTATTGGACGACCTTTCCGATTGGACAGATGTATTGTCTACCAAGGGAACCATTCTTAGTGCAGACGGCAAAATAACAAGATTCGAAAACAGAAACATAGAAAAAGAAAAGTCGGGAGGAGTCATAAGAATATTCCCCGGATATCAGATCGGGCTTTTTATCAAATACGGCACAAAAGAAAATCCTTCGACCGAACCAGTTGACTACAAGTTGGTTCCCGCTGGAAATTTAAAAAAAGCCGTAACTTATGAAGGTTTGTATTTAGGATGATTTTCTGTAGGTTGTAACTTTTCCGATATCCCTTATAACTCTCCCTTCTCTTTCCAGTTGCCTTAGAACAGAAACACAGTACCAGCCGAATGAACCTTGGAAATTCACTACTTCCTTTTCCGCCTTTTCTACCAACTCCGTAAATCTGATCGGATTTTTGGTAAGGACTTTCATTAAAGATGAGGCAACAATGGCATATTTGCCCGAATCTATATTTAGAGACTTTTTCCAACCTTTTCCTTTAACTGTTTTAGTTTTTCTTTCCATAATTCATATATTTATTTTTAAGATTTACGGGGAACTTTTCTACCGCGTAGCGGAGCATTGTTCTGGGCATTGTTGCTGCATATTTATCCAAAAACTTTTCCTCTGTAGCTCTCGACTTTTTGCCTACTTCCCTAAGCATCCAACCTACGGCTTTATGAATAAGCTCATTTTGATCGGGAACAAGCATCTCTGAGATTTTTATCGTGTCGTCGTACTGGCCTATTTTTATAAGCCAACCCGTAGATATAACCGAAACGCGTTTTTGCCAAAGATCTTTTGAACTTGCTAGTTTGTATAAGATCTCGCGTGGTTTGTCGGCAAGATACTTGCCCAATATATAAGGAGCAGACGAATCCACGAGATCCCAGTTATTTACAAATTTAAGATTCCTTAGATAAAAATCAACAAGGCTTTTAAGGTCTTTGTCTTTTGATTTTTTGGCCCGTTCCGAGAGAATAAAAAGAGCGGTTAAGCGGTGTTCGTGAACTTTGCTTTTTAAAACTTCGGCTATTTGTTTTAAATCTAAATCTTTATATTTTTTTGCTATTTTTCTTTGGTCGGGAACCGAGACGCCTATAAACTTATCCCCTTCACCATATTCACCTTTTCCCGTTTTAAAAAACCACATGGAAGCTTTTTTGCGTTTTTCACTGGCAAATTTTTGAAGGTCGTCAAACAAACTTTTAGGACTAGTACTGAGCATATTAGTTTTTCTTTTTGAATCTATCCCACCACCAGGGAATTGTGAGCATGGGGCCGAATAATGTACCTAAACCCGAAAGCAGCTTGCCCTGGACTTCTGTTAAGCCGAACATGTTTTTAACGGATATTCCGAATATCTTTGTATCAAGATTGTCCGTTACCGCTATTTCGTAACTCCCTGTTTTTCTGGGCGAGATTATCCAGGATATAGAACCACTCGATGTACCCTCCATACTTATTTTTTGTTCTTCTTTATTGGGGCTTATATCAAAGTTGGGGGCACGCAGATACAAAAGCGTTTGGCAGGGTTCACTGCTTTCGTTTTTGGTTTTTATTAAAATCGCCTGATTTTTATTTTCCGATATAACGCGCTCGGGGGCTTGGGCTTCCCAACTGCAAGGTGGCGGGCCTTCGATAAAACCGAAGCTTTGTTTGGTTTGGTCGAGTGCCAAGGCGTTTTTACCCGAGTCTTCCAGGCTTTTTTTGGACCACAAACTAATTAAAAGCACGGCTGTACCCGCAACTATTAGAATATTTTTTAACTTCATGGCTAAAGTATACCAAACCGAGTGTGCTAGTATTAATGTATGGAAAAGCCGCATCTCTCCAATAAGTATCTAAGGCTTTTTTACTTTTGGGCGGGAATCATTGCTACCTTTTGTTACCGCGCTATCGTGGTTGTAAATAACTACTCGCATTTTTGGGCTCAGACATTTTGGTATATAGGAACGATAGGATTTATTATTTATTTTATTCACAGATACCAGATATCGGAAAAACGGGCCAAAATTATCAAAGAATTTAATCTGGAAAATAAAATTAAAAATTCCGAGCCTTTAAGTAAAGACGATAAAGTTGCCTTGGAATATATATTTGAAACTTTGCAGTCGAGCAAAGAAAAGTGGAATTCTATTTTTATATTTGCCGCCTCGGCTGTAGGACTACTACTTGGAATCTACTTGGATTTTATTAAAAAGTAGTGATACACTAGCCCCAGATGGAAAGAGAGAGACAACCCGGTGAGAAACGCGAAGTAGCCAGAAGACTGTTTATTAACGCCAAAAGCCAATTGGTTTGGGTAACGCTTGTAGAGGAAACAGAAAACCCCGACGGAATTTTTTATATGCAGAGTTTCCAGGAAACTTCCCCCCCGCCTCCCGGAACACATAGACCTTTTGGACGCCTTAAAAGACTACCCGATGAGGAAATAAAAGTTAAGATTGTAGAAGGAATTGTGATAAACGAAAACCCAGGTTTGGAAGATATAGAAAGAGTTACCGAACTTTGGAACGACTTTGCCCCCATTGCTAAAGCAGAGTGATTTCTGATTTAAGTGCATAAAGAACTCCACCCTCTTAATTTTGAAGAATTAGAAATTACCAGAGAATTTTCTATAGGCAGAACCAGAGAAGCTTACGAACAAAAAAGTCTTATTTACGCAAAAATAAACGGCACAGAAAGAATTTTTTATTCCAGAATAATCGAGCCTTTTTGCCTTCCTGCGGTTTTGGGCAATGCCGATACGGAAAGCGAATATTCGGATATTTATATTAAGGCTTGGCTAGAACTATCCGAGAGAGGTTTTTTGTTGGTGCCAAATGTGTGGAAAATGAGACATGACAAAGTAGCTACAACTTTTCTAACCGAGTTTGGGGGCGGAATTTACGACCAAAAAGTTGACGGCGTTGTTGAACGCGATACTTTTGATACTGATAGATCGTTTATAAAAATTAATATTAATAATATTGGCTCCGCGGCCCGACAGCTTGCCCTGAATGCAAACAAAAGTTATGTAGAGTTGGCCGCAGACGGTCCGTTTCATATATATCTGGACGATAAAGGAAACTGGAATCTAATACTTTTAGATATAGGGAAAATTAGAATTCACGAATCTAAAAAAACTTTTGGGGTTGCAGAAAAAAACAACAATATTTTTTATACAAGAGAGGCGGTAAGAAAATTTGAAGTAATTCAAAACAATATTTTTACTTTGAGGCAAGCCAGAGGGTTGATTTAAATCACTGTTCTTCGATAGTAATATCCACAGGTTGAGGTTCTACCTTCATTCCCCCGCTTTTTGATTTGGCGAAATCTATGAGCTCGTTGTAATCTTTTCTCCCGAACACACAAGACAACCCGGTTGAGGCTTCTATCAAAGGATAGTAATCCATTAAAACAACATGGCTGGAAGAACCGAATTTTTGCAACATTCTAGGTAAAAGTCTCATTCCCCCAGTACTTTCTGCAAGGTCTTTGAATGTTACAGTGCGGCCGCCGCGTTTTACATTTCTCACCAAACAATCGGACAGGGGCCTTAATACCATGTATATATTTAGGCTAATTTTGTTTTTGGAGGCATAGGCAAAGTTAACATCGTTTAACCACCTTTCCCTGTGAAGGGCACTTTGTATCAAAACAGATCTGCCCGTTTCCAAAGCCTTCTTCAAAAGAACATCACTAAAAACCCAACTTTCGGTTCTTATTTTTTGAATATCTTTTTGATCCGTTTGATCGTACCCCCTTAGAAGCCTTCCTCTTAGAATATCAAGGTCAATTTCTAGAACTCCGTTGGTATCCAAACGGGAATGAACGGTCTCCGACTTACCCGCGGCAAAAGGACCCGAAACCACAATAAACTTTTGTTCCCCTTTTTTGGCAACAGGTACTTCTTCGAGAATTTCACCCAGAAGTTTGGAGTGCTTTTTTTCTATTTTTTCCATAGATTCCAAAACAACTGTAGGTTGAACGGCTGATAAATTGAGTCTGGCTTCGGTTTGGGCAATAAGACTTTCTACATAGCCGTCTGCCCAGGGTGAATGAAGAGCCCTATATGCGGCAAAATAGTCTGAAACTCCCATGGCTACCGTTGCCAGCTTTTCGTCGGTTCTTTTGGCCGCCTGATTAACCGTGAGGCTAATCCTGTCCAGGCTTGTTTTGTCGGTTGTTCCTTTAACTGTAGCTTCCAGATAGGCCGATTCAGAGGCAGAAAAAGGCAAAAGGCGCCTTACCGTTTCCACCCCGTCTATAAGATAGGGATGAATAGTATCCTCCGTAAACACGGGGGTTGGGGTTTTGGTAAATTCGAAATAACGCAGGCCCGCTTCGATTGACATGGTGCGTATTGTAGATCTATTTAAGCCTATAGTCAACTGCGCTTAGTTGAACTTGACCCATTTGCCCTCGGAGACAATATCGACTTTATTGCCGTCTACTTTTATCGCGGTTTGATCGTCTATCGCGTAAAAAGTGTCTTTGATGTCAGCCGCACGGGAATGCAGGTTTTCTTCGGTTAGTTTTGGATAATGCGAAGACATAAAATGAGGGCGAAGTTGAAAGTCCACCAAACCAAGGCCTCCCCTTACATCCAAATTGCCTATTTCTTCCGAATAAAAAAGCGGAGAGTCACTAAGATTTATGTTTTTGGCGACAACCATACTGCCTGCACTTATTCCCATATAAATTCTTGTTTCTAAAAGTTTTGCAAGCTCTTTATCCAACCCGTGCTTTTGCATGGAATAAA
The DNA here is from genome assembly GCA_964600575.1 of uncultured Gammaproteobacteria bacterium. Taxonomy (GTDB): domain Bacteria; phylum Patescibacteriota; class Microgenomatia; order UBA8517; family UBA8517; genus CAZRGC01. The sequence continues at coordinate 4,829 of CAZRJH010000008.1, read as the reverse complement.
TTAGATGGAAAGTGTTGCCCCCGCCAAAAAGTAAAACGTCTGCCCTCTCGAACCTTGGTAGCCATATGTCTTTGGGAACTGCCGTAAAGTCTATAATATCGATAAACCCAAATCCCGCATTTACGCAGTTATTGATATCTGTAATCATCCAACCTTTGTCGCCCTTTTCCACTTCCGCGGCGGTTGGAACAAAAAGCAGATTAAGGTCGGAAAAAGGTTTACCCGCCAAATCCGTAAGTGCTTTTTTGATTGAGTCATTTGTGAGACCGGAAGAGGTTAGAAGTAGCTTCATATTAATCCGGGAGGCAGGCCATCTCGGTACAGGCTATTTGTCCTTTTTGGCAGGAACAACTATTACAGCCGTCTTTATCTTTGAAGCCTTCACCGTCTTTGTAGTTTTTGCCGTCGTAGGTACAACTCAACGGCAAAATTTGTATATTTTTAATATCTCCGCCGTTAACCGTGAAGTTTGCACCAGCCAAAAAACCGAGGGCAAAGATGATTAGGGCACCGAGAAAAAGAGGAATCAACTTCATTAATCTATTATACATCTCCCAATAGAGTATAATTGCGGTATGGAAAAACCAGCTTTTGGACAGGGGGAGATAGAAGATCTATTAACCAGCCCAAAAACAATTTTTGAAACACCAAATTTTCGAGGAGTAAGAAAAATAGACAAAGAAGAACTTCCAAAAAACATCCAGGATCTTTGTGGAGTCCTTGGCGCAAAACTAATGCAGGTTTCCACAGGAAACAATATTCTTTTAGACATAACCGTTGGGAGCAAGGACTATATTGATATCGTCCACGATGCAGGCCACTATGAAGATTTTGATATGCAAACACTGCATTTGTTTTTCCAAAGAAAACTTTTGCAAACCATGTATCCGGGAAAGGCTATAGCTTATATCGGTGCCTTTGAGGATGACGACAAAGTGCAGAATATCCAAGAAGCATTCGGCAATAAAAAGAAAGAGCTTAAATTTTTCCCCGCTCATGACGGACGTTTTGGGACTTCAATTTGGACCGTTAGATGAACCCGAATCGGAAATTATTTCTTGAATAGTTAATACCAATGCTTTATATGACAAAATCGTCATTTGGATTAATTTTATACAAATAAGTATCAGGACATAACCCATCATAAATAAAACAAAAAAAAGAAATATCACTTGCGCACCAAGAGTACTCGTCTCTTCACCAGGCTCTGACACCGCGTAGTAAAAAAGAAGAACGGAAATCGCTCCTGAAATGACTAAATAGCAAATAGTAAAAAATAACAATTTGCTACTCGTCTTTTTAGATTCACCCGATATTTTCAAATAATGTTTCTTGAAGATGCGATAAAGAAAGGAAAACATAGCTAAATCTTCCAGAATGCCCCATTCGAAGTTAAAAACAAACGGGCCCAATTTGGCGGAAGAATAACTAGTTAGCAATTTAGGTAATGGTCGTTTTTCTGAACGGTCCTTTGCCATTATTATTGATAAAACCAGGGATAATCGGGATTTACCACTTCTTTGATTAGACTTTTATTCATTTTATATACCCCGTCTTCTAAAACCGTTTCCCATGTTCCTTCGTAATAGTGTTCTTCTGCCTCTCCGTCTATCCAGGTTGTTGTAGAAAATTTAACAAACACGGTATCTTTTGAATTTTCGAACTTTTCCGTTTTATAGATGTTTACATTTAGAATGTTGGAGAACCTACTTGTCCACTCCGTAAAATTTGTTTTTTCCAGATACTTTTGGCTAAGAAGTTTATAACCATCCTCCATTTTTCTTGCTTTTAAATATGTATAAAATGCCGTTACGGCATCTTCCGGGGATTTACTTGGATCAACATTTATTTTGGCTATATTGGCATCCGACATTCCCGGAATTTTACTTTGCACCGAACTTGCGGAAACAAAAAGCGAAAGACCCGCAAGGCCTTGAGTGTTAACCCCAACCACATCTCCACATTGGTTATAAAGAGGACCGCCGCTCATCCCTTTAACAAGAGTGATATTTGTTTGAATGTATGAAACGGGTGATTTTTTGGAAACTCTGTAGTCTATAAAGTTCCCCCTGACTATTGTGGGATGACCGCTTAGACCAGTCCCCAGTGCAAAACCACCCGCTACAACGGGTTCGTTTTCGTAGAAACCTTCGGTAGAAAATCTTTGAACCAAGTCGGGATATTCGTCTTTAATGGTAAGGATTGCAAGGTCCGACTCTTTATCCCCTACTATATTCTCCGTTATAACAATGCTTCCGTTTGGCAAAATTATTTTTGGAGAAGTTTCGCCGTCTATAACATGGAAGTTTGTTAAGACTTTATTTTTTTCTATAAAAAATCCCGACCCTTCGGAATATGTCCCTTCTATTCTTACAACGCTTTGCCTGATTTTGTTGTCCACGTTTGCACTGCAAAAAAACTTTTCCCAATGCCCGTAGTTCCGCGTTAGATAATCCGCGATAACCATAAAGGAAAACAAAAGATAAATTGCAAAGCCTAGGTAAAAAAATGATTTAAGGAAATTTTTTAGACTTTTAAAAGGATAGATAATCGCGTCAAAAACAATACCAAAAACCGCAAATATAAACTTGAAAACTATTTTAAGAAGATAGTAGGAGGAGTAAGTAACGAGCTTTATGGGGAAAAGATAAATAGGAAAAAGCAGACGTTTAAAATAGCGTTTTATACCCGATACAAAAAGAAGGATTTTAGATTTTATGGAGATGGCGGCTTTGTCGAAGATGTCCATTTTGAGTTGAGAAAATTATACTACTAAGATTTATTCTTAAATAGCAGGGTGAAGATCCAATTTTTTCTCGACTTTTTCCAGCCTGTCTTCGTGGTTAGAAACTCTATGGGACAAAAGTTCCCTTTCTTCCCTGCTGGCCATGACTTCTTTGAGTACAGGGTCGATCTTTTCGTAAAAGTCGTTTTTGATTTCCACTATCTTAGCCTCGAACTTTTGTTCTTGATTATCCAAAGCACTATCTATCTTAGCTTCGAACTTTTGTTCTTGGCTAACCAACGCACTTTCAAGAACATCTTTAACCCATTTTCTATCCGATGCTGTGAGTGCCATAAATAGATTTAATAGCATGAAAAGATGGAAGTCAAACAAATAATTAGTGTTCTTTTCTTGCTTCTCCAAGACTTACTATTCACATTTCTTTGCTCGCACAAAGAAATGTTAAAAAGAAAGTGCGCGCTTCTTGTTCTTCATCCATTCCATTCGTTCGCAAACTTGTACAAAAGAAACTCCTTCGGATCGAGTCCTCGTCGAACTACTTTTGTTTTTTAAAGGTGTTTGCTCGACTCATTCATGGAATCATCACAAACGCTTGGGGGAACATGAAACTAAATAATACAAACCTCGGGTATAATTGAGACATGGCGGTATTTTCTAAAGATATAAAACTTGGAACTATTGAAATAAATGTAAAGGATTTAAAACTTCAGAAAAACTTTTACGAGAAGATAATGGAGATGAAAGTTTTTTCCGAAAAAGATAAAACAGTTACTTTGGGATACGGGGAAAATCCACTGATAACTCTCCACCACAAAAATCACTTGGAAAAAGCGAGTGAAGAAAGTGCAGGGCTTTATCATTTTGCAATTTTGTTTGAATCCCGCGGAGAACTTGCCCGTACTGTATATAAAATCGCAAAACATATGCCGCAACTATTTAGCGGAACTGCGGACCATTTGGTATCCGAAGCATTTTATTTTACCGACCCAGAAGGCAACGGAATCGAGTTGTACTTTGACCGAGACAGGAGTCTCTGGCAAAAAGAAAATGGACAGATAAAAATGGCTTCTATTTTTATTGACCCAAATGAATACCTGCAAAAATATATTGTTTTGGAAGAAAAAGATAAAGAAGTAAAAATGGGCCATTTTCATTTGAAAGTAGGCAGTATCAAAAAGGCAAAGGATTTTTATGTAAATGTCTTGGGGTTTGATGTTATGGCGGAGCTGCCCGGAGCATTATTTGTAAGTGTGGGCGGTTACCACCACCACTTTGGACTAAATACCTGGCAAAGCCATGACGCGCCAGTGAGAACTGAGTGCTTGGGCCTGCACAAGTTAGAGATTTTTTTGGAAAGTGAAAGGGATTTGGAAAGTTTAAGAGAAAGATTAAAAGCTGCGAAAGATGAATTTTTGGAAACAAAAAACGGATTAGAAACCGAAGACCCCTGGGGGAATAAAATATTGTTTCAAACTAAATAAAAAATAAATTATTTTCTTAACCAATATTTTCCTTCGTCTCGGTGGTCGCGGATTGCGTGTTTTATTTTTCTATCTTTGGGAGAATAAAAAGTATCATCCACATTATCCTGTCCCGGAGTACGAAAATCGTGTTGTTTGGTATATGGGATTCCAAGTTCGTAAAACTGAGCCGATCCGTCGTGTTGTTCTATGGCCGATTTAACAACTCTCCCAGAATACTCTGCAGGGCTTTCGCCAAACGCGGGAGTGTTGTCTCCAAACAAAAATATTTCCACATTTTGCACCCCCCATTCTTTTAACCTCTCTTTGAGTTTTAAAAATTCTTCGTATCCTTTGTCTGTTCTGTCGTAACTCAAAAACTTTGAGGTTTTTTCGTCCGGCACTACAATTCTATTTTCCCCTGCGGCAACATTGGAATAATTTTCTTCGGCATACTTTAGTTCTTTTCTGTCGAAATAATCTTGTCTTCTTTTTAGATGTTCCGGGAAATGTCCCGATATTACATGGCCTGTTTCGGTATTAACAGCATAAACAATTAAACAGGGGGCAGCACCGTGGTTGATTATGGGAACCGTGCCGTCTGTCTCCTGCCAGGTTTCCAT
>CAZRJH010000007.1:25488-54416 GCA_964600575.1 uncultured Gammaproteobacteria bacterium | reverse complement strand
TTCTCTCTCGACCTCGGCAAAGCCGAAGGTCAAAAGGTTGGACTACTGAGAGTTTGAGAAGAATAATCTGTGGAATTTGCTGGTGGCTGGGGAGAGACTCGGACTCTCGACCTCGGCGTTATGAATGCCGCGCTCTCACCAGCTGAGCTACCCAGCCAATTTGGTTGCGGGGCTGGGAGTTGAACCCAGCCTGCGAGATTATGAGCCTCACGTGCAGCCGTACACCACCCCGCATATAGAACTGACAACTACTGGATTATATCTTAAAAAATGAATCGAGGCCAGACACCGCTATTACCATCTTTAATCACTCAAAACTCTTAAGTTATTAAAGATGGTGCTTAAGGAGCCTTTGCAAAAAATGCTCCTTAAGCATCTAGAACCTACCAAACCCTCTGCATGTGATCCATCGAACCATTTTCGATAGCCATTGCCGGGTAACGGAAATCTCCGTTAGCCATGCGCGTAGAGTAAGTACGCCCTACCACACGATCGGGTAGAAACGGCTGTAAGGACGCAGGTATATTGTCCTGATATTCAACCCTGTTACCACCCTTCATTCGATATGATCCGACCACAATTGTATGGTCAACATCAACCATCTCGCTTTCATCAGGGACTTCTCCCGTATGTGCGTCCAGGCCCGGGAATTCAAAGAAGCCCGTCTGTCTGGGTTTGTAATAAACCAAAAACGGCGATGCTTTCTTGGCTTCACGGTTGTTAAAAAAGCAAACTGCAAAGCTATAACCGGGCTTGGTCTTGGCATACCAGTCAAAAAGTCCCTCATTGATATCGGGACGCTTTTGTTCGGGGATCAGGTTGGACAAAAGCACCTCTCGCAGAAGTCGCGGGTCCCTGGTCAGAGCAACTGTATAGATATCGTACTCAAATACCGTTACTCCACCAATGGATAACGACTTTGCAGATCGGTCACCCCCGCGTGACTTGACGCGTATAGCATCCGCCATGTCATCTAAGATATGGGGGGTCTTTTTGGTATTGAGAAAGTTTTCTTGCGTCATCCCCTCACTTGCCGGGAAGTGAAGGATCATGGCGTTGGCTCCAGGGGCAAGGTTTGCAACCCTGTTTTGATAGCCGACTACCACAACCTCTCCCAACAGCGGGTGATTGGCAAGGTTCACCATCCCAACAGTCTCTGTTAGTACCGCTGGATACATTGAAACACACATAACGACTCTCCTTGTTAAGATGCCACTAATCCGTCGGATAGTGGAAATAGAGCAATAACAGGTTATGACTCCATTTCCACACCCGACAAAACAAAATTAAACTAACATTGGGAATTCTAACACTTTTGTTCAAAAACACCAAACTATGGGGCGAACAACTTAAGCCATTTTTGTCTATTTGGCAGGGGTAAAAAGTCTTCCTGGAGCTCCATTTTTGGGGCAAGTCTTCTTAATATGTCAGCTTCCGGAAGGACGACAATAGCCTCGCCATCTTTTGCCATCCCAAGCTTGTTGCGTATCTGTTTTTCCATAAAAATCGCGTCATTAGTCTCGGCTATTTGTCTTGCCAACTCCCTATTGTCAGCCTCCATTTTAGCCATCTTTATCTGCTCTTTTGCCACTTCTTTTCTAATTCTGACGATTTTATTTATATTTCGTAATACTGACACCATCATTATTACTATCAAAAACCAAAGAGCCAAATTAATGATTTTCTCGAATTTTTGGCCAAATCTTTTTCCAATGTTATCGGTTATTTTGGGAGACATCCTGTAATATTTGACTATTTTAAAAAACCCGCTATAATAAGCTCTCAGAGTTAGATTATATCAGGCCACTTGAGCCTAGAACAAAAGAACTATGTCACAAGACACACTCAAAAATCTATTACCCAAATTTATAGAGTCCTTAAGATCAAAAGGGCGCTCCCCGGCCACGGTTTTGGCCTACAGAAGCGACCTTGATCAGCTTGTGGACTTTCTTATTAAGAGAGAAAAAGTACTCCCAGAACAAGTTAGGCCCGATGATCTTGATTCTTTCCGCGATACGCTTTTGGCCGACAAATATACGCCCAAATCCGTAAGTCGCAAGCTTAATGCCGTCAAAACATTCTTTAGATGGATGATTTCGGAAAATGCCATCACAAGCGATCCTTCAAGCTCTGTGGCCCACCCCAAAATCGAAAACGCGCTTCCCAAATTCCTCTCTCAGCTCGAATATAGAGCTTTAAGGGATGTTGTCAGAAGTGATACCAGAATTGCAGCCATAATTGAGCTTATTTTGCAAACAGGACTCAGAATCTCCGAGGTTGCCAACCTTAAAACAGAACATGTTGTCGAGGCTAACCTTAAAATCGAGGCTTACGCAACCCAACCAGAAAGAGGAGTTCCTTTGAACAAGCCTGCAACAGAGGTTTTGAGCTTATATATGAACATTAGACCTAAAGTAGAGTCTCCCTTTGTCTTTATAAGCAAAAACGGTAAACCTTTGGCCGTAAGAAACATAAGAGCCTCTATTGCCAGATACATCCAAAAGGCAGATTTACCCAATTATTCCGTAAACGACTTAAGAACAACCTTTATAGTTGAAAACCTTAAGGCCGGAGTTGATTTAATTCTTCTTTCTCAAGTTTCCGGACACAGAAGACTTTCTACCACAGAAAGATACTTGGAACTTGCAGAAATTACCGAGCCTGGTAAAAAGCAGATCCTAATTGAGTTATAACAACCTCATGGAAAGTATCACCTTTAGAAATGGTGTTGAAAATCTGGACCCCAGCCTGACTTACGAAAATCCGCGAGATGCCATGTGCCGATCAAGAGATATGAGCCTTCATATTCTTTTACGAAACATGAATGGTGCATTCCCAGGCCTTCAAAATGTAATAAGAGAAACTGCCGAGTCTTCATTTTACAAAAAGGAGTCAATGAACGTGCTTGAAATGGGCTCTGGAGTTCCATTTAAAACACTTTGGTTTCAGGAAGGTTTTATAAGGCAAAACGGCGATATGATGATTTACGGTAGTAAGGGCTCACACGAACCACCTAAAGTTGTGAGCACAATTGTTTCCGACCAAGACTATGTTTTGGGAATAACCAGTAGTGCTTACGGCCTTGATTCAAATACAGAAAGGGATTATTTGCACGATCATTTGGAAGGAATGTTTGGAAGCCCTAACTACAAATCAGGCAACAGGCGCGTCGATGGATTATTTAAATTAAACATTGCAGATGCTTACCACAAAAAACAAAAAGATGGAGAAATTAAATTACACATTGGCTCCAATCTTGTAAAGGAGTTGCAAGCTGCATATGCCGGTGGCGAACGGTTCGATATTGCATTCCCCGACATTGCAGGCACAACTGACCGCATGAATATGCTCCAAGTTGTCCAAGCTTCACTCAAAAATGGTGGCCATGCATTTATACCTCTAAATTGGTGGAAACCAAACAGCTTTGACACCTCCGACGGATTAAGAGAATTTGACCTAATTAAAGACGTGGTTAACATCGGTGGCGATTTCCAACCCCTTGAAGACTACTTAACAGACAGATTCCCCGAAGCTTACCAAATAGCTCACTATCCCGGTGCAAAAACATTAATCTTAAAAGGGACACCTAAACCTATACAGCTTCCCGACTTCAAAGGTAAAGCTATCGGAACATCACAAAAGCCAGTAAAGCGGGTGGATATCGAGTGGACTCCAGTTAAATAAATGTGGTCTCGGATGGAATCGCCAACCGTAGGTTAGCTCTCACCCATCGTGTCGACTTTCCGTCATCATATGACGCATTAAAATTTGGTGGGCCTGAATGGAGTCGGACCATTCTCTGGACTTTATAAGAGTCCCGTCCTAACCGATGAACGACAGGCCCAAATTTTAATGTAAGAGTCGTACTACAATACCAAAACTGAGGCTCATTATATCAAAGTGGAGATTGTTACCCAAGGAGCTCATTTTTGAGCCTCAGATATTCACGAGTAAAGTAATATCCGTTCTGTGACTCTTGCAAGTCAAAACCAAATGCCCGCCTACTAACAGCTATTCCGGGAACCGACGGAATCCGTTTAAGAACCATCTTCTTATACAGGCTCCATTTATGTTCCAGGTCAGCAACAAACTTCGCTTTTGTAGAAAAATGCTTATCCACAAGTCCTTCTTGTATATTAAGTTCTTTTTCCAGACTACCTGCCATATACCATCTCAACAAGTCTTCAGGGTCCTTTCGAAATTCTACAAACGCCTTAACATATTTATCGTGGATGGGATAAATAATAGGATCACCCTTTCCTTTAGTTACATCCTGTTCCACACTCAACTCAGCCGAGGGTGGCAATTCTATTATTGCCTGGGGTATTAAATCATAACCTGCCTGCTCGTTAACTAGCTTTGCCAAATCATAAACCTCACCTTTATAAACATCCTGCAAAGGTGCCAAAGCACCTGTAATGTCCCCGTAAAGGGTGGCATAACCAAAGGCAGTTTCCGTCTTATTGCCGTTACAAATAAATACCGCTCCCAAACTTTGGGCAATAGCAGCCAAAACCCCAGCACCTCTTTCTCTGGATTGCATATTTTCATAGCCCAATCCGGATATGGGGAAACCAGCTTCCTCAAGTTTTTCAACCAAAAGATCAACCGAGTCCTGAATCGGAACTACGGCGTAGTGTATTCCTAAGTTTTCTGCCAGTTCCCTTGCGGAATTTTTAGTTATATCGGCATTAAACTCTGTCGGCATATTTATTGCATAGACATTTTCATTACCTAGAGCTTCCACCAAAAGTGCCGCATCAACCGCCGAATCTACCCCCCCGGAAAGTCCGATTACGGCTTTTGTCATGCCAATTGATTCAAAAAACTTTTTGATTCCGTAAACAATCCCTCTATGAAGTTCAACCGTATCTTCTTTGTCATATGGATGTCTTTCGGGTACTACAATTTTCTTCTTTTCGGAAAAATTAACATCCAGAGTTTCGTTTTGATAAGGTTTACCCGTCACCCTAACACTGCCGTCTGAGTTGTAAACCGTAGAATGTCCTTCAAAAAGAAAAATATTCTTTCCGTTATTTTGTATTCCGACATTGTTAACATAGAAGAAAGGAACGGGACTTTCCTTTAAAAGTGATTGTACAACTCTGTGTCTTTTGTCGTTTTTACGCCAGGTCCAAGGGGAGGCGGACAGATTAACTATCATATCAGCACCGTTTTTAACCAAAATTCCTGTAGGATTCACCGAGTAATCTCCCCACCACATATCTTCACAGAGAATTGCACCAATGTTTATTGTTTGGTTTCCGATCTTAATGGGAAACGGTCTAAGGAAAGACTCTAAGGGTTTATCAAGCTCCCCCGCCAAGTCCAACATAGAAAAGAACTGTCTTGGATCATGGAACTCTCGGTATTCCGGAAGCAATGTTTTATAAGTAACGCCCTTAAATACACCGTTATCCACCCATTCTCCGTTCTGGGCAACATATGCCGCATTATATTTCCTAAACCTGCCGTCTTTACCTTTCTTGTCAAATTCAGCATAAATATTTCCCCAAAAGATTGCTATACCATCGCTTTTAGCCAAAATATCCTGGTTATAACCCATCAAATCATTAACAAAACTTTGATTCTCCCACTCGTCCCCGTTCATATATCCCCCCACCGCATGTTCGGGTAAGATTATTACCTTAACTTTACGGCTTTTTGCCTTTTCCACTTCTTGCAGGATGTAAGGGACATTTTTATCGGGTCGACCCGGAATGACATCCATTTGGGATAAAGCGAATTTAATATCTCTTTCCATAACGATTGTGTAATATTTACACTTAGTAGTGTACCACTCTTTTTGTAAATTGCAAGTTAAATGGAAATTTAACAAAAACGAGGCTAAACAGGAGACTATTTTTTCTTCTTAAAAGCCTGGGGCATCTCCTCCCAATCGCGGTGTTTTCTAACCTTGAGATTTTTCTCCCATATGGCCTTAAGGGCTGACATATCCAAGCCTAAATTCTTGGAAAGTCCCAAAATACCAACCATATCTTTAGGGAAACAGGCTCCTCCAAATCCCATATCACCGTCGGGTCCGGGAACACCCAAGTGGGTACCGATTCTGGGATCAGACTCAACCGCTTTTTGAACATCAATATAATTTGCACCAACACTCTTGGATAACTCGTAAAACTCGTTTGCCAAAAGAACTTTGGAAGCAAGCATAAGATTACTCATATATTTAATAACCTCGGCACTGGTCGGGTCTGTAATAACATATGGCTGGTTAGCAGGAAGAATTGTGTTGTAGATGTCGACTACCCTACCGGCCACATCTCTGCTATCACTTCCGATTACAGTTCTTGCAGGATTCAAAAAGTCCTGGTTTGCATTTTTCTGGGTTAAAAACTCGGGGTTCATAACAAAGTTAATTCCGGAATATTTTTGCGAAAGTTTTTTTGCAGTTCCGGGTAAGGAAGTTGATTTAATAATCAAAATCTTATCCGTTCCTTTGATTTTGTCGGCAATTTCGTCAATAACGCCCTCAACAATGCTCATATCCATTCCGGAGTAATCTTCAAATATCGGGGTCGGGACACAAACAAAAATAAAATCGCTATTTTCAACAACCTCATCTCTGGTATTCGGGCTTTCTTTGAATTTATCAAACCAAAAAACTTTGTTTTCTTTATTTGTCGCAAATCCCAAACCTGTTGCTTGGCCGACAAATCCCCAACCGATAACTCCAACGGAAAAGCCGGAATTTGAATTATTTTTCGCCATACGCTAGAAGAATATCAAAGTTTAGCACGCCTTACAATCTCGGAGTCTACAAGTTTAGCATCGCGCCCATACTTAAGTCTGCTCATCTCGCGGATAATTTCCGCCACTCTTTCGCTTTCCATAGCTTTAACTTTAGCAATGTCTTTTGTTAAATCTACAGAAAAAGGAGGAACGGGTTCATTACTTACTATCGTTTTGGCAAATGCGTGGTATTTTTCCACATTCAAAAGGTCATCTTCGCCAAAGACAGGGGCAAATTCATGAGCAAGATAGTTTGCATCAGAAACACCAACCCTAAAGGAAATCATTGATCCCACGTTACCGAAAATTGCGTTTTTCACTTCTTCTTCCACCTGGCCTATAAACTGGTTGGCAACACAGAGGCCGAGTCTATATTTACGAGCCTCTGACAAAATAACCGCAAAGTCGGGAGTGGCAAAGTTCTGGAACTCGTCTACGTAAAAGAAGAAGTCGCGCCTCTGAGACATAGGAACATCCGCCCTACTCATAGCAGCCATTAGGATTCTGGGTACCAAAATAAGTCCTAAAAAGTTTGAATTTTCTTCACCTAAAGTTCCTTTGGCAAGATTAATAAGTAAAATCTTACCCGAGTCCATAACTTCTCTAAAATCAAAAGAGCTCTGAGATTGTCCGATTATGTTTCTTATAAGTTTATTGGTAACAAATCTTCCAAATTTAGATGTAATGTAATCCAAGACTTCTGATTTATGGAAATCGGAAGTTTGAGCAATCTGATCGGTCCAATACCTTCTAATTATGGGGTCTTGTACCTTAGGTAATATTTCCTGTACGAATCTGGAGTCGGTTAGAATTCTCATGATTTCTATAAAAGTGCTCCCGGGTTCACACATCGCAGTAAGCATTGCGTTTCTAACTGCATGCTCAAAACGGGGTCCGACTATACCCGTTTTATAAGGGTCGAAAAGCTTATACATCATGTTGATAACGGCTGTTGCGGCAAAGTGCTTTTGATCTTCGGTTGTTGCTTCCAAAAGATTAAGACCCATTGGGCGTTCGACATCTGCAGGGTTAAAGTAGATAACATCCTCAGCCCTCTCAGGCGGAATTAACTTCAAAATGTCATCAATCGCATCTCCGTGAGGGTCCATAAAACAAAGACCCTTCCCCTCTCTAATGTCTTGGATAATCATATCTTTTAGAAGCTCAGACTTACCCGTGCCCGTTTTACCTATGATATAAAGATGTCTCATGCGGTCTTCTTTGCCTATATAAACAGGTCTTTTAACACCTCTATAATTACTTATCCCCAAATAAAGACCTTCCGTAGGAATTTGTGAAGGCGCAGGTGCAGTTTTGGAGTTTAACCAATAAATGTGCGGGGTTGTGATTTGTCTATTTGGTAAATGAAAAATAGTCGCAAGTTCTTCAGTATTTAGTACGGTTGTATGGTTTTTAAGAATGTTAAACATGGGCTGATACCTATAAAGGAAATCTTCGACGAATGACCCTTTTCTATAAACCTTTCGACTGGAAAAATAATTAACATCCCCGGAAAACTGCCCAAATGCACCCTCGATGTTGGTAATGTGACTTTTTGCGGAAGCGTCATCTCCCGAAACAACCACCACTCTAATAGAGGTTTCGTAACCGGGTTTACTTATTTTGTTTTCAACCTGCTCAAGTTGCTTTGCGGGAGTGGAATATTTAGCTTTTTCGGGATCGCTCTCTTGTTTTTTGGTATCGGCAATAAACTTTCCGCCTGATTTTTGCCATTCGCTATCGGCAGGAGAAATAACAAACTGAATTGCGGCGGCTTCTCCAGGGCCCATTTTTGCAAGTGCGGAAGTTATCTGACTCATTGGATCGGTGGGTAAATCTTTAAAAGTTTTTATAGGAAAATAGTTACTCTTTTTAAGCTGGAATGCTTTATATGCAACTTTCCCATCTTTGGTAAAAAGATTATATTCATCTACTTCTGTAATTTCGGCGTCGGGGTAAGATCCGTGAATTTGTTTTTCCACCAAGTCCTTATATTCCTTTGGGGTCCAAACAAAAAAGCGTATATCTTCAAGTTTGGCAACAATCTCAAAAGAGATGGTGGGCTGGATATCGAATTTTTGCTCCCACCCGCCTTTTTCTATTGAATGGAGAGAGGAAAAGAGTTGCTCCATAACATCAATCTTTGTTTCGTTTATTCTCGGCAAGGCAATTTGCAAAAGCACGGAGTCGATCGACCTTTCTTCTCTTTTTCTGTTTTTAAAATAGATAAATGCGGCATATCCCCCTGCAACCAATATGAGAAGCAATAATACAATTCCAAAAAGGGCGAAGCCTATCGCAACAGGGTTGATTGTAGGAATGGTCTCTATCATTTTTGTTGAGTCTCAGGCGGGGGCGCCATGCCCATTATTGTCCAACCAAAGTGAGCGGCCTTTTTAAGTATTCTAAGCCAAAACACACCAAGCCAAGTTACTGGCGAGGCCGTGTCTCCCTTGGACCAGGTAGTAAGCGTTGTCGGGTCAGCGGGTGGTGTTACAGAAATAACCTGTGAAGGCGGGGTCTGGATAACCGGGTTTCCTTTATCATCACTAACCTGGGCCTTAAACGTCTTTTGAACCACCTTTACACCGCTTGAAGCGATGGTTTCTGGAACGACAAATTCTTCTTTTCTTTCCTGAACTTGCGGTTGCTCGGGTCTTGGGATTTCGGGAGTGGCAGCCATATCAACTCATTGTATAACAAGTACTTATCTCCTCCAAGCCGTTTCGGGCTCACCCAGTCTGTAATTTACATATCTTGCAAACATAAACAAAAAGTCCGACAGTCTATTTAAATATTTTGATATTTCCGGGTCTAATTTATTTATTTTAGTAAAGGCAACAAGTGATCTTTCGGCTCTTCTACAGATCGCCCGTGCAAAAAACAAATCAGACGAGGTTTTACTACCGCCGTAGAATATAAAATTTTTTAAGACGGGCAGGCTTCCTTCCCAATCATCAATTCTTTTTTCCAAGTGTTTTGTATTTTTAGACGAAAATTTTATTTTTCCGCCTGCCAAAACAGAATTTATAGTAAACAAGTTCTCCTGAATATTCAAAAGTGCATCTTTTACATCTCTAAGCTCTGTGTAGGCAATTGTAACCCCAAGATAAGAGTTCAGTTCATCAACTATTCCTATAGAGGTAATTTGGCAGGAAGTTTTAGAAACACCGATAAGGTTTCCGCTTTTTTTGTCGAATACTTTTGTTTGTCCTTTATCCCCCGTTTTGGTGTAGATTGCCATTTCGGGAATTATATATCAATTTACAACTACGCTTTCTTTCTTTTGGATAGCAAACCCGTCACCCTGGGGAACAATTTCTATTTCACAAGCACCTGCAACACAAGCCAGTTCCTGTGAGGCTTTGGTGTAATCTTCTTCCTCATATCTCCAGAGCTTAGAGAAATCGATTTTAGGGAACTTGGCGGCAAAAGCTTCGTATTCTTCCCTTGTTATTTCTTCGTAAGGCATTTGTGCATATTTGGCATCACTTGCGGGCAAGAAAGACATTCCGCCAATGTAATCTTTGTGTTCCCAAACCCATTTAATAAGATCAATTACCTCATCGGGTTGATATGTCACAGTTACGCTGGGATTATGTTCCGTCCAAAAGATTTTGCTTGTAAGCCAATATTCACATTGTTCGATTGCAGTTCTGCCTTTTCTTGTTATAGCTCCGTCGGGTGACTTTACCGGGAAGTGTGCCACATATGTATTTGCATTTTCTGCAGTCTGTCCGTTTTCCGGATCCATAGGTACCCCCGAATCTTTAAGAACTTTAAACAGAGGCGTATAAACTCCCACCCTAACATTTCTAATATAATAAGGTGCCCACCTGGTATGAAGTCCAGAGGAACAGTTGAAAAGCTGGGAAGAATTACCGGAAGGCTTAACACAAGTAACGGCAGCTGCCGGGTTGATGCCTAATTTCTCGGCATAAATACGATTTGTCTCAACAGCCACCTGCCTAAGCTTTGCCATAACGGAGGGATCTTGAACAACCGGACAATCCATCTGTCCGTTTATATCTACACCCAAGAGTCTTTCTTCTTGACAGTTCTTTTTCCAAATCGGTCTGAGTCCGGGAAATTCCGTAGCCATAGCTTGAATAGTTCCGATTATTGCGGCAACTTCAACTTTATCTTTTAAAGTTTCGTAAGTATCTTCCGCTCTGGCTATGGCAATTGTTAAGTTACAAAACTCATAAGGTCTAAGATTTATCTCGCCGCAAGGATTGCTTCCATATTCGGCTTCTTTTCTTCTTTCAGGTCTAAATTTATTGGCACCGGGCCTATTGAATATTCCCGGCTCCCCCCTTTGGGTTGTATGCATATCAAGCATAAGTTTTACCCATTCTTCCTGAGACAATCCTCTTTCGGGAATAACGATAGAATTGTTTGCGTTCCATCTTTGCCAGTTATCTCTTTCAAAATCTCCGTCTTTGGCTTTTCTCATCTCAAGATCATCCCAATCAAAAAGGGAAATCATAGCAGTTCTTCTTACTCCACCCGAAACAGCCGCATAACCAACCATACACATTATGTCATGGGCGTCTATCGGTCTAAGAAAACTACCCTGTCTTGCCAAAATCCTTGCTCTTACAAAATCCAACATTGTTTTAAGGGGATCAGGGCCCGAAGCTCTTCCTCCTTTTATTTTCAAAATTGCTCCTGCGGGTCTTATTAAAGAATAATCAAACTTCACATCTTTGCCGTTTAACCAAGTGTTCATTCCAACCCTTAATGAATTTACCCAACCCTCGGTTGTATCAGGGATAGCATGATTTTCGGGTTCCAATGCAGGATTTTGTCTTTTAACTCTTGGGAGGTTTTCTACATATTTACTCTCGACCGAAAACCCTACCCCGCAGCCGCTCATAGAAATCAAAAGGGCCTCGCAAAAAGCGTCAACCGAATCGGCCGGCATATAGGAACAGTTATAAATACAAATATTTTGCCTTCGCGCACTCTCCCCCGCAGAAGCCAAAAGTCTCATGGAAGGAGTTGCTTTCATTTCCAAGATAGATTTTCTTATTCTTTCATAGTCTTTTTTCTCTAATTTATTATTCGAAATTTCTTTAAGGAAGCTTACTGCTCTATCAACAGTTTCAACCCAAGTCTCACGCCTCCCAAGGTCGTAACTAAATCTTGCGTACTTATCAAAGAATTGAAATTTTTGAAGCTGAGTCGGAAAATATTTGTCGGATTCTTCAAAAGCGCGTTTTACATCAATAGGGATAGGCCTTTCTTCCCTTAGTTTTGCATGCTCAGCCCTGTAGAGTATGTATTGTTTTGCAGCTTCAAACTCTTCCGAAGACTGAAGAACCAACTCTACAATGTCTTGGACCTGCTCAACAGTTGGCTCTTTGTATCTGGCGGAAACTATATTAACCACCCTTTGGGTTAAATCGATTACAGAAGATTTTGGTGTTGCCCCAAAACTCTTAAAACACCTTTCAACAGCATTAAGTATTTTTTGCGGATCAAAGTCCTGCTTTCTTCCGTCTCTTTTTACAATAGTTGTTGGCCAAGGCAAAGTAGTACGGCCGTTAACATGGTCCAAACTTTTTGCATTTGCATCAACTTTTAATGCTTTTTTTGGTCTGCCTGTTTTTTGTTTTTTACTTATTTGTATTTGTTCTTCTGACATATTAATTACTTTTCGATTGCTTTTTCAAAGTCTCTCAAATCCTCAAACTCAAGGTAAACACTGGCAAATCTTAACCAGGCCACTTTATCTATCTTTTTTAATCTTTTTAAAATTGCATTACCGATTACTCTTGATATAACCTCTTGTTTTTCACTCCTCAAAAGTTCTCTTTCAACCTGGTCGACCACATCGTCTACGAGTTCAAGGGAAACGGGACGTTTCTCTATTGCCCTTAATATTCCCCTTTTAACCTTTTCTTTTTCAAAGACCTCACGTCTTCCGTCTTTTTTAACTACCCAGAGAAAATTTCTTTTAACTTCCTCGTGTGTCGTAAATCTCTTTCCGCACTTTCCGCAAAGCCTCCTTCGTCTTATGGCACAACCACCCTCTATATCTCGTGATTCCAAGACGCTTGTATCTCCGGCTTTACAAAATGGACAATGCATAATTTTAATGGGCAGTGTAGTTTCACGAATGGAAACTATTTACTCTATATCTAGTGACGATGTTCATTGTTAAACACTAGATCTGTAACGTCAACTAATAAGTTTTATGTCAAAATATATCAACTTAGGCAAGTCTTATGCCTGCATTTTTAATAATTCCTGAAGTTTTTTTGCGGGAATATTACAAGGATATTCTGCGGAATAATTATATGGAATAAAAATTGACGGCGTTAAAGTTGATTAATCCCCGCTAAACGGGTTTTTTGGAGATATTTGCCCTTTGGAATTAAGGATGTCGCGTGAATATTTATAGGTATTTTTGGAATAATCTTCTATCTTAATAATCTCCGGTTTTGCATCCTCGGGAGAAATGGGAAGAATTTCTTCGATAATCTGTCTGTGTTTTAAAGAAGCTGCTGCGAGTTTCTTAAGAAAACTGTTGGTATCTATTCCCCCGTTTCTTGCTATTTCTTCGTGCAGTTTTGCTTCTTCCAAATATTTTTCGCCTTTACTAAGTGTGGTAAAAGCCAGATCCGGCTTTTTATTCTCAAAAAGCTTTTTGCTTTCCAATAACCTTTTATCGGAATAAAGAAGTGCCAACTCGGCTTTTTTTAGGTGGTCAAAAGTTAAGCCGTAAACAGCTCTGTCACGAGCCATCTTAAAAACCCAAAGCGGACTGTCGGGGGAAACATTACCCGGGTAGGGCATTTCATACTCCACAAAAGGAACTTTGTTAAAAGCACTTGCTCCCACAGGTGTTGGGGTTGCAAAAACGTAAGAAACCGATGCGGATTCAAACATAGAAACCGAAAGAATCACGAAAGCTACGGCAAAAACCCCCAGTCCGAGTAAAAATTTTTTTTGCATCGGCAATGATTATGGTAATTCCGTACTCAAATTAAGTCAAGGAAATTATCTGAAGAGAATTATTGGCCATTCCCAAAGTACATGGAGAAGGATTGAACTTAATATGTTTTGAGTCTTGGCGTAAACAAAAGCCGCACCAAGCCCAAATATTGCCGTTAACATAAGATAGACGACACCTGCGACTAGATCTAATTTCCAGACAAAGAAAGCTATCGGGATATGAATTGCAGTCCAAAGTGTGGTTGTTACAATATTGGCAGTCCACTCGTTCTTGGTGTAGGCCCATATACGGGTAAAAACATATCCTCTAAAGGCAGTTTCTTCAGAAAACGCTGTTGCAAACGACAAACCAAGTGAGACCATTATCGGGTCGGGACCTAAATTTGCTCCAAAATGAAGCCCTTTATATTTTAAAAAGTTAGTTAAAACAGCTTCCATTACAAAAACCGCACCCAAACCGATAGACAAATAAATGGAGGGGAAAAGGTTTTTAAGAGTAAATCCCAAAGAAGAAAACCCCAATCGTTCCTTGCGGAATACAAAATATAATATCGGAAGAAGCCAGACTACGGGTTTAATAAAAAGTTCCTCTACCTCACTGGGGAGCTGGAATAAAAATCTGTAAAAACCCCAAACGATAATTAAGTAAGCGCTGTAGCCTACTGCGTTTTTTACATAGCTATCTTTTTGGACAGTCTTAGCCATTCTTGTAATTTATTTTACACCCTTTAAAAGATACATCAATTGCTTTAATAATCATTGTAATCCTTTCTTCGGCTTCCATTAAATTTATAGCATTTTTTTCGTTAGGAAACCAATGAAAGATAACATTACGAGATTCTTTCCATGTTTCCCAAAGCATTTCGGCAACTTCCTTTCCCTGACAATGGCCGACTATCTTGTCATATACTCCCTCCCGTCTTATTTCCTTTTCCAAAGACGGATTAAGTGCTTTCCCTATCCTAAACCTTTTACCAAAATAATCTTCGTCGGTAATAAATCCCAAATCCAAAAAAAGTTTTTTCAAAAAGCCCTCATATGCTTTTGCTGCGGGAAAAACTACAAACGAATAATCGTGGAATTCGCGTCTTGCCCCGGGAAGATCGGCCCCCATACCTTTTAGTGTTCTAAGAAGAAGTAATGATTCGTACAAAAGTTCCTGAATATCGTTTTCAACATAATTCCACCAAACTTTCTCTTCCATATTCTCCAAGGCTTCCATATTAAAATTGTAGCAAATAGACCACCCAATACTCTACACTCATCTGGTAGTCTTAAACATTTTGTTTTCCGTGGCTGTATAATATAATTTCTACTTCATGAAAAAATTTTTTTCCCTTATTGTGTCTAAAATTAAAAACGAGATCGGTACCGTCTATGGCAGGAAGAGGCTAATTTTTTTTGGAACATTAATAAGCGGATCACTATATATTCTTTGGGGCATCCCCCTACCCACCAAGCTATCATCACAAGATCTCCCGGTTTCAACTAAAATTTTTGATAGAAATGGCAGCTTGGTCTACGAAATATTCGCCGAAAAAAAGAGAGCGCCAATAAAACTTAACGATCTTCCAAAACATCTTACTCAGGCAACAATATCTATAGAAGATAAAGATTTTTACAAACACCGAGGGTTCTCTCTTACAGGTATAACACGGGCCTTTTATAGCACTGTTTTCAAAAGAGATCTCCAAGGAGGATCGACAATATCACAGCAGTTAGTTAAAAACGCTCTCCTTACACAAGAAAGAACAATCAGAAGAAAAGCTCAGGAAGTTGTTCTCACATTTATAGTCGAAAGCATATATACAAAAGATCAAATTTTAGAGATGTATCTCAACACAATCCCATATGGCGGAACGGCATATGGTATAGAAACAGCCAGCGAAACATACTTTAATAAACCAGCCAAAAACTTAACACTGGCCGAATCGGCACTATTAGCCGGCCTTCCACAACGCCCTTCTAGTTATTCCCCTTTTGGTGCTCGTCCGGAGCTTGCAAAGGCCAGACAAGAAGAAGTTCTTAAACAGATGGTCGCAAACAAATATATTTCTCAAGAAGAATCAGATAAGGCAGGTAAAGAACAACTAATATACGCGGATATCAAACCTCCCCAAGCGCCACATTTTGCACTTTGGATAAAAGAACAACTAGCGGATAAATACGGAGAGAAAATGGTTGAGCAAGGAGGCTTAAGAGTTAACACGACATTGGATTTGGAAGTTCAAAAGTTCGCTCAGGAGGCGGTAGCTTCGGAAGTTGCTAAACTCAAAAAACAAAAGGTGGGTAACGGAGCAGCGATGGTTACCAAACCAGGAACCGGTGAAATTTTAGCAATGGTAGGTTCAAAAGATTACTTTGCTAAAGACGAAGACGGAAAAGTTAATGTAATACTGGCTAAAAGACAACCGGGATCTTCGATTAAACCTCTCAACTACGCGTTAGCAATAAAAGACAAAAAAATAACCGCAGCTACATCATTCGCGGATATACCCACCTGTTTTAGCGTCATAGGGCAACCTCAATATTGTCCCGTAAATTATGATGGAGGATACCACGGGTTAGCTCAGACAAGGTTTTCTTTGGGCAACTCATACAACATACCTGCAGTTAAAGCTTTGGCGCTCAACGGCGTCGACCACTTTATGAACTTCGCCACTCAAATGGGAATAACTTCTTTGGAAGATCCGTCAAGATATGGGCTTTCTTTAACTCTCGGCGGCGGCGAAGTTAAACCGTACGACATGGCGCAAGCCTTTGGAGTATTTGCCAATCAGGGAATTAAAGAACCTTTATTGGCTATTACTAAAGTAACCGATTGGAAAGGTAATGTTCTAGAAGAGCACGATCCAAACAAAACCAAGCTTACGGGCGAAAGAGTTTTGGATCCGGATGTCACTTTCATAATCTCCCATATCCTCTATGACAACAACGCCAGGAGTCAGGCATTTGGGTCCAGCTCATTCTTAAATGTCAAAGGACATCCCGAAGTCTCGGTCAAAACAGGAACAACAAACGACAGACGAGACAACTGGACAATAGGTTACTCACCCAGTGTGGTAGTTGTCACATGGGTGGGAAACAACGACAACACTCCAATGAGCGGTGCTGTTTCGGGTGTAAGCGGTGCCTCCCCAATATGGAACCGCATAATTAAATTTGCTTTGGATAAAGCCGAAAAAGGTGCATATGAAAGCACCGAAAAAGGTCATTCTTGGATAAAACAGCCGGACAGTGTTGTGGGGGCCACCATCTGTGCAGATACAGGAAGTCTTCCCGGCGCAGACCCGCTTAACCCCGGTTGCCCTACCAGATTCGAATATTTTCTTAAAGACACAGTTCCGAGCGGCAATCTTATAACAAGCCAGGATATTTGGATATTTAACGATACTGGGCAGATGGCTCCCGCATCAGCCGCTCCTGAGCAAGTTCATACGGAAAATAGGCCTATATACCAAGATCCCACAGGTGCAATGTACTGCATGACCTGTCCGGTTGCCAGCTCATCGGGAACAATAAAATATCCTCTAACCCGATAAGGCCTAACTGTTCCCAAAACAGCCTCCAACTGGTAAAATGCCGCAGTGCCTAAAAAACCCGCAAAAAAAAGAAATGTTAAACCTGCCCAAAAATCAAAAACCGTAAAGTACACTCTCCTAGAAAAGACACTTATAGCGGTCGGTAGGCCGTTTCTGTTTTCGATAAAAGAAATTTTTGTTTTTCTCCTTTTTGTCTTTACTCTGCCTCAAAAAATAGCAAATCTGGCGACTTTGCTGAGAGTTAATATTCCTAAAATTAAAACCCCCGTCTTTAAACTCCCGAAAGTCAAACAAAAAAAATCCACGATTAAAAAATCGGAAGGACAAAGGTCGCTTCTGGCATCTTTTAGACTGGAAATACTCAGGCTCGATCTTATCGAGTTAAAAATCATAAGAACACTAAAAGAAGGTTTTACAAAAATATCCGAAAGACTTGCCAAAAAATTCAAAAAACGCAGGTTTTTGTTTGGGCTAATCACCCTTTTGCTAATAGTCGGTTATGCATATTTTGGAGTAATTAAAGATCTCCCTTCCCCTAAAGAGCTAACCACCAGAGATCAGGAGGTTGCCACTAAGATTTACGACAGAAACGGAGTTTTGCTGTATAAGATTTACAAAGATAAAAATAGAACCATTGTGCCCCTTACGGATATCCCTATGCATGTCCGCATGGCAACTCTCGCAGCGGAGGACGCGGAATTTTACAATCATCCCGGTTTTTCTATAAAAGGGATCATTAGGGCCCTGTCTCAAAATATTCAAAACAAATCAATACAAGGCGGCTCAACTATCACCCAGCAGCTGGTTAAAAACGTCTTTTTGACTCCGGAAAGAACTTTGTCCAGAAAAATAAAGGAGTTAATTTTATCCATAGAAGTGGAAACAAACTACACAAAAGATCAGATTCTAGAAATGTATCTTAACGAAGTGAGCTATGGTGGAACAGCATACGGGATAGAGTCGGCAGCTGAATCTTATTTAGGTAAGAGCGTTAAAGATCTAACAATAGCCGAGGCAGCTTTTTTGGCTGGTCTTCCTAAAAGTCCGACTGTTTACTCGCCTTTCGGACAAAATCCGGAAATTTCCTTCGAAAGACAAAAGGAAGTGCTACACCTTATGAAAGTAAATAAATTTATAAGTGAAGAGACAGAAAAAAAGGCTCTAAACGAAGTAATTCGCTTTAACCCAAACAGGTCAGCAATCAAAGCTCCTCATTTTGTTATGTATATAAGGCAAATTCTTGTAGAAAAATACGGAGAAGATGTTGTAGAAAAAGGCGGTTTAGAAGTCATAACAAGTTTAGACATTAACATTCAAGAGATGGCGGAGAAGGTGGTTTATGACGAGGTAGAAAAACTCAAAAACTTGAGCGTCGGAAACGGAGCGAGTTTGGTTATCAATCCACAAACTGGTGAAATCCTGGCAATGGTCGGGTCTAAAGACTATTTCGATGTTAAAGGCGACGGCCAAGTAAATGTTACTTTAAGGCTAAGACAGCCGGGAAGTTCGATCAAACTCGTTAACTACGCATATGCATTAAGTCATGGTTACAGTCCTTCTTCGATGATTGATGATTCTCCAATCACCTACAACATTCCCGGATCACCCCCCTACTCACCCGTTAATTACGACGGTCAGTTTGTCGGAAGAGTAAGTTTGAGAAGTTCTTTTGCCCAAAGCCGAAATATACCGGCAGTAAAAATTCTGGCAAGTTACGGAGTCGATAAAATGATAGAACAAGGCAAAAGCATGGGGATAACAACCTGGGACGAGCCGGGAATATACGGACTTTCACTCACCCTTGGGGGAGGAGCAACAAAAGCTTTAGATTTAGCACAAGTTTATGCAACTGTTGCTAACCAAGGCAAAAAGCCCGATATACTCCCCATACTTTCAGTACACGATTACAAAGGAAGACTTTTAGAAGAAAATACACCCGACTCTACCCAGGTACTAGATCCCAGAGTGGCCTTTTTACTAACCGATATATTAAAAGACAATCCCGCTCGCGCACCGGAGTTTGGGTTTAACTCCTATCTTGTAGTCAAAAACCATCCGGAGGTTGCAGTAAAAACAGGAACAAGCAACGACCTCAGAGATAACTGGGCAGTAGGATTTAATCAAAACTATTTAGTATTAACCTGGGTTGGAAACAACAATAATAAACCCATGAGCAGAATCGCATCAGGTGTAACGGGAGCATCTCCCATATGGAACAAGATCATTTCTGCACTCCTCGCGGATAAAGAATCAATTGACTGGAAAGCCCCGGATGGAGTGAGTAGAATAAATATTTGCCAAACTACAGGAAGTCTACCATGTGACGGTTGCCCAACCAGACAGGAATGGTTTTTGGATGAGAATAAACCCAAAAGAGCCTGTATTCCAAGTCCTGCACCTACACCCACACCGCTACAAACAATCAATCAAATTCTCGAAGATGGAGCCAAGACGCAGTTTTTCCCTACTCCAAGAGGAAGGAGAAGGAACTAAGCTTAAAAATAAACAGTATCACTTTTAAAACCTT
Source organism: uncultured Gammaproteobacteria bacterium (assembly GCA_964600575.1). GTDB lineage: Bacteria > Patescibacteriota > Microgenomatia > UBA8517 > UBA8517 > CAZRGC01. Next base: position 34,631 of record CAZRJH010000007.1, on the reverse strand, counting down.
TTATACTTTCGGTAATTGCGTTTTTGATATTAATAAAATTTTTTATTATCGGACTTCCTTCCGCGGCAAGGGTCATGATCGAAGCCGCCAAAGCCATAACTAGAAATATCACAAGAACTGTTATTCTCTCTTTTTTACCCCATGGTTTAGGGGGTTCTTTCCTTTTTTTGCGGTTTTCAGGGCTAAGGTCTTTTAGTTTTCTTTTTACTTTCTTTTCTTCCCTTTTTTCTTCTAACTCCTCGTCGATAATATCATCTTCTTCATTTTCCTTTTTTTTCTTTTTGCCGAATAATGCCATAGGTCAATTTTAATATAGTTATTTTAAATCAAACAAACTTCGACCAGGATTTAAAGAAGGTCATCTTTTCTTGTCCCAAACTTCAGTATTAACAAGGTTGGAGGGCTTAACACCTTTGAACAAATCGATTATCGATGCAACCGCCATCTCCCCCATGGCGTTTCTGGCTTCCCAGGTGGCACTGGCTATATGGGGAGTAGTGATAACATTCGGAGCATTAATCAGCTCGGGTGCAATATTTGGTTCATTATCAAAAACATCAAGCCCCGCACCGGAGAGTTGTGCCGTCCTTAGTGCATCTACAAGATCCCTTTCGTCAACAACAGGGCCTCTTGCCGTGTTTACCAAATACGATCCTCGTTTCATTTTTGCAAAGGCATCTTTATTAATCATATGTCTTGTTTGCTCGTTTAAAGGAACATGCAATGTAACAAAATCACTTTGGGCAAGCAGGTCATCCATCGAAACAAATTTAACTCCCAGTTCTTTCTCCGCTTCGGGATCAGGCTCTCTTTTTGTATACAAAATGTTCATTTTATAACCGCTTGCACGTCTGGCAACCATAGACCCTATCCTACCCAGGCCGACAATTCCCAAAGTTTTACCTATTACATTGGTGCCCAAGAATATATCGGGCTCCCAGCCTTTGTAGGCTCCTTGTCTAGTTGCTTCATCGGCCTCTATTACCCTTCTTGCAAGCGAGAGTATCAAAGCCCAAGTGTGTTCGGCAACAGACTCGTTGACCTCATCGCTCGGGGTGTTTGTTACAACAATTCCTCTGTCTGTTAATGCTTTAACATCTATATTGTCAAAACCCACCGCATAGTTGGAAACTATCTTAAGTTGAGGCCCTGCGGCATCCGCCAAATCCCCATCAATCCTGTCTGTAAGAAGCGAAAGAATTGCTTCGGCTCCTTTTACTTTCTCCACAAGTTCCGCGCCTGTAAGGGATCTATTAAATTCAGAGACAGTTACATCGTGACCAGCTTCAGTTAGCTTATCTATATGATCTCCCGGTATTTTTCTGGTAACAAATATTTTTGACATATTAAAAACTTTGTACACTAACACCGCTACTTTTACATCTTTCCAACCATTCCGGCATTTCCTCGATTTTCAAAAGTCCTTTTTGCGGACCGGTGTAACCGATAACCGACGCCGAATTTATAGTACCCCACAAAAGTGCTTCTTCCAAACTTTTTCCGTGAATGAGTGCCGCGAGAGACCCCGATCCGAATGCGTCGCCCGCTCCGGTTCGTTCGTATGCGTCAACCGGAAGAATCGCAACTTTCAAAAATTTACCGTTTATGCTGTCATATGCAACTGCCCCGTTTCCGCCGTCTGTGATAACGCAAACTTTTGGTCCGAGCTTGTTTAGAGTCACCAGAAGTTCCCTGTCTTTGCCTGTTGAAGGTCCAAATGATGTTAGTTTTTCCGCCTCTTCCCTATTCAAATAAACAATATAAGTAGTCGATAAAATATTTTGCATTACCTCCAGCCCACCTCTTATTTGCCAACTACCTGGATTATATGCCAGTTTTATAGCAGGATTTTTTTGCAACCAATCCGCCATGTGGTTATAAAAAGGGCGGAAACTTTCCCCCATCGAAGTCAGGTAAACCCAAGGGGCAAGCGGAAGTTGAACCGGAAATTCATAAGATCTTGGTGAATGAAAAACAAATATCGTCCGTTCACCGGAATAATTTACGACTGTCGAATAATTCGAACCTGTACCGGGTTGCTGAATAACATAAGTAAGATCAACCCCCTCACTTCTTAACTTATCAACAATCATGTTTCCCACATTGTCATCCCCCAGGGTGAGAACAATCCCTGTATTTACACCTAACCTTTTTGCACCCACGGAATTATTGGCTGCGTTACCGCCCACTGTAAATTCCAAATTCTTAACGGGAATTTTATCGCCATAGTTAAAAGCTATTAAGCATTGCCTTTTGTCTATTGAACAAAGAGTTTCACTTTCCAGGGGGGTCATGAAAGTGTCAATCGAAGCGTCGCCAATTGATAAAAGATCAAAGTTCACCATTTCTCGCTTTTTGCGCTTGTTGCAACCTTTCTAGGAATATACTTCGGGCTTTTTCTACATTTTCATCTTTTCCTTCCCAAGCGATTCTAGAATCTTCTTCGAGAGCTCTCAAATAAGAAAATGTGAGTTGCCAAGGCGCATCCGCTTTTAGTTTTTCGATCTCGTTAAGATTTGCAATCGCTTCATCAGAAGTTTGTCCACCCGAAAGAAAAACTATTCCGGGAACCTCGGCAGGAACGGAGTTTCTCAATGTTCGTAATGTAGCATTTGCAACCTCCAGAGGTGCAGCCTTTACTCCGCTTGCCTCACCTGGTAGAACCATATTGGTTTTTAAAACTATCTTGGTTATGTCGACGTTCTTTTCTTTTAGTTTCTTAAAAAATACCTTCAGCAAATCCCTTGTAACCTCTTCGCATCTGGTTGTTGTGTGATTACCTCCCATTAAAACCTCGGGTTCCGGTATGGGGACAATGTTTGCTTTAATCGAAGTCTGACAAAACTCAACCATTCTATTTAGACTTTCTTCAATTAAGGCGTTTGAGGGATGCATATCCGTAATATCAAATATTGCCCTCCACTTAGCAAACCTGATTCCCATGTCGTAATATTCTTTTAGTCGTCCCGATAGACCATCAAGTCCTAAGGTAACCTTTTCGGTACTTTCACCAAAATCTTCCAAACCTTCATCCGCCTTTACTCCGGGGATTACCCCCCTATCTGCAAGACTATCCACAAAAGAAAAGCCATCATCGTTCTTTTGATGTACTGTTTCATCAAAAAGGATCACACCGCTTATGTAATTTTCCAATCCTTTGGCGCCCAAAAAAATTTGCCTATATTTTCTATCCACTTCCGGGGTAGAAGTTATCCCCATTGTTGCCAACTTTTTAGTAATTGTGGGTGTACTTTCGTCGCTTGCCAATATTCCAAGGCCGGGAGCAAGAAGTTTTTTAATTATGTCATCCATGGCAGGTTCAATCAGATTTTAGTGTACAATATTTTGTATGGAGTCAGAAGTACCAGAAAACCATGGTTTAGCATCCGAAAATACTTTGGTGCAGGAAAACTCAAAATCAACAAAAAGTGAAAATCGGCTAACGGTTGCCAGTGTTGCCGTATTTATTTTATTCTCATTAGCTACCGTCGGATTTTTGTACAACCAAAACAAAGAACTTAAAAAAATTGTCGCAGAATACCAAAGGCCCACTCCCTCCCCCGTTGCTATAGCCAGCCCAACACCCGACCCCGCGACTCAAGTTGTTGTACAAACACCACAAAAGGACTCACTTGTAACAAGCCCTCTAACGGTTAAGGGAACATTGCCTGCGGGATGGATGTTCGAAGGAGTTGCGGCTATTAAACTTATGGACACAAGCGGCAAGTTAATCAAACAGGGGCAGGCAAAAGAGGTTAATCCCGGTAGCTGGCTTAGCGGCAATCCGGTTGAGTTTACATCTAGCATCACCTTTAAAACTTCTACGGCCTCTGGTGTAATTCTTATAGAAAGCGATAACGCCAGCGGTGACCCCCAAAAAGTAAAGTATTTTAGCCTTCCGGTCAGATTCACCGACTCGAGTGTTTCAACTCAAACCCCGGGTATTTATACATGCCCGCAAAATGGTTATGTAGATTGTATGCCCGGACCCGACAGCGAAGGAATCAAATTTTCCTGCACACCCGAAGCAATTAACTGGTATAAAGCAAATTGTCCGGACTTCAAAGGTGTGGCTTACTAAATACTTTATAAGGTAAATTTATTGATTTTTTCGTTGAATTACTTTTTTAACGGAAGAAATAATATCTTTGGACTTAAGATGATATTTACTCAAAAGCTCATCGGGCTCCCCAGATTCCCCAAACGAGTCGGGCATGGCTACAAATTCCTGTGGTACGGGGAAATTTCTGCTCAAAACTTCAGAAACGGCGCCACCCAAACCACCGTTAATCTGATGTTCTTCGACAGATACAACACAACCGGTTTTTTTGACAGAAGAAATTAAAGACAAACCATCCAAAGGTTTTATTGTCGCCATATTTATAACCTCTACACCAATTCCTTCACCTTCTAAATCTTTAGCGGCGACCAAAGCCTCGTAAACCAAAGGTCCGGAGGCAACTATGCTAACCTCAGGATTTTTACCCTGCCAATAAATTTGAGCTTTGCCTATTTCAAATTCGGTTTCTTTGGTTGTTATTAAGGGAGTCTTCTCTCTAGCAAGTCTTATATAAGTAGGTTTTCCGTTAATTGCCGCGGCAAGAGTAGCTTTTTTGGCTTCTATTGCATCCGACGGGTAAACAACAATCATATTAGGTATCGCTCTCATTAAGGCGATGTCTTCTAGCATCTGGTGCGTTGCGCCGTCCGGCCCTACCGTTAAACCGGCATGTGCACCCGCAATCTTTACGGGAACATTGTTTAAGGCTATTGTTGTTCTAATTTGCTCCCAATTTCTTCCCGGCGAAAAAGCCGCATAACTGGCCACAAAGGGTATCTTTCCGTAATTGGCCATACCTGCCGCAACAGTAACCATTCCTTGCTCGGCCACCCCTACTTCTATAAATCTTTCGGGAAATTTTTCCTTAAAAAGAATCGATCTTGTAGATTCCGTTAAATCTGCACAAAGCACCACCACTTTTTCGTCTTTGTCTCCGGCCAGAATAAGACCTTCACCGTAACCTTGACGGGTAGGCACGGCTTCAACATCTTTGTCAAAAATATTTTGATTTAGTTTTAACTTAGGATTTAACATTTTTAGGTAAATCTAGCAAAATGCATTTGGCCATATTGTTGGAGAAAATTACTACCAAATTAGTATCTTTAATATTTTTGTTCTCTTCTTTAATTTTTGCCATTTGTCTTTTATAAACTTCCGTATCCAAACTGCTCAAAAATTTACCGGCAACTTTTTCTACAACTCTATCCACCGCTCCAAGTGCATCTTCTCTTCCACCGTCTATCAGGAAATAATTAGTTTTCCTTATATCCTCATAAAGAACGGCCAGAGCTTCGTTTGGGTCTTTTGTCGGATTACCCAAGGCTGTTTTATATTCGTTGTTTCTTAAGATTACAGCCATAATGTCGGTTTGTCCCCTATCCATCCATCTACTTGCACCGAGTGCAATTTGGGATGCCAACATATCCGTATCAAAATTTTCTACAGGTTCTCTATCGCTCATTGTCATTCATGTTCGGATTTAATTTTTCCTCCCAAAGTTCTTAGTTCGTGTAATGCTTTTTTGGCTTCATCGCTATTGGGGGGCTTGCCGTGCCATTCAAATTTATTTTCCATAAAGTCCACCCCTTTGCCGGGAATTGTATGAGCAATTATCACTGTGGGATTTTCAAAAACAGCTCGTGAATGGTCGACCGCGTCAATTATTTCCTGCATGTTGTGTCCGTTAATATGCAACACATGCCAGTTAAATGATTTATATTTCTCCTCCATTGGGTCCAGAGGCATTATGTCCTCGGTGTGTCCGTCGATTTGAATATTATTTCTGTCTATAAAAACGGTTAAGTTCGAAAGTCTATATTTGGCCGCAAACATCACTCCTTCCCAGTGATTTCCCTCTTCTTGTTCTCCATCGGAACAAATACAAAAGACTCTAAAACCCTTTCCGTCCATTCTGGAAGCATAAGCATAGCCTGCCGCTTGAGCCAAACCGGAGCCCAAAGGACCGGAGGTTGTTTCAAGCCCGGGTAGTTTTGTTCGTTCCGGATGTCCTTGAAGCCTGGAACCCAATTTTCTGAGGGTCATTAGTTCCGATACAGGAAAGTATCCCGCCTCTGCCATTGCAGCGTATCTAACCGGGGCAATGTGGCCGTTTGAAAGAATCAACCTGTCACGCTCCTCCCAATCGGGATTATTAGGGTCGTGATTCATGACATTAAAATAAAGAGCGGTAAAAATATCAGCCATCCCCAGAGGCCCTGCTGAATGACCGCTTCCCGCTTCCAGAAGTTCTTTAATAATATCTTCGCGGATTTTTACGGCCTTCTCCTCGAGTTCTACTATGGACAGTTTTTGCATTGGAATAATAGATCCCTACTTTGAGCGTGCCTCAAAAGGACTTTCTTCTTTATTGGGTTTAACGCTATGACGAAGTGCTCCTTCAAATATTTGTATAGCGCGATAAGCTTCTTCGGGTGAATTCACAACCCTATAAACCTCCAGCTCCTCGGGCCTAATTCTCATATTTTCCGAAAACGATTTAATAATATTGTTCCAAAACTGTCCGTATAAAATTAAGGGTTTATGGTGTCCAAAATAAAGCCTAGCCAGCCCCCAGGCCATTCCAAATTCCGAAATAGTTCCCGTTCCTCCTCTAAAAATGACAAACGCATCACCCATTTCCAAAAGCTTTAGAGTTCTTTCAAGGTAGTTTTTTGTTTTTATTTCTATATCAAAGGGGTTATTTTTATCTCTTCCTTCGTAGTTGGTAATATCTTTAGGGTAAAAAGTAACCCCAACAGCTGTTCCTTTTGCATCTTTTGCCCCTTCAGAAACTGCTCTCATAGTTCCCGGGCCTCCTCCGTTTATGGCAACATATCCTTTAGAGGTTAAATATTTTGCACATTCGTAAGCTTCCAAAAAAAGCGGATCGCCCGGTTTTGCATCGGCAAAACCCAAGTAAGAAATCTGTCTTATCTTTTTATCTAATAAATTTTTATCTTTCATTTAATGTCGTGTGCAGCCTCCTGCAATTTTTTAATATTATCACGAATACTGCCCATAAATAACCTGCGTCCTATTACCACCTCATCAGCACCCGCAAAATGTGTCTCATCTATTGTTGTTTCGGTTTCACCACCGTCGACACATATTCTAAACGGCGTTCTATCTCTCGATCTTACTTCATCAAGTTCCTTTATTTTTTCTATAACCTTACCGTCGAACTGTTGTCCACCCCACCCCGCCTTAACTGCCATCAAAAGTACCACATCAAGATTATTAAGAATAACGGGATCCAGTTTAGAAACCGGAGTATCCAAATCGACCGCAAGTCCAACATAAAGCCCGGTCTCTTGAACTTTTTTAACAAAGTCAATTTGACTTTCCATCATCTCAATTTGCCCGATTATTCTGTCCGCGCCGGCATTTGCACACCTTTCTACCCAACCCGCCGGGTCCTTAACCATCAAATGGAAATCCAGACTTAAATCTGTTTCTGTGATAGTTAAAACACCTGGGTCAATCGTTTTGTTGTCCACGAAAATTCCGTCTAAAACATCTATCTGGATTCTTTTAACAGGAGTGTCATTAACCGCGATCGTTTCTTCGACTTGTCTAATAAGCGACGAGAATTCACCAAGGTCGTTTGTTAAAATAGCCGGGATAATTTCTACAGACATTAGTAAATTGCAAACGGCATAGGTCCGTTTAAACCAAGGGTTACTTTAAAATAAGCGGCGGCCATATGCAATAGAGCGTAGAGCACAAAAGTTATTACCAACAATGGTATTCCGGACAAAAGTATAAAGCCCCACTTTAAAAGTTTGATATTTTTCTTCCTCTTAAGACTAATCAAATAAATGATTAATAGCGTGATACCGGCAGGAGTACCAAACACGATAAGAATAAATCCAGCCATGGCCGTAAACATAAGGAGAATATCAAAAATAGTAAAAAAGATCATGCTTAAAATGCTTTAAAACTTAAAGTTAGAGGATCAGATGGTGCAGAGTGTCCTTCGAGCGATCTTCCAACTCTAACTACCTGCTCGACAAGTCTATTGGCGTATCCCCATTCATTATCGTACCAGGCAAAAACCTTAACCATATTTCCCGCAACAACTTGCGTTAATGGTAAATCAACGATAGCCGATTCACTTCTTCCGATAATATCGGATGATACCAAAAATCCTTCGGAAACAGCCAATATACCCTTGTATATGGGATTTTCCACGGCATTCATAAAGGCTTGATTTACTTCATCTTTGGTGACATTCTTCTTAAGCAATAAGGTAAAGTCCACAATAGATCCGGTGATGGTCGGCACTCTTAAACTCATTCCGTCAAAAAGACCTCTTAGCTCGGGTATTGTTTCGGTAACTGCAATTGCCGCCCCTGTTGTTGTCGGAACCATATTAACGGCCGCTGCCCTGCTACGCCTTAAATCTTTATGGCTACTGTCTTGTAAATTTTGATCGTCGGTATAAGAATGCACGGTTGTCATCATTGCTTTTTCTATACCGAATTTTGAATGAAGAACGGCCGCAACGGGAGCTATGCAGTTGGTTGTACAACTTGCGTTAGAAATAACATCTCCCTCGGGATCTTTACCTTCAAACTCATTAACACCCAAAACAAAAGTCTTAACATTCTCCCCCTTGGCAGGGGCTGAGATTACCACCCTTTTTGCACCACCAACGGCATGTTTTTTTGCTCCCGCTTCGTCTGTATAATGTCCGGTTGATTCTATAACGACATCTACTCCAAATTTTTTCCAGGGAATCTTTGCGGCGTCTTTTTGTGCCAATATGGGGACTTTTACATTTCTTTCGGAAACCATAAGGTTACCCATCAAAGGGTCTTCGTCCGTTATCTGATCCAATGTCTTTAGATCTTCGCTTTTAACTTCGTGTTCAAACTTTCGATATGTTGTATCAAAATTGGTTAAATGAGCCCATCCGGAAACGGGCATGCTACCGGTTGTATTTATGGCTCCAAACTGAAGCTCGCCTGAGTGTTTTAAAAGACCAATTCTAAAGGCAAGTCTACCAATTCTTCCAAATCCGTTAATTCCTACTTTAATCATGTTAAACCAGTCTAGCAATTTTAGTCTCAATCGTAAATAT
>CAZRJH010000007.1:17317-25388 GCA_964600575.1 uncultured Gammaproteobacteria bacterium | reverse complement strand
CATCACTTGTGAAGTGTAAATATCATCACTTGTGAAGTGTAAATATCATCACTTGTGAAGTGTAAATATCATCACTTGAAATAGTTCAGATTTTTAAATATATTTCCATAAATGCCTAAGATAAACGGTTGGCAATCATGGTCTCCCCCAAAAACTCCACTTCTTAAGGTTCCCTACTTTTTGTATCCGCCGACTAAAATGAAACCGGTAAATTTAAAAATAAAAAAAATTAAACTCAAAAAACCGATTAAAGGCTGGTGCTCTTGGTACAACTACGGAACTAATATAACTGAAGAAAAGATATTAAGACAGGCAAAAGCTGCTCAAAATAAAAAAATACCTATTAATTACGTCCTAATCGACGACGGTTGGGCCAAGTGGGGAGATTGGCAAAAGCCGGATAAAAGAAAGTTTAAAAACCTAAAATCAACTGTAAGTAAAATTAATAAACTTGGTTTCAAAGCTGGAATTTGGCTTGCCCCTTTTCTGACTGACCCTGATTCAAGTTTTAGTTTGAAAAATAAAGATTGGACAAAAAACACCAATCCCACAACAATCCATAAATATTTACCCTACTCCCCTATAAAAAGATCTCTCTTGGATTTTAAAAATCCCGCAGCAAGAAAATATATTTATAACTCGATTGATTATTTGCTTGGAAGTTTAAAATTTGACCTTATTAAGTTAGATTTTTTATATGCTATCTATTTCCACCCCGAGATAACCAATCCCGAAGCGGATGAATTTCTTAGAGATATTTTTAAATATATAACCAAAAAATATCCTCATGTTTACAAAATTGCCTCTGGATCACCGTTTACAGTACTTGCAGGGCTAACAGATTCTATGAGAATTGGTCCGGATACAATATTCACTCCTTTTTTTAAATTCAAAATTCCCGATTTTATATCTAACTTTTACGTAAATAAAACAGTTGTTCCTAGTATAAAACAAAGATTAGACACTAGAATTTATTGGAATAACGACCCTGATTGTTTTATTTGCGGAAAAGGTTTTGGTCTAAAAGAAAAAACCATATTAAATCTCTACGATGCAATTTCCCAAGCTAAAGGAAATATATTTTTGAGTGACGACTTAACCAAACTTACAAAAAGCGAGATTAATAGATATATACTCCCCCTGCTATTGCAGTAAAAACAAGGTATGTGTTAAATATTGTTAATGAAAACTAAAGAATTTTTCCCCAAAGGATTTTTGTGGGGCACGGCAACCGCCGCCCATCAAGTGGAAGGTAACAATAAATTCAGCGATTGGTGGCACTGGGAAAAATCTAAAAAGGGTATAGAAGATTCGGATATTGCCTGCGACCACTACCGTATGTACAAAGAAGACTTTCACCTTGCTAAAAACTTATTAAATAATAATTCGCATAGAATCTCCATAGAATGGGCAAGAATCGAGCCCAAAGAAGGTAGATACAATCAAAAAGAGATACTGCATTATAAAAAAGTTTTGCAAGAACTCAGAAAACAAAAATTAGCCTCGATAGTAACTCTTAATCACTTTACAAACCCGCTTTGGTTTGCCAAAAAAGGCGGCTGGACCAACTCGAACAACATCAAATACTTCGAGAATTTTGTTAACCTTTGTATTAAAAATTTTGGCCAACAAGTCGATTACTGGGTGGTAATAAACGAACCTAATGTTTACACTTTTATGTCCTACCTTCAGGGCTTTTGGCCGCCCCAAAAACACTCACTAATACTTGCTTACAAAACATACAAAAACCTCGCAAAAGCTCACAATATTGGTTATCAAAAAATTCACGACAAAATTCCTAATGCCAAAGTCTCCTCGGCAATTAACATGGTTTATTTCAAGCACCAGAATGCTGTCGGTGCACTACTTTCTAAAATAATAAGCTTCCTTTGTAATTACTCATTTTTAAGTCTTACAAAAGGTCACCACGACTATATTGGCCTAAACTACTACATGATGCACCTTGCGAGCATACGAGACTTGTTTATTAAGCAGCCTTCATTAAAAAAGTTAGAAAAATTGATAGGAGAAAGAAAAAACGATCTTGGTTGGCCGATTTATCCCGAAGGAATCTACGAGGTAACTCAAAGCGTTTTCAAACGATATAAACTTCCGATTCTTATTACGGAAAATGGATTGGCAGACGGTAACGACAGTAAAAGAGGTGGTTTTCTTAAAGATCACTTAAGTTGGCTTAGACAATCAATAAAAGACGGAGCTCAAATAATCGGATATACGCATTGGACTCTAATGGATAATTTCGAATGGAGATTTGGAAGAAGAGCCAAATTCGGACTATTCGAAACGGACTATAAAACATTAAAAAGAATTCCCCGACCAAGCGCTTTTTTGTATTCAAAAATCGCCAAGGAAAATGCTATATAAAAATGGAGAGTTTTAATTTTACTTCGCCGCAAGACACATTCGAACTTGTTGCCGAAAGTTTTGAGGTTTCAGGTGGTTCAAATCAGGCTCATGCTTTGTACATAAGGGGTATTGCGTTACATTTAGGCATGGAATCACACCAGGTATCGCAGATTCTAAAAAACAGAGCGGCAAGTCTTGATAAAAATGAATTCCACACACTAATGAAAAGAATGGCTCAGGGGCACAAAGCTAATCAATTGGCCACAAGTAGAACATCTGAAACCATTGCTTTTTTTACGGGTGAACCTAAACAAAATGCTATCTCAGAATTAATACCCGACGACCAACACGCCTTTCATAGGCTATTACAATTGAATGATGGAAAATATCAGCAGTCACAAATCGACAAGGCCCTCAAAAAGATCTGGGAATCACCCGCTAGGGAATCTATAAACAACGATATGAAGGCCTTATCTGCAGAACTCGGTGCATACAACGATACAAATTGGTGGGAAAAGACGGACTCTACCAAAAAACAAACACTAACGGAACACGGTAAAGAAATTCTAAATTCTTAACGCCTCGGCCTATACGGCGGATAAAAACCGCCTTCCGGGCCGTCATTAAAAAGATAAACCGAATGTCCGATGTCTTTTTTTCTATCGTACAAAAATTCCCCCCCGCTTGCCTTTAAACCTCCAATAAAATTGTCGGGTATCTTATGCCACCAAAATGTGAGAACGGCCTGTTCGTAACTTCCGCTCCAAGACGGAAAAAGTTTTTTAAGTCGTTTCTGTTCGGATGAACTAAAAATCTCGGATATTGTTGGGATATTGTATTTATAGAAATAAACCACGGGGTTAAAATCTTGAGTTATGTTCTTTCGTGCCAAATTGGTAGATCCGATGAGGAAAATTCCCAACCCGCCCGCCTTCACCACACCCTCTTGGATACAGCTTTCAAGTGTAGAGTTTAGGTGGGCCCCAGTATACAAACCGTCGTCGGTAAACACGCCTTTGTCAGCGTTACTTTTTGGATTACTGGTACTTCCAAAACCGTCAATCACAGCAATAGGAGGCTTTAAAACATCAATCTGATCAAAAACCCAACCCTCGCTTTTATTTTTCCGATTTATTAAAAGTGAATAATCATGATCACCGACAAACCTAGACACTTCACCACCAAGGACTTTCAAGTCGTCTGTAAAAGTTTGTCTGTCGATAAACCTGAGGTTGTCTATAAGTTTGCCAAAAAGGTTCGTTTCACCCTTACTCTTCGCGTATTCATACATTTCAGAATGGAGTGTCCTATCTAAAATTTCCGGATGTTTATCAATCAATCTGGGAGGTAAATCGTGACTCGAAGTTCCCCGCTCCAAAAATCTGCTAAAAAATCTATCCATCTGTTATTGCCTTTATCCCGGGCAGTGTTTTTGCGGATAAAAACTCAAGCATTGCCCCCCCGCCAACGGACACCCAATCAAATTTATCTTCTAAAGAAAACGCTTTAAGTGCCGTCTCTGTATCACCCCCGCCCGCAATTTTCCAAGCACCGGATTTTGCAATTGCTTTTAGAACTCTTTCTGTTCCCTGTTTATGGCCTTCGTCTTCGTATTTACCCAAAGGACCCGAAAGAACAATTGTTCCTGCCTTAGCCACTTCTTTTTCAAAAACATCGATGGTATTTAAAGTTATATCCTCTTTATCCATAATCAAATTACCTACAATCAATTTCTCGTCAGGTTTTCGGGATCTAACGCTTACAAGTTGCTCATCACCCGTAAAGTCGGGCAATCTTCCGCCCAAAAGAACTTTGTCTGCGAATTCGGTAAACTCCTTGGCATATTTAAGCTTATCTTCTTTAACTCCGCTAACTAAAAATACCAATGGTCGTTTAGGTTCTTGGAAAACTTTATTTAAATTTTCTATTTCTTTTCTGAATCTTATTCCAAGTGTACCCGGGATATTTTTAGGTATCCCCACAATAGAAGCATGTTCTCTATGCGAGGACGCAAAAGCTTCATTCACATAATAGTCACCAAGTTCCGACAGGCTTTTTGCAAACTCGGCATCGTTTGACTCTTCCCTGCTATCAAACCTTAAGTTCTCAATCATCATTACATCCCCGGGAGTAAGCTTATCCGCTTCTTCATGGGCTTCTGCCCCCGCCAAATCAAAAACAAAATTGATTTTTTTGTCCAACATCTTAGAAAACAAATCCGATGTGGATTTAAGGCTAAGGTTATTGTCGATTTTGCCGTCGGGGCGCCCCTTATGCCCGATAAGAATCACCGAAGCACCCTTATCTAAAAGAAGTTCCAAAGTCTCGCCGACGGATATAATCCTAAGATCTGTGTCAGTCGGATTATCTACATCCAAATCCCCACGAAGAATAACTCTTTTACCATTAAGGTCAATGCTTTCAAGATCGGGCAGATTCATATTTAATTATTAGCTTCTATCTTTCCTATTTCTTCAATTCTTCGTACATATCTGGCCTTACCGGAAAATTTTGTCTCCAGAAATTTTTTTAGCATTTCTTTTGCTTCATCCTCTTTAGTGTAATCCGCCGCAATTACTAAAATATTCATATCATCATCCCTCCTACCCGCCTCAACTTGGTCAGGGTTTTTGCCTATCGAAGATCTTATTCCGTCAAATTTATTTGCCACTACATCAACACCCACCCCGCTACCGCAAAGCAAAATACCCTTGGAACGGTCGTCGTTAGCAACAACAGAGGCAACGCTCTCGGCATACTTTGTAAAGTCGTCTTTTGTATCCAAAGATTCCGCGCCCAAGTCTCTAAAGTCGTACTTCATTTCAAAAAGCCACGATGCAACTTTTTCTTTTAATTCATATCCGCGATGGTCAGCTCCAATGTAAATCATATTTTTAAATAGTAAACCCTTGTGCAAGGTTTTTTAAGGCTTCTGCGGGGTTTTCCGCTTTAACTATATTTGTAGCAACTGCAATTCCAACAGAACCAAGCTCAACGGTTTTTTTGACATCCTCTGCGGAGTGAATGCCTGCCCCAACAACCAAAGGTATCCCCGCTTCTTTAGCAATTTCTACTGCTTGTGCAATTATTTCGGGTTTAGCTTCGGCAACCGATGTAGTTACCGAGCCCACAAGCTCGGGTGGTTCATAGGCAACATAAGTAGGGGCAAGCCCTACAACCTTTTTAAGCTCTTCCAAATCCCCCGCAAAAACCAAGGTCTTTAGGTTGGCAGACATGGCTTTCTCTACGGCAGTGTAAAGTGAGTCGATTCCGTCAAACTTATGCTCCGAATGATTTAAAAAAACTCCTGAGGCCCCTACTTTGGCAACCTCTTCTGGAACCGTCCAACCCGTATGGGCACCGTAACCAACAGGATCAATGTGCTGAATCCAAACCTCCAGGCTGGTTGACTCCACCACCTTTTCGATATCAATTATCTGAACCACAGGAATAACCTTCACATGTGTTTCGTGAGCAACCGACTCAAGTGTTTTTGTAAGGTTAACGGCATTACCCCCCGAACTCTCCTCGTAGGTTTTATAGTTTACAAATATCATTTAGCTTAGAGAAATATTGAGAACCGAACTTAATTTTCCTTTGTCAAAACCTAAAATTGTTTCTTTGTTACCGTTTTGAGTTAAAACCGTTGTAAAAGGAACACCCAAAAACCCTCCGGAGCTTGTCATCATTTCTTCTCTTGCCGCCTCGTCCATATCAACTAGCTTTTCCGTAAAATTAATATTCTTTTCCGTAAGAAAATCTTTTAACATCTTGCAATATGGACATGTTGTTGTTGAATATACTGTTACCTGCATAATTTCACCCCCTAATCATTGTACGATAATTGAACCCTGCATACCTAGATCTTTGTGTCCGCCCACCCCGCAATAAAACTGAAAAGTTCCAGTATTTATCGGTTCAAACTCCAAAAAAGTCTTTTCACCCGAAGCTATATAGTCAGATTTTAAGTTAAATTCCGGAATATTAATATTGTGTTCAGAAGCCCCGTCGTTTACAAACCATATTCTTACCTTTTCGCCTTTATTTACAGCCAACTTAGTGGGAGTTAGAGAAAATTCTTTGGCGGTAACCGTAAACTCTTTCGAGGAGTTATCGGGCGCTGTCTGATTTGTACCTACACTTATTGTGCTATTCTGGGGCCTTTTAATTTGAATCTTTTCTTTAGAACCAAAATAGCCACCAATTATTATTACAAGTGTCATCACCCCAAGTCCGATAATTAAATTCTTATTCACAGCCTGATTTGATTCTAGAAGAATTAAAAGGATCCCTCAAGGATATATTGTTCAGGTTTGGCATTGAGTACTTTTTCTAAACTAACTATCACTTTTTTATAGTCCGAGTAGTCGGTTGCAGACTCAAAATCAGTCATATACCCGCCTTTACCAACTCTGAGTTTTCCCATGGATACAAAACTGAGTCCGTCTTTTGTTATCCAAGCCTGATAAAAATATCCTTCTTTAGGGGTATCCAAATCGGAAAGCACTGTTACGCTAAACTTTCCGTTTTGATACATACGTGTTGCAATACCCACCCCGGGTACTGTTGACGAAGCAGTAAGATCCGCCGTATCTGCATCTTTAGGAATGGTTATCCCCCCAAATTTGGTTGTTATTCTTTGTTCAATAGAAGGTGTTGGAGTTTCGGTTGTGGCAACTAATTTTGTTTTGTTTTTTTGCAAATAAGAAAGGCCTCCGAAAAATAAAGCTAATATTAAAAAACCTATAACTACATCTCTAGTTTTCACCTTGAATGGAAAATATCACTATCGGTTTTGGTTGTCAAGTGATCATTTACCGCAAATTTACCGCAGAATTACCGCCAGGCATAAATCGGCTTTATTTTGTCCTTTCAAAAATACCTTCAGCGACTTCTTTTAACCCAAGATCGTCTTTAATTTTCTGATAGTCTGGTAATTTTTGGAGCCTAATAGAACCACCATACCTATAATCAGTCACAAGGCGGCCGCCTACTTTTAACAGCATCACCAACCCCCTAATAGATTCATCCCTACCCTTAGCTTCTAAAATATGGCCATCAACATTGTTATATAAAATCATGTCATATTTTTTTCCAGTTTTCTCTCGAACAAATCTCTGAACACTTGTATTCCATTTGGAATGACTTCTGTCTTTTAGTTTTTCTGCAAGAAAATCGATTATATGTTTTTTAACTCGATATTGCATTGGATCATAATCATCTTCTAGCGCGTTTAAAACCATCCTATTTCCTGGCAAAAAATGATTAACAACATGTTTGTAAACTCTACTTTGAATTTCCGCCTCTTTGAGTTCATCTCTTCTGTCAACTACATATAGATCTACCAAATTATCAAGTTTCATTCCATAAACCCCGGCAATACTGTCAGCAACAGACAACACAGAAAGTGGTTCTTCACCACTGGCTATACCCACTGCAAGTATGTCAATTTTTTGTCTTTTTTCTGTGACTTTTATTAAACTTTCTACAATATTTTTGAACCCTTCACTAGAAGAAGCCATATTCATCCCCCTTCTAAAAAGTGTTGAGTCTTGTTGATTACGCCATTCTGCCATTTCTTTGTCTACGTCTCTCATAATGGGTATTATCCCACATCTTGACTAACATCTTCAAAATACATAAATTGAACTAATTGGTGAATCACGGTGTAAATCCGTGGGTGTGCCGCAACCGTCAAACCCGG
>CAZRJH010000007.1:0-17217 GCA_964600575.1 uncultured Gammaproteobacteria bacterium | reverse complement strand
CTAATTGGTGAATCACGGTGTAAATCCGTGGGTGTGCCGCAACCGTCAAACCCGGAGCCCAAGTTTTAACCCGAGCAGGTATGTCCTACGCAGAAAATAGAAAAACAGTCGAAGATTTTGTCCCCGGACTCAAGTCCACCGAGTCCAAAATGCGACTTGAGCATATAGTCTCGGTCTATAAAGAAACCCACCGTCTTGCTGACAACTGGCCCTATTATATAGACGATGCGGGTATATATGTAGAAACCAAAGGAAGTAAAGTTTATGTTAAAGATATTGTAAAAGGCTCGTCCTACCCCGAAAGTGCAGAAAAGAAAGTTCTAGAAGATGTTGAGGCTTGGGCACAAAAAAACGAATCAGGAATATCGGTTTGGATTAGTCCGGATTATCAGGGAAAATACCCTTGCTCAAAAATTATTTTTCATCAAATCAGTTATGAGTTTGGTAGTCTTAGAAAAATTATTCAAAGTTCCGCAATTCTTTTTGACTCAAACGAGGCTCAAACCCTCAATTTTTTACATCAAAACTTTCCCCATACAACTAGTTTGGATAAACTCGAACAATACCGGTCGGTATTGATAACCTCCCCCGTGGATATCGATATAAATAAAATTCTTGTTAATTTAAAAGCTCTGGATAAAAACACATTACCGGAGACGGAAACACTTTCAACCCAAGAAATCTACAAAAGAGCCGCTTATATTTCTTTTCTGGTAGAAAGTGGCCAAAACGGCAGGTTTATTGCTTACGAAATGCAAAGACTAAACCTTTTGGGGCAGTTTTCTATAAGTTGCCCATCTTCGTCTATTACTTTGGGGACGCTAAGCTTTTCCGAGATAAGTTCCCAAACATCCGAGCTTTTAGATAGAAGCTGGCATGTAGGTACCTGTCGCGTGTGCGGTCAGGTGGCCCTTGTCGGAGGGTGTGATATCTGTGATCCCTGCGTAAAACAATACTTCTCCTAATTAATATCTCTCACCTCTAGGCTTGGGAACAAAAGGCCTAATGGAGTCCATCTCTATCGGTTTTTGTTTATAGGTAAAAAGTATCTTATCTATGTAATTTCCCAAATCTCTGTAGTAGTAAACATTGCTAAGAATAATATCGTCGGCCGTAATATCTCCGTGCCCCATAGAGTCGGGTCTGCCGGGAGTTCTGGCATGAACAACAACATTCCCCACAGCCATTTGTTTCCAAAGCATGTTGGGTGGATAAGTTTTAACTTTAACAACCTCATCCCAAGTTAAAGCCCTGGGGTTTGTGGCAAACAAAGTGGTCGGCTCAAAGCGGACAAGGCGTCTGTCGGTTATGTAGGCCACTTCCCTTCTATGGTAGTCACTTACCAATTTGGTTCCAAAAAGTATAGTCAGTATCGAAAGAAGTAATCCACCCAAGTAAAAAAGGATGGGCGCAACCTGAATTTGCTTTCCCAATATAACCAGAACTATCAAAACAACAACAGCAATCGCATAGATTTTTATAAGCGTAAAAATATGAGCCATTTTATGAGGCCTAACAACATAGAGTATTTTTTCATTTTCCTGACGGCCAAAGAAGTCCGTGTCCGAATTTTGCATTGCCATGCCTTAATTTTAATCTATTTAAAGTTTCGAAGCAAAAAAAAGAGCCGGCACCCAATTTGAGTACCGGCTCGGCCGACTATTTGCATTTGAGCGAAGTAGTTGATGGCAACCAACCAGGGGAAGGTACAAACGATGTCGAATTGTTAATATATTCGTTGAAACTCGCATCGTTGACTTCTTGGAAGGTTGTTAACACTTCGGTTGTGCAAACAACCGTGTATGCGACTGGTGCCGTCTCCGAACCGGGAAAACCGATAAAATTAGTGCTCTCCTCGATCTCTTGATCGTTAACAATCGGGAGCACAGGTTCCCAGGTCTTTGTTTCTTCGTTATAACGTTCGGCAATCCAATAGATATGGATGCCTTGAGCGTTGGCGAATGGAGACCACTGTTTATAGGCTTGGAAAGCCCCGTAATAGTCCTCACCTGTTTCGGCATCTTGTGTCCATCTGAAACTGATGTTCACATGGCTCTGTGAGTAATCACGATAGGCGTAAAACGAGGCCAAACCAAGGAAAACAGCCAGACTTAAAAGGATGAACTTTTTCAAAGCAAACTCCTTTGAGACAGTTTTTAATGACAAAAAGTGCTTACTAACCAACCCGCAATAATAACACAATCGAAGCTGAAAGTCAATACTACAGGGTATCTGTATCATACCCATTGACAATAAAATAAGCCGTGTCTAAAATATTTAGCTATGGGAAACATTTTTAAGAACAAAGAGAGAAAATACATACACAAAAGCTTGGAGGAGGTCCATAGAAGCATTCCTATACTTCCCCACTTTAGCTGGTGGAGAAAGCTTTTAGCGTTTGCCGGCCCCGGATATTTGGTTGCCGTTGGTTACATGGATCCGGGTAACTGGGCAACAGATCTTGCTGGAGGTTCAAAATTTGGCTTTCAACTATTAAGCGTCGTTCTTATCTCCAACTTTATGGCCATAATACTGCAGCATCTTGCCCTCAAGCTTGGCGTTGCCACAGGCAAAGATCTGGCTAGGATGTGTAGGGATTACTACCCCAAAGCGATCAACCGTTTCCTCTGGATAACTGCAGAAATTGCCATAACAGCCTGCGATCTTGCAGAGGTTATAGGCTCAGCAATTGCACTAAACCTGCTTTTTAACATCCCAATAGTTGCAGGTGTTTTAATAACGGCTTTTGACAGCCTCTTGCTTCTATTTTTACAAAATAAAGGCCTTCGCTATCTGGAAATATTCGTAATTTCTTTGATTGCTATTATTTTAGGGTCATTTGTTACGGAAATATTTTTATCTCACCCCGATATTAAGAGCATTTTGGGAGGTGTTATTCCAAGCAAAGAGCTTTTTGCAAACCAGGAAATGCTTTATATAGCCATCGGTATTCTGGGTGCAACCGTAATGCCTCATAATTTATATCTGCACTCGGCTCTTGTTCAGTCCAGAAAATTTGCAACAAATATTAAAGGAAAACTCGAAGCAATTAAGTTTGCGACGATCGACTCTACCTTTGCATTGTTGATTGCCTCATTTATAAATGCGTCTATTTTAATCGTCTCGGCTGCAACCTTTTTCAAAAACGGATATAACGGTGTCGCAGAGATACAAGACGCATACAAACTCCTCGCCCCCCTTCTGGGAACGGGAATGGCCAGCACCTTATTTGCTTTGGCACTTTTAGCATCGGGGCATAACTCCACAATAACTGGCACTCTTGCAGGTCAGGTTGTTATGGAGGGGTTTGTAGACATCCACATTAAACCCTGGCAGAGAAGATTAATAACAAGGCTTTTGGCAATAGTTCCCGCAATTATAGTTGTCATTTATACGGGGACGGAGGGTTTGGCAAAACTTTTAGTTTTAAGCCAGGTCGTTCTAAGTATCCAGTTGCCGTTTGCCATTATCCCGCTTACTTTTATGACAGGAAATAAAAAAGTTATGGGCAAACTTGCCAATCCCAAATGGCTTGCATTTCTAAGTTGGATAATAACGGGAACGATAACACTCCTTAATGTTTGGTTAATTAAACAGACATTCGCAGGGTAATATCTATATAATTGCTTGATGACAAAAATGTTAAGCGAACCGAATGAAGATTATTTAGAACGCATCTACGAACTCATGGAAGAAAAAGGCTATGTCAGAGTTACGGATGTGGCAGAAAAGTTGTCTATTAAACCCGCCTCGGTTACCAAAATGCTTCAAAAACTTTCCAAAAGCGGACATATAAAAAGAGAGTCTTACAGGGGTTTTACTCTAACAAAAGAAGGGAAAGATATTGGCAAAAAGGTCCAAGATAGACACCAAATACTCTATAAATTCCTAAAAAAGCTGGATATTCCGGAAGATACCATCAAAAAAGACATAGAAGGCATGGAGCACCATCTTAGCGACATAACTCTAGATAAACTCAAAAGCCTAATAGACAAAATCTAGCCGGGTGTGGAGCTATGATACATTTCTTCGCTTAAATGTCTTTTTGCGCTTTCCATTTCGAACCTTATCCACTTCTTTTCTCCTATATGTTCTTTAAATATGTTCAAAAGGTGTTTCGCTTGTCCGTTTTCAAACTCTTTGGGATTACTTCTGTCAAAAATTATTCCAAGGGAAGAAATACTCTCTGAGTCCATTTGCAAGAGAACGGCGGAAGCTGCATCTGCAAAATCAGTATATGAATGGTTGGAGTCAAACGCCGCTTTTACTCTAACAAAAAAAGAAGACATCTCAGAAGTTACTACATTGTCAGAAGAAGTCATTCCTTCCCAGTCTGCCCTTTGTAAGTCCCTTTCAGTTCCCACAAATAGATTATATATTGTCTAAGCAACAGGGCTATTTAAGAAGTTTGCTTTATTTCATGCGTCCGAGGTACTCAAAAGAAGCGGTGTCTATAGAAACCTTCTCCCCTACTTTAATAAAGAGAGGCACATCAACTTCCATTCCCGTTTCCAATTTTACGGTCTTTTTGGGAGCGTTGACCGTGTTTCCTGCAACATCATCTGGGGATTCTATGACCGCCAAAGTAACATTCGGGGGTAGAGTCACGCCAATTACTATTCCGTTATAAAACATAACCCAACATTTTAAATTGGGAATAAAAAATCCGATCTTGTCTTCCACTAAAGACACAGGCACGGAAGATTGTTCGTAAGTCTTGGAGTTCATAAATACCAGGTCGTTTCCGTCTCTATATATGTAGTCCATTTCCTTCTTCTCTATATCTGCAACTTCGACCTGCTCGTTTGTTTTGTAGGTAAACTCGAGTGCGGCTCCGCTTTTAACGCTTTTATACTTAACACGCATAATGGCAGCTCCCTTTCCCGGGGACATAAAGTCGGCCTTTGTAACCAAATGGGGCTCTCCCTTAAATATAAGGTACATGCCTTTTTGAATGTTTCCAGCGTTTACGGATATCATTTGGGTTGATAGAAAGCCTTACCGGCTTCCAAAAAAATTCGACCAGGTCTGGCCGATAAGCCAATTATATTACTTTTCAAGGCTATTTTAAAGCCCACTCGCCTGCATAAACCCGATCCACCCTAATCTCATCAGGATTTTCGGAATAAACGCCCTGATTAAAATATTGTCTTGCAGCCTGGCCCTTAACAAAAATATCCCTAGCACCCCACTCCACCTTCTCATCAAGATTCATAAAATTCAAATTAAATCCGTCTAGTTTCTTGGTCACTTCTTCAATCTCCTCGGGTTTGTACTCTCTTGCACCGTAAAAAATATTAATATTGCCAATTTTTCCCAGCTTTCCTAAGTGCTTAAACAATTCATCTAGGCTTGTTCCTTTGTCTTTGGTAATACCCGGCATATGGTATGCAACCCGTTTTTGAATACCGTCTACATCTACATCAACAGTAACCCCCCAACATGTACCTATCTGTACAAAAAAGAATTCGTCGTTAGGGGTGCCCATTACTAAGTCCGAAGTGTCTACAACATAACTTTGGTAATCTTTGTCCTTGTGATTAATCCTGGTCAGATCTTTAAGCACTCCATTTCCCCTCCAAACATGGATTTGTTTTCTGTAGTTTTCGTCGTCTTTTCCCCAATGCTTCTCAAAGTGTTCTTCTAAATTTGGTTCCTCAAGCTCTATATTGGTAACATTTTCACCATTCATTTCCCAACCCACTGCTCTAAGTAGGGCCTCCTCGTGAATCTTTTCGTAATACTCGGGTGGTTTAGAAAATATTGCTTTACTTTCCATATTTTTAAATACCAAAAATCTCATTCCCGGGAAAAAACAAAGTATCAGAAACAGATTCTGCATCCGCCGCCAACATCACAAGTCTATCTACCCCCACGGCAATTCCGGAGACTTCGGGAATACCTGAAGAAAGCGCCTCTATTAAATCATTGTCTATCGGGTAGTCGGTTTTACCCATTTTTTTGCGGGCGGCCAAGTCTTCCTCAAATCTTCTTTTTTGTTCTCGGGCGTCCGTTAACTCCGAAAAACAGTTTCCAAGTTCTACTCCCGCCAAAAAAACCTCAAAACGTTCGGCAAACCTGGGGTCTTTTCTAGAAGGACGCGAAAGCGATGCTTGGCTTAAAGGATAATCATATATAAAAAATGGCTTTCCGCTTTTGGCCAACTCGGGTTCTATGTTATTAAAAAATATCTTGTAAAAATCTTCTTCGGAGACTTCTAAAACATCTTTACCCGCATATTTCTCAAAAGCTTCGGCAACACTTATTCTGGGCCAGGGCAAACTTAGATCATATTCCCTACCCTGGTATTTCCACTTTGATAAATCGGCCTTGTCTCCACTAACTTTTGTTATTATTGAGCAAAATAAATTCTCAAAATCCTGCATTACATTTTCGTAGTTTGCTCCCACCCTATACCACTCAAGCATGGTAAATTCGGGTGAATGAAGTCTGCTTACTTCTTCTTCGTTTCTAAAACACTTGGTTATTTCAAAACAACTCCCTATTCCCGCAGCCAATAATTTTTTAATAGAAAATTCCGGGCTCATAATTAAGAATCCGCGCCTGCTTTCCCCGCGTGATGTTCTTAGACCTGTCTCAAAAACTTCCAGATTAGGCTCAATCGAAGGAACTGGCACCAAAACAGGAGTAAAAACCTCTCTAAAATTCTGCTTTTTAAAAAAGTCCCGTATCGTGTCTATAACTTGTTCCCTAACAAAATAACGGGGTAAAAGTTTGGGATTAGTCTTAATTTTCTGCCAGGTCCTCATCGGTTAATTATACAACCAAGGCTAGATTTTACAGACTACAAACAAAAACTTGCACTATAGGTATATAATCTCCGATATAGTTTTAGCTCGCACCTATTAAAGGTAGAAAGAGAGACTGAAATGTCCACAAGATCAATTACAATCTTTTCAGTCGTTTTCGTATTGCTTGTGTTTACGGCGGTTTTTAGTATTGGCGGATACAACATTTGGAAAATAATGAACTCCCCTATACCGGACGGGCCGCCAATAGACGACATGATCGGGTATTTGTCGGATAACGGTTTCGAAAAAATCAGCTCCGAC
Organism: uncultured Gammaproteobacteria bacterium; assembly: GCA_964600575.1. Classification (GTDB taxonomy): domain Bacteria; phylum Patescibacteriota; class Microgenomatia; order UBA8517; family UBA8517; genus CAZRGC01. The sequence continues at coordinate 10,144 of CAZRJH010000007.1, read as the reverse complement.
GGAGTTTGTAACCCTACAAGCTCGTGTGAAGTCTATTTTAGCTACGAATTGGCAACCGCGGCTGTTTTTGAGGGCGAATCCGTAGAGTTGGTCACCAAGATCTCAACATCATATGACGGCAACCGTCAACGCGAAATGGCTTTCGATTTTACTCAAAAGTTTTTTGGCGACCAAGTTCTGGCCTGGATCAAGGCATCTGTACCTGCCGTCATCAAACAACTGGACCCCAAGCAAGCTCTGGAGACGAAGCTCGAAGGAACAGCCGATGAGTACAACATCACACTCACTTTCGGGATTTTCGATCCCACAACCCTTTACATCAAGTACAAATTCGTTCCAATCAAATAAGCTAAAGCCCTGAAAGAAAAATATCCTTTCAGGGCTTTTTAATGTATTATTTTTATGAACTAGATAATTATGGAATACGCAGTCACGCTCAAAAAGACCAGAAAAAAGGGGTTGGGAGTTTTTGCCTTAAAAGACTTCAAAAAAGATGAACTTATAGAGGCGGCTCCTGTTTTAACTTTTTCGCCTACCGAAAGAAAAAACCTGGAAAAAACACCTTTATCCCATTACATTTATCCTTGGAAAAGTACCAGGAGTGCCGCGTTGGCTTTTGGATACGGTTCTGTTTACAACCATTCGTTCTCCCCCAATGCCGATTGGAAACAAAACTTTAAAAATCAAACAATGGAATATAGAGCAGTCAAAGAAATAAGAGCGGGTGAAGAAATAACCGTTAACTACAACGGTGAACCCGACGACACCTCCCCCATCGATTGGTTCGATGTCAGTGATTAAACATCTTCAAAAAAATGAAAGAAACTGACTTACCGAAGGTTGAAAGAATAGAACCTGTTAAATACGGCGATGCCGTAACAATTGTAGGTTCCCATTTTGCCGAAGGCGTAGGAAACGATGATCTAGTTGGTATGGCTCAAGAATTGGGTTTAGAAGACGGTAATTTAGACTCTGCTAAAAAAGCGATTACGGCAACAGGTTTTACACGTAGATATTTCCACTATTCCCCTGTAGGAGAGAAGAACCAAGAAAGTCTATTGGAAAGAACATCAGACATAGGATCACACCTTTTAAATAAAGTTTTGGCTGCCAAAGGATGGCAAGACGGAATAGATCTTTTTATCGATACCTCCGCTTTTCTCCCGATCGAGGTTAACGACAGAGTAATATCAAAATCAGGACTACCGAAAGTTGCGGAAACAAAATCATACAGATATGCCTGTGCGGGTGCGGTGGGAGCATTAATAGATGTTCTTTCGGACGACAAATATAAAAATGCGCGGGTGGTAATAGGGGCAATGGAACCGCTTAGTTTTCTTTTATCAAAAGATCAATTTCTCGATCCACAAAAAATAGCATTTCCTTCAATTTTTGGTGACGCTTTTACTTTTATGGCCGTGGAGCCAAAAAGATTTAAACTTTTCAATAAACAAATATTGATTCAACCCGACGGCGGCGTTATTAGATTAGAAACCATGTATTCCGAAAGGTCAGCTTCTTCCGAAAATTTACCCGGTCATTACAGGTTTAAAAATAACGGTGAGAATATTTTTACTTTTAATAAAAACGGAGCTTTCTTGCAAATCGAAACACCGGAAGCTCCTTCCAAAGTTTCCATGGACGGCATGGCTACAGGTTTCTTTTTTGGCGACCAGACAACGGCACTTTTAATAGAACTTGTAAACGAATATGGAGATAAAGATATTTTAAAGTCCTTAGGCGGACAAAATCTGATTATGCACTCGGCAAGTAAACCTGTGGTAGACAGAATTGCAAAATTATTAAGAAGATCGCCTTCTTACAAATATTTAGACGAGCCCAATCTACCTTTCTTGATGGATGTGGCGGGATACTCCAACGGAAGCTCGGCAACTACATTAAACAGGCTAAAATACATGATAGAAAACGACATGCTTAACCACAATCTCCCAGTTGTCTGGTTGGCTCCCGGGATAGGTTCTGCAATTGCGGGTGCAATAGGTGCTATTAACCCGTAGAATGTACCCAGCTTAATGAAAAAGATAAAAAACTACTCTTTAACTGCTGATGTTGTAAGAGTTCTTGCAATATTCGGTGTCGTAATAATTCACACAGCCAATTCGGTCTTCGAAAGACCCGACTTTTTTGGCGGTATCTCCTGGTGGGTTGCCCTAGTTCTAAATTCAGTCTCCAGAATTGCCGTGCCTGTTTTTATAATGCTTAGCGGTTATTTTTTACTAAGGAAAGATCAACCTTTTAGCCTAACCCTTCAAAGAGTTATTGGTAGGCTCGTTATACCTTTGGTGTTTTGGGTAATCTTATCTTACTTAGTATCAAACCCCACACACCTCTCTGAGATATTTAATATCAAATTCTACTTACGTTTCTTTAGCGGCAATGTTTTTCAATACTACTTCCTGGTTATTTTAATAGGTTTGTACTTTGTCTCGCCTTTTATACGGTCTTTTATCAAAAACGAGCCACTGGCGCTTCAAAAAAAGGTTGCGGCTATTTTAGTAGGGGTAGGAATTGCAGAGGCGGTAGTTAAATTTGCAACGGGTACCTGCAATCTCGAAAGCGCTTTCACCAGATGGATTCCCTTTGCGGGTCTTTTTATCATGGGTTATTTAGTTACCAACGGTTCATATAAAAAAATAGACAAAAAATGGTATTGGTTAACATATCTTATCGGTCTCACGGTAACGGTGATTGCGGGTTACGTTTACTATTCAAAAGGGTCATTAGAAGTCTTTAGATCTAATTTGCCCGGATGTATTAGCCATTATTCCGACTATTATCTAAGCATAAATGTTGTTGCTATGGCGATAAGTGCTTACTTTTTGCTGTTTTCTACAAACTTTGAATTTATTAAAAAATTTAAATTACAAGATACTGTTTTTAACATTTCCAGAATGTCCTACGCTATTTATCTTGTCCATTTAATGGTGGTGACTTTTTGGGATAAAGTAATCGGTTGGGATGTGGATCATGCCATGCTTCCTTTGTGGTTATATTTATTTTTTAGAATTTTTGGGGTCTTTTTTATATCGTATTTAATATCCAGGCTCTTAAGTAAATTCAAATTAACATCGTGGTTAATTGGCGGAATTTAACAGTTTCTGAGAAAATATTATTGTGAGACATCTACTGCCCGTCGTAATAATTGTTTTAATATTGGGTTTGGTTTTTTTAATAATTAAAAACGGTTCCTCTTTACAAAAATCCTCCCCCACTCCTCCACCAGAATCGGTTTCGGTTTTTCCTTACAAACCTCCACAGATTTCCGCCAACAGATCCTACTTAACAATGCTCATAGGGGACTCCATGACGGAAGCTCTTGGGTTGAATGCTGACGGGCTTAGACAAAACCTTATCAAACTTTATCCCGGTAACGAGTTTGTTAATTACAACTATGGTTATGCATCAACAAACATCCTTTCTTTGGAAGACAGACTTACAAAAACTACCAACCATAACAAAAAGGATAATCAATCTATTCTTTCTCAAGGTTTCGATTTGGTTATTTTGGAATCTTTTGCCTATAACCCCCTTTCGCAATATGCACTTGGAGAAGGTCTTAAAAAGTACGAGGACGAATTGGATAAAAATGTAAGATTAATAATCAAACAAAAACCCGAGTCCCGCTTGGTCCTTCTTACTCCTCTGGCACCGAATAAAGAAAATTATGCCAGATACACATACAATTTGAGTCCCAACGAAAGACTAAAATGGGCACAAGAGCGCGAAGAATATATAAAAGTCTTCATAAATTACGCCAACAAAAACGGAATAGAGTTAATAAACGTTTACGAAAAATCAAAAGATGTTAACGGCGACGGAGATTTAAAATATATCGACCCACACGATTTCATCCACCCCTCCAAGGAGGGTATTAAGTTGATAGAGGCCACGATTGCCGATTTTATCTACCAAAATAATATTTTCCCGCATCAACCCACGGAGCCTTCCATCTGAAGTTTTATAAGCCTGTTCATTTCTACTGCATATTCCATAGGAAGTTCCTTAACCAAAGGTTCAATAAATCCGCCGACTATCATTGACGCTGCCTCATCCGCAGAAATTCCCCTGCTAGTAAGATAAAACAGTTGTTCTTCGCCCACTTTGGATACTGTTGCTTCATGACCTATTGTCACATCTTCTTCATCTATCTCAAGAGTTGGATATGTATCACTTCTGGAACTTTCATCCATCAAAAGGGCATCACAAACAACGCTGGACTTGGAATTAACGGCACCTTCTACGACTTTTATAAGTCCTCTGTAGGATGCCCTCCCCCCGGATTTACTTATCGACTTGGAAACAATTTTGCTGGAAGTGTCGGGGGCAAAATGATACATCTTGCTTCCCGCGTCAAGTACTTGCCCGGGCCCTGCAAATGCCATAGAAAGCATTTCTCCGTGGGCTTTGGGTTCCATTAAATAGCAACTCGGATATTTCATGGTTACCTTGGACCCCAAATTTGCATCCACCCATTCATGTGTCGCTCCGCCAAAAACTTTGGCTCTTTGGGTAACAAGGTTATAAACATTTGTAGACCAGTTTTGAATTGTCGTATAGCGCGATCTTGCACCTTTTTTAACTACAATTTCTATCACCCCTGAATGGAATGAATCTGTTGTATATTGAGGTGCCGTACAACCTTCCACATAATGAACAGATGCACCTTCATCAACAATTATTAATGACCTTTCAAATTGTCCCAAGTTTGGAGAATTTAAACGGAAATAAGCCTGTAAAGGTAAGTCTACTTTTACTCCTTTTGGTACATATACAAAAGACCCACCCGACCAAACCGCACTATTGAGTGCCGCAAATTTATTGTCCTCTATCGGGATAACCGTTCCAAAATATTCTCTAAAGAGTTCTGGGTGTTTTTTTAGACCGTCTTCGATTGAATCAAAAATAACTCCCTGTTTTTCCAAATGCTCTTGTATCGAGTGATAAACCATTTCGCTTTCGTATTGTGCCCCAAGTCCCGCCAAAAACTTTCTTTCCGCCTCGGGCACCCCCAACTTGTCGAAAGTCTTTTTAATATCATCGGGGACATCGTCCCAGGTTTTTTCACTTTTTTCCGTAGGTTTTACATAAAAATGTATATTGTCCATATCAAGCCCGGACAAATCAGGGCCCCAATTTGGCATGGGTCGCTTTAAATAATGGTCCAAGGCTTTAAGTCTAAAATCCAACATCCAAGATGGTTCACTTTTCATTTTGGAGATTTCAACAACAACTTCTCTACTTAATCCCTTTGGAGATTTGTATACGGACCGTTCCTTGTCGTGGAATCCGTAGCGTTCCCGGTAACTTTCTTCACTTTTGTTCAGTTCCGCGCTCACAACATATTATCTCATAGCGAATCAACAGTTTGATTGAAAAGTCTACTTAATGTAGTCTGATGTCATGGCGGAAGATTATGTAGATATAGCCAGCGCGGCAAAACTTGTAGTACCGGAAAAACAAGCTGTCCCCTATTGGGGAGAACCCGAAGCTATTGCCGACCAATTTACATGGGGGAAAGAAAAAGTAATAGGAATGCAAAAGACGGAACAGCAACTTACCGATTTTTCAAAAGAAAATCCCGACCTAAAGTTTGATGTTCAAAAAACTCTGCTTAGTTTGGCTAGATCAACAAAGGAAGCCTCGGATGATTACGATAAAATTTATGCCAACCAAAAAGATAGACCTAATTATCACGACGGCGAACATACAACGATTACCGCAACAATAGGTTTAAAAATTTTTTTAGGCGGCATGAGCGAACTCTACAAAGATCCCGACTTTAAAGCTGCAATGGAAGAAGACCCCGACAAACTCCAAAAACTCATAGACGTTGCAATCGAATCAATGGCCAGACACGAGCTTGACGATTGGTGGAGCAGGCGCTCAGAAGATTCTGTGGCAAATAATCCAAACGACCCCGAATGGGACAAGGCACAAGAAGAAGTTAAGTCTGCAACCAAGGAAAGACTTGCTGCCCTTGGGGTATCCCCCGAAGACTTTAACCGCCTAAATATTCTAGATACATTTTTTATCCCCGTAGAGGCAGACCCGCAAACCCCCGACAAAAAGGGATCGCTTGACTTGGCAATGGGACAGGATTCCTTGAAAGAGCCTTACTTTAAAGACACAGACGGCAAACCCGACTTCTCCTGGATTAGCAAAAACCCTGATGTTCAAAGAAAATATTTAAGACTTCTTGCCGTTGCAACAAGGTCTGCCGACTTTTTGCAGCTTTATAACCCAAACTACTATAGAGCCGCGGTTTTAAACGACAAAGAAAGAGGTTTAGACGACGAAAACAGTAATGTAGGCTCCGTTACTTTGGCTGTGGAATTTCATAAATTCCGCCCGGGTGCCGCAAAACCGATCGGCTGGATAGATGACCAAGGTGACATTGCCTGGAAAAAAGTAGGAGTCGGTAAAGCCTATCTGGAAAAATTTGCACTCCCCAACATAAGGCCGGGTGTGGACTATCTTAAAGCCTACAATAAACAGGAAGGAACAAACGTGGACATAATAACAACCCATCTGGAAAAAACGGTAGGAATTGTGAAGTAAATTAGTTATATAGCCCCGTACTTATTTTTCGCGGTTTCAAATGATATAATTAGCCTCGTTATCAAGATAACAGGTCTTAGTAACCGATATTCCCCGGTAGCTCAGCGGTAGAGCGGATTCCTGTTAAGAATAAGGTCGCAGGTTCGAATCCTGCCCGGGGAGCCAAATATCTTAGCTTTGAACTTTCTTCACCTAAGGTGATTGCTAGAACCCCTGATATAATCGTTTTATGGCCAATTGTGATGACGATTTGTGTATAACCGAGGATGAAGTAACCAAGTACAAAACAATCTTTATTATTGTTTTGCTAATAAACCTTGTTATGTTCTTTTTGGAGTTCTTCTACGGATTGATTTCACACTCAAGCGCCCTTGTTGCCGATTCGGCCGATATGTTGGGCGATGTTTTTGTATATGGAGTAAGTTTGTATGTCTTAAAAAGAGGTCTAGAAGCAAAAAGAAAAGCATCCTTGCTAAAAGGTATTCTAATGACTGCCCTAGGAGTAGGTGTCGTTATAGAGTCTGTAGTTAAGATATTTCTACCTGTGGAACCAATAGGTCAAATAATTTCCATGCTTGGTATAGTTGCGCTAGTCGCAAATGCCATATGTTTTTTTCTTCTTATAAAACACAAAGACGGTGATATGAACATAAAATCGGCATGGATTTGTTCTAGAAACGATGTAATTGCAAATATAGGTGTGATCGTAGCTGGTTTCTTGGTTATTCTGCTAAATTCAAAGTGGCCGGACATAATAATTGGCCTTGTTATTTCTGCAATTGTCCTTCAATCATCAATCGATATCATAAGAGATTCTTGGAAAAAGGAACCTAATCATGCAAATTGAACAGTTCGCACTTATTGCTTATTTGGTACAACTTTTGCATTCTGTAGAAGAATTATCCACCGGCTTTCATAAAAAATGGTATCTGTTCAAAATGCCGTTCAAAGCCTTTTTAATCTTTGAGATATTCTTCGGTTTGTTTTGGGGAGTGGTTGTATTTAGCAGCAATTTTCCTGCAAGAAAAGAGTTATTGGCATTCTTCTTGGCTTTGATGTTTGCAAACGGAGTTCAACATTTAGTTTGGTCGGGGTGTGTTAAAAAGTATGTCCCCGGACTGGTCACTGCACCAATTCATATCTTAGTATTCTTGATTTTTTACTATCAGGTTTTATTCTGAGTTGAGCCACAACAGTTTCTCGTTTATTCCATTGGGTAGTGCAAGATGTTTAGTCTTATTTTTCTTAATTTCGGGCCGGGAGTGGGAGCCTTGATATAATAACCCCATGAACAAGTTATACATTCTTTGCGGTATCCCCTTCTCCGGTAAGTCTACACTGGCAAAAGCAATTTCGGACAAACTGGGTTGCGAGAGAGTTGACCTAGACAAAATAAAGTTTGATCTTTATGGAAAAGACATCAAGGACGGAGATTTACAACAAAAAGATTGGGATGCTATTTACCAGAAAATGTATCTGGTCATCGAAGGCTTTCTCAAACAAGGAAAATCTGTAGTACACGATACGGGCAATTTTACAAAGCACGAACGAGAACTTGTTCGCTTAATAGCAAATAAGCTTGGGGTCAGAACTAAAACAATTTTCGTAGACACACCTAAAAGCACCGCCTACGAAAGGCTTTTAAAAAACAGAAAGACAGGAGCAAGGTTTGATGTAACAGATAAAGATTTTGAAAGCACGGTTACAGAGATGGAATTACCAACTAAAGATGAAAACTTCACTATTTTCAGAATAGACGACGAAATTAGTTCCTGGATCGATAAACACCTTATAAGCTAAAACTTGTTCGCATCGAATTAATCAAATAAAAGTCTAGTAGTTGATAATTTTTTTCACCACAAATTCGTCTTTAAGGACTTTGATATACTCCATTTATGGATATCCCCTTACACAAGTTAGATTATTCCTTTAAAAACAAGCCTATTTTAGTGGGCGGAAAAGCTATGGAATATTATGGTTTACGAAAATCCGGAGAAGACATCGATTTAATAGCTACCGAACAGGATGTCGCTAGTTTAATTAGGATGTATCCAACGCGTGTCAAAAATCTTTCGGGTGATTTGGGTGTTTGTCCGCTCGAATTCGAGATTTGGAAAACTATATGTTTTTTTGACTATTCATTTTACAAACAAGGGGCTACAGAAAAAGAAAACTACTTGATAGTCTCCATAGAAAAATTGCTTTTTATGAAAACTCTGGCAATAAACGAAGAAAAATATATTAATGATGTAAAGCTAATAGTCCAAGACATTCTAAAAAAACAAAATGAACTTTACGAAGAAATTAGTTCCAAGAACAGACAACTGCTTGGCGGAGTTAACAATATTATCTACATAGAAAGAACCGATTTAGAATCAAAATAGTCTTCTACTTCCCTTTGTTAGAAAACGAGTTAGTAATTTGGTAGACTTCGCATATGCTAAAACTAATTATTTTCGACTGGGACGATACCATAATGTTCGGTTCAAAAGAAGGATATTTTCATTGTTATAGAAAAGCGATTAACTCTGTTGGTGTGTATCTTCCGAAAGAGAAAGAGGAAAAAATAATTCTAAGTTTATGGAGCAAAACAAACCTGGAGGAAATCAAAGGTTTGTTATCAGGCCATCCAGAATTAGTAGATAAGGCTTACCAAAACTTCGAAAAATTCTATTGGGGCGAGGACTTTACAAGCAAACTTAAAGTTGAAAAAGAGACTAAAGATCTCCTAAAACGCTTAAATAAGGAATACATTCTCGCCGTAGCGACTTCGGGAAATGCGCGAATAATAAGAGAGAAATTTATTCCCACTTTGGGTATCCCAAATGTGTTTCAAGAAATACTTTCCTCGGAAGAAATGGGTGATGTCAGCAAGATGAAGCCACATCCACTTATCCTATTTAAAATAATGGAGAAATTCAAAATTAATAAGACTGAAACGGCTTACGTAGGAGACTCTCCAACTGATATGAAAATGGCACAAACTGCGCAGGTGTTACCAATAGCTGTTCTTTCTGGACTTATAAATCAAAAGTCCGCTCAACAAATGGGTGTTAAAAATATTATTCAAAATGTTGCTAAGTTGGAGGAGGTTTTAAAAAAACCTCTTTAAAAGAAATAAAAGGCTGTAATTTGATATCATTACCGCATGACCACACTCAACCCTTGGATTAACTTCAACGGCAATGCCGAAGAAGCATTTACTTTTTACAAATCTGTTTTTGGCGGAGAGTTTGCAAAGGTTGTTCGTTTTAAAGATCTGGCAAGCGACGAGTTCCTGGTATCAGAAAAGGAGGAGAACAAAATAATGTATATCTCCCTCCCTATTGGTAATGGCGTTATGTTAATAGCCAACGATGTGCCGGAAGTCATGGGTAAAGTAAACGAAAAAGAAAACAGAAGTAAAATCTTGGTGAATACCGAAAGCAAAGAAGAAGCGGATAAATTATTTTCCGGTTTATCAGCAGGGGGAGAAGTAGAAGGACCAATGGGAGACAGCCCTTGGGGATCGTATGCGGGTATGTTTAGAGATAAATACGGTATAGAATGGATTATCGAGTTTTCT
>CAZRJH010000006.1:0-58243 GCA_964600575.1 uncultured Gammaproteobacteria bacterium | reverse complement strand
AATAGTGCGAATTATGGAATTTTATATTTTGCACACGAATCCCTGTCCCCCAGCAAAAGTTCCAACTCGGATTCGAACTTATTTGGTCTTTAATTGAATAAGCCTTCAACGCATACCTTTGATACAATTTACTTATGAGAAAAATTATTTTGGTGGAGTTTATAACGATAGACGGAGTCATGCAGGCCCCTGGTGGATCCAAGGAGGATACAGCAGAAGGTTTCAAGTATGGCGGATGGATGAGTCCCTATTTTGATGAAGTAGGCGGGAAAGAAATGGAAATACAAATGAAAGAGACGTCTGCATTACTTCTTGGACGTAAAACATATGACATCTTCTCTGGATATTGGCCCAATCATACAGAACCATGGCCTCAAGTAAACAAAATTACAAAATATGTCGTGTCCAAAACCCTAGAGAACCCATTATGGGAAAATACTATCGTGATAAAAGATATTAATGAATTAAAAGAGCTGAAGAACTCAAACGGTTCCGATCTTCAAGTGTATGGTAGCAGTAATCTTGCCCAGACTTTAATGGAACATGATTTGGTAGATGAACTTTGGCTAAAAATATTTCCCATTACACTTGGGACAGGAAAACGATTGTTTGAAAAAGGTACAATACCTGCTGCCTTCAAACTATATAAATCCAAAGTTACTCCAAGTGGTATTTTCTTTGGCTATTATAAACGTGCGGGAAATGTCAAAACCGAAGACATAGCATAGTTGTTTACGTAGTTAACAAATGCCCGAATTGGTAATTAGGAATATAAAATTGCTCTTCTGAAGACTGTCAAAAGGTTCAAATAGCGTCTATGTCCCCCAGCAAGGTACCATTCGGCACCTTGCTCCGCTAGGAGCAATTAAAAATGCTGATTTAAAATATAATTTTAGCTGCTCTCGTATAAGCCTCTGCTAAACCAAACAGTTGGATGATACTCAGCTTCATAGAGGTAGATGCGTCCTGTTTATGGATTAATTTAAATTTAGCCTCTATTATTCGATGTTCAATCTGAAGCAACTCAACAAACTTGGGATTTGCAAGATTGTCCGAATTTAACCCGTCGAATATAGAGTCTGATGTTGGAAACGTTTTATCAATATCAGAATTGTCGGCTCTAAAATCTCGTCTAGCACTCATTGCGTCATAAAAATCCGGGAAGCCTTCGTCGTTAATCATTTCTTTAATTGCACTTTGGACTTTTGAATCTCTTGCAAACACCTCGGGTTGATCAATACCCTGATCCTTCGCAACTTGCTCCAATACACCTTCATTTATCTTCCATTCGTCAGATGTCTTGTCCTCAAGTGTCTTGCCTGCCGAAGTTGCCAAACTCTTGGTTTCCATAACTATAAAATTCTAGCACATACCTTTAAGGCCAATCTTGAATACAATATTTAAAAGACTCCTATTTTTTATTCTCACTCAAATAGTTTGTATACCAACTGTAGTTTTTACCAAAAAGCTTAGCGGTTAACTCAATCGCCAACTCGGCAGTTTTTCCTTGAATGTCCTGTAAGGGGTTATATTCCACAACATCTATACCGATAACATTCGCGGCACTACCTATGTGTTCACAAATTGCAGCGACTTCCCTGTAGGTCAATCCTCCCATGTTTGGCATTCCGGCCGCAGGCGCATAGATACTATCAACAACATCCAAATCCAAACTAACCCAAATATTTTTGTTTGTGTTACTCAGCTCATCAATTTTTTTAAATAACGGTAAAAGCCCTGTTGCCAAAATATCGGTAATTTTATAGGTAGAAAGATCTTCATTTTCAATCAGTTCAATTTCCCCGGGGTCCAAATCACACGCCCCGATATGCAATAAGTTTTCTTTTTTAAGTTTTACGGTCTTACCAAAAACATTTGCGAGGCTTTTGTCGCCAAAGCCCATTAAAGAAGCCAGATGCATTCCATGAATATTCCCTGTCATTGTGGTTTTTTCGGTATTCATATCTCCGTGCGCATCAAGGTAAATCAGTGCCAAATCCCCTTTTGTTGCGACAGATGCACCCGAAATTGTCCCAAGACTTATAGAGTGGTCTCCCCCGAGTGCAATTACTTTTTTCTTTTTTATAATCAAGTCATTAACAACTTTTGCACTAGACTCGGACACTCTTAGTATTTCATTAAGATATTTTAGTTTGGGGTCGCCGGGTAAAAGTTTCTCCCGACTCGTGCATTCAATGTTGCCCGCATCAGATATTTTAAATCCTGCTCTTTCAAGTTTTTCTTTTATGTTCTGGTATCTTATTGCATTGGGCCCTATATCAACACCCAAGTTCTCCGCCCCAAGATCCAGTGGAATTCCGACAATCGAAGCGTTAATCATACGAGATTATGACATCTCAAGGCTTTATCTGCAAAGAATAATTGTTTAAATAGACACAAAATAATCCGTAGGAGCATAGTTATCCGTAATAGCTACCGTATTGGGGTAATCGGGTTTTATTTCATTTTTCAAATAACCGAGAAGCTCCAGATCTTTCGAAATCGGTTTTTTATCTTTATTTTTGGAGGCCACTAAAATAATATTTTGTGCAAAATTATCAGGGGAACTGCTTACTTTATAAAGATAAACCTTGCCAAAAACTCTTTCATAATTTTTTACCTGCGTTGCTAAAATCCTGCTTTTGTATCCGCTTATCGCAGTCAAAATATTAACAAAAACCACTCCGTCGTCACTTAAACCCCTATAAATATTTTCTACAGTTTCAACCGTTGTTAGTTGAAAAGGCATTACTTTTGAATTAAATGCGTCCAAATAAATAACATCATATTTATTTTTGTTATTGTTTAAATAAATTCTGCCGTCGGCCACAATCGGATTTATCCGTATGTCATCTTTATAATTAAAATATTCTTTTGCAATCGAAATAATTTCGGGGTCGATATCCACAACATCAATAGTCGAGTCGGGCAATCTTCTTACAAAGTCTTTAGGAAACGCATACACCCCTCCACCGATCATAAGACCCTTCTTTATGTTGGTATTAAAAACTTCAGCCAATCTGTAATACTTCAGGTAATCAAAAACTAAGTCGTTGTCGTTATCTGTAAATACAGCACCCTGAAAAGTAGACACATCAGATTGTAGTGCGACAACCTGTCTCCCCGTTATCCAGTCGGGAAAATTCACTACCTTATATCTGTTGTAGAGTGTGTTTATTTCAATGCATCGACAGCGCAGTGCAAATGTTTTCTCTGCAAAAAAAAGCGACAAGGCGATCAATAATCCAAAAAGTACTCCCTTAAATAATTCCTTAATGGGTCGGGCGGCAAGCGACAATACAACCGTAACAAAAAACAACCCAAGAAGTATCTCGTTAATACCAAATTTTGGGATAAGAATAAATCCTGCAATAAAAGTTCCTGCAATACTTCCTACAGTAGACAGGGCATAAAGTCGTCCTGCAATAGTAGCGGAAAATTTTTCTTCCAGGGATTTAATTTTTATTGCATAAGGCGATACCATTGCAAACACAAAAGACACGGGTCCAAACATAAAAACTGCGGACAAAAACATCCCGAGAGTTCCCAACTGGTATATAAAAGTATATTTAGGCAAGATAAATTTATCCCAAAACCATACAAAAACAATTCCCAAAGCGGCTAAAAGTAGGATCCTTGAAAACTGCAGGGCACTAGGATTTTTGTCTGCAAGCTTACCCCCGTAAACATACCCCAAACTTAAACTGGCAAGAACAACCCCGATAAGCAAAGTCCATACGACTACAGTCGTACCAAAATAAGGAGCAAAAATTCTGGAGCCCAATATCTCGATAACCATTACACAAAAGCCGCACCAAAAAACTGCTATTTCAACAAAATATTTTTTCACTAGGTTCCATGATATCATCTCCTTACCCTGCTATGATTAAAAATATTCTTCAAAGAAGGATGACAAATACCGATGTTGCAGTAGCTTTTATCATAAAAGATAACAAAATCCTGATCGGACTCAGAAACTATACAAAAGATGTCTGGAAAGATATTTCCGTCTGGACAGTCCCGGGAGGTAGATGTAATCCAAAAGAAACTCTCGAAGAAACGCTAAGACGAGAAGTTAAAGAAGAAGTAAACATTAAAAACCTTGATATACAAAGTTATCTGGGGAAAGTCCGGGGGTCAAAATCCGAAGACGTGGTGCATGTATTCATTTGTAAAACAAATTCAGAGGCAAAATTAATGGAACCGGAAAAATTTAGCGAGTGGAAGTGGTGTGATACAAACTCAGTTCCCGATAACTTCATTAATCCGGAAGGATTAGATTTGGTCAAAAAATATTTAACGGATAGCGGCTGAGACTTCTTCTTTTACGCCCGCTCTCAAAAACTGAATCCCCAAATACATAAGTATTGTAAAGAAAGCAACCAAGTCAAAAAGTGATTGTGGCCTTGTAGCGCCTATTCCCGTAATCACTAAAAATATTAAAGCGGTAGGAATTTTTACAAAGTCATAGGCTTTAACCATATCTTTCCAAAGTCCCCAAAATGCTTTAGAACCTCCCGTAAATTTAACAGGATCCATGGGGAGCGAAACATTAGAAAGAAACTCTTCACCTTCTCTAATTTTTATTAATTCACTTTGTAAATAAACCATTCCATAAAGACTACCTGTTTTTGTAGTAACAAGTTTAGAAGGATAAGCATATTGAATATGCTCGGCCCTCACTTTGTAATCGTCGGGTCTGGGGTCAACAAAATATCTGCCGTTTATGTCTGTATAATCTGTCTTAAGGTTTCCGGACATAGAATAAAAAACAACCAAAGCACCCGCAATCGGATGACTTGTTAAAGCATTAAACACCACTCCTCTACCCTTTCTCTTTTTAACAAATGTAATTATCGGAATTCCGGATCCTGCCCATTGTCCCAATCCTCTAACTAAATCCCAAGGCAAATTTTTTGCAGCACGAGAAGTCTCGGAATAAAGAGTAGTAAGAGTTCTAAAAAGAATATTGCCCGTTGTTACTGTGGCAGCCGCAGAAACTGCAACTGCTCCGGGCACGACCACGTTTGCAGTCTGTCTGGATATTTTTTGGGCTACAGGCGGAGGCAAAACTTTATTGTTAGCAATTGCCGAAACAGCTTTTTCTAAAACAGTTCCGCCACTTTCCGCGTTTTCTTGAGGAGCCTCTCTTTCGGTTTTAGATATCAGATCCTCGGGGTTGGGACTGGTAAATGTAATAGGCGCACCAAATTCGGATTCGGGTGAAGAAATCGGTGAGGCGGTAGGATTCAAAATCACTCCCGTGCCCGCACCCGCCGTTTTAGTATGTGCCGAAAATACGGGGGAAAATGGCCCAGGTACTTCGTCGTTCATTTGTCTGATTTTAAAATAATAAGTTGTATTAGGTGCCAGATCACCTATACCAACACTTCTTGTTGTTGAATCTCCTGTCGTTCCCGTTCCGTACATATCTGCGCCCGTTGTCGTACCGTAAGTAACATCAAATCCTGTAAAAGTTCCTCCGCTCGGAACAAAATTCAAAGTTACAAAAGTACTACCTAAAGTTGCGCTTGTGATAACCGGATAGCCTGCAGGTGTTACGGGCGGGGCATTTGTGGATTCGGCGGGTGGTGCGGGAATATTGGCAACACTAAAAGTGTAATTAGGAACACTGCCACCCGAATTAGTGTTTGTGTAACTATCCGTTGCACGAACATAAACCGTATAGTTCACAAAGTTAAGTGTTTGTGTAATCTGACAAGTAAAACTCTCGCTTGTGGAGTTAAAGCTCCCGTCGGTAGCAGTACAACTATTCCAAGTCGAATTATCTAAAGAATATTGAACTGCAGTTATATTGCTTACATCGCTTGCAGTACCCGTTATCACAGGTGTTGTGTCGGTTGTTTGATTACTCGGAAAGCTTGTTATAGATGTAGAAGGAGTAGATCTGTCAAAAGTAAATTTTTGAATGCGAGTATTGTCCCCCACATACATTACGCCCAAAGAATTATTAAATCCTAACCCTGTTATATAGTCGTACTGCCCCAAAGATGTTCCGGAAGATCCTATTTGTTGTTTAAATGTTCCGCCGCTATCAAAAACTTGTATATGGTCATTGCCGGAATCTCCCACATAAACATTACCACTGGAATCAACAGTCATTGCCTCGGGGTAATTCCAAGCCCCCCCGTTACCCGTGATTGTTAATTGAAACGCTCCGGAAGAATTAAACTTTTGGACTCTATTGTTACCCGAGTCTAAAACCCACAAGTTATCAGATGAATCTATCGTAATTACCTGGGGAAAATTAAATGCTCCCCCGTTACCTGTGATTGTAGATTGGTATGTCATATTAGAGTCAAACTTTTGGACTCTATTGTTACCCGCATCGGCAACATAGATGTTTCCGGAAGAATCAACTGCTATGGCGTAGGGGCTAGAAAATTGATTATTACCGCTACCGGTGGACCCAAATGTAGAAATAAAACTCCCACTATTACTCCATGTTTCAACTTTATCCTGCTGATAGTTAGCAACTATAATATTGCCGCTCTGGGTAATAGCCACCCCGGTAGGGCCAGAAAATGCCGTACCAAAAGATGTTTGTAAAGTTCCGGCCGAATTATATTTAAAAATCTTGTTATCTCCCGTCATTGCAACATACAAGTTACCGCTGGAATCCACCGCCATCTGATACGGGTAGGGTGTTACGGTTGCAAAAAGCGAATAGGCCACTGGAACATCTGCGGCAGTCCATGCACTTATTTGCGGTACAAAAACAAATAAAAATGTAACTATGAAGATTAAAACACTACGGAGCAGTTTCATGGCATTAATCAGAGTATAGTCAATCGTAGTTAAGAATGCCACAATGGTCAAATAATATACCCATAGTTTTGACATAGTTCCCCGCTCCAAGCTATAATTCCACTTGTTCTAATCAAGGCACTTTGATTTACCACACAAGGAGACGGTATGAGCAAAAACTCAAAACCGATCATAAAAACCAGATGGGAAACCGACGCTTACAAGCTAAGCATGGGTATGATCTTCTGGTTGTTTTTCAAACATGTCTTTGCCCGATTCGTTTTCGTCGATAGGCTCAGCCTGCCTTATGTCCCCGGCCTTGCGGAGCGGATGCGCGAACAAGTCAAGTATGTTTCGATGCTTCCCGCACACATGGATCGCGCAGAATTCGTAAAGCGGAAATGGCCTTTTATCCTCTGGAAGTTTCTGGTTTGGTACGCAAACCACAGATTTAATCCCGACCAAGTGAAAATAACGGTTGTGGACGGTAAACTTTCAATTGTGGTCGAAGGCCCAATGTACGAGGTGACACACTGGGAAATTATTCTTCTTAGAATTCATTCCAGCCTCTACACCGAGCTCACAGGCAGACTTCCCAAACCGGGCTGGCGCGAAGAAGCAATCGCAAGATCACGCTTTTTCTTTGAACACAATGTTGCCTATGTAGAAGGCGGCGGACGTCGTCCTTTCTCGCCCGAGGTGCATTGGGATGCACTCACCGCCTATATGGAGTATCCGCAAATAGAAAAAGGCGGGGGCGGTATCATGGGTACATCAATAATCGAGTATGCATTTCAACTCGACATAATGATGTTTGGTACTCAAGCTCACGAGTACGCCTCGTTTATGGGTGCCTACTACGGCCACGAAAACGCCAACGAAAAGGCTCTCGAGATTTGGGTTAAAAGCTACGGAGACAAGTTGGGTTATGTTTTACCCGACACTTATACTACCAAGAAGTTTTTGGAGTCTTTTCTCCGCGGTTACGCCATACTTTTCGGCGGCAGTCGCCAGGATTCGGGAGACCCGTTTGAGTATACCAACATGATGCTCGCCCACTACAGAAGCGAGATGATCGATGTTGACCCCAAAACCAAGAGCATAATATATTCGAACTCTTTTAGGAGCGAAGACAAAATCCTTCAAGTCAACGAATATTTACCCGGTCAGTATATCCGATCGTTTTTGTTTGGCGGCCTAATCACCAACAACGTCGGATGGGATGCCTACAATACGGTACTCAAACTTTTTGCAATCTGGTGGGATGGCGGTTTCGAACACTTAGCCGTCAAGCTTTCCGACGATCCCCGTAAATCAATCGGCGACCCCGACGAAATCAAAATCGCCAGATACAAAAATGGGCTTGCCAACTAGTTGGTCTTGTCGTTAGCATTTGCCCGGAGGCAGCATAAACATGCGCTCCGGGCTTTTTTGTGTTAAAAGAGTCCTATAATAGCCGGATTTGATATAATTCCGATCATGGAAAGAATTTTTGCCAAAGCTAAAGAGTTATTTGCAACAAAAGAAAGGAGATTGAATCTTCTGATTGCGGAGTCCGCCAAAAATCATCTAAAAAATCTTTTAGAAAGGCCCAACCCTTTCCTTTCCGAATTTATTTTTTTCGGGTTAGGAAAAGACGGTGTCATCGATACAATTATTGCCAACGATCAACCGATATATCCCGGCCAAGGACTAAAACAAGTTTCAAGTCATGTATATATTTCCTCGGCCCAAGAGGACGACTATCAGTCTTTGAAAGAAAAACTGTTTAATACAGGAAGATTTGCAGAGCTTTTGGTTTACGGACACACTCATCCCACGGGTGAATTTGTATTAAACGGACAAAAACTAATAGTCCACCCCGACTATTCACATCTCAACCCTTCTTCGGGATCAAAATACTCAGGCGGATTAACAGGTGCCCACGACCTAAGAGCCGCCAAAGAACTTGCAGAAAAGTGGATCGGCGACAAACCTCCCCACTTCGGTATCGCAGCACAAACCCAAGACGGATACAAACTTAGAGTATTTGATACAGTCGACCTATCCAAAGTAAAACGATATAGTGATATCGACAAAAGCAAACAAATAACACTAGATTTAACATGAAAAAACTAAATTCCAAAGAACTCAGAAAACAAAAACCGGAGGACGGAGATATGGAGGCAATAAAAAGGAACCCTATCTGTTTCGTTTTAGACAATGTAATCGACACATACAATATCGGGTCCATGTTTAGGCTAGCAGATGCCGTAGCCGCAGAAAAAGTATATATTTGCGGCGAAGTAGAATATCCCCCAAATAGCCGTATCCACAAAGCGGCAGTTGGAACAGAAGAGTGGGTTCCGTGGGAAAAAAGAGACACGACAATAGAGACAGTAAAAGAACTTAAGACAAAGGGTTACCAAGTTATAAGTATCGAACAATCACCCGACTCAATTCCTGTGGGCATACTTCCTGGTAAGGTCGATTTTCCCGTTGCCCTAGTCGTAGGAAACGAAACTCTAGGTGTCTCAAAAGAAGTTCTGGATTATTCGGATGTCACCGTAGAGCTCCCCATGTTTGGTGTGAATAAATCCCTTAATGTTTGGGGTAGTGCCGCCGTAGGAGCTTACAAACTAATCGAAACTTTAATCCTAAAACCTTACTTCCCAAAGAAGAAGACCAAAGTTTGATAAAACAGCTTCATTATTGTATAATTATAGGATGTCAGAAAGATTAACCGGTCATATTTCAACAGAAGAGGTTGCAAAGGCGGAACAGTCATACGAGCCCGGGCGCGTTCCCGAGCCTGTTTGGTACGAACACATCCGTCTTAATGCGGTTGTAACAGTAGAAATCACCCCATACAAGATTGTCGACGGAAAAATATTTGTTTATATGGAAAAAAGGCCCGAAAGCGATAAGTTCTATGCAGGGCAATATCATATGCCCGGAACAATGGTTAACGGAAACGATCAAGATTTAGAATCAGCTTTAAACCGCGTAAAAAGAAAAGAAATAGGAAGTTTTGTTTCAGATGAACCGGAACAAATTGCAGCATACTATCGCACTACCCCAAGGGGAAACGAAGGAGTTTTTCAATTTTTAATGAAAGTCTACGAAGGCGGAGATCCCAATAACTGGTTTGATGTAGAAAACTTACCTTTAAATACTATTACTGCACACAAAGAAATGGTTGCAAAGTCCGTAAACGTAATTAAAACCAAAGGACAAAAAAGACAAATAGTATCTTTCGAATAATTCCCCACAAAAAAACCGCTTTTCAGCGGTTTGGCTAAAATTCCAAATTATCTTGTAACCGATATCGTTGGGGTTGTTCCGCCAATAGCTTCTGCTGCTGGTGCTGCCACTGTAACTCTTCCGGCTGTATCCCTAACAACTGTATAACCCGTGGCATATGCTGCAGCACAATTACTAACCGCAGTTCCACTTGTAGGAGGCGACGGATCAGATGGAAGCGATGCTATATAAGTCGGACTTATTGCTGCACAAATATCAGCTGCTCCGGTTGCAATTTCCTGCGCCGTGGTTGTAATTCCCGTAGGAAGTACACCTTTATTGTCAGCCGCATATTGATGAATTGCATTCAAAAGCTGGGTCACATCACTTCTTCTGGCTGTATTGTTGGCTTGTGCAAATTGTCTTGCAGGGTTGATAGCTATAAGAACGATGGCAAGAAGAATTCCTAAAATACCTATAACTACCAGAAGCTCAATGAGTGTAAAACCTGATTTTCTTTTGGACATTAATTAAATTTAGTATTAGCCGAACAACCTGTCAATGGGTATTTTGTTATTTGCGTATCAATATCAAAGCAACCAAAACAACCAACAAAACTCCAAATACGGCCAGCATGTATGGCAGTGCTTTGTTTTGTTGTTTTGTCTCAAGATGTTTAGCTGTTTCTGCCGGCTGGGCGGAAATTTTGGAAACCATACTTCCGCTTAAGGTGGCAGAATAATTAGAACTGACAACTTTGGCAAACGATTCATCCATACCCCTTTGGGGAATATATCCTTCAAACATCATTGCAGGGGTAACCGTCTCAACAGCAAATCCTTCTTTTTCAAAAACTTCGGCAATACCACTAATGGTTTCTTTATTTGTCGCTACCACCCTAATCCCGTCTCTGGTTCTGTAGTTTTTAAAAAGTATTTGGTTATAAGGAACAGCATCTAAAAAAGTGTCAATTTTTTGGTCGAAACCCACCTCGTCGGTTCCCTGTATGTCGTGGGTTATACACACATCGTTTGCCAATATCAAAGAAACTACCCCGCCCGTTAAGTTTGCTTTTTTAATAAAAACATCAATAAATCCGTCAAAAGTACTTTTATCCAAGACATCAAAATCTCTGATAATTTTTAGGTCCCAATCTTCTTTAAAAATGACATTACCGTCATAGGCGGTAATAGACTTAGAACTTACATACAAAATAATTCTTTTTTTGTCTTCGCGCATTTAGTTTATTTCTTTCCAAGAAACCTGGTTCAAAACATTTTGACTGGTTGTAACTACACTTTCAACAGTTCTGGTAAAACTCCCGTTTATTGCAGTAGAAACGATTGTCCCCGTAGAACCAACCCAAGAAACGGTAATCGTTACACTACCCCCCTCCAAGTCGGATATCGTCTCTCCCGAGTAAGTCGGATCTCTTAAAATTTTTAAGTAGGCGGTTTCTATACCTGAGTCGGCCATTTGTTTTGTTGTAATTCCGCGAGAGGAATCACTCGAGGCCAGCGAATTTGCGGTAACAATAAATATAGAGGCGGTTGTAACCGAAACGGCAACCAATACAAAAATCAGTAGCACAATGAGAGTTTGTCCTCCTTGATTCAAAAATTTTTTACCGTCCGAACAAACTTTTTCTGTATTACTCATATATTTACCTTTGCGAAACAGAAGTGTCTATACTTCTAGATGTATCGGCTTTAGAGTCTATATTAGACTCGATGGCATAATTAATCTTAACAACAGTCTTACCGCCGGGCTTGCCGACACTCTGAAAACTTAAATTTGTAAGGTTTGTATCTTTTCCGTTAAGACTCATCCCAATCCCGTTTTCCGTTAAAACAAGCTTTCCCGATTCGGATGCAAACTGTATACTTTGTCCTCCCAAGACCAAGGATAATGTATCCGATGTCGATCCGTAAGTTGGGGTAGTTACCAACTCCGCATTCTCAATACTATAAACAAGCTTTGATAGCATATAACGCGAGTCTCTGTTAACAGAAGCCACTCCCTCACTGTCAAGTTTTACATCCCAGGTTGTCGTAAATATGTTAAGAAGCACCAGTATAAAAACAGACATCAAACCCATATACAGCAAAAGCTCCAATAGGGTTGAGCCTCGTTCTTTTTTTCCGGAAACCCAAAATCTTTTCATCATGGCGAATAATTTATATTAACATCGTTAAGTTGGGGCGACTGATTAAAGTCGGTCGTATCAAAGTAAGTTTTATACTTTAAGCAGCGCTCGGGATTCGAATAACTCCCGATATCACCAACAGGAAACATCCCCGATACAGACGCGGCGTTTGCGGTGTAATAAGTGGCCGCAGTTCCGTCGGGTCCCAAAAAGTCATAGAGTGCCCCCGAACACAACCCTCCCGAAGGAGTAGCAACCGACACCTGCATTCTAACTGTAGTGTTTGCAGGTTGACTTATTCCGGCAGTAAATCGATTAAAGGCCGAGGCTGTGGCGATGCTTATAGCCGAAGATTCAAAAATTCCGGACCCTACATAAATTCCGGTGTCAGGTCCGCCCTGTATTATTTTTAGCTCTTTATCGGTTGTATTTGCAACCATATAAACAAAGTTGTCTCCATCCGCTTCGGAAACGCTAGTCAAATCGTTAAATCCCGGTAGATAGTTAACTCCACCGCAGTATGCGGGGGAACTTTCGTTTTCTATGTTTAAAACTTGGTATTCTTTTGGTTCAGTAGAATCCGAAATTCCATCTTGTCCAACCAAAATTGCCCTACCGCCACCCAACACCGTCAAGCTTCTTCTTGGAAACAATTGGATATTAGTTGAATCACCGTCGTAATAGCCGCCTGATACTGCCGTCGGGGAACTTTTATTAGAAGTGTTTAATATATAAAATTGATGGCTATCGGGTTGGCCGTTATTGTTCCCGTCGATACCCCCGTTACTGGAAATATACGCCCGAGTTCCATCCGACTTAGCGTACACGGAGTTAGCCGCCTCTTCGGTTCCGCTCGAAGAGTTAAAATCCAACGATCCCGACCTTTTCCAACCGCTTGCTCCTCCGCTTATTCTTCCGCAACTGCTACTGTTGATTCTTGGGTTTGTTGAGGACGAAGGAACGTTTGTAACATTAGCAATATCAAATTCAGGGTTTGTACCGGCACCAACCGCAACATATACATACGTACTCCCCGAAACAGAGACCACACTAAGGTCGTTGTCGGCATAGAGCTCTATGTTTCCCCCGTCCGAGCAATTTAGATGCACTGGCGAGGTTGTATCAGACCAACTGGTGCCGGTTTCACCGGAGCTATACTTTCTATCAGTACCCGTCCCGGGTTGACAATCATATCCGTCTAACTGAATTCTGCAACCCACCATATCAAGGGCTGATGCAGGAGACTTACTGTCAATATTAGTAAGATCAAAAACATACAAATAACCACCCGAAAGCAAATATCCCCTATTTCCCGATACCTCAATCGAAACTCCGCCATAACCAAAAGGGGCTTGATCCTGATTTGGAGTTGATCGGTTATCACCCTGATACTGCTTGGTGTTAAAAAAAGTCCAGTATTTATATATTTTATTGGTAGGGTCCTGAAAAGCCGAGCTTCCTCCGCTCGTAATTTGAATGGCGACAACCTCGTGATCAGGAAGGTTTGTAGCCAAAAGTGCATACACATTACCGCTTCCCGATACATAGTATTTAATATCGTTAGTTTTAAAACTGTTAGTCAAATTTATGCCACTAGGCACAAGCGATATATCGGAATATGCTGCAGGGTCAAGTGTAAATATTCCCTTCAAGCTCGCTGTCGGAGGATCAACATTTGCGGTCACTCCAATGTGTGCAAGTTTTGCAGAAGTAGTTGCAAAAGGTGCTACGGCTACAAAAGCTTCGTTTGGTATTGCAGATGATGTCGCCGAAGCGTATGCGCTTACCGCAACTGGCGGACCGTCGGGAAGGTCGATTGTCGTCTGGGACAGCTCAGGAGAACACCATTTAGCTTTATTATTATTTGCAAGCTTAACTTCTCCACCGTTTACGTTTGTAACCTGAACTCCGCTTATAATACCTGCAGTAAAATCGGCTTGTGTTGTCTGAACTATATTTGTATTACCCACATATCTTGTCAAATAAAATGTCGTCGATACACTAGTCGGTATTGTGTTGTTCCAGGAAACACTAGCGGTTATTTTTTTAATCGAGGGGTCGAAGGGAGAAAAGTCTTCTATAACCAAAGATCTTGTAAAGTCCCCCAAAACTTCCGGGCCATCCGACAAACTCCAACGGGTCCCGTTTAAGACAGGATGATAAGTGCCGCCTGCTGCAATATTTTTCCAAGATTCTTCACGAATACTACGAATAGCACTAACTCCTTCTTCCAGATACCCGATCGCAAGATTTCTTTGTTCTTGTTGAACTTTTCCGCCCCTTGTTGCCGCAAATCCCGAAACAATCATAGGCAAAAATAAAGTGGCCAAACCAAAAGCTACTATTACCTCTACAACCGATTGCCCCCTTATTAATTTCTTAATTTTTTTAAAACCGTCAATAGTCTGCTCCATATTTATTAACTTTTATTACAATTGCTTTATCGGACACACTATTGGTTAAGGTAACACTGTCGTTATTGGAAGAATAATTTAATATATCTCCACTGCCGGGTTGGAATACAACTTGGTTACCTGCAAATGTTACATTCGAAATATTCACGCTATCACCCAATGGGACAACAAGTTTATTGGACCCTCCCGCGTAGGAATCACCTTCAAACAAAGTATAGGAGTTGCTTTCAAAATATATTCCATGACTCATTCCGGAAGACATTGCCAGAGTTTGCTGAGCTCTAATATCATTTACAAGTGAATCATAACTCAGCGATTGCGAGGTGTTTGGTATTAACATCGAGAGCCCAATGGAAGATATCCCAAACAAAACTGCAATGATACCCATCGTTACCAAAAGCTCTATAATCGTAAACCCAAAATCCGGCCTTATTTTTTTTATATGCATTAGCGCTAGTTATCTTGTTGTACCTACCTGGCTAATCAGACCATAGATTGGAGTAATCAAGGCAAGCATCATGACACCGACAACAACACCCACAAAAACCAACATTATAGGTTCCAAAAGTGCAGTCAAGGTTTTAAGCATATTAGAAACTTCATAATCAAAATATTCGGAGATGTCGCTAAGGGATTTATCCAAAGTACCCGTTTTTTCACCTGTTTCTATAAGCTTAATCATAATAGACGGTAAATATCCTTTTCCGGTTCTAAGTCCGTCAGAGAAAGTCTTTCCCGAAAGGATAAGTTCTTTAGATTTTTCTATAATCTGTCTTGTTTTTTTACTAGATACTATATCTTCGGTTAATTCCAGTGCGCGCACTATAGAAAGCCCCGATCTTAAAAGTAAATGTAAGCTTCTGGAAAACCTTGTTACATCAATAAGTTTCACCATCTCCGATACACCTGGCAAAGAATAAAATATATTCAAAAAAAAGCTTTTTTTCTGGCTAAACAAAAAGGCGCATATTGCAACAAAAGCCGCAAAACCAAATAAGAATGGTATTGTGTTTTTGGTTAAAATATCGGATAAAAATATAAGAATTTTGGTCGGCACCGGAAGCGGAACTTTTAGATTAGAGAAAACAACGGCAATCTTAGGGATAACAAAAATAAGATTAACGACAAGAACCATAAAAAATACAAAAACAATAAAAATCGGGTATATTAGGGCTGATCTTACTTTATCGTTAAATTCATTTTGTTTTCTAAT
The DNA here is from genome assembly GCA_964600575.1 of uncultured Gammaproteobacteria bacterium. Classification (GTDB taxonomy): domain Bacteria; phylum Patescibacteriota; class Microgenomatia; order UBA8517; family UBA8517; genus CAZRGC01. Next base: position 42,480 of record CAZRJH010000006.1, on the reverse strand, counting down.
GTCGTCTCTTAAATCTTTAAGAGTTACATCCAGTGTTCCCGCCATCTCCGAAGCTCTAACAACATTAACCATCACCTTATCAAATATTTTTGGAAACTTGGCAAAGGTATAGTTAACCTGATGCCCTTGGGTAAGGTCATCACGCAAAGTATCTAAAAGTTTTTTTTGATTACCCTTTGCATCATCCAACAAATTTGTAACTGCGTCCAAAATAGGAATGCCCGAAGAAAGCATTGTAGATAGATTACTTATAAAGCTTATCTTCTCGCTTTGACTCAAACTCACATTATTAAAATTTTTATCTTTCATATAGATATTTATTCGGCGTGTTTATCCTGTTGTTTCAATTTTAGTAACCCTAATTACTTCTTCAATTGTAGTCATCCCGGCGGCAACTTTGGCCAACCCGTCATCAAGCATGGTCTTCATTCCCTCTTTGAGAGCTTGATTCAAAATTGCGTCAGAATCGGCTTTTTCAGATATCATCCTTCTAATTTCTTTACTTATTTCCAATACTTCAAACACCCCAAGTCGGCCCATATATCCCGTTCTTCTACAAACCTTGCAACCCTGACCCTTATGGAGAACCACCTCTCTTCCCGAGCCAAAATATTTCTGTGATAAGTCCTGCGGAAAATGTTTTGTAATGTCGGTTATGGGAACTTTTTCTTCAACTTTACACGATGAACATATTTGCCTAAGAAGTCTTTGGGCAACAATAACATTAACGGTCGAGGCAACCAAAAACGGCTCCACCTTCATATCCGTCAAACGAGGAATCGCAGTTGCCGCGTCGTTAGTATGCAAAGTAGAAAGAACCAAGTGTCCGGTCAAGGCGGCATTAACTGCTATACCGGCCGTTTCGCTATCTCTAATTTCTCCGACAAAGATAACATTCGGGTCCTGTCTAAGAATCGATCGCAGTCCGTTTGCAAAAGTTAAATTAGTTTTTGCATTAACCTGAACTTGATTTGCCCCAAAGATTTTATATTCAACAGGGTCTTCTATTGTCATGATATTTTTCTCGCGGGTATTTAGTATCTTTAAAATCGCGTAAATAGAAGTCGTTTTGCCGCTCCCCGTAGGACCGGTAGAAAGTATCATTCCGTAAGTCTTATTAAAAGCATTTGTAACTTTTTGCAAGTCGTCAGGGTTCATCCCCAAGTCACTTAGCGTATATTCGCGGGAATGGCTGGAAAGAAGTCTTAATACTGCTTTTTCTCCTTCCGTAACGGGCAGAATAGAAACACGGATATCCAGATTTTCCTCCTCCAATTTTTGAACCATCTTTCCGTCCTGTGCGGACAAATGTTCATCTGTTCTAAGGTTGGATAAAACTTTTATTCTGGAAATTATTCTGTCGTGAATTTCTCTGGGAACTCTTAATACATCTTGCAAAACTCCGTCGATTCTAAACCTGATTAAAGAGCTTTTTTCTTCGGGTTCTATATGAATATCACTGGCCCTGTCCTGATACGCCGCATTAACCAAAACATCAACAACTTTAATAATCGGCAAATCTCCCTGGTAGAGTGTTGCTTGTTTAACATATTCTTTTAAAAGATCGTCAATTGTTCTTTGCAGAGCTTTTTTGTAAAGCTGTATTGTTCCGATTATTTCTTCCTGACTGGTATAGTAAACCTCAACTTTTTGCCCCGTCTTTTTAGAAACCAAATCAACAATTAATTTATTGCTTGGGTCGTTAACCGCCAATTTTATTCCGTTAGGGCTTCTCTCAAAAGCTATCGCCATTTGTTTTCTGGCCACTCTTTCGGGAACAAGGTGTGCAACATCTTCGGGAATAGAAACATTAGAAAGAGTTATGTATGGCACTTTGTAATAACTCGCAGTTATTTGCCCCAGTTGTTCTTTGGTTAAAAGTCCGCTCTCCAAGTATGTATTTGGGGTTAACTGAGTTCTGGACGTAACTGCGTAAGCCTCTGCTTTATTTTCCAAAGAAGAATCAACCAAAGAGCTTTTTCTAATTAAATCCAATAGGACAGAATCGGGCAGTGCCATATAGTCATCTTAAAACAAAACGGATGCTTTGTCATATTGTTTGATAAGCATAAAATTCCTATGTATCGAAGTTAAAACTTAAACTCTTTAAGAAGTTTCTCGTGACCGTTCTCCAATATATATGCCCCTACTTCTATATATTTTTCCAATTTGGAGCCCTTTATTTTTTCTTTCATGAGGTCATCCACTTGGAATATACCCGCGGGGTTAACCATAATTATTTTTATTTCCAAAGGGGTTTCTTGCCCTTCGATTACCTCAACTTTTTCTATAGCGATGTCGGACAAAGAATAAATATTCATCTCTCCCCTTTTAAAGGTAATACGACTTCTTCCTTTACCCATGTCTAGGGCGTCTGCAATTCTCACAACTCCGGCTTCAACCGTAGAAGGTTTACCGTTTGCTCTGTGGCTTATGATTGCGTGTAAAACCTCTGACAAAACAACCATTTTTTCCTCGATAGGCAAAAACGAAAGAATATCTTTAAGCATATCTCTTGCAATAAACAGGCTAAATCCTTCGTGTCCTTCTCTATGAATGCTCATTCCAAGATCGTGCATTATGCAGGCCAAAAAAACTACAACTTCGGCATGGTCATAACTAAGGCCAAAGTCATCAACAATAGACATTTTTACTCCCTTTTTATTCAAAATCCTTATAAGTTTAAGTCCATTGTTGGCTACAATCTGAAAATGTGTAGGGCCGTGATCACTCATACCCAACCTATCTATTGCGTTTACATTCATTATTTTCCAAAGAGTTTTTATTTCCTCGTTTTCATTAATTCTATGCACAACTTCTTCTAATATTTTGTTGTCGCCAAAATCAATACTCATACTTATCAGGTCCAATGATTCTTTTGTAATTTTGGTGTGGCTTCTACCTCGCGGCGTAAAATTTTGGTTGCTCATATTTATTAATTATATTTCTTTTCAAATCTCCCGGAAGAAAACTTAGAAGACTCCTATATTTTAAACTTATTTCAAGGCCGCATCAACAGTGGCCTTCATATCAGTCCAAGAGTAAGCGCCGTCGAATCTAACTGTGTTAAAGAAAAATCCAGGAGTTCCTGTGACACCCAATGTAGATGCGGAAATATTTTGATCGTCTGCAAGTCTGGAATCGTATTTACCGCTATCCAAACACTCTTTCATTTTTTTGGAGTCGGCAACTTTAGATAAAAAGTTTGCAAGTTCCTGCGATTTGGTCTTGTCATTGCCTACAACAACATCCGCTTTGACGCCGTCAGACCCAGCCCCGTTTTGAATAGCATACCCCTTATCACTCATAAGTAAGTCGTGAACAGGCCAGAATTTATCCATGTCGTAAGCACAATACATCGCCTTCATTGCCATCTCGCCAGTCCCGTGCCCAGGGAAATAAACAAGCGCATATGCGGCTTTTTTGGAATCAACCAGCTTTTTGATTTCCGGAACGGGGGGAACATACGCCCCACCCTTTTCGGCATATTTAAACTGAGCGCCTACTTTTTCTGCAAGCTCGGGGTCTTTGCCGCCCGCCACATGGCAATAAGGACAAGAAGGATCAGCAATCTCTACAATAAGAAGTTTGCTATCCTTGTCTCCAAACTTAATAACATTTTTATCCCAAATACCCTTTATAGCACTTATATCTACATTTGCCGGCTTACCCGCTGCAGTTGTAGTAGTTGTTGTTCCCTGTGCAGTAGTGCCGCCTTTTTCTAGCCCATTAACCTTTTCCCACAAAACTCCAATTAAAAAAGAGAGTACTATCGAGAACAAAACCAAAACAGGAACTATTCTTTCGTAAATGCTGGGGCCCTCATAAACCTCGACCTGCCTGGTCTCTATAACTTGTGGTGTAACTTTAACTTTCTTTTTTGCCATCGCTACATTTTCCGAGATATTTATAAAAATGTCAACGGCACTTTGCCTATGTTATAATTCCCAAGTCTTATAGTATCTCAGTTGCACTTTAAGGAGGTCGTTGTGACCACTATTACATATAGTTCATGGACTGAATGGGTGTCAGGCACCTTTGTTTCCAAAAACTCTGTTCCCACTGCCATAGACGTTTCCAGGCTACGGGCTCAAATTACATCGTTAAGAAAAATGGAAAACTCCCATTTTCTGGACTCAGAGAATGCGGGTACCGAATTGGACGCGGCAGTAGAAGGACTTGAACACAAACTGGTAGCACTGGAGACCGCAATAAAGGGCTATCCTTTAATCAGTCTAAAATTTCTGGAAGAAACCGACGAAAAATCACTTCCTTTGTACACTGTTCAGGAAGTACGGGATCGGCATTTTGAAATGTCGGTTATGCCAAGAAACAAAAACTACAAAAACCCTCACCGCATGGACTGGGGTAAAAGCGACGACAGAACACCCGACTTCAATCAAACCGAGTTTGATTTTTTCAGTAATACTGCAAGAACATTGTTTTCGGGATTCTATAAAAAAGCGATTCAAACTCTCGCCGAAATTTCCGTCAAACAACACGATTGGGAAAAAATTCGGATTATTTCAATATCTGAAGGCGTTGTTTACCCGATTAAGACAAGGTCAAAGCTAGAAAAAGCCTTGAAATATTTTGACGGAGTTTATGTCGTCTACAAGGCACCACAGAAGTGGAATACAACCGAAATGGTTTCCTTCTCCCCTTCATGTGGATTACTTGTCGGTGTAATCGACAGTCAATTCTTTCTGGTTGACGAGTTTACCACGGTAAAAACAGTCGATTATCTAGCTGTAGAACTTAAGAAAGCTTCGGTTAGAACCAAAAAGTCCAAGTAGTGTCCGTCCCGGATCGCACAAAAAGCCGTCCGGGATTTTTTTTGGCTATAAAAATTGAAGGTTATTGTTGAACAGGAGTCTCTGCAGGGGGAACTTCCATAGGAGGAACTTGGGGAAGTTCAGATGTAGACATTGCGTCGTGTGTGTTGGGAACAACCGCCTGAGTATCTACGGGAGCGGCAACTTCTGCAACGGGAGCGGCAACTTCGGACGCAACAGGCGCGGGAGTTTCGACAGCAGGAACAGAATCCTCCGCCTCGGCTTCAGATAGCTGTGCATCATCTTCTTCTGCTGCATATCTTGCCAAAACTTCTTGTGCAGCAACATATTCCTGAGACTTACCAAGTTCTTCAACTACAACGGCAAGTGCCTCAAGATTATTTGGTGTTGGTTCTGCTACAACATCGTTGATCAAGGAGATCATATCCTCTTTGTCATCGTCATCCAACTGCGGATCAGTAGTAACCAGTGTCAAAAGATTCGTTAGTGTTTTTTGTAAATCGTCCATGTCTATTTATTGAACTTGATTGTTGGGTTTGTTGTCAAGCACCTTTTGTGCATCCTGGTAATAAGTCTCTGTTGTTGTTCCTATAGCTGCACCGTTTCTAATCTGATCCGCCGCATTCTTTGCTAAATCAGGAAGTTCTGTTCTTGATACATCCAATCTTCTGGCTGCATCTCCGGAAGCTTCAGCTGATGCAATAAGATCTTCCGACAATACTTCTTGCTTATCAGAGAGTGCTTCCTGCCTAGCCGAGATTCTACTATTCCTTGTTGATTCGGAGTCAACAATATTTTGCCTAAGTTGCTGCGCGGAATCTCTTAATGTTTCGGCAGAAAGTCTATAATCCGAAGCTTTACCGAATTCCTTTTCTGCTCTGCCTGCGTTCCACTTAGATAACGCTTCATTCCAACTGATTCTCAAGTTATCAATAGCACTTGTAACATTCCTGTCAAACCAGCCGCTTCCGTCTTTAATGTTTACATTAGCACCCTCTCTGGCAGCAGCCAGTTTCCAGTTCTGTGTTACTTCGCTACTCGTAATCCTATTTCCCCTTTTTTCTGCAAGTGTTTTTACTTTCCTAGACTGGTCAGTTGATTTTTCACCCAAATCATTTGCTTTATCGAAGCTTTTTTTATACTTAGCTTCCATCTTCTTAAGTTTTGCGTCCAACTTTTTGGCCTGTTTCTCCAAAAATTTATTCCCCTTATTTAAAACATCAGCACTTGGATTAAGTTTATTTAATCTCTCAGAAACCATTCCCAGTCTATTTGTAAGATATTCTTGTTGTGCAGATTCTGCTCCCATTTTTTTGGCTTCGTTATCAGCAGAAACACGCCACGACTGTTGAAGATTATCAGCGGCTAACTTTTGTGTGTCTACATTTACATTTTCCATACTCGATAAATCCTATCCAGTTTAGATTTTCACAAAGATAGTTGTCAATAGGTATTAATTTCTTACTCCTGAAGATGTTTCAAAAGATCCATGGCAGCCATACATCCAAACGCTGATGCGGTTATCGCCTGTTTATAATAATGGTCCTCCACATCCCCCGCCACAAATATCCCGGGAACCGAAGTTTTTGTTCTATCATGAGCAACCACATATCCTCTTTCGTCCAAATCAATCTTTCCTTTAAAAATCATTGTTTCGGGTTCATGTCCGATTGCTACAAAAAGTCCGTCAACGACAAGATCGGAACTACCACCATTAACTGTGTCTTTCAAAATAACTTTTTCCAGTTTATTCTCGCCTATTACTTCCGCGACTTCACTGTTCCAAATTACTTTTATTTTAGGATCATTTAAAACTTTTTGCTGCATGGCCTGACTCGCCTTAAAAGCATCCCTCCTATGTATAACGCTCACCTCTAGTGCGTATTTAGATAAAACCAAAGCCTCTTCCATTGCCGAATCTCCCCCGCCGACGACGGCAACTTTTTTATCTTTAAAAAAAGGAGCATCACAAGGCGCACACGAAGATATGCCTCGTCCGATAAGCTTAGAAATGCCGGGAGCATCAAGCCATTTTGTTTTGGCACCCGTTGCAATAATTACAGACTTTGCTTTGTAAACTTTTCCTTCTACTGTAATTTCAAAAGGCCCTTTTGTAACATCGATTGCTTCTACGGTTTTATTTATAAACTCGGCACCAAACATAAGAGCATGTTCCCTAAGCTTCCCCATAAGTTCTGGTCCCAATATTCCGGGTTGGCTCGGGTAATTATCCACATTAGTGGTAAGCATAAGCTGCCCGCCCCAGATTTCTCCTCCAAAAATAATCGTAGAGGCAGCTCCCCGTGTAGCGTAAATGGCCGCGGTTAAACCGGCGGGGCCGGATCCGATAATTGCCACATCCCAAACACCGTATTGGTCGTCGGGTCTTGGTGCAAATATTTGATGGTCAGACATATTTTGATATTAAAACTGAAGAAAGAATCCCAAATTCTTGGGATCCCTTCTTCTTTCGCGATACGCGAAAACTAAGTTTCAATCCATTAAGCGGCCGGAGTACCCGTCGGGGGTACAACTGCGCCGGGATCAGTAACCGGAACTTCAGGTGCCGGAACTGCCGGTACCGGCTCTGCGGGAGTCGGTTCTGGCATAGTAGGCATTGTAGGTTCGGGAGTTGCCGTTGGCACGCTAGGTGCTGCGGGATCAGGAGTAACTACAGGAGCGGGTGCTCCAACTCCTGGTACTGCTGTTGGGTCAACTGCCGGTTGCGGATTTTGTGCGTTAGGATCCATAAATAATCACCTCCGTCTAAACCAAACCTTTCATAATTACATCTTTAAAGGCTTGTTTTCCTGCAAAACCAACTTGTCTCCCCACTTCTTTGCCGTCTTTAAACATAACAGTGGTAGGAATAGAAAATATGCTGTATTTCATGACACTTTCATGATTTGCATCAACATCAATCTTAACAATCTCTGCTTTGTCTTTATATTCTTCGGAGAGCTCCTCTAAAACGGGTGCCGCCATCTGGCAAGGTCCGCACCAGGTTGCCCAAAAATCTACAAGTACAGGCTTACTATTTTTTAAAACTTTTTCTTCAAAATCTTTATCTGTAATAATGTTTGTTGCCATATAGTCTTATTAAAACAAAATGTCAGTCTTGGCATTTTGTTTAGCAAGGATATAATTCCTATATACCAAACTCAAAACATAACTGCAAAAACCGTCATTTCGTTTTGAGTTTGCTATAAGTATCCTTCGACCCAATATACACGCTTAAATAATAAAGGGTCAATACTAGAATTCACCTCCTTTCTTTTTAGTTATTCAAATCTTCATTTTTCCAAGCCTCAAAGAATTCAAAACTACAGAAATAGAAGATGCTGCCATAGCAAACGAGGCAAGCATTGGATTAAGAATCCCAATTGCGGCAACCGGGATTAATACAACATTGTATCCAAACGCCCAAAACAAATTTTGCTTGATAACATTCATTGTTGATCTACTTAGATTAATTGCAGAAAGAAAAGAGTCAAAGTTTTTATTAAGTAAAGTTATACCGGCAAATTCCATCGCGACGTCCGTTCCTGTCCCCATGGCTACACCAATGTTTGCGGCAGCCAAAGCGGGTGCATCATTAACACCGTCGCCCACAAATGCTACATTCGAAAATTCTTTAACTTTTTTGGCCTTGTCTCCGGGTAATACTTCCGCTAAAACGTTTTTTATTCCGGCCGATTTTGCAACCGCATTTGCAGTCCTTTCGTTATCCCCCGTTACCATCCAGGTCTCAATACCCTTACTTTTCAATTTTTTAATAACTTCCCCAACCCCTTCTTTTAATGTGTCAGAAACTGCAACATATCCCAAAAATTTTGATCCTTGAGTTAAACCCATCACCGTATTGCCTTGTTCCTCCAGATTTTTTACTTCTTCGCTTTTTTTCTGGATTTTTCCAAAAAAGTATCGTTTACCTGCTATTACCCCTTCTATACCGCTTCCTGCAATCGATCCAAAATCGGAGACTTTAAGTAGTTTTGTCTTTTTTTGCTTGGCGTAGTTTAGTATTGCCTCGGCCAGTGAGTGCTCCGATCCCTGCTCTAAAGAAGCGACAATTGGCAAAATACCCAAACTGCTTAATTTTGTAACAACAGGTTCACCTTTTGTTAAAGTACCTGTCTTATCAAAAATAACAGTTTTTACTTTATGAGCTGTTTCCAAACTTTCTGCGTCTTTTATCAAAATCCCCTTTTCTGCACCTCTACCAGTTCCAACCATTATAGCGGTGGGTGTTGCCAAACCCATTGCACACGGGCAAGCGATAATTAGTACCGCTACCAGGTTAACAAATGCGGAAACGGGATATCCCAGAACATACCAAATCACAAAGGTACCAACCGAAAGCATCAAAACCACAGGAACAAAATACGAAGAGACAATATCAGCAGTTCTTTGTATAGGAGCCCTGCTGGACTGCGCCTCCTTAACCATCTCCACAATTCTCGAAAGCATTGTTTCGCTACCTACTTTTGTCGCTTTAAAAATAAAACTGCCGGATTTGTTTAAAGTTGATCCTATGACAGACATTCCTACGATTTTATCCACGGGTATAGACTCACCCGTAACCATTGACTCGTCAACAGAACTGGAGCCTTCAATAATCAATCCGTCTACGGGTATTTTTTCACCGGGTCTAACCCTAATTTTATCTCCCGAAACTACTTCCTCCAAAGGTATATCCACCTCTTTACCGTTTCTAATAATTCTGGCGGTTTTTGCCTGAAGCCCTAAAAGTTTTTTAATAGCATCGCTTGTGTGACTTTTCGCTTTTGCCTCCAGGTATCTCCCCAACAAAATCAAGGTAATAATTACAGCCGCGGTATCAAAATACATTCCGCTTACAAGGCCGAACATAGAAGCAACCGAATATCCGTAAGCTGCAGTTGTTCCAATTGCTATCAAAGTATCCATGCTGGCTGCTCGATTTTTTAAACCGGACCAAGTTGCTAGATAAAATTCCTTTCCGGCCCAAAATTGCACGGGGGTAGTCAATAAAAGGAGAAGCATGGAGCCCAACGAAAAACCAAAAAACTCGGGAAAACTCCCGAAAAATATTATTATAGACAAAACGGAAGAAACCAAAACTTTTAACTTAAGATTTTTGAGTTCTTTTTCTTTCTCCTCATCCTTTATTTCTTCGGGAGACTTTTCATTTTCGTCCGTTTTAAAAACGGCTTTATATCCGGTGTTTTCTACCACATTGGATAAATCTGTGTCTGTAACCAAGCCAGCATCAACCTCTACAACCGCCGACTCGCTAGCATAATTTACCGCACAAGAAACAACACCCGGAACCCTACTTATGCTTCTTTCCAAAAGTTTGGCACAGGACGCACAGTGCATGCCGATTATTGGAAAAGATTTTTTGGATGTCATATCTTAATAAATACTACTTAACAATTATTTTTCCGTGAAACATGCTCATTCCGCAGTGCATAGGATAAACTCCATTTTTTCTAGGTGTCAGTGTAATTGCAATTTTCTTGTTTAGAGGTAAATATTTTTTTATCTTAAAATCCGGAATAATTATTTCTTCCAAACAAGAATTAGGATCCCTTCTTTCAAAAATCAAGGTTGTGGTTTTACCTTTTCGGATTACTATTTTTGACGGATTATATCCCCCGTCAACGGCAACATTAAGAATGCCTTCCCCTACCACTTCGTTATCTTTTTTACCAAAAAAGAACCAATAGATAAGGGCTATTAGCCCTGCTCCTCCAATGATTACGGCAATTTTATCAATGCTCATTTCTTTTGTAGAACTTCCATTATTTCTGAAACAACCTTGGTTGTTTGGCCTTTTTTAATAGACTCAGCAACGCAACACTTTAGATGATTCTCCAATATTTCCTGATCAACTTTTTTAAGTGCCGCCTGTACCGCCAATGATTGGTGAACAACATCAATACAATATTCGTCTTCGGATACCATCTTCAAGACCTTATCAAGATGTCCTCTGGCAATCTGCAATCTTCGTATGATTTTCTCTTTTGGTGCTTGCATTTTTGTAGCTAAATGTTAGGATTATATTAATCCCCCCCAGGGGGGTTGTCAAGAATGAATACTTTCTTACTGGCTTTTTTAACGGGACTTACAAGCGGCGGTATTTCTTGTATTGCAGTACAGGGCGGCCTTTTGGCGGCAACCATTGCCGACTCGGGTAAAAATAAAATAAAAACTACACTTCTTTTTCTTATAGCTAAACTTGTTGCTTACACATTATTGGGAGGTTTTTTGGGACTATTTGGTGCAAGTTTTGTTGTTGCTCCAAAAGTTCAAGGGTGGTTACAAATTGCAGTAGGACTTTTTATGGTTGCAACTGCAGCCAGACTTTTAAACATTCATCCCATCTTTAGATATACAGTTCTCCAACCGCCCGTTAAATTCATGCGCATTCTTTCGAAAGTTTCAAAAGATACATCCAATTTCGCCCCCATTCTTCTCGGATTTCTCACTGTACTTATCCCCTGCGGCGTAACTCAAGCCATGATGATTTACGCAATAGGTTCGGGTTCCGTTCTCAACGGCGCACTTACAATGTTTGCTTTTGTCTTAGGAACATTTCCTATATTTTTCTTATTCGGAGTTGTTTCAACAGAAGTTTTCAAAAACAAAATCCTTACTGCCGTCGCCGCAACCATAATACTTTACATAGGGGTTCTATCTATTAACTCGGGTCAAATTCTAAGGGGATCGGTTCACACTCTTCAGAACTATTGGAGTGTAATTGCAGGTAGCAACATTGTGTCAGGAAAAATAAACATAGAAAACGGTTACCAACTCGTAAAAATAGATGTTTTTGCCAAAGGTTATAAGGCCGACACAAATACCTTAAAGGTTGGAGTCCCTGTTAAGCTAACTCTTGTCTCAAACAATGTCTTAAGTTGTGCAAGAGCTTTCGTTATACCGAATTTAGGAATATCAAAAATTCTTCCCGTAACCGGAGAGACAGTGATAGAGTTTACCCCGACAACAACTGGAATTTTGACATATACATGTAGTATGGGTATGTACACGGGTTACTTTAATGTAGTTAAGTAATATGGACAAAAAAACATACAAGATAAATGGTATGGATTGTGCCAGCTGCGCATCACTCCTGGTGATGGATCTGGAAGATGCTGGTATCGCCGCCAAGTGCAGTTACAACAAAGAAACTTTGGAGGTAGATAAAAAATCCGATCAAAAAAAGGTGGAGGAGATAGTAAAAGCGTCGGGTTTCTCTCTTAGTTAAGCTCCACAGCTACCCCCAAACGATTGTCCGGGAAGAGGCCCTACTTTATTAGAAATGTCGGAATTTCCCGAGGCGGAAGAATACTCATTACCCAAAACTTTTTTGGCATCAATTTTTTCCCAAGGAATGCCTTGCCTATCAAAATAAACCGCAACACTAAGATAGCTGTTAGAAAACCAGAACGAATTAAGTTTAAGCGCGTTTTTATATATATCATCATCACTCATATCCTTAGAAACCATTAACTCGATAGCAGCAAGCATGGCCATACCGTGGTTGCAGTCAGGGAACCAAGTTGAGTTTCCGCAGCAAGGCCTGTATATATTTTTAGCAATTTCGGCAACCCTCCCCTGTTGTGCGGCAGTCAAAGGAATAAGATCGTATTTGTTCAAATATTTTAAAGGGTCACCTTTTGCTAAAGTCCACCCCCCGGTTGATGCAAAATCACCCCGTTCGGCTTTATAATCCGTCCCCAATGGCCCTTCGTCGTATACCAAAGACTTTTGCGCAAGCCCTAAAGCCCACAAAAGATCGACAACAAACTGACTATTATCAGCATTTATCTTTATACTTTCAGTGCTACCTTTTGTAAGAATATTCTTTTGCTCATCCGTAAGAGAAACTGCTTGTTCAAATTTCTCCTGATCAATTACACCCAATTCAATTAATTTTGGTCCCACATCTCCCCAGGATACGGGAATACTAAATCCTTCTTGTGGTACAACCTTAGCTTCTATCTTTTTAAACTTTGCTTCTTCTTTCTGATTTTTGCTGGCCAAAAAAGTAGTTTGAATCTGAGACCATAAATCGGGCAATTTCATCCCCAAAAACATGCCACCCACACCAAGCCCTAAAAGTCCAAAAACCAACAAAATCTTCTTGGCAAAAAGTTTTTCGGATTCGATTTTACTCATATAAAAGTAATACACAAGAATACCACATATTAATCTTGCGTTTTGCTTAAAAAACAACCGGTCGCCACCACACAGACGACCGGTTCAAAAAATTACTTCTTTTTGGCAAACTGCATTCCCAAAGAAATTGCAGAGATGGCCAATGCGATATAGGCAACATAATCTCTAGACTTTTCGACAGCCTTTTCAGGTTGTGGATCAGTCTTAAGATCGTTAACTACATCGGTTACCGATGCCGGACCAACAGATGAGTAATCAGGTTTACCTTCTGCATCTTTTGGTTGTTCAGAACCGGGAGCAAGCTCCCAAGCAACTGTTTTTCCGTCGGCGTAGGTTTGGTAAAACTTCCAAACCAACTTAGTCTCGGAAGCGGGAACCTTGGCACTAAAGACAAACTCTTCTCTTTGACCCTCGGGTATTACACCACCGCTCCAAATTATTTCCGTAACGGGCGGGTGCTCTCCCTCCATATCTACCGTTACAGGTTGGCTTTTGGTTGCAATTCTCCAACCCTGTTTAACATTTGGTGTCGTATGTTCCAATCCCTCAGGAACAACCAGCCTAAGGCCGGTTGTGGCAACCTCTCGTTCATTTGGAACACCAACTGTAAAAGTTTGTGTTATACCAATACCCACCTGTGCGGGTTTCACTGCAGCATGAGCAAATGCATTCTTGGTACCCAAAACTAAAAGCGCTACAAATAATAATATTGTTATTGTTTTCCTCATAATTATCACCCCCTCTCTAATCTAAACAGACTGTGTGGTTAAATACTTCAAAAGCAAGGAGGGAGGACCTCTAATACCAGCCCGGAAATAAGGTGTTATAAAAAAACTGGTTTCATTAGTAATATTAAAAATATCTACCGAAACTACAGGCTTATCTACTACAAAGTTTTTTGCTTCGGTAACTGTGGACACTTGGCAACACGGATGATCAGAAGATGTGTTGGACGCCATCAGATGTTTGTGTGCTAACAACAAACGGGACGGCCACACAAGCACTCCTACCGCCAGAAAAAATAATAAAGCAAGAATATAACGTTTATATTTTTTTAAAATTACAAAGCCAAAGACGAGTGTAAAGATTTGAAGAATCAAAACATAGAAACCAAAGTGAGTATTATGATTTTCCAACATCAGATGAATTACTTCGCTTTATCCACACATAAACACCTCCAACAAGAATAGCGGATACCAATATGTAAATCAGCTTGTTTTGATCGTTTTCAGGTTTGGTTTCCTCAGCATTATTCTTTTGGCTAGATACCTTAGCAACTCGTAGGTCATAGCTCAATTTAAAACTTTGGAATTGTCCTTCAACTTTCGGAGCCCCGCTTACTGTAATCTTATAGATGTCTTTTTTAGGGAAAACAAAACCAAAACTAGCACTTTCAAGGCTGGGGTTAGAATCATTCTCAAAAAGATTTCCGGTAAAAACATCTTTCCCCCCGCTATCTGCAATCGATACTATACAATTACAATTAACTGGAGCAAATTTGTTTTTCCTGTCTTTAAATTCAAAGAAAAAGTTTGTTTCTTCACCAACAACAGGATCATCGTCAGGATTAACATGTAAAACCGCGCCAATGTCACCATCTGTTTTTAATACATGGGCACTAACCGGCAGAGTAAACACAGAAAAAAGTAATAAAAATACAGCAAAAAAAAGTTTGGCTTTCATTAATTTATTCGAACAAAATAGTCAAAGACATTGATTTTTCCGTCAATTTTAAACTGAACATAGAGCTTATAAACTCCAGGCTTGATGTTACTATAAATTCCGAGCGGCGAAAACTCAACTAACGGGCCGGATGTTTCACCTTCATAAGGAACATACGATTGCTTAGGGTGCACATGTACATATTCATAAGTAGAAGTATTAATCATTACCATGTGTCCAAATGCCGCCAAATATGTTTCTATGTTCTCGACAGGGTTTCCACGGCTGTCGGTAACATTCATACTCAAAAGCTGTTTTCCGGCAGAAATATCTTTGGCTTTAAGTTTATCGGCAGATGTTAATTTTGAGACATATATACCATTACTTGCAGTATCGTTTTCTACAACATTAAATGTGCTGGCAACATCTTTTGTTCCAACTTTAACCTGGAAAGCTCTGTATTGCTCCCCCATTCCTTCGGGAACGTAGTCTGCATAAACTCTATATTTACCTTCTTTTGGAAATGCATAATCAATAAAAAAGGAATCGTCTTTAAACTCCGGATGTATGTGATCAAAAAAATTAAAGTCTTCGCCGACTATAATCACATGCATTATTTTTTCCTGATTTAATGCAAACTTTTTAATAGTTTCACCCGTCGATTCATTGAATACCCTGAACATCAATCTTTGTTTTCTGGCTGGAACAATGCCCTCCAAAGGGCTAAATGAGACTCCAAGTTTAACGCCGCTTGCTATGTCTTTTCTTGCTTGGATTATGTGTTTTGAATGAATACCAAAACCCGACCCGTCACTGTCGTAAACGTAACCCGAAAGAAAATATAACACACTGCTTATAACCAAAACTCCCGTTATTCCAAAATTCGGGAGGCCCGAGAACTTTGAAGAAACCCATTCATCAAAACGTCTAGCTTCGAGTATTAACAAAAATGCAGTCGCACTAAATACGATTTTTGGTATCAAGCTGGAAAGCACTGCAAAATGTGTCCCAAGCATTACAGCATGAATAAGTGTCAAAATTCCCGCTAGATACACAAGTCTATGTATAGCCTTCCATCTCGCAAATCCTAGTTTTTCTATCGCTTTGTCGTTAGCAGTTGCCGCCAAAATCAGTAGTATCAAAAGTGCCGTAAACGACAAGCTAAGTGCAACAATGTATTTATTACTCAAAAAGCTCAATCCGGCGAATCCCCCCAAATTAAAAAAGAAGGCGGATGAAGCATGCAAGAGTGCAAAATAACACGCAGATACCCCAAGTGCCCTTCTTGCTTTAATATATTCACCTCTATACGGAAGCATTGGAAAATATCGAGTAAGAGGTGTCGCAAGCAGTGTAATGTAAAGAAAAAATAAGGCCGTTAAAGCGTAAACCTCCGTGAGTCTATTAATCTTTGAGCTTAGTATTGGAATTGTGAAGTTAACATACAAAAAGACTAGTAACGAAAACAGGATGGATGCAGACATTATCCAAAACCTAACATTTGCCTTTAGTTCTTTCATTTGACTTTAAGTTTTTTAATTAGGAGCTTGAGGGTATTACTCATAGCATCTTCTTTGGTTTGCCCCCAAGCTTTAGCAGCCTTTTCAAATGTAATGCTGGTAATGTTATCAGCATTACCCATATTATCGTCGGGGTTATCGCAACCGCAGTTGTAGCACATAGTTTTAGTTGTGCTTAGCTTCGCTGTAGCACATATATTAGATTAACATATTCGCTTATACGAATATGAATCGATTACATTAAGATTATCACCCGAAGTTTAAATAGTTTCAAGAAGTGAGTTTAAACTTTCCGACTTTCTTTTTAAGGAGTCTTTAATAATTTTTTTAGCGCTTTCAACGGATTCTCTAAGAACAGCATCGTCGGTTGACATGTTCAGCCGGTCCAAAACAAGTTGCAAATCTGCAGCACTTTTACTGCCCAACTTTTTATCCAAATCTTCAAGAATAACTTTCTCAAGATTAATTTTGTTTTGCACAAGCCCTTCTCTACTTCCTCCGTAAATACCTCTAAGATGATTAATTATCCCCTCTCCATTTGCTTCGTCATCAGATTTATCAGCGTGATCGGAAAATTTTGCCAGTAAACCCAAAATACCGGAGTTAAACTTTTCAAAACCTTTTTTAAGATTTTGGATAGTAGTTTCAAAGCTTACGCCCGAAACCATACTTTGATTTAGTAAAGTTGCTGTTTCCCAATCGTGAGCAGCCTCACTACCCAAAATTCCAAAAATGTGACCCGCCAATATAAGACCGCGGTCGTGTGCGGGTAACATTATCGATTTTTTGAACAGGACACTAGCCATACTACCCTCTCCAATCAAGCTCTCGGTCAACTTTTCAACAACGCCTAAAATTGCAGTTTCCACTATACTTCCGTTTTCTGGAAACAACCCCACCTGCTCTCGAACATTGCTGAGTAAAACCTGCCTAGTTCCTTTGTTCCAGCTTCCTTGCACTGCGGCAATCGCCATACTAAATGCGGCATGATCTCCATTTTTTTCCTTGTTTTCGGACAAAAACCTTTCCATAAGGGGGGATTATATCACGAAGCGGTGGCGAAGCTTAAACTCTACCCCTCAAAATCATTGCATCAATAATGCGCTTGAGTGAGATGTAATTGGCGGCTCTTCTGTAGGAAATTCTCTTTGCCTTTTTTACTTTATCTATATCGTTAAAAGCTTTTGTAATAGTCTGTTTTAGTTCGTCATTTACCCTCTCTTTTGTCCAATAATACCCGTGCAAGTTTTGGACCCATTCAAAATAACTTACAGTAACTCCTCCGGAGTTAGCTAATATGTCAGGGATCACATCTATATCCTTTTCAAAAAGATATCTGTCGGCCTCGCTCGTAGTTGGTCCGTTTGCCATCTCAAAAACAACTTTTGCTGAGATTTTTTCCATATTCTCTTCGTTGATTGCGTTTTCTAGTGCCGCGGGCACCAAAACATCAACAGAGAGTTCCAAAAGTTCGGAGTTTGTGATGAGTGTAAGTTTCTCTTTCTTCCCTGCCGCGGCAAAGCTGCCGTATTTCTCTTTGATCACCAAAAGCTTATCAACATTCAATCCTTTTTTGTCATAAACTCCCGAACTGGAGTCGGATATTGCCACAACCTTGAATCCGGCAGCGGTTGCCAATTTCGCAAACCAAAAGCCGACATTTCCAAAACCCTGTACGGCAATAGTTGCTCCTTTTTTGATTCCATTGGCTTTAGCGTAAGCCATCAAAACAAAAACTCCTCCCTGACCTGTTGCCTCAGTTCTCCCGAGTGACCCGCCAAGTTCCAAAGGCTTACCTGTAAACGTTGCAGGAGCTTGTTGGCCCGTCTTTTTTTCATAAGCCTCAAGCATCCAGGACATTATCTGTCCGTCTGTATTAACATCAGGAGCAGGAACATCTTTCCAAGGACCAATGTACGGAGCAATTAGTTTTGCATACTCAGTTGAAAGTTCTTTCAACTCGGCGTGTGTCAACTTGGAAGGGTCAACAATTATTCCACCCTTCCCTCCGCCGTAAGGAATTCCGGCAACGGAACATTTAAGACTCATTAGTGTTGCCAAAGCCTGAACTTCGTCCTGACTAACATTTTGGTGGAACCTAATGCCGCCTTTAAACGGCCCTCTTGCGTCATTGTGTTCAATTCTAAAAGCCTGATATGTTTTTTTGCCGGCCTTTATCTTTCCTTTTATAACGCGCTGAGGAGTCAGCACAACTTCAATAGCTTTTTTGAGTCTTTTTTTGTCGGAGTAATCTTCTTCTAACAGCGCGGAGGTGTTTTTAATCTGCTCTAAAGCAGCTTTTAGCATAGCGTTCATAATTGGTTGTCGTAGTCGATACTACTACAATAATTTTCAAATGAAAAGCCCGATTATTAAATTTATAACGGCCATGATAACCCAGTAAATTTTAGACTGCTCAAAAGTCATTTTTATCGGAAAAGTATTTAGCCAGTTATCAAAACTACCAAGTTCAATAATGTCTATTATTTGGTCAACCAGAAGATGTATAGCAAAAGAAAATACCAATCCTCTTCCAAACATGGAGCCCGAAGAACTCATTATCCAAAAAGTCAAAATCACAAAAAGAACCTGGAAAAATACGGTATGAAAAATCAGGTTTTTCCTCTCGCTTCGGGTATCGTACAAAAGCGCAACGGCTTTCCATATTTCTTTTTTATCCGTATGCATTCCGACTCTTTTAGAAGTAAGCTCCTGGGGCCTTGTATATATATAAATCAGGTGGTCCAGATCCGGTAGGAATAAACCAAACAGTCCCCCTATCCAAAACGGCAAATAAGTCAAGGATAAATGCTTGTGAATTACGGCAAAAAAGAGAGATAAAGCAAACCAATAAACAAAATGGGTTAAAATTTCTTTTCTAATGGCAGTCATTAATCCAGTATATCAGATACTAGCCTCGGGAAAACTGAATTTTGTCGGCCAACATTTCCAGATAGTCTCTATCTAATTTTAAAGATTTTATAAAATCCAAATTTGGCCTAAAACGGAATTTTTCCATATCTAAGTAAAAATCTTTGTTAACTTCAACTCCCTCACCCAAAAGAAGATTTCTTTGTTCAACATTGGAATATTTTGAACCTTTTATGGTTATAAGACCTTTATTGTTTACCACCCTCCACCAAGGAATTTCTACTCCTTCACTGCCGTTTAAAATCCAGCCTACTTGCCTGGCTCCTCTTGGTACTCCTACATAGAGTGCAACTTGTCCGTAACTAACAACATTACCGTACGGTACTTTGGAAACAACTTCCAAAATTCTTTTTTTAAAAAGAGAAGTCATTTTGCTTTTGAATCTTTTTCCTTTTGAAGTTTTTTAAGTTCACCCAACTTCCACATGAAGAGCCTGCCTTTTGATTTTGCGTTCAGGGCATCTTTTACAAAGCTTCTGGCGTTTTCCAAAAGAACTCTCGGGGTGGACTTGGCAAGGCGCATATACAAAGACTTATGTGCAAGATCGTTTAACTCTTCCGCAAGCTCGTAAGCATATTTCTGAAACTCCCTGGATATATATTTGTCTTTATCCTCCAACTTGTATTTATTTATGACATCACCAAGTTTCTGAAAGTTAGAATTTTTTCTCGTCGACTTTTGAATCACAGCGTCTCCAGTTTTTTGCATATTTCAGAAATGACTCTGTTTAAGGTACCTTTTTCCTCGTCAGTAAAATCTTCTAAAACATATTGCTCACCTAGAATTCTAGCTTCGGGATCTCTTGAATCAACACCAATCCTAATATGCCAAAAATCTTTTGTTCCCAGTTTCTCGTAAATGCTAAGAAGTCCGTTGTGAACCTTTGGTCCTCTGCCAAACTGGATCTTATATTCCCCAAGTTTTATATCCAGGTCGTCATGAATAACATAAAGTTCTGTAGGGCCAAAATGATATTTTTCTTCAATTTTAGAAACATATTCACCCGACTCGTTCATAAAAACATCAGTTGGCCTAACTAAGGTATCCGGTATTTTTAACTTTTGAAGTTCGGCAACCGCCATGTACCCCGCATTGTGTCTATTATTTCCGTATTTCTCTCCCGGGTTTCCGAGTCCGATAACAACTTTCATAATTTTGATTAAAAAGTTCAAGCTGTGCTTATAACTTTCATTAATGTGATTATATCGAAAAAACAAACAAGATGTCTTAAAAGACATCTTGTTTGCAACTGTAATCAAAGCCTTATGCCGTTTTTACGGCGTAGCTAAAGAAAGCTATGCTTTTTTCACAACATAGTTGGAAAAAGGCTTATGCTTTTTTCATTAGTTGTATAGTCAATTTTCCAATAAATGGAACTTCCCATTTTTCGCCTTGCCAAGCTTTGTAAGTCATTATCAACCACAAAACCATTCCTAATACAAATACCAAAGGTACAAGCATCACAAGGAAAATAGTCAAAACCAAGACCCATTTAAGGATAAACAAAGCAAGGAACACCACTATAGATTGAAATGCCCAAAACTTAACAAACTCATCCTTTTCTAAAAGAATAAAAAGAACGGGCACAACCAAAGTGGGACCCAATAGTACACAAAGAGCTGCCGAAGTTTCTTTCTTAAGACCTGTTGCCATTAAATATCACCTTCTCTCTTTATCTATCTTTTCACAACTATTATGCTCGGTCAATGACATCCTCTTCGCATCATTTTCACTCTGTCGGGCCTAAAAGTTGGGAGTAAGCGTAGCTCTCAAAATATTTTCCAAGGTAATCAAGTCTTCTTTTTGCCGCTTTGGGTCCGTTTATTCCGCTTGATCCTGCAATGGCGCCGGCTAAAGCCATCATGCTTAGCTTTGTCAACTTCTCACCCATTTCGGTTCCAGCTGTTTTGTTTATTGTATCCATTGATTGTTTTACAAGATCTCTGTTGCGTTCTGAGGACTGAAGAATCGCCTCGTAAACATCCTGAGGAATTTGTTCGTTCATAAATGTGTGGTACATCGCCCTAATCTGGCATTCTCTGGGGGTTTCGGTGTTGTGCTTAATGGGTCTTTCGTAAAGATAGTCCCTTTCCATGCCGAAAGATTACCACACAAACGGCTAATTCACAAAAATCATAAATAAGAGGCTATTGTTCTAAAAGTAAAATATCCGAAAAATATAAAAGAAAAGGCCATAACCAACACTCTAAAAAGACCGGGTGCAACATGCCTTTCTAAAGTTTTCATATTTAAACTCAAAGTGGCACCTATATGCACAAACATTGCCATAGCGTTGATTACAGCCGCTAATGTAAGAAGAAACAAAGGTTCCCTTAGTTTTGTCAAAAATACTACAATGCCAAGAAGTATCTGGACCCATAAAAAACTGTAGTAAATCTTAGGCAACTTGTCAGTTCCCCACTTTGACCTCATTAATATAAGAAGATTCTCGGACATAATTCTACTTGTCGCATCCATTACAGTCATCTGTGTAGAAAAAAGCATAAGCCCTCCGATCAGTAAAAATAGTGTTCCTATAAAAGGAGATGACAATTTGGCAATCGAAGCTGACTCGAAAAGAATAAAGTTTATTCCCCCGCCTGTACTACCCTGGCCAAAAGTAGTTACATAAGCAAGAAGTCCTAGAAGACAAATTGATATGGCCCCAGTAGCCCAAAAGACCAAGAGGTGTTCCCAATTCATAAGTCTCCACCAGCTTCTAAATCTCTCTATGTTTACCCCGTTCATTTCAAAGCGTGTTCCTTCAAGGGCTATTTTTTCAACCTTACCCGTAAGAATGCTTGTAATCCGTCCTCCGTACTTTCCCATACCGTAACCTTTTTCTTTAATATAAAAAGATTGAGCCAGGTTCAGGTTTCCCCCTGCACCGGAAAAAGCAAAAGCGGCCAAGAATGACGCCATCGGTATTCCCTCAGGTAAAAATCTATAGCCTTCTCCATACCCAAAAATACCCATTGCCAAACTCGCCCAATGATTAGATTTGGCCAAATAAACCGTCAACAAAAATATTGCGGGAACACCCAGTCCTATCAAGAGCATAGAAAATTTTTCCATTGTTTTATAAAGTACTGGACCTAAAGTTAAGATAATTCCCATAAGAATCAACATTCCAATCGCTATTAAATGACTGGAGTTAAATCCAAATGCCGAAGCAATTAAAACTGCAGAGGCTGCCACTATTCCGGGCCAAACAAAACCGATGAATGTCGAGAAAATAAACCATAACGGAGAGTATTTAAATTTTCTTGCAAAGCCAACAAAGATGCTCTCTCCCCTCACAAGAGAATATCTTTCGATTTCCATGTTAATAAAAAACTGCAATGTAATTCCAAGTACTGCACCCCAAATAATTCCCATTCCATAGTTCGAAGTTAAGTAGGGCCAAAGAATTATCTCTCCGCTACCAAGTCCTAGTCCCAAAAGAATAAAAGAAGGACCTAAAAGTGAACTGAACTTTGGAGGAAGCGGCATCTCGTCTATTTTATGGTCTTTCAAAGGCATACTATTTCTTCTGTAATTTCATAATAGCAAGAACTTCTTTAGCCGTGGTTGCATCTTTGGGAGATTTGTCATCTCTAAATTTTATAAGCCTGGGAAATCTTAGTGCATATCCCGAGGTGTGGTTAGGGCTAACGGTTATCTCATCCGCCGCAAGCTCTACCACCACTTTTGGTAAAACCCATTTATCAGGGGTTAATGCTTTATCAACTTCGTAATCTGGTGGCATTTTTTCTGAAACAATTTTTTCCAGTCTACTATTTAACTCTTTAAACTGATCGTCGGTTAAACCGGTTCCCACTTTGGTTACCGTCTTAAAAATGTCTCCTTCTTTTATTCCTGCCAAGAATTGGCCTACTCCAAATCCGGCCCTTTTTCCTTTTCCGGCGGTGTACCCCATCACCACACAATCAATTGTATCGGAAAGTTTTCCCTGCCTCCCTTCTTCTTCTTTCATTTTTACCCAGTTCCAGCCCGTCCTGCCGCTGACATATTTTCCTTCGGCTTTCTTAACTACCACACCCTCTAAATTCATATTCAAATATTTTTGGTGCAGGTTTTTAATTAACTCGGGATCTTCCGTAACAGTGTTCTCGTCAATTCTTAAAAGTTTACCGTTTACCACATATTTCTTTAAAGCTTCTCTCCTATCCAAATAGGTAACATCCATGTAACTTTTGCCGTCTGCATAAATTAAATCAAAAACCTGAAACTGCAAAGGAATTTCTTCCGCGTTTTTTTCAACATCATGTTTTCTTCTTCTTTGTATAGTTTTTTGAAAATCTAGAAACTTTTCCCTTTTTTCATCAATTCCTATCGCCTCGGTATCCAAGATTATTTCGTCTGCCTTTATAAAATCTCCTACATTTTTGAGTTCGGGGAATGTTTCAACTTCAATTGAATTCATATTCCTTGTAAAGATCTTAAGGAAGTCTTGTCCCGAGCTTGTCGAAGGATGTCTTTTTCTAAAATGTATAAATATCCTAAGTCCGTCAAACTTGGGCTCAACGGAAACCCTGCCCATTTTTTTAATCATCTCAGAAGTCGAATTAAGGCGCTGCGCCAACATAGGAACAACTGGGACTCCAAGAGTCGGTTTAGCACTTTGAAGATTGCCCTCTTTTACCAGTTTGGCCACATAACCTATATCGGGTCTAATGTTATATGCCGCCTCGATCTTGACAGCTTCGATACCGCTTGCTTTAGACAAAGCGTCAACCACTGTCTTTTCAGAAAATCCCAGCCGAAGGTTTCCTGTCGGAAATCTCGAAACAAATCTCACCGAAAGAGGACCGAGATTTTTCAAAAGATTAGAAAGCTTTTCCACTTTTCTCTCCTGACTCCCTTCGCCGTTATCCCCTGCAATTCCCAAAAGCGTTTCAAATACTTGAGTTACACTTGTATTAGAAGTATTTTTATTATTTTTGGCCAGGTTTTCGGCTAAAACTCCAATATCACCCGCTTTTTTATAATCCGCCTTAATTTTTTCCTCGGATACGCCGTAGGCTTGAGCCAAAACACGAATCGACATCTTTTCCGCCAAATTCAAAAGAACACCTTCATAATTTGGTGCTAAAGTTCCCAAACTCAAAAAAAGTACTTTGTCGATTTCTGTTACCGAAGAAGCTTTAATGAGTCTGGCAAGAATATCAGTGATTTCGAGTCTTTTTGTGGTTCCCTCTAACTCGCTTAAAAAACCTGCGAATTCTTCAAAATTCATAAGCAATAATACTATATAGTCTTGTGTGTGGCCAGGTAAGATGAGAAGAAAAAGTAAGCAAATATCACTGAACCGATAAACATAAGTCCGAATATAACCGACAAAATCCCGTTCCATTCCTCATGAGCAATCTTATTTAATCCTTCTCCCAAAAGAGTAAGGCCAAAAAGTGAAGGCAAAACCAAAATCATATACAGAAATTGTGGGTCAGTTGTGCTCATTTATTTATTGGCTAGAACATACTTAGATGCCTTTGTGCTTCCCTGCTTTTTTAGTATACCCTTTCCCAAAAGGTCCCGCAGTTCCCGCAATATCGTATCTTCCGAAACCATAGGCAAAACACGTTTGAGTTCTGCCATTCCTCCCGAACCTTGGTCGGAAACATATTCAATCAGTCGCATCTGTCTCTCGTTAAGAGCAACTTGTTCGCCTATTTTAACTTTAAGGCGGCTATCAACGGATAGTTTTCTCACTTTATCTTTAATTTTTTCCAGTTCAGCAGCAACGACAACGGTAAAATACTCAAGCCAAGGTGTAATCTCGCGGCTGCCCAAATTAGGAGACTGTCTGTCAACCTCGGATAAGGACTCGTAGTAGGCCGCCGGATCTTCGTCAAAATGTTCCTCCAAAGAAAAGAACTTTTTAATATCATATCCTTCTCGCATTAGAACCAACGAAGAAAATGCTCTAACGGTCCTACCATTACCCTCTACAAAAGGATGAATTGCCACCAAGATATAATGTGCAATGCCTGCTCGTATTACGGGGTGGATTTCGCGTGCCGTTGCATCGTTTAACCACTCCAAGAAGTCTTCCAGAAGATATGGTACTTCTATTGCTGGAGGCGGTGAAAATATAACTCTTCCAGTTCCCTCTTCTTTTATAACAACTTCCGTATTTCTAAGAACCCCCACCTTTTCAGGAACAATAATTTTATCAACAGTAACTCTATGAATATCTTTGAGCATGTCCATGTCGTACCCTCCTCTTTTTGAAACAAGTTCATCCAATAGAACCGTCACATTTCTATAGTTAACAATTTCCTGAATATCACGGGCCCTGGCATAAACCTCTGCACCTTCCAAGATCTTTTTAGTCTGATAAAGAGTTAAATCGTTCCCCTCTATGTGTGTACCGTGGTGAATAGTTCTCAAGGCCGCATCGCTTTGAAATTGCTTTTCAAAAGAAGGAACCAAAGGGGCGTTCTCTATTACCTCCTTAGATGCTTCAATTGAACCTATGTTTTTAAGTATTTTGTTGGAGATTAAATATTTAGGGGCATACATATTTAACTATATTAACGCACATTTTGCGGAGAATACAAGAAGTTTCTGACTATCGGCGAAGCTTTTCATAAACCTCCGGTACGACATTTGATAAATCATCCGAGTTAAACACAGTTCCAACTTTTTCGCTTAACACCTCTGCTGTTTTCTTAATTACAAAAGATGCAGCCGAAGCAGAAAGCAAAGCTTCATTCTTAGCATAGAGAGCAGTCACCAATCCCGCCAAAGTGTCTCCGGTTCCTCCCTTAGAAAGGCCGGCATTGCCTCCTGTTATCGAATAAATGCTACCTTTTGAATACACCCTATCGGTAACCCCCTTCAAAAGAATTGTGCATTCATACTTCTTGCTGGCTGTTTCTGGATCCATGTCACCAAACAACCTTTGATATTCCTTTGCATTGGGGGTTAATATCGAATTTTTTGGAATCCAGTTTGGTTCCAAAACCTGCAAACTGCCGGCATCAATTACCCACTTTTTATCGGGGTATTTCGCCAACAGATTTCTGGTAATCTCTTTTGTTAGATTAGAAGCTTCATCTTCCCCGTCGGGGCTCTCTTTCTCGTTTTTCTCTGTCCTATATCGCATAAACCCGGGGCCAATCAAAACCGCATCCGACTTTTCTATATAATCCCCAACTTCATCCCATGGAACCCAAATAAAAGAGAAGAGTTTAGACTTGAGTTCTTTTGCTATATCTCCCATAGAAGGTTCGGGTGAAGAGAAAAAAACCATATCATTAATACGGGAAGCTGTTGTCAAAGAAAAAAGCGGGGCTCCGTGGAAAAGTGTGGACCCTCCGATAATTGTTATTTGCCCGTTTTGCGAAGTCCCTTCGGGTCTAAAAAGTCTTTTTATTTCCGACGGGTCGAAGCTGGATTCAATGGCCATACTTTGGTATTATACTCAAGAAAGATAAATTTGGTTACTATAGCTTAAATATGGCTACAAAGAAAAAATCGGCCGCATCAAAAAAGACCTCCGAAAAAAAAGACAGTCATTTGGTTAACTTTCGTAAGGAAATGTTTAGACAAATGCTAAAACTTTCCACAAGCGGTTTTGGACTGGTTGCAGCACTTGCCTGGAACGAGCTGATAAAGGCACTTGTGGCAGACTATATAAAGCCGTATGTCGGAGGCGCATCCGGAGTCATATCTTTACTTATTTACGCCTTAATAGTTACTGTTCTAGCAGTATTTGTAACCTACAATCTCTCTCTTCTTACTAAAAAGGATAAATAAAATGTTTAGGGTAGAAGATTTGCGCAAAGTTCCAGATTTTGAGTCCAGAGCAAATCAATTTGTATCAAAGGTGGAAAGGTTGGCTGGAATATATCCAAATGTCTACGCACTAGCCCAAAACAAAACTTTAAAAGAGTTGGAAACAGGGCCTACCTATATAGATTTTATAAGACGCGAATACCCGGAATTTTTGAAAGCGGAATGGACAAGAGACCACGAGAAAGAAATTGAATCCAGCTATATGAACATCGCGGGGGTAACCATGGGGTCGGAATACCGCAAAGAACTCGCGGAGTTTATTAGAACAGTTGATGACCTTGCAAAAGAACTCGGAGCCAGAAAGGATCAAACAAAAAGAGTGACAGATAACGGTCCCAACTCAAAACACACTCACAGATACGAAGGTGAGCTTTGGTATATATTCGACTAATCGTTTTGTGCCCCCCCAATTGGAGGATTCTCGTCCCCGCCTGCCTTTTCCCATGCCCTTCTCATCTTCCTGACATCAACTCTATTAAAAACACTCGTCTCTGCTTGTTTCAAAAGGATTTCGCGCTCGCTATATGGAACAAAATATAGCCCTCCGCCGCCACTCTCGCCTTCTTTTCTGGCTTCGGCTAAAAACTCCTGATATTTATCCTGAACAGGAGCTATTGCACTTCTCAGCCTGATTTCAAAACTTTTTTGCTCGCTACTTTTTTCGGTCATTCCCAAATAATATTACTTAAGACTTATTTTTTCCACTTTTGTCTCAGCGTCAATAAAATGTTCATCCGCTGTGGTTATAATAGTCTGCTGCTTTTTGGCTAACTCAAAAACATCGCGTCTGTGCTCGTGGTCAAGCTCCGAAAATATATCGTCCAAAAGAAGCGTCGGCCGCTCCCCTGTTTGAGACTCTATAAAATCAAGTTCGGATATCTTTAACCACAAAACCCCCATTCTCTGTTCCCCGCGACTACCGTACGAAGCTAGATTTCTCTCACCGTCGAAAAAAACAAAGTCGTCTCTATGTGGACCCACCAAAGTAGTACCGGCCGCCACTTCTTCTTCTTTATATTTTTCCAGCCGCCCTTCCGAGATAACCGAACTGTCGTACAAGAGTTTTAGTTTTTGTTCATTAAGAGATGGCTCAACATTTACGAATTCAATAAATTCCATTCGCTTTTTGTTTATATAATCGCCGTTTTTAATTAAAAGTTGGTTCCAAAATAAAAGCTGAGAGCGTGACAACCCTTCTTCTCTTATTTTTAAAAGAAGCCTGTTTCTTTGCCTTAAGCCTTTTTCGTAGGACAAAATACATCTTCTGTATTCCCTATCAACTTGGCTTAACACCATATCTAAAAATTTGCGTCTAATAGATGGCGATTCCGTTACCAGATCCATATCCCAAGGTCCAAAAAGTACAACTTTAAAATTCCCCGCAAAATCTACAAGTCTTTTGGCGACACCGTTTAACAAAAGCTTCTTTTTGGCCACTCTTTCCAAATGCCCTCCTCCTATGTCAACCAGACCTCTCGTTAACATAATTTCCAAAACCGAATCACCTGCAAATTTAGCCTTCATTCTGGAGATGTCTTTGTTGTAGTTAATCATTTCTTCTTCTACTTTAGCTTTAAAGCTTTTTCCTGAAGAAAGAAGATACAAAGCTTCCAAAATATTAGTTTTACCTGCGGCATTATGGCCGTAAAAAACCGTAATCCCATCGGAGAATTCAAAGAGTTTGGAGTCAATGTTTCTAAAATTGTCTATCTTAACCTTGTTGATCATCAGCGGAAGAATTGTACTAGATCTTTTTGAGTATTAACATCCATTCTTGCAACACTATCTCCCACCCATAATGACAGATTATTATCCTTGACCAGTTTTTTATGCTTCTGAATAGTCTCGGGATTAAGCCCTGTCCCTTGTCTAAAAACCAACACATCAGGGTCTCCCCTCCAAACTTTGCCATTCAAAAAAAGCCTGGCTTTTGTTTCTTCGATGTTTTTCTCCAACATAAATTCATTAACCACTGTAGAAATACCTGGAATTCCACAAACAAAGGGGTTCAGAGTATCAATACCCGTCCTAACAAAATCGGCCAAACCAACAACGGGTGCTATCTGAGTAATCCCGGTTAATACGGTACATTCGCTTCCCAAAACATTTTTGATATGTTCTACTCCAATTCTCAACGCTTGAGCTCTGGTAACAGGTTTGGCAAAGTTTGAAGCCAAACAAACGGGATACATAAAATCAATCTTAAAAAGCCTAAAACCCAAGTCTTTAAAATGTGTAAATACTTTCGCAAGATAATCTTGCACCTCTTTTTTAGTAGGATCCATGACTTCCAAATCCAAAACATTCATCAAATTATCAAATGGGCTTGTCATCCTGCCTTCAAAATGAGGCTTGTGCTCGCCTTTTAATAGCCAAGAAGGATGATGATCGTGAAGTTTTGTTGCGGGATTAATTGCAAAGGGAGAAAGCCAAATTCCGGGCTTGTATCCCAAAGACTCAATTCTTTTAACAATTCCTCCGAATCCGTTAGGAAATCTTTTTTTATAGTCCAACCAGTCGCCGAAGAAATCGGTATAACCCGCGTCAAGCTGGAAGTAGTCTAAATTTAATCCGCCTGGTAAATCCTCTAAAGCGTCCAATTCTTCGTTAATCAAATTTTCATCAATCTTGTTTCCGTTCCAGTAGTAAGAATTACACATCCCGCGGGCTACCGGTTCGACTTTTTTAACTTTCATATTTTTAGCCAAAGAATCAGCAAAGTCTTTTTTGACTACCGAGTCTTCGTCCAAAGCAAAAAATATTTTTTCGCTTACAACAACCATTCCGGGTTTAATTGCCAATCCGTCCAAGTGTGTAATAACCCTTATTCCGGCTTCTCCGTTTTTATCTTTAATATAAATTGTGGAAAATTGATTGCCCGTTGTCACGGCGCCAATAAGAAGAGTCTTGGAATCTATGTCTAAAGTTGTAAACCATTCGCTGACTATAGATTCCTCAACATACCCGTACTCCGGCTTAAAAGAGTTTGGATTTTGATCTCTCTGCAAAAAGACTTTCAACATACGGGTTACATCCCCCAGATTGCGGTAACCCACTTCGCTACATTGAAGCCACCCGTGTTCCAATATTTTCCCGTAATGTAAATCTTCGTGAAGCAAAAATTCGGCAACTAAAATTGAATTTATATTAATACTATTTGTAGAAACATTTTTTATCCTGGTTTGTAAATAAAAACCGCCTTTTTCGTTGCCCTTTATTCTCTCTATCTCAATTCCTGTTTGAGACTCCAAAAAACCTTTGTCGGTAAAAATACCATATCTCGATGATTCCACAAAATCAGACAAATCTTTTAAATTAAGCACGAAATTATATTACCATAGTGTAGCTATGTCAGCCTGTCCACTTTAAATAAAGACAGATAGAAGTCCTTTTGCTAAGGCAACGGCAATAATTGTGTTTATGAGCACGCAAACAAAAGCTATCCAATATTTATTCTTAGATTTTGCAAACATTAAACGTATAGTAAGAGCCAAGAAGATTGATCCCCCAACCTGACCGATCACAAGACAGGCAGCATATTTTCCGTATTTTAGATATTTGTTTAGATATTTATCCTCTTTTTTCTTCTCCGTTTTTTCTATTTGTTTAAGAAACTTAAAAAAATCTTCATGCGTAAAAAGATACAAAAAGACAAATGTGGTAACCAATCCGTACAAAAACGGTCCTGTGAATATCATATGCCCCGCACCCATAGACACAAACCAGGAAAATATAAGACTCGATAATCCAAAATAAACAAAGAGGAAGAGTGCGGCCTGAAAATGTACGGGTTTAAAAATAGGTTCTCGGTGTTTTTTGGTTGACATCGGGCGCCTTGTTTAAAAATCCTAAAAAATGAAGTTTAAATCAAAGACTTAATTCTATTATCCAAGTCTTCTATTTTCTTTACAAGAGCCGAGTTTGTTATTCTTTTTTTGATGGCACTTATGGAGTATTCACTCGTAAACGACTTGTCCCAGTTTACAACCTTTCGCTTTTTGGAAACGTCTTTATACAATTCTTCGAACTTGTTTGTAATAAGTTTTATGTCATGTTTCTTGGCTACCTTTAGAGACTCCTTGCCCATTTTTTCGATAAGACCGTCGGTATAAACAACCTTCGATATAAGGCTGGAAAGTTCAGCTACGCTTCCGGGTTTAAACAAATATCCGTTCTTACCGTTTTCCACAAGGAGAGGAAGTGCAACCGCATTGGCGGCAATCACAGGTAGTCCCGTGGCCAAAGCCTCAAGTGTAGCAATACTTTGAAGTTCGGCGTCTCCTGGCATAACAAAAAGGCTAGCAGTACGATAAATATCAGGGAGATCTGCATCCTTTACATAACCTGTGAATGTAACATTCTTTTTTATGCCAAGCTCAGACACCTGTTCTTCCAGCCTCTCCCTAACCATTCCTTTACCCGCCAAAACCAAATGTGCATTTCCAAGCTTAACAACCCCCGACATTGCTTCTACCAACACATGTATTCTTTTTTCCGCATCTATTCTTCCTACAAAAAGAACAATTTTCTTACCTTGGGGAATTTTATAACGCTTATAAATTTCAGCGGAGGGTTTTTTTGGATTAAAACGCTCCAAATTAATGCCGTTGGATATCGGAGTTACTTTTTTAGGAAACCCAACCTGTTTTAAAACTTTAGCGCCTATTTCGGTTGGTGTAGTTACCGCGTCAATTTGTTTATACATATCAATCATTTGTTTCCACGCCAACGGGTAGATTCTTTTTCTTATCGATTGCGGCAGTTTCAAAACGGCAAGAATATTGTCGGGCATAAAATGATTTGTTCCAAGTGTAGGTATGCCGTATCTTTGGGCAACATTGAAGGTGGCCTTTCCTATAAAAAAGTGGTGTTGGATATGCACAACATCAGGCCTAACCTTTTTGAGATATCTCTGAATAAAAAGCTCTAACCCGATTGGGACAGGGTATCTCATATCAGGGTAAAAATATACTTTTAAAGAAGGGATTCCATAGACATTAATTCCGTTATCAAGTGTGTAAGATTCGATTCTTGAAGACTTGGAAGGGGCAATAACATAAACATCATGACCGCGCCGTTTCAGCTCCCCGGCGAATTGGTATAAAAAATAGGCCGTTCCGTTAGTGCTTGGTAAAAAGGTATCACTTGAAAATAATATTTTCATAATTCGCGACCGGGAGGCAGAATTTTAAAAACTACAAATTATCGAATAAACGTTTGGCTTTTTTGTATAACTGCAAGTATATAACAACAACTATAACTGTAAACAGAGCCAAACCTATCGAGGTGAGTTTTATATATTTACCCCACCTGCCGATGGTGTCTCCAAAAAGGTAACCTACCATCAAAAATGTTAAGGATTTAGGTATAGTTGCCAAAAAATTAAAAAGAACAAAGTCTTTTATGGGAACTTTTAAAGCACCTGCCGCTATCAATATTGGCCCGCCTATTGCGTGAGATAATTTTCCAAAAAACAAAATTTTTCCTTTGTGGTAATTCATAGCCTTTTTGGCGTGTTCAATGTTTTTGGAATCTATACCCACAAAAGACAATAGTTTTAAACCTACCGTATTTAGAAAGGATCTGCCAATCCAATAATAAATTATGTCACCCGCCAGATCGGCAACTATTACTACTAAATAGGCCATGTAAAAGTTCATATATCCGCCTGCTACCAAGAAACCTCCTGCAATGGTAGCAATCGGACCTTCTAATAAGACCAGAGGAAATAAAACATGGTAGCCGTAGGTATAAAGCAGACTAAATATTTCGGTAGAATTATTCATATAGTTACTTTAAACAAGAAAGTTCCTGTTTACCGCTCTTAATATTCCTCCCCTTCTAAAAGGTTGTCTACTCAAGACGACCTTGTACTCTAACTTTTCAAGATAATTTGTAATCTTTTTTTCGGAAAAGTATGTAGGGTGAGTTTCCATAATAATGCACCCGACTTTTGTTTTAAATATTGGTTTATTTACTTCTATAAACATATACCTCTCCGCACCTTCAATATCCGCCTTAAGTAAGTCAACTGTCTTTATATTTCCTGCATTTAGTATTCCCTCTAATGTTAAAGACTTTACCTTAATCGTTCCGGTTTCTGCCACCCTATGCATACCGCTATTAAAGGAATTAAGTTGAATAGCTACTCCTTTATTATCTGCCGCCAAAGCCGCACGGAGGGGTATAACTTTTGCGTCAAGCTTGTTTACGCTAATATTGCTTTTAAGTATTTCAAAGTTGGATGTATCCATTTCAACAGCAATAACTTTTCTGGCTCCCAAATGAGTTACCGACCACACCGAAAAGTCCCCAATAAACGCTCCCAAATCGACAACATTATTAATTTTAAGCGCGGAATCAGGCATATATACTTTTTCTTTGTATGTTTCACCCAAAACATAGAGGTCGTAGGATCTTGGACGAACAAAGAATTTATCTCCCTCCAAATTCACGGAGAACTTTTTATCACCCAAAACATAACTTTTAAAATTTTTTATTTGAATTGGCAGTGAAGAAGAGGAAATCATATTTAAGCTTGGCATTGAGGACACCAATATGTACCCCGTCCCCCTAAAAAGTATTTTTCGAACTTAGCCTTATGGCATCTTTCACAAGGCTGTCCTTCGTGGGAGTAAGCAAGAGTGTGTCCTTGGTAGTTACCTTCTGTGCCGTCGGGTGTTACAAAAGCAAGTTCCGATGCACCACCCCACTTGATTCCTTCTTTTAAAACAAAAAGTATTGCTTCATACAATTCCTTTACTTTTTCTTTGGTTAAAGTATTGGATTTAGCCTTAGGGTTAATTCCGCTTAGCCACAAAGCATCGTTTGCATAGATATTTCCCACTCCTCCCATTTTCTCTTGGTCCATGATTACAACCTTTATCGGACGAGTTGTTTTGAAAAGTATTAACTCAAATTTTTCCAGAGTGAGTTCTTCCGGTTTACCTTGTGCCTTGCCGAAAGGTTCCGGTCCAAGTTTTTTAATAAAAGATTCCTCCAGTATTTCGGCTGTTTTTACCACTCTTATCCAACCAAACCTTCTTATGTCGTTATAGAAAAGTTTACCGCCTCTATCAAGATTAAAAATAACTAGGGTGTGCGGGCCGGGTACCCCTCCGACTACTTTTTTTGATAAATCTTTAGGATTTGATAAATTTGGCCCTCTATATATAAACTGGCCGGTAAGTTTTACATGAGTAAGAATTGAGTATCCGTTATCCAAATCGATAACAGTAACTTTTCCAAATCTTCTTGTCCCGGAAACTTTGGATCCTTCGATTAATTTTTCGTCCGCGGAGAATGTTTTTCTGTTTTTTACTTCTACTGTTTCTATCTTATGACCCGTTACATATTTTGCTAACTGAAGAGTTATTGTTTCGACTTCCGGAAGTTCTGGCATATTTTTTTATAAAGGTTAAACATTTCTGCTCTAAGCATCAAGCGCTTCGACTGTACAAACGAAATGCTACGAGAATCGAGCGTTGCTCTAAATCTTAAGCATTTCTGCTGTACAAACGAAATGCTATGGGCACCAGCATTCTTGTGCTCTAAGCATCAAGCGTTTCGACTGTACAAACGAAATGCTATGGGCACCAGCATTCTTGTGCTCTAAGCATCAAGCGTTTCGACTGTACAAACGAAATGCTATAACAGAAGCAATTATTATACAAGCTATCGAAACAACCGTAAAAGAACTGGGGACAAAAAGTACATTGCTGGTAAGTTGGTTTACATCCCCTACCCAAAGCAAAAACTCGTCAAATACCAGTCCCAATCCAATTCCATAAAAGACCGCAAATAAATTTTTATGTTTCCGAATACCCAACCCTATCGAAAAGAAACTTGTAATAAGTATAAGGATATTCCCGTAAACAAAGTGGTGTAGTCTAAAACCGCCTATCTGAGCAAAAAGCCAACTAGGTAAACTTTTGTTTACCAAAACTAAGTAAGTAATTGTTCTCGATATAACAACCACCGTAATAATACTTACCAAAATTATGATAAGTGGAACTATATGAAATCTATCTTTTTTAAGTTTTCTTTTCATTTTATATTCAACGGACCAAACCGACCAACAACCCTTTTGCTATACCCACTGTTATCAGTGTAGAAATAAAGTTTCCTACAAAAAGCAGCCAAAACCAATAGCGATATTTTGGAATCAACAAACGGGCAGTTATAGTGCCAAAAACTGGGCCCGAAAGGGAAAAGATTAAAAATGTTGCCAAAATCTTACCATGATGAATATATTTTTTAACCAGCTTGTTTTCCGTCTTCTTTTCTACCTTTTCCACCTCTTTCATAAAATGAAAAAAGTCTTCGTGACTCAGTAAATACATAAAAATACACCCCGCAATTACTCCAAAAACAAACGGACCCATAAAGTTAATCAAGAGTGATTTTTCCGCAATCGACCTAAAAAAAATCGACTTGGAGATGATGTTATATATAACCAAAAAAACTATTGCTTGAATATGAACAGGTCTAAAGAAGCTCTTTTTTGTGGGACTTTTTTTCTTTAACTTTGGCATTAATAAATTCTAGCATTTCAGATCTAAATTTTTCTTTGGAGAATTTTTTTGCATTATCTAAAAGACTCTTGCTGTTCCAATCAGTTCTTTCTAGTTTTTCTATAGCTTTTTTAAGCGAATTTTCCGTTATCTCATCTATTAAAATACCCGTTTTTCCGTTGACGACAGATTCTTTAAACCCTCCCCCATTAAAAGCAATTACAGGTGTTCCCGCCGCCTGAGACTCAACAACAGTCATACCAAAATCCTCATCCCGTGCTAAAGCTATTAGTCCTTTTGCTTTGCCCAAAGTCTTGTAAAGTTCAGGGTCTGACAGTCTTCCTGTCAAAGTTAGATTTCCGCCGGACATAGACAACAAGGCCCTCTCTATTTCTGCAAAACCGTGCGCCTCCCCTACAATTCTAAGTTCAAAATTCAACTTTTTAGACAAAGCCGCGGCCTCCTCCAAGCCTTTAGCCCCAACCAACCTGGAAACTATCAAGAAGAAGTTTTCTTTCTTTAGACCTCTAGCTGCACTACTTATTTCGCTTACCGAAACGGGTGGGTAAATAACTTTGGAGTCTTTCCTGTAAAACTTCTTTATCCGCGCTTGAACATTAACCGAGTTGGCAATCCAGTAATCCACTTTTTGAGATGACTCAAAATCAAACAAACGCATAAAGTGTCCCACAATTAACGAGTAAACTTTAACTGGCCAATACTTTGTAAAACCAACAGAAGTTTCGAATCCGTAAAGCCACCTGGGTGGTGTATGACAGTAACAAATCACCTTGGTTTTAGGTCCGGTTAAAAACCCGCGAGTAATATACCAACTGGAGGAAGTTATAACTAAATCATATTCCGACAAATCAAACGACCCCCATATTTTTGGAGCCAAAAATCTTAAAGGACTGTAAAGTTTACCTATCTTTATAAGAGGTGCAAATTTGCTTTCTATAATTTTTTTGCCGACAAATTCTTTTGCGGCGGTAGAACCATCAACCTTAAAAGCTGTATATATTGGAGCATTTGGGAACATCAAAGATAATTCTTTAAGTACCCGCTCTGCTCCTCCAAATTCCTTAATATAGTCATGAACTAATGCAACTTTCATATATTAAAATAGTGACCCTTGTTTCTTTTCGTCTAATTCTTTTCCCGCTTTTTTAATTCTCTCGGTTAAAGTTTTAAATCCGAAATTTTCAAAAAGTTTTACAACGGCAACAGAAGCAATATCCCACCTGCCCATCTCCTCAAAATCATATTCAAAGGGAACATCTTTTACTATAGTTGCAAGTTTGTAGGAAAGCTCTCCCGACCCCTTCCCTTTTACCAACTTATCTTTGGCGCTGCCGGTAATATCTTCGATGTGTTTATATACTTCTTCAAAAGTACCGTATTTTTCCAATAGTCCTCCTGCTGTTTTCGGACCTATTCCGGGAACACCCTGATAATTATCGGATGGATCCCCAACCAGTCCTTTGTAGTCGGGAATCTGTTTAGGGGTTACACCCATTCTTTCAAAGGTTTCTTTCTCGCCAAACATTTTTGCACTACTTAGCCCAGCTATCGGCATATAAAGCTTTATATTTCTTTTGTCGTCAACCATCTGAAGAATATCCCTATCCCCCGTTAATATAACCACTTCTCCGGAAAAATTTACCGCCAGAGTTCCAATCACATCGTCCGCTTCATATCCGGGTTTCGAAAATACCGAAATGTTTGCGGCTTTCAAAAACTGCCTTGCTTTTTCAAACTGTGAGGAAAGTTCCTCCGGAAGTGGCGGTCTTTGCGCTTGATAGCTGGGCAGCTCTTTCTGACGAAAAGTTTTTTCTTTTTCATCAAAGGCAACAGCAATTAGATTGGGATTTATATCCGTGATTACTTTAATAAGCATAGAGGCCATTCCATGAACAGCGTTTATAGGTTCTCCGTCTTTTGTAGTTAAAGGCGGCATTGCATGAAAAGCCCTATGCATAATTGCATTGCCGTCAATTATTAGTAGTTTTGACATACTATATTCTAATCTTATTTAAGTTTGTTCCAATATCCAAAGTCAACGGATGTTAAAAATTTTCTCTTTATTTCTCGGGTTAAATTTATATAAAAATCTTTTTTAAAAATTATTTTGTTGGCCAATAAAATATCACCTTCCATTGGTATGATCAACGCGCCGTAGTCTTCTTGTGGCTTTCGCTTTCTTAAAGACAAAAGCGATTGTTTAACAATAAAATCGCCATCCCCCAAAGGTCTTGCTACCAATGGTATATTTGTCTTGCAGTGCTTCCCTATTGCACAAGATTTACATATACCATCCCTTTCTTCAGTTAATTTCAAAAAACCATTTGGGTTTGTCATAAAACCAACTGTCATTTCTGACAAAAAATCGCCGTTTTTATTTATTGTTTCGGTTGCAGACTCCAAAGTGTCACCCAAAACATCTTTGTAATATGAAGTTAACATCGAATTTGAAAATAAATTTGGTTTTTTAGTAAGTGAAACAGTCATGGGTTCAAGGGCAACCGCCGAAAAAGACCTGGCATACCTTTCAAGGTAGATTTTCTCGTTTACCTGGAGTTCCCAGGGTAAAACACCAAAATCTTCATAAAGAGAGAGCGTAAAAGCGCTCAACCATTCAAGATGGTGATATCTCAAAGCTAACGGCGAGGCTGCCAACTCTCTTTGTGGTGTTACTTCGACTGACATAGAACGGAGATTTTACCCGATTTTTCGGATCTATTCAAAAATCACAACCAGTCTCGGTCTCCGTTTAAATCGATTGCCTGCCAAAGGGCATCATAAAAACCTTTGTCAAAAAGTAGTTTAGTGGTGGCAAAGACATCCCCACCCCTATGTAACAAACCATGTTTAAATTTTCCTTCAGACGACATTCTTTGCAGTGCTTTTTTAAAAACAAAATCTCGGTCGTTTCTCAGAATTTTTTGAATCAGTGTGCGGTTACAATGCTTCCCAACAGCGCAAGTCGAACAATAATCGTCTTTATCTAAAGTAAATTTTATTGGCGCTTCTTCGTTATTCAGACTAATCTCAATAAACTTTTTAAAAAGAATTTTCCTTTTACCTTCAACCACTTTCGAATCCTCATCAGTCTTTCCATTTAAGTCGTAAACATATATCAATTTTTCGATACCAAAGTCTTCACTACCCACTTCCTCAAGAAAGTTTCTTGCCTCACTCCAACGTGCCATTTCGTTTTCCACAAAATATTCAGCAAATTCAAAGGCTTTATATCTTTCGTCCAACCCAAGCTCCCAAGGCGGAGTGGGTCCGACATTTTTAAAATATGAATGAATCAAGTCGTACCAAACACCCAAGTGGTGAAATCTTATTTCAACAAGAGGCGATTCTTTTTCAACTCGTCCGCTATCAACATCTCCCCTCTCCTTATACATTGGAGCCAATACTATATTTGTAGAGACTAAAAATCAATGAAGGATTAGATTTTTTTACCGACTATTTTTTCGAAGTCGTCGCGATCCAAGGTCTCTTTTTCTAAAAGAGCATCGGTAATCTTGTCCAAAAGTTTTCTTTTATCTTTAACTATTTTTAAAGCAATCTTGTATCCCGAGTCTAAAAACTTTTTAACCTCAAGGTCGATTTTTTCCATAAAAGCCTGGGAGTTTTTAGCGCTTTCGTACCACTCCATCTGTCCAAAATCCCCCAACCCCTGATCATCACCCATATTAATAGGTCCCAGTTCACTCATTCCAAACTCCATTACCATTGCTCTGGCTATTTTTGTTGCCTGTGCAATATCATTACTTGCACCGCTAGTCATTTCTCCAAAAATAACTTCCTCGGCGGCACGCCCTCCAAGCATTGCAGCAATTTGCTCCAAAAGGCGAGACTTTGTTTGGTGGGTTCTATCGGCTGCTGGCGGAATAAGTGTGTGGCCCAAACTCATACCTCTGGCGACTATAGAAATTCTATGGACAGGGTCCGTATTTTTAAGAAAATGGGTAACTACCGCATGTCCCCCTTCGTGATAAGCAGTCATCTTTTTATCTTCTTCGCTTTGAATTCTCTTTTTGGCAGGGCCCAATTTAACTTTGGTTGCCGCTTCTTCAACATCAAGCATTGTAATTTCGTCTTTATCGTTTCTTGCAGCACCTATTGCCGCTTCGTTAAGCATATTTTCTAGATCAGCACCCGAAAAACTCACTGTTCTGTCTGCAACTTTTTCCCACTTCATATCTTTAACAAACTTCTTGCCTCTGGCATGAATCTTAAGTATTGCCAATCTTCCTTCTTTGTCAGGTAAATCCAAAACCACTCTTCTATCGAATCTTCCCGGTCGTAAAAGTGCGGGGTCCAAAAGGTCCCCCCTGTTGGTAGCAGCCAAAACCACAACATTGTCATTGGGATTAAAACCGTCCATCTCTACAAGAATTTGGTTTAAAGTTTGTTCACGCTCATCATGCCCACCCATCATTCCCCTACCTCTTTGTCTACCTATAGCGTCAATCTCATCGATAAAAATAATAGAAGGACCCGCAGCTTTAGCCTGTCCAAAAAGATCTCTAACCCTGGAAGCACCTACCCCAACCAACATCTCCATAAATTCCGATCCTGCCATACTAAAATAAGGTACCCCCGCCTCTCCTGCTACTGCCTTGGCCAATAAAGTTTTTCCTACTCCTGCAGGACCTACCAAAAGAGCACCTTTGGGGGTTCTGGCTCCGATTTTTCTATACTTAGCGGGGTTTTTTAGAAAGTCCACCAACTCCTCCAGCTCCTTTTTCGCTTCATCAACACCCGCGACATCTTTAAAGGTTGTATTTTGCTTCCCTTTTGCAAAAATTTTGGCTCGGCTTCTACCAAAAGAAAAAATATCTTGCGCACCCTTACTCTGCCCTCGTACAAAATAGTAAAAGAACCCCGCCATCAAAAGTATAGGTAAAATTATTCCTATCGCTTCTGCCAAGATTTTAGTGACAGATTGATCAATAACTGCAAATTTAACTTTTGTCGGATCTATTCCTGCATCCTTAAGGAGTGTACTAAATCCGTCGGAGTCTTCTTTTGTAGAGAACTTAATTGTGCCGTCGGTGTAATTAACCAAAAGTTTATTGCTTTCAATTTGTACCTTTTCGACTTTACCTTCTTTAATATCGTTAAGAAGCTGAGATATCTCAACATTATTGGAACTCCCTACAACCTGAATTCCTGCAACTATCATAGGGATTACAAAAAATATAACAAGAAGCGCTATGGTAACCGTCCAAAGATTAACTTTTAATTTAAATTGAAATTGCCCTTTTGGAATTTCTTTGGATTTTAATATTTTTTTAGGATCCATACGATTGAGCATTATACAGTAAGCGGCTATCAAAACTAAATTATTATCTTACCTTTGTGCCGTTTTTAACTTTTTCCTGAAGTTGGAAAAGTACCGGTTTTCCTTCTTCCGGTTTTTCCGGATCAATAACAGAGTCAGCGGCCAACATCATTCCTTCCGAAAAATCTCCTTCGGGTCCGATTTTTTTAGGTGACATATTAAAAACAAACGGAAACTGTTTCCCTTCAAGGTCTTCGACCTTATAAAACTTCATTATTCCGGCAAATATCTTTCTTTGACCCAGTTCTCCAAAATCAACGCTAAGTTTCATAACCCAATGGCTCCACTCGGGAACTTCGGCTTTTACAACTTCTCCTATTCTTATATCGAGTTTCGAAAAATCATCAAAGCTTGCATTTGACATATAGGCACTATTTTACAATACTGTTAGCAATATGTCAGATATCAAAAATGACTATGCTCCGATTTCGGAGACACTTGCACAAATAACAAAAGCAGATCTGGAAAGGCGTGCAAAAAACAAGCAAAAAAGGCAGAGCAGTAGGGTTTCGGAGGGAACTTTTGATACAGGTCTTAAAGGATATGCTATTAAAGTTGTTCGCCCTAGAGAGAGCGGTTTCGAAATGACAGGAAAAGGTGCCGCTGACGCCATGATTTATTCCCGACCTCGCCGCCCGGAAAACATTAGAGAGCAGGATGACTAATTTGCATTTTTACTAAAAAGTACTAGAATCGAGGCTATGTCGGCCGAATTAAAACGACTTGCAGAGGAAGAAGAAATATCTTCAGTTCAACCCGGAAAGATGGTTGAATTTGTAACCCCCCTTGGAAAAATTCAAGTAATTGGCACCGAGGACGGCTTTGCTGTAAGAAGAGTCGGCTCGGGAATAAATGACATGCGCTACAAAGAAGGCGAGACTTTTACGCTAAACTTCAAAGGAGATGTAAAAACAGTAGTCAAAGCAGTTAAACCGGAAAATTGGCAAGCCCACTCAGTTCTTGACTCCCAACATTAATTACTTAAAACCTATCGAGAGCATCCATTTTTTAGAATAAAAATATTTCCCTTTTATCTTCCATCTATCACGCCACCTTTCTTCGAAGTTTGGAATCTCTGCGACCTGCCACCCAATGCCGTCACCATGGTCCTTATCCACCCCTGGATCCAGTAAATAAATATATTTAGTTCCTATTCCTGCTACAACAGAATAATGACCGCTTTTATATCTATCCATTTCTCTTTTTGTCCCAGATCCCTGGTATAAAACTATTGGGAGCATTCCATCGTTTAACGAACGCCTCAGATCTGTCATTGTTGCCCCCTCTTTGCTTTCTGTATAAAAACCGCGACGTCTAAAATATCTTTCTAGTTTGTTCTGCCATGTACCATTTCTTGTAACCTCCAAAGATTCCATAAGTAGATCATGATTAACTCTTGTTCCACCAAGATTTAGAAGAACTATTCCGGCCGCACCCGCCCCACAGTCGTAACTGTATTTTTGAAGATATGTCGTGTACCTTTCTTTATCCACGATAGTATGTGAACAGTCATTTAAGATAGTAGTTTTAAAAACAAAATTCAAGGAGTTTTTTGCCAACTACTCTCTCGACCTCGGCAAAGCTGTAGGTTAAAGGTTTGGTTATAGAAAATTGAAAAGTATGCTTGTGGAATTTGCTGGTGGCTGGGGTGAGACTCGACAACATTTGTTGGTTGTTCTCTCTCGACCTCGGCAAAGCCGAAGGTCAAAAGGTTGGACTACTGAGAGTTT
>CAZRJH010000005.1:80807-113121 GCA_964600575.1 uncultured Gammaproteobacteria bacterium | reverse complement strand
CTGACCATTTATGCGTGTGCATATTTGGTCAGACCTTTCCGACTAACTGATTGAATTTGGAACGGGTTCACTGCGCATTGCAGCGAGGTTCAGTATCAGAGAGAACTCTGAGCAAAATCAATCATGAATATCCAATACTACTTCTTGAGCCATTCGATCAGCTCGGGCACGAGCAACTTCTGCATCAGGTCGCGGTCGGAGAGTTCAACGAACTCTTCGGGGTCCGTGGCCATCACGATGCCGGTGTTCTTGAATTCAGCCGCAATGTCGCGGACGAACTCGAAGTCCTGGTGCTCGCAGGCGCCGATGAACAGGAAGTAGACATTGTCCCCGCGTTTTTGCGAGTCGCGCAAAAGCTTGCGGGTTGCGGCTTTGTCGCCCCAGTTGTTGCCGGGATCGTTTTCGCCGTCGGTTACATGAA
This sequence comes from uncultured Gammaproteobacteria bacterium, assembly GCA_964600575.1. Classification (GTDB taxonomy): domain Bacteria; phylum Patescibacteriota; class Microgenomatia; order UBA8517; family UBA8517; genus CAZRGC01. The sequence continues at coordinate 112,700 of CAZRJH010000005.1, read as the reverse complement.
TCACGATGGAGCGTTGCTTCTCGTGTGAGTGCTTCTCAGGTGTGGCGCCGAACAGGTTGCCAAGGAAACGGCTCGCGGGCGTACCGTGGTCGTTGTCGCATTCCAGCCAGCCAAAGCGTTCGAGGGCTTCGGTCAGCGCGTGACTGTATGTCGTGCCACCGTTCCAGCCGCGAACCCGGTCAACAACATTGTCGAGGATGAAGTTCTTGGCGTTCTTCTCGGTGACCGTACCAACATACTGAACGTTGCTGGGGCCATCACTGAAAGTGACGAGGTCGATCGAACGATCGGGGTCGAGCTCCATGGCGACAGGCATCAGGCGGTTCATCAAAGTGTTGGTGGTGCCTTCCTCGTGCTCATGGTGAAACGATCCACTGACGTCCATATTCACAATGATCTGTGCTTTGATGTCAGAGGCAACACCGGCCTTGTCGAGTTGGAGGCGCAGTTCTTTCGCGGACTTGGTTAAATCGAGTTTGATACTCATTTTTTCTCCTAGGTTGTGAGTGAGTTGACTATTTCACGAAGCTTGTCTGAAACTTCAGAGGCTTCGGTTTGGGATACGGTACGAGATTGTTGCAACATCAAGATAGAGGCAATGCTACTTATCAAACCCGGAACCATGACCAGCACCACATTTTGTATGGCGTTTACCAAATTTAAAGGCTGTTCGATTTGAATCTTACGAATCGTATCGTTTTGCCTAATCTGGGCCAAGGTTTGGGTTAGACTTAAAGCTCGCTCTTCGTAGCGACGCGCAACAAAATCCAACTGGGGTTGCTTGGACAAAAACTCGGCAGCAAGTGCATGAGCTTCTACATCGTCCGTCAACTCGTCCAATTGTTTTGACAGCTTTCCAAGCTTGTCTTTGAGGTCTAGCAACTGATCGAGCGCGCTGTTCATATTCTGAATTAGCAATGCCAACTCAGCCTGTGACTCAGTAAGCTCTTTCGGTGTGTCGACCTTCTTGTTCATCGGTTTGGCTAAGGAGGCAAAAGCGCCGCCGAAGCCATGTCCGCAGACACTCAAGATATCAATTGACTCGAGAATGTCTAGCATCCGATTCAGATACCGCTGTACTTTTGCAAGAACAGGGTCCTGGGAATAGGTCAGTGACTGATTTACTAAATCGCCGTATGATCTTTGGACACCACTGCCCCACAAGATCGCGTTGCGTTCTGTAACCCTATCTACTACAACTTCTTCGAGCAGATCAACCGCTTTTTTGTAGACTTGGGCGTCGGAACGTGGGGACATCAGCTGTAAATCAGTCGTTGTTACCGACAGCTTTTTTCTTTCCACGCCCGGAATAGCTGTGGCTTTACTGACTCTAGTAACCTTTGGGGGCGGATTTACCGAACTGTCATTGCTGACAGATTTACCAGGCTTCTTTTCACGCTCCTTTGGTTCAAACACCGTAGGGCGCAACTTTTTATCCGGGGGCATGGGGTCCGACCTTGCTTACGCGAAGTAAGCCAAAACGTCGTTGAACGTTCCGGTGAATCCGCGGCCGACAGGAGCGTATTCCCAACCGTTATCGCCGAGCATGACGCTTCCGAGCTGGACAACGTTAAATTCGGCAAATTCGTCGGAAAGAACATACTTGGCAATTTCCTTGCCCTTGCTGTCTTTGATGGTCACGGTCACTTCTTCGATGTCGCTGAATGCGGCTTCTTCTTCGCCGTCATGGCCTTCTTCGTGCTCGTCGCCATGTTCGGCTTCGTGAACGGTCACAAAAAGCGGGATTTCGTTTCGCCCGGCAGGAATCTTGGAACCGTCAACGGTGACGATTTCCGTGTTTTTCTGCACGCGCTTGTCGCCGGAGTGGCTCAAGCCGCCCGAGGGCAACGCAAACGAACTGTCAGCCTTGACAGGCAAAACGCCCGTCGCGCTCATCTTGGTCGTGTTGTAGGTTGAAAGGATTTGCTCGAGGGTTTCGACCTTGGCGCCGTTGCCGGTATTCACAGCTTCGAGAGCATGAACATCGACGTCATCGGCATGCTTGGGATCGCAATCCCAAAAGACTTCCACGCTGAAACGAGCACCTTTGCTCAGGTCCAGGCGTAAGTTCTTGGGAGCGGGTTGGCCGTCCTTCGAGAGGTTGAGTGTCAGAGTTTTCATTTTTTCTCCTAAAAATCTTAAAGTTGTCTGCTTTTGAGGCAGATATTACTTCGACTTGCGAAGTTCAGCGAGCTCTGTGCGCTTATCTTCGAAAATTTGCCGGGCGGCGTCGAAATTCGCATTCGTCGTAAGCTCGGCTTCGGTCACGAGAGTTTTAATCTCTTTGGTGTCTTCCACGATCTTTGCAAGCTTTTGGGCTTCTGCAAGGCGGTTTTCACCTGGTGCGAGCGCCGCTTTAACAGCAACTTGCTTGAGCGCCTTTGAACGCGACTCAAGAAGCTGGGCTTCCATCTTGACTGATCGGTCGTTGAGCCGTTGAACATTGCCGACGGAGAAAACTCCGTAGATTGCAAGTACGGTCATCTTGATCGAGGCGAAGCGCGAGGAAAGGACCGCCGCGGTTTCTTGAAGTGTGGAAACGCCCGCTTGCTGAATTTGTTCGATCACCATCTGATCTGCAGGAAGACGTGAGTACGTACTTTCCAGGATCAAAGCGCGATTTTCCAAATTCTGAAGCTTTCGTTCCAAACCCTGAATGCGCGCGAGGCCGTTCATATCGTTTGAAGCAACGAGTGCCGTTTCGTTTGTCACATACACCTTTGACTGTTGCCAGAAGGCATAGGCCAAGGCCGCCTTGAATGTGAAGTCCGCGAAATGTTCCGTGTACTTCTGCTTCAAGTTCTCGAGCATCTGAAGGTCCTTGATGAGCTTTTGCAGCTCTTTATCGAGGTCGCCTTCGAGACTCTTGACTTTGCGTGACAAATCTTTGATACGCGTGCCGATGAGGTCGCCGAGCTTGTCCATAAGGTCTTGAATGACCTCTTCGCGAGATCTTCGAGTCACTGCCGCGATGATCTTCACTAACAATCCGGGTGAATCGACTTGGACTTTCTCCAAAATCTCGGGCAAATTGGCATCTTCGACGCCTTTTTCGAGCTGACGGAACAATTCAAAAACCTTAGCCGCCGTTTCCTTGTCCAGGCCTGCGATGAAGCCGTCAAGAGTCTGATTCAAAGCCCTTTCGGCCTCAAACCCGATCCTGATAACATCACTTGTAGACATGGTCTCAAAGTCCAGAGCCGCAACTTCCTGTTGAAGTTGTGGTAACAACTCGGGGCTGAGAACAATTGGACCTGTATCAACAGGAACAATCGCGCTGGATTTGGCTACTGCTTTGGTTTTGTTGGTGTCCCTATCGCCGCCAATGGTTGTTGGCTTGGGTGACATTTTGCCTCCTTAGGGCTAATAAATAGGAACTGAGATTTACAACCTATAGAATAGTCGTCAAACTTTCTATTGGATATTCAGTTGTAAAAGTGCATATCTTAATTGACCCAAGTTGGGCCGATTAAAGAAGGCGTATTTTACAATGCCTTTTTAAAAAATGCAAACTTTACGGTTAAAGTCCAGTATCCTATATTCCAGTAAAGCAGAGGCATTTGTAGGATTTTTATGTGGGATATAGTAAAAATAAAAAAATCACAAAATCACAATTACATAAATCAATTAAATTTCTTCTGCTCCCTCCAAAAATATTCCTTGTTCGGAGTCTCCCAAGTCCATATCTTCAAAATCAACAACATCAGATTTTCTAAAGAGTCGCTCTACTCGGGTTAATTTTTGACTTTGATACTCCTTAAACTCGTTATGGCAATGCACAAGATATTTAGACCATTTAGATAGAAGTCTCTGGTTTTGGGACGAGTCCGGCAAAAACCCATCCAAAGTAATTATTTGGGGTACGGAATCATTGGGTTTTCGTTCCAGTACAAAACCAGCTGAATCCTTATTAAGCCATGCGAATTCCCTGTCAATCTGTTTAACAAGCTTTCTGGATTTCCACCCCACCACCTCCACTATATCTTTAATCTCTCTCCCAAATTCAAAAAAAGGATATTCTTTATGGGCCCTTTTAAGTACGCTAAAAATATCTTTCTCCCCCTCTCTAACATGTCCCATTCTTTTTAAAACCTCGAACATGTTTTGTAAAAGCTCGGGAAAATTTTGTTTTTTTGACCATCTTTTAGCCAAAAACATAACATAAAGACCAACATCCAGTGAAGTAGATAGCGGTTTGTGTTCAAAAGATTTTATTTTACCCTCGCTTAATGCTTTTATAAGGCGCATCTGCCCGCGCGGTTTAACAAGTTCATGGCCTTTTACATAAACCAAGTCCACTCCGTAAATAGCTTTCTCGGGAATATATTTACCTACGATTTTTGTAAAACCTGTCTTAGCACTTTGGTATGCCGCATCAGAAAAGTGAAGCCCGTCTCTTCCGAAAAATGCCTGATTCTGAGTTGAATCTCTACCTTGGCAAAATCTGGCAAAGTCCAAGCTTTCGCCCTTATACAACTCCAATCCGTCGGCATCTATTCCCATTCTTTTTGCTTCTTCGTGAGCAACATATGATTTGCCGATAGCTATTCCATCGTGATCGTTTGGGGGTAAATCACTAAGTATCATGCTTGTATCTGCACCCGCAACTATATTCAATAGAACTCTAGAAATCCCACCTTTATACCAAATCGTGTTTTGCTCGGGTATCTCTATAAAATAATAGTCACCCGTTGTTGGAATTTTAATTCCAAATCTTCCTCCCTCTTTAACAAACATATCCGGCCACCCGTTAATCATTTGGTCTATTGTTATTATGTTTTCTTTGATTGGATCTACAATAGGTTCAAATCTTTTTGCCATGTCAAAAGAAATTTTCATAAGTACAGACTCGGCTCGTTCTGCTCTCATACGAACCAAATCTTCTTCGGATGCCCCTTCGGGGAAAACCACTTCCGCCTCGGCGGCCAACAGCTCTTTTGCCCTAATAAGAAATTCACCAACAGAAGCTTTTACATCATGTGACATTTCTGGATATTTGCGAATCTCTCTAGCAATGTAAATTGAGGCTCTAAACCACCAATCTTTAGGTTCACCTTCAAAAATTTGGGGTATTCCGGAGATTTCGGTTCTTAACTCTTGCCTATGGGGAGATATTTCTGCTGACATTTAAAAAAAGTCTAACACAGATTGTTGCTGCAACCTCTATCTCAAGGTCTTCATATAAACAGCTCTGGACTCTTCGGGATTTTCTATAAACACCCACCCTTCCGCCCTTTTTTGAGCATCATATTCTTCGCTCCATCCGTCATAGTTTATATAGTCAAAATCTGCTCTTTCTTTGTCGAATACAACAAAGCTTTCCATTTGGGCACCTTGTTCGTAGTAAGGTTCCAAACTTAAATAAGCCAAACCGTCGGGCAAATCAAAATGTTCGGTATCCGTTACCGATGCAACAGCCCAACCTTGCATATTAAGATCGTTGTTTATTCTTGCAGAATTTCTGCGCGAGGCGTCCAGATAAATTTTAAACTCCCAATCCGGATCTCCCACCTTATAGCTTAGTTTTTCTTCTTTCTTTTTGGAACTTTCCCACATCCAACCGCCGTCAGCGTTTTCGGAAAATTTTTTAAATGTTCTTGCCTTTTCGTCTTCAAAATACACTGTTCCTGTTTCGTAGTCGCTAGGCGGACCGCCTTTCCAATCTAAAGTAAGCCATTTTGCTTCCTTTCCGTTTTTGCTTTCCAAAACGTGCAACCCCCCGCCGATTCCAAACATAAACGGAACTGTTTTGGGGATTCTTAAAAGAGTATCCACTTGCCTACCGCTCCCGCTTTGGAGTTCTTTTTTAATATCACGCCCCATCGCCTTTTGAGAATAGTCTGCTAGAGTTAATGTTCTAAATTCTTCGGTGCTTGCTTCGTTGAATTCCATTTTATTTTATATAGGCCGAGGCCTGAGGGTTGGTTGGAACACCCCCGCTAACTTTCCATTTCCCTACATTTTTTAAGGCGTCACCTTTCAACAAGAAATTAACAGAGCCAGTTCCAAACCCGTGTTCCAGTTCAAGTGTGATCTGGCTTTTTTTATATGCCTCTACTACCGATTTAAAGGATACTGCCACAAGTCCGGGATTCTTTCTTGTTTCCGCTTTTACGCCACCTTGACCTTTTTTAACATAATCCAAAGCCTCGTACAGGCCCGCGGGAGCCCAGTCAGCTCCAAAGCTTCCGTCGTCGTGCAAATCCGCACCACGGTAAAAAGATAAACCCTCTTGTCCGGGAGTTTTTGACATCTCTTCCCAAACTCTCATCATCATAGGAACTTGCCCATAAGCAAACGATAGGTCGCTGCTGACACTTATTCCCGATTCTGCCGCAAAATCCCAATCGCTATCCGACAAGTTATCAAAAGTTTCTTTAAAATACTTTTCGTTAACCTGCCCGGTTAGAAAAACCCAATCAGTTCTGTTCCCCTGGTCGATTTGAGAGCTGATTTCACCCACTACTTTACGCATAGCGGTAGCAAAAGCTTTTCTATATTCGTTAACATTTTTAAATGAAGAGTTTTCGGGAAGCTGGCTAAGATCATAAAGTTCGGGAACGTTGGCACCGGCTTCCACTCCACCTCCGCCCGACCCGCCTCCGCCTTCCATAATGAAACCATTGTAACACTATATCTATCTGTTTCTCACACACAAGAATTGCACTGATTTTTATTTAATATATGGTACTCTTAACCCCAAACAGATCGATGTTAAAAAACAAAGCCATTCTATTATTTTTTTTACTTCTATTTATTTTTAGACTCGCCCTTGTACTGCAAAATTTAATGTGGTTTCAGGATACCGCAAACGATCAGTTTTTTGCGGTTAAAATACTAGACGATCTTAAAGAAGGCAATATCTTGGTTAAAGAAGGTATCACCAATTCCGGTTTAAATACCAGATATCCCCCGTTCTATACTTATTTGCTGGCAATAATAAGAGCCATACACAACTCCTACGAAGCAACTTTGGCTGTGCATATTGCTTTGTCATTTTGGCTATTAATACTAGTTTATAAAATTGCAAGACTTCTAAGTTCTGATGCAGGAGGCTTGGTCGCCTTTACAATCGCATTTTTTTCCCCGTTATTAATCGAAGCAAGCACTGTTGTTTATTCAGCATACTTTCCCCTTCCTTTTGCATTTTTTTCTTTATATCTGCTTCTTAAAGAATTACTAACGGACAAGCCTCGCGTTTCTTTAGTTCTAATTGCAATTTTCATTATCACCTTTATGACAACCTTTTCTTATGCTTTGGGCTTTCAAGTCATCCTAACTATTGTGTTTATTCTTATCTATGAAAAAACACTTAAACAAAAGTTTATATATTTATTTGCAACTTTTGCGTCATTTATCACTTTTAACTTAAATACTGTATCGAAATATCCGATTTTTGAATTTTTAAAAACCAATTTTGACAACTTATTTTTTCCCGACAAAGAAGTTTATAGGCCAGGTATCTATCAAAATTTACTTCAACAATTTTACAACAACCCCGAACTAACATTTGCAACGATAGTAACCCTTACCCTTTTAATTTTATATTTTATTAAGTCTCAACCTTTTAAGGGCAAAAAGGAAATTGCAATACTAGTGTTATTCGTTTATTGGCTGGCGTCATCTGTCATCATCTCCGGGTTCGGACAATTTTATAAAGGTGTTTTTGCCTATCCAATTCTTTACATAGTTGTAGGTTGTTTTGTTAGCAATTTGGCAGGAAAAACTCTATCAAAAAAGACAGGAAATATTTTAATTATCGCTGCAACATTTGCAGTATTTATAGTTATACCCGGACTCAATTTACCCAGGTTTAGAAATTTGGAAATGTCTCACTATAATCTTTCCAAAAATTACATTACAAATCTTATTAACCAAGAAGACACAAAAACATTATTTTTGCTTCTCCAGGAAAGAAATAACCGAATTGTTTATTGGGCCTCACAAAGCATATGGTATTTTGATTATCTGGTCAGAGGTCAAGACTACGAACTCTTTCCTTCTCTCTTTTGCCCCACGCTTTTAGAAGGTGAATGTTACAGAACTACTCCTGATAAAATAAAAATCCTTTGCCCTACCCAATCTCCAGAGATAGATATTTTTGATCCCGTTAAAAAATCAGATTGCACAAAAGAAGCCGAAAGATTAAATTCTTTAGTTGGTGCCAAGAGGAGCCATAAACTGGCAGGTAGTTTCTACGAGATAGTAGTGGATAAAATAAAATACGGAAAACTTGAGAAATCGCTTTTGTATTAGCTAAAACTAAATTCAATTATTTTTTAAGTTTGCGTCGAAAAATCTTACAGTTTCCTGCATTGCCTTTGTGAAGTTTGTTCCGGAAATATTATGCCCTCCGCTTGTGTATTCGTTATATTCATTTTTAACACCCAGGGAATCCAAAATATTTTTAAGATTTCTGGAATACTCCACGCTAACTACATCATCGTCAGTTGAATGAAACAAACCGATATTTCCCGCAAAGTCGTTTAGATAATTTGTTGCGGGAACCGTCTTCCAGAATTCACTTTTAGGGTCAAAATCACCGTACAAATTTCTAAGCTCTTGGCGTTTTAGAGATCTCTGTGTGTTTTGCTGTGGTGGTCTATAGGAGTTGTCGTTTATTCTAAATTCTAAAAGATCGGAATATGTAAACCCTGCCCCTGCCCAAATAGCTACGGCAGGAATATTAATAATCGCAGCCGCGCTTCTTAGCGTGACATTGCCCGCCATACTGTGTCCCCAAAGGCCTACGGCTTCTTTATTAACAAAGGAAGCAGATTGCAATGCTTTATATGCGTTTATCGTATCTATAATATAATCGCCCGAATAGTACGCCCCGGTAGCCTCCCCCTGGCTATCCCCGTGTCCTCGCAAATCAATTTTAAAAACTACATAACCGTTTCTTGCTAAATAATCCACATAATCAACATATTTTTCGGTTGTGTTGTAAACGCTTGGTGCAATATATCCGTGAACAAAAACAATTGCTGGATGTTTTTTTGTAAGATCGGCGTTGGGAACAGTTATAAGACCGTTTATTTTTAAACCATCGGAATCATAACTTGTTAAGTAGCTTGTATAAGTAGAATATTTTTTATAAAGAGTAAGTTCTCCAAGCTGCGATTTGTAATTCCTATCCCTAAGATAAGGAATTGTCAGTTCTTTAAAAGGTATATTGGCTGTTTCCGAAGGACTCTTAGACTGATTAACTGTCTGGGCAGATTTACTCTTGTAAATATTGCCGTAAACAAAATATCCGCCTAAAAAACTAAAAAACAAAACCGGTATAACCAACAATACAATTTTAGGACTCATTATTTACGTTGCTTGAAGCCATCGAGTGTTTTTGAATCAATATGCGTATAAGATCGGGTTACTGTGTGTGCTACTGCATCTACAGTTTCGCCGCTGTGACCCGGATTTCTGGCATAGACTTCTATTAAATTCGAAGTATTCAATGGATCACCTGGCGTAATAGCGTTGAATCTATCCCCCTTTTCGGGTACATAAGTAAGCCGTACCCCATGGCTATAACGAACATCTGCAGCTTTTGTATCACCCTCCCGCAACGGAAGACGAGTATAAGTCATCGAACTCGATCCGATTGTACCCGGCCCCGTCATTACATAGGAACCATTTACAGAAAGACACGCCATTTCAGTTTCTTTGCCAAATTTTATATCCCCAGCTTCTTCGTGACTTTGATACCCCGCAAGTTCCATTATTCTAGGAAAAACTCTTGTCTTAATAAGGTAATTCTCCGCCATTGCTTCGGAAAAATCGTAATGATTAACTCCGCTAATATTGTGGTAGTAATCAAAGTTTGAAACAACCAGTGTTTTAACCGTGGCTTTTTGTTTTTCGCTTAATACTTGGAAGTAGCCGCCCTTCTCCCTAGCCTCTTTACCTACTTCGGCAATAGTATCTTCCAATATTTGCGTCGCCTTTTCTTCCATGCCGGGCTCGGCCTTGTAAGGCATCAGGTCTTTTGCATCATTGAATTGGTCGGCCACATAAAAAAATTAACGCTTTGCTTCTTCGATATTATAAATACCCATGAAGTTGTCTCTAAAGCCAAGCATTGCATATTCTAGTGCTGTATCACCCATTGCCGTATCATTTTCCTCTGCAAAATCGAGAAAAGCTTGTATCGCGTTTGCCACTTCTTCAAAATTACCTTTACCACGCAAATCACTCCTTTCGTAATGCTCACCTTTTGGATGTTTGGAATATTCTACGATTCTCTTGAACGACTCCGAACCCAAAATATTTTCTATGTCTGCTTTAATCATAGGTAGGTTTTCGCGACTCCAAGAAACATCGTACCCTCTATTGGGAAATTTATCTGTATAACGATTGCTGTATTTACTCAAAACAGCAACAACATTTCTCCTGTCTTCCTGATATACACCAACCTCTTGCTCCCATTTACGAAGCCTTGATCCGTACGATTCACTTGAAACTTCATCTTGTTTGGGTTTTCCTCTATAAGAATCTACGACCTGCCGTTGATAAGACTTACCATAACCTACGGCGCTCCCTTCCGGACTAACCATGTTATATAGATTTACGTAGTCGGAAAGTCCATAGTCCTGAATATCCTGAAGTAATTTTTTGTTGGCGTCTGTTGGCTTAAGATGTTTGAGCTCGGGAACTGTTTGCTCTACAACTGCATCAACAAATCTTTTTTGACCCCTAAAATCAATGCCGTTTTTATCTAAAACACCAAATGATGCGTCCAAAATTATTTTAGCTCTCAAAAGTCTATCTCCTTTTTTAATACCTTCTGCCACTTTTCTCAAATCCGGTAAGATATTTTGTTCAACAGATCCTTCTTTTTCCCATGCGTTTATGGCCAAGGGTAACGAATCAACCATCGACTCTAGAGCCCTAATTGTATTCACTGCATCTTTACCAGTCAGCTGCCCCCTTGCTACCATCTGCACACCCTTATCCACCATCTTTTCACCCAACCCAGAACCCATGATAGCCATACTCATCATTCTTTGTGTCAATGTTTGGGGTTCGTATTTGTGACTTTCAAAAACTACTTTATACAGAGCACTTGAATACGAGTAATCAACATCTCCCAGCACCGCACGCGCAGCCCCACCCTCAATTGTCTTAGGATTATTTAAATCATCGAATTTATTTACTCCACGAATTGCAATCGAGGCAATTGCCCTTGTTTTGTCAAATCTTCCCGACTCGGTCATACATAACATTCTATATCTTTACAAAATCATAAACAATTCAGGCCTTTAGTTAATAGGATTCCACTTCAAAAATATTCTCTTTTAAAACAACTCTTGACTGTTTTATTATTTGCAAAATTTCTTCTATATCACCAAATTTGTTCTTTATATCGATAACATCTTTTTCGGGTAGCCACCTGTTCTCTCCCCCTTGGAACTTTTCTGTTAGTTTGTCGTCTTTGATAAAAGCTTTATATATAAAAAATAATTTATCTTCCTTTATCTCCTCATCTTTAATATCTGTTTTATGCTCAATTCCACAAAATACAATTTTGGATGCTATTAGCCCGGATTCTTCCAAAAGTTCACGTTTAGCAGCCTCCTCCAAACTTTCACCCCACCTTACTTTTCCGGTAATAAATCCCGTATATCCAAAAAAAGGCTCCTTTAACCGCTTTTGAGTAAGAATAAAAATCTTTCCACCGACACGCTTAACTCCTACCACTAAAACTGCAACTTTGGGTTGCCGCTCAATTTTAGAAGTATCCGTATCCATTCTGTTTGCAAATTCTTTACCCGATTCCGAAAGAAAATATTCCGCTTCTTTTTTGTAAACCAAACCTTGTTCCACCAACTTTTTTATATGAAAAGTAAAATGGTCGTTGGTAAGCTCCATTTTATTTAAGTTGGAAAATTTAGATCCAGGTTTAAACAAAAGCTCCGTTAAAATTTTTGCCTGCACTTGATGAACTTCGTTATTTATTGTCATATCGAAAGTATAATTCGAAGTTTCTAAAAATCTAGTGAAGCGCTGTTAACTAAAAAGCAGATTCCTTATGAACTCCCGGCCTAAGCATCCTAAAAGACAAAAAGTAGCAAATGATTACAAGAACAGTTCCAACTAAAAACGGGGTGGGAATCGAAACAGTAGCTATAGCACCGCCAAGAATCGGACCGATAATCATTCCAATACTTTGATAAGAAGCATTAAGCCCCATTATCGACCCTTGAGATTTTTCGTCGGTTTCCTGTGACAGAATTGCAGGGATCAAAGTTTGACTTACACTGTTAAACAACGAAAGAATTACCATTGCAACCGCAAACAAAACAACCGATCGAGAAAAGTACATTACAACAAAAGATATTGCTATTAAAAGCATGGAGTTACTGAAAGATTTTTTACTTCCCCATTTCTTAATAAAGAAGCGTACAAAAAATGTTTGAGCTATAAGTCCGACTATTCCAAATATTGTAAACAATGCCGAGTTTAAAGAGGCCGACACGTTTAAAACCTTTATCGTAAACGGCTGAAACCCATAAATAATTGCACAAGAAAATGCCAAAAAGTAAACCAAAGAAACCAAAAAAGTTACCCCTACATTCGGGTCAAAAAGCGTGTGCCATATTTTTGCAAAATCAAACAGTTTCTCTTTTTTAACTTCACCCATATGCTTATTTGTTTCGGGTAAATACATCCAGGTTATAACTACCGCTAAGAGTGTAACCATGCCGGCGATAACAAATGGGATAGCCGTTCCCATTCCTACTGTTAATGCAGCAATGGCAGGGCCGAATATAAAGCCAAAATTAAAAGCGGCACTAATCATCCCAAAAGCTTTGCCTCTTTCTTCAGGCTTTGTGGAGTCGGAAATAACCGCAAAAGCTACAGGAATATTCCCTGCCGTAAGACCGTCTAACGCTCTAGCAATAAATAAAAATAAAAAGTTAGGCGCAAAAGCCATTACAAAAAATGAAATTGCCGTGCCAACTATAGAAATTAAAAGCAGAGGGCGTCTGCCGTATTTATCGGACAATCTTCCAATTATCGGAGTTGCTATAAATTGGCAGATCGAAAAAGTGGCAAACAAAAGTCCGTTCTGAAAATCCGTTAAACCGAATTTTTTAGAATAAGAATAAAGAATCGGGATTATAATTCCGTATCCCAACATATTTACAAGAGCTATTAGAGCGATAATTGCCAGGTTTTTGTTGTTTTTTAACATGAAGTTTTGATTATATATTAAACATTTTTGAACAAAAACTGTTAATTATGTTCTGGAACTAAAGATGATTTTGGAATACTATTTTTTGAGATGTATCCAAAAAGACGACTTCGACTCCGCCACATAGCTTTGTATTTTTTTAAACTTGGAGTAACGGGATTTGGCGGTGCCGCGACACTGGCTGATCGCATGTATAAAGACTTGGTAGAAGTTAAAAAAATTCTAACACACAAAGAATTTATCACAGGACTTACACTTTCCGGAATCACTCCGGGACCTTTGTCTGCCCAAATGGCAATATATACGGGTTACATATTTTCCGGTATTAGAGGTGCAACCGTTGCCGCAATTTCTTTTATCTTTCCCTCTTTTCTAATTGTCCTAGCATTATCGTTTTATTATTTTTCCTTTGGCGCAAATCTTGAAATTCAAAAATTACTTACATGGGTTGGTGCCGCCGTAGTAGGCATACTTATCTCATCATCCGTTCATTTAGTTAAGGTGACAGTTAAACCAAAAATTTTATCCTGGATTTGTGTAGGACTGGTGTTTTTATATACGGTGTTATCCCAGAAACCTAATATTTTTCTTATTATTTTTTGCGGACTTATTACACTTTACTGGTATTCGCCAAATTTATTATTTAAGAAACATTTTGTAATAGCACCCGTTTGGCAACTTTTTAGTCTATTTTTTAAAGCGGGAGCCTTTTCTTACGGCGGCGGTATGGCAATGATTCCCTTTTTACACAGCGAAACAGTAAATCAGTTTAAGTGGCTAACAAATACGGAGTTTCTCAACGGCGTGGCAATTTCTATGATGACACCCGGGCCCGTAGCTATTAGTTCAACTTTTATCGGGTATGCCGTATCGGGTGTTTACGGGGCATCCTTGGCCACTATAGCAATTTTTTTGCCGGTTTATTTGTTGATATTACTACTCACTCCGTTTGTTGTTAAAAACTCTCAAAACATTAATCTCGGCCATTTTATAGAAGGCGTAACTTCCGCATCCATGGGAACAATTGCCGCCTCCGTAGTACTTTTAGGACACCAAACTCTTGCTTCCCCGATTTCGTTTAGTATTGCAGGTGTATCGCTATTACTGTCAGGTGTTATTGGAGTTCAACCTATTTTAATTATCCTAGCGACCATGACGGCAGGGGTTATTTTTTAGAGGACTTTTGGGAAAGTTTCTTTAAGTGTTTCATAAACCTAGGAGATACTTCGATAACAATCTCCCCATACCCGCCGCTTTTAGGACGATTGTGAATTACAAATTTATGCTTTCTAACATAGTTTTTATTTATCCCGTAAAAAAGTCTTCTAATAAATACCTCAAAAACCGCAGGATGCCTTACCCAGTCGAATTTTAGTTCGAAGGCTTCTTTTAGGTAATCTTTACCTTCTATTCTATCTTTGCCTAACCAGGACTTTTCGTAGTTTTTGGGTGCTATCTCTAAAACATATTCTTTGTCTTTTATTTTGTTGAAAAACATAGCAGCAACTGACTTTCTTGTTAAAACAGGTTCGGGCTTGTAAGACTCTTGTCTGGCAAACTTCCTCGCAGCCTTTTTGAAATCTTTTTTAAAATCTTTCCCGAGACTTGACAAACCCCTGCTATAAAAAAGTCTTTGATATCTAGACCAAGCCTGTTTAGAAAAATTCCTCGGTTTGTGTTTATTTCTTCCTTTATTCAAGTCGTAATCATTAACCGAATATTTAGTAACAGTGCCAGCTATTTCCAGATTTGCCGAAAGCTTTGATATATCAATAGAGCCAAACCGTCCGGGTTTTGGAATATGACTGCCGGGTCTAATATACCTGCTCAACTCGTCATTGGGAATTTTTTCTCCCTCGATAATCCTTTTGCGCATTTCGGGAGGAATCAGATGCATATTTACGGGTTTGATATAAAACTGATATTTGCCGTTACTTAATCCCGGGAATCTTAAAGTTAAGTTGCCTTTTTCATCTTTTTGAACTTTGATTCTGTTAAAAAACTCAAGAACTATATCTTCATATTCGGAATGCATTAGAAGCTTAAAGATTGGATTCAAAGATTGTGCGGTGGGTTTCTCCCCCAAACCCAATTCGTATTCTATTCTTGCTTGATGCTCCCTTATATATTCGCGGGATAAATCCAAATGCCCGTCTTTTTTAATAGAGGAATTTCCCAAAACCTGAGCAATTGTTTCGGATTTGAATCTTTTGTGGTGCACCACGGGACTAACAACTTTCTTTGCCCGTTTAACATCCGGTGTTTCCGGTTTTTTTAGACCGTATATTGCCCCTGCCAAAAAAACCGCCAATAACATATCAGGGTCCTGCTTAATATCTCGCGAAGAAGGCCTTACTTCCAACCTCTCTTTTGAATATCTAAGGATATTTTGTCTGTTAATATCGACGCCAACCTTCATTAGTCTATTGGAGTCAACATCGTATTTATTGATTACCGTAAAAATTCCATCATAAAACCCTTTGGCGATTCCCTCTACCAACCTCTTTGTTTTGGATTTAAATCTTGGATGTTTGTCGCTAAATAGATTACCGTCTTTATCCCAAAAACTTATATTCAAATGAATGCTTGGCAAGCCTACTATCTCCAATCCGTATTTAAAAGTTTTTTCGAATAGCGCCGACAGCACTATTCTGCGATTTTCTAGCATTTTCTGAGGAGAGCAAGGCTTAAGTTTTAGTTCCAAACAATTTATGCCGTCATAATAACCGCCGTCGCTATGCGCTCCAAAGAGAGGTTCCAAAATATCCCTTGTCCTTGGGTCCATTTCTATTAACTCATACATCAAAATTTCGCGGGCGTTGAAGGTTTTTACCTGCTCTATCTTTTCCGCTAACTTTTTTTGCTTAATCGGACCTTTTTCTTTTGACAATTCCCACCTAAGACCGGAGAGTATGGTCTTTTTAGTCTTAACCCATCCGTTGAACCCAGTTACAGGTTTTTCGGGAACGGAAAATTCAATCTCCAATCCCGTTTCTACCCTAGATATTCCAAACTCCTTTAATATCCTCAACTGGCCTTCTATCTCCTCAGGGAGACTCTCTCTTAAGCCCCAAGTAAAAGGCCTTTCTTTTGTAGGAGACAAAAAACCGTCGGTTTGGTCAATTTTGGCTTGGTCAGCAAGCACCTGGGCCCGTTCGGCCATATCTAAAGTTTTCTCGTATTTTGTATTTTGAAGATGACTCACGAGGTTTATTAAATTTTCCCTGCTAAGTGAAGCAAAGTCAGATACGCCAAGCGGATAAGGAGCTTCTAGTTTGGTCAAACCTTTTGGACCTCTGCCTTTAAGCAGTATTCCGCTAAGTCTATATTCTTGCTTTTTAGCCTCCCCAATTGCCATTGGGTAGTCTAACTTTACTATATCTCGTTCCATGGCGGGTATTATACACCCAAAACACAATTATAGGTTATATCTTCACAAAAAAGCCCGTTAAGCGTATTTAGCCTAACGGGCAATGTCTCAGGTGTTTTCCGGGAGTGTGGCGGTAAAGCCAAACTGAGCAACTACATATTCTTCGAGTTTTGTCGGGTCGTAGACATCTATAACAAACGCCTGTTCTGTGTCGTCGCACCATCCGATTACAATCGGATCGTCTTCGGGAACTTGCTTTGTTACATTAATCTGCCACTCAAAAACCTCAAAGATTATAAAAACCTGGTCAAAAAGCTTCCTATCCAGCGCATCCCTGATTTTGTCACGAATGGCATCGGGCATAATCCCTTGGGTCCTTGCGGACAAGGAAACCAATTCCGAATCGCTTTTTCTTGAGATGTCCAAAAGTTTTTGTCCCGTGGCAAAATACTGGTCACCTATCTGTTTAGGAAGCGATGCTTGAACGGAGTCTGTTCCAGAGTAACTTCTCTTTGCCCTGGCCTCTATCCTAAAGGTCTTTGCTTGGTTATTTACACTCACAACACCAAACGCCGGCCAAACCTGCGGAAAACCCAACTTGAACATTCCCGAGGGGAATTTTTTGGTTGACGCGAGAAAAGACAGATCGAGCTGATTAGGGAACCCCGTCCTCACCATTTTGATGTGACGCTGATGGCGAAGAAGTTGAAATTCTTTCTGACTAAGGTCCGACTTGGCTTTTGCGAGCTCTTTCTCGAGTTTCCTTTGGAGCTCGGTTAACTGCTCGGGTCCTGTTTCGATCGGAAGAAAAGCTGTTTTGTCTGCCAGCCTTTCCTTTATTGCAAGAATTCTTGTTTCCAAGTCAGTTTTAACCGCTCGTGCCGTTTCGACTTCCGATTTATTGGACTTTTTGTTCGGCAGGAACAAAAAAGGTTGCACTTTTGTAACAATAGTTTGTGTGGTCATAAGCCACTCCTTACATAGATATCAAAGAACTTACCCGCTAAACGCCCAAAGTATACGCCTCATGCCCAACCGAAGCAATTTGATACAAGATGAAGAAACTTGCTTTTTTTAAGCTTATTTATCCAAAGCGTGTAGTTTGGTTTCTATAGCAGTAGCCGACTCTTTACCGGAAGCTACGATAATGTAAGCGGAAAGACCGATTTTAAGAAGATTAGACGAGCAAAAAATGACCCCCTCTTTTTTCTTTTTGTTATACAAAACAGACTCATATTTATTAAGTAAATCATCAAAGTTTTTTGCACCAACTTTTGTCTGATGCATATTTTTGGAAAGTATATATTTTTTGGAGAAACCGCTACCTAAAAGTTTAGTTAGTATCCTGTAGACATGGGTTCCTCCCGTTCTTCTGGCGTTACTTTCGTTTATATATAACTTGCCGTCTTTACCGTATACAAAGTCCACATCAAAATATCCTTTATATCCTGCTGCTTTATATTTGCTTCCTAGTGCCATTCCTACTTTCTTCATTTCTGCTGGATTTTTGCCGTCCATTACCCCGCGCCCTATTTCTATACCGCTAAAAACTCCTTCTTTGGTAACTCTGTTTCCGCATGCATAAAGAAAATTAATCTTTCCGTCTTCATCAATTTTAAACTCTACATTAGGAAACCCGCCACCAACTTCTATGTTTGGGTCTATATAATTTTCGACAATGATCTGAAACTTCTTCCAGTAGTCTTCTTTATGCAAAGCCTCCCCGATAACTTTTGTACACTTGTCATAATCTTTTGGAAGATCGTTCTTTCTGTAAATTAAAATTCCCATCCCGGCATGGCCTTTGTTTGTTTTTATAACTACCCCGCCTTCTTCCAAGTACATATTTGCCGCTATTTCTATTGCCTCTTCTATATCCGAACAAATATATCCCGGCGGCATGGGCTGCCCCATCTGCCTAATCCCCGACTTGCTACCAAAAAAATCAACAGTCCAGATTGAACCCTTTTTTGGAGATTCAGGATAGTTAACTTTTATTTTTCTGCGGGTTAGGGCGTCTCCCAAGGCATAAAAGGTTTTGGTTGAAGAATAAGCAACCAAATTTACTTTAGACGCTTTTTTAAGTAATTGAACCAGTTTTTCAAAGAGTTCTTTGTCGTTTATCAAATCGGTTGTAGTGTTTCCCGAATGATTTCTGGGTGTAAATGTATAAACATCTTTTACTTCAAAAAGATCGCAGTAATATTTTTTAAGACTTTCGTCCACTTTCTCGGGTCCGATAAATATTAAGTTTTTCTCCCCGGCACCCGCCATAAAGTGCAGATCTCCCAAAAAAACATTTTCTTTAATTTCCTTTTTCTTTAACTTTGCGGACATACTGTCTATAAACGGCCAGACGTCTTCGGAAATGTTAGAGATAAATAAAGTAAATTGCATTGGGTCAGGTGTGAAGTTTTATATCGATAATTGATTAATACAATCACAATACATCATTTTCACGGAAAATATAGTAGCAAAAATTATACTTTGATATTAATAATTCCAGTTGATAACAAAAACCGCCTAATATAGCATTGGGGACATGAAGTTCGTCTTCGTGTCCGGCGGAGTAGTATCCGGCCTTGGTAAAGGCGTAACTTCCGCCTCGATAGGACTTCTTTTGAATAGCAAAGGCATTAAATCCACAAATGTTAAGGTTGATATGTATCTTAATATTGACGCCGGAACGATTAGACCACAAGAGCACGGCGAGGTTTTTGTTTTAGAAGACGGAATGGAAACAGACCAGGATATGGGTAATTACGAAAGATTCTCGGGACAAACTCTCAAAAAACAAAACTACATAACCACAGGGCAAATATATAAAACAGTAATAGACAGAGAACGCGCTTTCGGTTACGAGGGCGAGGATGTAGAAGCCGTGCCACATGTAACCGACGAAATAATAAGAAGATTCGAAGAAGCAGGCAAAGCTACAGGTTCCGAAGTTGTAATAATCGAACTTGGCGGCACAGTTGGAGAATACCAAAATATATTATTTTTTGAAGCAAACCGTATTCTAAAACTTAGAAACCCCAAAGATGTTGTCCATATTCATGTTACCTATCTTCCCTTTCTACAAAACATCGGAGAGCTAAAAAGCAAGCCCGCCCAACAATCCACTCACACCCTAAACGGGATGGGAATACAGCCTGATTTTATAATTGCCAGAAGCGAAAAGCCGATAGATGATAAACGCAAAGAAAAGCTGGCTGTTTTTTGTAATTTACCCGAAGAATATATTATAGCCAACCCCGACTTACCCAATGTTTACCGCGTTCCCCTATTTTTAAGTGAGCAAAAATTTGGAGAAAAAATTATGAAAAAACTCGGCATTAAAAAATCCAAATCAAATAATAAACTCTCAAAATGGAAAGATTTTGTCGTTAAATGCGAAAAATCCAAAAAACCCGTTAATATAGCAATGGTCGGAAAATATTTTGTAACTG
Source organism: uncultured Gammaproteobacteria bacterium (assembly GCA_964600575.1). Lineage (GTDB taxonomy): Bacteria > Patescibacteriota > Microgenomatia > UBA8517 > UBA8517 > CAZRGC01. The sequence goes on along the minus strand of CAZRJH010000005.1, from coordinate 92,683 downwards.
GAGATTACAAGCTTTCTGATTCTTATATATCCGTAATCGAAGCCCTAAAACAAGCCGCCTGGACACAAGGTAAAAAAGCAGAACTTACATGGATAGATAGCCAGGATTACGAAAATAAACCCGAAAACCTGTCACGGTTCGACGGAATAGTTGTCCCCCAGGGTTGGGGCAGCCGCGGAGTAGAAGGTAAAATAAAAGCAGTTAAATTTGCCAGAGAAAATAAAATTCCGTACCTTGGTCTTTGTTTTGGACTTCAAATGTCTGTAATCGAATATTGCAGGAATGTTTTAGGTTATAAAAAAGCTAACTCCATGGAAGTCGATCCCAAAACGCCCGATCCCGTTGTTTACATAATGCCCGACCAGGTTGAATATCTAAAAAAGATGCAGTACGGCGGAACAATAAGACTTGGTAGTTGGCCTTGTAAAATTAAACCCGGAACAAAACTCTTTGAGGCTTATCAAAAGTACGGCAAGGACAAAGATGCCCCATGGAATAATTCCAACGGAATTAATGTTGCACCCAAGGGAGAAAAAAATATTGTCTACGAGCGCCATAGACACAGGTACGAAGTAAATAATGTTTACAGAGAAGATTTGGAAAAAGCGGGATTTATAGTAAGCGGAGCCACTCCCGACGGCAAGCTGGTAGAAGCAATGGAACTTGCCGATCACCCGTTCTTTATGGGAACACAGTTCCACCCCGAATACATTGCCAGACCTCTAACACCTCACCCGATATTCATGGCGTTCCTGGCAGCATGCCAAAGATGAATGTCTTGTGGCGTTTATTGAAGCTTATATACTATTTAACTATTAACTTTCCTACCATTCCCATTGCCCTATGTTCCCCTACCGAACAGTAATATTCAAATGTTCCCGCTTTGTCTGCAATAAACTGAACCTCGTCTTTTTGACCTGCATTTAAAACCTGTGTAGAAACATTAAATTCGTCGATAATTAAATCATGTCTGCCCTCTACATTATTAAAAATAATTTTTACCACATCACCTTTATTTACGGTTATTTCGGTTGTATCAAACTTATAGTTGGCTCCGTCAACATTAAATACTTTTATGTCTCCGGTTGTTTCTGCAGCATCACCCGAGCTTGTGGCGTTTTGGTTGCCCTGAATTTGTACATTATCTTGCGGTTGAACTTCAGTCTCTGTTGAGGTTTTGTTGCCAAGAAGTTTTGGCATTACAAAAACAGCTAAAACGACCAATGCTCCTACAACAGCTAAAAGGCTAAGCGGATTGTTTTTTTGCTTTGAAGAAGTATTATTCTCCTGATTGTCGTCCTCCATATAGAAAATTATATTATCACAAGTCTGAGACGATGCTTAAAATAGATTGCCTTTGACACATAGTACTTCACGATGTTAAATGGTAATATGACTCTCACTAAAAATGATCTCCAGGAAATTGCAAAAGTTGTAAAAACAGTTGCAATAGATGCTGTAAAAACTGAAATTAAACCAATTAAATTAGATTTATCTAAATTAAGAAAAGATGTTGATACGATGCTTTCCATGTTTGACCGTGAATATGTAGACTTAAGAACAAGAGTCGAGCGAATCGAAGACCACCTAAACTTCCCCAAAAATTAAAGTAGTGTAAAATACCAAAATGAGTAAAGAGGCATACATTACAGGAATTTATATAAGTCCCGTTCCCCAAGAAATAGAAAAGCCAAAAGGCGGCGAAAAAATGCTGGCAATTACTTTTGCAAAACTGGTTGCAGGGCACGGAATAATGGTGGATGAAAATCTAAAAGACAGGTACTTTGGTGCAGAAGGAGAAACTTTAAAAGGCGCCTACCCCAACAATAAAATCCGACAGTTAACAATAATCACACAGGATGCAATAAACAGAGCAAACGAAAACGAGGAAATAGAATTTTTACCCGAAGAAACAAGAAGAAACATTATTGTAGAAGGAATAACCGCGGAAGAACTTAACGATCAAGTTGGAAAAATTTTTACAATAAACGGGATAAAAGTTAGAGGTGTAGAACTTTGTGCACCGTGTGACAGACCAGACAAACTCTCCGGCAAAAAAGGCTTCAAAAGCAGATTTACAAATAGTGAAAATGTGAGTATTGGAGGAATAAGAGTTGAGATTTTAGATTCAGGATTTATAACAAAAGCAGACTTATTTAAAACCTTTCAATAAAAGAAGCCCGGCACTTGCCGAGCTTCTTTTGGGTCTTAGGATTTATTCCTTAGCGGAGTCTAAATCCAAAATGTCTCCCCTTACCGGGCATAAGATATTTGGCTAGTTTTTTGCCGTCTATACCCTGATCTTTTAACCATTGTTGCATAGCAGTCCTGTCTGCAACTCTTGCGTCATGGTTTTCCTGCATCTTGGTTAAAAGTGCTTGCTTTTGCGCATCGGTTATAACACCGTCGGCAACTGCCTTGTCCAAATTTGCTACCAGTTGAGCATGTCTTGCCTCTTTGTGCTCATCGCGCACGGAATCAAATACAGCCTGGACATCCGACTCTTTGAGATTGAACTTTTGTGCAATCCTTTGAACCAAAGTTGAATATCCCGGAGTATTTTCGTTTGCCAACGCGTAGTTAGTGCCGAAGTATCCCGCAGAAGCAATAATTCCTAAAGCAAGGATAACTGCAATTAATTGTTTGTGTTTCATATATTCACCTCCTTTCTACAAATATGAATATATCAATCTAACTTGAGAAAATGCTTAAAGGAGAATTACTCGTATTTAAGAGCTTCTATGGGGTTTAACTTGGAAGCTCTGGCGGCGGGGGCAACTCCAAAAAGGATTCCGACACCTGCAGAAACTCCAAATGCCAAAGCAACAGACCAAAAACTTACAGATGTAGAAACAAATTGATTAATTATTGCCGCTCCACCCGCACCTATTAAAACTCCAATCATTCCACCAGAAATAGAAAGTGCAACGGCTTCTATTAAAAACTGATACAAAATATCGTTCGGTTTGGCCCCCACTGCTTTTCTTAGCCCGATTTCCCTGGTTCTTTCGGTAACAGACACCAACATAATATTCATAATTCCCACTCCACCCACAACGAGAGATATTGCCGCAATTCCCCCTAGCGCAATTGTTACAACTCCAAGAATCTGATTAATAGATTCCACTAAGCTTGATTGGTCCACAACCGAAAACTCATCGTCTTTATATTTTTTAAGAAGTTCTTTTTTAACTACGGAGATTGTTTCGTCAATTTGCTCTTTGCTCTTCGCTTTAACTCCAATAACCATAATTGTTTTCATTCCAAAAACTTTTTGGGCCGTGGTTACAGGAATAACGGCAAAGGAATTCACATCTACCCCAAGCCCGCCGCTTCCCAAGCTTTTAAGTATTCCTATTACTTGGAACTTTTGTCCTCCGATTGTTACTTCGCGCCCGATAGCACCACTTTGACCAAAGAATTTTTCTACTAAAGACGAACCTAAAATAACAACATGGCGTTCCGCCTTTACATCTGCTGCAGTTATGTTTCTACCTTTGGAAACATCGATATTTCTTATTTTTATATATTCTGCAGACATACCTGCAATAGTCGTATATTTATTTTTGCCTTTGTAAGCAACAGTGCCAGGAGTTTCTATACCGCTACCTACAGCCTCAATCGGCCCGCCGAGCCGTGACAGCTTCTCCGTGTCGTTAAGTGTTAATTTACTACCGCCAAAATTAGGAGGACCGCCCGCAAATGCGTTACCGCCGCCCCTGCCCACCTTACCCGGTACCACAACAACCAAATTGGCACCAAGCTGTTCAAATTGGTCTGTTATATATTTTTGCAAACCCGTTCCTATAGAAATCAAAAGAATAACTGCCGAAACTCCGATAATAATTCCCAACATTGTAAGAATGGATCTGGTTTTGTTACGCAACAAACTCTTAAAGGCCAATGTTGTGATTTCGCTAATAGGTAATGCCATATTATTTAATCTTTCTGTCACGGGTTATTACACCGTCTCTGATTTCCACAACTCTTTTTGCATTTTTAGCTATATCTATGTCATGAGTAACTAAAACTATCGTGTTCCCTGCTTTATTCAAACTTTTTAAAAGCTCTAAAATTTCTGCACCCGATTTGCTGTCCAAATTCCCTGTGGGTTCATCCGCTAAAATCAAACTCGGTTTGGTGACCAGTGCCCTGGCAATTGCCACTCTTTGCTGTTGGCCTCCCGAAAGTTGAGAAGGAGTATGATCTAATCTTTCCCCGAGCCCAACCCTTACAAGTTCCTCTTCTGCTTTTTTGGAACGAACTTCTTTTGCATCACCCGAATAGATCAACGGGAGCTCCACATTATCCTTGGCGGAGGTTTTACTAAGAAGATTAAATGCTTGGAATACAAAGCCGATATATTTATTCCTAAGTACGGCCAAATTTTCTTCTGCAAGCTTTCCTATGTCCCGGCCGTCTAAAGACACCGTTCCGCTTGTGGGTTTGTCCAAAATTCCTATCATATGCATTAAAGTAGATTTACCGCTCCCCGAAGGCCCTGTTATTGCCACAAACTCTCCTTTTTTAATTTGAAGATTAACACCCCGAAGTGCTTCTACGAGAACATCGTCCCCAAGCTTGTAGCTTTTTTTAACATTGGAAAGCTCTATAAGTGCAGACATTTATTTAAATTTTTACTTTTTGACCTTCCGTAAATTTGCTGGAGGGCTCACTAATTATTGTATCGCCTTCGCTTATTCCGTTTTTAATTTCTGTTTCTTCATCGGATGATCCGCCTATTCCAACAGTCTTTTTGTTAACTTTTCCGCCCGCCCATACCCAAACAAAATCGGTATCGTCTTCGTTAACCAGTGCAGTTGTGGGAACTTTAAGAACATTTTTAACCGTATCCAAAACAACAGAAACATCCCCTTCCATTCCTACTTTGTACTTAAAGTTAATATTTTTGGGAAGTTCGATTCTTACCGAATAGGCATTCCCGCCGGTAGAAGATGTAAAAGCAACAACCCCTATGTTTCCCACTGCTCCTTCTATGGCCTCCTCGGGATATGCATCTAGATTGATAATTACTCTTTGCCCCGTTTTAACTTTGGGTAGATCTGTCTCTGCAATTTCCGTGTCAAAATATGTTGTTGCCGGGTTAACCACAATAAAACTTGCGGTTGCAGGCGTTACATTGGCACCTGCAAATGCGGGGGTTGCCTCTGCTACTATTCCGTCGAAAGGAGCGTAAAGATTTGCAAATCTAAGATTCTGAAGCGCGGCATTCATTGCATCGTAAGCGTTATCCCTGGCAACTTCCGCCGCTGTTCTTGTTGCTCTCTGGGAGTAAGTCTCGTCACCTGTGTGCCCTTTTACGGAATCTAGTGCCGAATCTGCTGCTGCCTGGTAATTTCTGTAATTATTGAGTGCTTGTTGATATGCGGCGTTTAATACTACTGTATCAAGTCCTGCCAATGGTTGTCCTTTTTTAACGGCATCTCCTTTTTTAACTTTTACCCAAGCGAGTCTGCCGCCCGATTGAAAAGTCATATTTGCGTACTCATCGGCCTTAACTATCCCGGTTGTAGAGAGTGTTTCCAAAATATCGCCTTTTGCAACTTTGGTAGATTTAAAAGCAGGAGATTTGTCACCTCCAAAAAAGACTTTCCAAACTACCACCAGAATGACGACAACTAGAATCCAAAACTTTTTGCCCCATTTATTTTTTAAATCGATTATTTTGTTCCACAAATTTTTAACCATACAAGCTAATTTTACATCTTAAAACCAAAGGCGTCCACAATGTCCCGAATGATTGGGAAATATTTATTACTTAAAGAGAACGAGTCCCGTGAGAAGCAAAACTGCAAAAACCAAAAGAAATACCGCAGTAAAAACAACCGTTTCTATTGCCTCCTTTTTCTTACCGTCAGAAAATAATTTGTAAGGTTTGTAAAAAACTATCAAAGCACAAACCAAAGCCGAGGTGCTAAAAAGTGTTAGAAAGGCTACGGGCATTAAAAAATTATCAGGCCCAGGAATGACTTTGCCAGAATTCCACATAAAAAGTCCTATCAAAAAACAATATGCGGAAACCCCAAATGCCTGAAAAAATCCTTGCTTCATAATCATATTTTAACACGAAAAGTTGTTCCTTTGCCTAAAACACTGTCTACTTCTATTGTCGCTCCGTGTAAATCCGCTATTTCTTTGGCTATCGGTAAACCCAAACCATAGCCGTCTGCATTAATTTTTGAATGCGACTGGTCTGCCCTGTAAAATCTTTTAAAAATATGAGGAATATCATTTTCGGAAATACCAACTCCCTTATCCGTAACTTCTATCGTTCTTTTGTAAACTTTGACAGAAACGGAAGGCTTTTTTCCGCCGTATTTAAATGCGTTGTCTAAAAGAATAGAAACTAGCTCAATAAGCGAGTCTTTGTTTCCCGTAACGATCGAGGTTTTTAACTCTTTTCTAACTTTAAGTTTTGCCGATGCCGCCTCGGCAACTTCTTTAAGATCTACTTTAGTCATTTCTATATTTTTACCCACCTCATATTTATTAAGGTTCAAAAGATAATTAGAAAGTCGATGCATTTTGTTTACTTCTTCCAGGTTGCTTTTTATTAAATCTTTTGCAGCCGCAAGGTCTAAATTTTTATCTCTTAAGGCAACTTCTATTTCTGTTTTAAGAGTCGTTAATGGAGTTCTAAGCTCGTGTGAGGCGTTACTTACAAAATCTTTTTGTCCGACCACCATTTTTCTGATTGGGTCCAGGGTTCTTCCTGCCAAAAAGTATCCGCCCCCTCCTGCTAAAAGTAAAATTGAGGAGTTAACCAATGCCAAAATAAAAATAATTCTTTTTCTGGCCTCTGCAATTGCATCAAGATCGGGTTGTGTTATTTCCGCAAATATTCCCATCCCGCCGATTATTCTTTGAATCCTCGCCCGCTGAGAATTTTCTATTCTTACCAGTTCACGGTTGATATTTGTATAAACCAAATAACTAAACGATAAACTAATTGTCATTATTATCGCCAGATACCATGAAGTTAACTTGATACGAGCCTCTTTAAACATATTAACCGACTTTGTAGCCAAACCCCCTTATTGTTTTAATAATATCCTTTCCCACCTTATTTCTTAAATAACCCACAAACACCTCTATTGTATTTGGTAAGATATCGGCATCGTAGTCCCAAACATGGGAGATAATATTTTCCTTGCTTACGACTTTTCCTTTATTCTTCATTAGATACTCCAAAAGAGAATATTCTTTTTTGGAAAGCGTTATTTCTTTATCTCCTCTTTTAACTACAAAGTTGGTTGTATCTAAACTCACCTCGTTTGCCGCTAAAACACTCTTGCGTATCACAGGCGGTCTTCTGCCCAAAGCCTTTACTCTGGCCAGAAGTTCTTCGAATGCAAAAGGTTTTACAAGATAATCATCCGCCCCAGAATCAAAACCCTCCAGTTTATCCGTCATCTCGCCTTTTGCGGTTAACATTAGAATGGGAGTGTGTTTACCTTCGGCTCTAAGTTTTTTGCAAACTTCCATACCGTTCATTTTTGGAAGCATCAAATCCAAAACAATAGCGTCATAAGACTCCGAAATAGCCATGTCGTAACCTTGTTCACCGTCAAAAGCTAAGTCTACTGCCCAGGTTTCTTGTTCGAAACCGCGTTTTATGGAGCTTCCGATTTTATGTTCGTCTTCTATAATCAATACTTTCATAACCAGATATTATAGCGCGAAGCTGAAAATTAACTTAGATTTTTGAAGTTATTTGTACTTTTCGGCAAGAACCGCACCGGCGGCAAAAAAGTGTGCGGCGCGTACTACGGAATTTTTATTTTGTGGAGGAACGGGATCCAAAATCATATCCCTTGTGGCGTTTTCTATTTCTTCCATTAAATTCCATACATGCTCCGAGTCTAAATCTTTGGGCCAATAAGAAGTCCCGGCAGAAATATTAGGATAAGTCTCTCTACCAACCACTCCGTTTTTGCAAAGAACATAAAGTGTTGCCAAGGTGTGACGATACACCGCAAGATTAGGATTCATTTTTTCCACTTTTCTTCTAAGTCTTATTTCTAGACCAATTAGTAGGTCGTTTAGATTTGTCGGGGTTGTTATATCCAAAACATCCGAAACCTGGCCTTTGTCCAAGTTCTCACTTCGCAGGTCGTATGCAAAACCCTCTCTGGCTTTAGGAAAAAATGAAAGAATTACATCCAAATTTTCTTCTCCGCCTAAAGGAAAGCTTGGAATTGGAATATTGTTGTTTTCGGCAAATACTCTATAAAAAAGCCGTTGAGAAGCATCCTGCGAAACAGTTCTTAAAAAACCAAAGGCCTCTTTTGGTGTTCCCAAAAGTTTATCGAACCCGATTTCTTTCATTCCGAATTCTAACACCAAAACAAGAGGAGTCCAGATGTTTTTGACACAACCCTGTTTTGGGATTAAAATTCAACACTATGAGTTATCCAAGTAGACGAATATTTAACAGGCTTTTTGATGAAATTCAAAGCCAAATCAAAGCTAAAAACCCCGCAGGTGTAATGGAGCGTTTTGGAAGAGCCAAAGATATGATGCTGGCCAAAACCATAATGCCAATAGAATACGAATACCTTTTAACAGGGGTAGACCCAAACGGCTGGCTTCCCAGAGTTAGTGGTGATTATAAAAGATACAAAAAGGACGAAGACGCACCCGTTTATTGGTTACACACATTCCCCGATCCAAAAGAGTCCGGATTTACCTTGGGGCAAATTGCTCTTAAAGAGTTTAATGATGCCCGCGACGAAGTAATCAGAAAAATAGAGGCTGACAGACCCAAGCCAAGAGATTATACAAAAGAATACGAAGAAAGAATGGTAGCGTTAGGACTAGCAACCGAAGGAACGCCGTTTGGTAACGGTTGGACGATAAAACCCCCCGGAAAAGAAAGAGACTAAATCAATTTTGCAAATTCGCCCTTGCTGTTATTTTTCAAAAAATCACGCATCTCGGCCCTATTAATCGAAGCAATGCCATAAAGGTCCTTTAATGCAAATTGCTGTACCTCTACATAGTAAAACTCTCCTTTATCTTTTTGCTTAAGAATTAACTTTGATAAGCTTTCGTAGGTATCTAATCCCATATAGTAATACCCACCATCACTTCGGAAGCGCAATCCGTGTAAAAAACTTAATCCGTATCGTGCCTTTCCAAAAGTAAGCAAACGATGAACTTGATCCGTGCTTAAGCTACTGTCGGTCAAAAGCCCAAACTGAATCCCTAAGCATTCACCTTCAACATCGGCATATTTAACTTCCAGTATTTTATCTCTACCCGTATTTACAATTCCAATCGAGGGCTTACATTCCTTTACTTTCTCCAGAAAAATATCTTTTACATTTTTGTTAACTTTTTCCAATAGAGACCCTATCCCTGAAACTTGATAAGCTCTTTCCAGCTTTTGATTAAAGGGTTGGATATCTGATCTGGAGGCCATAAATGCATATCCAAAACCCTCATAACCAACCTGACCTCTTCTACCGTATTCCAAGACGGACTTTTTTGGAAATCCTAAAATTATTCCTGTTCTTGTAACTGCGGCTTTTTTTGCACCTCGTACTAAAGCATTTTGTCTTGAAACATATCGTTTTAAATATTCGTTATCATCCAATCTAGATTCGTTAACATCGGTAAAGATATCCAAGTTCGCTTTTATCGTTTGCTTGGTTAGGTTTATGTTGTAAATCCAACTATTAGACGCCACATCATATTCGTTTCTTAAAGAGCCGGGAATAAACTCAAACGGCCTAAACAAATCAAAAAGGGGTTTGTCGAATTCACATACAGGTTTAAGGCCCAAAACAAGAGCAGTTATTGCTCCAAAGTCCTGATCGTCTTCAATAAGAACACGCCTAAGATGAACCTGGTCCATGCTCAATAAGGTTTTTGAAAACTCAACAGCTCTATGGTTCAAAGCTACAGCCTCGTTCGAAGCTAAAACGTCTTTCATAAGCGGTTATTTTAAACCTATAGGTTGCCTGAGTCAAAATCCGGATTTCTAAACTTCGACATTAAAAATCAAGGGTTGATTTGAAAATAGTTTTAAATAACAATGAGCCATGACCAAATACAAAGAATATTACGACCGCATGGTTACCGAAAATAAAGAGGCGTTTGATAAATTTGCCAAACTTCATATGGATTACAGCATGGACGAAGATAAATACCAGGACGACTTTAATACAGAAGGTGAAAAAATCTTAACAATTATTCATGAATGGGAGGACAGACTTTGTAAAACTTCCGAAAAAGCCGGTTATTCAAGTTATACAGGAGGTCTTGCCGAAAAGTTCCAGGCAGAAATTAAAAATCACTTCCCTCTTATCGATCATGTCGGGATTATCGTTAATAAATTTAGCCTCAAAAAGATAAAGTTAAGTTAACTTCAACAAAACAACAGCGAATCCGTTAAATAGTAACTCATTTGTCTTATGCAAACCCGATTTTTTACAATGCTATAAGAATAGAAGCTAATACCACTATTACACCGACCCCAGCGGCGACGATTGTTGGCCAATCGGTACCCGTAACAGGAATTGGTCTGGCTGTAGCAGCAGCCGCAGTTGTAGGTGCAGCGGTAGGTGACGCAGTGGCAGTTGCTTTTGCCGTTGCGGTTGCGGTGGCTTTAGGCGTTCCGGTGGATGCGGGTGTTGCTGTTGCTTGTGCGGTTCCGCTAGGTGTGGCCGTGTGCGAAGGTGTAGCAGTTGGTGTTGCAGCAGCTGTCGGGCTCGGTGACGGCGTAGGGCTAGGTGTCGGACTAGGTGTAGGTGTGGCACAAGCAGTCATTTCGGTTGTCCAAGGTTGGTTGGGACCGGGGCAACAATAGTTTTGCGTACCACAAAACTCTATTCTTCCTCTTACATTACAAAGACTCTCAGCGGGACTGCCGTCGCTCTCGGGAGGATGACAGTTTCTAAGCAAAGTTCTTTGAGTTGTTACAGGACAAGCCTCTGCTGCAGGACAAAGATTTGCGGCAGCTTTCTCGGAAATGTTTTGCCTTTGTTTAACCAAAAGTACGCCGGCAACAACACTCAAAATCAAAAATACGACTATTAATATTGCAACTATTAAACCTTTGTTGCCTGTTTTTTTGGACTTAGCAGGAGTAACTATTTCGAATGGAGATTTTTGGTCTGTTTGATTAGGCATGTTTTTAAATCACTACAAAGTGTCTTGAATCATAATACTATGATTACAAGTGTAATTACAATATTTTATTTAGCCTCAAACGCGCTCGATTAAAGTTCTTCTAGAGTTTTTGGAGTTAATTCGGAGAATCCTTCCACTACAAGGTCAGCATCTTGCAACAAATCGGCAGTTTCGCTTCTGGATATTGCAACCACCTTCATCCCTGCCCTGTGTGCCGCTTCTACTCCACTTACGGCATCTTCTATTACCAAACACTCTCCTCTTTCTATTCCAAGCTTATCCGCAGAAAGTAAAAAAAGATCCGGATCGGGTTTTGTATAAGTTACTTCATCCGAAGTTGTGACTTCTTCAAAAAAATTTTGTAGATTAACCTTTGTAAGCACCTTGTCCGCCATCTCCCAAGTATTACTTGTCGCCAACGCAATTTTAATACCGGAATCTTTTAGACCTTCGGAAAATTCTTCAAATCCTGGGCGGACATTGATTTCCCCAATCAAATCTATATACACCTCTTGAGTCTCGTGAGCCAAAACATCGGGGGTTTTGTTGGTTTTAATATTGTATTTTTCTATAAGGACTGGCCAGTTTTGTTTTACACCGATACCCAACGTTTGTGGAATTTCTTTTCCTGTTTCCACTCCAAAACTTTTTAAGATTTTATTGAAAGCCGCCCCGTATTCATCTTCGTCGTCGAGTACTGTTCCGTTTAAGTCGAATAT
>CAZRJH010000005.1:0-80707 GCA_964600575.1 uncultured Gammaproteobacteria bacterium | reverse complement strand
AAGCCGCCCCGTATTCATCTTCGTCGTCGAGTACTGTTCCGTTTAAGTCGAATATAACAGCAGATATTTTCATTTTCCTAAAGAAGAGTCGTTAATATCAAAACCCATTTCCTGAATTTTATTTCTAATTTCGTCCGCTTCGGCAAACTTCTTTTGAGACCTTAGCTCTTCCCTTTGCTTTATCAATTCTTTTACTTCACTCGGAACTTCTTTTATGTTTGATATTTCCTTTAAATCAGTCTCCCGCCAAAGACCTAGTGTTTCGTTAACGGTTTCCAAAAAACCCAACTTATCGGTTGAGGGAATATTGCTTTTAACCGCCTCCCAAACAACACCTATTGCTTTGGGGGTATTAAGATCGTCGTTAACCGCCTCCAAAAAACGGGACTGATAATCCTCCAGTTTTTGCATTTTTTCGTCGGACAAAATAGTTCTGTCACTTTCTTTTTTAAGTTCGGCTGCTATTTTCCAAAGTCTAACCATTGCATTTTGTGCGCCTTCTAAAGACTCCCAGGTAAAATTCATCGGGTCTCGGTAGTGGGCTGTCAAATACAAATATCTTAAAGACATCGGATAAAAACCCTTTTTTGTTACATCCTCTATCGTGTAAAAATTTCCCAAACTCTTACTCATCTTTTTTCCGTCGACCATCAAAAAAGCCGTATGTAACCAATATTTTACAAAGGGTTCTTTTCCTGTTGCCGCCTCTGATTGTGCAATTTCATTTGGATGATGAACACTTATGTGATCCTCTCCTCCTGTATGAATGTCAAATTGTTCCCCTAGATATTTAACGCTCATTGCAGAACACTCAATATGCCAACCAGGGAAACCGTCCCCCCAAGGAGAATCCCAATGCATCGAATGGTTCTCGAATCTTCCCACTCTTTTAAACCAAAGCGCAAAGTCTTGCGGGTTTCTTTTATTTTCATCGGTTTTTACCTCCTCCCGCACCCCCACTTGTTTTTCGGAAAGTTTTTGTCCGAAAGCTTCACCGTACTTTGGAAACTTGGAAACATCAAAATAAACGGCTTCAGGAGTATCATAGGCAAAACCCTTTTCCACTAACTTTCTAACCATTTCTATTTGCTCGGGAATGTTATCTGTAGCTTTGCAAATAGTGTCCGGGCGGATTATATTAAGTGCATCCATAGAATCGTAAAAGTTTTTGGTAAAAAACTCAGCAACTTCCCAAACTGTTTTTCCTTGCTTTACGGCCCCTTTTTCCAATTTATCTTCGCCTTCGTCGCCGTCTGACACCAAATGTCCGACATCGGTTACATTTTGAACATGAGAAACATTGTATCCGTTTGCCACAAGAATTCTTTTTAGAACATCATCTGTTACATACTTTCTGCCGTGACCTATGTGGGCATAATCGTAAACGGTCATTCCACATGTATACATTCCAACTTTTGGAGATTTAATAGGGGCAAACTTCTCTTTTTTGCGACTTACAGTGTTGGTTAAGTAGATATCCATTAATGAATTCAATTCTAGCATTTTGGAAGCAAAAACCAACACGAATCTGCTTTGGACCTATAACAATGATATAATTCCGTGTTCGCAGGATCATTAACAAAGAAAGGAAAAACGAGGCTATGAAGAAAATCTTTGTAGCAGTTTTAACAACACTGCTTTTTGTTGCGAGCTGTGCTCCCGGAGCGGCAACGACACAGGTCGTATCTAACCAATACGACTACTGCGCCGTAACTCCCAGTTCTAACCTTGTAGATCAATCAAGGGCCGGCACCCCGATCCCCCCAGAAGAAGTTAAGATTCTCACACAAGGAAACCTGGATCAAGTCAAAACCATGGATTTCGAAATTGTCGGAGGTGAGAAATTTTCAAAAGACCGATTTGCGGTTGTTTTTGTCCCAGTAGGTTTCGACGGCCAGAGCATCGACAGGACAGTCTCGGATTTAACCAAAGGCATCAAAAACAACTTCGGCAATGTCAGTCTGGACTTTGGTTATGTTGACCGTTCCGTCCCCATTGGCATCAACCTTTTGGAGTATTCGGCCAACTTTGTGAACTGGGACGAATATTTTGCTTTCAAAGACAGGGTCGATTCAAGAGTTGATAATGCAATTATCGTATTTGTTATTAACTCTGATAAAGGTTTCGCCAGTGCATCGGAGTACGAGATAACCATCTCCGCCAACACCAGAGACATAGACCTTGTGGTAACACACGAGATGGGTCACATATTCGGGTTAGACGACGGGTACAATGCTTTTAAAGGCCCTGAAAATCTTCCGAATAACGAACTCTGGTATGCCGACGAGAAACCCGAAGCATTGCAAAACGCTTTAAATAATCTGTCGGAAACACCACCCGTGTTCCAAGTGGGCAGTTGCAACGGCAAGTCGGTCTATTCGTACTACGACCCCGACTACAACATAATGTGGAGCGAGTATGGTCGCAGATCGCCGTGGGGTTCAATTTTTACACCAGTACAGCAAGAGATAATGAACCAAACCATCGCGGAAATGTTAAAAAAGTAGTTGACCGTTGAGACGGGCAGATCCAAAAGATTTGCCTGTCTCGAATCATCAGCCCGAAGGTGGAACGGGTTTTTCCACTCTTGTTTGTTGTTTTTCCATTTCTCCTTTTTGTCCTTTGCCCCCGCCTCCTCCTTGCTTTCTTCCTTTTTTGGCACCGCTAAAAAGCGTCTTTGATTCCAACGACCTTTGATATTCGGCTTGTTTCTTTTGATATATTGCGGCTTCCATCTGTGCTTTTAGCACCTGTTTTTGCTCCATAGAAAGTTCATGATAGTCTTCGATTGGCGGTTGTTCTCCTTCGGCTATTTTTCTCTGCAAAGACTTAAATACATCCTGTTTCCTTATGTCATCCAATTCCCTTTTGAACGCCTCCATCATCCTAGATGCTTTCATTTTGTCCTGGAGTTCCTGCTGGTGGGCAATTAATTTTGTCTGCTCATCGGGGGTTCTTGGGGCTTGTTGAACCGACTCACTACTTCTTACCTTTTCGTTCCCTGTAACCTGGCTTGTGGCGGTTCGTAGAATTTCACTGGATTCATCGTTAATCTGTTTGGCTATTTGCTGAGCCAAAGCTTTTGCGGTAGTTGCAGCTTTTTGGGCAGGATTGTTTTGCATCTAAAGTTCACGTCTTCCCAGCAAGGCTTGGGTTAGAGTCATTTCATCAGCATATTCTAAATCGGCCCCTGTTGGAATACCCATACCCAAGCGGCTAACCGAAATTTTGTTTCCGTTAGTGAATTCATCTTTAATCTTTTTTGTTAAGTATAAAGAGGTTGCTTCACCTTCCATTGTGGGATTTGTGGCAATTACAACTTCTTTTATCTCGCCTTTTTTTAATCTTTTCAAAAGTTGATCTATATAAATTTCGTCCGGACCTATGTTTTCCAGCGGGCTAATTGCCCCGTGCAAAACATGATAGATCCCTCTATATTTGCCTGTTCTTTCGAAAGCCAATATGTCCAAGGGTTGTTCTATTACCATTATTTGTGTTTTATCACGACTGTTGTCTGAACATATTGGACAAGGGTCACTGTCTGATATGTTCATACAAACACTGCAAAGCTTTGTGTCTTTTTTAAGCCTTGCAACCGAATCAGCAAAATCGTCTAGCTGAGTTTGCGGCACATGCAGCAAATAATATGTAAGTCTTTGCGCGCTTTTGGGGCCAATTCCCGGCAGTTTACTAAAAGACTCGATTAAAGCGGCAATCGGGCGTGCTATTTTCATAAATACTTATTAAGCCAAAATGTTATGTCTTTTTGGTTGGCTATCATATAATTTGCTTTCACAATTTAGCGTTATTCAGGTGTAACCACAACTATCAAAGCAGTATTTGGTGACATTCCAAGAGTTGTTTCCCAGCTGTCTCCTTCTATATTTACCTCCTGCGCTACGGAAGTTCCTCCTTGGAACCGAATATATTTAACCGAGAATTTCTTAAACGGAAGATTTGTAATTTTAAACGGCACAACCTCCTGGTGTCCGTCGGGTGCAAAGTTGGAAACCATTACTAAAATATTTTTACCGTCGTGCCTGCCAAAAGCTTTAACCCAAGTACCCGAACCAGTAACATTTATCCGAGACCCGCTCATTTTATTCAAAAACCTAATAGCTTCATATCTTGGTTTTATGGTTGGCTCGCCGTACTTGGCATTTGTTAGAAGTCCCCATCTTCCCCAATATTTAGACGGGCCTTCACCGTCTATTATTTCGAAACTAAAACATTTCTTAGCTTTTATCTGAAGCGCAGACATAGACGAGATGGTGTGAATCGCAGAAAGATTGCCGTCATAAGCGGCGTCGTTTTTGGGGTTTATTCCCATTTCCGAAACAATTAACTCGGTATTTTCAAATCCCGGATACTCCGACATCCAAGCAACCATATTTCTTATGTCCGTATCGTATCTGTCCGGATCCGCATAATAGTTGTGCCAAGACAAAAAATCCAATCTTATCGAACCGTTTTGTGCCATATTCAAAAGCTGTTGAATCCAATTTTTGTAAAGACCTGATGTTGCAGGCCCCCCCAGTTTAAATGGCTTAACACCTTTTGCATTTAAAACACCGCGCTGTGTACGAATATAAAGTTCAGAGTAGCTTTTGCTACCGCCTATCTTAAAACCCCCAAAAAGATCGGGTTCGTTCCAGACTTCGTAATAGACATTGGAAAGGTTCATTCCGGTTGGACCGCTATAGTGTTCGACGGTTGCCTGGACAACATATTCCCAATCTGCCCAGTTTGCAGGCAGACTCTCAACTTTTCCGTCAACCGAAATAACGGGAGGCATATAGGAAAGGCTAAAAAATGGTAAAGCACCCGAAGCCGTAATGTCAGAAACAGTTTGGTCCAGATTGGTCCAATTAAAATTAATCTTCCCAGAACCGTCTTTATAAACAAGTCCATAGTTATCAAAAATATGATCGATTCTAATGTATTGTGGACGAAGTGCTTTAACTTTATCCGTAACTCCACCGAGCATCCTATTGGTTGATTCGCCGCCCTGTGCCAAATTCTTCCAACAGTCTCCTACGCTTTCGTAAACCGCTCCCATATCAACGACTAAATTGGCTGGAGTTCCCGAAGCCTTATTTATAAAACCGGTTTTTATACCAACCAAATAAACTCCTATTACTGCACCAATCAAAATAATGAAGGTGGTGAAAAGTTTAAAGATTTTTTTGAGATCCACACAATCATTCTATCCAGTAAAACCCAATCAAAAAAGTAGTGTGTGTTTTTCCTAAAGAAGCTACTTCATTCCCAGAAGACCGCCCAGACCGCCTCCCATTTCCATCATCTTTTTGGCGGACTCCTTTTGAACCTTTTTCATGGCTTCGTTAATTAAGTCCACAAGTTCCTTTAAGTCTTCACCGTTCTTTTTAATGTATCTGATCTTTTGATCCCCAGTGACAGAAACAGACCAGCCGTTCTTTTCCAAAGTTTCAATTATTTTCTCCAATTCTTTTTGAAGCTCCTGCGCTTTTTTGCGCATTTCGTTAAGCTGACCTAATTGTTTGAATTTGTCGAACATAGTTGTTTGATTATCCTCCGAATATTTCTTCGGCAGCTTTAATTATATCGCGGTCTTTGTCTTCGGTCAAAACTGGTTTTACTTTTGCCTCTTCTATTATTCTTCTGGGCTGTGGTTCCGTCAAAGTGCAAATAACTTTAACCGGAGAATTTAAAACCTGTCCCACAATGTCTTCCACCACTCTCCTGTGGGTACCGTCTTCCAACCTTTCTTTGTGGAACTTGTAGTAAACGCCCAAGGTCAAAGTTTTACCGTCGTAAGACATGGGTTTTGCAGCTCGCAAAAGTGCTTCCACCGAAGCGTTTATCGGCTTTATTAATGCCAAAATATTTTTCCATATGTCTCCGTTAACTTCCAAATTTGGCAAATCTCCGGAAGAAATAACTTCGGTTATAACTAACTCTTCTTTCTTTTCCGCCGGGGCAGATTCAACTTTTTTTGGCGGTGATTCTTCTTTAGATTCCTCAAGTTGCTTTTCTTCCTTTTTAATAGGGGGTTCTTCACCTGAACTTTTGCCTCCCTGACACCATTTGATAACTGCTATTTCTAACGGCAACTCGGGAACGGGTGAAAGTGAAATTTCGGTTGCAGCCCTATTCAAAAGCTCTATAAGATATACCAAATCTTTTGAGGAAGTTTCGACAGCAACTCCCGAAGAGACACCAATTTTAATCATAAGTTTTCCCCTAAGATCGGTAATCAAGGAGGTTAAAAAGCCGTCTACAGAAGCTCCTTTTGATTCCAACTTTGCAATTTCTGTAATCACCTCTTTTGTTTCTTTTTGCAAGAGAATGCTTATAAATGATTCCAAATCGTACAAATTCTTGTTAAATAAATGCACTTCTAAGCTATCTTTTGTTAATTCCTTGCCTTCGGAAACTATTTGTTCAAAAATCTTTATCGCGTCACGAAACGCACCCCCCGCAGCTTTTGCAATTACTTTTAGTGCGTCTTCTTCTATTTTTATTTTTTCCCCGTCTGCCACCCTTTTGAGCGCTTTTAATATTTCTTCTTCGCCGCCTTTTTTAAACTGAACCAAGGTTGTGCGGGATTTTACGGTGTCCAATAATTTCTCTGGGTTTGTTGTTGCCAAAACAAAAACAACATGAGACGGGGGTTCTTCCAAGGTCTTAAGAAGCGCATTAGAAGCCTCGGTTGTTAACATGTGCGCTTCGTCTACTATATATACTTTCTTTTTGGCAGATATCGGGCTTAGCTTAACCGCGTCTTTTAGAACACGCACATCGTCTATCCTTCTGTTAGAAGCGGCGTCCATTTCGACAACATCCAAGTTAGTTGCATTCATTATTGAGGTGCATTGCTCACATTTGTCACACGGAGTTGTTCCTTTTAGATCGGTACAGTTAATTATTTTTGCAAGAATCCTAGCGGAGGATGTTTTCCCCGTTCCTTTGGGGCCCGCAAACAAAAACGCGTGCGGAATGTTGCCCGATTCAATTATTTTTTTTAATGACTCCCCGACTCCTTGCGAATCGAGTTGGTCAAGATTTTTTGGGCGGTATTTTAGATATAGTGTCATTTTTGTGCTCTATTCTGCATGATGAATCCCTAATAAATGCAGGGCTGAATGCTCAACAAGCTCCAATACCTTTTTTTCTACTAAGACGTTTTCTGCTTGTGCTTCCCTTACCACTTGGGGATAACAAACCATTATTTCTCCCAAATGTATAACTCCGTTTGGAGGATAGACAAAGTTGCCTTTTGTCTCCGTCGGCGTAAAAGAAAAAACATTATGCAGTTTGCCGTCTTTTAGATAGCTTTTTCCCACCTCCAACATTTTGTTTTCGCCTACAATTGCAACCGAAACCTCTCCATCGGATACAATTCCGTGATCTTTAAAAAATTTTACAAGGAGTTTTTTAATCTTGGTTGCGGCCACGGGATAATTAGATTGTTTTGTTACGGAAACTTTAATCATATTGTTTTAACTAAGCTTTGCACGGACAAGTTCCGCAACTTTCCCTCCCTCGACCGAAGGAGCTTTGCTTTTTACAAAACCCATAACTTTACCCATATCCGCCATTGTGGATGCACCTGTAGAAGTAACGGCTTCGTCAACAATTTTAGACAATTCTTCCTCACTCATTTCGGGCGGTAAAAACTCTGCAAGAACCGCAATCTCCGCCTCTTCTGATGCAGCGCGGTCATCTGAACCTGCTTTTTTGTATGCCTCCACGGAATCCCTCCTTTGTTTAACTTGTTTTCTGATAACGGCGAGTTCTTCTTCGTCGGTTAAGTCATGCTTTTTTTCTATCTTTTCGTAATTAAATGCCGAAGAAAGCATTCGAAGTGTGGAAAGACGAACAGAATCCCTTGACTTCATGGCTTCGCCGATCATTTTTTGTATTTGTTGTGCAATCATATTTATAAATTGAGCTCGGAAACCACATCCTCTTTATTGGACCAGCCGCTTAATAAATGATAATGCAAATGCATCACAACTTGTCCAGCTTCTACCCCTACATTAGTTGTAAGCTTAAACTTATCACCGACTCCAAGTTTCTTTGCAATCTTTACTGCCGCAAAATTGATATCGGCAACCAAATTTTTATCCGACTCGGAGACTTCCGCTAAATTCTTTATGTGCTTTTTTGGAATAATAAGCAAATGGATCGGTGCTTTGGGATAGATGTCCCGAATCACTATAATACTGTCGTCTTCGTACTCTTTTGTAGAGGGCAAATCACCTTTTACAACCTTGCAGAAAATACAGTCTTCCATTTGGCAATCGAACCAGTATAGCCATTTTCACGAACCCTAACAAGTCCACATTTTGGCCCGAAATTACCTGATTTTTTCTAATTCAAACATATGCTGTATAATAGTTTTGGAGTTTGTTGATAGTTAACAAAATAAGCGTGTGGTCCTGAGCGACTCTCGTGGAGTCGAAGGATTACGAGGATGGAGGTCCTGCGACTCTCGTGGAGTCGAAGGAAATCGAACTCCTACATAGTTTTATACGAAGTAGGAAGTATCTGCGGAAACCTTCCGGTATATTGATACCGAAAAGTTTTTTTAAACCCGCGAAGTAATTTGCGGAACAAAGAAAAACTTAATCAGTCTTCAAACTTCTAAAATCCCGATGTGTGGAATATTCGGTTATATCGGCAGGAGCTCAAACGCGCCCGAAATTGTTTTCAACGGAATAAAAGACCTTGAATACCGCGGCTACGATAGCTGGGGTTATGCTTTTGCGAATAAAGACTTTCTAACAATTTCCAAAAAAACAGGCAAGATAGGTAATGCAAAAACTCCTAAAACAAAATCCAATATAGCCATTGCTCATACGCGTTGGGCAACACACGGAGGCGTAACCGATGCCAATGCCCACCCCCACCCCGACTGTAATTCTAAATTAGCACTAATCCATAACGGTATATTCGAAAATTTTTCCCCCTACAAAGAAACTCTTATCAAACAGGGGCATGAATTTTTGTCTGAGACCGATACAGAGGTAATGTCTCATCTTTTGGAAGAATATTCAGACGATCTGGGTTTTGAACAGGGATTCTTTAAACTTTTCTCCCAAGTTAACGGGATGAATGCGGTTGTTGCCGTAAACCACGAAGCCGATAAAATAATCGCAGCTAAAGTCGGGTCCCCCCTCGTTGTCGGTTTTGGAAAAAACGAAAATTTTCTTGCAAGTGATTCTCTGGCACTGGCAGAACATACAAATAAGGTTTATTTTCTCGAAGATAACGAAGCGGCAGTAATAACAAACCAAGAAATAAAAATAGTGAATACCAAAAACGGAAAAATAATTAAACCCAAGATTGTAAATATTGCAAAAGACGAAGGAGTAGAAGGAATGGCCGGATTTTCCAACTTTATGCTAAAGGAAATTAACGAACAACCAAAAATGCTTGCAGATATTGCAAATATGCCTACCACCAAAGTCGACTTTGGAGTTAATAAAAATTATTTGGTCGGCTGCGGCTCAGCATTCTTTGCTGCTACCGTCGGAAAATACTTCTTTGCAAAAGCAGGGGTCAATACCGAAGCAGTTTCTGCAAGTGAGTTTGTCTATCAAACAAACTTAGTCGATCAAAACACGAACATCCTTGCGATTTCACAATCAGGGGAAACAATGGATCTTTTGGAAGTTGTAAAAATTTGTAAAAACAAAAAGACAAAAATTAATGCTTTAATAAATGTTCCACAAACTTCACTTTTTAGACTTTCGGATAAAAATATACTTATCGGTGCCGGGAGGGAAAAAGCAGTTGCCTCTACAAAAGCCTTAACCGGAATGATTGCGCATCTACTTAAACTTTCAAAGCTTAAACATTCAAAAAGTAATTTGCTTAAAGCTGCAGATAGCGCACGCAAACTGATACTTTCGGATAGTCCAAAACAAGCGGCCAAAAAGTTACTAAAATCAAAAGATATTTATATTATCGGGAGAGGGATAAATTATCCCGCCGCACTAGAAATTGCACTTAAAATAAAAGAGATAAGTTATGTTCATGCAGAGGCTTTTGCAGGCGGCGAACTTAAACACGGAGCTTTAGCGCTAATAGAAAATGGAATCCCTGTAGTATTGCTTATCCCAAACGACGAAACAAAACCTGATATGTTAAATGCCGCCCACGAAATAAAAGCCCGCGGCGGATATTTAATAGGCATTTCTGATCAAAACAACAAAGTCTTTGATGAGTTTATAAAGATTGAAGATTGCCAAG
Organism: uncultured Gammaproteobacteria bacterium; assembly: GCA_964600575.1. Taxonomy (GTDB): domain Bacteria; phylum Patescibacteriota; class Microgenomatia; order UBA8517; family UBA8517; genus CAZRGC01. Next base: position 70,465 of record CAZRJH010000005.1, on the reverse strand, counting down.
AAGCAACCGTAATTCCCAATATAATTGCGGGTCAACTCGTTGCCTATTATCTTACTATGCTTAAAAAATTGGATCCCGACAAACCAAGAAATTTGGCAAAATCTGTAACCGTGAAATAGCCTATTTTGTGAATTTATTTAATACTATCGGGTATTTTATTTGCTCAGGCGATTAACAACCTCTTCTATACTAATTAATTCGGTTTTGTCAGAAGTTCTATCTTTCCACTCAACCATATCCCCTGTTTTGCCCGAGACAACAAGTCGTACAGGGATTCCCAAAAGATCTGCGTCTCCGAATTTGGCACCCGCCGTAATGTCTCTATCGTCCCACAACACATCTGCCCCTGCCTTTTGTAATGAATCGTAAAGTTTTGCCGGTTCTTTTGCACCGGGAAGATCTATTAAATAAACATCGTAAGGAGCAATAGATTTTGGCCAAACAATTCCTTTTTCGTCATTAAACTCTTCTACTAAAACTCCCATTGTTCTACTTATTCCGATTCCGTAGCAACCCATTATCGGATAAACATTCTCTCCTTTTTCGTTTGTCACTAAAAAGTTAAAGGCTTTTGTGTATTTTTGTCCTAAATCAAAAACATTTCCGACTTCGGCAGCTTTTGCTGATTTGAGATTAGATTTAGCGCATCCCGGACAGGAATCCCCCTCCGAGTATTTATCTATATCGTCAACATTCACACAGTAATCACATTCACTACAGTAAAGAATATTTGCCTCACCTGCATTTGTTAGGACTTCAAACTCGTAAGAAATCTTCTCCGAAAAGGCACCCCCGGAAGCTTCCGTTACTTTAGCAGTTAAACCCAATCTTTTGAAAACACGCAAGTAAGCCTCCTTAACTCTTTTATAATAATCTTCGAAATCGGCCTGATTTAGGTGCCAGCTGTAAAGGTCTTTCATTAAAAACTCTCGTCCTCTTAGGATTCCGGATTTACTCCTTAGCTCGTCTCTAAACTTCCACTGAATATGATAAATTGCCAAAGGAAGATCTTTGTGGGTATGAACAAACTCCCTGGCCAACGGAGTAACAACCTCTTCGTGACTTTGCGCTAAAGCGTAATCTTTTTTAGTTCTGCTTTTAACTTTAAACAAAACATCTATATTGTCCCAACCCCCAGTTTGTTTCCAATTTGCGGCCGGGTGCATTAAAGGCATTAGAACTTCGCGTCCGCCCACACTGTTCATTTCTTCGCGTACAATCTGAGAGATTTTGTTAAGAACCCTTAAACCCAACGGAAGGTATGTATAAACACCCGCCATAAGTTGTCTTACATAAGCACCCCTCACAAGAAGTTTGTGATTAACTGTTTCGGCGTCTTTTGGCGCTTCTTTAAGAGTTTTTACAAATGTTTCAGAAAATTTCATATAGTTTTTTAAAACAAAAAACCCGCTCCTTCTAAGGACGGGTGAAGCTTGCGGTGAGCTAGCCGAACCGTGGTACCACCTTAATTTATACTCTTTTTGGCCTTTGTTGCTTTGGGCCTATCAAAAAGGTTGTCCTAAGGCTCCGGAGTGGGGCTCCTTCTTTGCCTGCAAAGCTCATTATATCAATGCTATGTTTTCTGTCAAATTACTTAATCATGGTTTTTATAAACCCTTCCACCCCGCCCGCCATGATAAGCTTTTTAACATCGCCAATTGTTATAGCTAAAAACAAAAGTAAAAGTAGGATCATTCCAGCTGTGTGGATTGCAGATTCAACTTTGGGCAAAACTTTTTTACCTATTAAGGCCTCTATTCCTATAAACAAAAGTCTTCCCCCGTCCAAGGCCGGAAAAGGAAGAATATTCAAAACCGCAAGGTTAACAGAAAGTATTCCGACAAAGTTTATAAGTGTTAGAACCCCGCTCTTTGCCGCTTCGGTCGTTACGGCAAATATCCCGACGGGCCCTGCAACTTGTTCACCGGCTTTACCATTGAATATGTTTGTAGCCAGATCCCAAAGCCCAAGACCGATCGTTTTACCCCAAAAAATAGCTTCTTTAAAACCGTAATAAATCCCGTAAAACGGCCTTTGCCAAACGGGCGGGAAATATATTTCTACAGTAGAGACGGTAACACCTAATGGGCCTTGTCCTTGAGGAGGAGTTTCTCTCGGAGTCATTTGAACTTTAATTACACTATCTCCTCTTTTTATTTCGAAAGGTGTGTTTCTACCTTTGACCAAGCCTACTTTTGATATAAAACCGTCGGATGTTGAAATGCTATCTTTTCCCACTTTAGTAATCTCATCCCCTACAACAATCCCTGCTTTTTGTGCGGGAGAATCGGCCGCTATATCCATAACTTTAAGATGCCCTGTGTCTCTGGGAATACCCGAAAACGAATAAACAATCATAAAAGCAAAAATTGCCAACAAAAAGTTCATAACAACTCCCGCGATTACTATTCCTATTCTTTGCCTTTTGGATTTATTTAAAAATGCGCGCTTGGGATCGCTTACCCCATCCTCTGTACTTTCACCGTGAAGTTTTACAAAACCGCCGAAGGGCAACGCATTTAGAGAAAATATTGTTTCACCTATTTTTTTACCAAAAATTCTGGGGGGAAGGCCAAAACCAAACTCCTCCACCCAAACACCTGCCCGTTTTGCCATTATGTAATGCCCCAGTTCGTGAACCAATACCAAAATGGAGAGAACTAGAATAAATATTAAAATCGAAACAAGCATACTAAAAGTATATAGAGATTGTTAGCAATTTGGAACCAGTTAAGCTGCCTCGGCCACAGGAGTCTCGGCAACCTGAGGAGAGTATTCTTTTCTAGGTCCTATACTAACTTTGATATCTGAGCTAAGCGATTTTCCTTCAAACCTCATTTTGTCGATAACCTTTTGTAAGTTTTCATCGTTTGTTTTGGGATGAATGAAACCTTCCCAACCACCTCCACTGCCAAGTTTTGTCCTGAACTTCACACCAACGACTTCGTTTTCTTGCTTATTAAACTTATGATAAGGCTCGGTGCTATTAAAGACTCTGTTGAATATATGAATTGGAATAACAATCGACTTTCTCTCGGCATCTTCCCTTGTTCCACCTTTTGGAATATCCAGAACCTGAAGAACTACTGCCTTAATCTTGGTGGGTTCACTGCCGTCTACAGAATCGGTTAGAAACATTAATGACTCCACATTTTCTTGCTCACTACTTAGATAATAAGCAAAATCATTAACACTATCTCTATTTTTCTGAGCTTCGTCTGCTCCGGGGCCATGGACATCTTTGGTAAGTCTATCTAATTCTTTACCGTTTATGTAAATGTTAAATTTGCCTTCCATAGGCTGTAGTGCTTCAACTTTTGTTTTAGTAGCTTCTGGTTTTTTCTTGTCTTCCTTGGGTTTTTCAGGGTAGATAATTCTAGTCTTTTCACCGCCGTATCTGGAACCTTTCTTGCCAAGCCTAAGATTGGATAAAACTTTTTGCACATTTGTCGGATCTCCGTGCTTTGGCCTTCTCAAACGCATTTTAATATCAGAAGCCTCCAAAACCTCATTAAACTTTGAAACTTCAATTGCTACGGCACCCCCTTTGCGAGTTCCTACAAGTTCAGAATTGGTGAAGGCGATAACATCGGGTTTACCTTTTTCGCCAAATATATAGTGTGCAACTGTCTTTTCATCTCCCCAAACAGGATCTAAGTCCTCAAATGCCAAAGAAACAGCCGTATCATGCTGAGCCGCTTGGGTTGATAAATCGATAGGAACCCCACCAGGTTTAAAGTGTCTTTCGGTTCGCTTCGACTTATCTGTTTTCTCTTCTCGACTATCGTCTCTGTCTGATTCGTCGTCTTTCATTCGCCATTCCGCATACATAGACTTAAGCTCTTCTCTGTCTATGCCCGGAACATCCATACCGTTTTCGTAACTGATACCTTCTCCAAACCTCTCCTTTAAGAATTCATCTAGTTCTATTATGTATAGTGGGTCAACGCTACCGGGGTTGTCAAAAACATCGTCAATTTCGTTAAGAACTTCGACTGCTCCCTTTTTACCTTCATATTGAAGCTTCCAATCTTTGCCTCTGGCATAAGGAGTCTCACCGTTTTGAAGCTTTTCGTCATCTTTTTCGGGGTCGGGCATCCTATTCATGCCGCCAAAACCATCTTCTCTTAGACCAGAAATTGTCCTTAGTTCTCTGTCGGAGCTTGTCATACAACAATAACACTACACCATTTGTTAGAGGAATATCAAGAAGTATTAAATTTGGAGAAGCTCTGTCTTCTTTTTCTCACCCATTTCATCTATTTTGCCGATAAATTCATCCGTAATTTCCTGAACTCTTTTTTCCTGGGCAAACTTATCGTCTTCTGTAATTTCTTTTTTCTCCGACTTTTCTTTTATGTCATGCATAATATCTGCCCTAACTTGTCTAACCGCTACTCTGCCGACCTCTAACTTGGCGGACAAAAGTTTTACATATTTTTCCCTATCTTCCGTTGTTAAAGGAGGCATAATAATCCTGATTATCGCTCCGTCTATAGAAGGGTTCATTCCCACATTTGCTTCTAATATGCCTTTTCTTATGTCCCCGATAATGGATTTGTCCCAAGGGCTAATTACAATTGAGGTTGGATCGGGACAAGTAATAGAGGCTACTTCCATGACTCTTAATCTTTGAGTTCCGCCGTAAGCGGGACAAATTATATTTTCTACAAGGGCGGGGGTTGCGCGGCCCGTGCGGATTCCGGCAATATCGGAGGCCAAAGAATCAACTGAAGACTGCATTTTGTTTTTTACTGAAGCTTCGTCCATGAATTATTTACCCAATTCTACACGATAAACTCTGCCGATGCGAACATTTTCTCCTGTTTTGGCAATAACAGATTTAACCAAGTCGGAAACTTTTTGGGAAGGATCTTTTATAAAATCCTGTTCCAACAAATTGACATCACCCATAGAAGCAACCTGAATTGCTACATTTTTACCCAGTTCCTCGAATAGCTCATTTTTAGCAACAAAGTCTGTTTCGCAAAGGAGTTCTACCAAGCTTACAATTTTGCCTGTGTGGTGAGTGTATGTGAAGATTTTACCCTGCCCCGTAACTCTTTCTGTCCTTTTTTCGGCTTTCTCGAATCCTTCTTTTTTAAGGACTTCCAAGGCCTTCTTTTCGTCTCCTTTAAACTCCTCCAAAACTTTTTTAACACGAATAATAGGTGCTCCGCTTTCTTCTCTGAGTTTCTTTAGTAAGTTAATATCAATCCCTGCCATTATGTCTTCTTTTATTTGTTTGATTTTTTGGAACCTTCCAAAATAGCCTCTTTAACAAGTTCTAATATATATTCTAAGGCTTTACTTGCATCATCGTTCATAGGAATAACATAATCAACCATATCGGGATCGGCGTTGCTGTCTACGATTCCGACTACGGGTACTTTTCTGTTATTTGCTTCACGAACTGCACCGTGTTCGCGCTTTGTGTCGATTACAAATAGTGCATCGGGAATTCCGGAAATATTCTTAACTCCGCCAAAGAATCTTTCTAGTCTGGCGATTTCGCGTTCTATAAGAAGTCTTTCTTTTTTGGTGTGCTTGTTGTAACCGCCTGTGGCCATATTTTCCTTCATCTCTTCCATCTTCTTGAGAGATCTCTTCATCTGCTCAAAATTGGAGAAGGTTCCGCCTAGCCAGCGTTCGTTAACATATGGCATACCGACAGCCTCCGCTACTTCTTTTACTTTCTCTTTAATCTGCTTTTTTGTGCCCAAGAAAAGGACGGTTTTGCCTTCGGATACTGTTTTTGTAAGGAACTCCAAAGCCTCTTCCAACATGGGTTTGGTTTTTGTAAGATCAAAAACATGGACTCCGGAATCTTCGCCGTAGAGAAAATCTTCCATTTTGGGATTCCATCTTTTGGACTGATGTCCAAAATGCGCTCCCGCATTCAATAAGTCATCTAGAGATACTTTTGCCATTTGATATATATTTTGGTTTCCTTGTACCGCCACCAGTCGGAAGACTCCAGGAAACCTGACCGGTGTGTGTAGTCGATATTCTAACAGGTAAAAAATCTCTTTGCAATTGCGAACCAGGCCAAATTTGAGTTAATTTTAAAGTTGGTGTATTATAGGCTATGGAAAATGAATTAAACGACAAAGAAAGGCAGGCTATTTTGGACAAAAGCCCCCTTCTTAAGGCACTTTTGGACCCAATGACCAGGATTGACCCTTTGAATTTTAATGTCTTAATAGGTGAATCTCAAAAAGAAATTCACAAATTGGAAGATTTTTTTGGAGACAATTTTTTTCACTTAGGGATATACCCCATCTGGACCCAGGCGGGATTTAAAAAAATATTCCATCCGGGAATGACTCCCGAGGACCAAGTCGGGTTAATAGAAATGATTGCCGCACTAGGGCACCAAATAGGAAATATGCAGGAAGCTGCCAAGGTTTGTGATGATGTGACGATAACTTTGGTTGAGCTGGGTAGCCTAAAGACTCCAAAAAATCTGGACGAAATTAAAACGGCAAGAAGCACAATCTGGCTTGCAATGTCTACAGGAGTTTATTGGAGCAGAGTTACAGGAGGAAAAGATAAAAGTCTGAACCCGTTTCAAAAATTTCTAGACGAAAGACCCGATATTTTTAAATAAGTTAACGACTTAAACTATTTTCGCAAGCCAAAACCAAGTTCTCCATTAACGACCCGAGTGTAACAGGCCCTATCCCGCCGGGAACCGGGGTAATAAAAGAAGCAACCTCCCTTACATTTATGTTTGCATCGGGGTTTGGATAACCCACATCAATAACTGCCGCTCCCGTTTTAAGCATTTCTTTTTTGAGAATTCCTTGCCTACCCGTTACGGAAACAACTATGTCCGCTTTTCTTGTTTCTTCACCCAAATCATGGGTTTTGCTGTTGCATTCTATTACCGAGTAGTTTTGCTTTTTAAGTTCTTTAGTTAACGACCTGCCCACCATTCCCGTCGCCCCGATAACCGCAACTATCGAATTTTTATCTTTCCCGCTCTCGTTTATGGCAGCAATAATTGCAGCGGCTGTAGGATGCAAAAAAGGGCCGTCTGGCAAAAGTCCGTCTACATCTTTATTGGGAGAAATTAGGCTTATTATTTCTTCCTGATTACCCTTCAAATTTTGTGGCAAAGGCATTTGCACCATAATCCCGTAAACCGAATCATTGGCCCCTAGCTCCGTAATTTTGTTTTTAATTGAATCGACTTTAGAATTCTCGTCAAAGTTAACAATTTCAAAAATAATACCCAGACTTTCGGCTGTTTTTTTCTTGAGATTTGTATAAAAGACACTGCCTTGGTTATCACCCACCAAAACAGAAACAAGTTTTGGTTTAATTCCTTTTTGTTTTAGCTCCTCTATTCTTGGTTTTAAACTTTCTCTTTTTTTCTCGGCAAATGATTTTCCGTCAAAAATTATCATGGGGTTGGGAACTGTTTGCAAAGCGACTCGACCTCTTTTTTAACCTCCAAGGCTTCTGCTTGCCCGCTTAGAATCTTATTTATCCAAGCCGCTATTTGTTTAACTTCAGAAATACCCATACCTCTGGTTGTTAACGCGGGAGTACCGATTCTTAATCCCGACGGATTCGCGGGAGGGTTTGGATCATTTGGAATTGTGTTGTAATTTGTAACAATGCCCGCATCTTCCAACTTAATTGCGGCGTCTTTTCCTAAAATATTTTTTGGCCGCAGGTCCAATAGCAAAAGATGATTATCGGTTCCCCCTGTTACCACATCGAACCCGTAGGATAAAAGCTCTTTGGCCAAGGTGTCAGCATTTTCTTTTACGGCTTTGACGTATTTTTTAAAATCAGGCTTTGATGCTTCTTCCAGAGCAACTGCAATTGCTGCTGTTTGATTATCATGAGGTCCGCCCTGAAGCCCCGGAAAAACCGCTCTATCAATTTTTTTGGCCATGTCGGGATCTTTTGCCAACCCCTTATCGGTTACCATGATCATTGCTCCCCTTGGGCCGCGTAAAGTTTTGTGTGTGGTTGTTGTAACTACATGAGCATATTCAACGGGCGAAACATGCTCCCCTGTAACCACAAGTCCTGCAATATGAGAAATATCTGCAAGTAAAATTGCACCAACAGAGTCTGCAATGTACGCGAACTTTTCAAAATCGAGCACCCTGGAATAAGCCGTTATCCCCGCAACTATCATTGCAGGTTTAAGTTCTCGGGCCTCTTTTTCTAAACCCTTGTAATCGATGTATCCGTCTTTATCCACACCGTATTGGACGGAGTTAAAATATTTTCCCGAAAGAGTTATGTTGGGGTGTCCGTGTGTAAGATGCCCGCCCGAAGAAAGTGTTAAACCCATTAGAGTGTCTCCCTGTTTTAGTAGACCAAAGTAGACTGCTGAATTTGCCGGCGACCCTGAATACGGTTGCACATTAGCATGCGGTGTTCCAAAGAGTTTCTTTGCCCTCTCTATTGCCAAGCTTTCCACTTCATCGATTACCCCGTTTCCCTGGTAATATCTTCTACCCGAATAACCTTCCGAATATTTATTCACAAGTTTAGAAGAAAGAGCTTGTCTAACCGCCTTAGAGACATAATTTTCGGAAGGAATCAAAGTGACTGTTTCTTCCTGCCGCAGCTCTTCTTTTTGAATTAAATCAAAAACATTATCCATTTGAAGCTAAATTATACACCACTATTTGGATAGTTTTGTTTCAAAGATGTCTTCTAGTGTCTTAGCAATCGAATCCGAAACAATCTCCGCGTTTGGTTCACCGTTTACGATAAACCAGTTAAGATTTCCCCATGAAGTTTTGGACATCTCACGATATCCCGCAACAAGTCTTTCTAAATATTCAAAGTTTTCTCTGTCAAAAGGATCTCCGTTTGTATCGGATCCGCGTCTGGTTTTAGAAGTAGTCGGTGATATATCCAGCAATACCACAGCATCGGGTTTGTAGTCTCCCATTATAAAGTCAGCAATTCTCAAAATTCTATTCATATCCCCGCCTTCGGCATAACCCTGATAAGCACCGGTAGAAACATAGCTTCTATCACCCAAAACATTAACTCCCAAATCAATATTCGGTGCTACCAACTGATCCACCCAAAATTTGCGTGCCGTAAAAAACATGACCATCTGCCCTTCTGCTCCAATCAAGCCCTGACCTTTAAGATCAAAAATAAGTTTTCTTATTTCTTCGCTGGGGCCGACTCCTCCGGGTTCACGAGTAGATATTGTATTTATGCCGTTTTTTATAAGAAGATTCCTAGCTATTTCTATTTGAGTTCCTTTTCCACATCCTCCGACACCTTCGAATACCACAAATCTACCTCTATCTCTTTCCATCTTCAAGAGAGATTAAATGAAAAAAATAAAACTTACAACCGTTGAAATTAAAAACTTTTTATTTTTTCTCCGATTGTAAACATAACCCTCTGTAAAGAGTCGGGGTTCTGATAATTGTGTTCGGAATCTATAAATAAAACATTCTTTTTACCTGCCGCAAAACGGGCGATGTTCTCGTTTAGTTTTACCAAATATTTAGGATTGTTCCTAAGCATCCCCACTTCGAATCCTCTTCCTCTTGTCACAATCCTACTCATCAAAAGATCGGCACCCGCACTCATAGCAATATAAAGATCTGGTTTTTTGACTCCGCTTTTTTCGGAAAGGATTTTGTAAAGTTCGGAGTACACTTCAAACTCGCGTTCGTCCATCCACCCCATATCCTTGTGGGTTTGTGCGAATATAAAATTCATTTCGTTAGCGGGGTCCAGTATTACGGCGCTTCCTGTATGGAATTCGGGAGTATTCATCATCTGGTCAACAGTGCTTTTTAGAAACCATAGTTGAGATTTAAAACTATAATCGACTTGGTCTTTGTAAAAATCTGCCAAGAAAGGATTTAGAGGAAAGTTTTCTTCTATACGAGCAACTTCCAGATTATCAGCCAGTGCTTTGGAAAAAGTAGACTTGCCGCTTCCGATTGCTCCAAGCGTTCCTATTACAAAGGATTCATTTGCTAAAAACTCTTTGAGTTCTTTGGACATTACTTTTTTGGTTTTCCGGGAACCTCGTGATGTGTGCGGCAACGGGCCTGATACATTTCGTCTGCCCCTACAACAACTACGGGATCGTCATATTTTGCCGGTTTACCGTTTACAAGGCGTTGTGTAAAAGATGCGGATTCCCCGCAAACGGCACAATATGCATGAAAGGATTCTGTGTGGTCGGCCTCCTGTTTAAAAAACGCCATGGGGCCAAACGGTTCACCTCTAAAATCTTTATCAAGCCCCGCAACTATTACCTTTTTACCGCGCGCCAAAAGATTAAAAACAACACTTACGATTCTGTTGTCAAAAAATTGCGTTTCGTCTATTCCTACAATGTCTATATCAGGCCCTACCATTGCCAAGATGTCTTCGGGGTTTTCTACGGAAATAGCAGGATAGTCGCTTCCGTTTTGAGAATTAATAGTATCGCTACCCCTTCTGTTATCAACAACGGGCTTAAAAGCTATAACATTGTATTTTGCATGAGGAGCTCTTTTGAGTTCACGTATTAGCTCGTCACTTTTGCCGCTAAACATAGGGCCGCAATAGACAATCAGTTCGGGTTGCAAAACTCTTCTTTTTTCGGCGTAACGTTCGGGCATTTTATTTAATCAATCCTAAATTCCTAAACTTATCCAACATTTCCGATTTTTCTCTTTTGTTCTTAAGCCCCAAACTGGCCGCTATCTGTTCGGCGTCTTCCGATGAGAAAGTGATTCCACTGGTTTTCAAAAGTTCTGTAAGCACATTTTGTTCGGGCTTGGAAAAGTTAACCGAAAAAAGTTCATAGTCTTCAAATGCTTTATAAGATAGCGGGTATGAATCCAAAACTATTTTTGCCATTGAGTCGGCATATTGCCTTATTTCCCATTGAGCGTGGGTATCCATCCTTAATGACAAAAAGCGAAACAAGTTGTGAAGGTCGGTTTTCCAATACCACTGAGTATAGTAATCAACGGGTAAAACATTTCTGGCAAGCTCCCTTGCAACCTGGGGACGGTTGGGATCTATGGGGTTACCCTCCCCGTCGTCATTAATTAAAAACATATAATCCTGATAACTTGAATATCCGTTTTTCTCCCATATTGCTTTAACTTCCGCAGCATATTCGGAATCGACAGACTCTCCTCTTCCCTGGCGATTATCCTTTGATTGAACAGCAATTGAATTCTCGGAAGGCACATAAAATTCATCGGGAATGATCGAATATCTAGCGGAGTATTCGTTTATGTTTGCGGTTCTATGGCGCACCCATTGCCTAGCAACGGATATCGGCATTTTTACATGAAATTTCATCTCCGCCATTTCAAAAGGGGTAGAGTGCCTATGGCGTCTTAAATATCTAATAAGACCTTCCGTCTGATTAACACTCCTGGTACCGTAGCCATAAGATGTTCTTGCTGCCTGTTCTATCGCGGCATCGTCACCCATATAGTCGACTAAATAAACATATCCTTTGTCTAAAACTTCAATTGGTTGGCCTAACCACTTTTCTGCTCCGGGGTTAACCACTCTTTTTGTTTCTGCACGCGACAGCTCGATCTGGTTTTCTTTGGACATAATAAATAACTTTTATCAACAGGCCTTCTTACCTGTCAATAACCATTAAAAAAGACCCGCGTCCTTGAAGTATAAATAGATGTAACCCACCAAGAGGACAAGCCAACCCACCAACTGGACAATATCCAAAATTCGATTCCAATCAAAAACTATATGTTCTCTTGCTGTTGCGTCAATTGCTTCCAAATTTTCCAGTTTGTTTTTGATAAGATCACGCCAATCATCGATATAAAACTCCTGCATAATAGCCCTGTACAAGTTAGACGAGTACCAATCACCTACCAAAAGAATTGACTGATCTACTTTGTCAAAATCCAAAAGAAGCGAAAGTTTATTTTCTATGGCGCTTCTGACAAAAACATTGCCCAAAACTTTCTTGCCTTTGCCGTTAACCGCATGCCTTATATCTTCTAGGCTCTTTTCTATTTTTTGATCCAGTATCCTATACCGTACCAATTGATAGTTACCTATTTTAAGAAGTTCAATTTGTGAATCAAAGTCTCCTTCCGGGTCCGCAAGAATCGCCCCTTCCCAATCGACAATTGCAACATCTTCTTTGGAGTAACTTACTTGCGAAACCAAAATATCCTCCGCGTCGGCTTTATTTACTTTTTTCTCCAACGACCTAATAAATCTCGCTAAAGAGAACTCGTTTTTCTCCAAAAACTCTTTAATCTTTCCCGGCTTATCTTCCAATAGAATTGTATATTCCTCGACAAGATTGGGGTCTGCCCCAAAGTTGGATATAGCAATGTCCTTAAACTCCAGGTTCAATTTGTTCTTGAGCTCAAAAACTTCTTCGGTAAGAGAGGGGCCTATTTCATATTCAAACTGAAGAACAAAAACCAGGTCGTCGTATAAATAAACTTCCTGTTTTACCTCTGTATCCAAAACTTTAAAGCTGTGATGAGTGAGTTTTTGAATATCAATATCAAGATCTAAAAAATAAGGGGCCCGTTTTATTAATCGTTCGTTTTTTTCGCCACCCGCCTCAATTTTTTGTTTTTTGGGGAAAAGTACTAAATAATTGACTCTCATCAAACCATTATATAGTCATTATTGGGGTTTACGCCAGGAGGCCCACTTACAGTCGGGGTAACGGGAACAGCCAAAGAAATGTCTTCCCTTGCCTGTCTTTTTGACAATAACATCTCCCTTGCCGCAGTCCGGACAAAGCATTCCAGCTTTATCCAAATATTTTTCGGTGTGTTTGCAATCCGGGAAACGCGAGCATGAAATAAATTTACCAAATCTTCCCGTTCTAACTACCAACTCACCTTCTTTACAATCCGGGCATTCTTTATTTAATTTTTCTACTTCGATCTTTACTCGTTTGGAATTTTTTTCTACATCAACTATTTTTTTATCAAAAGGTTTCCAAAAAGATGAAATTTCTTTTACCCAAACCAGTTTTCCGTTTGCAATCTCGTCCAACTTTCCTTCCATACCCGCCGTAAATTCGTAATCAAAAACATTGGGGAAGTTTTCCACCAAAAAATCATTAACGGCTATTCCGATTGTTGTGGGAGTAAACTGCTTGCTGTCGTTTTTCTCCACATAGTTTCTGACAATTATTGTAGAAATAGTAGGCGCATAGGTAGACGGTCTACCAATTCCTAATTTTTCCAAAGTTTTAATAAGGGAAGCCTCGTTGAATCTTGCCGGGGGTTCCGTGAACTTCTGCTCACCGTTAACTTTTAATTTAGCCAAATCCTCGCCCACCGAAACATCAGGCAAAGGAATTACTTCTTCGCCGTCTTTTTTGGGCGGGCTAACTTTTCGCCACCCGTCAAACTTCAAAATTTGTCCCGATGCTCTTAGTGTATAAACCCCTGCCGCAACATCTATAGTAGTTTCGTCGTAAACACTGGAATTCATTTGCGAAGAAACAAATCTTCTCCAGACAAGTTCGTAAAGTTTTACAAAGTCTGCCTCCCCCGCATTTTCCCCTCTATTGGAAACATTGGTTGGCCGGATTGCTTCGTGGGCCTCCTGGGCAACTTTTGATTGTGTTTTGTAGAATCTCGGAGACTCTGGCAAATATTTATCGCCGAATTCCGATTTAATCAAACTTCTACAAGCATCAACCGCAGCTTTGGAAAGCGAGAGGGAATCGGTTCTGTGGTAAGTAATCAAGCCTTCTTCGTAAAGTCTTTGAGCAATAGACATTGTTTTTTTGGATGACCAACCAAACACTCTTGCAGCGGCCTGTGTCACTGTAGAAGTTGTAAACGGCGGGTATGGTTTTTTAACAACTTCTCTCTTTTTAACTTCTGATACGGAGTAGTTTTCTTTTTCCAGTTCGGCCAAAACTTTATCGGCTTCGGCTTTTGACCCAACTACCGCTTTTTGATCACCGATTTTTATAAGCCAAACTTTGAACTCTTCTTCTTTGTCTTTTTTTCTTTTAACATCAACCGAAACTTCCCAGTATTCGACGGCCTTAAACTTTTCTATTTCCCGTTCTTTTTCTACTATCAAACGTACGGCTACGGACTGAACACGGCCCGCCGAAAGCCCGCGTCTAACCTTTTTCCAAAGCAAAGGGGAAAGCTTGTACCCCACAAGTCTGTCCAAAACTCTTCTTGCCGTTTGGGCATCAACAAGATTTTGGTCTATCTTTCTTGGATTTTTCAGTGCTTCTTCTACCGCATCTTTAGTAATTTCGTGGAAAGTTATTCTTTCTATTTTGTTTTTGGAAGAAAGGACATCTCTAACATGAGAAGCAATAGCCTCTCCTTCGCGGTCAGGATCGGACGCTATATAAGTAGTAGTTGCTTTGGCGCTTTTGGCTTTTAAAAGTTTAATTGTGTCGGCTCTTTTTGGAACGGCTACATAGTCAGGCTCAAAATCATGCTCGATATCCACACCAAGCTTGCTTTTGGGTAAGTCTTTAACATGACCCATTGTGGCTTCCACTTGGTAGCCGTCTCCTAAAAATTTAGAAAGCGTTTTGGCTTTTGTTGGTGACTCGACAATAATAAGATCCATTTTTAAATTTTTTTGTATACTCCTTTACCTAAACTTTTAACCGTTCCCTTAATTTCCATGATTGTAAGTCTAGCAGACACTTCGGCTGTCGGTAAACCCAATATTCTAGCAAGTTCGTCAAGGTGCAGGGGTTCCGTTTCCAAAATTTTATATATTTTTTCTTCTTTTTTATCTTCCGGCATTAGCCTGGAAACCTCCGTTGAATCGACTTTTATCTGTATGTCCAACTCCTCCATTACATCCCTTGCAGAAACAACCATTTTTGCCCCGTTTTGGATCAAAAAGTTTGGCCCTTCCGATGCGGGAGATGTGACGGGTCCGGGAACTGCAAATACAGGCCTGCCTTGTTCGTTTGCAGCGTTAACAGTGTAAAAAGTTCCGCTTTTCATTCTACCTTCGACAACAACAACTGCCTTAGACAAACCCGATATCAGCCTGTTTCTTACGGCAAAATCTTGTTTAAAAGGTAAATGTCCCAAAGGTTGCTCCGAAACAATTGCCCCATTACCTTTTAATATTTCCTCTCCTAAAAACTTATTGGAATAGGGGCTAATGATATCAAGGCCGCTTGCCAAAACTGCAATAGTACGCCCGCCGGCTTTAAGGGCGGCTTTTTGGGCGGCCGCATCAACACCAAGCGCCAAACCCGATACAATCGTAACTCCGAATTCCGCGAATTCACTTGCAACCTTTTCTGTAACCTCGCGGCCATAACTTGTCATCATACGCGTCCCCACGATTGCGACTGCGGAACTGTCTGTGGGGGTGATTTCTCCCCTGACATAAAGCACATGTGGTGCATCTTCGGTTTCTTTTAAATTCTTGGGGTATTCATTGTCGGAAAGGGTTAAAATTTTTACTTCAAATTTTTTTAGTTTTTTGAAATATCGGTCTACATCAAAATTGTTCCTAAATTTATCAAACTCGGTCGCTTTCGACTTCAAACCGACTCCACTAAGGTCGGATATGCGTGCTTGCCAAACTTTTTTTGCACTACCAAAATAACCAATAAGAAGTTTGACCCTTTTAGGACCAAAATAAGAAAATGCAGACAAACAAACCAAATACTCTTTTTCCGTCATTTTTAACTAGGGAGAAGTTTTGGAGCCCGCAAAGTAGTAGTCAACTATTTTTCTGGCAATTGGGCCCGCAACTTGTGAACCCTGTCCGCCCTTCTCAACTAACACTGTAACAACTATCTGCGGCGTGTTTAAAGGTGCAAAAAGGGTAAACCAAGCGTGAGGTTCGCCTGTAACTCCAACCTCCGCAGTACCCGTTTTACAGCCCACTTCGTTTCCTCCGTGGGTGGCGGCAAAGTCAAAAAAAGTATAAGCGGTTCCGCCCTGTTCGCAAGCCTGGCGCATTCCTTCTTTAACAAAATCCAAATTTTCTTTTTTAACTTCGACTGTTTTACATGCACTTTCACCCTGAAGTATTTTAGGAGTGCAGATACGACCGTCCGCCGAAATTGCCGAAATGTAAGTATTGATCTCGATAGGAGTAGAGCTAACATCACCTTGACCGATAGACATATGGTAAGTGTTCCCCAAAAACCAATTTTCCTTTTTTGTCTTCTTTTTCCATTCGGGTGTTGGAATTAGACCCGAAACTTCTCCCGGTAAATCGATGCCCGTAATCTTATCTAGTCCGAATTTTTTGGACCAGTCTGCGATTGCGTTAGGCCCTGTTTTTTCTCCCATTTTGTAAAAGAAAGTATCGGTCGACCTGGCAATTGCTCTTGCAAGATTTATTGTGCCTTCTTTTCTTCCGTATTCCGTGAAGTACCAGTTGTTATAGGAAAATTCGTTCACGGTTATAACCCCGGGGTCATCATATGTAAAATCTTTATCTATGGCATTTTCCTGTAACGCAGCCAAGGCAACCAACGGTTTATAAACAGAGCCCGGATGAAAAGTGCCACCGATGACTCTATTAAAAAAGGGTAGGTCGGGATCTTTAAAAAGCGATGTTAACTTTTCTTGGTTTGCTTCTCCAGTTTGGGTGTCGATATTTTTATCCTGAGGAATAAGAAGATTTGGATCAAAAGACGGACCCGAATAATAAGCCAATACACTTCCCTTTGTGTCCGAGACGATAACCGCTCCTTTTTTGCCTTCCATACTATTTGCAACTTCCGTTTGAAGATTTGAGTCTATCGAAAGATGAATGTTTGTACCGCTTACGGGTTCTTTTCTGCCTAGCGACCTTATTTTTTTACCTTTTGTATCAACCTCTACCAACTCTTCCCCGTCTATTCCTGTCAGCAAACATTCATATTGAAATTCTATTCCATTTTTACCGACAAAACTTGTTGAAAAACGTATTCCCTTTTCCGGGCAACCGGGGTTGATTGTTCCCACTTCTTTTTCGTCTACTTTACCAATATAACCAGATGCATGGGCAAATTTTTCGGCTAAAGGATAAGTTCGTTTATAATCAATTACAACCTCATCACCTTGAGCCCCTGCAATGTCACTGTCCAAACTATAACCTTTTGTGGGATCAAATTTGATTTTCTTTTTAACCGCAATATTGCCTGCCAACACTTCTCCGTCTCTTGAATAAATAGTTCCCCGGGGTGCCGGGATTGCGATATGTCTTATTCTGTTTTCCTTAGCTAAAGACTGATAATAAGAACCCTTTATTATCTGTATCTCAAAAAGTTTTGTTGTAAGAATCAAAAAAGACAAAATGAGTAACCCTTTAAGAAACCAGGAGAGCCACGAGCCGCTGCCGGAAGATGAAAGCGAATACATATAACTTATTGTACAAGAGAGCAAGCAGTTATAAACCTTTTGTAACTCTGATTCTTTTTAGTAAACCGTTATCCTGCAAACAAATTCCACAACCCCTTACCACACAAGTCAAAGGGTCGTCCGCCACCCAAACAGGCATTTTTGTAGCTTCTGCAATAATTTTGTCTATTCCGCTTATCAAAGAACCGCCTCCAGCAAGAGTAATGCCTTTTTCCATGATATCGCTGGTAAGCTCGGGTGGGGTTTCTTCTAAAGTATCAACTATATTCATAACAATTTCCTGAATGATCGGAGAAAGAGCTTCTTGGACTTCCCCTGATGTTAATTTAATAGATTTTGGTAAGCCCGTTTCCAAATCACGCCCTCTAACAACTGTAAATTTATCTTTAACGGCAGAGGCAGAACCTATTCCTATTTTTACCGCCTCGGCTGTGGGTTGTCCTAAAAGAAGCGAATACTTTAGACGAACATAATTGATAATCGCGTCATCCATTTCATCCCCCGCAACTCTTACACTTCTTCCTAAAACAATTCCTCCTAAAGAAATTACAGCTATTTCGCTTGTCCCGCCGCCTATGTCTACTATAAAAACACCCTCCGCCCCTTCTATAGGAAGCCCTGCTCCAATTGCCGCCGCCATCGGTTCTTCTATTAAATGTGCTTCCCTTGCCCCTGCATCAACTGCGGCATCTGCAACAGCTCGTCTTTCCACCTCGGTTACACCTGAAGGGATACCCACAATAACCCTGGGGCGCGGTATTTTGGGGATAATTCCACCAGATTCGTGAACCTTTTTAATGTAGTATTTAAGCATTGCCGCAGTTGCATCAAAGTCGGCTATAACACCGTCTCTTAAAGGTCTAATTGCCTCGATTGTTGCGGGTGCTCTACCGTACATTTTTTTGGCGGAAGTACCGATTGCTAAAACTTCTTTAGTTTTTTTGTGGCGTGCCACAGCAGAAGGCTCTCTTATTACTATTCCTTTATCTTTTACATAAACCAGAGTATTTGCCGTTCCAAGGTCTATTCCCACATCATGCGAGAACATACCCAGAAGATGGTTAACGGGGTTTTTAAATTTAAAAAATTTCATTTTAAGTCGCAACGCAGTATACCGATTTGACCGTTGATTGCAAAGAGTCTCCGGACTTTAAAAAAAGTATTGTAAAATAACTTTTGTGATTAATTTTAGAAAAATAATTTTCTTTATCTTCGGGTTTGCTTTCTTTTTTATTCCTCTAGTTCTCTGGCCTTACACTTCTGAGGTTTTTGAATTCAATAAAACAGTGCTTTTGTATGCATCTACCGTTCTTGTCTCTGCATTTTGGTTACTGAGAATAGTTTCCGAAAAGAGGTTTATATTTGTAAAAACCAAACTTGATACACCACTCGTTATTTTTGTTTTGTCTCAGTTTATTTCCACTTTAATTTCTATTGACCCTTCTACTTCGTGGTTTGGTTATTACTCAAGATTCAACGGCGGCTTACTAACCACACTTTGTTATTCGGTCTTATATTGGGCATTTGTAACCAACATAACCAAAGAGGAATCTTTTTCTCTTTTAAAAACAACTTTTGTTTCTGCATTTTTAGTTTCGATTTACGGGGTTTTGGAACACTTTGGAATCGACAGCGAACTTTGGGTACAGGATGTTAAATCCCGCGTTTTTTCGACACTAGGACAACCAAACTGGTTGGCATCTTGGCTGGTTGCATTAATTCCGGTTTCCTTAGCACTTGGTTTAAAAGAAAACATTAAAAAACATACATTTTGGATATACCTTTCATTTTCCTTACTTTTGTTTTGGGTTTTAATTTTCACTAAGTCACGTTCCGGTTTTTTGGGATTTGGAATTTCCGCACTAATTTTTGCAATTTTAGTTATCTGGAAAAAGTCTTCTGAAGTTAAACATATTTTTAAGCCTGCGGTTATTTTTGGCTGCCTAGTTGTTGCTATTTGTTTAATATCAGGAACACAATGGACTCCGAATATTTATTCTTTATTGAATAAAAAAATTACCCAGGAAAATAAGCTCCCTGTTGGTCCTGCTTTGGAGGTAGGCGGAACGGAATCCGGGACCATAAGAAAGATAGTTTGGACCGGGGCAATGGATGTGTGGAAGAATTATCCCCTTTTTGGAACGGGAGTAGAAACTTTTGCCTATTCTTTTTACAAGTACCGCCCGCCTGCTCAGAACCTTGTTTCCGAATGGGATTTTGTTTATAACAAAGCCCATAATCAATACCTTAACTTTGCCGCAAATTCGGGTTCCTTGGGGCTTGGGGCATATATTTATTTAATAGTTATTACCATAGTTGTTTTATACAAAAACGACCTCTATAACTTTGGACTAATCGCCGGATACTTTAGTCTTTTAATTACAAACTTTTTTGGTTTTTCGGTAGTACCCACCGATTTGCTATTCTTCCTTTTTCCGGCATTCGCACTGGCCGACGCAAATCCCGCGAAAAAGGAAAACAACTCCAATGCCTTCCAAAAAATTCTTTTTACTTCGATCTCCGTTGCCGCAATTTATATGATCTTCGCCGTTTACAATTATTGGAAAGCAGATCTTTATTATTCAAAAGCAAAAATATATAACGGCAACAAAAGAAGCGACATGGCCCTAGAAAATGCCAAAAAAGCCACTTCCCTTAACCCAAATCAAGCTTTGTACCACATAGAACTGGCAAGCTCCTATACCGCACTTGCGCGCGCCTACAACCAAGCAGGCGAAGCAACCGCCGCCGCCCAACTTGCAAATTTTGCTGTAAGCGAGTCCCAAATGGCTTCCGAGTTATCTCCTAGCAATATGAATATCAAACGAACAAGGTTTGGCATTTTTGTTATGCTTTCCACCATCAACTCCCAATATATAGTTCCTGCAGGACAAGTTTTAGTTGATTCTATTAATTCCGCCCCAACAGATGCCAAACTTCACTACAACCTGGCACTCTATTACATTCAAATTGGAAATCCAAATAAGGGTGAGGAGACATTTAAAAAAGCAATCGAGCTTAAAGCAAACTACAAAGAAGCCAGACTTGCTTATGCAATTTATCTAATCGACCTTAAAAGAAACGCCGAAGCCAAAGAGCAGCTTGAATATATTTTGACAAAAATTGATCCAAAAGACGAACTGGCAAAACAAACATTAGAAAGTATTAAGTAATAATAAACCTACTTCTGGTATAATTGAAGCTATCACGGTTGAGGTTTCAAAGCCTTGACGGCCGTGATTTTATTCAAATGATTAGAAAAATTTTACAATCGGGAGACCCGATTCTACGCACAAAATCAAAGAATGTTCCTAAATTGGACAAAAAAACTTTGGCGATTATTCAAGACTTAAAAGATACCCTGGCAACCCAAAAAGATCCCGAAGGGGTGGGCCTTGCTGCACCCCAGATAGGCCAAAATGTGCGTATTTTTATAGCCGACTACAAAGACTTTAAAAGAGTTGTAATTAATCCCGAAGTAAGCGAAATAAGCGGCATTAAAGAAGAACCTAAGAAAAAAAGTAAAAAAGAAATTTTAGAAGGATGCCTTTCTCTTCCCTTTTACTACGGACCTCTCAAACGGGCAGACAAAGTGGCGTTAACCTACCTAAACGAGGACGGCAAGGAGGTTAAAGAAGAGTTTATAGGCTTTAACGCTCAAATAATTCTCCACGAGATAGACCACTTGGAAGGAATTTTGTTTATAGACAGATTGCTACAAGCCGGTAAACCGCTTTACAAAGTAGACGGCGACGAATGGGAGGAGGTAGAGCTCACTTGAAAATTGTATTTTTTGGTACACCTGATTATGTTCTACCGATTCTTGAGAGACTTCACAAGGAATATGTGTCCGGGCCCGGAGAGTCACCCATTGTTGCGGTTGTTACCCAATCCCCAAAGCCCGTAGGCAGAAAACAATACTTGGAATATTCCCCGATAGATAAATGGGCACACGAAAGAAATATCGCCACATTTTATTCCTCCAAAGACTTTTTGGAATCTCAAATTACTGCGGATATCGGAATTTTGGCCGCCTACAGCGAGTTTTTACCGGATGAGATACTTTCTTATTTTCCCCAGGGAATGCTTAATATACATCCTTCACTTTTACCCAAATTTAGAGGGGCTTCCCCCGTCCAAAGCGCAATAATTGTCGACGGTAAGGCGACAGGAGGAACAATAATGAAAATGGACGCAAAGCTAGACCACGGGCCAATAATTACCCAATTCGAGGAAGAAATATTACCCGATGATACTTTTGGAACACTCAGAAAAAGACTCTTTGAAAGAAGTGAAGATGTGCTAATCGAACTCCTTAAGCCATACATTCAAACCAAGATTCACTTAAAACCACAAGACGAAGACCAGGCCACTTTTACGCGAACAATCAAAAGGGATGACGCATTTGTAAAATTCGATATCATTAAGTCCGCAGTAAAAGGTGAAGTGCCTCAAGAAAAAATAGACATTGCATTCATAAAAGACTTTTCAATGGAGGCAACACCCACAAATATAAATAACTTTGTACGTGCAATGGACCCGTGGCCAAATGTCTGGACCACTCTACCCAACGACAAAAGGCTCAAAATCCTAAAATCGCATGTAGAAAACAAGGAGGGATATGCAGAGCTTGTTTTGGACGAAGTTCAAATAGAAGGAAAAACAGTCGTAGGCGGAAACCAGTTCTTAAGCGCTTACAAAACTTTCTTCAGCTGAAAAAAGTTTAAGAAAATCCAAAGAAGCCTCCGTAACTTTAGCGGCAAACTCCAAGCTGGTTTTATCTATACTTTCTTCGGCTAAAAGACCGGAAATTTGTTTGTGAATTTCTTCGACAGCAGCTGCTCGATAATCCGACTTTCCTTTAAGAATTCGTATGGCAAGCTCCATCGTCCCTTTAACGGTACTAATTTTGTTTCTTCTTAATCTGTTGTTTGTATAAGCATCTTCCAGACTTTCGCTTTGAGCGTCTATCCAGTTGTGTCTTTCCGGGTCTGTAACAAAGTCGTCATCGATTGCAGGCATTAGAACATATTTAGCCATGCTTTCTACAGCCAAGTTCATTACATCCAAATCGTTCCCAGAAAAATCCGATAAATCAATCTGCATGGGGTAAATTTCACCGCTTCTTACCGCCCAGCTAACACGAATGCCGCTTTCGGCCATAACAGCATATTGTTTAAGAAAAATCTCTCCGTAATCTGGTAAGGATTCTACGGACATCATAGGAGTTAGACGGGGTTTATTGCAGAATGGGACTTTATAAGCCCATCTTTTTTGAATCTCTTGATACAACTGGTGCAAAGTTTGAACTGAGCCTTTTTGCCGTCTAAAACTAAGGACATTTTTTGGAGATTGGGCCTAAAGGTTCTAATTGTAGATTGGGCTCTTTTCTTCCATCTTCGGCCTGCAACACCTCTACCGTGGGTGCTTGTTCGACCGTAAACGGTTGTTTTACCACAATTGTCGCACATGTATGCCATATCGGTGTATTATACTAGTTGAGGCTCGTTCTATCAACCATGATTATAATTTGGATACTGGCATTCGCAATAACAATAACAATTCACGAAGCGGCCCATGCCTGGATGGCAGACAGACTTGGGGATCCTACAGCACGGGCAAACGGCAGGCTAACCCTTAACCCCCTTGCACACTACGACCCGGTGGGCACAACACTTCTACTTTTCTTAACATTTCTTAGAGCAATGGGAAATCCCTATATAATCCCTTTCGGATGGGCAAAACCTGTACCAATCGACCCCTACAACCTTAAAAATCATCGTAAAGACGTTGCCCTTATTGCCCTAGCGGGCCCTGCAGTTAATTTGGCACTGGCAGCCATTCTTTCGTTAATAATCGGTATAACTGGCGGGGACATGGTGTTTTTGCTGTTTTACCCCGTTATTGTTCTTAATGTTTCTTTGGCTATTTTTAACCTTATACCGATTCACCCACTGGACGGCGGTAAAGTTATAGCAGGACTTATGGAAGAAAAAGACGCGCAAACTTTCGATTTGTTTTTGGACAGGTTTGGGACCATGCTTTTACTTATGATGATATTCCCAATATTTGGCGGTCAATCTGTTGTGGGAATTGTTATCGACCCGGTTATTAATTTAGTTATCCATTTGTTGGTTCCTTCTGCTTCAATGATATAGTTCGTCATATTTGCTAATTTGCACCAATGTGTTAGATTATTATTGACCCTGTACAAAGGGGTTCGGTCGTAACTTTCTGACTATTTTTTTAATTTGGGAGAGCGGAGTTCACTCTAGGAGACGAAGGTGACAGCTCACCCACCTGGATCTTCCAGGAAGTCACCGAACTTTGGAGTGCGGGGTCTTTTTTTGCTAAAAAACCAACTACTTAGCTTCAAAATAGGTTATAATATATAAGTAGTTTGCATTTGCCAATGCAGCTCAGTGGTGGCACAGGCTTGCCACTGGCAGATTTGAAGTTGATTAGCCGATGTAGCTCAGTGGTAGAGCACCTGTTTTGTAAACAGGGGGTCGAAGGTCCGAATCCTTTCGTCGGCTCATAATTTCCTATAAAATATCGTCGCGCTGAGGTGGCGGAGCGGTCAAACGCACGAGACTGTAAATCTCGCGTCCGAAAGGGCTACATAGGTTCGAATCCTGTCCTCAGCACACGGAACAGTCTTCGATGCATACGCATACGAATTCCCCTGCGGGGATCTTTAGACCTGTCCCAGGCACACAATAGTATGGATATCTCCCTTTTCGATTATCAACTTCCCAAGGAACTTGTAGCCAACTCCCCTGCAAACCCCCGTGACAGAAGTCGCCTTATGGTTGTAAACAAAAATACGGGAGAAATAGAACATAAAATTTTCCGCAAAATTGTTGATTACCTAACTCCCAACGATGTTTTAGTCTTAAACCAAACCAAAGTCTTCCCCGCCAGATTTTTTGGTGTAAAAGATACAGGCGGAAAGATTGAAGTGCTACTTTTGGAAGAAACAGAAACGGGAGTCTGGAAAGTTCTCACAAAGCCCGGTGTAAAAGTAGGCCAAAAGATAAAATTCGAAAACTTAGAATTTGAATGCACGGGGCACGAGGACCAAACTGCAATATTAAAAACGCACGAAACTAGAAACAACATCTTTGCAACAATGGACGCAAAAGGGGTTACACCCCTCCCCCCGTATATTAAAAGTTCAGAAAAGGAGTCAGAAATTAGAAAGAAGTATCAAACAGTTTATGCAAAATTCAAAGGCTCGGTTGCAGCACCAACAGCAGGTTTGCATTTTACAAAAGAGCTTCTGGAAAAAATAAAATCCAAGGGTGTTCAAGTTGAATATGTAACTTTGCATGTAGGGCTTGGAACTTTTGCCCCTGTAAAAGAAACCGATATAACCAAGCACAAAATACACTCAGAAAAATACGAGGTGGACGACGGCACTTTTGATAGGCTCAATCTTGCCAAAAAACAAGGCAAAAGAATAATTGCAGTAGGAACAACTACGGTACGGGTATTGGAATCTTTCCCTAAAAAATCGGGAGAGACAAATATTTATATCTACCCGGGTTACAAATTTAAATTTATCGACGCCCTAATTACCAACTTTCACTTGCCAAAATCCACTCTCTTAGCTTTGGTTGGTGCGTTTACAGGGATGGAGACACTTAATAAAGTTTACAAAACAGCAGTCGACGAAAAATATAGATTTTTTAGCTTTGGAGATGCTTCTTTTGTCTACTGAATTTAAGGGTGGTTTTATTGGGAAACGAGTAATATAATCCCAAACATGACAACCGAAAGACCCATAAAAGAAATAGCTGCAGAATATATTGGGATTTCTTCTCAATTGTCCGGTTTTAGCCACACCGAAAGCCTTGACGCGGAATTCCAACTTTTACACAGCTTGGAAGGCCAGCTGTTTACCCAAGGCAGAATAAAAGAAGATCCCAACCTGCTTTTGCATATGTCTGTATCTTTTAAATCCGATAACGAAAGCCAGGCTATAAACGGAGTTGTCCAAGGAGTAGAAACTTCTCCCGACGGAAAACTAATGGCACTTGTTATAAAAGGTCACGGCCAAGTCTTGTATCAGGAAGGAATAACAACAATTTCTCCTTTTAGACAACCGATCGAAGTTTAATTCTCCAAAAATTTAGGCTGGGCAAATTCTTCCATATAAATCTTGTAGATTTTGTCCCCCGTTATGACTTTGTTTTGATAAGTAAGCTCCGCAACCGCACCTGTTTTTGTGCCCTCGCTCCACATTTGATCAAAAACAAAGTTGCCCAAAGAATAAAAAACAGGCTTGCCGTCCACTGTTTCTTGGGGTTGGACCCAATGTGGATGGGTTCCAGAAATTACATCTGCGCCGGCTTCCAATATACTTTTTGCAACCGTTTTTTGGAAAGTGTTGGGTTTATCTGTATATTCCACTCCCCAATGGATAGCCACTATTAAAATATCTACTTTTTGTTTTGATTCCGTAATAAGATCCAAATCTCTTTGTTTGGGATGTGTAGCAACATAATCAAATCCCAAGAATCCAAATTTAGTCCCGTTAACTTCTTTGGCAATCAGATTGTTACGGCCCGTATATGCAATACCTGCCTCGTCCAAATGTTTTTCTGTTTCTGTTATGCCGGCCTCTCCCCAATTAAGCGTGTGGTTATTGGCCAAATTAACAACATCTATCCCTGAATCTAATAAACCTTTAAGCATTTTGGGGTCGGCACAAAATTTAAACCCAGAGTCGTGTTTAGGACAATTTTCTATGACAGGGGTTTCTAAATTGGCAAAAACTAAGTCGGCGGACTTGAGTCTTTGAGATACTTGTTCAAACGGATACCCGGGGTTATCTGCCGCCAAACTTTTGGTCATAACGCTTCTACCCACCATGATATCGCCAGTCAAAAGTATTTTTATAGGTTTTTTGGAGGAGTTTTCTGTTACTGTCGTAATAAAATTCTGAACAGGGTTTTGGGTCCGAACGGGCAAATTTGCACCCGTTTCGGGACTGATTTTGTAAAGAATCATAAAAAGGAGACTTGCCGAGAGTATCAAAAGTGTAACCTGCCAAACTTTCATTTGTACCAGTATACCAACTTTTGGTTTGGTATAATTATGCGTCCCGCCTGGGTAGCTCAGTGGTAGAGCACGTCATTGGTAATGACGGGGTCGTGGGTTCAATCCCCACCTCAGGCTCAGATTAAGTTCGACATTTACGACTTCATCTTCCCAAACCTCCACCAATCGTGTAAAATAGCCTCATATGGCAAAAAGAGGAGCCCGCGAACTTGTAGCATTGATTTGCACTGTCTGTAAAAGCCAAAACTACATTACAGAGAGGAATAAAGTTAATATGGACACAAAAGGCAAAGGCAAGCTCCAAATTGCCAAATATTGCAAAGTCTGCAGAAAGTCCCAACCTCACAAAGAATCTTCAAAGCTCAAATAAACTTCTTTTTGGAGCAAATCTAGTTGTAACATTCTGTTTAATCTTGTCGTAATATTCCCCCAAAACTCTTTTTTCCTCTTTCATTCTAGGATCCAACCAATAAGAATCCATTGCTTCCTGCTTCATTTTGTCCATTTGCTCCGCCAAAAAACGAGTGTGATCGGAATCCGTATTTTCCCCTGTTAAAACCCTAATGGCTATACCCACTCTCATTGCTTCGTGCTCTTCTACATTTCCCATTCTGCCTTTATGTGCGAGTTCCCTGGCTTTTAGAGTTAAATGTGCTTCCCTGGTTTTGAGATAAGCAAGAACACCTGCATCCAGTTGGTTGTTGTCCAAGATTTCCGGGGCTTTAAGACTACCTTCGGGAAAATAACCGTTTGGTCCGGTTTTGCCGCTTTCCACTGCGGATTTGCGCATTACGAAATAATCCCCCACAACTTCATCGTTTCTTATTGAAACCATTCTGCTATGCAACGATCCGGAATCTATCCCTTGAGATCTGGCCTCATCCGCAGAAATTGGTTGATACCTAAACTTTTCTACAATTTTGTTTAAAGCCTCGGTTCTACCTTCTTTTGATCCTGCTGTTAAATTCTCTTCTGCCATAGCCATATGATACAACTTTTGCATAATAATAATTCCTGTATAATCTTTTTTGAGAAATGTCAGGAATCGACAACGCACCCGAAGTAAAAGTAAGAAAAATGCCTCTGGTTATTGTGCAAGGATCAGAACACAAGCTTGGAACATATCTTGCCGCCAACCTTAATCCTAAAAAAGAAAAGTTCGATGAATCTCTCCACAAAGCTCAATTCACAATATTTGATATAGGCTGCGGTAAAGAACCAAGACTTTCGTGGAAACTTAACGCTCTAGATCTTTGGGTAGGCTGTGACCCCGCAATGAAATCCGAAGGAGAATCGGGAATGGTCCATAGAGGTATAAAAACAGTAAGTACGGACGCGGAGCTTGATCTTTTTTCTTCACCCGCCGACGAAGTACCCACCTTTTTCCCCGATGTAATATCGGTTGTCGCACCAAACCAAAAAGACATAGTCGATGATAAAATATTTAACGATGATCTAAGAAAATTTCTTAGCTCCGAAAAGCCCCAAAGTATTGTTATTGTTTTGGACAAAAGAACCCAAGAAGCCGCAACGTATCAAAGGCAAGCAAAACGGGCAATAAATGTTTGGATGGCCGAAAACGGATTTAGATTAGACGAAGACAATCCAGTAATGGATAGATTTAGGGCCAACTCGGCCGATCTGGGTGAAACAAACATAAGAGTTTGCTTTACCAGAAACCCAAAACACAAGGCGGAAGCCTAAACGGGATACTCCAAGTGGGTCAAAATTGATATACTACAAGGCAAGGAGGGCCGTGTTTTGCGGTCTTAATTCAAAGGCCAATAGTTAAATGGTATAACAGCGGTCTCCAAAACCGCTATTGGGGGTTCGATTCCCTCTTGGCCTGCAAAACAGGAATAGAAACATAGTTTGACGATTCCCTCTTGGCCTGCAGACATCTACAATGACAGAGTTTAAAAACACACAACAAACCACAGGGGCAACAAAGGAAACCTTTTCGCAAGACATCCACCATATAACTTTAGAGATGGAGCAAGAGGTAAAATCAGGACGTGTTGCCGCCGTTTTTGGCCCCAAATATACTGTAAACGCACTTACTGCATTAGCTAACCAGATGAAAGAGGATGTATTGGAGCTTACCCCGGGTTCGGGCTATGTAAACAAAGAAAGAAAAGCCGCGATTGAAGAAGAGGAGAGAAACAAATTGAAAACGCCTCTCCCCGTTTTTCTTGATAAATCATTCAAGGAAGATCTGACTGAATTTTACGAAACTATTTTCAACGCGAACCACAGCTTAGGCCGTTTGATTCGTTTGTAAGAGGTGCTTTTTATTCATACTTTGTTGGTAGCAATCCCGCCTTTTCGTTGGTATACGATAAAGCAAAAATTGAGATGGATGCGGAACGACAAGTTGGACATGGAGAAAATATGTTTTTATGGGAAATGGACGGCAAAGAAAAAAAGCAGTTCATAGAAAGTAAAGTTAAAGCCAGAGTTCAAATTTCAACCAAAATTTTACCTGTTACCCAAGAAGAATATTTCCACGCTGCACAAGAACTAAGCATGGGCAATGTTGATGGGCTTAAGTATCTCGATAAACGTGTCAGTTTTGCTTCGATCAATGCCGCTACACACGGATCCATACTTATTGATCGCGTACTTTCTTCTGCAGCCGCGGAAATAGGAGCCCAAGAATTCTCCTATTGGGCGGGCCTTGCTGACCGTGTTACGGAAGAGTTTGCAAAACAACATAAAACAAATACAAAATCCAAATGGGACAAAACACCACTGGGCAAAGAGGTCAATAAAAGATTTAGATATCCTATTGTGAATTATGCCGAACTGGGAGCAATGATATACAACTACACCCGCGACATCGAAAGTTTTTTGTTTAATCCGGACGGCTCCCTCAACGAGGACAATGATGCAATTTTTGAACTCCTGTCATTGCAATTTGGTCCAAATCATAAGGAAATGAGTTTGGCCTTAGTGGACAGCGTTAACACGAAGGGTAATCCGCCCGATTTTGAAGACTTGGGCAGGCAACTTGTTGAACGCGGAAAAAAAATTCTAGAGTACTATAAAGGCAAACCCGAAGAATATGAGCTAGTCACTCACCACACCCAAATGAGAGAACCGCTCGATCCCACAAAACTTGAGTATGAAGTCTCCAAACACCTTGTATATATGGTAAATTCACAACTAGGCAAAGAGTCCGGCATTCCTACAACAGCAATAACACTTCAAACAGTTGCAAACGACGCCCGCGACAATGCAACCCGAAAACTTGAAACTGTTATAAAGGGGATACAAATCAATCTAGGAAACAGTACGGTGCAAATTGCGAACCAGTCGATGCTGAAAGAAGTTGGGCTTGATCACGGAACTTTTTTATTAATAGTTAGGCATGCATTCCACAGTTATCAAAGACACTTTGCAAGTTATCAAAGTGAAACAAGATCAAGAGACAGATTTTTTTCCAAAAAAATTTTTTACGAAAAAATAAATCTGGACAACGCAAATCATATTAAGGATATGATTAAATTGGTAAATATAAATTTAAAAAATTAAGAGTGATTTAAATACCCTTCGCCTTGGCCTTAACTTAACCTTTTCGATTTTGGATAATAGTGGTATTTACCTATTCTCGAGGTTGGTCTTTCTCACCAATTTGGCAACATAGACAATTTGCCTAAGTTCTCCATCTTCACCTTCAATCTCGGCAGACCCTGTAAGCCTCTGGTAGTCCGCCAAATAAGAAGATAAAGACTCCTGCGCATCTTTTAACTCGCTCTTAAGATCGTTGACTTTAGTCTGCGCCATCTTACCTTCGGGCGTAAAAAGAACTTCCTTTTTGGCTACTAGTTTTTTCTTTGAAGCTTCTTTGGCTTCCTTGGCGGCAATTTGATATTGCTCGTTATTCTCAAGAAGATCGGTAAGCATTTCGTTTACAGGTTTTAAGTCTTCTTTGAGCCTGGCTATTCGGGTTATAAGTGTTTTTATAAGTGACTCAACAGAAAGCTGCGTTTTTACTGCATCCGGAATTTGTTCCCCATCTACAGTAACGATATCTATAATTTCCTGATCGGAATTGTCCAATTTCATTGTGTCATCCATAACCTAATAAAACTACACAAATTTGTTACAGCAAGCAATAAGCACTTTTGATATAAGCAGTTTGAGGACTATCACCAAACAATAAAGTATAATCTTAACCATGAATAGCATATATCTGGTGCGTCACGGCGATTATGAGAACCCTAGAAACATATTGCCCGGAAGACTACCACTCCCCCTTTCCGATTTGGGTAAAGAACAGGCACAAAAACTACAAAAATTTTTTTCTGACAAAAATATAAAAACTATTTACTCGAGCGCAGTTCAACGATGTAAAGAAACTGCTGAGATAATAGCCAATAAAAAAATCCCCATAATATACGATAAGAGATTGCTCGAGACTCACTCGGCATATCAAGGATACTGGGGAGAAAATTGGCATGGCTCTGGATTCCATTTTTTTAGCCATTACGGTGATTTAGGTGGCGAGAGTCTAGAAGACATCAGAGAAAGAGTTGGTAACTGGTGGGATGAAATATCTAAACAAGTTAAAGGAAACATAATTGTTTGTGGACACGGCGATCCACTTGCGACACTCTATTCCTATATCAAGAAACTACCACAATATCAGGCTAATGCAAAAGAGTCTCAAATACCTGGCTGGATAGAAAAGGGTGAATATCTTGAAATTCTAAACAAATAGTTTCTCACGTTTTCTACTAACACCACAACATCTGGATCGCAAAAATTTACATCCTATACAACAAGTTGTATGATTCGGCATGGTCGAAAACCTGCCAGATTATTACCGAAAAAACATATGGCTTTCTGAACAATTGACAGTTCTTGAATCTGTAACTCCTATATATTACGAACATTCCTTGAGAGTAGCTCGGATTGCTTATGAACTTGCAAAACATAAAGGACTTGATTCAAAAACTGTTGACAACATAACCAAAGCCGGTCTTTTGCATGATATAGGCAAAGCAACCGTGCCAAAAGATATTTTAGAAAAGGAGTCTGAATTAACCGAAACAGAGCTCGCCGAAATGGACAAGCATGTTAGGGTCGGTTACGAACTGATTGCAAAGAATGACCCACAAATCGCACAGATCGTAGTAGGTCATCACGAATTCCAAAAAAGACGCCACCCTCGCCTACTAGACAGAGAGAACGAAAACAGAGAAATAAAAGAATTACAACAACTCCTTGCACTTGCAGACCATACAGACTCGTTGTTAAGTGTTAGATCTTACAAACAGGCCTGGACCAAAGAGAAGGTGTTCGAAAGTCTTATATCAATAATTGACGATGAAGACTTAGTCAACTTTTCAATTGAAATCAGGATTTTGATGGGAATTTAAAACCTATTCAAAGTACCTATCTTTCGTTTTATAAACAAAAAAGGCTCCCCCGACAACCAAGATAATTGTTACAACAATATTATTACCTCCAAAAATATTTTGAGCTAAAATAAACATAGGGACTCCAACCGCAATGTGGGATAAAATAGCTCCAACTAGAAATTTACCAAACTCAACTTTCAAAAGTCCTGCTCCGTAATATACAGCTTCTAAAATTACCGTTCCAAGTAAAACTCTATACACAAACACGGCTTCTATTTCTTTACCTTTTTTAATTTTTACATCTTTAATCTTTGTAATCATTTTCTCGTCAAAAATATGTTTCAAAAATGGTATTCCGTATTTTCTACCCAAGTAGTAAGCAACAGAGCCTCCGACTACACTTCCCGTCAAGTCAACCATATACGCACCAAACCAGCCTAAAAATGGAATCGAAAGTAAAGTAAATAAACCTGCCGGGATAGGCGGCCAAAGAATCCCTAAGGTCTTAACAATAAAGAGAAAAACCACATATGTTAAAACATTTTGTTTAACCCAGTTGTCGGCTATTACAAACTGGGGCGACTTCATAAACCAATATGTAAAAACCAGAGTTAAAGCAAAAAGACCAACAAACAAAAGCGAATAAAGATACGATTTCTTTGCCATCAGCAAATTTTATCACCAAACAAAACAGTACGAAAAAATCTGAATCAAACAAACTTATCAGGAAGGTCTTTGGATGAGTAGTTCTCAAAAAAGTAAATTATTTCGTTAAGATTGTCGGAAGAAAAATAAGTTTGGTCCGGCCTTACTCTCGAAAATTTCAATTTGTACATTTCTTCCAGAAAACGGAACAAAGAATTGTAATAGTTTTTGTAGTTATAAAAAGCTATCGGTTTAGAATAGAGTTTATTTGCCACCCCTCCCACAATCGATGCGATTTCTTCAAAAGTTCCCCACCCACCGGGAAGTATTAAATAAGCATCTGAGAGTGTTATTATTTTTCGCTTTCGGTCCTCCATTGTTTTAACCGTAAACTCTTGGTCCAATTTACCAAATTTCTCGTAATTTTTTGTGGCCGCAATTAAATCTTCCGCCATAACTCCAGTAAGGTCTATTCCTCCGTTTTCTTTATAAACCTCGGCAAGTCTTTTCATCATTCCATACGAAGTTCCACCATAAACAATTCCATAGCCTTTTTTTGCAAACACCGAAGCAACTTCTTCGGTCAATTGTATATATTCCTGGCCAACATCCATTGAAGATGTAAGAGTTATGCCAACCTTCATAATTAATTGTATACGAAATATGTAATCTAGTTATCCTGAAGTCTATCGTGCTCTTTTCTTACAAACTTAGCAAAGTCGGAGTTTGGATATTTTTTCTCTATTTCTTTTACCACAGACTCGGGCATGCCAGAAATTGCATAGTGCATAAATGTTAGTCCCTCTTTCCAAACAGCTCCGTTGTTTTTTATTTCGTAGGGTACAACCATTTGTTTATACATCTCGTAAAGGAAAGTATCCAGATTGCCGTCTTTTATAACATCAAAGTTTTCGGGATACTGTTCCTTAATTACCAAGCGGTTCTTTATATAATCCGCCAGTGTTTGATGCAGAGTTCTGACTGCATGATTTGGCCGATTTCCTTCCGAAACTTCAAACTGCATTGCTCTGTAAAAAGGCACCAATTGTTTAAGCATCCAAGGATAATAAACATCGGGCCTTACTTTTACGGCTTCTATATGCAAAAACTCCTTGTAGTATTCCCCAACTTGCTGAAGTTGCTGGAGTGAATATTTAATTTGTTGCATCTTTTCCTGCTGCCACTTCTTATATTCAACCTTATCTACTTCTTCTCCGAGATCTTGGGGTAAAAGCTCTCCGTTTGTGATCCTTTGAGCGTGAGCGGCAATTTCTAAAACATAGTTTTGAATAACCTGTAGATCTTCGGGGGAAGCCGATTTAAAGATCTCTCTACCCTGCCTTCTTACCAGTCCGCTCACCGCAGAAAGGCCGTGCGAAGTTGAGTCGTTAGGGAAAATTACATTTCCGGGTTCTCCTAAAATAACCTCGTATAAATCTATAACAACAGGAACCAAAAGATGCGCCGACTCTTTGCTCATGTATTCAAACTGTTTCTGCATGTGCCAGGCAATTACATTCACTCTAGGCTCTCCCGGCCCAAGCAATTTTGCTATTCTTATTAGTTCATAATATTCCGATGGCAATTCCGAAATCTCACGACTTCGCATTTCGACTCTGTTAATAAGTCCCTCGATTAATCTATCAGGGTCCTCGCCGTCGCCCATTAAATCATCTATCAAACCGATTAGAATTTTGTTCTTTTGGGTACGAATATCATCGAAAATATTATCCGACCGTTTTGTAAGTTGGTTGAACTTTTCCCTAGCAACGTCTGCCTCTTTTGATTTTCCGTCTATTTGAAAACTGTGTCTGCGCATCTCTTTAAGTGCCAAGGAAACATTTGGTTTTTGCCTAAGCCCAACTGCCGTCATATGAAGAGCTGCCAAGTCAGCAACGCTTTTGCCTTTTCCGCCCAGGAGTTCAATAGCTATATTTTTTAAAAGTGTCGGGTTGCCCGTTGGGTCAAAGTTTTTTATTGAATCCAAAACAATCAATACCAGCTCGCCCCTGGAAAGCACCAAAGGATCTCTGTCTACCACTAAACCGCCGGCGCCCCCAATATAACTTCGCATGACTTCCTGGGCCTTGGCGGTAAGGGAGCTGTCGGACGATGCGATGGCAACTTGCAACAAATCGATAACGGTTTCTTTAACAGTATGCACTCCTTCTCCAAAATATTTTTGTCCGTGTACTCTTACATATTCAAAATGCCCTTCGCGAACGCTTTCTGCAATTTCACCCTGATTTGAGTAGGCATCAAGAATCGCCGTAAGATCTGCCGCAAGGAGTTTTCTTTTGTCGGGGTAAGATTTATATTCAGTGTAAGCTCTAATTATGTCCCAAATGTTTCCCAGCTTATGTTGAAACTCACTTGGTCCATCAAACACATGCCTTGCATCCTTGGGAACCCTGGTGTTGATACTTTTAACCAGTGCTGTATGAGCCCTTTCGCTACTTGAATATGCCAAAAGACCGACAACATCACTTGGACCCATATTGTACTTGGCCTTTGGCCTATCCAAACTAACCTCATCTATCATTAGAGCTTCAACTATTGGAACTTTTAAAAGCGGTATTTGTGGCCTTGGCAGCACCTCTCCTTTACCTGTTATGGTTCTTTCGCCCCTGTAATAAGCATCACCTGTGACCTGCCCCACTGCTCTTGCATAGGCGGCTTTTAATCTTTTTCCTTCCTCTGATTCTGCAAAAGTCGCGTCCTTAAGTCGTTTGTAGTCTATTTCTTTGTGCCGAGCCAAAATTTGTTCGGGGTCGGCTGTGTACCAGTTCTTTCTTTGTTCGTAGGGTATCTTGGAATCGAGTCCCAAATCAAAAACCAAACTACCCAAAAAGCCGCCGTTTAAATTGTCTTTTATATCTTTTTCGTTATACTCGGTAGAGTATCTAAAAACCGCGCGGACAAGTTTCTCCTGATCTGTACTCCACCGCAGTCCCGTGTAATACTCCCTAAACGCTTTAAACATTTCCTCGTCGTCAACCAAATCGTGCAAGAGCTTATCGGAAACCCCAGCCGCTTCGACTTCTAAATTGTCATAACTATTTCCATTTAGCAAGACAGCTTTAGTGGCCTCGGTTAAACCTAAAAAGAGTGTTCCTTGCAAAGCCTGCTCGTGTCTATCTGACTCTTTGGTTCTTATTGTATAGGTACTAGTTCCTTGTCTTTCGTTGCTTTCCACCTCGACTGCAATCTGGTAACCGGCAGCGGCCATTGCGTTGTATGAGGCGGACACAAAAACTTCATAGGCTGTGGAGTCGGAAACCTGTTCGTAGATCACGTGGGGATACTCCCTTTTAAGGTCTGCCGAGGACATTTGGACCTTTCTTTCGCTTTCCGTCATCGTGGCTAATTTTACCACCAGCCAAGACATAGTGCCACAAAGCTTGTTTTAAGTTTAAAAATTGTGACTATTAAAAATATGAAGTATTATTAACGAACATGTCACTCAGAGAAAACTTACAAGAAATTTTTGCCTTAAACACCCCCCCTACCTTGGAAGAAATAACCAAAGCTCAAGAAAAAGAAAGAGCTGCAACCGTTGAGTATCTCGAAGGACGCATGACATTGGATGATTACAAACAATTGTTGGAATCAACCTTTCCTGTTACAAAACTTGACCTTAGAAAACTTGCTTCCGAATTAAATTTTGAGGGTTAAATTTTGACCGCCATTCCTATTCTTTGGTATAATCACCCAAGTTGGATAACGAAGGCGATATCTCCAAATATGTTCGGTCCCACCATGCCTCTGGTTCTACTCGCATTGATGAATGGCACAATAAAAGCCACGACAATACAGATTCAAGGCTAAAAGCATTCAAAAAGAACGGAGGAAATTTTGCGGAAGCACGCACTATTGCGGAGGATGCGGCCTCCCAACTAAAGGTATCCGCCAACCTGCTAGAAGCCGACGGAGATGAACATTTGGGTAGTGTTTAAGTTTCCGACTCCAGCTCCCCCCTGTTGTTTTTTACTATTAAATCAAAAATTAATCTTAAAGAAAGTATTCCCAAGATTACACCTATTCCCATAGCTCCAAGTCCGTCAAATTTATAATTACCAGTAAGTAAATACAAAGCCAAAGCAGTAAGCCCTGTTAATGCAGAACTCATGCCCATAAGGTCCAAGACAAATGTATTTTTGGTCATTATTAGTTTCGACTTTTCAAACGACTCAAAAATATTTTTATTTTTTTTGGAACCTTGTATTCTTCTTACGCTTATAAAAAAGGCATAACCGTTAGAAACGGCGGCTATTATCAGTGCTATAAAAGCAATAACAATATTGTCAATTGCCTCGGGGTTTATATATCTTTGGTAGCCAAAGTAAAACGACATACTGGCGCCGACAAATAGCATCATTAGTGCAGAAAGCATGGTCCACATAAATACTTCTTTTTTAGACCTATTGATACCCACTATCAAAAATAAGGAGGATGTTAAATCTGCGATAGCTTGTAAAAGTTCGGCAACCATAACAATACTACCCGTTAAAACTGCTACGGTTATGTTTAAAATTATGTCCAGAAGGTCAACAAAAAACGATGTCCATACTACTCTTCTTACAGAAACAGGTTTTGTCATGAATATTAAATATACCAGAATTTTTTTTGCTAAAATGAATCAATGGAATATTTAATAATACTAATTCTTCTTTTTATTTTTTCTCTGGGGCTAGAAATTAAGTACAGAATTCATCTATATAAGTCCAGAAAAGAGAGACTTATTATTCCTTTGGTTTTCTTTGTAATAGGTGTTTTGTGGGACAGTTTTGCAGTAATACGGGGACATTGGTATTTTAATATGGATAATCTCTTGGGAATAAGGATTGGAGTTTTGCCTTTAGAAGAGTATTTATTTTTTCTGGTGATCCCCTACGCCACATTAACAATCTACCGAGCAATCAAAAAAGAAATATAACGAAAAAAAATTAGTATGGAAGATTGCCAACTTGTTCTTCTAATTGTGCCATAATTTTGTTGAAGTCGGCACTATGTGAGTCTTCTGTAAGCCTTGGCAATTGGCTATCTAAAAACACACCAATTACTTCCAGGGCCTTTCCTGTTTTTTCTCCCATTTCTTGCCAAATATGCGGCTTTCCGGCAAGGTTTAGGACGCTTTTATACTCTCCGGGACTAATACAGTACCTGACAGTAAAACCTTTTTTGATATGAGCAAACGAATAATCTTCCTCGGAATAATGAACACTGTAAATTTCTCGTTTTAAACCCTCACCCATAACAACTACCCCCAGCATTTCTGATATTTTCCCGGTTGTGCCCGTTATCTTTGCTAAATGAGATTCAAAGTCACCGGATTTAATTGTTCCTGCAGCCTGAGGTATTTTTTTGGCAAGTAAGTTAGAAGCTGATTCTATTCTGTCCGCCCACCTGCGGCCAAACTCTTTACTATCGTTATAGTTGGCCTCGATTCGGGCCATGTATTCTTTTAACCAAATATCTCTTTCCATGCGGGTATGCTACACCTATAGCTATAGGTTGTCAAACAAAATTCAGCCGATGCTATACTGTTCGTTATGGCAGAATCTTCAAAAGTTTTTATGGAAGAAGCGGGAAACAAAAAAATAGACCTGGCTTTAGAAACACTCAAAAACATTCCCGAAAATAAACCGTTGGAACCCATGCCAGAGGGAGAAATAAATCAAAAGTATCTGGACGGACTAAAAATTATTATGGAGGCATTTTCGGAAAAGCGAAAAATGTACAACCTTGATCCAGCAGTTTTGGTCGACGAATACAAACAACAGTTTGGACTAGTCTCCGAACAGGATCACCTAGACTGTCTAAAAATGGCTCTAAAACACAGCCTAGAAGAAATTAAAAAAGGCAAAAAGGTTTTAATCCCCGTTCATGGAACCGAAAAATATCACAAAAGTCAGTGGATGATGTCACAGGCTCTATTCGGCTTAATAGAAGATGTTGCGGGAAAAGGTTCGGCATATATGGTAGACGCCACAGGAAACAAAGGCGGAATAAAAGAAAGCATTAGACGAACAATGGAAGAGAATAAACTAAACAGCAAAGATATATCGGCAACAGTAATCGACGATATGGTATGGTCCGGTACTCAATTCATGACTCTTATTCAAAACACCACACTTGCCTTGGAAGGTGTTACCGAAGCTCCAAATTCATCTGTTAATGCGTTTGTTTCGTGCGAAAGAAATTCGGTTGGATTAGCAAGAGCATACAACACCAACTTACGTTCGGTGCGCACAACAAGAAAAGATATTCCAACAAAGCAGCTGGGATATTTTCTACAGGAAATTTCCGGCTTCGGAGGCTTACATATCACCGACACAATAAGCCAAAGAGCGGTCGTTACCGAATATAATGTGCCGGATCACCATAGTGTGGCCGGATATCTTCAGGAATGGGGACGTGAATCTACAGACGGTGTAGATAATACGATTGCTAAGG
This sequence comes from uncultured Gammaproteobacteria bacterium, assembly GCA_964600575.1. Lineage (GTDB taxonomy): Bacteria > Patescibacteriota > Microgenomatia > UBA8517 > UBA8517 > CAZRGC01. Next base: position 31,611 of record CAZRJH010000005.1, on the reverse strand, counting down.
CAAGAATTTCTGATCAGGTATCGATTCTAAAAAATAAAGGTTTTATGAAAAACGACGAGCGAATATTTGCATTTAAACAAAGGGTTTATCCTACCCCAAAATACCTCCAAGATAAAGTTAAATTTCAAATAGGTCTTGATTAGATATCCAAATTTTTCATATACTTTCTGTCTGACTATTTGTACGTTTTAAATATATTTAAAAGAGTGGCCTACTCTAAAGGAGACGCATATGAAAAAGGTTGCATCTTTAATGCAATACATTCGAACCGTCTTTCTTGCCGCAACCGTGTTTGCAATGCTTATCTTTCCCTACCCTGTGGCGGATGCTAAAGCGTTAAACACACTGCAAACCAAAATACTTCCACAAGTTCCTAAGAACTTAGACGAAGCACTTAAGCTAAGTTTTTTAGGTTGGCAGCAAGACGAGGCAAGTTTCAAACTTGACGCACACAACAACGGCGACAGATCTCTTCTTTTAAACACAAACACTTTTACAACACCCGATTACGGTTGGGGCGTTGCCTTAGCACATCCTGATCTTTGCAGTTATGACGCCGAGTCTTTTTGGCTCGCTAATCTTGTATATGTAGTGCGAGGCAATGTTGTCGAAGTGAGCAGAGTTCCTTTTGGCGGAACAGCCGAAAAACAAAGCATAACCCAAACTTATGATTCGGTTATTGTCAGAATAGACGCAACATTCGACAAGGATGATTGTCAAAATTCACAAATAACCGCAACGGTAATCGAGAGATGAAGTAATGTCGACAACAAATAGTGCATGCTGGGCGTGGAATCAAAAAACTTCTGCGCCCAGATTTTTTATATCTTAACCATCCCTAGCTTCTCGGGCCAGACATCCCCTTTTGGAGTAATAATAAACATGACTCTCACATCTTTTATTGTTCTTGTTTTTTTAGACCCTGCCACTTTTATCTCGTTAACATCCCACCACCTCTTTTTGAACTCGGTTAGTTTAAACTTTCTGTCCGTCCCTTTGAAGTTAAAATAACCGTTAAAAAACGGGTCGGCTATTCTCATTGAGTCCGTCTTTTTGTCTACCTTTGTAACAACTCCGTAATGCCCGGAATCCTCGTCCTCGTTTTCGTAAAATACGCCCTGCCACTCAACCCCAACCGGAAAATGGAATTTGTTAACAACCTTATCCAAGTCGCTAAGTGTGGAGCTTTGTTTTCTCCAGAAGGTATACTTTTTCTTACCAAAGGCGTTTGCCGCTTTGGCCATGTCATTAATGTTAAGGCCGTATAGGTCTATTTTTCGGGCTAAACCGCCAAGTTTGATCAAGTTTTTCTGGCTAACCTTTCCCCCCACGAAAGAAAAAAGCATCTCCAGAGTAGCCGGGCCGCAGGTGGATTTGGTAACCTGACGCACCCTAAGCATAGATGGGAACGGTTTTCCTTTGATGTGATCCTCAGCCTCGAGAAGCTTTTTAACTAAATGCCTGGTTTTCGGGTTTTTCTCTAATACCATATTGGGTTCCCTGCCTGACGGCAGGCAAGGCAATTATACGAAGTGAAGCTATCTTTGTCCAATTGCCGCTTTTTGCGGTTTTTAGAGGTCTTTGGCGTACTTAGAAAGAAGACTAGCCAGAACATCAGAAAAATCTACGCCGTTCATTCCCAAAACTTCCGTCATCGGTAAACCTTTGTCAGGGCCAAAAGCTGTATTAGGATTACTGTCAGTAAAATATGGAATTCCCGTGTCACCGTCTATTCTAATATCGAACTTTGCATAATCTTTATGTTGTAATCCGCCAAAAGCGCGGACCGCAAGCTTTGTAATTTCATATTTATTGTTTTCGTCAACCGGAACATACCGATAAGACTTCCAATTTCTGTAGGATTCTATACTAGTAAACTCATGTTTACCGTCGGGTTTAAAACCAAACTTCTTTTGTGCCATAAACACATGACGCTTAACGCCGTCATCAAAGACGACCGCCGTAACTTCCGGTCCGTCTACAAATTTTTCTACGATAATAGGGACTTTATATGTGGAGATTAAACTGTTAGCTCTAAGTTTTGCGGCCCTACCGCTTTCTTTTACTGCATTGTTGTTTATTCCCACGCTTCCCCCGCCTTCGTTTAGTTTAACTATCAAAGGAACACCCAAATCTTCGTCTATATTTGTTCCGCCGCGTCTTATGAACTGAAAAGGAGGTGTGGGAACATCGTATGCCATTAAAAGTCTTTTGGTTAAGTTCCTGTTATTACCCACAACCAAACCTTCCATTCCTGCACCTGTGTATGGAATGTTTGCCAACTCAAGTGCAGCAGGAACAGATGTCTGAAGAACATCTCTTCCTTTTATAGTATCCACCAAGTTAACCACAAGATCGGGTTTATCAACTAACAAGTTGGTGTAAAAATATTGATCACCGGGAAGTGTGCGCACGGGAACCCCCAACTTTCGTATCTCTTCCGAAACCTCGATAGCTCTTTGTTCAACCTCTATCTCTGCTTCGTATGCATCTTTTGTAGCAAAATGTTCACGCTGAATACTGGAGTAAGCAACAACAACAAGTCTAAACTTTTTAAGAGCGGAGTAATCTATGGCAAGTTTAACCTTGCTTTTTGGTTCGGCTTTTTTAACCTCTTTAACCTCTTTTATATCCTTGGGTTCTTTTGTTTCTTTTTTAGAGTCTACAGTTACTTTAGCTTCTTTTACTTCTTCGGGTTTTTCTTTTGCGGGCAGCATATACCCATATTAACGAGGGTTGCGTGTGAAAATCAACTGGCAACAGTCCAGAGAGTTGTGGAGTTTATTACTTCCCCGGTATCTTTTCTTAAGTTGTGGGGAATTTCCTGCACAAGTTTAAGGCCAAAGCTTTTATTGAACTCAAAAAATCCGTCTCGATCAAAAAGCTCCTGAGTCATATGATGAAGGGTCTGAAACCAGGCAGGAACTTCGTTAGAAGGATCGTCCTGCAAAAAGTATTCGGAGAAAGCAAAAGTTACTTTCTTGTTTTTAAACACTTGGGTTAGCGCAGATAAAGTTCTTTCGGCCAATTCTCTACTCTCGTGGAGAATAAAACCTATATGCACCAAGGCTTCTCTGTCTCCTAGTTTATTAGCCGCTTTAGCAACCTCTACCAGATTACCCATATCAACCTTCATAACATTAAGTTTTTCCGAAATTCCTTTTTCTCTAAATAGTTTTTGTGCCGCAACTTGAGTTGCCGGGTCAAGATCTGTGGCAAGTATCACGGGAGGAATAAGTCCCGCATTGGAAAACGCTTCAATAACTTCCGCAGAAAAACTGGCGTTTCCACACCCAAGCTCAAATATCGAAAGATTAGAAGTATCTTTACCTTTATATTTTTCTACAAGTGCCCCTGCAACTCTGATTGATGCCGCCTTCATCATTTCTCCAGCAGCTAAGGCATTATGAGGTTGGAGTCTATTTAGTTTTTTGCCAAAACCATACTCCATTTCTCCAAGTGCAACTTCTTTTAGATTCGAAAGCAAAGGAAGATAAGAGTAAAACAAAAGTGCTTGCGGAGCATATGCCAAAAGCCTAGGATCAAATTTTCCTCTGGCAACCTCTCTTACACTTTTCCCTGTTGAGTAGGCTGTAAAAGCGGCTTTACCGAGTTCTAAAATCGTATTTTTATCTTCTTCAAAATCCTCTTTTGGAGGAAGCCCGCCGTCTCTACTGTTAAAGTCAGATGTCCTGGCAAAGTGTTCTATTACTCCCATTACTATCTTAGGATCCCCTTTCTCCCTTAGCATTCCTTTTTCGATTGCATTCAAAAGGTAATAGTCCATGGCACGGTTGAGAACATTATTTGGATGAAGCTTTTCTTTTGTCTCTACTTGTTCTTGCTTTAGTTCGGCGGACATACAGACTTGGGATTTTAATACATAAACGGAAAAATTGCCAAAAACTACTGATATACTTGGATCATGAAGAAAATTCTTGTCGGCGGGTGTTTTGATATTTTACACTTTGGTCACATTCACTTTCTTAAAAGTTCAAAGGCGTTGGGAGACTACTTGGTTGTGGCTATAGAATCCGACAAAAACATCAAAAAACTTAAAGGTGAAGGTAGGCCGTTCCACAACCAAAACCAAAGAAAAGAAATTCTGGAATCTTTAAGTTTTGTGGATGAGGTAGTAGTTTTGGGAGATTCTATGACCGATACCGACTACGAAAAACTGGTTTTGGATGTTTCTCCCCACATTGTTGCCATAACACAAGGAGATTTAGTTAAATCCAAAAAAGAGGCCCATGCCAAGAAGGTAAACGCAACCTTGGTTGAAATTCCAAAAATAGAGATCTCTTCTACAACAGACATTGCCCGGATACTGGGGTTGGAACAATAACCTCCATTCCAAAAAAATCCGGAGGAAAACTGGGCTATTTGTTTCCCTCCGGGATACTTGCTTACTATTTTGATACTTTTGTCCTACTTGCAGGATAGCGCCCGTAACGATGAATATTGTCCAGACTCAAAGAAACAACCGAACGAGGCAGTGCTTGAATTCGAACCATGCGCAGAACACCGTCAGATTCCTGACATCTGTATACGCCGTCTGGGCGATATTCAATTCTGCCAAAATCAGCCATGGTATAAATAAGGTCCGGCGATTTGGTTCCATCTGCATAGTGGTACCGGCCCGTTTCATCCGCAAGATAGCGGTGGCCGTCCTCGCAATAGACAGATCCGTCTTTAGCCCGTATTCCTTTGATAAGCTCCCCTCTGAAAAATATGACGCATTTGGGGCCCTTAGGAAGACCTGGGTCCTTCTTCTTTTTCTTGGCCATTGGCTACTCCTTAGCTAACAAAGTGCAAGCAAAAAAGATTGTATCACAACAAAAATCTTCGATTTTGAGGCTATTTTTTGACATAACTTAAGATTTGTTTTATATTTTCGCCATTCTGTGCAAAAAAGTGTTGTCACACTTGACAAATACTACAGGATATGTTAGTATGTCCCTATTGCTGAATAAGCAAGACAGTAGTTAGTTTGCACTTAATTATTCAATCAAGAAAGTTCGACAAGGAGCCAACATGAATCCTTTTGTTTCTTTCACTGCCTGGATCGGTACTCTCCGTGAGAAATCCGGTGCCAAGAAGGTCAACGTTGTCGTATTGGACGCGGCTCTTCGCGAAGCGGGTCTTCCCACTTACGCTGAGATTTCACGCCTTGCCCTCTACCACGCCGACCGCAAGAACAAGGATGCCAACGCCGAATTCGCGGCCGCCCTCAAGGGTGCGCTCGACGCTTTCGCTGGGGCACGGGATGCCAAGGTCAACCTGAATCTGGTCAAGGAAGCCGCCAAAAAGGCAGGCATTACGAGTGTACCTACTCGCGATCCTTCCGTGAAGCGCACCCGCAAACCCAAGACTCAGAAACCCGAACAACCCGAAGCCTAAACAGCATTCCTTGCTGATCCACAGCACAGCCTTAGCAGGCAACTTTTGAACACAGTTGCCTGCTAAGCTACATTTTTCCTCTTTTTCCTCTAATTACACATCCATTATTTATTACCCAATTTATTCAATTTAACCCTATAATTTGACATTTTGTGCCTGTTAATATAAAATTGACTTTCGCACTTTATTCCCAATCTTAACCGTTTACGGAGGTAAACATGACTCAAAAATGGAATGGCGATTCATCGGCTCTTCCCACAAAGGACTTGCCGTTCGAATATGGCGGCAATACTTATCGCTGGATCGACTGCCCCTGCGAATGCGGGCGTCCCGCGGTATTCACCCTCGCGGGCGACTACGATCAGCCAATGACAACCCGTATCCGCGGCCTTAACCAAGGTGCGCCGTTCGAAAATGTCATCGTCAAGTTCATCGGTATGGACGAATTCGTCAATCGCATCGAATCCGGCGAAAACCCTTTGAACACCTGGGAAGACCTGGTTGCAGAAGTTGAACCCAACGGGACACTCAACGAAGCGCAACTGACTTCCAGAGACATTACCGTCGCGGAATACAAAGAAGCCAAGGTCGACCTGGAAGAGATGCTTGCCGAGATGCGGCGGTCGATGATAATCATCCCGCTTTCCGGCTTAGGCGGAGACGGTCTTTTTGGCGGCGACCCGCTTTTGAACTAGACCCAAGCAGGTGTGCTCTTTCATTTAGATCTCGAAAGAGCACGCCTCTATTTTTCTTCACAATTTAAGATATATCCTATAATTTGACTTATTTAATATAATTTGCTATACTGCACGCTCAGTATTGTCTATTCGTATTATGTCTGGAGGTAGATATGGCTCTTTTAGATTGGGACGGTGACCTCTTCGCGCTCCCCCCGCAAGGCGAAATGTTCACCTATAACGGCGAGAGATACCTTTGGCGGCCGTGCAATTGCCGACCAGCCTGCCAGCGACCGCTTGCCTTCAAAAACGGTATGCAGAAAGACATGGCAATGACCACTCGTTTGCGAGGCTACGATCAAGGAATTCAGGCAGAAGACATCATCGCCAAATTCTATGGCATCGAAGCGTTGGTCGAGGCAACCAAGAGTGAGATTCCTCAAGTTATCAACTTGTGGACACAACTGGTTACCGAGGTAGAAGCCAATGGCGATATCAACACCGCGCTTTTGGAGTCCAAAGATATTTATATCGAGGATTACCTTGAGGCCAAGTCAGAAATTGCTTTGATTCAAGGTAGCGGCAGACACGCACTCGCGAGTCTTGCGGCAATCTTAGTCATCAGCCAGATGCTTGGCGGCGGCGGTTTCCCCGGCGGAAATTATCGCAATAATTGATTCCGGTTGGAATCAGAAAGACGGGTACGCTCCTTTTTTTTGAATTTACAAAGGAGTGTGCCCGGCTTAATTACCTATCCCAAGTCTCAATCACATTCTCCGGAAGTTTGATCTTTTTAGGTGTAACAACCAAAAGTATCGCCCCAACTACTACAGCCAGGGCCCCTATTACCGAAAATGTTTTTTCATCCCCCACCAGAGTTGTTATAAATCCCGCCAAAACAGGGCCGATTATATAAGCAACGCTTATTGAGGAGTTGTTTAACCCTATTAAATGTCTGCGTTCCCTACCCATTCTTGCCACAATGTCCGAATAAACGGCGTTAACCAAAGGATAAGAAACCGCCAAGGCCACACTGGAAGCAAAGACTGCACCAAGTATCAAATAAACATTCGATGTAAAACCCATTAATACCAAAAGAACTCCCGAAACCAAAAGGAATTTGATTGCAAGCTTCTTTTTGCCTTCGGAAATTGCCATCCTACTCATAACCAGACCCATAAACATCGGGGGCAACTGATACAAAGAAAGGAAAAAACTCCCCGCAAAATTTTCTCTTGCCAGCTTTTCCGTTAAAACGGTTCCTGTTGTCCAAAAAGTAGCGTCAATTAGGCCTAAAACAAGGCTAAGAAGAATCATCGGCCAAACATGTTCAAACAGGACCTTCCAGTGACCCATCTCCGCAAATACATTTACCTTCTTAAATTCAACATTAAACTTTCGATCGTGGCTCTTTTTGAAAATAAAAAGGAAAGCCGTCCCTATCGTTACAAAGAATATTGCACTCGCCGCAGGAGCCCACTCGCCCTTGATTACCAACCAGGCAGCTATTAAAGGGCCCAAAAAATAAGCCAGATTCTTGAATACCCCATAAAAAGCCCAACCGCTCGAACGCATTTTTAGAGGTAGCGTATCTGCAATAAACTGCTGTTCGGCAAATCCAAAGAACTCATAATAAATCCCCCAAATTGCCATTGCCAAAAGAAATATCCAGATAACCGGCATTTCAAGCGCTGTTAAAAGCGATACGGAAAAAAGTATGCTGGTACCTGCAGAAAAAACCACAAGTCTTTTTACCGTCACGTTTTGAATCAACTGAGGAAAAATTAAATCCATTACAAGCCCCACCACCGAAGAAAAGCTCATGACCAGTCCCATTACAAAGGAGCTGCCCATAGCATCTTCCAAAAGATTGGGAACCCAAAAAGAAAGGATGGCATCCCCTAGAAAAAGGAAGAATAGTACTAACGAAAAAGAAAAAACCTTTAACCAAAGCGGGTCTTTTACTGTCTCAAAAAAACGCTTCCCTACCATAATTCATAATTGCACGATAACTCCAGGAAGGTCAAGTTGACCGTTACCAAATTATGCGTATAATAGGCTTGATTTCTCTTGCACCTTACAGAGAACAACTATTACTTTTTTTCAGGAGAGTTATATGGCCGATTCAGTCAAATGTGTATGTCGCCCTGTCGGTTCGGGCAAAAATAAGAAATGTCCGAAGTGCCACCCGAATTGTATCTGCGAACCCAAACATTCCGGTGATAATCCCACCTGTCGCAGATGTCACCCTCATACCTGGATGAACCATACCCGCCTGCACGACGTGGTTCACCCGGCTGAGCGCAAGCAACACGAGGCAATTCCGACCGGACAACTTTCCTGGTTACAGGTACCCGATGAAGAGGCTGTTCCTTCGGAATCGGAAGATCAGTACGCTGATTTTGTGGAGTAAAAATGTCCAAGAAAAAGAAGATCAAACAGGGGCAGCGTACCACACCAAAAACAGGTAAAAAGTAATCCCTAATTTCCGGAAGGCAAGCAAAAACAACAAGTTTTGCCTTCCGGAAACATTTTTAGGAGAAATCAGCTTATTTTAGCCTCGCCACATGTGCATCTACCATTTGATGCACCAAATCCTTGAATGAAGTTTTTGGCTCCCAGCCTAGTATATCCTTAGCTTTTTTAGGACTACCCACCAACGGACCCGTTTCTGTGGGCCTTACGAAGCGTTTGTCTATAATTACATAGTCGTTCCAGTCCAGATTTACATAAGTGAATGCTTCTTCGCAAAGTTCTTTGATCGAATGAGTCTCCCCTGTTGCCACAACAAAATCGTCGGGTTTATCTGCCTGCATCATTAAATACATTGCTTCTACATAATCTTTTGCAAAACCCCAATCTCTTTTTGCCTCAAGATTCCCCAACGAAACTTTTCTGTCTTTTACAATCGGTTCGCCTTCTTCGTTAAGATGAACTGAGTTTTTAACTTCTAACTTGGCGCAGGCGGCCGCGTAGGTAACTTTTTGAGTAACAAAACCTAAATGTCTTCTGGGAGATTCATGATTAAACAAAATTCCGTTTGTTGCATACATATTGTAGCTCTCACGGTAAATACGAGTCATTGCGTATGCGTAAAGTTTTGCGGCCGCGTAAGGGTTTGCGGGATTAAAAGGCGTGTCTTCTGTCTGGGGAATTTCCCTTACCCAACCAAACATCTCGCTACTACTTGCTTGGTAAAACTTTGTTCTGGGATTAACATCTAAGGTTGCATCCAAAACCCTGTGGGCGCCGATTCCTGTAATCTCTGCAGTATGAATGGGCTGCTTAAAACTCTCCGAAGGATGGGATTGTGATGCCAAGTTGTAAACCTCGTCGGGTTCTACTTTTTGAATTATTTCTCTAAGAGACACCGGGTCGAGCAAATCACCCTGGAAGAGCTTTAGATCGTCCTGAATATGACCGATGTTGGCATATTCTTCGTGCGAGGTTTTGCGGACAATGCCCGAAACTTCGTAGTCTTTCTCCAAAAGAAGTTCGGCCAGGTAACTGCCGTCTTGCCCTGTAATTCCTGTAATTAAAGCTTTCTTGGCCATCGGAAATATATTAACACAACTTACCCGTTATTTTTCAAATGAAAATTAAAATTGTTGCCAATAACCAATGTGAGACCATTAATGGTTGAAACATCGAATAAACCAAAAAACAACAAATACCTACTTTTTTAGCAAAACTAAGTTCATAAAAGAGACTGTATATATAGTATGCAAAAATAGCTGCCCCAATGATGCCGGACGCCAGCACAATATCCAATAACAAGTTGTGGGCACTATCTATATCCAAAGATTCTAAAGGTATACCCTTTTTATAAAAGCTACTGATGTAGATTTGCTCTGTTTGCCCCACGCCCCAACCAAGAAGAGGTTTTTGGGAAATTGCTTGTATTGCAATATCCCAGATAACCCTACGATCTTCAAAGAATGAAGTGTTATCCGAGGTTGCATATGAGAACATAGCCCAAATAGCAGCCGAGGAAATTGCAACAAGAATAAGGGCTTTGCCAAATTTTTTTTGCAACAATCCCGCCGAATAGGTGACCACCGACAAAATACCGGATTTGGACCAGGTTAAAATTATTGCCGCAAAGACCCCAAGCGAAAAAATAGAAGGTAAATACTCACCTACGAAATAAATTCCAATCGAAAGAACGCCGGCAACCGCATTTGGATCTCCCATTGTTCCCAGAGGCCTGCCAAAATAGACCTTCCCCGAAACAATTTGAGCAAAAACAATTAAGACTTCGCAAAGAACAACATACGAGATAAACCTGCCCAACAAATCCTTTTTGTTAGAAGGTAGTGATTCAACAGTCTTCCCAATTATCCAAAGCGAAAAGAAAAAAAGTATTCCCTGGTGCCTATAGCCCCCGCCGGTTATACCGGCGGCGAAATCCCCGGAAACAAAGCTCGAAATTCCCAAAACTAAAATCCAAATCAAATATAAATAGTCGGACTTTTTTAGAAATAACTTTTGAGTTCCGCCTTTAATTATCCAATTTATAAAAAGTAAAAAGTTTCCTATTAAGAAAATCAAAATTTTGGGTTCTTCAAAGTGTCCATCAAAGTTAACAAGAGGGAGTAAAGCCAGCCAAAAAATTAAGAAGAAATTAAACATATACAAAGTATATATCCCCACTTGCAAACAATTTTTAGTAGAACTAATATGATTTTGAGATGGACCTTTTATCCCGTTATAAGTTGTTGCCTAAATCTTCTAAAAAACTCTTTAGTTTAAGTATCATCATCGCTTTGGTTGTGGCTTTACCTTTATTTATATGGGCAATAATCAACCTAAACTTTAATCCGCTTAAGCGGGCATCAAGCAATGAACCGGGAGTTTGTATTGCTCAAAACAAAGTAATTACAGTTACCCCCGTTACGGATGTAAACGGAACTTGCCACGATATCCAAAATGCCGTTAATCAGGTAACAGGTTCGGGTTACACTATCCAAATCAACCCCGGTTCATACACGGTTCCTTCCACAGTTAATGTTTCGGGTAAAACAAATTTAACAATCACAGGGAGCCCTTCTGCAGGCAACGGTGCTGCCGTACTTAACTTTACCCCGGGAGGATGGGGATTTTTAGTTGAAAACTCATCGGGATCTATTCAATGGTTAACGGTTCAAGGCGGGTCCAGCAATGGAATGATAAGCATTCTCAACAGCAGCAACTTTTCTCTGGGTTATATGAGTGTCAACTCACAAACCTCTCACACCGTAGATATCCAGGGTTCCCACGATATAAGTGTTTATAACACCGAAATTCAAAGCTCTGCAGGAGGATTGGAGATTTCCACATCAACGGATATAAATGTTATGAACAACAGAATTCACGACACGGCCAATGCAATCGCTATTCAAAACTCGGGCCCCGTACAGGTTGTTGCCAACTTAGTTTATAGAAACCGAGAATACGGTTTAAGAATAAACGATAGCCACGACTTACAAATCTCCAGAAACACTTTTACAGATAATCAATCAGGAATAGAGTTGGGCTATACCCAATCAAATAACAATGAATTTTCATACAATATAGTTTCCGACAATAACGGACCGGGAATAAAAGGACAAAACGGACTCACCTTCTCCACTTTTACATACAACGATGTCTTTGGTAACGACTTTAATTACTACGGATATTCCAATCAGACGGGTTTAAATCATAATATTTCCCAAGACCCTCAACTTAATCCCGCTAACAATGTTTATTGTCCGTTTTCTACATCACCCGTTATTTTTGGAGATGTTGCCAACTTTGGATATATGGGTTACATAGGCCCTTGCGGTGGAACACCTCCCCCTACGGCATCTCCCAGCCCGACTCCTTCTGCGCCACCCACTGGTGCCGAATGCGGAATGTGTGGCGGAATTGCGGGAATACAGTGCCAGACAGGTTTGGTTTGCCAAATGTCCGGACAACCGCACCCTGATCAATCAGGAATTTGTGTAAAAACCAACGGATCATCTGTCTGCGGAACACCTCCCCCTACGGCTTGCACTTCAAGACCTTTGGCTCTAACCGTTACCCCTGCAAATCAAAAAGGAAACCCAGGAACAACAGTGAGATATTTCCTCTCTGTTAAAAATAACGATGATGTTAACTGCGGAACACCAACTGTAAATCTACAAGTAGGAAATGTTCAATGGCCCAACGGTAATTCAACAGCAAACGGATGGAACATCAATTTTGGACAAACAAGCTTTAATGTTGCTCCCGGTGCAACTTACACAAGTTATATAGATGTAACTTCCCCAACAAGCAGCTATGCCCTTGGCAACCATTCTATTAACATAACAGCAACCACACCAAACGTACCTCAAAACACAAGCGGTACAAATTTTGTATACGAGTTAACCCAAGCGCAGCTGTCTCAACAATTTGATATAAGAATTAAGTTTGCAGGAGTTAGTGGCGGAGATGCAGAAGGAGCAAAAGCAAACATAAGATTTGTAAGCGTCCCCGTTGCGGACCTTACAACAGGGCCTATCGAATTCCACCATATTGGCGGCGGTGTCTACGAAGCCATTGTTTCCCCCGACTACCTCCCCCCAAGTGCCGGCGGACAAGGATATGCAGTTTATGTAAAAGGTGAAAAACACTTAGCCAGAAAGTTCTGTCAGGCAACCGGGCAAACAGGTGAATGCACAGGTAACGGTAATATTAATGTCCCCGCCCCCGCCCAAAACCCGGCCGCATTTGTATTGGACTTTACCGGAGTTGCTCTTGAACCGGGTGATTTATACATACAAGACGGCAGAGCGGATGCTGCGGACTTTGCAAAAGTAACACAATTAATGAGTAAGTCGTATGCGGCTCTTACAGACTTGGACTTAATGACTGCGGATCTTAACTACGACGGTTATGTTAATGTTAAAGATGCCTTTTTAATGAGGCAAACTTTGCAGACGAAGTACGATGAAAATTAAACTGTCCAAATCATTTTTATTGTCGGCTATTTTATTGGTGTTTGCTGCAGTCCTCCCCGCCAAAGCAGAAGCCGCCGCCAGACTTTATTTTGAACCGAGTGCCGCAACAAGTTCCTACAACTCCGATTTTGTTGTGAACGTAATGATTGATACCGACGGCACCCAGGCCTTTGGTGCAGACGCAATTGTAAAGTTCCCTGTTGCGGATATGACTTTAAAATCGGCCACAAACGGAAACTTCTTTTCGGACTTTTCATACGCACCTAGCGGGTCAAATGTAGAACTACACGGCTTCTTCTCCGCCGCTTATCAAACCAAAAGCGGAACGGGAACTTTTGCAACATTGGTATTTACCCCACAAAAAACTTCGGGTTCCGGGCAAATAACTTTTAATTGTGACGGTTCGGGAAACGACACGGAAATATTAAATTCGACGGGTAACAATATCCTTTCCTGTTCCTCTTTGAACACCTTGGGAATTAACTATAGCGGTGAAAACAACAATAACGGTGGTAACAATGGTGGAAATAACAATAACAACAATTCAGGAGGGCCGACAAATGCCTGCAACGGAACATGCGGAAGCCATTACAACTGCAATGCGGGACTTTACTGTGACGGCGGATATTGCCGAAACCCCGATTGTCCGAGTGACAACACCTGCGGTTGTACAAATCCAACTCCCACTCCTAGGGTCCTGGCAAGGTCTTCTACCCCAAGGCCTTCTGCTGTTGTAAAACCGACACCGCAACTTATTGTGCTCAAAAAATACACACCCGCTCCTTTGAATTTGCCCACAGCTGCACCTGAGGAGAGTCAGGTTGCCGGTAAAAAGATAGATCTTAAAAAGATTGCCGCTTGGGGAATTCTTTTGGCACTTTTGGCTGCGATTATAGCTGCAATAGCCAAATATCTTAGGGCCCACAAAGGCAAAAATTTACCGCCCCCGGGTGCGCCACCCATGCCACCTCCGCCCATGACTCCGCCCGACGGAGCCCCTCCCCAAGTGCCTTTTGGTTAAAATCTGGTCTTGGACTAAATATTTTTGGGTGGTACAATTAGCAGTTAGTATTTAGAAGGGCTTTAATTGGTTCTTCAGAGGAAGGAGGCGAAAATATACGAATATGTTCCCTCGAATTAAGGGAACAGATATTTGTGAAATTTATGTTCATAATTAAAAAGAAAAAAGGAGAAAGCGACGACAAACTCATCGCCAGATTCCGAAAAAAGACTATTATGGAAGGTGTTTTGCAGGAATTTAGAGACCGCGAACACTACAAAAAACCGTCCGAAAAAAGAAAAGAGCAAAAATACAGAATCGCACACCAGATAGAACTGGAGAAAAAGCGAAATTATTAAGCTCTGCTTTTTTGTGACTTTAGCTCCCAGGTATCCACAAACTTTTTTCTGTGTAGAAGGGACTTTCCGTGTGTTTTAATAGCTTGCCTATGGGACTTTGTTCCGTAACCTTTGTTTTTGTGCCAAAAATATACTGAAAATTCAGGTGCATTCCCTAGTTCGGTCATAATCAGGTCTCGTTCAACTTTGGCTACGATGGAGGCGGAAGCAATGGTTACAGATAGACTATCCCCTTTTATAATCGGCGTTTGTTTGGACTTTGGAATATATTTTGTGTTGGGAATCAAAAAAGCGTCGGTCAAAAGGTGATCAAAGACGATGCCAATGTTTTTTGATGTTTGGATAATAGCCCGCCTAAATGCTCTATTTGTAGCACCTACTATGCCGTAGTTATTTATCTCGGACACACTTGATATACCGATGCCCCAACTTAATGAATTTTCTTTTATCCATTTAGAAGCGGCAGATCGCTGCCTATGGTTCAGCATTTTGGAGTCGTTTATTAACACCCCGCTTTGAAACCCACAGTCTCTTAAAACCCGTTCGCAATCGTAAACCACACACCCGCAAACAACAGGGCCCGCAAACGCCCCTCTCCCGACTTCGTCTACCCCACCTATTATTTTTAAACCCTTTTGCCACAACCTGGTTTCATATTCAAAATCTGGTAATCTATTTTTCATCAACAAATTCTAACATCTTAAAACTCCCGCTCTTGTACGCTCATAGTTTATTTGATACAATTCTCTTCGAGATGAAACAAGTAACTTCTTTTATTAACGAAGTTAGAACTGAACTTACAAAAGTTACTTGGCCAAGTAGGAATGACGTAATCAAACTTACTTTGATAGTATTACTGGTATCGGCGGTACTCGGACTTTATGTTGGAGGTCTTGACTACGGCTTCACCAGACTCTTATCCTTAGTAGTTGCAAGATAATGGACGACTCACAAAAAACAGACACGCCAGTCGAAAAAACTGACATAATCGAAGTTAACGAAAGAGGAACCGGGAAAAAGAAAATCCCCGGTCATATTGTCGTATCCGAAACAACCGATCCAAATGCTAAGTGGTATGTAGTCCACACCTCATCCGGGCACGAAATTAGAGTTATGGAGACCCTTAGACAAAGAATAGAAACTATGAATCTTCAAGGCAAGGTATTCGAGATGTTGGTTCCCACCCAGGACAGAGTGATTATCCGCGGAGGCAAAAAAGCCACAGTTAAAGAAAAAATCTTCCCGGGTTATCTTTTGGTTAAAATGATTTTGGACGATCCCACATGGCTTGCCGTACGCACAA
Source organism: uncultured Gammaproteobacteria bacterium (assembly GCA_964600575.1). Lineage (GTDB taxonomy): Bacteria > Patescibacteriota > Microgenomatia > UBA8517 > UBA8517 > CAZRGC01. Next base: position 15,925 of record CAZRJH010000005.1, on the reverse strand, counting down.
CAGCAGGAATCACAGGCTTCGTCGGTGCAGGAAACAAGCCCACACCATTGTCCGAAACCGAAGTTGCCAACATTCAAAAATTCGTCAGCTCCCCAGCTCCCAGATTCAAAACAAAATTCTCCGTTGGAGAAGCAATCAAGATCACAGACGGTCCTTTCTCTGACTTTTTGGGAACAATCCACGAAATGGACGAAGAAAAAGGTAAGGTTAAAGTTTTGGTTTCCATCTTCGGCCGCGAAACTCCGGTTGAGTTAGATTTTCTTCAGATAGCAAAAGTGTAACCACTTCTGACTCTAAGCGTAGAAAAAAGCCTAAATTTCTCGTAGCGAAACCCCGACCACAAACCAGAAGAGTATTTGCTCCGTAATCGAGGTTACATTTGTTTGAGAGTGTAGAAGATATATAACAAATACTGCAAACAAAGTATGGCCCCAATCGGTCTTGAGACCCGTTTTAAGTTTGCGATATAGGTTGTAAATAAAGGCAAGGTACGCCAAAAAACCTATCGCACCGGTAGCAACCAGGACCTCCAGAAACTCCGAATGCGCTTTGTCTACATAAACATCGTTATTTAAACGCATAGGCCATGTTCCTTTTTGAAAGGCTGCGTCAAAGTTGGCCCACCCGTATCCCAAAAGCGAGCTTTGGGCAAAACCCTGTAAACCGTTTATAAATATTCTGGCCCTGCCTTCGGCTATTAACGAAGTTGAACTCTGAATACTGTAATCTCTTAGCCACAAAAGTCCGATGGCCAAACCCGATAGCAATAGTAGTGCGCCAAAAAGATTTTTTCTTTTTGATTTTGCATAGCGCATTAGTATCAAAAATACGAATACAAAAAGTACTATTACAGAGGCGGTTGCATTTAAAAAGAACAAGGAAATTACCTGAACAATAAATCCAAAGATAAATCTCCTTTTGATATTTTCCCGCACATAATAAAAAGAGAAAGGTAAAGCTGTGACTAAAAATCCGGCTAAAAATACGGAATTACCGAAACCTGCCGCACTTATATTTGAAAGTTGCGGTACAAAAGGAGAAAACAATGAAAATCCCGCCAAAAGCGTTGAGACCCAAAACAGGACCTCGGCAAAGTAGATATTAAATTCTTCTTTCCAAAAGTAACTAACTATAAAAGAAAAGCCGACCAAGCTCAAGAAAGTTACTATTCCGTCGCCTCTGTAAAAATTACCAATAAAACTTTTGGCAATATTGACTCCAAAAAAAGCACTTACAAACACAACCGCGACAAAAGTCAGAATCATTTTTGCAAGCAAAGGGTCAACTCTCCATTTACGCGGTTTTCTAAAAAATGAGTAGGCCAAAATCAAGGCAAGAATACGAACGACCCATTGAAAAACAATAACCTTTGGTATCTCATAAGTAACAACCGCCCAGTTCCCGAACACTAAAATCACGCACGCAAACAATATTTGACTTAATAGAATAAAACTCCTATAATTCCGCATTATGAGATTAAATTCAAAAGCGGGCGTCTATGCCGTTTTGTTTTCCACAATAATATTACCATTATTCACTCTTACGGCCTCACGTGCTTATGGAGCATTCCCTATAACCTCGCCTGTCACTTCCCCTGTTACACCTACACCCACCATTCCTGTAACGCCGCCTTTTACACCAAGCCCTACACCTACGCCCGTTTGGACATCTACACCCACGCCTACACCAAGGCCTATTACACAAGTCACCATTTATGAACCGTTTAACCAATTGGATCCTTCCAAGTGGAATTGGTCCGGAACCATGGGATCTATGGCAAGTATTGATAACCAAAGATTGAGATCAGATGTTCCTGTGGGCGCAGACGGAGTCGGCGGAAACGATATTGTTGTTCAGGCACTTATTAATTACCAAATCCCCCAGATAACGGGTGATTTCTCGGTTGAAGTTGATCTTCTTGGCATAAGTACAGAAAGCGGATGGCAAGAGCTTAAGTTTTCCCCGGCTGGGTCAATATCCGTTAGACGTTCAAAAGTCGGTTCATCCGAATTTATAGAAGTCTGGACCAGCCCTGACAACACACCCGCCAATTCCACAAAAATTGTATCCAGACCTATACAGCTCAATTCTCCTCAGAGGGTTAAGCTACAAAGAACGGGCAACGAATTTCTTGTATACCTCTACGACGGAACCTCAAGCACATTTGTAAACATTCTTGATATGCTATATTCACCCCTTAACGGTGACGGAACATTCCCCAGGCTTGTTGTAGAAAACTCCGGCGCATATCCTGCTACCACAGGTTTTTTTGACAACTACTATGCAGTAGCAAATGTCTTGGGTAACTACGGAACACCTACACCAACACCGAGTATGTCCCCGACACCTACGCCTATAGCTACATCTACGCCTACTCCTAGTGCATCGGCAACTCCTAGCCCGACACCATCACCAGTGGCTAATGTTGCACCCGTTATAACCACAAGAAGCCTTCCAATTGCTCACGGAGGCAGAAGATATTCCATGAATATATCTGTATACGACGTAAACATAAACGATACAGTGGCAATCAACACAACAGGACTACCTTCGTGGTTGAACAATGTGACTTGCACAACAAATGTTTCGGCACAAAGAAAAACTTATAACTGTACATATTCGGGAATTGCCCCCCGCAGATTTGGAATATTTAAAATAAAGGTAACCGCCAGAGATCAGGCTGGTGGAGTAACTTCAAAGAGCTTTGTATTAACGGTTACCCCTTGGTAATTTCGGCTTCAACCCTCGGTTTTTTTAAACTTAAGCATTTGATATTTCTGCTCATGCGTGATATAGTTTGCATACCACATTAATTTGTGGCAGACGCAAAGCTAGCCTTGAGCTGGTCGAAAGGTCGAAACTTCAGTTAGTTTCCCTTTTTGCGTACCAACTTTTTATAAATATGGCAAAAAAAATCAAAGTAGTCGTAAAAATCAACCTTAAGGCTGCAGAGGCAACTCCCGCCCCTCCGGTTGGAACAGCTCTTGGTCAGCATGGTGTAGCCATCATGGAGTTTGTTAAGGCATATAACGACAAAACCAAAGATATGCGCGGACAAGTTGTTCCCGCCGTTATTACAATCTACGAAGACAGAAGTTTTGATTTTGTAATCAAAAAAGCCCCTGTCGCAGACATGATCAAAAAGACTTTAGGCATAGAAAAGGGTTCAGGTAAAACCCCCAGAGAAACAGCCGGAAAACTTACAAAAGACCAAGTTAAAGCTATTGCAGAAGATAAGATGGACGACTTGAACACAAAAAATGTAGAAGCAGCAATGAAAATAGTAGAAGGAACAGCCAGAAGCATGGGTGTCAAAACCGACTAATATGTCAAAAAACGACGACAAACACAAACAGGCAACAAAAGCAGACGAAAACAAAGTCCACATTAGCGGACTCAAAGGCGGCGCACGCGTGAAAATGGTGGATACAGAAACAACCGAAACACCTGTTACCGAGTCTGCCGAAGTTCAAGAATCCAAAAAACCCGGTAAAGAAAAGGTTAGATCACAAAAATACCATGGAGTTAAAGCCAAAATAGAAGCAGGCAAACTCTACCCCTTAGATAAAGCAATTTCTTTGGTAAAAGAGACCTCCTATTCCAAATTCGACGGCACAATGGAATTACACTTGGTTGTTAAAAAAGTCGGCGTAAGTGTACAGGTTAACCTACCCCACACCGCAGGAAAAGAAAAAAGAGTAGAAATCGCGACAGACGAAACAATCGAAAGAATTAAAGCAGGCAAAATCGACTTTGATGTACTTGTCGCCACACCTGACATGATGCCTAAACTTGTTCCTTTTGCAAGAGTTTTAGGACCCAAAGGCTTAATGCCTAACCCCAAAAACGGAACATTAGTTGCCGACCCTAAAAAAGCCAAAGGATTTTCGGCATCTGCGGTAACCATAAAGACAGAAAAGGAAGCCCCCCTGGTTCATACTGTAGTCGGCAAAAATAGCCAAGCCGATACAGAGATAAAAGAGAATGTAGAAGCCATTCTAAAGGCTCTAGGAGGCGCGAGAAGCATCGTTCGCGGCTACCTTAAGTCTACAATGTCCCCCAGTGTTAAATTGGCTATAAACTAACCCCCTTTTGACAATTTTCACGAAATTCCCTACTATGGATTTATTATGGCCGAAGAAGGTGCATCATTTCATGATCAGATAGTTGAACAAACCGGAACAAAAATGGAGGAAGAGTTTTGGAACGAAACAATTGCCAATCACAAACCATTTATTCCTAACGAAAAAACTAGAGGTGAACAAATAGAAGATGAAAGAAAAGCTGCAGAAGCGCTAAAAGAAAGTCAATCCAAACAGGTTGTTGAGGAACCCCAGTCAGAGTCCATACCCCAACCCGAAGACAACGAGCACTTTAAAGGCGAGAGAAGAATCTTCCAAGTTACCAGAATGAACATGGTTGGAGACCCCTCCAAACACGCAATAAGAGTAGTCGATCTGGTTCACACAGTCCAAGGCAAAGATCCAAGAACAATGAGTCCTTCATTTTATCCTGCACTAGTAGATGGAATGAATGGAACATCGCTTTTAAAAGTCGAGGGTCCACACGGACCGATGTATTACAAAACAATTTCGCCAGAAGAAACTCCACAAGCGGAAAGCGTTTTTAATCGTGATCAGGTAGCGCTTCCTTCATCCAAGTTCGAAAATGTGTATGTTGAACTTGTGCCCAGTTTGGCCATGGAGAGAGGTACCTACAAAGCCCTGCCGATTATTGAAACAAAACCTTTTAAGGAATGATGGACGATAATCAAAAAATTCAAGATGCAAACCCCAACCCGCTCGACACAGGCGGAATAACCGAACAAAATCAGGTGGACAACGAAATCGGAGAAATTAACTCAAATGAAGCTTGGGCAAATTGGCACCCCGTTACCGTAAAAACGGATGGTTTAAGAGAGCATACAGGCACAAAACTGACCGACAAGCAATTGTCCGAAAGTAATGCCCCACGCCGTGGAAAAGTAACAGTCGAGGACTATCGTCGAAAAGTAGGTAGGGCGACTGTGCAGATTGGCCAAATGGACGCCCAACCTAAAGGGCTGGATTACACTGGTTTGAACAGAGCAGATTATGATCAAGCAGTCTCGCAGGGCCTGGATATGACTGACCAAAGAGATATTGACTATGTTAAGACTATTAAACGGGCTAGAACCGACGGTTAATCCCCTTGCCTACGCCCATATACCCTGCTATACTTCCTTTGTCCTAAGAAAGCGCGCATAACTATAAGCAGAGCTTGGCACTGCTTCGCATTGTAAGTCACGCTGGAGGCAAAAAGACTTCTTTTTAACTCCGCTGGATTTATATAACAATCTGATTATTATGAAAAAAGCAGAAAAAGTAACATTTGTAGAAGACCTAACAAAGGAGCTTAAAGATGCTAAATCTTTGGTCCTCGTAAATTATTCAGGCCTCTCTGTTAAAGCCCAACAAGATCTTAAAGCCAAACTTTCCGAAGTTGGCGGCAGGATGGTAGTTGTCAAAAATACCCTACTCAAGCGTGCCGCAGAAGCTGCTAAAATCGACGAACAAGTTTTAACCGACACAGTTCTTTCAGGTCAAACAGCCTTGGTTATTGCTGACGCAGACGCAGTTGCTCCTATCCAAGTTCTTGGTAAATTTTCTAAGGAAAACGACAAACCCAAATTTAAAGTCGGAGTTGTCGAAGGCATGTTCCAAAACGAAGAAAATCTTACAAAACTTTCTACACTCCCCGGCCGCGATGCCCTTTTGGCACAGGTTCTTGGAGCCCTTATTGCACCCCAGTATGGAATAGTAGGAACATTGAATGCAAACATGCAGAAGCTGGTTTACATATTAGATCAGGCCAGCAAAAAACAATAAAGGAGGTGAATTAATTATGGCAGACGAAGTTAAATTATCCGCAAAAGTAGAAAAATTAGTTGAGGAAGTTTCCGGACTCACAGTTCTCGAGCTTTCTGAACTCGTTAATGCTTTACAAGACAAACTCGGTGTTACGGCAATGCCCGTAGCCGCAGCAGCAGCACCCGCAGCAGCAGGAGCAGCAGCAGCACCCGCAGCAGAAGAAGGTGGAAACCAAACAGTCGTTATGACGAGCGCTGGTGCAAACAAAATCGGCGTTATTAAAGCACTCCGTGAGATCAACCAAAACTTGACTCTTATGGATGCTAAAGGAATGACCGAAGCGGTTCCCGCAGAGATCTTGAAAGATGCAAAAGCGGAAGACGCAAAGGCAGCTAGCGAAAAGCTTAAAGCCGCCGGAGCAACTGTCGAGCTTAAGTAATAAAAACTTGAGCTGACAACAAATTATCCCACCGAATAGGTGGGATTTTTTGTGGGGTAAATTTGCTATTCAAAATATTATTCGTATTTTGTTCGGTCCGTGAAAGCATCGACATTTTCACACAATGCAGTTCTAAGTATGTGTTCAGAAGTAATAAAATAACCCTAAAATGAGGCATTTAACCTATCTATAGCCTTCACGGGAAAGTCTACCGGAAAGGCTGCATTTTTGCTTGGTTCATATATTTCTTCACGATTTCCGTACTGCCAAGTCTTTCCTTTTTTATATCGGTTTTCGGTGATTCTCTGATATTTTTCAAAAGATATTTGACCCGCGGCAAAAGCCGTTAACTCTCCAAAAAACTGCATCATTCCCGAATGCTTAATATCGTCGTAAGTGTCGGTGGCCCTATCATAAAGTGTATGGAGTTCCCTCCCTGCAAATTTTTCGATGTAAGGAATGTATTCGCCGATTATCCAGGTTTTAAAAGTATCAACTTTATCTTTTCCCCAAACCGCGTCCAACCCCTCTCTTTTACCTTTATTGGAATATTTACCAAGCGATTTATGTTCTACCTCCCCTATCTCAAAATTTGCCCCGGCCATTTCTAAAACATTACGGACGATGGCCGCATCTATCTCTTCCACCTTTCCCTCCACCGATAAGTTCTTAAGCCATTTGTTAAAAGTTTCCAAATTTCTTTCCGGTGTTCTATCGATTATTTTTTCCATTTTTATTTTTGCAAAGCGATTGTATCACTCTTCTAATTTATGTGAGAAATTAGCAACCAAACCATTTAAAAATACATCTCTGTTTTCCATTTCCCACTTAGGAAAACCTATCTGATCATTGATCTCGAATATTAACGGCCTGCCGTCAAAATTCATTCCAAAATCCAAACTGAATATCGGATTGTCATATTTTTCGTAAAACATCTTGGATACTTTTTCTACAACCCTTTTGATTTCCGAAGGAACTGCATTGTAATTTACCTCCGTCAAATTCCCCCCCTGTGCCGCGTTTGCAAGAAAAGTCCCTTCTGCGGGAACTCTTACGTGGCACCAGACAACCTCCCCGTTAACAACGGCAACCCGCAAATCGTGTTTTTCGGGAGTAACTCCGACTATTCCCTTGGAAGTATCGACAAACTCCTGAGCGATATATTTTTTATATTTCTCGGGGAAGCGAAATTTTACAGCTTCGTCTTTTGGTCCTATAAAGACACCTAGACCTTTTAATCCGTTAAACGGTTTTAAAACTATCCAATCTGTTTTTATTTCTTCGCAGGCTTTTGCGATGTCGTTTTCTGACTCCACCAAAACGGTTTGCGGCATATATTCCCCGATTTCTCCGTAACCAGCCCACTTATCCCAACAAAGGGTTTTAAAATCGATTCTGTTGACCCAAATGCATCCGTCATCTTTTGGCGGGAAGCTGACGCCTGCACTTCTATCGTAGACCAAATCCATTTTTACTTTTTCTTCTAAAATCTCAAAGTTCTCTCCGTCAAATTTCCAGACACCGTCAAAAACTCCACCGCCTACATAAGTTTTTTTTGTTAAGACGAATGGTTGGTAACCTGCATCTTTAAGAAGTGTCAGAAGCCTTACATAGACGGGTAACTTTACACCGATATGTTTTAACGGCGTATTCCCTTCGAACTCTTTGGAAAAAACCATGCCGATGTTTTTCACCCCGCCTCCTCCTCTAGAAATTTGGCTATGTTGGCAGTTTCGGGTGATTCGTCGGAATCATATGTAAGGCCGGGGCCGCGGTTTACTTCCAAAATGTAATCGTTTCCGTCTACTGCTTCGATAATATCAACACCCGCAATCTCGATTCCCAAAACTCCCGCAGAATTAACGGCCAAATCTTTAAGGTTATTTGGGATTGAGTTGATATCCAAAAAAAGTTCACTTGCACCCAAAGATACATTGTTACGGAACTCTCCTGGATCTGCCACCTTTTCTTCGAAACAACCGATTTTGTTTTTTAACACCAATACCCTGTATTCTCTTTTCTTTTCTATAAACTTTTGAAACATAATTTGATTGTCGGATATCTTATCCAAAATGGTTTGAAAGTCGGATTTCTCTTTTATAAGAAACACTCCTTTACCTCTTTGAGAATGCGTATCTTTAGCAACAATAGGTAAACCAAATCTGGTTACAAGCCCGTCGGCTTCCTCTATAACTTTCTTTCTATTTACCATTACGGTGGGGATTACCGGGAAACCGTTGTTGTGAAGTTTAAGAAGTGAATAAAGTTTATTGGAAAAAGTTCCCGCTTCTCTATTGGCGGAGTCCAAACACTTAATTCCTTTGGAGTGACAATAAAGTGCAACAGTGGAGGCAAGTTTTTTATATTCCTCACCCGATCTTCTTATATATATTAAGTTGTAACTTTTGATGTCTAAATCGTTTACAAAAACCGATGTTTTTTCTCCATCGATAATTACTCCTATGTCCGAAAAAACGGCCAAATCTACTTTTGTATTTTTAGAAATTTTGGCATTTATGGCATCGTAAAATCTATTTTTTGTTTGGCTTATCTTTGTTACGAGTATAAGTATCCTTTTTTGTTCCATATTTATTTTATAGAGTAGTCGTTAACTTTAATCAAAAATCCCTGCAGGTCGCGTCTTCCTATTATAAATTCTTTTTTAAGGTTTCCTCTATTGGCAACTGATGCCATTGTGTTAATTTTATTCCCGGCCAAGTAATAACTTAGATTGATAACGGGGCGCTTTTCGCTCCCCAAGGCACTTTTAAACACTTTTGTCCAAAGCACATTGTCGTTATCTAAAAGTCCGTGGCGTTTGGCAAATTCTTTATCTATAGAACTTCTCCAAGCACCCGTATCTACTTTGGCGTTTACAACAACTCTCTTTCCGTTAGGTAGAAGTATTTTTACAACCTCGTCGTTTTTAATTGTTTTTACTCCCGCTTCTAGGGCTTTAGTACTTGCGAATCTGCCCGCAAAAAGAGCTTTGGCAATCATTACTCCGTGCTTTGCATCACTTACATCCAGCTCTTCTACTCTTTCCAGTCTCTTTTTAAGACCTTCCATATTTGCCAGTTGGATCTGAAGCCCGGGCTGTGCATTGAGTTCCAAAACCATAGGTCCTTTGGTGGGATGCAAGACAATATCTACACCGATATATGTTAAACCCGAAGCTATTTGCGCATTAACCGCGGTCAAAAGAACATTCTCCCATTCGGGTACTTTTATCCCCCTAAGCTTCTTGTCGGTTCCCGGTTTGAACACAATTTGTTCACCGTGCCAAATAGCTTTTGTTGTTACTCCCGTTGCAATGTCCACACCAACTCCAAGTGCTCCCTGGTGCAAGTTAGCACGGCCTCCCGATTCCCTTGTGGGAAGCCTGAGCATTGCCATAATGGGAACTTTGTTAAAGACAATAACCCGTACATCTGGGGTTCCTCTAAACGCCCACTTACGGAAAGCTTCGTGTCTGCCTACATATTCCTGAACAAAAGCAACATCGGGTTCGCTTCCTAGAGAGAAGGCCCCCTCCAGAATATCCAAAGTGTGAAGTTTAAGGTCATCTGGTGTTATTCTTTCTTTTTGGGTAGTAAACCATCCTTTACCATCTGCAGATTTCTTTTTAACCACTATTATTCCCGCTCCACCAAGCCCGCGGCTTGGTTTAAGCGCAAACTTATCCGGAAGTTTCATCCAATCAAAGTCCAACACTTCCTGCGGATCGCGGAACTTTTTGTACATTGTGGGATGTGCTACTCCTTCGTGCCTTAAGACCCTTGCCGTTTGCAACTTGGAATCGGCGACTTTTTTACCAACCTTGCTGTTATAACGGTAGGCAAAAAGCTGAGTTCTAGCATTCAAACCCAAGATATTTGAGATTTTCATTTGAGTATTAGCTTTTGATTAGTTTTCTGAACCTGTAGAACTCCATAGCCCTAAGCCCTGTGTACTTGCCCAATAGAAGATCTAGGACGGCAACCCCGATCAAAGAAACTTCGGGGTTAAGAAGAACATAATTTTGCAATGGTTGAAGCGTAAGGAAGATAAAGGAAATTAATGCCAAAATTAAGGTTTCGAATGTTAAACCCAAGGCCGTCTTGGCACTTTTACCAAGTTGTACCCGTGTAAAATCCTCCGCCAAAAGAATCATTATAAGAATGGCAAAAATAGAAACATTGGAAAGATCCGGATATTTTAGAATTGGTTCGGTAAAAAGAACTCCCAAAACTCCAAGCACAACCCCCCATAAAATAAAGGCCATGCGGGGCAAATACTGAAGCCTAAGTTTAACTTTCCTTAAAAACAACCTTACGGCAGTGGAAACGACAACGATAACTAAAAAGATTGCAATCCCTACAACAGGCCCCGTAGCCACAAACACAACCGAAAGTGCTGCAGGCATAAAAATTCCAAATCCGCGGATACCTACAACATTTCTGGAAAAAGCGATTACAAAAGCAACAATTGGTAATAAAAGAAGAAGAACAATTGTATTGGCGGGAACTCCGCTATTTACTGCTCCCCGTATGGCATTTTTAACAGGATTCCACGGCCAGGTTGGTCCAACTTGTTGGTTTTTAAGCAACATCTCCAAAGGACCAAGGCTTTCCTGGCTCTTTTGGGTTATATCTACTCTTGGCGCTTCGGGTGTGGGTGTTGGTGAAGCTATAGCCGTGGGACTTGGGCTTGGGGTCTTGGCCACAACAGAAACCGCCCCGAAGGCTAAAAGACCAAAAAACGCAATCAAAATCGCTAAGAATTTTCGCATCGGGATAAGTTAACTGAAAGTGTGTACATTATATCAAATTTAAATAAAAAATGCCCTAAAGTGTATAATCAACCGTCAGAAAAAACCGGAGGTTAATTTGGGCTGTATCTGGTACTTTGTTTACATTAACTTTCCTATCCTACACATCCTTGGCTTATTGGGTTTTTTTGGAGAAGAAGCAGGCGAAGCCGCTTGGTTCACGCTTTTAGTCGAAGGTTTTGTAGCTATTGTAGTAATCACAGGTTATCTCATCTACCTTTTGATCGCGGGAATAGCCAATGCCTTTTAATTTACCGCCTTTGGCAAGACCGAAAATTGCCGAGGGCTTTTTATTATCATACCCTATAATACTTGACATTGGTTCATTTTTATGTTATATTAGGCTCGTTGGTACATTAAAATGTCGGTCATTAAATATGGGTTGCCCCTTAGGCGCCAGCCTTGGCTTGTGCCTTAAGGGCAATCCGTATTTATATTCATATTCGTATTCCCCAAGGAGTAAATATGCGCCACGTTATCAATTTCTTCATCACGGGTATTGTGATGATGCTGTTCCAAGCGTTTGGCTTGATCACTCTCGCCAACGACATGAGCGTGTTCCAGGACCCATTCGCCAACCAACTGTTGGCGGCAGGCGTTATTGGCTTTGTCTTTACAATTGCCATCTGGCTCGCTTCGGTGGTCTGGGGCTTGATCGTGGTCTTTACCTGCGGTGTCGGTTGCCTTCTGGCTCCGATTTACTATGGACTTTTGGGTATCGCAGGCTTCTGGGCTGTTGGACAGGTTTTGCCGGGTTGGGTTCATATGAACACAACGAATCCGTGGGCAATTGCGTTCATGGGCATCGTTGTCGCAATCGTGCGAATCCACTCAAAAAGCACCACCTCCAGCGACTCCGAATAGGACCGACAGTTTTACCACCATCGCCAATGCCTGGCACAAGATAAATTGTGTCAGGCATTTTTATTGGAAAAATATCCTGTAATATTGACTTTCAGCTTCATTTATGATAATATATTCGCAGTTTGCACTTATAATTTAGTCGTATTGAAAGTGGCGGGTAAATCCATCGGCACAAGAGCGGCTTGTGCCTAAAGCTTTACCCGCAATTTGGGTACATTTGAATTCTTGTTAGGAGAATTGAATGAGCTACATCTCACTTTTGATAGCCTATTTCCAAACCCGCAAAAGCGGTCTCACAGACAGCGCCTGGCTGGACAAGTTTTTCGATAACCTTGTGGGAGTCGAAACCTGGTTCTACCATGCCTCCTGGTATATCTGGGCAGTCCTGGTTATATTGGGCGTTATCGGCGTAATCTGGATGGCCAAGGAATTCGGTAAAGAAGCGGTATTTGGTCTCGGTTGCTTTGTTATTTTCGGCGGAATCATCATTCTTGCCTACCCATTCTTTGAATGGGCGACAATGCAACTCGCTATTGGCATGGCGGAGTCAGTAAACGCCACGACTGGAATCGTGAACTCGAACCAGTTCTGGTTTTCTGCATTCCTGTATGCTCTAATCGGCACCGGATAACCAGCCAGACATACAATTGCAAGCTCGCCTCGTGCTGAATCATAGTAAGCACGGGGCTTTTTTGTGGGAAAAAACATCCTGTAATGTTGACTTTTAGGGCCAGTTATGCTATAGTCGCAAAGTTAGTTTGTACATTGAATTGACCTTTTAGGTGTGAATTGCCCCTTGGGCGCTAGCCTCGGCTTGTGCCTTAAGGGCAATTCATACCACATGTCTTAAATTGGAGATAATTATGCTTTTCCAACCCAAAGAAAAAGGTCAAGGTCTTGTCGAATATGCAATCATTTTGGCGGTTATCGCCATTGTGGTTATTGCATGTTCCGGATGTCTCTGGTTCCTGTTGATTCCGTTCGTCATTGCCAAATGGCCCGCCATTTCCGCCTGGGGTGCAAACCTCATCGCCGGCATCATGGCTGGTAACCCTGCGGCAATTTTCACCGCGGTCGTCATTGTATTGATCCTTCTCTGGATCTTCCGCCGCCGCCGCTCGTAATCAACAAACAAAACCAAAAGCCCGGCCTCGTGCTGAATCATAGTAAGCACGGGGCTTTTTTGTGGGAAAAAGATTGACTTCAACATCCTATAACTTGACTTTTGAGGCTATTTGTGGTAATATCACCTGCCTGTTAGAATTTTTTCCAAAAGTACATTAAAAATTCAGAGATTTGAGGAATAAAAGAAATTGTAGAGCTATTTTTCTCTATGTTTCTATATTCCTCAAGGAGTAAATGAATGACAGCTGAACAATCTGATCTGCTCGTACGCTCGATCCAGCTCTTCATGGTCATCGCGGCCGGCGGCGCATTATCCGCTTTTATCTTCCGCTACATGGTTAGTTGCGGAATGATGGTCGTGAGTTTCATTGTGACAGTGATCATGATCATTGCGATCCATTTCTGGATCGGCCCGTCAGGCAATGTCCCGGCAATTATGATCTCTGTGTTCATCTTTGGCGCGGCCGCAACAGCCCCTATCGGTGGAGCAATGCTTGTCGTAGCCGCTAAAGCAGGTATGGACGCGGACGAGGCGGCAAGAACAATCTTTACCGCCATTGGCATTACGCTCGGCGCAACAATTGCCGCAGGATTAATCGGTGTTTTCTCTGGATTCAACTTCCAGTTTTTGGGCACCGGGCTTTTCATCTTCCTTAATTTCCTTATTTTCTGGGGACTCGGCGCTATAATCGGCCTTGTTTCTCGAAAATGGGACATGATCGTTGGATGGATCGCGGTTCCCTTCTGGTTTCTGTACATGATTTACGACTTTAATCAAGCCGTCACCGTGTATACCCAGAACACCTGGCCCGCAGCCACACACATCGCGATGGGAGTCTATCTGGACTTTCTTAACATGTTGTGGCGCATCTTCCTGATCCTGGTAGATAGCAAATAACTTGCTCAATCTCTGAAATGGTACTTGGTACCGCCTACTCTTTTGAGTTGTAGGCGGTACCGACACAATTAAATCCAAATCTTGTTTATATAAAAATAAACAACAATTTGGACTTAATACAGATCATTAACAAAGGAAAAACTATGAATCTTGTTGTAGGAATAGTCATTGGTGCTTTTGGAAGCATGCTAATCGGGGTATTCAAATCCGAATGGGCAAAGAGGTTTCCGATAGCCCAAATCGCCCTAATTGCCTATATCCTTAACATAAAATTTCCCCATGACTTCCTGGCAGTAGCAATCGGTTGTGTGGGAAGCTTTATTGGATGGCTCGCGTTTTTGTGGGCAGAAAAACACATGGGGCAGTCGTAGGAGATCTGATGGCAGGACTAATTATTGGAGCGTTCGTCGTAGGACTTTTGACCAGCCTTGGACTGGCAATTTTCAACGAAGATGCTTCTAAAAGAATACCGATAGCCCAAGTTCTCGGCGGCGCCTGGTACGGATACCATATCAACCCAACTAACTATTGGGGTATCGCGGCTTCCGCTGTCATAGCCTTTATCGGCTGGCTCGTTTTTCTTTGGTATCAAAAAAGTGTAGGTCGTTGACCACACCCCCTCGGAGATTTTTCTGCATTTCGCAGAGAGATTGTTTCACCGAGGGGATTTTTTTGGCAAAAAACATTCTGTAAGCAAAGCTTGTGAGATGCGATATATTAAAAAATGTATCTCATAATGTTGACTTCTGAGCCTAAATTTGATAAAATCGAGGCTTGAGCAGCTCGTTTACATTTTGCAATTCTTAGACAAGGAGCCTAAATGGCTATTAAAACCAATACTATAAATGTATCTGGTGTCACTATTATCACCAGCTACGATTTGGATCATGTAGATGGAGACAAGGTCTATTTTGTTGGCGGCAGTATTTGCGATATCAAAACCGGAAAAATCAAAAACAAAGGTAACGGTTTTATCGCAATGACCACCATCCCCCAGGATGACGAAGAAGTTGTCAAAATCGAGAAAGTTTTTGAAAACGCCAACGCATTAATCCTTGAAGAAACATTTGGCATTGTTCAAATCGAAGTCCACACGGGTAATCACATCGAAGTGTCTGTCGAAGGTACTGAGTCGGCACTTTCCAAAATGGATTTTAGTCGAAAAGACACCACCGTTAAGGTTAAATACGGCGACCCGTTTGCAACAACATTCAGTTCCTCCAGCCTGTCGTTCGCCAATGTAAGTTTTTCTCAATTAAATATGAGCAACGACGGCGAAATTCCATACACCCTGATCAAGGTTCCCAAAGGAACAAAGGTTCGTATCGAAGGCACAGCATCGACCATTGTAATTGGCGACACCTACGGCAGTCTTAAACTGGAAGTTTCAGGTTCTTGTGACTTGACCGCAGGGAAAATCGCCTCGTTGACAGTGGACGGTAGTGGCTCGTTTACCGCAGCCGTAGAATATGTCGGTGGCGATGTTAATGTTGATGTAAGCGGAAGTAGCAAAGTCACCATCGACGACGGCAAAGCGGACAATGTCACCGTTGACATCAGCGGTTCCGGTAGCTTTATCTACAACGGAACTACCGTGGACTCCGATATCGACATCAGTGGCGCCGGCAGTGTCTACATTAAACACTCAACCAACGAACCAAGCTACGACATCAGTGGCGCCGGCACAGTTGAGTGTGGAAATTGGAACCTCGACGACGACGATGATGATGACGATGATGATTGGGATGAGGACGACGAAGAAGACGACTGGGATTTGGATTAGTTAAATTTACCCACAAAATCTTATTCAGATTCATTTCCATCAAAGATTTGCAGAACCACCCCTCGGAGATTTTTCGCATTGTCGAAGAATCGTTTGTACGAGGGGCTTTTTTTTGGCCTAAAATTCTGCTAGTATAAAAGTCCAGCGCCACAAGACT
>CAZRJH010000004.1:0-145915 GCA_964600575.1 uncultured Gammaproteobacteria bacterium | reverse complement strand
CCGCTGGGGAGTTTTTTAAGCTTGAAGTTCATTTTACTGATTGTAGCAGAAAAATTACTCATTGCATCTTGCAGTATGGCTTTTATAGGTTCTAATATTAGTTATGACTTATGAGGATAAAAGTACAAGTCACAAGATTGTAGAAAGCTTGGAGGCAAAAGAGCAAAGAAACAGGCCCCTATCCATCAAAATAGCTGATTGGCTAACCTCATCTTTTGGAAGCATTTGGTTTTTTGTGGGAAATATACTTTTCTTTGCAGTCTGGATAGGCATAAACAACGGCTATGTTCAAGGAATACCGGTATTTGACCCTTTCCCCTACATCCTTCTTACAATGACAGTGTCTTTGGAGGCTATTTTCCTCTCTATAATAGTACTCATGAGCCAAAGCAGGCAAAGTTATGTCTCTACCCTGCGTGAGGAGCTTGATATGCAGGTCAACCTTATATCCGAACGGGAAATAACCAAAACCTTGGAGATTCTCCAAGTAATTATGGAGCATATGAAGATCAAGATTAACGATCCGGAGCTTACGGAGATGATTAAACAAACAGACATCTCCTATATAGAACGTCAGCTGGAGACCCAACTCAAAAAAGTGGCAACAAAAAATCAGGATCTGGTTAACGAGTTAGGCAAAGATGTAGAAAAAACAGTTGTCAAAACAGTTGGAGAAGATATGCAAAAACTAACCGATGGTGCAGGAATAGCCAGAGATATGGAGAAAGTTGTAGAAAAGACAGTTGGCCAAGATTTAACAAAGATAGCCAAAAAGATCTGATTGTACTGGAGAATAAATTTGGTACAATCGTAACCCGACCGCATTGTTTGAGGCTAAAAAGCAATAGAAATGCGGGAGTTTTTTAGTTTCTTAAATTGGCGGTTGACAAACAAAATAGCCAAGGCTAGACTTCGCGTATCATTTCAAAAAATGGGTTTATTGCAGGAAAGTGCACCGGCTGAAGACGGTCGAGAAAAGTCCAGAATGCAAGCTATCGAGAGCGCAAGCTCCGAGATGAGTCAGGAAGAGCTTCTTGCGGCCATTACCAACGAACTCAACACCCCCTCAGAAAAACCAATACAAGTTGAGACAGTTAGTGTTGACAAACAAACCTTTGAAGAAATAAAAGAAGTAATCGCGGACGATGAAACTCAGCCAGAAGCTTTTGACGAGCCCGTACCACCTTTAAAAAATGATTCCGGAAATACTATTTTTGGTGAGGTAATCCCCTTGGATGATGCAGCCCATCCCGCAAATAAAGATCACGGAAGAATGCAAAATACCCATCACGGAATAATGATGGCTAAAAGTATGTTTACACAGCTAATTAGAACCAGCCCGGAAACCCGCGCCGCACTCGAAGCTGTAATCCAAGAACGTGCAGAAACTGCCTATTTGGAAGCATCCAGCAGAAACGATAGATTCAAATTGGAAGCTTTGGCCAGACAACAAAACGATTTAAATCAGTTTTTGTCCAGGATGGAAGGGCAACCCACAACTGTTCTTGGTAAATATCTTGGCGATCCAGACAACCCCCCTATCAATACAGGTGCCGGTCTTATTGCATACAGAAACTTCTATATAGAAATGGCAAAAAATGTTTTCCCAATGTTTGAAATTGCAGGCGAAGCTGCTGATATAGAAGCCCAAAAAGCTTTGATTCCTATGAGAACCGAATTGGCTATCAAAAAGATGGACGCAGATGCCGAAGTTGCACAAAAATATATAGAAATAGCCCCCGACCTTATAGAGCAACGCAGGCTAAGAGGTAAAGCACTAGGAGAAGGTATCCAAAGCATACTTGTACCTATACTTTCAAGCCCGGCAGTTGCTTTAATAGCAGCTCCAATGAAAGCGGGAGAGTATATGGCCAAAGAGATTGATGACGCAGAAGACAAAATGGTTCCCATTTCTGCGGTAATTGGCGCAACCGGGACAACTTTTATATTACTTTCTACCGGAATACTTGCAGCTCCTCTAATAGCTATCCCGGTAGGACTTCTCGGAGGAGGAGGAATTGGAGTTGCAACTTGGAAAGGTGTAAAAATGGGTTCGGAGGCACTCAAACAGTGGGCTGTTAAAGTTTATAATGAACAAAAGATAGCGGCAGCTGAAAGAAAGAAAGTAAAAGATGCCCAAAAAGCTGCACAGGCCGCAAACAAGATCGGCAACAACAACCAGCCATCTTCCCTTTCATCCGGTAGCAGCAGAAGATAACCTCCTATGGCCAGAGAGCTGGAAGCACTGAATATAAGAACAAAAGTATCCCGTGACTCAACGGATTTGGACTATTGGCTTCCCGACCACAACCACCCCGACCTAGATAGGCCCATAACCAGCATGCTAATGGGTTTTGTAAAATCGGGGGGACTATATTACCCCGTAGATATGGATTTAACCGCCAAACAAACAAATTCGTTGTTTGTAGTTGGTGATACCGACTCCGGCAAAGATGATTTTCTAAAGCTAATGCTACAGTTCCAAGGCGAAAGGACTTCCGAAGGCTATCTTCATGTAAATATGATCCTTAAAAGTGACAACCCTTACGAACTGGATAAAGCATGGGGCATAAAAAGACATCTTGGAAAAAATTCTGTTTCTTATGCACCCGAAGGAAAGATTGCGCAGATCATTTTGGCCAACTTGGTTAGGGATTTGGAAACAAAACAACCATTTTCGTTAAAGAAAGATAATCCAAAACTCTTAGTAATAGATGATTTGGGGCATTTTTTTAGAAACGGCAGACCCGAAAATATTACTCTATTAAAAAGAGTTCTAAATTACAAAGGCCCCAGAAGTTTTGCAACTGTTTGTCTGGTGGATGATAACGATTTAGATGATCTTACAGAAAACGGATTTAGCACAGGTGAAAAAACCACCCCGGGTATTTGGCTTATAGGCAAATCTATAGCAACAGAAGAGACTAATCCCAACTTTCCTCCCGGTTATTTTATGCAATGGTCACCTTCTAGGCAAAAACTAGGAACACTCCCTTTGCAATCTTTTACCAAAAGAAAATAAGTTAAGGAGAAAATCTTACAGCCCCTTGGTTCATTAGATCTCGAACTTGTTGGAGTGTGGAAATATATCTAAACATCCTTACATCGTCAATTTTACCCGTAAGATTTTCGGTTGAACCGTTATTTGCCCCTATAACAACAGGGTCATTTGATAACGGTGGGGATACATTGGTAGCGACACCAAAAGTATGCGGCAATTCCTTTCCGTTGTGATAAATTTTAGATGTACTATCTGTGCCAAATGTCATGGTGTGTACAATATGTTGCCAGGAACCTGCAACTACCGGTTTTATTGTTGTTGCCGCACAACTAAAACCACCCCCATTAAATATACAAACTTCTACCGCACCGTCTCCTTGTATCTGTAAATAGTAACCGTCGCCGTTGCTGCTATTGTTTTTGGAAACTATCGTGTCAAACGCATCTACAGCCGGTAAAGAACTTGGATTTATCCAAGCACTAACAGTAATGCTATCCCCCGCCTCGAAGTCCAAATTCCCGTCACTATCCGACTCGGAAATTTCAATATAATCGTCGTTTCCATCGAGGTTGATTGACGAATTGAATTTGCCGGATGACCCGTTAGACCAAGCCTGAGTTGTCGTCGTCTGCGTTCCCCCTCCGCCAATCGTAATTGTACCTGTGTATCCGTTGCCTATGGCGTTATTTGCATTTGAACCGGTTGTTTCATCAAATCGCCACCAACTGACTGGGTTACCACGGCTATAATCCCAAGCAATCTGACTTGCCGACCGTGCATAGTCATACAGCCTAACGTGGTCTATCGCTCCATTAAAATACAGGTTACCCGAAGCAACTCTAGCCAATCCTATGTTTAAAGCGGTGTTTTGGTTACCGTTTACAGGATCTGTAGAAATGTTGCTGTCATTATTGTAAGTATCTAACTTTCCATTAACATAAACATTTGCCGTATTTGTTGAAGAGACCACAACTTCTATATAGTACCAAACACCCGCGGTCCAGGTTGCAGTGTTTGTTTGAATATTGTCACCATATGTACCAAACCTCATTCTACCGGCATCTGCACTGTTCCAAAAAAATACCCAGTCGTTATTTGCATCAGTATTTGTGTTCGCTTTAGATAAAAGGCCTTTGTTAGAAGCGATGGTTGAGTCAATTGTAACTGTTGGTCTAAACCAAAAACCAACAGAAAGATTTGCGGCAGGGTCTTGGCTGGCACTATATGGCACATTTACATAATCATCTGTTCCGTCTAGTATAACGGCCTGTCCAATTTTTCCCTGAATCCAAAGCGGTGCTCCCGAAAACGATCCTCCGTTTCCCACTGTTCCGGTATCTTTTGCGGTTGTTCCACTATTGTCGTCCAGTAGCCATTCACCAACCGGCGAACAAGTTGCAGTGGTATCTCCGGGAGGACAATACGATCTTTCGGTTGAGTTATCCGATGCTCCACCTGATGTTGTAGACAAGGCTCCCAGAACTATTGATTTGCCGTTATTGTAGTCTGCGTTTACCTGATCCGAACTTAATGCAGACCTATAAATTTTAATCTCGTCCAAGTCACCCGCAAGATCATCGGTTCCACCTGCTGTTGTATCTTGAGCACCAATCGTTAGAGAGTCTGCATTTGCTAAACTACCGGTTGCAGAGATGTCGGTATCTTGTGCCGCAAGCTTTCCGTCTACATACAGTGACAGCTTATCTGCAGTAATATCACGAACACAAAGAACATTATGCCAAGTATTATCGTAGTAATCTATTGTTGTCGTTGCGGAGTCTTCGGGGTAGCTTGTTGTATCATCGTCGATATCACAAACAAGCTGCCCTGATGTGTTGAAATACAAACGATAACCCGGATTATTGGTAGCAACCTGTTTGTCAAAAATAAATTGCGAGGCCCCCGGGTTACTGGTTGAGTCAGACTTTACCCAGGCACTTAAAGTAAAATCTTCACTCGCTTCAAAATCAAAGTCGGCATCGTCTGCTTTTGATAAATGGGGATTTGTTCCGTCACCATTCCAAGCTTTCGCAAATTTACCATTATTGGTCCAGCTTGCAGCGGAAAGTGTCAAACTGTTCCCGTTGGGTGAAGAATCATTTGCTGTAGTTCCACTGCCTTCATCCATTTTCCAATATCCCACAGCAGAGCCAACCGGACTTCCTGGGGCCGGATGGCTTCCATTCATATCCTCGATAACCTGAATGGCGTTTCTTGCATAGTTATACATCTTTACATCATCCATTTTTCCGTTTAGCTGAGACGGAAAATTTTCCGTACCCCCAATATTAAAACTACTAGAAGAAGTAACAGGGTTTGTTGTCATACTTGTTGCACGATTGGAAAGCACCCCGTTAATATATATTGAATCGACATCTGAATTATTGTCATGGACAAACTCAACATGCGCCCAATTTCCCACTGTTACAGTGTTTACACCACTCTCAAGCTCAACAGATGTCGAACCGTTATAGTACCAGCCAGTTATCGACTGATTACCGCCGCAGGAAAGATAAAAACCATAGCTTCCACTTTTGCCCATGACATCATCACAGGCCTCATTAGATGATATATTTATCCAATAAGCTAGGGAGTAGCTAGAAGAAACTCCCAGGCCAGTTTGGCTAGCATTGGCTATTGTTAACTGTTGCGTTTCGTTATTGTCTGTTTCCATACTTTTACCAATTTTGCCGTTGATACGTAAAACACCTCCAGAATCACTTAGGGTGTTGTTGTTACCGGAGCTATCTAACGCAGAAGCACCGGTAGTTTCTTCTAATTTCCACCAACCTACAGGCCCTGGTGCCCAGTTGTAAAGTTGTGCCACTTCCGAGGGAGTGAGTGCTCGGTTATACAACCGGGCTTCGTCAATGTTGCCATTAAAATCATCAGTAAGGTAGCTTGCACGACCATTGCCTATAGAAACGTCATCATTGTTTGTGAGCGTGCTTGTTGTGGTATCTGCCGCTGAATTTGCAACAACACCGTCAACATATACGATTATTTTATCTGAAACCGCATCACGAACACCTACAACCTGATGCCATCGACCATCGTTTAGAGCTGTTGATCCTGCAATACTTACAGTATTCGTTCCGTCTGTTACGACAATCCCAGCATTTCTGGTAGTTGCGCTAAGATAAAGTCGAAAGGGTGATGGTCCGGAGTTTGAACCATGTTTGGCTATAATATCATCGGTAGAACCGGATGTATCAGTAGTATTGACCCATGCTGATACTGTATAAGAATCGGTGGTATTTCCAAGGTCAGTCGATGTGGTTTCTGGTATACGCACTACATCGTCAACATTATCAAATGTAATGCCTGTTCCGAATTTACCTGCTGCCCATGTGGCATTCCCAGTAAATACAGAACTTGTATTTCCGTTACCGCTGGAGTCACCTGTGGTAGTACCTGTCCCCTCATCCATCTTCCAATACCCGACTAAGCCGCTAGAGAGCGAGCTTTGTTGACCCGATCCCAAAGACGCAGAAAGACCTCTATTTGTTGACCCACCCAATATGTCTGCCTTAATTTCGGCGGCAGTTCTTGCAGAATTATAAACTTTGATTTGATCCAAAAAACCGGAAAATCCGTTACTTGATCCGTCCCCGTCTATACCAACATAAAAACTATCTGTATTTGCAAGTGTGCCGGTTGCAGAAATACTTGAGTCTGATTGATATTGTCTTCCGTCTACATAAATTGTGATTGAGGTCGTTCCTGTTTTGACAGCAGCAAAATGATGCCATTTATTATCATCAAAAGCTGTCGTTGTGGTACTTACAGAATCTTCGGGAAAACTTGTTTGGTCGTCATCAATTCCAAAAACAAGATAACCACTGGAATCCATGTAAACTTTATAGCCCCCATCAGTACCTGTTGAACTATTATATTTTGCGATCAAGACTCTGGTACCACTTGTTATGTCGGGTGTTCTAAACCAACCCTCCAATGTAAAGTTAGCAGATCCTGCATAATCAAGATCGGAGTCATCAGTAAAGTTAACAAAGTCTCCCGAACCGTCGAAGTATAAACACTTACCGTCGAAACAAAGTTCGTCCGTTCTCCAAAGAGCGTTTGTAATAGACCCGGAAACATTACCGTTACCGTCTGATACCGTAGTGCCACCGCCTTCGTTAAAACTTAAAGTAGTATCAGCCTTGGCTAACCTGGGCGGTAAAATAAACATATTTATAAGTAACACAATAAGTAATAAGACAAATATAGTTAGCGAGACTCTCCTAAACTTAGATCTCCCAGGAAATTCGAATATATTTAGAAATTTACTCATATTTATTGATTAAATTTTACCGCCGAGCCGTCATTCATTATTGCTTTAATCTGCTGTAATGTAAGCACATAATTAAAGATTCTAACATCGTCGATGGACCCCACCCAATCACTTGCCAAGGAATTTCTGGTACCAAAGTACAAATTATCGTTGTTTGTTACCGAACCTGTGGCGGATATTATTGAGTCGGTTCCCTCCAGCTTGCCGTCAACATATATTCTAAGTTCACCTCCAACGGCATCTCTAACCCCAACTACATGATGCCAGTTGTCGTCATCGACTGGGGTTACCGACAAAGCAGAATCTTCGGGGAAAGAACTGCCATCATCGTCCGTGCCAAATCTAGCTCTACCGTCGCCTGCACCCTGAATATTTATTGCATAACCACCCTCTGCCTCATCACCCAACCATTTCATTAACGCGTACTCCTGAGTTGTGGATGTTGCATGCTTAACCCACATAGATATGCTAAAAGGTCCGATGCCAAAATCGATGGGGTTATATGTACCGGAAACATCAGGAATTACTACGCGGCCGTCTGCGGTATTAAAGTTTAGACCGTAGTTAATTTTACCCGTAACCCAAGTCGGACCAGTCAGGGTTCCTGCGGTTGTATTCCCTGTTGCATCATTTGCCAGAGTGCCTGTATTTTCATCTAGTTGCCACCATGCAGTCGGTGCGCCGCGATTGTAATCCCAGGCTATTTGCGGAGAAGATCTCGCATATTTAAAAAATCTGACATTATCGATAAATCCATTGTTATATTCCATATCCACTGTGTTGTATTCACCGATATATAAACTTTCGGAATTAGCCAGTGTGCCAGTGGAAGCAATCGAAGTATCAAACCCAACAGTCTGCCCGTCGATTATCAAAAACAAACCGGGTGTTCCCAATTCGGACCCGTTTCTATCCAAAATACAAGTTACATAGTGCCATTTGCCGTCTTCTATATTAGATGAGCTCGAGTTTGCAGAATCCGAATGTGTCCCCGTATTATCTGCGATCTCGCAATAAACAGCATTACTTCCCCCAGAGTCGGAGATATCCAAATGATATCCGGGTGTGGTACCGCTGTAATCCTGCATTTTCCTTACAATAGTCGGGCTATCGGCATTTTCTGATGCCCTTACCCAAGCACTAATTGTAAAATCATCACTACCTGTTACATCCAAGTCAGAATTATCCGCCACAGTTACAACTTCTTGGGTGCCGTTATTGGCGAACTTTAAAGCAGAGCCGTATTTGCCACTCGACCAATTTGGGTTTGTAACCGTACCGTTGTAATTTTTAGACGAAGAGTCGTTTGCGGCCGTACCCGTATTTTCATCAAATTTCCATTCCCCTACGGGTGATGTGCAGGTTGAGCCCTGGCCTGGCGGACAATATTCATCATTTGCAGACCAACTAGCAGCACCTGAGGAGTTTGTAGAAACTGCACCCATAACAGTCGATTGGCCTTGATTGTATTCAGCCTTTACTTGATCTGCATTTAATACACTTCGATATATTCTGACATTGTCCAAGTCACCATCAAATTCATCTCCTCCGTCTGCCCCATTTCTATCCCCAAGGTAAAAAGTGATGCTGTTTGCCAAAGTGCCCGTGGCCAAAATTGATGTATCTTCACTTTTTAACAAGCCGTCTAAATATAATTGAAGCTTAGATGTACCAAGCTTTGTAACCACCAGATGATGCCAATTTTGATCATATACATCTGTTTGTGTAGTTACCGAATCGTCAGGTGTCCAAGAGGTGTCATCATCTACCCCAAACCTTAGATAACCCGAGCTATCACTTATATTGGATATTCTGTAACCTGCAGAGCTTTCAGATTTACTTAACAAATACTCAACCACAGACGGATTTGTAGAAGAATTTGTCTTAAACCACAAACTAATACTAAAATCGTCACTTGCCGCAAAATCTAACTTTCCAGCAGTTGCCGCATCACTTATAGACATCCAATTAGCAGCCGTTCCATCCCACGCTTTTCCAAATTTTCCAGAATTTGTCCACGAGGCAGTTGATAGAGCCAAATCCAACGCATTCAAGGAAGCGTCGTGAGCCGTTGTTGAATATCCCTCATCCAAGCCCCAGTCGGCAACTGCAGAACCGACAGGGCTTCCGGGAGAAGGATGTCCTCCGTTCAAATCCTCAACAATTTGCGCTGATGTTCGCGGGTAATTGTACATTTTTGCCTCGTCAATAACCGCCTTACACCGTCCTTGAACACCAGCACCTTGAGCCCCAATCCACAACGACCCCGAAGAGTTATAAGTCGTTCCCGTTGTTGTGTCTGAATAACTGGTGTTGTCCGCACCGTTTAAATATTGTTTAAATGCAGTTCCGTTTTTGACCACAGCCAGGTGATACCATTTCCCCACAGTTAGTGCAGTAGTTCCGCCAGAATAGTACTCGGTTGCACCTGTATTGTTCCATGAAATTAAAGATTTGTTGGAGGTGTCTATTGTCCACAAATAACTATACCAAGGACTTGTAGGATGAGCTTTCACAAAAATGGTACAGGATTCCGCAGTCACAGAAGGCAAAGTATCGAGATTCACCCAAGCTTCTAAGGTAAAATCATTACCTTCATAGAGTCCGTTATCAGTTGCACTTAAGTAATCGTTTAAGCCATCAAACCTTAAAGCAGAACCAAACTTACCCGCTAACCAGGCAGAAACCGGGATAGAACCGTTAAAACTCATCGTATTATTGTTCCCGCTGCTGTCGTATGCAGAAGATGTTCCTCTATTTTCATCCAGTTTCCACCAGCCGACTGGTCCCGGGCCCCATTTTGCCAAACTTGCTGCTTCGATTTGTGTAAAAAGTCTGTTATAAACCCTGACCTCATCAAGCTGTCCGTTATAAAAATCAGAAGCAGTCGGCCCCGCGTCAAATTCCTGACCCATTGAAAAGACGTTTGTACCACCCACAGTTGCCGTCATTGTCAAGTTACTCTGCTCAAGTACTCCGTCTATATAAGTCGTTACCTTATCGTTAACATCATCTATAACAAGGACAATATTGTGCCAATTTCCGTTTGCTATAGAAGTCGTACTTGCCTGCGAACCTTCGTTAGTTGTAAAAAAAACAAGTTTACAAGAGCCGTTGATATTAATTTGATATGTATTTCCGCCACCCGATGTGTTAATTGCAATCATTGATTGTGTTGCACAGGTGCTTGACTTCATCCAAAAACTTATCGTATGTCCAATGCCGGCAATACTTGGCACAACATCATTCGCTGCAACATAATCATCGATTCCATCAAACGTGCCTCCATTAGCAAATCTTCCTGTAGCAGGTGACGGAGCAGAAGCGTTTGGACAAGCCTTGGCATTGAAAGAGTTACCCGAAGAGTCAACAACAGAAGCAGTAGAACAATCACCCGTCCAAGATGTTTCATCAAGTTTCCAATAACCAACCAAACCGTTTGAAAGACTGGACTGACCGGAACCAAAAATGGCAGAAACACCTTTCGTAGTAGTCTGGCCGGTAATATCTGTATTTACTTCACTTACAGATCTGGCAGTGTTGTAAAATTTAAACTGATCCAAAAATCCCGAAAATCCGTTAGAAGATCCGTCTCCGTCAATACCTATATAAAACCCGTCGGTGTTTGCCAATGTGCCGGTAGAGGAAATAGAGCTGTCGGTCTCGTATTGTTTTCCGTCTACATAAATTGTGATTGAGGTCGTTCCCGTTTTGACCGCAGCAAAATGGTGCCATTTATTATCATCAAAAGATGTCGTAGTGGTACTTACCGAATCTTCCGGGAACGAAGTTTGGTCATCATCAATTCCAAATATCAGATATCCGTTTGAGTCCATATAAACTTTATAACCTCCATCCGTACCCGTGGCGCTGTTGTATTTAGCAACCAAAACTCTGGTACCGCTCGTTATATCCGGTGTTCTAAACCAACCTTCCAAGGTAAAGTTATCAGAGGCTGCTTTATCCAAATCCGAGTCATCTCCAAAACTTACATAATCACCCGAGCCATCAAAGTACAAGCATTTGCCGTCGAAACAAAGTTCATCTGTTCTCCAAAGTGCATTAGTTATCGTTCCACTAATATTACCGTTTCCGTCCGAAACTGTAGTGCCATAACCTTCATCAAACCCCAATGTACTATCCGCCAAAGCAAGTCTGGGTTTAAGAAAGGTAAAGCTAACAATGATGATTATTAAAACAATAGAAATTAAACTAGTTATAAGTTTGTTACTCCTAGCCGTATTTTTGAACTTAAATATATTGAATATCTTTAGCATATTATTGATTTAGCTGTCCCGACCCGGTTGCATTGGGAGAGGCCGAAGGCGTTGATTCTCCCAATACTCCAGTGCCGATTATCCACCAATTAAATGTGACATCGAAGTCTTCCGCAAGTACAAAACCGACCCTTACTTCTCCGTCGGTTTGTTCTTTTATATATAGCCCGTTACTTGTTGGTGATGTTGGAGTGATAAATACCAATGTCCCCTGTTTTATATTCTGGTTTTGGATTATAACTTCGGTCGCCCCAGCAGGCACTTTAGATTTTCCTGCTGTATCGCCCGTAATTATTATTTCTGCAGTACTAACCGAACCTTGTACATCCAAATCTCCTGCAATCTCGATATTGCCGCTTGTATCTATGTTTACAAGGCCGCCCATTATTTCGACAGGTGCTAAAGCAAGTGATTGGATTTTTAGAGGAGCAACAAGACTATTTATGGACGAGTCTAAGCCTTGGATTATAAAATCGCTCCCCACAGCAACGGCTGTAGTTGCGGATAACGAATACACAGCCGCCTGATTTGTAACAAATAGGTTTTCTGTTGATAGGTCGACCAAACTGGCGGAAGTCGTTGCAATCTTTTCGGCTATAACACTACTTAGTGCGTCCTGACCAATCATAACGTCCGCCAATAATGCCTCGATTTGTTCAATATTTTGTGCATGCAGATTTGTCGCATACAAGTCCCCCGAGGCTGTAGCATTACCCGTTGAGTCTATTGCAAAAACCGCAGATCCGGATGCATCACTAACCTTGAATTCAGCAGAAGTTGTAGCTGCAGATCCCAAATTCAAAGAAACACTAGAACCGTCCTTGGCAGAGATAGAGTTGGTTTTTATATTTTCGACACTCAAATCCACACTCAATGTTCCGTCCGACGCAATGCTCGGGGCATTTTCGAACCAGCTGTTGTTTATAAATACTACTATTTCGGATTTACCAGAATTTGGATTCCAGCTTTCCAGCGCTTGACCGATTACACGACCGTTCCCCGAAGCTTTCATAGCCTTACCCGCTTCTGTAGAAGTTGTAACATAATCTCCAGGAATAATCGCTTCGGAACTATTGGATATTTTTACCGGAACACGTCCTGCCAAGGCTATTGCATATGCTGAACCGTTATTTTGCCCCAATGTGATACCGGGGTTTGTTGAGACTATACCAACAACCTTGTTTTCATAAGCGGATGCTGATTTAATAACATGCTCAGCATTTTCCGAGTCAAGCTTAACTACATCCCCGGCAGTTAAAACCTGAAGGCTTGGGAAAAACTCTGCGATGTCAACACCATCTGTATTATCGTTATTGTTTGCCGATGCGTCCATCCAACCCAGGAGGTTCCAATTTGTTCCGTCGTAAATAAGCATTACCTGGTCACCAGCCGCAAAACCGGTCATATCCGTAGTTCCACAATTAATGTTCGATGTTGTACAGTCAAGGTCAAAGTTGGCAGTACCAATTTCGATAAATATAACCTGACCCGAAGTGCCGTTTGTGAAGTTTGTGATAAGTCTGTTTGTCGAATTGGCTTCGATATAGTGATTTCCCGAGGTTACGGAAGGTGTTGTATTATCCGGCAGGGTCAACTGCGAGTCAAAAGAAAACTTGGTATCTGCAATTATTGCCCCCGTGCCAAATGTTGTAAGCGTTAGGTTGTTGTTTTCAAAGCTCTCACCCGCCCTAATTGTTAAAGGTCCGTAACTATCAATCAAGGAGGATGTTTGATTGCTGAAAACTAAGTCATAAGCAACCGAAACATCTCCAGCCGCGGTAAAGTTATGAGGCAAGGCAGATACGATTTGATTTTCCGATACTGCAAAGAGTGACGATCCGTTATCGGTAATATTAAACAAATATCCCGAAGTATTTCCGCTGGAGCCAATGTTTATTCTGAATAAATCACCCGTAGCGTTTGTGGTGCTTGCAGGATTCCAGTTAAAGTAGGCTAAACTTCCGCCGTTTGTTGGGGATGTTAGAGCGGTTGATACGGAATTTACATATACCAAGCTTCCCGTAGAAAGACCTGCTCCCGTATTGTCGTCCACTTTTAGACCCAAGCCTGTTGTTAGTCCGTCCAAAGATAGATCGACTCCTGTTCCTTGAGTTAATGCATCAAGATTAAACACAACCGGAGATTGAGTTGTTGCTCCCGAGTTAAATGTAAATGTAGTTGCAACTCCTGTATTGCCAAATGTTAAAGCGTCTGCCGCCGTTGCACCTGTTCCAATGTTTATAGTGTCTATTCCCGTTCCTGTTCCGATATTTACAGTAGAGGCAGCGGCCGATTTGCCAAGAGTAATTGTTCCGTCGTCGGCAAAAGTTGCAAAGGCTGTACCTGCATCCTGAACTTCGAAATCACCTGAAGAATTAAGATTAATTTCTACATCACCACTGTCTGCACTGTTGGAAACTATCTCCAGAGGACCGGCCGTTGAACCCGATGCTGTATCAAGTCTAAGAATATGTTGATCTCCCGATCCTCCGGTAGAAGCGGCGCTCTCGCCAAGTGTTATGCCTTTAGAAGTGGCGGATGTGAGTGCCCAATTCCATTCGATTGTGTTATCCGCAGACAACAATGCCGCATCGTCACCCGTTGCTGCTGTTAATGTATCAAGCGCACCACCCCCGCCTCCACAACCCGAACAAGATGTGACAGTAAGTGCGCCGCCTGAGGTAAGGGTTGCGTTTGTAAATGAGAATATATTTGTACCAGCAGTTGTTCCGCTAAGAATTGTGTCCCATCCAGATCCTACGTTTATTGCAGTTTCTGTGGCCGCAGTTCCTGTGAGGGCACCGATATTGATAGCGTTAAGAGTGGACTCGGCATCACCCGTTATAGCGCCGATATCAACTAAATTAAGGGTGTTGCTGGCACCTGTGTGATTAGCATTCGTCAAGTTTACATAAACACCCCTAACTGTATCGGATCCGTCCATTGCTGTAAGTGTCGGGTTGACGCTAAAGAAATTGCCGGATGCACCCGCAATAGCATCAAAACCAAAGGCTGCGATATTTCCGCTTGTACCATTCGTAATTATCGTATCTCCGGCGTTGTATGTTTTAAGAGTTAAATCGTTCGATTCAAAAAGTTCTCCGCCGTCGATTGTCAGAGGTCCTTTGGCTTTTATGTTAGATGAGGTTTGATTGGACAATATCAAGTCGTATGCAATGGAAACATCTCCCACCGCACTAAATGAATGTGGCACGGCTGATTCTATTTGACTTTCGGAAACTCTAAACAAAGATGTGCCATTGTCGGTAACATTAAATAAGTTTGCAACATTTCCGTTTGATCCTATGTTTATTCTTACCAAATCACCCGTTGCATTTGTTGTGCTTGCAGGATTCCAGTTAAAGTAAGCTAAACTTCCGCCGTTTGTTGGGGATGTTAGAGCGGTTGATACGGAATTTACATATACCAAGCTTCCCGTAGAAAGACCTGCTCCCGTATTGTCGTCCACTTTTAGACCCAAGCCTGTTGTTAGTCCGTCCAAAGATAGATCGACTCCTGTTCCTTGAGTTAATGCATCAAGATTAAACACAACCGGAGATTGAGTTGTTGCACCCGAGTTAAATGTAAATGTAGTTGCAACTCCCGTGTTACCAACTGTAACTGCGTCTGCCGTAGTTCCACCTGTTGCGATGTTTACGGTGTCGGCGGCAGTGCCTGTACCAATATTCACAGTCCTTGAGAAGTTGCTCGAACCAAAATTCATTGTTCCGCCATTTTCCAAAGTGTCTATGGTTACAACGGGTGCACCGTTGTTTGTAGACAAGGAAATATAATTGTTTGAACCCTCGGAAACAGTAAAGGCATTGGTCGTATTGTCGATTATGTCAAAATCGGTGGCTTGATTGGCAACCGAAACGATAGCATCGTTAAGAGTTATTGTGCCCGTAGAATCCAAAGTAACCGCACCTGAGTTGCTGCCGATATTTGATGTTCCGGTCGAGGTTAGTGTAGTTGTAGAAATGCCCGTTGCACCTGTTATGGCACCCGCGCCCGTTATATCGATCGAATCCGAATTAAGTATATTAGAAAGTGTGCCGGAAATAACAATTCCGTCGGTTATAGTTCCTGCAGACTCAACTATTTTAAGCGCGGATGTAAGCGTTCCTGCACCTGTTTGATCTATTAAAATACCATTTGTAAGGGTTCCTGAGGTTATTGAATTTGTTAAGGCTAAGGCAGTTACACCGGCAGTATCCTGGTTCGTTAAAGTTAATGATGTAGGTGATGCAACTTCACCTAAAGTAAATGCAATGTTTCGCCCTGTTGTTGTAAGAATTGTGTTGCCGCTACTGGCATCGTAAGCCTGTTGCAGTGTTCCACCCCCGCCTCCACAGCCTGTACAACTGGCAACAGTCAAAACTCCGGCATCGGTTATGCTCCATTGATCACCTGTAATGGAAACATTATCCAAGGCACTTCCAATATTAATTGTGTCAGAAACTGTATTGTCAGTTCCTACATTTATAGTATTTCCGGCATTACCCGTTCCAATTGCGATTGTCTTTGCATTGTTACTTGTACCCAAGTTAACATTTCCTGTTGTGCCGGAGTCCAAAGTTAATGCATTTGCACCCGAGGCAGATTTAATTGTTAACGCTCCGGAATCAGCTATGTTGTTGGTTGTAAATGTCTGAGAACCGATTGTTGTTCCGCTTACAAAAGCACCAACTCCGGTAGCACCAATGCTCCATTGATCATCCGTTAAAGAAATGTTTCCCGCTATCGTAACAGTGTCATCGGTTGTTCCGCTTTGTCCTATTGTGATTGTGTCAGCACCCGAGTCACTTGAAATGTCAACCGTTCCTGTCGAGGTTAATGTTGTAAATGTACCGGACGCTGCTGAAGTACCACCAATTGTAGTTCCATCGATAGCTCCACCGTTTATATCAACCGTACCTGCCGTCAATGTTCCGCTGTCTGTGAGTTCGGAAAGTATTATCCCGCCATCCAAGATCGTGAATTCAGATGAGCTTATTAGAGTGCCCGCGACATTAAATAGGTTTGTAAATGTCCCACCCGCGTCCACAAATTGGATGGCATTTGTCACTGCGGTATCTGTATCAGAGTTATCTAAAACTAAAAGTGATTCTGTGACACCGCTACTTGCAGCATTATCCAAATATAATCCGTTCTGGGTTCCAGAAGAGCTGGTATTTGTAAGAGTTAAGGCTAAACTATTTGCAGTTGTCGTGCCGGAAAATGATTGATCGATTGTAAGCAAGCTATCGTTATCTAAATTAATATCTATACCATTCGTGCTACCCGGGGTGAATGTCTGGCCACCTGTCCATGTTGGACTAAAGGCTTGATCAACCGCGAGCGTAAGAGTTGAACCTTCCCCGCCGCCGTCTGCACCGGAAATACCCGCGCCATTGGTTAACGATTGTACATAGTTACCTGTTGTATCTGTTGTTAATGCTACCGAGTTGGCAGCAATTGTTGTTGTAAAAGAGCCTGTTCCTGTTCCTGTCACATCACCAGTAAGGGTAATTGTTTGGTCGCCTGTATTGGTGCCGCTTAGGTTGGATCCGGTTACCGTTCCTGTTGCCGCTAAGTTGCCCACAGTTCCTGTATCGGTGAGTGTTAATAAGGTATTAGGGGAACCTGCGCTATCTTTGATGGTAAGAGTTCCGTTTGCATCCCCCGCACCCAAAGTAATAACCGGAGCGGAATTACTTAGTGTGAGCGGACTTGCGGAAGACAGTGTAATTCCTGTTGATGTTGTTGCCCCCCGGCCTGTAACGCTTGCCAAAGTATCGGCCTCTGTTGCAGTTAAATTGAGGGTTCCACCCAAAGACACCGATCCGCCACCTGTTAATATTCCGCTTGAGTTTATCGTTACTGAACTATTTGCCAAGTTGGCATTTGTGATTCCCGCAGATCCTGATAAGTTGGAGTTTGTAAGTCCAGAAATCGTGTTACTTCCCGCGGCCAATGTTGCACCTGTTATAGTGCCGCCTGCTGCTATATTAATTGTTCCGCTAGTCAAAAAGTTTGTATATCCTGTTCCAAATGTAAGTCCGTTATAAGTATTATTTGTGTGGGCTGTTGCATTACCAAAGTTAATGCCTGTGATTGTATTTGCACCACCCGCATTGTCTGTGCCTGTAAATGTAAAGTCCAAACCTTTAACTGCAATTGTTCCGCTTGATGCAGAGTTGGTTAAAGAAATCGTCTCCGAACTCGTATTGTTGGTACCGCTGGAAAACACCTGAGCCAATGTTGAATCAGCATCAGTATTAACAGTTAGATCGTTTGTAGAAGAAGGACTAAATGCAGTATTACCCGTCCATGTCAAAGATGAGCTTTGATCGATAGAAAGTGTTAAACCGGCACCTTCCGACCCTCCTGCACCACCTGTTAACCCGGTTGAGGTTGCAACGGAAGCCACATAATTACCTGCCGTATCCGTTCCAAGTGTAAGATCTGCAATTTCTGTCCCTCCAATACAATCGGCACAACTTAGGTCGGTTGCCGTAATTGTTCCTGTTCCGCTTGTAGCCAAAGACCCTCCCGAACCAATTACCAAAGTATTAGTATTAGTTGCGCCAGTTACATTAGCAAAGGAAACGCTATCGGCGGTAATACCGGTTATTCCAGTTGCCACCCCAGTTGCAGAAATAGACCATTGGTCATCTGTCAAAGAAATATTACCCGCAATTGTTACAGTGTCATCTGTGGCTCCGCTTTGTCCAATAAGAATCGTGTCAGCAGATGAATCATTCATTGTCACGTCTCCTGTTGCAGTAAGGTTTGTGAACGTTCCGGCGGCTGCAGAGGTGCCCCCGATTGTTGTACCGTCAATTGCACCGCCGTTGATATCAACCGTTCCTGCAGTTAGAGTTCCGCTATCTGTAAGTTCGGATAGTGCAATTCCACCGTCCAAGATCGTAAATTCGGAAGAGCTTATAAGTGTACCTGCGACATTAAAGAGGTTGGTAAACGTGCCACCTGCGTCAACAAATTGTATTCCGTTTGTTACAGCTGTATCGGTATCAGAATTATCAAGAACCAAGAGTGATTCTGTTACTCCGCTTGAAGCGGCATTGTCTACGTACAAACCGTTTTGTGTTCCGCTGGAACTTGTATTTGTCAGCGTTAGAGTGGAGCTATTGGCGGTTGTTGTTCCTGTAAAACTCTGATCTATTGTTAGTAACGAATCGGAGTCCAAGTTAATATCAATTGCATTCGTTAAACCCGGGCTAAATGTTTGGCTACCTGTCCAAGTGGGTGAAAATCCTTGATCTACCGCCAAAGTTAAGGCAGATCCCTCTCCTCCGCCGTCCGCACCGGAAATACCCGCGCCGTTGGTTAACGTTTGTACATAATTACCCGTTGTATCTGTTGTTAATGCAACTGAATTAGCGGCAATCGTTGTTGCAAAAGAGCCTGTTCCTGTTCCTGTCACATCACCAGTAAGGGTAATTGTCTGGTCACCTGTGTTGGTACCGCTTAAGTTGGATCCGGTTACTGTGCCTGTTGCTGCCAAATTACCTGTAACATTTGTGTCACCACCAGATGGTGCAATCGTTAAGTCACCCCCACTACCAACTGTAAAGCCTGCATAAACCGACCCATCTGTATAGGTTAGCCTTAATTGTTCACCTGAGGTTGACAGAGAATCAACTTTTGCATCAGGTCCCGATGTTCCAAAACCAGCCGTACCTGTAACTATCATATTCCCAGCACCAGCGTCGGTGGTTAAATACGAAGCCCCCAACGACAAACCACCATTTGAACTCAACCTCATGTATTCAGTTCCGGCGGTTCCAAATGTGAGTGGGAACCCGCTCCCTGCCCAAATTTGAGTTTTGCTTGCACCATAACCAATCCCTCCGCCTGCTGCGTAGTTGGTGTCTCCCAAATATGCGCCTGCCGCATTAAATGACACAAACGAACCACCATCTCCAAAGACTTGATTAGAAGATCTAATATTCCCTGCAACATCCAAAAGGTAACCCGAGGTGACAGATGTTGATCCTACCCCTACCGACCCGCCACCATTTACAAATAGTCCTACGGATCCCTTGGGGTTAATTTGAACCGAACCTGTTGTAGATCCACCAATTGTTAAAGGTTGCATGTTTGTAGTTGCCAGATTTCCTTCACCTGTTAAAAATGTTGAAACATTTGCAGTTGTGCCGGAAATACTTGCAGTGGGAGTGCCTGTAAGAACATTTTGGAAAGCGAACTTGGCAGAAGTTGTCGCATTTCCACCAATCAACAAATCAACTGAATTGTTTGTTGGGTTGATTGCCCCGTTTGCCTGCGCCCAATAACCTGCACCCGCAGGGCAGTTGGCGCCGCTTGCATCACAGACCAGATTTCCATTTTGAGTTATGGCATTTGCATAAATGTTGTCCCAGGGCAGAGACCCGCTTCCCAAATCGTTTGTTCCTGTTGTTGTTATAGGCAAAAGGTCAGAATCCTGTGCAACACGGCCTGTAAATGTAATGTTGTCTGTTATTGCGTCTCCCAAAGTTGTATCCCCGTTAGAATTTAGAGTTGTAAATGTTGCAGCAGCAGGTGTTGAACCGCCAATCACTGTTCCGTTTATAGTTCCACCTGTTGCCGTCAAAGTTCCTGCAGTGATACTGTTTGATGCGTTAGATAGTGTTAATGCAGTAGAAGTTGTTGCTCCTCTTCCTGTTACGCTGGCTAATGTGTCTGCTTCTGTTGCAGTTAATGTTATATTTCCTCCCAAAGAAACTGATCCGCCGCCTGTTAATATTCCGCTTGAGTTTATCGTTACTGAACTATTCGCCAAGTTGGCGTTTGTGATTCCTGCGCTTCCAGAAAGATTTGAATTTGTAAGTCCTGTTATTGTGTTACTTCCTGCTGCAATTGTTGAACCAGTTATTGTTCCATCTGCAGAAATATCAATAGTTCCACTTGTTAAAAAGTTTGTGTAACCAGTACCGAATGTGAGCCCGTTATAAGTATTATTTGTATGGGCAGTTGCGTTTGCGAAATTAATGCCTGTGATTGTGTTTGCACCGCCCGCATTGTCTGTTCCCGTAAATGTAAAATCTAAGCCTTTAACTGCAATCGTTCCGCTTGAGGCAGAGTTGGTCAAAGAAACAGTATTTGAACTTGTATTGTTTGTTGAGCTAGAAAATACTTGAGCCAAAGTTGAGTCTGCATCGGTATTAATTGTAAGATCATTGGTTGAGCTTGGTGAGAAAGTGTTATTTCCTGTTAATGTAAATCCGAAAGTTTGATCCACTGCCAAAGTTAAAGCAGAACCTTCTCCTCCGCCGTCCGCACCGGTTATTCCATTACCATTTGCTAGACTTTGTACATAGTTACCCGTCGTATCGGTAGTTAGCGCAACTGAATTAGCGGCAATTGTTGTTGCAAAAGATCCTGTTCCCGACCCGGTGACATCTCCAGTTAAAGTAATAGTTTGATCTCCTGTGTTTGTTCCGCTACTGGAGCCGGAGAAATTACTGGCTGCAATTGTGCCGTCAACAGACAAATTTGCCGTTCCTGCGCCTGCATTGGCAATTGTCAAAGTCCTATCGCTTGCATTGTTAAAATCAAAAGTTAAAGAAGATCCGGTTAAGGGGATGTTTGTGTCCGAAATCGTAAGGTTGCCTACAGAAAAAGCACCTGTATATGTAAGCGAGTCCACAAGTTCGGAGTCATCAACTGTGTTTGAATTTAAAGTAAGTCCTCCCGAGAAGCTGCCAGCAACATCTCCAGCTGCAGGAGATTCGGCAACGTTTACATACACCGAGTCAAGAGTGCCTGTGTAGTTAGCTGTCGTAAGAACATTCCCGGATCCTCCGGAGAAAGTATAAGTAGAATCTGTCGAACTCAAATCTCCGATGTCAAAAATACCATAAAGAGTGGGAGTTGACCCGGATTCCAGAATTTTTAATTCAGAAGAAGAGTTATTGAGTGCTATATCAAATGCCCCAGTCTGATCCCAATCTCCGGTTAAAGAACCTAAGTTGGCTGTTAAAGTTGCACCTTCGGACCCGCCGCCGGTTAACGAAACTCCGTTTCCGGACGCTCCGGTTGCAACATAATTTCCTGTTGTGTCAGTTGTTAGTGCCACCGAGTTAGCAGCAATTGTTGTTGCAAAAGAGCCCGTTCCTGTTCCTGTTACATCGCCCGTAAGAGTAATTGTTTGGTCGCCTGTGTTTGTGCCGCTACTGGATCCCGAAAAATTTGATGCCGCAATTGTCCCGGAAGCAACTACATTGCCCGACCTATCTATTGTAAATTTAGTAACCCCCGAGGCCGAAGCTACAAAAAGATTTTGATCACCTGTTTCGTCAATCCTAACTAAAGCTTTTCCTGTAACGGCTCCCTGGGAAATTATTCCACCGTTAAGATTAACCAAAGTAGAAGTTGTTGCACCTCTGCCTGTTACCGCGGCCAATGTATCAGCCTCTGTTGCAGTTAAATTGAGGGTTCCCCCCAGTGCAACAGATCCGCCGCCTGTTAATATTCCCGAGGAATTAATAGTGACCGAAGAATTTGTAAGGGAAGAGTTCCCTATGTTACTAATTGTGTTACTTGCTCCCGAAATGGTTTTATTTGTTAAAGTTTCGCTTGCATCGTACCTACTAATCTTGGAGTTTGTATAATCAACCGCAATTCCAGCCTGATTTGATCCTTCGTCTGTAATAACAAAATCATTGCTCGTAAAATTTATTGCAGAAAGTGCAGATATAATTGTCGATCCGCCTTCTTTTGCAGTAATAGAACTTCCGCCTGTAGAATCATTGGAACATGCCCAAGTATCCGTTGTTTCGTTCCACTTAATTATTTGCCCGTCATCACAACCCTGAAGCAATGTTAATCCTCCGGTGGTTATTTCCAAACCCGATCCGTTGGATGTTGTAGAAGAAAGACCGTTCGCAGCAGACTGCAAAGCCAAAGAAACAGAAGGGGTCCAACCTTCCCCTGCCGAGCCTGCAATGGTAATCGCATTATTGCCAGCACTTAAGTCGGCAACATAGTTACCTGTTGTATCCGTTGTAAGCGCAACTGAGTTTGCGGCAATTGTTGTTGCAAAAGAGCCTGTTCCTGTTCCTGTTACGTCCCCTGTTAAAGTAATTGTTTGGTCACCTGTGTTTGTACCGCTAAGATTAGATCCCGTTACATTTCCTGATGCGGCAACGTTACCGGACCTATCAATTGTAAATTTAGTAACGCCTGATGCGGATGCAACAAACAGATTCTGGTCGCCTGTTTCATCAATTCTAACTAATGCTTTACCGGTAACTGCACCTTGGGAAATTATTCCGCCATTAAGATTAACCAAAGCTGTTGTTGTGGAACCTCTTGTAACTACTGCCGCTAAAGTATCTGCTTCGGTAGCTGTAAGTGTTAAATTTCCACCCAAGGAAACTGATCCGCCGCCTGTAAGAATTCCCGAAGAGTTAATAGTAACCGATGAATTTGTAAGTGAGGAATTTCCAATGCTTGTAATAGTATTGCTAGAACCGGAAATTGTTTTATTAGTAAGCGTGTCACTCGAAGAAGAAGTGATATAACCCGAATTGTTTGTAAACTGGGAAATGTTAGGACTGGCAAAATTTGATGTAGTGAGTCCCGACACAGTCAATGCTCCCGTACTAAGTGTTAGTCCGCTACCCGTTAAATCGGTAACCGCGTCGCTTCCAACGGTTAGTGTACCCGCCGTGATGGCGTTTGATGCATTTGATAGCGTTAAAGCAGTAGAAGTTGTTGCGCCACGACCTGTAACTGCTGCCAATGTATCAGCCTCTGTTGCCGTTAATGTCAAATTGCCACCAAGTGAAACGGACCCACCACCCGTTAATATTCCCGAGGAATTAATTGTGACAGATGAGTTTGCCAAATTGGCGTTTGTAATTCCCGCAGATCCCGTAAGATTTGCGTTTGTTAAGCCGCTGATTGTATTGCTTCCTGCGGCGATTGTTTTATTGGTTAAAGTTTCTGTTGCGTCGTACCTGCTGATTTTAGAATTAACATAATCAATAGCTATCAAACCAACTCCACTTGGTGATTCTGTTACGGCAAATTCACTTGCGGTAAAGTTAATTGCGGTTGGTGTAGATACTACAACGGAACCACCTTCTTCTATATCAAGAGAGCCGCCGCTACCACTGTTATCCGAAGCACAGTACCAAATAGATGAAGATGCGTTCCATTTTAGAATTTGCGAGTTGGAACAACCTCTAATTAAAGACAATCCGGCGGTTGTAACTTCTAGGCCGGAATTTGCAGATGTTGTAGAAGTTGTTCCGGTTGTTGTCGTATCTAAATCAATTTGGTCCCCCGAAACCAAAAAACCGTTCCCGCCGACAATGTTGAGAGTTATATCTCCCGAGTCTCCTCCTCCGGTTAACCCCTCCCCGGCAGTTACCGTTGTTATATCGCCGCTACCCCCGCCCCCGCCGCTAACTGTTTGCCAATTACTGCCGTTATAAAGAATAAGCTGATTCCCAGAAGTATCGTATGCCAAATATCCTTCGCCGCTTGTTGGCTTACTTGGATTTGAGTTTGATGTATTTGGAAGTACTAAGCCTTGATTTGATGTTGTTGTGTGTTTGATTGCAGATAAGTCAACTAAATAAGTGGAAGGAAATGACATTGTGGCTACAAGTCTGTCTACGCTTATTTGGCCCCGGGCTATGTTTTCGTTAAGTATTGTCTGGATTGCAATTTTGTTGCCTGTTATAGATCTATCTGCAATTCCTGTGCTTCCGCCTGCTTGGTTGTTGGTAACGCTAATGTTTGCACCTTCAAATGTTTGGCTTATATCAAAATGTGCCAAGGCTATCTGGATACCTTTTGAGGTGCTTTGGAACAGGCTGTAAACAGGTCTTGTAAAGTCTTCTATGAAAGCTATAACAGGGTTTCTGGTTGAGGCAGCACCAAGTACATTTGATTCCTGCGAGACAGCTCTAAATCTAAAATCTACTTTGAATAAGCTTAAGAAAGTTAAAACCAAAAAAGCCGTCATCACACCGCCGTAGGCAAAACTTTTATAACTAATACTCTTATGAACCTCATGAACTCGTGCGTATACTCTTTCTCTTGTTTTACCTGTTTGTTTTTGGGGTCTAACAAAGCTCTCGACCTGTGTAGCCAGATAAACTCTTTGGCCTCCCGGAGTCCTTCTTGGAGTAAGTATTCCCGATGCCTCCCATCGCCTAAGAGTTTTTGTAGAAACTCCTAGTTTTTCGGCAGCTTGGGCAATTTTTAAATATCTCATTGGGCAGTGTCTTTAAAAACTTGGACATTTATATTCAAATGTCCAACTTTGTAATACACTAATTTACTTATTATTTCGTGAAAATTGCAAGCCCCTTTTAGTGTTTTATAACCAAAATTTGACAGCAAAAACACAAAGTAGTAAATTTTGAAATATGACATTGGAAAATATTAAGGGCAGCGAGTTAAAACAGTCTTTTCCCCAAGAAGTAATTAAAGAGGTAACAGAACAAGGTCAAGTTGTTTGGCTTAAAAGCGCACCGGAAGATAAACCGGTAGAAGCTACATCTTCTCTACAGTCTCAATCCCAAGAAGATTAAGTCCGTTTTTTAACACCTGCGAAACACTTTCAGTAAGGAACAATCTTGTTTCTTCGTGCTCTGAGCCTAATATTTTATTGGAGTTGTAAAAGGCGTTGTACTTCTGGGAAAGATCTAAAAGATAATTTGTAACAGTGTTTGGTGAATAACTATCGTTCGCGGAAGCCACTATATCCGGAAAATTAAAAAGAGACTTAACTAAAGGCATTTCGGAGGCACCAACCTCGTCTATACTTACTTCAATTTGTTTTCCTGCCCTGGTAAGCACACTTTTACACCTGGCATAGGTATATTGAATGTAAGGGCCGGAGTTACCTTCTATTGATATCGATTCTTTAAGATCGAAAGCAATATCTTGGGCCAAACTGTTTTTCAAAAAAGAGTATTTTACTGCA
Source organism: uncultured Gammaproteobacteria bacterium (assembly GCA_964600575.1). GTDB lineage: Bacteria > Patescibacteriota > Microgenomatia > UBA8517 > UBA8517 > CAZRGC01. The sequence continues at coordinate 120,392 of CAZRJH010000004.1, read as the reverse complement.
GCCACTGCGATTTTTTCTGCCTTTTCATCTTCTGTATCAAAAGAATTCTTAATATTACTTTTTGCCTCATCCAAAAGCCATTCACCTAAAACCACATTGCCTGTTCTGGAACTCATCTTTCCTTCCTTGAGCCGCACCCAACCGTATGGAATGTGTTTTTCTTTACCTTTTGTCTCCGGGATAATGCGTTCTAAAGCTGCAAATATAACTTTGAAATATTCTGTTTGCTCCGGTCCTACAGTATGAATCAAAAGATCAGGATTCTGCTCCTCAAACTGAACCTCGGCAAGACCCAAGTCTTTTCCTTCGTATGTAGGGACACCTTTACCTGTTATAAAAACCCTATCGTGCAAGCCGATCTCCGAGCCCGGAAAAATAACTGCACCCTCGCTTTCTTTTAAAATGCCGTCTTTTAACGCTTTTAATGCGATCTCTTTTCCGCTTTCGGCAACTTCACTTTCAAAATAAAACCTATCAAAGGTTGTATAAACTCTTTTATATATACTTTCAAAATAGTCCAAGCTCCAAATGCGAGTTTCCTGATATAGTTTGTTAATTTTTGAATCACTTTTGTCATATATTTTTCCGTTTATCAGATGTACTTTTTCTTTGGCTCTTTCGTCTGCTTCGTACGCCGTTGCCCCTGCCGCATAAGCCTTGCCAAGATATTCGGCACGCTTTTGAATATCTTTAGGATCGTCAAACCCGATAAGTTCTATTCCGTAAAGTGCTTTTGCTATATGCAGGCCAACATCACCCTGATAGTTAACTCTTACAACAGTAGCTCCTTGGCTTTCTGTGAGCCTGCTTAGAGCTTCACCTGTTGTAATATTGCGCAGATGACCGATATGGAAAGCTTTATGAGTGTTTGGATGGGCATATTCGTAAACTATCTTTTTACCTTTGAGCCTATCCGAGTTTCCGTATTTGTCTTTTAGGTCTGTGATCTTTGAGATTTCAGAAAAATAAACTTCTTTTTTAAGGTAGAAGTTAATAAATCCAGGCCCGGCCACTTCTATCTTTTCAAAAACAGAAGATATTTCCTTGTCTGATTCCAGGGTATTTTTATACTTATCGGCTAGCTCTCGTGGATTTAGCCCTTCGGCTTTGGCTTTAACCATTGCCAAATTTGTTGAATAATCACCAAAATTCGGATCGTCAGTCATAACCAACTTAGCCTCCGCGCCCAATACTTTAGCGATTTTGCTTTCCAGTGTCTCGATCATGGCCATATTTTATCACTAAAAAGATATCGGTTTGTACTGGTGTACTGCAGGCACAAAGTTACCCTAATTAATGTAGTTTAGGGGCTAAACCCAGGCACAAAAATGAAAATGTTTGGTAATAACTATATCAACCTTGATTTTTATTATCGTGCGTGATATAATGACTATAGGTTTATTACAAACCTGAATTATACTTTTTTTGCACTTTGAGGAACGAGGAATAATGAAGAAGCCTAAGATCCTTGGTGTTGTAGTTGGGGCTTTTTTCCTAATATTGTGTGTAATTTTCTATCTGGACATAGTCTTTTGGTTTACCAGATGAAATCTGGATAAGTGACACAGATGGAAGAAAGGAATTTAATTTGAAAAAAGTTCTTTTAGTTGTATTCCCGGTTTTGTCCCTGCTTGGCTTCTATATTGAAGCTCGGATGGCCTCTGACCCTGCGTTTGCAGCAGACGTTCAGACGTTTGTATATTTGGTCTGGCCCGTCCCGACACTTTTATGCCTGGCTGGAATCTTTCTTTTGTACTTGGTATGGCTTCTGGCCAAACCGATGTTCAGAGGATAAATCCAAAACTGGAGGTTTCACTTTTTATTGCTGCGGAAACCTCCAGTTCATTTTTTTCATCCACACCTGTTTACCATCCGTAACCAATACAACATCACCAACTTCATCTGTTCTATAAGTATCCACCTTATAATCTTTTAGTAAGTTAATCACTTCGAAATTTGGATGCCCGTAGCTATTTTTGCCTACACTAATAACCGCAACTTTAGGCATAACTTGTTTGAGGAGATTTTCCGTTAATCCGTTCTTGGAACCATGATGAGGTATTTTGATATAGTCAACCTTTCCGATTTTATTTTCTATCGCCAGCCTTTCAGAAACTTCCGGACCGATGTCACCTGTAAAAAGTCCTCTAAACTCTCCAAAGCTAAGCTTGTATGTAACCGAGTAGTCGTTTGTCGGGTCCTCCGGTTTATAAAAACCCAAGACATCACCATCCACTTTTGTGGCCAAACCCAGCACTTGAGACTTGGAAGGGTTCACCACATCTAAATGTATCAAACCCAAGCCAATGTTTTGACCATCTTCGGGTTTTATTACCTCTATACCCTTACTCCCTACCTGATTTTCTAGCGCTTTGATAGTTTGAGTGCCAGAATTGATAGGGTTTATTAATATATTAGCCACAGTATATCTTTTGGCTACTTCCACCAACCCTGTCAAATGATCGGCATCAGGATGAGTAGAAATAACTAGTTCAATTTTTCTGTCCCAAGGAGGCATATGACGTCCTAAACATTCAATAACAGAATTTCCCGGGCCGCCGTCAGTTAATATTTGTGTATTTTTATATATAGTAAGTATTGCGTCCCCCTGTCCTACACTACAAACAATAATGCGCAGTTTTAATTCAGGAATAGACAAAGCAACTGCCCAAGTAATCATTAAAATGAAAGATAAAAATAAAATTAGGTACTTTGTTTGTTTCATTAGGCAAAAAGTTCTACAATCTTAACAAACCAAAACAAAAACGGATAAGCCGCAATCAGTACCAGCTTTGCTAGTGGTTCAAATATTAAAGAAACAACACCCGCAATACTCCCAAAAATCATAATAAAAGGTATCGTCCAAAGAACCAAAGCGTTAACAACGGGAGACAATATATAAAACTCTCCAAATGTAACAAAGAGTATCGGTGCTACGCCTATTTGGGCCGCAAGGCTGGTGGAAAATCCTTCCCTAATTAACCCCGGCATAAATCTAAAATACGAATCGATTCTTTTTTGAAAGAGCATTAAGGAAGCGGTAGACACAAAAGACAATATAAATCCGATATCCCCCAACCAGGCCGGGTTTATTGCCAACATGACTAGCGCCGTTGATACAAGTACTTTCCCTCCGGAGGAAGGTCTGCCTAAAGCTTGTGTCAAAAGAAGAGCCGAAGACATTAAGGCAGCCCTTACAATCGGAGCCTGAAATCCGGAAATAAACATATACAAAAGTATTCCTAGTATTACAAAAGGTATCAAAATTTTTCTTTTTGTGAATATAGACAAAAAAGCTATTAAAAACGATGTTACAAAAGTTATGTTTGTCCCCGAGGCCACAACAACATGGGCAACTCCGACTTTTTTAACATCTTTCCAAAAACCTGCAGTTAGGGCACCTTTATCTCCAATAACCACCCCACTCAAAAGCCCCGAAAACGGTTCCGGTAAATTTGACTGATAAAAACTTAGAAGTCTTTTCCGTATGTCAAAAAGTAATTTATCTTGGGAATGATTACCTACAAGTTTTGCGTTTTTCAAGAATCCGTTTTGAGTATCACCTTCCAAAATAATTTTATCTCCGTAATAAATTTCGGGGAAAAGTGGTAGGTAAATCTTTAACCCGGCAGCGTTAATATACTGAGAGTTGTCATACTTTATAGGATCTGTCAGAACTGTTGTCGTAATTCTAACTTTTACCCCGTCCGGAGTTTTATCTTTTGCAGTCGAAAACCTTATACCAACCAAAAATAAAAGTATGAATATCAACGGGTTATTTTGGAGCAGTTTAATGAAGATTTTCAAAGAGTTATGTTTAGTAAACCGAAATCACATTTTTAATCTTTTCGTAGATATTTTTCTTTAAAACACCCTTAGACAACAACTCTTCGATATTTGAGTAAGGTCTGTGATCAATGATGTTTTTCCCGTAAACAGGGCCTATTCCCGGAAGTTTATCTAATTCTTCAAGGCTGGCATTGTTGATGTTAACCAACTCAACACTATCGGTTAAAAATGCCGTTGATATAGTTTGATCTCCACTAGTATCTTTAGCACTCAGAACTTTCGATTGCTCGTTTATTTTAGGGATATATATCTTTTGCCCGTCCAAAAGTTTGGCTGCCCTATTAAGATTTTTGTCTGTCCAAACTCTGTCTGCGTCTACCGAAAAACCACCTGCCGCAATTAGGAGATCATCCACTCTACTATCGGATTTAAGTTTGTAAACGCCCGGGGTTATAACTTGTCCCGCAATTTCCGCGGTAATCTCGTTAGATGTTTGCGTTAATGTAGAACCCTGTAACACCTCGACTTTTGTTTGAGTAGTATCTATGCCGCCTTTAACAAAAATAAAACCTATACCAATTACAATGAGCCCAAGAACAACAAGAATCAACGGTTGGCGGAATTTATATAAAAACTCGTCGAATTTAGACGAATCCATTCATTTATTTAATTCCCTTGAAGTTTAATTTGCAACTATTTAAAGATGTGGCGTTCCCTAACAAACATTTGATTGCCGTCACTAAAAAAAGTATTTGTATTTAACTCAACTTGCATTTCTCCAACCCGAACCGTAAACAAAGAGGACGAAAAACTCCTTGGCTTGACCACAGTAGCAAGAACCATCCTCCATTTACCGTTTTCTTTGTCTGGAATCACCCATCTAAATGATTCACCCTTATTAAATTCATGGCCGTATCCACCCTCGACATAGCCGTCGTCTTGTGCCCGCCCAACTATTTCTCTATATGTGGGCTTAGAAACGTCCTTAACCCTAAAGTCGCCTTTGTACAAATCAACATCGACGACTTCGCCGCTTCCCGTTTTTATATGATAAATCGAGCTTCGATTCTTATCGTCTTGGTATCTTACGAGGATGCCTTCAACAACTTTATGGGGCATGTCCGGGTACTTATCTTTAACCAAAATAGCGACCTCTCTACCTTGAAAGGTTTGTTGGTCGGGGTATTCCCCTAATAATTTGGACTGCACCTTATCTCTCGTACTCAACCAGTCGTATTTTCCAGGGTGTTCACGATCAAATTTTCTTTGATCAAAGCCATGGCCGGCCTCGGCAACACCAAAAACATCATGCATACTTTTACCAAAAAATTCTCGGCTAAAATACCTATCCTGATAAAGAAGTAAATTTTCGAGGTCTCTGTTGTTTTCGGATTCAAGAGCTTTGTAAATTTGTCCCAAGTACCATACATCAACCTTATTAATGTCATAGGCTTCCCGCTCAAATACACCTGATTTTATTTTTAAATTATCTAATATTTCCAAACCTTTTTCTTTTATCCCTGAAGCCGTACCTGATTGGCCCCAAACTCTGGAAATTGCTTCTAATGCAGCGCTCTCGGGATTACTTAATTGTCTTTTTTCCGTCATTGTTTATTCTAGTATTGTTATAGGACTCCTGTCAATAAAACTATCGGCGTTTAGCCTTAAACAACAAGATTCAAAAGCTTTCCCGGAATAAATATAGCCTTTTTAACACCTTCTCCAATCCATTTTGATACATTAGTATCAGTTTCTGCTATTTCTTTCATTTTTAACTCGTCCATCGCATGGTCGGGTGTTACTTTTAGTGAAGCACGCAGTTTACCGTTAACTTGGATAACAAAGGTTACAACATCAGTCTTGACTAAGCTTGAATCAAAAGTTGGCCAAGACGAGGTATGAACACTAAACTCCCTACCCAATATCTCAACCCAAACTTCTTCTGCCAAATGCGGTGCAAACGGGGCAAACATTAGGCATAAGTTTGTTAGAGCATTATCCCATGGTTCAAAAGTAGCTTCAGATGTTTTTTCTGCCCCCTCGGGTATCTTGGAATACAGCAGATTAACAAACTCCATGAGGCTAGCTATGGCTGTATTATATTTAAAATTAGACAAATCTTCTGTTACGTCGGCAATGGTCTTATGCAAATTACTGGTTATTTCCCTGCCGTCAGATGCCGAAACGGCAAAATCTTTATGTTGTGCAAAGAGTTTCCAGACTCTACCCACAAAACGGGCCATGCCTTCTATTCCTGTATCCCTAAAGTCAGGGTAACCGTCCATGGGGCCCATAAACATTACATAAAGTCTTAGAGTGTCCGCTCCAAACTTGGTTACATATTCGTCCGGGTTAACTACATTGCCCCTACTCTTACTCATCTTAGCCCCATCTTTAATCATTAACCCGTGTGCAAAGAATTTTGGAAAAGGCTCGTCAAAACTAATATAACCCCTATCGTGCATAACCATAGTTACAAAACGTGCGTACATAAGATGGAGAACGGAATGTTCTGCCCCTCCAAAATAAAGGTTAACAGGCAGCCACTTCATGGTAACTTCGGGGTCAAAAGGGACTTGTCCTGAGTGAGCGGAGCGAGTCGAAGGATATCTAAGAAAATACCAAGAAGAATCAACGAATGTGTCCATTACATCTGTTTCGCGCAATGCTTCGCCTCCGCAGTGCGGACATTTAACTTTATAAAATTCAGGGTGATGACTTAGTGGCCCGTGTCCTGTTCCTTCAGGTTGATAATCTTTCATTTCCGGCAACTCCACAGGTAAACTTTCCTCTACCCACCAGCCAAAGTGGTCCCAGTTCGAATGATCAGCATGCTGAGCCGCTTTGTTCTCTGTGAGCCAGCTTATGCCCTTTTGTCTGCAGTCTTCACAATAAACCATAGGAATAGGTGCACCCCAATATCTTTGCCTGCTTACCAGCCAATCACGAAGATGGTATGTAGTACGAGTTTCACCAAATCTTTTTTGAACTATGAAGCTAGTTACATCTTTAATTAGACTTTCATCGATATCGCGACCCGTAAACGGCCCGGAATTTTTTAACCTACCTATATTGGTGTGGGCATTAACGGGAACATCGGAATCTATTCTTTCTACTATTTCTTCTATTTGGATATCGTATTTTTTAGCAAATTCGTAGTCACGGGGGTCGTGGGACGAACAACGTATAATGCCTGTACCAAAGTCCATCAAAGCAAAGTTTGCCAGCCATATAGGAAACACTCTACCGGTCAAAGGATCAACTGCATACCTTCCTGTAAAAATTCCGTTCTTCTCTTTCTTTGCCTTTTCCTCGTTGGATAATGGAATTTGCGAATCTTTTACAAAAGCCATTACTTCGGATTCTTTGTCGGTGCCTTTGACTAGTTCGACCACTTTTGGATGGGTCGGTGCTATAACCAAGAAAGTGTCGGCATAAAGCCATGCAGGGTATGCACTAAAGGCTTCAAGAACTATATCGGAATCTTTCACTTTATGTCTTACTGTTACACCTGCTTTTTTTCCGATCCATTCGCGCTGTGCAATTACAACCCTCTCGCTCCAATCTATTTTTGTAAGTCCTTCTAAAAGCCTGTCTGCATAGTCTGTGATCCTCATGAACCATTGATCCAACTCTTTTTTGTCTACTACCGTGCCACATCTCTCACAGACTTTTGTATCCGGACCAACCTCTACAGGATTGCCGTCTTTGTCTTTAGGATCTTTACCTGCTTCTTTCGGGCTCATTACCTGTTCGTCGGCCAGTACAGTTTTACAGGAAGGACAAAAGTTTACCGAGGCCTTCTTTTTGTAAGCAAGCCCGGCTTTAAACATTTCAGCAAATAACCACTGTGTCCATTTATAATAAACCGGATCAGAAGTTGTCACCGTACGCGTCCAGTCGTAACCATGTCCCAAGCTTTTAAGTTGTGCCTCGTAATGCTTGGTTGTTCTTTCAAGCATTATCTGCGGGGTTTCGCCTATCTTAATAGCGTAGTTTTCCGAATGAATTCCAAAAGAATCATAACCTATGGGCTGCAAGACATTGCTCCCGGACATTCTCATAAATCTTCCGTATATGTCGCTTCCTGTAGAGGCAAATGCGTGGCCTGCATGAAGTCCTTCGGCACTTGGATAAGGAAACATCCATAAATTGTAGAAAACGTCCTTTGCGTTAATATTTGCCTCGTATAATTTTGCGTCTTGCCACCTTTCTTGCCACTTTTTCTCTACCGGTGTATGCTTATATTTATCTGCCATAGTTGAAATTGTAATATTACACGCAAAAAAAGCAACCTTTAATAAAAAATTTCAAGCTCAAATATAAATAGCTTCATTTTTAAAATAATTCCCAAAAGATTGGAACGAAACGACACTATTTTTTATTAGCAAAAATAAAACTCGAGTGCTAATTATCTCTTTTATTGAGATTAATTGAACTTAAGTGTATATCCTGTAATTTATTAAGGAATTGTGTGTTAAAAACCGGTTACACTCCTCTTTTTAGGTTCCATTTCCGCAAGTATTTTTGAAAGTAAATAATTACCGCCGTTTTCCGCAAAACAAGCTTCGTGCCTAGATTTGTATCATTTTTTAGGTATATTTTGCTGTTATACGGGTATTCTTAAATATATCATTTAACAAAAATTGTGCGTGTATTGAATGCGGTAATTATACTACATACACTGTGAAAATAATCGTAAAGTAATGAATATTTTATGTTGCTAATAGCCTCTTGACAGGCTCCTCCAGCTTTTTAATAATAGTCTAATCAGTCTAATTCGTCTAATTTAGCTTTGATTACAAAAATGCCCAAAATCGATAACGATATCATCCGCAAAGAGTTTTCTAAATATCTTGATACTTTGGGCGTTACTCCAAAATCGCACAAAAACTACAGAAGCGATTTGTCTCATTTTCTGGGTTGGTTAATCCTCCGTCTTAGGTCTTACGGGTCGTATGTCGAAACACTTACAGAAGCAGTTCCCTTTCTCAACAAAAACATTGCCACGGAGTACAAAAACTACATGATCGAAAACAGCCAGCCAATAGGGTCGGTGAATAGAAGACTCTCGACACTTAGACACTTAAGCAGGTTTATGGTTGCAACCCAAATCGTAAATTCTGATTTCACAACCGGGATAGAAAACATTGCACAGAACCGCCCAGCTCCAAAGATGTCTTTTGATATAGTCGACGACTTTAAAGTGTTTTTGGAGGCTGAAAAGGTAAGCTCAAGCACTCTCAAAAACTATGTCTCAGATGTAAGACAGTTTTTAAGCTGGCTCGATGAAAACAAAGGAAACTTCGAAATTAATCACTAATCACCTATGGCAAAATTATCCAACGTATCACCCGAATTAGTTAAGGCATACCAAGAACAGATTGCTACAACATCCTCCCCTGCAACTCTCAAAAGAAAACAAATTTCATTGAACAGATTTTTTGACTGGGCCGAAGGACAAGGTCATTTGGACAAAAATCCTTTAAGCCAACCAAGGCCTGTTGTAGAAAATTCCAATCCCTACACAGTTGTTACCCCGGTCAAGAAAAAGAACCCTAAAATATTTTTAACCTTAACTCTAACGGGAGCCTTAATCGTTGTTTTATTCCTCCTAACTTGGAAATTACAATTTGCAATTCCGTTCACAATTACACCTGCAGCAGAGACTTCTCCTGTTGCCAATTTACAAACAAGAACAGACAATCCTGCAGCCCCCACAAAGACGGCTAGCCCAAGTGCAATCCCCGCACAGATTGCGGTAAATTCTTACTGGAATCTTTTTGCCAAGCTGACATTAACAGACAGCAATGGGAGCCCTAGAGTTGGTAGCGAAACTTTATCTTTTAAACTCTTTAACAAATCTGCAGGCGGCGAAGTTCTCTACTCTTCCCCCGCTAAAGAAGTCAAAACTGATGCAAATGGTTCTGCTTTGATATCATTAGACCAAGTTCCAACAGATCTCTTCTTCCAAAACGATCAGCTATTCCTGGAGCCTTCTATCGGGTCTGCCTCGGGAGTAATGAGAATTCCTGTTAACACAGCTAATACTTCTACGAATCTTAACGGATACCTTGCAGCAGATCCTTATACAGGTGCAGGGCCTTTAACAGTTCCCATATTAGACGAGAACGGAACTTTATTGCTGGCCGGGCAATCCCCTGCTATAAAAGCCAAAAACGGTAACTTCTTAATGGAAGGCCAGGCACTCACACTAAAAACCGCCGAGGGTAGCGACGGCATAATAGAAGTTAACCCGGACGGCAAAGGTTATGTTCATTTTTTGTTTGAAGCTAACAAGGGTAATTTGTTAAACGTTCAAGGACCAAATCTTACAAGTGGATCACTCTACTACGGAATGGTGCCAAATAACTCAACTGGTTATTACTTAGTTAATTTGCAATCAGGTGCACCAAAAATGACATCTAAATTCACAATAGATGCTGTAGGCAACACGTTTAGCGCTGGTGACATAACAATCGGTGACGACTTATTCGTTAAAAACGATATATCAACAGGAGGTACACAAAGACTGACTTCCGGAGGTGCGCTAGAAAACATCACAGGTTATTCACAAACCTCGGGTAATTTTACAATTAACCAAGGTGCCGGAGATTACGCTTCTATAATCAAAAAGCCGGCAACGGGAGGAGCACTTAACGATCTACTCACTTTAACTTTGGATGAACGAGGAAAACCGACAACCGCAAACTCCAGCTATTCTACTTTGGTACTTAATAGATACGACGGCTGGAACGATGCCGCCGCACTTAAGGTAAATACGGGTAACGCCATATTTAACGGCCAAGTACAAATCGGAAGATTCACAAGCAATCCTTCGGCCATAGGAGAAGGATCGATTGTTTACAACTCAACCGACGATAAAATTTATTACTGGGACGGAACAACTTGGGTTTTAGTTGCAACAGGGACAAGTTCTTTTTCCGGATCTTTTGCTGATTTAACAAGTGGAACAAATACTACAGCTGCCATGGTTGTAGGAACAGGCTCTTCCCTTACCTTCTCGGGAACAGGAACTATCACTGCTTCCGAAATAACTTGTACAGGTTGTGTATCTAACACAGAACTTGCAAATAACTCGATCACATTTGCAGGAGATTCGGGAAGCTCTGCAATTGCACTCGGCGGAACTCAAACGATAGTTGGTTCAAACGGTATCACAACATCTCAATCAGGCAGCACTCTTACAGTAACGGGTGCAAATGCTACCACATCAACTGTCGGTGTAGCATCTTTTGATCCCAACTTCTTTACAGTTAGCTCGGGTAATGTTTCGGTTGCCAACGACTCATTTGATTTTGCCCAGTTCAAAGACAATATGACACTCGACGCAAATACAGATATCGCAACAGGAGGATTAACCCTCTCCACAAGCGGAACAGGGGCCGTAAGTTTGAATTCAACAGGCCAAGTTACTATCGCAGGAAATGTAGATGCTACAAACGGGGTCGATGTAACAGGTGCAAATCTTACCGTAGGTGGTGCAAACTTCAGCGTTAATGTTGCAAACGGTAATACAACAACTGCCGGTGATCTGGCGGTTAATGGTGGTGACATAACTTCCACAAGCGGAACATTTAACTTGGTAAATAGCGGCGTAACTTCATTAAACGTCGGCGGCGGCGCAACAACAATAAGCCTAGGTGCCGGTACAGGATCGACAACCGTTAATAACAATTTAGTGGTAAGTGGAACGACAACTTTTGGCGGAATCCCATACACCTGGCCCGGATCACAAAGTTCTGGATATATTTTACAAACAGACGGCAGCGGAACATTAAGTTGGGTTGACCCTTCAGCAGCAGCTGCTGCTTCTATTTTCTGGACCCAAAGTAACGGCGCACTCTTCCCCAAAAACAATTCCGTGGATGTATTAATCGGATCAAACGCAACTGACTCTGCCAAATTTGCATTTACAGGAGTAAACGGCGGAACTCCAACGGCATCAATATCCGGTTCGGTTGCTAATGTTGCAACTTACTTAACCGGTAACGGAAACTTAACAACCACAAATGCGGCAGATCTTATCCTTGGCGGCTCAACTGCAGGTAATGTAGCAATAAATTCAAGAGGACTTGCAGCCCTCACCGCAAACGGTGCAAACCTTTCAACTGTGGGTACACTCACTTTTCCCAACACCAACACAGTAACAGGAGTAAGTAATTTTCTTAGACTTTCCCAAGGAGTTTCCGTAGGCGGAAGCGACACATTCAACTTTTCATCAAGCGGTGATCTAAATGCAAATATCGGCACTTTTAACGGAGATGTTGCAGTTAACGGAGGCGACTTAACAACTTCGGCTTCAAGCGCAACACTTTTTAACACAAACGCAACCACAATTAATTTTGCGGGGGCAGCCAATACACTTAACATAGGGCCGAACGGTGCTGCAGGAGTTGTTACACTTTCGGGAGGATCGGGAGACACGGGTTGTACATTAGACGGCAGTAACGGTAATTTTACTTGTTCCGGCAGTATAGTTTCGCTAGCAACCTCGGGTACACAAGGCTGGTGGCAATTACAAAACAAAGTTCTATCCCCTGCTAATACAACTTATGATTTGACAATAGGAGGCAGCGCAACAGGCTCGGCATTCCAAGTATTTGGAGTAGAAAAAGCAACCGGAGATTTAGCCAAGATTACTTCGAGCGTTATAACCTCGGGAAATGTTTTTGAAGCAACTGCTTCTGCTATAACCTCGGGTAATTTAATAAAACTTGGAGAAGGTGGAAATCAAAATTTCACAGGTAATGGAATTTATGCAGATTTTGATAACACTGGTGGAGGAAGCTTTACAGGTAACTTTGTAAAGTTTGATAATGCGGGGGCAACTCAGTTCAGCGTTGACGCTTCTGGCAATGTAATAGCCGCAGGAGATGTTGCAGTTAACGGAGGTGACCTAACAACCACTCAAACTACTGCAAACCTATTCACAAATGCAACAACTTTGGGGTTGGGTGCAGGGAGCGGAACAACAACCGTCAACAATGCTTTGGCTGTTAACGGCGCTTCGATAACAACAGATGAAACATCTTTTGCACTCTTGAATGCAACCACAACCACACTTAACTTTGCGGGTGCTGCAACTACGATAAATATTGGTGCAACAAGCGGCACCACAACACTAAATAATTCACTTCTTATTAAAGGTGATACAACTCTGGGTGATGCAACCACCGACGGAGTCTCGTTCAACGGAAGAGTTAATACAAACGTGCTGCCGATAACCAACAACAATTACGACTTGGGCAGCGCTTCCCTGCAATGGGCCAATATTTATGGAACAAATCTTTACCAGAATGGAAATGCTGTATGTGACATAACAGGAACAGGATGTCCTGCAAGCTCATCAGTGAACTATTGGCAATTACAAAACAAAGTTCTCTCCCCTGCCAACATTACCCACGATCTGGCAGTAGGAGGAACCGCTACCTCATCGGCAAAATTCCAGGCATTTGCATTAGAAACACCGTCCGGAAGTGTGGCCAGTTTAACTTCTAGCGAAATCACAACAGGCAATGTTTTGAGTGCAACAGCAAGTGCAATAACCTCGGGTAATTTAGTAAAACTTGGTGAAGGCGGAAATCAAAACTTCACAGGCAATGGAATTTATGCAGATTTTGACAATACAGGCGGAGGAAGCTTTACGGGTAACTTTGTAAAGTTTGACAATGCCGGTAGCACCAGGTTTACTGTTGGCTCAAACGGCGATGTTACAACAACAGGAGTAATCAATCTCCCCAACTCCATAACACTTACAGGTGTTGCCAACTACCTACAATCATCTGCAGGATATTCTGTGGGTGGAGGCACTACATATTACTTTGACGGGAGCGGAAACATAAATGCAAACGCGGGCACATTTGCAGGTGATGTTGCGGTAAACGGGGCCGACTTAACAACAACTTCAACAGGAACTGCAACACTATTTAATTCCAACGCCACAACTTTGAATATAGGAGGTGCAGCAACAACAGTATCTTTGGGGGCAGCAACAGGAACAACAACAGTTGCAAATTCGCTCCAGGTTAACGCAGATACAACACTTGGTAATGCAATAACAGACGCTATAACTTTTACAGCCAGAGTTGCCCAGGATAGTGACTTGATCCCGATAACAACAACAGGAACAAATGATTTGGGAAGTTCCTCCCTACCTTGGGATAATGTATATGCAAATGCGTTTGTACAAAATGGGTTTAATGTCTGTGATAGTAGCGGGGCTAACTGCCCTGTTAATGCAACATATTGGCAGTTAAATAACAAAATAATTTCCCCTTCGATTTCTTCTTACGATTTAGCAATCGGTGGGACTGCAACAGGTTCTGCTTTCCAGGTGTTTGGAATAGAAAACGCGGGCGGAGACATAGCAAAGTTAAACTCAACAGTAATAACAACGGGTAATGTTTTTGAGGCAACTGCCTCAGCCATAACTTCAGGCAACTTGGTAAAACTTGGAACAGGCGGAGATAACGGAAACTTCACAGGTAATGGAATCTACATGGATTTTGACAACACAGGAGGAAGTTCGTTTACGGGTAATTTCTTAAGATTTGATAATGCAACAACTACAAGATTTACAGTTGATGCATCCGGCAATGTAGTGGCAGCTGGAGATGTTGCAGCCAATAGCGGCAACCTAACAACCACAGCATCTACAGGGAATCTGTTTAACTCCAATGCAACCACTCTAAATGTCGGAGGTGCGGCAACAACAATTTCTATCGGGAACGCAAGCGGGACAACAACTATCAACAATGCATCAACTGTTGTTGCGGGAAACCTTACAGTCCAAGGAACAACAGGAATAACAGAAAGCGGAGCAGGTGCAGACTTAACATTCAGCGGCACAGGCACCCACTCGATAAGCAACTCAAACTCAACAAGTGCTCTAACAATTGATTCAGGAAACTCTGCTAATTTGCAACTTAACAACTCCTCTACAGGTGATGTGGAAATCGCAGGCGGAAGTGCAGCAACAGGTTGTACAATCGCAAACGCTACTGGTAACTTAACCTGTGCCGGAGATGTTGCAGTTAACGGAGGTGACCTAACAACCACTCAAACTACTGCAAACCTATTCACAAATGCAACAACTTTGGGATTGGGTGCAGGAAGCGGAACAACTACAGTTAACAACTCCCTTTCGGTTAACGGCGGAACTTTAACCACAAATCAAACAACTTTTAATCTAGTTAATTCAACGGCTACAACAATTAACTTTGCAAGTGCCGCAACAACTTTGAATGTTGGGCCCACGGGAGCATCAGGAAGCGTTGCTATTTCAGGCGGATCAGGAGACACAGGTTGTACACTCGACGGAACTACAGGCAACTTTACTTGTAGTGGAAACATAACCTCTACCGCAACCAGCGGAACCCAAGGTTGGTGGCAACTTGCCAACAAAATTCTCTCCCCTGCCAATTCAACTTATGATTTGACAGTTGGAGGAAATGCAACCGGTTCCGCATTCCAGGTGTTTGGTATAGAAAACGCAGGCGGAGATATAGCAAAGTTAAACTCAACAGTAATAACAACGGGTAATGTTTTTGAGGCGACAGCCAGTGCTATCACTTCGGGTAATTTGGTTAAGCTAGGAACAGGTGGAGACGGACATGCTTTCTCGGGTAACGCAATCTTTGCAGATCTTGATAACACAGGCGGAGGTAACTTCACAGGAAACTTTTTGAGATTTGATAATTCGGGGGCAACCCTATTCACAGTTAATTCTACAGGTGATGTTGTAACCGCAGGAGATGTTGCGGTTAACGGAGGCGATCTAACAACAAATCAGACAACTGCCAATGTCTTTTTGAATGCAACAACTTTGGGATTGGGTGCAGGGAGCGGAACAACAACCGTCAATAACGCTCTCGGTGTTACAGGAAACACAAACCTAAACGGAGATTCGATATTCGGAAACGCAATAACGGACAATATTACATTTACGGGTAGAGTTGCCCAGGATAGTGACTTAATCCCGATAACGACAACGGGAACAAATGATTTGGGAAGTTCCTCCCTACCTTGGGATAATGTATATGCAAATGCGTTTGTACAAAATGGCAACGCAGTCTGTGACGCAAGCGGTGCCAACTGTCCTGCAGGAGCGGGTTATTGGAATCAAAGCCTTGGTGCTTTATATCCGACAAACAATTCAACAGATTTGCTTATCGGTGGAAATGCAACAGCCTCTGCAAAGTTTGCCTTTACAAATGTTGCGGCAGGTATACCAACCGCGACAATAGCAGGGTCTGTTGCCAATGTCGCCACTTACTTAACAGGCAACGGAAACTTGGCCACAACAAACATGGCTGATTTAACATTGGGTGGCGCCACTACGGGAAATGTAGTCATAAATTCAAGAGGGTCAACCGCGCTAACTGCAAACGCAGCCAACCTAACTGCAAGCGGAACATTAACACTCCCCAACTCCAATACTTTGACAGGTGTTTCCGGATATGTCCAAACTTCTGGCGGTTATTCTGTTGGCGGCGGAACTACTTTCCACTTTGATTCAAGCGGAAACATAGTAGCAAGTGATGTTGCAGTAAACGGAGGCGATATTACATCAACGGGGGCACTAAATATCACACCGGGTGGTGCATTGGTTGTGGGAGCGACAGGACAAACATCAACACTTCAGGGATCAACTTTGTCACTTACCTCAAATGGTGGCGGAAACGACATAACCTTAACTTCTGCCGACCAGATAATATTTGATGCCGGAACAACAATTGAGCTTCAGGACAATACAAATATCACAGGAAACTTGGATGTTTCGGGAACTCTGACAAGCGGAGGTTCAAATGCATTCCAGATCGACTCAACAGGAAATATATCTTCAACCGGAACCACAGGAATTAGCTTAAGTGGCAATGACGCTGATTTTACATTCTCCGGTACATCAAACCATGACATAACAGCATCTTCTGGAACATTGAGACTGGGTGCAACTACATTGATTGGGGCAATCACAGGCAACAATCAGAATGTAACAGGTATCGGAGATTTGAGTGTAGATGGCAATACTACACTTAATGGAGATTCAACAATCGGTAACGCAATAACTGACAACATTACATTCACAGGAAGAGTTGCACAGGATTCAGATCTTTTGCCCATAACAACAACCGGTACAAATGATTTAGGAAGTGGTTCACTCCCCTGGGATAACATTTACGGAGTCAACTTGTTCCAAAACGGAAACGCGGTCTGTGATGCAAGCGGAAACAATTGTCCCGCCGGTGCAGGATACTGGGCTCAAGCTCTTGGAGCTTTATACAATGTAAACAATACCGTTGACCTTTTAGTAGGTTCCAACGCAACAACATCCGCAAAGTTTGCCTTTATTAATGTTGCCTCTGGAACCCCAACAGCATCCGTATCAGGTTCCGTTGCCAACGTTGCAACCTATTTAACAGGTAATGGAAATTTGGCAACAACAAATATGGCTGACCTAACCTTGGGAGGATCTTCTACAGGTAATGTTGTTATCAATTCCAGGGGGTCGGCAGCATTAACTGCAAACGGAGCAAACTTAACCGCAACAGGAACCTTTACACTTCCCAACTCCAATACACTTACGGGAGTTTCGGGATACTTACAAAACTCAAACGGTTTTTCTGTTGGGGGTGGAACAACTTTCCACTTTGATTCAAGCGGAAACATAGTAGCAAGCGATGTTGCAGTAAACGGTGGCGATATTACATCAACAGGTGCTTTGAATATTACCCCAACGGGAGCTTTGGTAGCTGGTGTTACAACCCAACCTGCAACACTGCAAGGTTCGACAATATCTATAACTTCCAACAGCGCAGGAAATGACATATCGCTAACTTCAGCCGACCAAATAATTCTCGATGCAGGGACAACTGTAGAAATAGTAGACAACACAAACATCACAGGGAACTTGGATGTTTCGGGAACTCTGACAAGCGGAGGCTCAAATGCATTCCAAGTTGATTCAACAGGCAATATCAGCTCAACAGGAACAACCGGAATATCCTTAAGTGGCAACGACGCTGATTTTACATTCTCAGGTACATCAAACCATGACATAACAGCATCTTCTGGAACACTCAGACTGGGAGCGTTCACACTTTTGGGAGCGGTTACAGGAAACGGACAAAATGTGACAGGAATCGGAGACTTGAGTGTTAACGGTAATACTACTCTTGGAGACGCGATAACCGACAGCATCACATTCACCGGAAGAGTAGCTCAAGATGTTGATTTACTCCCCATAACAACAACGGGAACAAATGATTTGGGTAGTGCTTCCCTGCCTTGGGACAATGTATATGCAAATGCGTTTACTCAAAACGGGTTTGGAGTTTGTGACAGTAGTGGAACAAATTGTCCTGCAGGTTCGCTTTACTGGCAGTTAAACAACAAAATAATCTCCCCTGCCAATTCAACTTACGATCTAACAATCGGAGGAACTGCAACAGGATCTGCTTTCCAGGTATTTGGTGTAGAAACTGCAGGCGGTGACATTGCCAAACTAAATTCAACTGTAATAACAACAGGCAATGTTTTTGAAGCAACCGCTTCGGCTATAACCTCGGGTAACTTGGTTAAATTGGGCACAGGTGGAGATAACGGAAACTTCACAGGTAATGGAATCTACATGGATTTTGACAACACAGGAGGAAGTTCGTTTACGGGTAATTTCTTAAGATTTGATAATGCGGGTGCAACAGTTTTGACAGTAAATTCGGCCGGTAACATTGTTACTTCGGGAGACCTGGCAGTAAACGGCGGTGACATTACATCATCTGGTGCGCTAAACATAACTCCGGGCGGCGCTCTTACAGTTGGTGTCACAGGGCAAACAATCACATTACAAGGCTCAACAGCTTCCTTAACATCAAATGGTGCAGGTAACGATATAACTCTTACATCTGCAGACCAAGTAATTTTGAATGCAGGAGGAACAATTGAATTACAAGACAATACAAATGTAACAGGAAACTTGGATGTTTCGGGAACTCTGACAGGCGGAACCGGCGACGCGTTCCAAATTGATGCCAACGGAAATATATCAACAACAGGAACAACAGGTGTAACACTCACGGGAGTCGACTCAGATATAACATTTGCAACAGGGGCAGGCAGTCATGACATAACGGCATCTGCGGGCACATTAAGATTGGGTGCATTTACACTTCTTGGAGCAGTTACAGGAAACGGACAAAATGTAACAGGAATCGGAGACTTGAGTGTTAACGGTAACACTGCTCTTGGAGACGCGATAACGGACAATATTACATTTACAGCCAGAGTTGCGCAGGATAGCGATTTGATTCCGATAGGAACAACAGGAACAAACGATTTGGGTAGCGGCTCACTTCCCTGGGATAATATATATGCAGACGCATTTACACAAAACGGATTTGCAGTTTGTGATAGCAGTGGCGCCAACTGTCCTGCAGGTGCAAGTCATTGGGCACTTTTGAATCAGACACTTTATCCTTCCAACCAAACCTACGATGTTGTAGTTGGAGGCAACTCTACATCCTCCGCCAAATTCCTAGCTTTTGGTATAGAAAATACAAACGGCGGTGTTGTTAAACTCAACTCAAATACAATAACAACAGGTAATGTTTTCGAGGCAACAGCAAGTGCAATAACCACGGGTAATTTAGTTAAACTGGGAAGTGGCGGAGACGGACACGCTTTCTCGGGTAATGCAATATTTGCAGATCTTGATAATACAGGCGGAGGTAACTTTAGCGGAAATTTCTTAAGATTTGATAATGCAGGGGCAACTTATTACACAGTTGATTCAACCGGGAACATTTCAACAGCAGGTACAACCGGTCAAACATTTTCCGGCAATGCCGCCGGCATATCCTTTACAGGAACAGGTGTCCACTCAATATCCAACTCTCAATCAGGAAGCATTTTAAGACTCGATTCCGGAAATTCCTCCGCTTTGCAGTTGAATAACATTTCTGCCGGAGATGTAGAGATAGCAGGTGGAAGTGCTGCAACAGGTTGTACCATTGCAAACGCCACGGGCAACCTAACCTGTGCCGGAGATGTTGCAGTTAACGGAGGTGACTTAACAACATCTCAAACTACAGGAAATATATTTACAAATGCAACAACTTTGGGAATTGGAGGAGCCACAGGTACAACAACAGTTAATAATTCCTTGGCTGTTAATGGAGCATCTATATCAACTGATGAGACCAGCTTCTCACTCCTTAACGCAACAGCTACAACGATTAACTTTGGTGGTGCTGCAACCACATTCAACATTGGCCCAACAGGAAGCGGAACAGCTTCTATACTATTCGAGGGTGGTAGTGGTGATACAGGTTGTACCATGGACGGCGCCAACGGCAACCTTACATGTTCGGGTGCTATCACAACAACAGCAACAACGGGAACTCAAGGTTGGTGGCAATTGCAAAACAAAATTCTCTCCCCTGCCAACTCAACTTATGATTTGGCAATCGGCGGAACGGCGACCAATTCCGCATTCCAAGTATTCGGGATTGAGAATGCGATCGGTGATATAGCAAAGATCAACTCAACCGTTATAACAACAGGCAATCTATTCGAGGCAACAGCTTCCGCCATAACTTCGGGTAATATAATCAAGTTGGGAGAATCCGGTCCACAAAACTTTACAGGAAACGGTTTATTCTTTGATTTTGACAATACAGGCGGAGGTTCGTTCACAGGTAACTTTATCTATGCAACCAACTCTCTTGCAACAATGTTTGTAGTTGACGCTTCGGGAAACATAACAGCCAACGGTGATGCTGCAGTAAACGGAAGCGACATAACCACAACAGGATCGGGTCCCGCCACTATATTCAATACAAATGCAACAACTTTGTCTTTGGGTGGAGCTGCGACAACCGCCCTTAATTTGGGCACAGGTAACTCCGCTTATACAGCGATAAATCTTGGCACTGGTAACGGCGGGAATGCATTAAACATTGCAACAGGTACAGGAGCCGACACAATAAATATAGCCACAGGCGGAACTTCTGCGGATACAGTAAATGTCGGAAATACCGCAGTTGCAACAACTGTAAATGTAAATAGCGGAGCAACTACGCAAAACATAATTGATGTTTCAGGCACATCTCTCACATCCGGTAACTTCTTGGCTTTAGCAAGTGATGCAAACAGGACAGGATTTGCCTGGACAAACTCAGACGAGAACATTGCAGGCCAGAAAGACGAAAAAGCAATTACAACAACCGCAGTTAACACATATGTTTATGACACAACTAAAGATACAGATGGCGGTATATGGACAAACGATGAACGCGCCAAAACATCATCTTGGTATAACGAAACGATAGATCAAGCTATCGGAACTGCATGTACTTTAGACAGCGACGACCGATGCGGAAAACGAGAATTCCCCCAAAAGGCAATATTAACCGTCTCCGGCTCACGCTTGTATATTTTTGATGCCAAAGACAACACAATGTGGATGGAGTTTGCCAAGGGCTCGGGAGCAACCGAACAAATGATCGGGCCTTCGACAGGATCCACTGGTTCTTCAATCTTTGCCCTTAACGGTAAAGTTTATCTTGGAAACAACGGCGGTTCTGGCGGACTCTATGTTATAGATTTCAAAAACGATAGAGCTCAAAGATACAACGCTACCGACGATTACTTTGGCGACAAAAACATTGCAAACAGAAATTCAACCGTTGCCTGGACAACAGGCCCGTCCTCCCCCATATCTAACGGCACGGTAGAAGACATCCATGCAATCACTTTCAACGGCAAAACATTTGTCGCAGTAGCAAATAACACTGGGGTCTCTGTAATTAACGAAACAACTAATACTGTTTACAGCTACTCAGATGTAACAAGCGATGTGTACCAAAGCACATTCTTTAGCACCAGCGGAGACTTGTACGCATTAAACGGTACATCAAGACAGCTGGAAAGATGGAACTCTGTTGTAACGGACTCCGGAAGCGAATTAAACGGAACCCCCGATGTTGCCTGGGACGAAACGGGGGTAAAAATCGCAGGTGCAGCTGCTGTCGCCGGTCCTTATTTATTCTCTTCAGCACAAATAATAAATGTTGCTCCGGATGCACTTTTTGTAGCAACAGGAACATCCGCAGTTGACGGTAAATCAGACACCATCTATGTTGCATCAGCAACCAACGATACAACCGGAAGTTTGTCTGTTGTTAACGACAAAAAAGGAGACGAAAGCAACGGTTCTGCAAAATACTACACAAAGGATTATATAGGCGATGACATGACGGGAGATGTTAGAGCAATGTGGCCTTTCAACGGAAGCGGATCAATTGCAGACAACGCCAATGCTACAGATATTTCCGTAAAGGGAAATGTTTTAGATGCAGACAACGCCAACGGAACAGGATTCACATACGGTTCGGGTGTCCGCGGAACAGGTGTTACGCTTGATAACACCGATGATTTCTTCTGTTCCGATGCCAACAACGACAACACCTGCGACACAGACAGCGATTACGACTTTGGAACAGGTTCTTTCTCTGTATCAACCTGGTTTAAGCATTCAGTTTCTGCTCCCCCGGCAGCACCCAACGACGATGTAATAATCGATCACACTTATAACACCACCCCGGCTGCGGTTTTAGGTTGGAAAGTTTGGATGAACTCTACAGGTACAATCTCATTTGGCATCGATGATGATGCTACATGGACCAATGCCGATCCCACAGACGACCAAGCTACAACCACAACAACCTATTTGGATAACACCTGGCACCATTTGGTAGCTGTAAAAAATGGCACAAGTTCAATTTCACTTTATATCGACGGACAACTTGCGGCCTCTGATGTATCGTTAACCGCAACGGGAACTTTAACAGGCACTGGAGTAATAATGGGAGTTGGCGCAGATTGTTCAACAGGAGCCGCCTGTGCAACAGGTGCAAATTTCTGGAATGGAGATTTGGACGATATGTCTATAACAGCAGAAGCATTATCGATAAGCCAAGTAAAAAGAATGTACCAGGTAGGTTCCAGAGCACTACTTAACCACACGGCCTCCCGCATAGCAGGAGTGACAGGAGTTGATAACTATCAAAGATTGATGGGTAACGCATCTGGGGGTACAACCACATCTAACAAGGTTACTGCAGTAACCTTGGACAATAGTAACCGTGCAATTTACGTAGGTATAAACGACGCAACCACAAATACCGGTGGAGTTACAGTGATTGGGGTTGATAGCGATTCAGCAATTGATCTCTACGACGGCACGGCTAATACAACAAAGACTACTGACACCAATACTCAATACTCATCAAACGATGTATCGTCTATATCCATTTCCGGATCTGCTTGTATCGCCTACAACTCGGGCTCAGATGAATGTGGAACAAAAGCTACACTTTCTATAACAGGAGAAAACGGTTCTGCCGTAACACAAAATTGGATGGAAACTTCCAATTCATCTCTCTACTCCACCTTGGCCACACTCACCAGTCCGACTGCGGTTAAAAATGCAATGACAGTTAACAATGTCTTCCAGGTATACAACACCTACAACAACACCACAAACTCAACAACCGGTGAAACAATCCAAACACCAGCAATGTCTGTTGATAGTAACGGCAACTTTACTTACAACTACTTTGGCCCGTCAACAACTGCCAACGCCATGACATATACCGATTCTGCAAATCTAACCACCGGAGACTTTATGAATATCGTTGCCAGTAACGCACTAACTACCGGTAATGTAATTGATATCAACTCGGCAATATACACCGAGACAACAGCAGCAACCGGATCACTTGTGAACCTCGCCTTAAGCAACACTTCCTCCAATACATCCGGCAACTCAATCGTTAACGGCATAAATATTACGGGCACATTGAACACAACAGGAGCAACAGGAACAAAAGAATTCAATATGTTTAATGTTGCAGCCCCCACACTAACCGGATGTTCTGGGGGCACCTGTCAGGTTTCCGGATTCAAAGTTAACCCCACATCTGCAGGGAGCGGAATAACAGAATACGGTGTAAATATCGCCAACCTTTCAGGCGCTGGGGCAGGTACAGAAACGGCATTCATAATCGGGTCGGGTTGGGATACAGACCTCCAATTTGTTGATACTACTCCCCTGGTTACAATTGGAGACGGCGGAACATTGACACTCAACGACGGAACCAACACCCTAGCCCAGCTTTACGATGCGGGAACTGCAGGTGTTCTGGGTGTAACAAAAAATCTGCTTGTGGGTAGTGTTACCGGCTTAACAACCAGAACCTTCTCAAGATTTGCAACTTCCGATATCACAAGCGACCACGCACTAGCCAGCGCTGGTGACGTTCTTATAAATGAAGACTTGGAAGTTGACGGTATACTTTATCTAGACGGCAAAAACATATCCAATACCAATGGAACAGCATCTATACTACTTTGTACCGGTCAATCCGGCGCCGCCTGTGCAACAACTTCCGCTCTGGAGAACACTTTGTCAGCGGGAAGCTGGATAATTGATAACCAGGCAAACGTTGGTGAACCAGCATTGGCCGTTAACAATGCCAAAGGCGGAGATTTGATAGTCGCTTCGGCATCCGGCGTACTTAAATTCAGAGTTGCCAATAACGGCGATGTCACCTTGGGTGACAATTCGGGTACGGATCTTACCGTAGGCGGCGGAACGGGCAAAATTGATGTCGGTACCGTCGACCCTCCATACACAATCAACGGTAAAAAATATGCAACATACATGGGAGGTTTGGTTGGAGTAAAAGAAGAAGTAACCGGATCTCTCGCGACTTCAGAATATATCCCGGGAATCGGTTACAGAACATCAATCGACTTTAATGCTCAACCCGAAGGAAGTGATCTATGGCTATTCGGAAAAACAACAAATATAAACGAAAATATCGATAAACTTGTGGCACTTTTGACTCCCAACTTCCCGACAAAAGTTTGGTATCAAGTTGATTCAGAAAACAGAAGACTAAATATTTACTCTGCCCTACCTGCACAAATCTCATACAGACTAACAGGCCCAAGGTTTGATGCAGAAAACTGGTTGAATACAAGAGAAAGCGAAGCTGTCGGTTTTATAATTAATAGTGCAGATGTTGTAACCAACTTCGCAGAAAACTTGCAAGTAACAGCCTTAACCGACTTTGTGACAGAAAAGGTCGCAGACGGAGCACAGATTGCAACCTATGTTGTTAAGGATGCAAGCGGACAAGTTGTTGCAGGAATAGAAGCTGTTGGTAATTTTGTAGCAGCCAACATTAAAACAGGCGCACTCCAAGCTCAGGAAATTGCAACCGACAGTTTGAAGGCGACACAAATTGCGGCAGAGAATGCTTTGATTTCTATGAAGCTAGTTGCACCTGATTTTAAAACCAAACTTATTTCCCCGCTTGCAGAGGAAACAGATATTACGATTCAGCTGGGCAGTGCAACAGAAAGTGGAGAGTTGGCCATAACAAACATCGAAGGAACCGAAGTTGCATCCATATCCTCAACAGGAGACGCAACTTTCTCGGGTGAACTTTATGCAAGAAACATTCATTCCGACAACCTCGACCAGATAAGAGATATTTTAACCCAGGTTCAGGCAGATCAAGTTCTTTTGTCTGAATCGCAAAGCTGGAACACACAGACAGCAACATCCTCTGCATCTTTCGGACAGATTGCGGTATCGGATCTATATGTTACCAATCAAGCAGCGGTTAATTCCCTTTCGGTTACGCAAACAATAACAATCGGAAACGATTTGGTGATTGCAGCATCAGGAATCGACACACTATCCGAGCCTCTTAAGATTCAAGATTTGGCTTTGGCCCCGGTGGAAATAATGGGAGGCTTAGTTAACATTGACACAAACGGAAATGTAAGTATCGCTGGCAATTTGGATGTAGCCGGAACAGTTTCGACATCTACACTCGCTATCAAAGACACAACCGGAAACTCGGTTTCTACAATTGACGCTTCCGGGAGCGCAACATTTAACTCGGTTAATGTTTCGCAAATAATAGTTGCAGGGGCCCAAGATGCAACAAGCTCAGCCGTAGTTAACGGTGAGATAAGCACAAATTCCACCGTAGGCAAAGGCGTTCTTCCGGGCGGGACCACAGACATAACAATCCGAAATCCCAAAGTTAACGACTATACATTTGTATATATCACTCCTACTTCGAACACCTTGAACAATGTTCTTTATGTAAAAGAGAAGAGCAACGGATACTTTAAAGTAGGATTCACAAGCCCGATCCAGGAAGACACCAACTTTAACTGGTGGATAGTACAAACGGAATGAAACAAATAATCAAAATCCTGCTCCGGATTTTGCCTATTTTGTTGGCTCTATTAATAGTTACAAGAATATCTTCGATTTTTGCAACTTATATAAACGATTTTGATACAATCCGCGAAGATACTTGGCGCGACTACTTGGTTGGTCGTCATCTAGCTTTTTCAGAAGAAAAAATTGCCAGAGGCCCGCCTTCCAATTTTACCAATACCAGATTATCGAGCCCAATTTATTTCTATTTGTGCTCATATTTAGTTAGGCTTTGGGACGATATTCGAATATTCTTTGTTGCTAACATTTTAATACTGTCTTACTCACTGTTTTTACTTTTTTTAATTCTAAAAAATAAATTCGGCTACTTTGGCAGTCTTGTTTCAATATTTTCCTTAGTCGAATCCAGATTTTTTCTTGACATTGCCTCAGCCTACTGGGGATCCTACTTAAATTTGCCATTAATATTTTTTGGTTTACTTTTAGGTACAAAAAAGGAAGCCAACCAGTACTTTCATATAGTCGCTACTTTGTCTTTGACGACTGCGGGCATCATCTACAATGCAGGATACTTGTATCTTGGCCTATATTTTCTTTTTTTGCTTATTAAGAAAGAAAAATCTATTCTCCGATGCTTACTGGCATCCGCTCTACTATTAACGATTTGTTATTACCCCGTCATGTTGGATTTTTTAAAATCGGAGTCAGAATTCGTCGCGTTCAACTCAGGTAGTCTAAATGACACGGGAGGGTTTTTACGATATTTAACTGCTTTTAATTTTTTAATTATTACAATTTCAGTCGGAATACTCACAAGATCAAATTTAACAGCCTTGGGAAAAATATTAATAATACCTATCTTTATTCTATTGATAAGCAAAGGGGCATTTCTTGATTACAATTTTATTTCACAAGGAAAAATCTGGGATATTTCCGAAAATATAGTGTTGAATTCAGAAGCAACGAGTTTTCAAATGCTAGTTTTAAAAGATAACAAAAGAAATACTCTTATTGAGGCCGGTTTATGGGCCCAGATTGAAAAACATACAGGCCGGAAATTTACTCGAATAGATAACTTTAGCACCGAGTCTTTTTCCGAAATTGTCCAAAATCCAGATAAAGTCTTTTTGGTCTGTCTGAATGTGCAATGCCCGAAAATCAGTTCAAACCAAAAAAACATTGCATCAGACAAAACTTACAAAGTCGACGGTTACAATACACAAAACTATTGACTTGGCTTCCTCCAAGGTTTAACTTGAAATATTAACATATTCGTATATTCGATATATTGAATTTTTTAAAATGAAAAAAATTCTTGCTTTAGGTTTGTTTTTTGTCTTGCTAACTTTACTATCCGCAAAAAGCACATTGGCTGCATGCAACTTTTACTCCTCCATGACCGTTCAAACAAAAAATGTTACCTGGAATTCAACCTGTACCGTATCCGCAGTTGACGGAATAGATGCAGACATCTCCGAAACATCTACATCAAACTCGGGAATATTAACGATCACCTCTCCGGGCTCAATAACTATCAACTCAACCGGAAAACTTTTAGCAGGTTCAATTTTGTTTTCGGGTGGCAATGTGGCAATCCAAAACGGCGGATTAGTAAAAACTTCTTCACCTATTTTTATTGCAGACTCTGATGCAGACGGTTGGCCGGCAAATTTTACACTTTTTGATGCAACAGGTTCAGGCAAACGAAGATTATCTTTAATGAAATCATATTCGGCCTCTGATTGTAACGATGTAAACGATTTTAGAGAAAACAATGTTTGTTGCGTATCATCCATCTGGTATAGAGATGTTGATGCCGACGGATATGGAAATCCCTCCTCCAGCCTTTTAAACTGTGGTCAACCCGCAGGGTATGTAGCAAACAATACCGACTGCTACGACAGTAATGCTAATGCAAAACCCGGGTCCACATATTGCGGGGGTGCAAATAGAGGCGACGGAAGTTTTGATTATAATTGCAATGCAGCTTCGTCAAAGTGTGGCACTATTTATAACTACTCTCCCAACCTAACAACATGGACCGGTCAGCACGGTACAGGAAGTTGTAAAAACAATAACGCGGCATGCAGATCCAACAACATCAACTATTACCCGGGAGCTACATTTTCCTGCGGACAAACTGGTGCTGTCTGTATAACTCAAACATGGCACGAGGAAGGTTGCGGCGACTGTGGCGAAAGCCCCGACAGCCGATACAGATGCACTGCAGTTTCAACAGGGCCTCAGGGATGTCAATAATAAAAATAAACAAATATTTTATCCATAATAAAAATATTTAGGCTTATTATCGGACTTATTATATATAAAAAATACACAAACTGAGGCTAATGATATAATTTTAACTATGAAAAAAAGAGAATACGAAATGATGGCCAGGGTAGAAGACAAACATTTCTGGTTCATCGGTAAAAGGTTTTTTATAAATCAAATACTTTCCGATTTAGTCAAAAAAGACGCAAAAATTTTAGATTTAGGCTCGGGTACTGGTGGCTTAACTAAACATCTTACAAGGTTTGGGAATGTTACAGGTATAGAAAAATCCCGATATTCGGCTAATTTAGCAAGAAAAAGAGGATTAAAAGTACTCATAAGTTCGGTTGACAGAATTCCTTTTAAAAAACCGAAGTTTGACCTAATAACAATTTTTGATGTTCTTTATCATAAAAATATAAGTGATGAGCGAACGGTAATTAAAAATGCATTTAAGGTACTAAAAAGAGAAGGATATCTTTTAATAACCGACTCCGCATTCCCCTTTCTTGCAGGAAACCACGACATAGCAACTCAAGGAAAAGCACGCTATACAAAAAGTGATATGGAAAAAATAATTCTTTCTCAAAACTTTAAGATAGTAAGGTCCAGTTATATCTTTATGTCACTATTCCCTGTAGTACTATTAAAAAGGAGAATATTAGACAATCTGTTTAAATCCGAAACCTCTGATGTATTCGAAACAAACAAAATTATAAATACAATATTCTTGTGGATTATCAACTTGGAGGCCTATTTGTTTAAATATATCAACTTTCCATTTGGCACATCAGTAATAGTCTTGGCTCAAAAAAATTAATATATAATTCAGCTTGAATGTATAAAGAAGAGGTTGTCTTACACAAAAAAAAGAAAATTGCGCTAATATTTAGAGGGTTTCCGGATAAACAAAATTCATATTTTTTAACACCAATCGAATCTTTTTTACAACTAGGGTTCCACAAATCAACCGCCGCGAAGAGCAACGAACCGCATTTTCATAAAGCCATAAAAACACTTAATAGATTGCCTGTGTACGAAATTTTGATAATCCTTAAAGGAAGCCTTAAAATAACTTTTTATTCTAAAGATAAAAAGATGATATCTAAACATATTCTAAAAAAGAATGACGGGGTTTTAATTATGGAAGTAATTCATTCTGTAACATTCAGTAAACAAACAAGAATACTAGAAATAAAACAAGGCCCATACACACCACAATGAAAAAAAGAGTCGTATATATAATCCCCACTTACAACGAGTCGGAAAACATTAAGGATATGCTAGCTCTTGTAGACTCAATATTTAAAAAGTTAACCAAATACGAATATAAAATTCTGGTTGTAGACGACACATCCCCCGACGGAACCGGCGATATTGTAAAAAAAATATCATCCAAAAACCGCAAAATAATCCTTCTTTCAGGTAAAAAAGAAGGTCTGGGGGCAGCAGTGATTAGAGGTCTCGTCTATGCTCAAAAAAAGTTAAGTGCAGACTATGTTGTTACAAACGAAGCAGACTTTTCTTATAGTCCAAAGGAAATTCCCAAAATACTTAAAAAACTGGACTCAGGATGGGATGTGGTTGCAGGTAGTAGACGTATAACCAATCTATCATCCTGGCCAAAATACAGACTACTGATTCATTTTTTAGCAAATGACTTATTTGCAAAAATAGTTGCAGGTGTTACTCTGGTAGAAGATCACAACAGCGCCTATAAGGCTCTAAATGTTAACAATGTTGTTAAAAAGTTAGACTTCTCAAGGTTCCCCAAAGGATTTAGTTTTTTTAATTATTTGATATATGCATCTTCAGAGCTGACAGATAAGATCTACGAGTTTAAAACCGACTTTAAACCCAGAACCAAAGGTACATCAAAAATTTCCCTTAACCCTAAATATATCAAACATTTTGCCCGAGACTCGGTTGAGTATATGACTAGTTGCATCAGGATAAGACTCGAGAAACTAAATTTACTATGATTCCCAGAAGAAAACCTTACTTTCACCCGAAAACTTTAGACAAAATAATTGATTTAACGGTCAAACATGACGAGTTGGAAAGGCTAACGAGAGACCTAAGACTATATCTCAAACTCCCCAACCCCGTAGTGGTTGGCCAAGGGAGGTCGGGTTTGAAACTAATTTTGGAATCCTCAGGAATAGCAAAAGGTAAAGAGGTGATAATACCCGCCTATACATTTGGAACACTCACTAAGATTATAAAACTTGCCGGTTATATTCCTCGACCGGTTGATATAGATTACAACACCTACGAAATCGATATCAAAAGTCTTAGTAAGGCAATCAATAAAAACACGGGAGCAATACTAGCAACACATTTATTTGGAGTTGCCTGCGATATTCAAAAGATTAAGAAGGCGGCCAGTTCGAAAAAAATATTACTAATAGAAGACTGCGCACAGGCACTGGGTTCAACTTTAAACGGAAAGTTGATCGGCACCTTTGGAGACATTGCCTTTTCCAGTTTTGATATTTCTAAACCGCTACAAGGAATTAGGGGCGGCGTTGTATTCGGCAGGAATACAAAAATTATTAAGCTTATCAAGACAAGGGCAACAGGAAACAACGGCTCAAGTCTTTCCACCCTTTCCGAAATAACGAAAGCGCTTGTGGGTTATTTTCTAATTCAAACTCCGATGTGGTATTTAATGATGTATATATTTGGATACAAAAAGTGGCAAAGAATGTTTGTAAAGGCTTACCGACAAGGCGAAGACGATAAGATCTTTTACAGCTTACCCTCAGTTTATGCACGGGTTGTCAGGATGAATATTCCTACTTTTATAAAAAGACTGGAAAAACGCCGAAGAATCCATGGTCTATATGTACAAAACCTTAAAAATATAGTCACTTTCCAAAAAATCCAAAGAGGAAACAGCCCTTCTTTTTATATGATATTGGCTCACTGCAAATTTGATATCTTTTTATTAAGGCGATATCTTGCCAAAAAAGGAATCGACATTGCCCTTGCGGATGAAATCGCAGACAACCTTACAGGGTCCAAAAATTCCCAAGTAGCAAAGGCAATTAAAGATAGTATTGCATTACCTGTTTATGAAAGCATGAATGAGAAGGATGTTGCGAAGGTCTCTTTAGAGATTAAGAATTTTGTAAACTCACAGTAAGTTACAAACTTTTAGTGCTTTTTTCGAACCGCATGCTTTAGAAACTTCCGCATGTAGTATCGGGTCTTTTACCGAGCTCACCAAAAAATCGGTACATTTTTTTTGATTATCCTCTGAAATTTCTTTTTGATTACAAAGATCAATTAAATAATCTAAGGCTGCAACATCACCGTCTCTGGTTTTGGTTTTTACACCTCCAAAAACGCCGACAAGGCAACTTTTCACCTCGTTTTCTTCTAAACCAAAACAATAAACCATTGCTTTTTTTGTGTCGTCGTCGTTATTTAAATGGACTGCTCCACCCACTACTGTTTGCAAAAGACGAAGCTTTGTCTCTGTGTCCAACCATCCAAATTTGCTTTTTATATAAGCCACAATTTTGGGAACATCTTGCGAAAGAACAACCGTCATCACGGGCCCCAATTGTTCTATGCATGGCTTAATCTTGTCTGCACCAAACTTACCGCAAAAACCAGATAATTCATTTTGATCAGGAAAAGAAAATTTATATTCATTGTTCTGCATATAGCCAATAGTTTGATGAAACACTCCCGAATAACATTGTTCGAGGTATAGCGGATTTTGTGTAACTTCAAAACATTTCTCGCTGGCATTTTGAATTAAGGGTTGGGGGTTGCCCCAATACTCAATTTTGGGAGGATCACCTACGAAACCGATACCAAAACCATGGTAACAAACATCATAAATGTTTGATCGTTTGCCCAATATGGTAGGGCAAACTTTTTTGAGATCAATATCGACAAGGCCAGACACGGAATCTTCTCCAAACCCTGTCATTAGACCATGCCAGAAACCATATCCGCATTCGGATAATGGAGCGTTTATTCTTACAAACCCGTATCTTCTAAAAATTTCATAGAAGTCTCTGCCAACTTGATGCCCTAGCGAGTGACAGTCCTCATCGTTGTTGCGAATTGATTTTTGGAAAAGTTGCACCGCAACAGAAACATTCCCTATATAGACAGCGCTTTTAATTGATTTTCTTTGGCAGATTGTTTTATCTTTGGATTGAGTGAGACTAGAACATTTTGAATACCGCATTCTTACAAACTCTCCCCCAATCAAACTTCTCAAAGGAAAAAAAATAATGAATATTGCCAAAAACGAAAGTACCAAGAATCTCAAAATAAACGCTGGGTTTGATTTCATTCCGATACTTTGATTGTACCTGTTATATATGGGGCCAGGTGATCATGATAACTCCATTCGCCTGCTTTGTCGAACTCAAACTCCCAAGAATCACCGTTTTTAACAGGTTCTTTGGAATCAAATTCCGGATATATCAAATGAGAAGGATGTAAGTCACTTGCGGGCCACCTTAAGGTGCCCGATTCGTTAACAAATCTGACTTTTGTTCCTTTTTTAACTTCGAAATCAACGGGTGCGTATGAATCTTCACCCATTTTAACGACATTTTCTGCGCTCAGATTTACAAATCTGCTTTGTGGTGTCGAAAAATAATTTTTATAAATGAAGTAACCGACAAAAAAAACAATTACTACCAATGCCACCAAGAAAGTTTTTTTGTTCATGCTCTAATCTAGTTTATTCAACACCAGCTAAATAACACTGTCAAGTCACAACTTCCTGTACAATCTAAAGTGGCCCGACTCATGAACCTGATTCCAACCAGGGACATTAAATTGGCCCCAATTATTCTTACCCGCTATTGCAAAAACAGCTTCAGGGTTTTTGTTACCAAATTCATATTTATGGAATAAGGTAGCCTTACTCGTCTTTCCGTTATAGCTGTATGGAGGTGGTGCTTTAGCTTTTTCTAAAATATAAAAAAATTCATAACCTTCGGCATAACTTTGGTCGTCCGCATACTCTAAAGCATATCCTGTTCCTTTTACTTCGGTTCCCAAAGCATTTGCTATAGCAAATTTATCTCCATAATCGTATTTTTTGTCTCCGTTATTTATCACATTGCCCCAAGACATCTTGATCTGTGTAACTACCAAGAAGACCAGAATTGCCAAAGTCAAAAGACTACCAACTTTTTTAAATTTTTCTGCTAAAAAGTTCAACGCACCCGAAAATGCAATTATCATAAAGGGTATTGCTCCAAGAACCGAGAAAGTTGTACCAAAAAGCGGATAAAGGCCAAAGTAGTTATCTCTGTAATATATTTTTGCCGCCAACGGTACACCCAAAAAGACAATTGTAAAAACCAGGAACAAAACTTTAACAAATCTATTTTTATTAAAAAACACAGGAAGAATTAACGACGCAAAAGTTATTGCCGAAAACAAAAGCATAAAGGCTAAATATGCGTTACCTAAGATTTGCTTGTAATAATTATTGAAATATAACGGCAAATTTGCAGAAACAGCAAACTCCCAGAATTTTTTTAAGCCCTCATAAAGAAAGTTTCCCCCAACAGAAGAATGATCACTAACCAATGAAGACAGGATGGTACCAACTAGAGTAAACCCTGTTTTTATCTCATAAAGAATTGTTGGCACCAAAGGTAGTGTTCCAAAGAATATCGATTTAAACAAAAATTCTTTTTTAAAGACGGGAACTCTAGAAAACAGAATGACTACTAAAAAAAACGCCGAATATATATAACCCGAATCATGAAACTGTGAAATTAATCCCACCAAAAACATAAGCAAAGGAATCAATTTAAATCTTCCGTTTATAGAAACAAGCATTAATACATAAAGAGTTATAAGGAAAAGTATTGGAATCGGGCTCGGTGTCCAGATTGCCCTTGAATAAACTAACATATAGAAATTTACTGAATAAAGAATTGAAGAAATAATACCAGCCCTACTTCCGAATATTTTTTCTGTCACCAAATAAATTAATATCACTCCAAATAAATTAAAAAGAGCAAAGGAATATATCAGTATTTGCGGATCAAATTGTGATAATAAAGCAAAAGGTGTTATAAAATACAAAAACATCACACCCGAGTAAACAGGGTAATTGTCATTCAAGGCTATTTTATCGCCAAAATATGTCCCCGGCTCACCCACAAGCGGAAGTCTGTTAAAGTTACCGGATAAAATGTTTACTGCTATTTCTTCGAACTTATACATATCTTCCGCCTGATCGACTCCGAATATAAACCTCCCAGATAAGTTGAATAATCTTAGAAACAAACCAACTAGAAGTATAAAAACCAATGAAGCAATTGTAACTTTATTTTTCATGAGAGGTCTTTTTTAGCCTCCCTACTACAAAACCGGCAACAGCACCCAAAACACCTGATACAACAGGAATTACTGGAAAGTCGCTAGCCGATCCCTTTTGCACAGTTAAATCGTACTCCGCCTCGACCAGTCGATTCTCCCCACCGTAAAAGATCAAAGTAATTAGATAATCACCTCTATTTAGCATGGCAGTCATCCTTCCTACACCGTCTAGGAAGTCATCCGGGGAAAGTCTTACCACAAAAGTGGTAGATTTGTCATCCTTTCTTTCAAGTCTAACCAAAAGAGCACTAAATTTTACGGGTTCTTTTGACTTTTGGTCTAATAGCCTAAAAACCAAAGGCTCCGTGGTGTCATCAAAAATGCCAAGTGCGTCATACTCAAGCTCCACCGTGTACTGGCCGATATCTTTTGGAAAGCTCTGTGCAGTACCGTGAGCAAACACACCATCTGCAGATGAAAAACAAAAAATGAAAACTGAAACAAAGACTAACAATCTCAGGGTAAAATATAAGTGTCTCATTTTTGTTCGGATGTTCCGTTAATCAAGTTGACGCTCCTTTTGCCTCCGCCGGCGTCCTTCAGAATTTCTGTGTCGATCTCTTTGGTATACATGTTATCGCTATTCAAATCCGTAAAATAGTCTATCCTAAGTTCCGAACCCACAAGATCCTGGTAGTATTTTTCGGGTGTCGTATCTGGACCAAAGGAGAGCGGTACAAAAAAAAGCTCATAATCATCCGGCAAAATTTGAGTACTTACTTCTACCAAGGCATCAGGCAATCCGTTAACGACTCTACGGACTACTATATACCCTATCTTTGTTACACTCAAGTTTTCTACCTTCAGTCTAACTTGACCCCCCTCCATGACTACGCTTGCCTTAAATGGCGGTTTAAATAAAGGCAGCGCCCAAAAAAGTATTATTCCGACAAAGAAAAAAACCAGCAAAATCAAAATCCAAAAACTAAACTCTTTATAAAACGGAGTTTGCTCCTCCTGAAACTGACCTGTATCTGTCTCTATAGTTTTTACTTCAGGAATATTGCCTTCAGGTATAGTCTGATTGGGTTGATCTGTGGGAATAACAGGAACTCCCCCTGTGCCGTTTTCCATACATTATCATAATAGATATTTTAAGTAGTCTTAGCAACAAAAACTAACGAAAAAGAAACGGGTTATAAACAAAATCAACGACATGGGAATTTTCGTTGATCTTGACAGAGATAAGTCCTGATGTACTCTCAGGCGTCACCTTATTCCCGTTTACCAATATTTTCCAGCCTTTAAAATAACTCTGATTCAAAATTAATACATCGTTTTCTTTTTTGGGCATATCAACCTTAATCAATACCCTATTTGGAGACCAAAACAATAACTTGATCGTTCCTTTGTTTTTTTCCAAATACCACTCCCCTTTGTACCCGTTCTGATTAGCACCCTTAACAGACTCTGTGCCACCAAAAGGAGAGTAACAGTCGATTACCCCAATCTCACTTTTGAGATATTCATATTCATAAGACCATGGTTTCAAAAATTGAACTGCGTCGGAATTGTGTTCTAACCAACTTTGTGAGTATTTAAAGTATTTATAATCATCATTTTCCGAAAAGATTTGGCGATAAGGCCCTCCCGAATATCCAACATTTTTTTGAGATATTACAAGCGAATTGTTTAAAAAATTGTTTCTTGAAAAAATAACAATATCTATGAACGTGGATGCTATAATGAGTCCCGCCATAAGCGGCTTTAGAATCCCCTTAAACCCACCCAGGAAACTACTAAACCCAAAACCAATTAACATCAAAAGAGGGATCATAAACACAAATCGGAATCTTTCTGCCATATTCAAAGATTCGTAAAACGGAACAATTTTTAAGATTTCATAAAGAGATGGATTTATCTTGGAACCCATAGAAATCCAAACAAAGACAATGAGTTCTAATAAAATTAGGACAATATACTTTTTTGGACCTCTTTTAAGCAAAGGCAAAAACAGAATAAATAATAGCGGAATTATTCCAAGATATATTGATTTTTCATCTGCCCCAACCAGCCCGCCGCCGTTATTTAATTCATACAAAGGCTGGCTTGGAGATATTAAATTATGTATCAAGTTGCCAATCCGATAACCGTAAGGATTTTCGACAACTCTACGAAAGTTGGAATACAACTCCAGGGAAAGTATAAGTTTAGGGAACGAAAACAAAATAAATACAAATACAAACAGAGCCAACTTCTTAACAATGTTCAAAATTCCGTAGGGATAAAATAGTCGCACCACCTGGAAAACTATGTATGGAGAAAAAAGTAAAGGGATGTGGTAGTCATAATAAAATGACAGGGCAAAAATTACCCCTGCCTTAATTAGGCTTTTAATATCTTTTTTATCGATAAAATACAAAACAAAAGGTATATAGGCAAAGTTTAAAAAGACCAACATACCCGCCCACAAAAAGGAGGCGGTTATACCGTTAAACGCAAAAAGCATGGAAATATAAAAAGAAGAAATATCAGAAATCCCACGTTTTTTAAACAGCAAGTAAGCCCCCCAAAACCCCAAAATCAAATGAACAAATATACTTATTTTTAAACCTGTTTGGGTCCCAAATATTAACACCAGCGGTGTTTGGATTGATATTAAACCTATTTGGGGATCGGCAAAATGAGGGATACCTCCGCATCTATACGGATTCCAAAACGGTATTTGTTTATATTTTAATAAGGAGACTCTATTAAATTCATTCCAGGCCATATTCTGATCCCAATCTATAACTCCCGTTTTTCCTGACGAAAATAGTATCGGTATTAAAAATAGGAAACACAAAAACACAGGTACTAAAAATATAAGAATGTTTCTAGCGGAAAACTTAGATTGAAGTGGCATTATTTAAAAAGACTTTTACAACTCAGAATCTCATCATCTTCTAAAGTCTCACATATTTCAACCGAAGCGCTTACCCCGTTGTTGCTTAAGACAACCACAGCGCCGGTAATGCAGGAAGCGTAATAATCCCCGGATACTCGCTCGCAGGTATCTACAACCTTACGGTAATCAAAATTGTAATCATCCGCCATCGACCTTCCAATTCCCCAGAAGCAGGATCTTCCGTCTTCTTTGCTTTTTATAAGGCTACAAAAAGTGGCCATTTTGTCAAAATCTGTACCGATATTGTTAGACCACATTGAACCCAGTTCTGAATAACAGGATCCTCTGTATTTGGGTTCGAGGCGGTCACACGGTGCAAGCGGATTGTTATAATCAAAAGGTCTTGTTTCAAACCATTTTCCTGTGTACCGTCCATCAAGATTTCTTAAGTTGTATTCCATAAACACAGCCTCGTAGCAACCTCTTGGCCCAACATATTCATCGCCTGACAACATATCGTCGCATTTGGACAAAGCCCAAATTAAATCAGCATCTTTATAACCTTTGAGAAAAAGTAAAGTATGACTAACTCCATGAACACAACTTCCGCGTCTAACATCATCAGGTTCAAAACCCGAACACCGATTCATTGCCGTAGTTACATATGTATTACCTTTTTCCGAGATTCCGGCGATTACAAACCCATGAATACAACCATAATCCAAACCAAAGTCGCATATTTCCAACCCTTCATCACCCAAAACTCTATATGCCTCCTGTCCAAGGAAATGACCCACATAGTGTTTCGAAACGGAGTCATACCTAACAAAATTGTTTTTAAAAAATTTGTAGGCGGCGTTTATACCTTTTGAATCAATTATTTTTTTAAGTTGTTTTTGATTTTCGATAACATTACTTCCAATAGGAATTGGTTTATAAAGTAACTTACCAAAAAACAAAAAAACCAATACGGTAATTACCAAACTAATCAATAACCACAACATTTTATATTTCATTTATTCAACAAACTTACACAAATTAGGCACTTCTCCGGTATCTTTTGAGCATCTCACCTTCAACTCTTCAGGGTCAAAATAATCACTTAATATTTCAACAGCCGAATTTATACAAACATCTCTATTTGACCCTGCAAACACCGCCTTGTAACAAAAATTTTTGACCGCTTCGTATTGAGAACCGTCTTCGATATCCGCAGCAATTTTGTAAGTCATGTTTTTAATACAAGCTCTCAAGATATTTGGGGCGAGCTTTAGACAAATCCCGACTCCTTCTTCAATGTTCCCACCCTTTAAATCAACTACATAAATCGTTGCAAGACCCTTAACCGCACTTTCTCTGTAATCTGGCTCAATCTTTGTTGTTGCATAATTCACCAAGTTTTCGAATCCAAGCCGAGTTTTACGGAAAACCAAATGCGATATGTTTTCGTAGCAACTGGGTTTGTATTTCTCGGGTTGATTTTTACAGTAAGAATAAATAATCGTAGGAGTCAGATTTGTGTAAGAAGGGTCCAAAACTTCATCTCCAATGCCGTCGTAAACCCCTGTAATACATTCTCTCGTCCCGTTTTCGTTTAGCATTATTTTTTGACACAACGCGACACTTTTATTAATGATTGTTTGCGGGTCTCTAATTTTATAAGTTTCAAAAAAATCGTATATAGCTCCATGCCCTATCCCGTGATAACATCCAACCGCGGATTGATCGCTCTTTGTCTCAAGACCCAAGCAAAAATCTCCGACTTTAGTAAAATCTCCACTAACAACAAAAGAGCTTGTGAAAGCGTGATAAAAGCCATAAGAACATACATTGCTGTCTTTGCCGAAATCGGTGTATTTACCAGTCTTGTATAAACCGTAGGCCGCATCACCTATAAAATGCGCGGCCCCGTGACAATCAGTTCCGTAGTATTCAGAATCTCTTAAAGAGTATGCTCTAAGAAATGAAAGCGACTCGCTTATTTTTCCTTTTTCGGTAAAATTTTTGACCAGATCCAAAACACAGTTATTTTTTGAACTCCCTTGCAAAATCACACATTCACCTACTTGTTTGTCCAAATTTCCGTTTCCTTTAGATATCAGAGCTGAGAGGGCCAAAACAAACAACACTACGAGAGCAACAATATATCGAAATTTCATATATATTTGAGCGGTCCTAAACAAGACTCTGTTTCCAAGATGTCAAAGTTAGCGGATTTACAAAAAACTTCAGCGGTTTTTTTAATATTTTTATCTGGCCTGGAATCTAGGAATGCGTTCATAAAGCCCTCGATACAACTATAATGGCTTTTGCCGCTTACTTTCCCACAAATAGATTTAAGGTCCTGTGCTGTTGCGTCATATTTATAAGTTAGAATCGCCTGTCCAATTTGCCTTGCCATCAATATTTTATCTGAGTCCTCTGCAATTGCCCGATTCATAGCATCAACTGATTTATATACATTGTCGTCAAACGAAAACAAAAGTGCTGGCGCTGCCATCTCGTAACAGTATGGCTTCATTGAACTGTCTTGCCTGGAACATATATCCAACATATCATCAACCTCAAAGCCTTCGATTCTCAAGTTGTGCTCACCCGTCAAAAAAGAAACAAACCCTCCATATACACCAACCTTACAAAACTCTTTCCCGTCAAAATAATCATCACAGTATTTGAGACTTTGATCCAAGACGCTCGCCACGCTTTCCGGTCTGTAGTCGGTTATCGCCAACGGAAGCCCGTGCCCTATCCCATGATAACATTGATAATAAATCGAGTTATCTTTATTGGATAATTTGAAAAACCGCTGACAGAGTTTGTCGGCTAAGGCAAATCCTTTATTTCTGTCGTCTCTTGAATGCATAGCAATCTCCATCATTAGTCCGTGATAAAAGCCATAATCACAAGCGGAAACAGGCTTAGCAAAAACATTTTTTTCCTCTAGGATCATTTTATACGCGGAAACTCCCAACCCATGAACAAAGCCGTGACAAGAAGGCCCAAATTCGGGATCAGCCTTTTTAAGATATTCTGTGGCAACAAATGCAAAATGTGTGCCTCTTTTTTGTAAAACTTCCGACACTTCTTTTTCTTGACAAATTCTAGGGAAATTATCCTCTTTGCACTTTGTAAAAATCCTGTTTTGAAACTCTTTGTTGCCAACTCCAAAAAAATACAAGAATATGCCGATAATCAAAATCAAAAGTGAAACTATTTTTTTCATTATTGAGGTACTGGGACAACTTCTTCTACCAGACGACAGACATGTTTAAAATTTTCAGGCACATTAACCAAACAGTTAGCTTTTTTGTCAAAACCTGGAATTTCGGAAAAGGCTCTTCTGTAACATTCAGCTTTATCCTCAAAGGAAAAAATATTTGATCCGCAATAATTCAAAATACGTTTCGCCTCAGTACCGATTACGGCAGTCTCGGTTATTCCATTTGCATATCCGGAAACACAAGCCATTTTTAACCATCTTTCTTTGTAGTCGACACAAATCTTTTTGACAGCTTCTTCGGTAAAGTCGTCAGTAAAAGCTAAGCTAGAAAACAACGTGTGAGAAGCCTCATATTTTTCAAAGATGTTCGATGAATTTTGTTCAATTATTAGTAACGATTTTTCCAAATTACCACCCGAGTAACTGTATAGATAAGAAATTAAGTTTCGCATGCATTGCAACTTATAATCGGGATATTTTAAAGATTGGCAAATCCACACGGGGTTTTCTTGAATCGGTTTATATTTCGGGTTGTCAGTTAAAAACCAATTGATTCCCGTAAATACACCTGCGATACAACTCAACTTGTTAGATGTACCGCCACAAAAACGAATACCGCTTTCCGTGTCCAAAACAAGATTTTGATTATTAACATTCTCGTTGTTTCTGTAGTACAAAACCGAGATTCCCAAATTAAAATAACAAACATCCCAAAGTCTGTAACCAGAGTTGGCGTTTATCTTTTTACATACCGTATCTAATCTTTCGTATCCGGGTATAATTTTATTTCCTTCATAAACTCCCCTATAAAAAGCCAATTTACAACTTTCAGCTTTTGTGGAACCGGGAAAATTGCTTTTTATACCCAACGTATCTAAAACATAAAACCTAAAACCCGAATATTTGTTCAAATAAGTACAATACTGAGAATGAGAATCAACGGAAAAGTCAATAAAAATAAAACTCAACATTAAAAGAACAGTTGCAGTTAATAATTTCCTCATAATTTAGCTGCTTTAGGCATTTCCATATTTAGCTCGCAATAGTTTTTATATTTAATGGGTGATAATTGCAAACATATTTTCTTTTTAGAGTCGATATTCCAAGTTGTGGGTAGTTCAAAAAAACCTCGCCTTATACATTCGCCTGTTTCGTTAAACGAAAACAATTCGTTGACACAAAAATCAACCACAGCCTTGCCCTCATTGCCGTTTCCTGCAACTTCGTCAATCCCTGTAGCATAACCCAATATACAAGCATATCTCACAAAACCTTCATCTATAGATGTGCAAAGCCGTGCAACTTTATAGGGATCATATTCGTCTATATACGCAAGACTAGAAAAATAAGTCAATGTAACCTCAAACCTTTCAAACTTGTCTGTAAGATTATCGAATATTAATTCCTTTGCTTTTGCTGAATCACCTTTTGTATATCCATATAAAAGC
Source organism: uncultured Gammaproteobacteria bacterium (assembly GCA_964600575.1). Lineage (GTDB taxonomy): Bacteria > Patescibacteriota > Microgenomatia > UBA8517 > UBA8517 > CAZRGC01. Next base: position 78,174 of record CAZRJH010000004.1, on the reverse strand, counting down.
GAGACCATGCCCCTGAAACACTGAAGCTTGTAGGCTTTTCCCATGCCTGTCTTGCACGGCCAAAACAGATCATTCATTAATCCGAATCCAGAATCTTTATCGTTGTTTTGAAAAGCCAAATTGACCCCAGTATAAACACCCACAATACAATCCCCGGCATGTTTGCCTGATTTCTCACAGAATTTAATTTGTTTGTCAATAAATTTTTCTAAATCCAGAAGATCATAAACAGTGTCTCGTTTGGTGTAGGTTGAAGCTATGCCTATTTTGAAATAGCACTGGTCCCAACTTTTTACGGGATAACTCTTATTTATATATGAACAAACCTTCTCCAGCTTAGAATAGTTTGGGCTAAAAACGGTCGAGGCTTTGTGTATTCCTTCAAAAAATTCGTAATAGCACTTGTCGTTGTTGTTTTGGACCTGGAAAATCGGTTTTTTAGCTTCATTAAACGACAGATAGAACTTATAACCGTACAATCTCATGTTTCTTCTGCAATCGCTTTTATCCCAAGGTTTTGCAGCTACATACAAAAAAACCGAAGCGCTGATTCCCAGAGTCAACAAAACATGTTTCAATATTTCTTTTTTAAATACAAACTTCTTGGTATTGCTCCGGTATCTTAGAACAAGCTTCTTTATATCTTTCATCGGGTAAAATTATTTTAACGCTTTGTGATAGCTGTCCATAACATAATTGTTTCTCGTTTTCTGTTAAATAGTTGTTGCCGCAAAAAATCAAAGCCAACCTCTCCTCTTCTTTTGGCGGCCCAAACTGAAGATATCCTTGAGCGATACCCTTAATACACATACCCGACATCTCACCACCCATTTTTCTACAAATATCTATTTGTGTCTCAATATTTTTACTATCCCGTAATATGAATCTCACCGAATCTTCTGAAAGTGTTTTAGTTACTAAACTTCTAAACTTTGGTTCTACAGTCGCCACAAACGCCAAGGCTTTATCTAAATTGTAATCACCCAACCACAAAACTGCCGGTGATATATCCATATAACAAGACTGCTTGTATTTATCGCTCTGAAGTTTACACAACCAATACGGATCTTTTTTATTCATTACTAGATTATTAATCTTGTTGTAATAACCGATTGAAATTGAGTCGAATACACCGGTGGCACATATTTTTAGCTCCTCCGAATCATCTGTTACTTTTTCGCAAAGTGCCAAGGACGGTTTAATAATAGCGAGTTCATCCCCTGAAAATTTACTATCGTGCACATTAGTCCAACCGTGGCCTATTCCGTGATAGCAGGCAAATTTTGCCCCCGGCGATGTTTTAGAAAGCTCGGCATCCACCTGCCTACAAAAGTCCCTAGCAGTTTGTATATCACCGCTCTTGGCGACAAGATTTTCCATAAAACCGTGATAGATGCCATAAGCACAGTAAGATGTTTTACTTCCGACCTGGAATTTAACACCTTTAGAAAACAGCTCGTATGCTTTTTTACCAACAGAATGCGTAAAATCATGGCAGTTTGCAGCAAAAACAGAATCTATTTGATAGAACTCGGCAACCAAGCTCATACTGCCATCCAAATCTCCTCTTGCCAAGTTCGTGTCAATTATTTTCTTCCAGCATTCGATCTTCTTGGCATCTTCTTTTAAAGAACTGCATCTAGAACTAATACCAAACCTATCCTTTGTTAATAGAATAATCAGCATTCCTGTCAAACAAAAAACAAATGCCGACCAAAAGATTCCAAAAACAAATTTATAATCTATTTTTATTTTTACCATTTACCTTCGTAATTTTTATCTTGACAAATTCCTGAGAACTCAGTTGGTAGACTATTGCAATAACTAGACAAATCTCTGCTTCCAAAATTTAAACGAAATTTCCCGTATGATGCAAGAGAGGAAAAACACTCGTTATAGTATCCATATTTGTCAGCCTGGTTGCATAACAAAACAGCATTTGTCAAAGCCCCGGGTTCATCTTGCACCCACGCAGTTGCCACAGACCCAAAACAACGACCGCTTATATCACTTGGAAATGAGCTGCAATATACCCCAACCCCTTCCACACCTTTAGACTGCAAAATCTCGATTGATAAACCACCCCTCATTCCTGAATCATCAAAACACCATTTTCTAAAATCGGGGACATTCGTAAAACTGCAAAATTTTGTAAGACCTTGAGCGGACCTCAAATCGTCGGAGAAAAACGGCCAAGACTCAATTCTACAGGCAACCAGGTTTTCGCCGTTGTACCTAGAGCAAAATTTTTCCACATCTTCTTTTTTGGGAACTATTTTTGAGACCAGCGCCACATCATCGTTATCCCTTGCCTGAAAAATTATCATAAACACACCCTGTGCACAGGTACGGTAATAATCTCTACCATCGTCTTTTTTTGTTATTTTACGACACAGCTCCAACGACCTATCTATGTCTGCATCGGTTATGTACATTCCAAGATGACCTATCGAATGGTAACAAAGCGATATTTCAAGTCCGGAGGGTTGCCATTTACTTCTTGGTTCGCAAGCGATTTTAAGTTCGGGAAGGATAGTATCAATCTGAGAATCAGTCAAGGTTTCGCTACCTTTAAAACGCCTTACAACTGCTCCGTGCGCGCATCCGCCGTTGCAGGCAGAGTTGGGACACCTGGCGATTACGTCTAACCACTTATCGACATCTTTTTTTGTTTCCATATCGGCAAGTTGATGCCCTAGAGTATGGCAGTATAAGTAGGCTGTATCTCTTTTTTGGATTTCGTTAGTCACTGCAAAAGCGTCTTCCATAGAAAGGTAGCCTTTTTCTAAAATCTTAGGAATTTCTCGATCGTAACAACCTCTTCTAAAATTCTCCTGTAAACATCGTTTTAGTATCTGTTCTGTAAAAAAAACAACCGCATTATCTTTAAAAACCAGGGGTGGGTCCTTTTTTAAGAAAAAATTAAAAGTGGAAACCGCAATTATAAAAACAGCCAGACTATAGATTTTTAGATTCATATTCAATTGTTCGAATACGAACAATATTTACTGATTATGTTATTTCCGCAAACAAATTGGAAGTCTTTTTTATCCAAACTTTTTAAATTGTTTTCAATCATTTCGCTATTTAGGTTTTCAAACTCTAAGAAAAAACTCATTTTACACTCATTCGTGTCGTAATCCGAAAGTCCAAGGTTGCTACAAAAAAGCTTAACCGTCTTCCAGGCATTCGCAAACTCAGAATAATAAGCCAGGCCTTCGGTAAAACCTTTAGCACAATATTTTCTTAAACTGTAATCCGACTTGGCGCAAAAACTCTCGATAGACTGCAAATTAGCATAACCGGCCTCATACCAACTGGAGGCTATATTGCCAATCATCTTGTATACATATTCTGAATCCTTCAAATCAAAGCCTTTTACTGTTCTTGCAAGTTTTTCCAAATCTCTGTTATAAAGAACACCAACAACAGGAATCATGTTTCCTAAACAACGCTCACGAAAATCTCGTTCAAAACTAGTGCAAAGTTTAAGCGGCTCCTCATCAAGCGGAATCAAATATCCGTGTGTACCAAGATATAAACCGGAAATGCCGCTAAAAACACCTTGGTAGCAGTGGTCCAGACTTTTTGGGTCGTTACTTATGTCTGCACACTTGTTTGCAGAGACCTTAGCCAGAAGCGCTAAGTTATCAGAATAGTCATCGTAATTTAGAAACACTACTCCGTGCCCCACACCGTTGTAGCAAGTATCACCCGGCTCAATATCCCATTTCGTACCATTGTATGTAATGTCTTTTGCAAAATAATCACAAAGGTCTTTACTTTTAGAGTAAAAATCAACCGAATGGTGGGCAAATTCCTGCATAAAACCATGAACATAGCCAAAACCGCAAATCGAAATTTTATCCGACTTGATAATTTTTTTGGATTTAGAATAGGACCAATAACTTTCTTCGCCAATATAATGAGCCATATCGTGACATTCCCTTTGCAGGCCCGGATTTTCTTCAACCACCTTGTCTAAAAGTGTTAGGGCAGACAATTCTCCTTTTAAAGTCTGAATTTCTGCAAGTTCGCCTGAGTAGCACTCTTTTTGCTCATATAGGTCCCTTGTATTTTTACAATCAACATCGCTGATGGTTGCTGTTTCCAAAACTTTTACGACACCTCTTTGACTAGGGTTTAAATGATTGTGGTATCTAAAACTTCCCGTCTCGGAAAATGTATACTCATAAAACATTTTGGGCAAAACCGCCTTACTGGAATCAAATCCGGCAATATTAGTATGTTGCGGATGAGGATCGCTTGCTGGCCAAAAGGGTTTATCGGTTTTATTTATAAATCTTACAGGTTCACCTTTAGTTATTTTTATACCAAATGGCACAAATCCGTCGTTTGTCAGATATACCACATTCCGAGAAAAAAGACTTACTTTAGTAGTGAAAAAATAAAAAAGAACAACTGACAGAACTGCAAAAGTTAAAACATGGAGTCTGGTTAATTTAAAAGGCATAAGTTGCTACCAACCTTCGGGGGTGTCTCCGGAAAAACATCTGGTTTTATAGTTTTCAGGAAATTCGTTGCAATAATTTTTCCATAAGTCTGACCCTTTATTGAAACTAAATTTTGAAAAATACAAAAGGCCGTTATAGCATTCTTCAGAAAAACCATACTTTTCCGCAGCCTTGCATAGTGCCACTGAGTCACTAATGTAGTTTGGTTCATCCTGAACCCAGCTATTTGCCACTGAGGCAAAACACCTACCTTTAATGTCTTCGGGCAAACCTGCACAATATCTAGAAACACCATCTGGGCCTTGGGTCTGAAGTATTTTTAAAGTTAATCCGCCTCTGAGACCGGTATCAAAACACCAATTGCGAAAATATTTATCTGAAGTAAAACTACAAAATTTGACCAGTCCTTCGGGTTTTGCAAATTCGTCAAAAAAGTAAGGCCAAGATTCTGTACGACATGCGGTATTTTCTAAACCTTGATACCTAGAACAAAATCTAACAACCTGGTCTTTGGCGGGTTTTACATTGGCTACAAGGGCAGCATCGTCATCATCCAAGGCCTGAAAGATAAGCATAAAAACACCTGACGCACAGGTCTGATAGTAACTTCTGCCGTCACTTTTAATACCGACCTTTTTGCATATTTCAAGGGACTTATCAATATCTGCGCCGGTAATATAAAGTCCTAAATGTCCAAGCGAGTGATAACACATCGATCTTTCGAGTTCGGTCGGAAGCCAGGAATCTCTCGGCTCGCAGGCAATAGATAAATCTGGCATTATTTCTGCGATCTGAGAATTACTTAATATCTCCGTTCCTTTAAATTTCCTCATTATCGCCCCGTGCGCACAACCGTTATTACAAGCAAGAGCAGGACATCGTGTTATAACATCTAACCACTTATCCGGGTCCTTCTTGGTTTCTTCATCCGCCAAATTATGACCCAAGATATGGCAATACAAGTATTCTCTATCGTTTTTTTGAATGATAGAAGTTACAGAAAACGCATCTTCCATGGAAATCAGATTTTTTGCAACCAGCTTTGGTATTTCCTTGTCATAGCATGCCGGTCTATAAGCACTGGTGGAACATATTTTTGTTATTTTGCTGGCAAAGTATGTGAGCCCTTTACCACCTGACACCAAAATATTTCCGCTTTGTACAACTATAAAATACCAAGAAACAAGGGTTAGTAGTGAAGCTAATACTAAGTATTTGAATATATTTATTATTTTTTTCATTTGGTTAATTAATATTTATACAACTTTCCCTAAAGTTCTCCTCCACTTCATTTTGACAAATTTCAGTTCTTTTATTTTTCGAGTAAAGACTAGGGAGATTGTTAAATATATAAGTCAAACACTTTTCTTTGTTTTTGCTGTTCAATTTTTGATCAGAACACAACAACAGTGCTCTTTTATACTCCTCACCCGGCTTGCCCCAATTTAAAAGTGCAAGTTCTACACCTTGCAAGCAGGAGTCAAATAAGCCAGATTTAACAGTTTCACAATTACCTAAAAGCCGAGAATTTGTAAAATCCGACAAGTGAAGTCTAGAAAATTCAGACGATAAGGCAAACATTGCCGCCTCTTCACCAACTGGGTCTTTAAGACCTGCTATAAAATTGGCTCCTTCGGAAAATTTGAAGTCATATCCCCCTAGCTGAGAGTTTACATATGCCATTGAAACTTCGATAAAACAGGCTTTTTTATAATTTTCTTTTAAGGGTCTACAGTACCAAACCGGGTCTTTCATATTTAATTTAAACTTATACAACCCACTTGAATAAGCTATCCCTAACGCATTAAACACCCCGGTAATACATTGCTTGGTCTTTTCTTCCGAAAAGCCTGAGGTAATTCTTTCGCATGTTTTTATGGCAGGGGTTACCATTTTTTCCTCGCTTCCCCAGGAAGAAGGATCGTGAGCATCAAAAGTAGAATGACCTATTCCGTGATAGCACGAATAAATTGCATTTGGTGATTCAATGTCGGTTTTAAGATTAGTCTTTGTGTCTTCACAGAATTTCGTAACCTCTTCATAATCCCCCTTGGTATAAAGCATTGCTTCTATAAAACCGTGATAAAAACCATAGCCGCAATATGTCGTTTCAACTGTAAAATCAAATTTATTACCCTTTAAATGCTCTCTGTATGCCTCGTCACCAATCAAATGCATTGCATCGTGACAACCCTGGGAAAAAGATGATTCTTTATTGTATAGATCTTTAAAAAGGCTAAGTGCCTTAGAAACACCCCCTGACTTTACAGATGACTTAATCTGGTTATACCAACAAAGCTGTTTTTGACTGTAACTAAGCTTATCCATATCTCCACAGGTACTTTTCTTTTCAAAATATATTCTTCCGCCGTTAACCACCGTCACCAAACCTTTATCTATTGGCCTCAAATGATCGTGATATGCCCACTCGCCAGGGGTGTCAAAGCGAAACTCCCAACCCTTGCCGTTCTCTACCGCACCTTTTGGGTCAAAGTCGGGATAATTAGAATTTTGGGGATAAAAATCGCTGGCGGGCCAAAAAGCAGTGCCGCTAACATTTTCGAAACGTACAGTCGTACCCTTGGCTACAACAATTTCTCTGGGGATAAACCCCTTTTTTGTATCGTAAGCAATAACAACCGTACCGCTTTTGACTAGCTTGACCCTGGGCACAAATGCATAACAAAAAATTACAATCAGGGTTGCAGATCCCAACATTAGCCAAAATTTATATTTATTTAAAACCTGTCTCATTGTTTTTTATAAAGTCAGCCAATAAAAGTTGGCAAACCTTAGCCTCTTCGGCTGATAAATCAATTGTGCCACAAACTTCTTGTTTGTAGACAATATCATCCTGTTTTCTTACATTAACGGCTATAAACCTTTTAATATAACCCGAAAAACAAGATAAATAATATTCTTTGTTTAAAATATTTCTACAATTTCGATAATCATTGCTGTCGTTCCCAAAAAAATTACTTGAGCTATACAATGTCGTGCCCAATCTTTCCAACGACTTGTTTATAACCTCTCTATTCGCTGACTTGATTATAAAATCTACTGTCCTGTTAAAATCTTTGTTTAATCTGTAATAAACTACCTCGGTGTTATATAAATAGCACTTTGTCTTAATGTCGCCTTTAAATTTATTACAGACCCAAAAAGGATTATTATCGTCGGTTGACAACGAAATGCCATGGTCTCCAAAATACAAATGAGCAAGTCCCGAAAAAACACCATCGCTACACAAGCTGTTGTAAACGGCATCTTTGAATGCCAAACTACAATCTTCCAGTGACTTAGATATGATTTTTTCGTCCTCCCCGTAAAAGCTTGATGCATTCATAAAGGTCAAGCCTATACCAACTCCTTGAATACAGTTTCCTTTACTAAAATTTAGATTGGGAATTTTTTCTAAGCTTTCGCAATAGTCTTTAGACTCCGAAATGTTTTTGTTATGGCTAACCCATTCCTGCAACAACGCATGATAGAAACCGTAGCCGCAAATTTCCGCCGACTCGTAAACTTTGGGGCTATCACCTTTAAAATAGTCTTCGTAAACCAAAAACCCGATATACTCAGAATAATAATGGCAGGTACCCATAATTTCAGGATTTTTAGAAATTGCTTCTTTCAAAAAATCAAATGAGGCTTGAACTCCAAAAAGTCTTTTAACTTCCGATATTGCTGCTTCCCAACATCTTCTCCCAGTTTCAAAATCCACCCCACTTGGACAACTTTTTATCTTTCCGTCAAAAAAAGTTTTCCTGCCAGTTAGGAAAACTTTGGCTCTTTTCAGCGAGTCTACCGAATTAACAAAAAATTTGATTATAAAATCATCACCTATTTTTATTTCACCCCTTTTTGTTGGGTCTAAGTGATCATGAAATCCCCAAGTACCACTTTTTCTAAAAACAAACTTCCAAGTTTCACCTTTTTCCAAAGCCTTTTTGGGATCAAATTCCGGATATAAAAGATGAGATGGATGAAGATCACTTGCAGGCCAGAAGTACAAATCGGAATTGTTTACAAAAGTAACAACATCGCCGTTTTTTAAATCTAGCTTTGCAGGCATGAAGCCTCTATTCGTGTATTTAACTTCATAATTTCTTGTTTTTTTTGTTCCCAAAAAAACATATAACATCGACAAAAGAATCACCAACACGAAGAAAAAAATCAACTTTTTAGAAGAATTCATCCTATTTAACAATTACCCGTTTTGACAAACACAAATCAGAATAGATACCCAAGTCTGTACACAAAGATTCAGATTCGTTTCTTTTCTCCGGATTTGCAAAAAATGCCCAGGATCCGCCTGCCCTACAAAGCGCCTGAGATTTGGTTCCATATACTTGTTTGCAGGAGTCGACAACCGACTCTTTGTTGTAATGCGAGGTTTCGGCTGCGGTATTACCAGCTCCCATCAAACAGCTTTCGTATTCATTTTGATTTTTAAGTGAGTTGCAAAAGTTTCCAATCTTTTGAAAGTCATGCTTTAGTACGTTGTTCCACCATGAAGCTTGTTCAAAATAGCAAGCAGGGCGAAAGACGGGGTCAACATCCAAACAAGGTTGTAGTAAATTTCCATGTGCCTCTCTTGTTTGAACATTTCCTATCCCTTCTTTGTCAAAAATCGTAGGAAAATTGTTTTCCATAAATACGCCGCCTTGACAGCCAAATAACATCCCTTTCCAAGAAAGTTTTTGGCAAACACTAAGAGCCTCATTTACTTTTCCAAGGCCAAAGTATTCAACCAGGCCGTGTCCTATACCATGAGGGCATCCCAAACCTTGTACGCCGAATTTTTCCACACAAATCCTATCTAACTCGACGGCTGTTTCTATCCCCCTTTGGGCAACTGCCTTTACAAAAAGCCCATGGTAACAACCAAAGCCCCCAAAATTATCACAAAGCTCTATTCCTCTTGTTCCAAGCTTATCAAAAAGCAATTCACCAAATAAATGAAATGTGGAATGAGCAAAAGATGTGGAAGGATCATAAATAGATTTTAGATAGCTATATGCGTCTTCTGTACCTTTTTTACTTATCAACGACTTTATCTCGTCCCTTTTTAACACCCTTCCTGCAATATCGGCGTTCTCACTTGAAAGAACAGTCAAAACTCCGCGGTTGCTCGGAAACAGGTGATCGTGAAATTTCCAAACCCCGGTTTTAACAGGTTTAAACGTCCAATTAGATCCTGCATCCACCGGCTCCTTCGGATCGAATTCCGGATATAAACTATGTAAAGGGTGAGGATCGCTGGCGGGCCAAAACAATTCTTTCGTCTCGTTTTTAAACTCAATCCTATCTCCTTTAGCAACGGTTAGGGTGCTGGGGTTAAAACCTTTGGAATTATAAGTGACAATATGTGTTTTTGCCTTTCCGCTACCTGCTTTGTAGTTGGTGATTAAAATCCCCAATAAGACGCCAAGGGTTGCAATTGATATTAATATAATTTTATTGCGGTTATTCATTTTCTAAAATCTACAGTTGAATCATAGGCGTCCTGACATCTCGTTTTTTCCTCATCCTTCAAGCTTCCAAAACTTTCACAATCTTTTCCGTAAAATTCGCTTGTTGCCGAAGCTCCATTTAGAAATACATTATAAAACACCCCCCATTCACATTCACCCGAATATACACCCGCTTGGTTTCTGCAAATATCTAACGCCTTATTTGGGATCGGATTAACTTTTACCGATTCTTCCTCGGATAACATTATTCCCAATCGTCTCATAGAAGCCTGTCTTGCAAAATATGGCATCTTGTAAACCCAAGAAATTAGCACTTTTGCATTTTGGCTAGATTCTTTACCTAAAACATGAGATATCGAAGGAATCATTCTTTCGTAACAGGATATAGCCAGATCGCGATCAGGTTGCATCCTGCAAAAAGAGAACGGATCTTTGATATCTACCACCAACTCCGACCCATGTTTACCCTCGAACAAGTGATCAATCCCGCTATATACACCTAAAGCACATGTTCTGCCGTTCGTTTGCAGTTTTTTACAAACCCCAAGACCTTTAGAAACTATTAAATCAGAACTTGTCGGATAAATCCCCCAAAAATAATAGGCCAGACCGTTACCTAAACCAAAAAAACATTGATCAACCAGAGTTTCGTCGAGAGATGAACACAAAGTCTCCGATCCCAAAAAGTCTTGGCCATGACTCACATGTTCCGACATAAAGTGATGGAAAAATCCAAAATCACATAAGGCGAAATCTTTTGTAAATTCAAATTTTTTTCCGGAAGAAAACTGCCAATAAGCATCTGTGCCTATTTGGTCTGCTATCAAGTGACAATCGCCCAATGTTATTCCGGACGAAGAATTAACAAGACTCAGAGTCTTAACTGCCTCCGTAACACCAAAGTCACGAGTAATGTTAGTAAAGGTTTCCGACCAACATTCTATATATTTAACCCTATCTTCTCTTAATTTCGAGCACATTTCTTCTAGCGAGATCGCATATTTAATATCGTGTTTTACAAAAAACTTATTATATAAATCTTTGATGTGTATTAAAGCGTAGTCAACAGGGTTCGTCTCGATAACCTTAACCGCACCCCTTGAGCTTGGTTCTAAATGGTTGTGATATTCAAAGAAACCGGACTTACTAAATTTGAATGTCCAGGAATCGCCGTCTTTTATCGGACTTTTGGGGTCAAATTCCGAAAAATTCGTATGATTTGGGTGCGGATCGCTGGCGGGCCAAAACAAAGCACCATCCGAAACAAATTTAACAGACTGTCCTTTGATGACTGTTAAGTACGAAGGGGCAAACCCGGAAGGAGTCATTCGAACCACCTCTAAACGAGGTTGGTAAACAATAATTACCGCGAAAACAACAGCACACACAATCAAAAAAGATGTTAGTATTTTTTTTGCCATGATTTAAAACGTTTTGACAGCTTCGATAGTTTCTTTCTTTTTTAATAAGCAAATATTTATCTCAGAACTCGTGAGACTTTTGCCTAAACACTTAAACTCATCCGCCCTCCCGGACTCATTTAAATTAGACAAAATTCCTTCAAAAACACCTTCCAAACAGCTGGAATAAAGAATACCTCTAAATTCATAACATTTGCTCTTGGCAAGTACAAAATCAGCTTCGTCCTTATAGATCCAAAACTGGCTGACAAAGTTTCCGATGCTTTTTGCCTCTGCTTTTCTTATTTCTTGGTTCGGAATCTTGTTTATCCAAGACGCGATCTTGACAATATCAAAATTTAAATCGGAAAAAAGAGGCCTGTCTATCTTTTCGTAACAATATGGCAAATACTTATCACCCAATTCCTTAGAACACACAAAATAAGGGTTCGTCTGATCGATAGACAAACTGGACCCGTGTATCTTAAGATACAAGTGCTCCATGCCGCCGTATACACCGTAAACACATGAATCTTTATATTTACCCACCGACTCACAGACGCTTTTTGATTTACCAACTATCGACACCACATCTTCGCCCAAAGTATTCCAAAAATAATATGCCAACCCGTTGCCCACCCCTACAAAACATTCATTAACCATATTTTCCCCATAATTTGCCAACTTGTTACAAAGTTTGAATGAAGCTTCAAAATCTTGGCCGTGGCTTACATCTTCCAACATAAAGCCGTGGAAAAAACCGTAACTGCAAATTCCAAAAGTATCATCGAAAGTAAAAGATTTACCCGACACCTTCTGCCAATATGAGTCTGAACCAATCTGATCTGCAAAGTTGTGGCAATCAGATAACGATACAAAACCTCCTGTGGTAAGTGCATCAAGTATCCGTAAACTTTCATTTGGACCAAAGTCTTTAACAAGTTCCGAAAAATATGAATTCCAACAATCAATAAGATTTTTTCGTTCCTCCCATTCTTCGCCTTTGCACAAAACGGAAACTTTGTTTATGTATTGCGAATCGTGTTTTTCAAAACTAACTCTCGTAAAATTTGCGAATTTGTTTTTTAAATAAACAAATAGATTAGTTTCGACAACTTTGATTTTGCCTTTATAAAAAGGGTTCAAATGATCGTGATATGTATATACTCCGGCTTTATCAAAGGTAAAATCCCAGCTTTTGTCTTTTGCTGTTGCCCTTTTGGGATCAAAATCCGGACTCTGCGTATGATTTGGGTGGGGGTTGGATGCAGGCCAGAAAGATGAATATTCGGAAAAGAATTTAACACTATCTCCTTTTTTTATAGTTATTTCAGAAGGTTGATATCCATTAGATTTCAATTCCACTCTGTATTTGAGTTTTACATTTAAAGCTAAAACGAAGATTGTGATGAAGAAAATAAAAATGTTTCGCCTACTCATTTTGAAAAACATCTAGATTTCCAAGGTTCCGGTAATTTGTCGCAAACAGAATTGTATCCCGGAGAACCAAAAGTGAAATCAAAACGCAAATCGGTAAGTAGCTGATTTAGACAAACATCTTTATCTGTAGTATCTAGAGACATACAAAAGTCGATGGTTTTTTGCCCGTTTCTTTTATCGATTTCCAAAATTCTTGAGGCTGTCATAGCAAAACACTGTCCTTGGTATTTTTGAGTAAGGCCCTTGCAGAAAGTCCAAATTGATTTGTAGTCAAATCTAAATTGAATCGGCATTATATACAATAGGTCTCTTACGCACTTTTCACTTCCCGTTCCAAGCATCCCACAAAAATCCAATAGCCCCCGCCCGACACTAATTTGTTGAAGAAAAACCGGCCAGGACTCTTCCCAGCAGGCGTTTCTTTTTGACTCTTCAAAAGTTGAGCAAAATTGCCAGGAGTTTTCCGAGTTTAAGTTAAACTTACTTACAAGAGATTTATCGTCTGTGTCTAGGGGTTGATATATCTGCATAAATGCCCCGGCATAACAAACATTCCTAAAATCTCTTCCGTCACTTTTAAGAGCCACTTCGTCGCAGGCAATTACCGATTCTTTTATGTCTGCGTTGGTAAGATACATCATCAAATGCCCAAGGGCATGATAACAACTGCCTTGTTCAAGACCTGTGGGATTAAACGAATCGCTTTTTTCGCAAACTGTTTCAAAGTCTTTTTTAGCTAAGACGAACTCCGCTTTGGAAAGGTCTTCGTATTTGTATCTTTCCTGAAATGCTCCGTGAACACAGCCATTGGAACAAGTCCCTGCCGGGCAACGTGCCATAACACTTTTCCATTGAGAGGGATCCTTTTTTGTCTCAATGCTCGCCAACTTATGACCCAAAACATGACAGTAAGGAAAATCGGCAACTTTTGATTGAATAACTCCAGTAACATCAAATGTCTGTTCCATTGTTAAGACATTTGTTAATTTCGGAATCTCTTCTTCGTAACAAACGCTTTTAGTATTAGCGTCTGCACATTTGTAGATGATTGCTTTGGATATTTTGTCCAAGGAAAGATTAACCTTTGGCCATTCTTTTGATACAGCAAAATACCCTAATAAAATTATTAAACTGAGAACGACCATTATTTTTTTCATTTAGGGAGTCCATTAATTCCTTCTTCCAATTTTTCTTTACACAATTGTTCATACCCGTTTTCTGACCGGCATATAGAATAAGCCTTTTCCTTTGGATACCATTGGGCCATATAAGAATAGATATAGGACAGACATCCTTTTTCTTCTTTATCCGTCAAACCGTTTACCTTACAAAACTCAACCGCTCTAACATATTCTTTGCCGGGTTCTCCGTGTTCCATAAAGGCAAATGCAAACCCTTGAAAACAAGGGATAATCAAACGATCCTGAAGACTTTTACAAACGGCCACGCTTTTAGAATGGTCGTTATTGTTGATCTCCGAAAGACTAAAGGGCAATGACAAATTTATCATGGCGTGTGATGCTACAACATCGTCATCTATCGATTCGATATATTTTGCAGAGCTTCTAAAATCGCCGCCGGTTATTGAAAATAAAATAGCATTCATACTCACATAACAAGGGTCTTGAAATTCTTTTTCAACTTTTTTACAAATCCACATAGGGTCGCTTTTGTTGATTTTTAAACCATATTCTTCGTTTGCGTAAAAAACCGACAGTCCGTTGAAAACTCCCGTTGCACAACGGCTTAATTCCGAATCGGTGGATGCAACCTCCCGACATAAGCTTAAGCCTTTTTTAGCTATTCCTAAATCGTTACCAACCAAAGCTTTATCACCGTGAATATTCACCCAACCATGCCCTATCCCATGAAAGCATTGCAAAGTGGCGTCGGGTGTCTCTTTGGAAACTCGGCTGTCCACATATTTACAAAAATCTCTGGCCCTTTTGACATCTCCTTCCGATGCTAAGATTTCCATAAATCCGTGATAAAAGCCGTAGGAGCAGAAAGCTACCTTTGACGTAATCTCAAAATCTTTTCCTTGTTTAAAAAGTTTAAATGTTTTGGACCCCAAAAGATGGCCAATATCGTGACAAGTAGAACCAAACGTTGAATCTCTAGAGTAAATTTTATCCACCAAATCTAAAGACCTGCTGAGACCATATTTATCAAAGGCCTCTACAATCATATTCTTGTAACAGATTTGGTCACTTTTTTTGCATTGTTGTAATCTACGATCAATATTTCCCGTCAATGGCTTGCTCCAAAAGGCAAAATAAAAAAATGTCAGGAGCAACAATCCGCTAACCGTTTTAATCTTCATTTTTCAATAAAACCCGGATCAACACATCTCAAGTTGTATGGTTCCGGAAGATTTTTACAACTTTGTTCTAGTTTCTTAGGGTTCGACCTTTGATAAAACCTAAAAGAACCAATAACATGATTAAAGCAGGACTCTTTGATCTCTTCATCCGTCACAATACCACAAAATTTTATTGTGGCACCCAACTCGTTTTCCCCGCCCCAATATAGTGAGTTTATTGCTTGCTTAACACAACTCTTTATACCAAACATATTACCCGCCAGATTACACCATTTATAAACAAGGCCAAGCTCCGCTTCTCCCATTGCCCCGATATTTCTAATGTCACGCGACTGCGCAAGACCGACAAACTCTTTTCCAAAACCGCCATAACATAGTTCTTTATAAACCGCGTTTTCGCCTTTGAGTTGTTCACAGTATGCAAAGGATTTTGAAAAGACAGCATCCGTAGGATTACCCAAATCTCCACCGGCAGCCTCCCAAAGATGAGGGGTTATATAAAGGAA
Source organism: uncultured Gammaproteobacteria bacterium (assembly GCA_964600575.1). GTDB lineage: Bacteria > Patescibacteriota > Microgenomatia > UBA8517 > UBA8517 > CAZRGC01. Next base: position 62,553 of record CAZRJH010000004.1, on the reverse strand, counting down.
GCAGTTTGGCTTGGCAACCGCAGGTACAAAAGGCTCTGTACAAGGAGATAGAGGTTTGGTCGACAAAAGGTATTTTCCGCGCTCCTTCTCCCAAGCAGATTTGTCATGAACACCAGCAACCATCTCCATAACGACACCCCCAACACACTCTGCAGTTTCTATATAACCTGTTTGTTCTGTGCCCGCCTTTCTGCAAAGTTCTACAGCCTTTTCCATATTATACCCGGCAAAGGCGAGTATTCCGTGCCCTAAACCATGGAAACACATACCATATGCCCCAGTCCCACCCGGTGCGGTACGGCAAACTTCTGCAATATCATCCAGTGCAGACGATCCTCTTTCTACAAAAAGACCTACAACTATTGAGTGAGAGCAAGAGTTCCTAAAATCCTGGGTACAGTACTTTATCCCGTCGAGACCTTTTTGTTTGTAAAGAATGTCCCCAATCGTATGGCCCAAAAGGTGAACATCTGTATTTGGAGGTAGTTTTGCAATTTTTAAAGCACTGAAGGCATACAATGCTCCTTTTTTGTCTGCCATTTGTTTAAAAAATTTTTGTAAATCCGAAAACTGAAGATTTTTTTTATTTAGATAAGACAATTCCGGGTAAAAGCTACCGCCAAAAGTTTGAACCAATCCTCCAAATATTAAAACCGAGGCAAAAATTACGAACAAAAAGTTGTAAATAAATTGTTTATGCATTCGTACTTTCGAATATAATACTTTATCACTTCCTAAAAAACTTCCACACATTATTTGAGTATTGTTAAACTTAAAAAACGCTTAAATCCAGGGCTTGACAAAGACTTTAATAAAATACATCATTAATACTACTATTACACAGTGAAAAGAAAATCTGACAATAGCGGTGTTTCGATTGTAGTAATTTTACTCTTTATTGCTGTCGTTCTTGGTGCCTCTTTTTATTTTGTTTGGAAAAGCATTACCCCGCCAGCTTCCGTAGACACTACAAATCAAACAGCGGATTTACCAAAAGACATTAAAGTCACGGATATAACAAAATCGGCAACAGCAAAGCCAAAAGCAACACCAACTCCTACACCAATCCCCTTAAGACCGGATGATGGCGTTAAGGGAACTTACCAGGTGGGCATGGGTCAACACGAAGGCCCTACTGTTACCCAAGTTGTTTTTGATCCCTTGGATGTCAAAAAAGGACAGACACTTAACTTAACAGTCAAAGCCAACGACACGGCAGGAGTGTCTACTTTGACCGGAGTTTTAACTACGGATCGTGGATCGGTTAACATTGAACTTAGTCTTAAATCGGGATCGGCAGCAGACGGGGTTTGGTCCGGCAGTGCCAGTCTAAACGACACTGTAGACTACAAATACATCTTAACTCTAACGGCAAAGTCATCAAACGGTAAAACATCAACGGTTACGGTTGCTCCAAGGTCCTAAGCAGCAAAAAATAATGTTAACCTCAAAAACATATACAAAATCATTAAGCGCAGTAGTATTCGCTTTTTTGGTTCTACTTTTAACACCCTCTTCCGCTAAAGCAGCTTGTAACTTTTATTCTTCCATGACTGCCACTACCAAGAATGTGCTTAATTGGGCAACCACTTGTTCTATCGCTGCAAGCAATGTCGAAGGTGTGGATAATGGAACAACAGACGCTTCAACCACTAATTCTGCACAATTATCACTTACGACAGGTGGAAACATAACAATAAATAACGGTGGAACACTGGCATTTGGTTCTTTAACCATCGGTACAGGGAGTTTGTCTGTTCAGGCGGGAGGCTCTATCAAATCCGGAAGCCCAATATATTTGCAAGATACGGACGCAGATGGATGGGCAGACAACTTTACTCTAACCAACTTCAGAACAGCTACGGCATCAGGCTACAGAAGGCTTGGTCTTTTTGATTCTTACTCGACTGTAGACTGTGGTGCATCGTCTTTCTCTTTAACAAATACTTGTTACTCTTACTCACAATCAACTTACTACGCATACGCTCAGTCAGCCTACTACGGTTACGGTCAAAGTATTTACTACAGCTATTCACAGGGCACGTACTACGGTTACGGTCAATCCAGCTATGCCGCCTACTCATATTCCCAACTTTACTATTCCAGTTGTTTCTTAGCAGGAACTCAAGTGACACTTGCCGACGGTTCTACAAAGTCTATTGAAGACATCAAAACTGGAGACATAGTTCTATCTTATGATTTAGCAAACAAAAGAACTTTCCCCCAAGTGGTTAGTAGACTTTTGGTACACGAAAATGTTAGTGGCTACTTACTCGTAAACGATAGTCTAAAAGTTACGGGCAACCATCTTGTCTGGTCTCCGAGTAAAAACGCTTGGGTACACGCCGACACTCTCGTTATCGGAGACACTCTAATGAATTCCGACGGAAGTGCCTACGCTATCGAATCTATCGAGAATGTCAACGAAACCAACACTGTTTACAACTTGTCTCTCCCCGGCCCTTACCACGCTTACTTTGCAGGCGGTGTCTTGGTACATAACGAAAAAATATAAAAAGCCTGTTAGTTCCTCATTTTAATAATCACAAATTTACCAGACGAGTGGATTTAGGTTTTGTTCGCGCTGACTGTCTAAAAGAATGTAATGCTAAATGTTAGAATCGGGTTTATTGATAAAAGACCAACCAAGCCATGGGCGGTTTTATACACAGCTCATTACGATAAGCATATTATCTTTCCTGAAGAGTGAATGTAACCGGAGTTAGGTATTCCCTATCCATCTTGGGACTACCCATACAGCTTTTTTCGTCTTTAGCGGATAACTCGGAACAAATTTCTTTACGCTTTGCTAAACCATTGTAGAATTGGACTCTACCGCCATAGAAAGCCAAACACTCACCTACAAAGTCCGGGGTTGTTAAAAGACAAATATTGGCACCAGTTTGAAGATGGTCCCATTCCGAAGACGACAAGTCTGCGGATCCTATTGCACATTCATTCTCATATTTCTTGTTTTCGTATCTGGCGCAAAAATCGTGAATTACCTGGGCATTGGCTTTATTCGTAAAAAAGAATACGGACCCCGACCCCGTTACGCAGCGTATTATTGAATCGCCAATGTTAGGAACCAGCTTGCAAACATCAACCATCTGATTAACATCGTCTGTTATACGAATCTGATAATAAGCTGCTTCGGCATAACAGTCCTCAACAAACTTTGATGGAAATTTTTTACAAAAATCCAAATACTCAAAACCTTTTAGTGGCGGCATGGGGCTAGTGTTATCAACAGAGGCAACAATAAACTCCATCCTAACACCCATTATGCAGTGGCGTTGCTGTTTTTCGTTAGGGAGACTTAGGCATTTGTTAACCGCCGCATCAAGATTGGACCCAAAGTATTCAGCCAAACCATGGCCTATGATGTGCCAACAACTTCTAAGATCGGCGTCATCCGGATTATTTAAAACTTTACAGGCAGTTTCCAGATTATCCAAAAGTGCCGGCCCCTTTTCTTTAAACATTCCCTGAAAACCGCCGTGCAAACAACCAAAGGTACAGTTATTGGAACACTTTTGCCAAAGCTCATCTAAATTCGCACCGTCCTGATAAGCAATCTCACCCGCAATGTGAGCAGGAATATGACAATTATTGGTACCCAAATTTCTGGAGTTATCTTCTTTGGAAAAAATATCCATTAAAGAGGCGACAACTAAGGAAACATTCTTTTTGTTAACAAACTTATGAAACTCTTTATATACGCATCTTTGATCTATCGAATTAAGGGTGTTGGTCCCCTTGTTACATTTTTTTAACACTGAAGCAACTTTTGACCTCAAAAATGACTTATCTAATGAGTTATTTTTGTTGAAATGTCCCGATAAATAAATGAGAACGGGAACCGCAATTATAAACGACATTATGGCAATTCTTTTATTTACCTTTTTATAAATATTCATTTCATTTTAAAAGAATTACTTTTCTAATTATCTTTTTGTTAACTAGATTAAAAATTGGTTTGTCTTCCTCTATAATCACCCCGTCTTCGTGGTCGTAGTAACCGTCGAATGAGTCGTTCTTATTTGTATCTTCGTATAAAGTCACGGCCACTTTGTCCGGGATTTCGCCGCTTACGTTTGTTAACGAAAGATTTACATTCCTATATATTCCCGGGGGCAATGGACTGGGATTATTTAAAAATCCACCTTTGTCGGTTAAACCGCTTACAGGGTCGATTGTTTGAACTACCAAGAACGATAATTTTGATAACCTAACAAAACCAACCTCAATGGTCGTTCCCTTTGCTTGATCCTTTACATTCAAATAACTAACCGGCAAAGAGTTTAGAACTAAGAAAGAAATAACAAAAGAGGCCAAAAAAAACAAAACATATTTAATGTATTTCATTATTAAAGACACCATATTATATCAGTATAAACTTCAATGTATTTCTTTTCATTCTTCAAAAAAATGACCAACTTAATACACTTGATTTTAAGATTTGTTAGAATAAATTAATCCATGAACCCCGACAACCCCCAGACTCAACAGCAAACACCACAAGAGACCCCCGCCCCAGAACAAACGACAATAGCAGAGGTTCCCGTCCAAGAAGTAGAAGCACAACCGGAAGTCAACAAAGGTCTTTTGATATCTGCAATATTTGCTGGAATTTTAGTTTCGGTATTAGGTTCTTTTTTATACAAAGGTAAATATATTATTCCGGGACTAATATTGAGGCTGGTTGCACAAAAGGAAGAAAATGTTTCGGGTACAGGGGTTGGTTTTGACTACATTAGCGATATCTACAAGATTCCAAAGAAAGTATTCGAAAATTCCGCACAGATAAACGTGCTTGTAATTGAATACAGCCACATAGGCGCAATCCCTAAAGAAGTTTACAAAATGGGATCTCTAACAAGGCTGCAAGTAAAAGACAGCAGACTAAATAAAGTAGATTCTGCCATTTCCAACTTAAACAATCTAGAAACGCTTGATTTGTCGGGAAACAAAATTAAATCCGTTCCCGCGTCAATTGGGGGCCTTTCCTCACTCAAAAATCTGTCACTGGCCAACAACAAAGTTTCCGTCCTTCCCCAGGAGATAGGTAACCTAAACTCCTTAGTCTCACTAGATCTTCACGGCAATCGTTTAAAGTCTCTTCCTCCCGGTATTGCAAATCTTAGCCAGCTTAAGTTTTTGTATCTAGGAGATAACAACATTACAAAAGAAGAACAGGCGAAAATTTCCGGGATGCTTCCTAATACTCTAATTTACTTCTAATAATCAACTCCGTTTGTTCTAAATATTTTCTTTAAAAAATATCCGAATATGGGAAGGTCGGAAAACATCTTACCTAACTGCAGACTACCGGAAAATGGAGAGTTCAATACAATGATACACAGCACAAACAGTGATTCAAAAAAAGGAATTCCGATAACCAGAAGAATTCCCACATGCATAAAAATAAAAATAAAAGCCCAAATTTTATGAAGGCTCGGCTTAAAAGCAACCAGAACTGCGACTACTTCTATATATATTGTCCCAAGATAAGCAATCCAGGAAAGAATTGAGTTAGAAATAACTATGCCGCTATAAAAGTATTCTCGACTTTCGAATATGGTTTTTCTGGCTACATGCTCGGGAAAGGCCATCATAGAAAAAGAACTAAGCCTACCGTCAATAATTGCCAGAATTCCCCAATACACTTTCCAAAAACCCGACAAAGTATATGTAGCAAATATCCCGGCTATTGCCCCCCAATAAACCAACAAAAACTTCTTTGATTGGTCATTGGTCAAATCTTTACTTTCGCTAGTGTCCGGTAAGAAGGTGAAAATAAAGAGCGTATAAAAAATAAGGTAGTAAAAATGATTAATAAAGCCAAACGAGCTGTCTAGAGCATGAACCTGCCAAAAACTTACAAAAACCAAAAGTCTAGCAAATCTATTCCTCCAAAAAAATATTGCAACAAAAGAAGCAGCCACATAAAACATCGCGAGGAGTTGCGATGTAAAGGAGTAAGGTAGACTACCCGCCCAGCTCATTGGCCAGATCGGAAGAAATCCGCTTCGTTCGGGATCCACCGCTCCGATCTTCATTAGATTAATAAAAGCCAAAGCAATCTGAAGAAAATAAAAAGTTGCGACAGCGTTGACTGCTTTAAAAACTGCTTGTTTATTTTCCGCCGCCTTTTCTATAAATTCCAGATTAAATATCTTCTTCATTCAGTTTTATACTCGGCAATTACATTTATGTTTTTGAAAGAGCCGGTTTTTTTTAATACTACAGCATCGTAGTCTGCAAGAACTATTTGATAGTCAACATTTCCGGACTTAAATCTCGATTCGATTTTTTCTAACAGATCAGACTTACTACCAGATAAAGCAGTCTTACCTGCTTCCTGAACATCCCAATAAAAGTCCGGCAAGAAATATCCGCCTACATAATCGGATACTTTACCCCCATACAAAACCGTATTGTCGGGTCTACCGTCAAAAGTCTTTAATTTTATAAAGTAAGAGGTGTCGTTATCAGAAGAGTTAGAAAACAAACTCCAGGAAAAGAAAGGATAGAAATCGTGATGAGGCAAATGGTCCGCCCAAATTCCTCCTATTAAAATAGACAATACAAAAGCAATTACTAAAATTTTTGAGCTTTTATATGTCATATTTTGATTAGTTAATTATACCCAAGAAATTATATATAATGTTTACAAACATGTTCACACTTTGGATACTGTCATTTCTGGGCCTTCTAAATGCATATTTTCTTCATTGGCAATATAAAAGGGAGGTTAAGGAAGGTAAAAAGATGTTTTGTTTTATGGGGGAGGATTGTTCAAAAGTGGTAGGTTCAAAGTATGGAAACCACTTTGGTATAAAAAACGAAATTTACGGTATAGCCTATTATATCTCCGTATTTGTTTTTTCTATTCTTGTGCAAAATTTTGGACCAACCAGAATCTTGAGCCAGATAATGCTTGTTGCTGTTTCTTCTGCTACCTTATTTAGTTTTTATTTACTTTATCTTCAGGCCAAAGTTATCAAAACATTTTGTTCATGGTGCCTTATAGCGATATTTATAAACATTGCTATATTTGTAAATTTTGTTATAGTTTCAGGACTCTTTAAGTAAAAATTTAGTGATTGACAGTTGCGTTTTTTGGAACATAAAATGATACATTGTTATGACTAAAACTTTAAATCAAACTTTAAAATATTTACTCCTCGGTTTTGTAGTTTTATTCCCTTCTTTTTTGTTAACGAATCTTGCAAGCTTCTTTGATCTACCTAAAGTTATGCTTCTTTCTTTTGTAGTACTTTTGTCTTTGGTTATTTGGGCAGTAAAGATTTTCAACGACGGAAAGATTACTTTTAATGTTTCCGTATCAGACCTTCCCCTCTTACTACTTGCTCTTGCGTATGTGGTTTCGGGGGTTTTAAGGACTCCCAACAAAATGGAGGCTTTTGCCATTCCCGGTACCGTTACCATAATTGTTGGCGGCTTTTTGGTTTACTTTTTAGCTAAAACAGTTTTTAAGGGAGAAAAAGAAAACTATGCCTTGGCATTATTTTTATCAGGCGTACTCGCCTCTTTAATTTCTATATTTGCATTTACGGGACTTTTAGCAAGCATTCCCCAACTACCTGCAGTTCTAAGAGACGCTAATTTTTCCGCCGTAGGCGGCAAGTTGCCCGAAGTAATATTATTGGTATCACTTTTACCCATCGGTGTTTCGATGGCTTTTTCCGAGAAAGACAAATTCAGAAAAATGTTCTTCTTTTTGGCATCCGCAATAGTTGCGCTTTCTTCGATACTCTCTATATATCAAATGCTACCGGGCAGACCAGGCGCACCCGTAATTGTAGATATGCAAACAAGTTGGTCTGTTGCTATCGATACACTTAAAGCAAGTCCGCTTTTTGGAATCGGTCCTGCAAACTATCTTAGTGCTTTCACCAAATATCTTCCCTTGTCTTACAACTCAACCGAGCTGTGGGCCAATAGATTCTTCTCTGCAAGCAGTTATGTACTTACTTTAGTAACCGAGGTTGGCATATTGGGACTCGCCGCCTTTGTATTTGCATTATTTACTATGGTTAAGGGGGTATTCAAAAATATTAGAAATTTCAACCCTTCTTCTATAAAAACTGATGCAGGTTATTCACTATCCTTAATATTGGTTGCATTGGCACTTTTAACACTTCCCGCAAACATAGTTGTATTGGTTTTGTTTTTCCTGATTGCCGCTCTAAACACACAAGACCACGAAGTAACAATGAATCTTTCGGCTACGGCAGTAAGAAACGGCGGAGAGTTTGCATCCAAGATCCCGGCAATAGTTGTTTCTTTGATATTAGTCTTACTAACAGTCTACCCTACAGTTGTCGGAGTAAAAGTTTTTAAGGGTGAACTTCATTACAAAAAAGCCATAGATGCCATCTTGTCCAATAACGCCAAACTTGCATATGATGAGCTTAGGGCTGCAATTAGCACAAACTCTCAAGTTGACAGATATCACGCAACTTTTGATCAGCTGGATCTTGCCTTGGCCCGCGGTTTGGCTCAAAAGAAAGATATTACAGATGCAGACAAAAATACAATTGCACAACTGGTTCAACAGTCAATTGCAGAAGCTAAAGCAGCAGTCGCCCTCAATCCTCAAAGATCCGCAAACTGGGAACTTTTAGCGAGAACTTACCAATCTATTATTCCTTTTGCTCAAGGTGCGGACAACTTTACAATAGTAAGCTTTAACCAAGCAATTGCACTGGATCCTATTTCCCCCAACCTTAGAATTGCCCAAGGTGGAGTTTACTACGCACTCGGCAAATATGACGACGCAATAAACGCTTTTGGCCTTGCAGTAACTGCTAAACCCGATCTGGCAAATGCTCATTACAACTTGGCTTTGGCTTACAACCAAAAGAAGGATTTTGACAAGGCCATTACAGAAATGAATAAAGTACTATCTTTAGTTAAGCCAGGATCGGACGATGAAAAACTTGCAAAGTCGGGCCTAGAGCAGATCGAGAAGAACAAACCTGCAGCAAAAACAGCAGAAGGTTCCGACAATCTTACTCCACCTCCTACAGTGGCCCCATCAAACGTAAAACCTCCTATTGTTTTACCTCAAGAAGCCAATCCCCCTGCACAACCTTAACTTTTAGGATATATTTGTTAAAATCAGCCTATGCATAAGTTGGAAAAGTTTTTATTCTTTTATTCGATAGTTGCAGTAACTGTCTTTTTTATATCTTTTGGTTTATTTTCCCCACAACCTCTGAACTTTATTTCGGGCGTACTTCTGCTACCCATGTTGTTTTATTTTTGGATCAAGCTCACCAATCCCAGTGGAACAAATTTTGAAAGATGGTCGGTACGATTCATTATTTCTTTGGCAGTTTTATCTTTCTTGGGTATATACGGCTATAAATTAGCGGCGCAACTTGACCCCTCCAGATATAACTCGACCCTAAAATCACAACTTTCGGAGGCCTTAAGAAAAAATGAAGAGCTTGTTCAAAAACTTAACGCCACAAATAAAACTCCGGAACCGTTGGAAACCCCCGACCCCGAAGGTGAAACGGTTGCAGATATTATAATCGGCAAAGTGGTAGAAGAAGGCGGAACAAGGATTACACTTAAACAAGGAGTTGAGTCCGGATACATATACCTGGATAAAAACCCCAATTCCCAAAAACTGGACACGATAATAAAAGGTGTTAACTATCCGTTTATAGAAAAGGCAGAAGGCTGGTACAAAGTAGCCGTTTCCGAGAACAAATCTGGTTGGGTTAACTCCAAAGATGTAAACGAGTTGGAGTGACATCTACCCGCCTCATCTGGTAAATTATAAGGGTCGAATGAAAAATCTCCTACCCAAAGCATTATTTTTTTACTCCGCAGCGGCATCTTTTTTTATTGCAATCTCTACAATCCTTACAACTCAATCAGGAGGACCTTTGATATTTGCAACATTATTTTTACCCGTAGTTGCATATTTTGTTCTAGAAATTTTTGGGAACTTAAGATCGATACTTAACCCTAACTTTATTCCCAACCCCGATACTTTTCCCCAAGTTAGAACAAAGGATGTTTTATGGGCGAGTTTGTTTTTCTTAATATTTGTAGGCGTGGGTGTAAAAAATGTATTTTTTCAACCAAAACCCAATCCTGCTCCAGAAATAGCCGAAACAAACGGCCTTGTTATGCCAAAAGCTAAAGAAACACCTATGCCCAATAAAACATTAACTATTAAAATAAACGACGGAGTACCCGAGGTGAATATCAGGTCCAAACCGTCAATTTACTCGGAAAAACTTGGAACAGCCAAAGACGGTCAAATATTTGAATATACTCAAAAAGACGGCGAATGGTATGAGGTGATTGTTTCGGAGGGTGTATTTGGTTATATCTCGTTTAAATATATAGACGAGACGAAACTTTAGTTTTATATATTAAAATCAATAAATGAAAAAACTGCTCGTATATTACAACTTTGTCATAGTAAGCCTGATAGTAATTGCCGGGATGCTTACTGCCCAAAACCCGACACAACTTGCCGTTGCTTCGGCTTTTTTCCCGCTCCTTTTTTACTTTGGCGTAAAAATATACCCCAGAAAAAGCAAAGCTATTAAAGCTCCCGAAGAAGTGGAAGTCGTCGTCCTTCAAAGCAAGAAAGAGCCGGAGGTTGAAAAGCTTAAAAAAGAAGGGGTCGACACCGACAGAAGAGCTTTTCTAAAACTCATAGGGACAGCAGGCCTCACCTTGTTCTTGTTTTCCCTTTTTACCAAAAGAGCCGAAGCTGCCTTCTTTGGTAGCGTTCCTGGCCCAGGTACAGTCTCTATCAAAGATACCGCGGGCAACAAGATTGATCCGGCTGAAAAACACCCCACCGACGGCTACAATATCACCGATTTAGACGATTCTTCTCCTGCATATTATGGCTATATGAACAAAGCTGGAAACTGGTACATAATGAAAGAGGACTCGTCCGGTGCCTATAGATACACCAAAGGAACCTCCAGCTATTCATCAAACTGGACAGGTAGAGCCGGGCTCAGCTACGACTACTTTGACAATGTCTTCTAATAAAAAAATATTGAATCATTTGCAAAATTCTGCAAGAACATCTTGATTTATTAACCCTCAAAGTGTAAAAACAGTTGAAATGAAAATTACAAAAGAAACGTGGCTAGGTGTAGCCATAGTAGGGTTTTTATTAGCATTTGGTATAGATAAAATCGCAGGCGCAGTCACAATAACCGTTGGAAATCCTGTTGCCTTTCTAACATCCCCGGTCCTTTTAAACACATATCCATTTACGGCCGCAGCTATAGCAATAAGAAGTTTTGCCCTGTTTTTATCTGTCATGCTTATTGTAAGCCTCATAGAAGGTCAATACATTGCAAAGATCGCTATCATATCGTTTATCGGTGTATTGGCCGAATTCTACTCAATACAGCAGCTTGCAAACGGTTTTAAAATGACGACAATACAATGGACATTGTCTATTGCATATGGGAGTGTGCTTTTGGCCGTTGGAGTAGTCATTTTTGCACTCAAAGGTGTTTGGTCTATGTTTAACAAAAAGGAAGTACAGGCAGATAATTCAGAAGAAGATGACGATAAATCTGTTCTTGATCCCTAACTAAACCGAAGCACTTACAAAAAATCTCCTTACCCATCTTTGGAGTGCATGGGCAACCAAAGCGATCACTGCAGGCCAAAAATAACTTGTTACTCCAAAGCCAAAATAACTTGAGAATCTGGACACAAGCCAGAAAGCAAAGAGGTTAACGACCCAGAAATATCCAAAAACCACAACAGGAGAATCAAATTGTAAACCTTTGGCAATGGCAAAGTCCCAAAAACACCAAATAACAAAAGTCACCCAAAATGATGCATACAAGCTTGCTTCCACTACTCCAAATTTCCAGTTACCCAAAACAACATCCGATCCAAAGAAATTGTTAAACAAATAAATTACCAATGCGTTTACCAACCAATAAGAGAAGTAAAGTAAATGATTGTACATTTTAATTCGACCCGGGAATGCTATCCCTGGTATAACCCGCCAAAACTTCTTTGATCATGTCTGTTACCTGTTTAGGCTCATACTCGGACTTGATTATATATTTGATAGCACCCATAGACAGCGCTTTCTCGGCATCGGATTGTCCTGCCAAGTTGGTAAGCATTACAACGGGGATTTTTTTGGTTTCAGGATCCGACTTTAGTTTTGCAAGCACCTGGAGTCCGTTCATTTTAGGCATCATGACATCTAAAATGACAATTGTAGGCTTTGCCGTTCTAACTTTATCTACCCCTTCCTCACCGTCGGCGGCGGTTTCTACTTCGTAGCCTTCGAACTTAAATATCTTTTGATACATCCTGCTTATCAAGGGGTCGTCTTCAACAATTAAAACTTTTGCCATAATTTATTATATAGCAGATATATGTATCAAATTACAATACTTAGGCTTTTGAGGTAGGTAAACTAAATGCAAAAACAGATCCTTTTCCAAATTCGGACTTTTCAAGCCAGAGCTTACCCGACATTCCTTCCAACATCATCTTGCTTATGTAAAGCCCTAACCCTGTACTTTTGGTAGTATCACGAGTCAGTAAACTGTCTTCCGCTTGCTGGAATTTATGGAACAAAAGCTTTTGATTTTCGGGTGCTATACCTTTACCGTTATCGCTAATATATACATTGGTTTTACTCCCTTCTTGTTTAAAAGATACCTCGACTGTTCCCTGGCCGGTATACTTAACCCCGTTCCCGATTAAATTCACAAGAACTTCTTTCGTCTTTCCTTCGTCCGCAAAAACTTTTAACGCTGGGCTTGTTGCCAAAATTTTTATATCAACTTTATCGTTTTTGTCGTCAATTTCTTCGGCTGTTTTTTTAGCTAAAGCAATAATGTCAAAATCTTCTGTTTTAAACTGCATTCTCCCCATTTCCAGCCTGCTTACATTCAAAAAGTCGTTAACTATCCCGATAAGTCTAATGGCAGATTCATGGATGTCACTAACCATTTCTGTTAAATCGGCATCATTAAATTTGTTAAGATACACCTGCTGAATTAAGGCGGTATTGCCCCTAATTGTCGTAAGCGGGGTTCTAAGTTCGTGGCTGGCAATAGAGAAAAATTCATCTCTTGATCTGTCAACTATCTTCTCTTCGGTTATATCACCAATTGTTATCAACACACCAATAAGAGTCTTGTTGTTGGTTACAGGAGAAACATGAAGGTCTATGTATTTGTCTTTATACTGCAACTCTTTTGCCGTTATGTTTTTTTTAGTTTCGAGAACCGTCTTGTAAGCCGAACCAATATCGTAAATACCGGAAATAGCATTTTTGATTTTCTGAAAATCCCAAACTTCATCGCTACCACCCAGTATTTGAGAAAGCCGTGAGTTAGAAAGAATAACTTTACCTTCGGTGTCTACCATAACCAAGCCTTTTGCAAACGCGTTTATAGATGCCAATAATTTAGATTTTTCTTCGCTGAGTTCTTTGGTTCTAATAAGAACTTTATCTTCGATACCCTCCTTTTCCTTTTTGAGATCAATATCTGCCTGCTTGGTATCTTCCAAAATATTTAAAACGGCTTTTCTGATTCTGTCCTGATTAATTTTTTCTTCCGAAAGGTTGTGCAAGCTTTCTTCCACTTTTAGATTGGTTTCCTGCAAAAGCTTTGATTTTGCGAAAGCTTCGTTTCTGGCTTCCCCTGCGATTTTTTCGAAGTAGTACATAATGAATCCTATTACCGATACCACAACGGCCGCCTGCCTCAGAATACCTCCCTCGAAAAAAGTGTCGGCATAGCCAAAAGACTTCAATAAAGTAAGCGACAGCAAAGCCACCACCGAAAAGATTGTGGTTACCAACCCGCCCGAAAGCCCGAATATAGCAAAGTTTATAACGGGTAAAAGTCCCCACCAGACAATTCCACTTCCCTCAATTCCACCAGTAAACAGGATTGTGGTAAGCACCACAAATACACCAAACCAACCCAGCATTCCTGCCGCCTGAAAATACTTTTTCGATAAAAATATCGCACAGATCATACCCAATGACGCAACGCCTTCGATAATACCAAGCATGTAATGTCCGCGACTAAAATAAACAATAGAGAAGATTGTTAAAGTGGTCGATCCGATTACAAGAATCGATGACAGTAATGTTTTCCGCCAATTATTGTTTTCCATTTTTTAGTTGTTTTTTTAGCTCAATCATTTCCAGCTCCCTGCCAACCATGAGCTCCGTAAGTCTTTTCAAGTTTTCTTCTGAAGCTTTTGTCTGCGTAATGTTCTGCTCTATTCCCAAAAACCCGACTATATCACTATTTTTATTTGTAATCGGAGAAATCATTGCTAGCGCGTCATACAAATCCCCGTTCTTACGCTGATTTTTAAACTCTCCCCTAAAAGGTTTTTTGTCGACAAGCAGAGTCTTCCAAAACTCCTTATAAACCGACTCGGGCATAAGTCCTCCCCAGAGTCTTGGAGTTTGCCCTTTCATTTCTTCAAAAGAATAACCTGTTGTTTCCGTTGCAGCCTGGTTTGCATAACAAATCCTTCCGTTGATGTCGGTCATTACAATGTGGTTAATCGACTGGTCCACGGCATGTTTAAAATAGGTATCCTCCGCCAAATTTAACTCAAAAGGAATCCTGCTTGGATAATTTTCTTCAAAAAATATATTGTTCTCCAAAACTCCCTTACCGCAAAGAATTTTGTAAACTGAGTCCACAAAATCCTGTTTTCCAAAAATATAATATTTTGAATCGGGTTTGGGGGAAAACTCGTTTCCAGTGAATCTTCCTACTATGTTTGTCAATCTAACAAATGGGTAGGCTTGTAACTCATCAACATAGAACTGGTGTTGAGAGGAGTGGTTTGCAAAAATTATCTCGATATCACGGGATTCGTTTTTATCCCTGAGGCTTCTGACAATACTGAGAACAGGGGCAATTCCGACTCCGCCTACAATGTAAACAGTTTTATCTCCTTTTGCGGGAGAGCGCAGAAAACCGCACGCGCCTTTGATCTTGAGATTTCTATTTTCTCCATCAAGGATAAATTTCTTTAGATTGCTTCCAGGATTTTCTCTAAAAACAACCTGCAACTTAAGCGGGTCTGCCGAAGAGGATGTAATTGAAAACGCTTTTCGTGCCGTAGGAGAAATGAGCCATATATATTGCCCGGCATTAAAATAAAAATCATCCCTTGTGTGTGTAAAAGTGATTTCCCATGTACCGTTTCCAATTATCCGACGGTTTGATATTTCGGCGTTAAAAATCATGTTTTTTATAATATTTTCTTTTTGAGATCCGCAATTACAGCTTTTAGTTCGGTCATTTTTATTTCTCGATCAACCATTAAATCATTTAACATCTTAAGCTCTTCCGCTTTTTGTTGATGAGACATTTTTGCCTTATCCAAATTTTCCAAAAGATAATTAAGATCGTCTCTTATCTCGTCTATATCAGAGGTTATTCCACCTCTTTTCATTCGGCCATTTCCTTCGCGCTCTGTGATAACCGAAAGCTCTCTCTTTAAGTTCTGCAAATCAAGAATAATATAGTTGTAGATCGAGTAATAGTTAAAGGCAATAGATATCGTAACCAGGAGTATTGTTGCAGTGAGTAAAATATACATACCGCTAACTACCTGATTTCTAATGTCTCTTTTTGTTTCAAATACAAGATCAACACTATCACTTCCGTGCACCGGAATTGAGTAGTTTGTATAAATAACATCTTTAGTTTTCTTGCCTGTATTTTGGGTATCAAGATAAACGGGAATTCGGGAAATGTTGCTTAATTCGTCGGTTAACCACTTACCAATATATCTGCCAAAAACAATCACACCTCTTGCCGGACCGGTAGCATCACTTTTAACAATCTGGCTAGCAGAGTAAATTAAAACTCCGTCTTCCGTTTTAACGAGACCAGAAAAGTGTCCGTTTTTTTGGATCGAATCCCATATTTCAGAGTGTTCCAAAAAAATAGACTCCACATCCCCGGGAAAGTTACTTTCTTTTTTAAAGATTGCAGACGAGGCAGTTGCGTAGACCAACTCCTTATCGGAATTAAAAAACAAAAGTTCATCTGTTTTTAAATTAACAAGCGTTGCCTCTACCAAGTTACTTTCTATGTAGTCACTGTTTAAGTCAGAAACAAATTCATATGTGTCATCCCACTGCCCCCAGTCTGCAACTTTCGCATGAAATGAATCTAAAAAATATTGATATGTTTTTTCTACCCTCGCCAAATTATCTGCAACAGTCAACTCGTCTACTTTATTAAACCTTGACCAGAGCGAGATTTGAATAGCCACCAAAAGCCCGACAACCAAAAAGAGTCCTGTAACTGCAAAGGTAAAACTGAATCTTTTTTGTATAGACCAATTTTTCATATTTAGTAAGTTGTCATTTTCCGATTACAATTTTTATGGCCGAAGCGCTTGCAAATTTATAATCATCAAAACCTGAATCTTTAAGATCATTTATAAAACCAACTATCTCTTTTGGAGCAAAAAGCAGGTTACCTATTACCACCGAGTCATAATTGCCCGTGGCAATATCCGTATAGCCTTTAGCTTTTAGCTTCTCGGCAAGTTTGGCCGCAACACCGGGTTTACCCGAACCGTTTAATATCTCGATATTGGTATTTTTATAATCCTGCACTACCGTCTTTTCTTTTGTTTCTGTCACCGTTTCTTGAGAAACGGGCGCATTTGCTTTTTGTTTATTAAATTCAAAATTATAAAAATAAAAGAGCCAGCCGGAGGTCGCCAAAACCAAAACAAAAACAAAAGTACCAAGTCCGAATATTAATTTATCTTTTTTTGATATATCAGAGTCTTCCATACTATTTGATTTGTCTAGAAATGCTAATTGCAATAAGTTTCGCCGGTATCATAGACAAAAACAGTAAAAGTATCGTTCCCAAAAATACGGCCTCGAGAGTTCTACTTGCTAGTGATAAAACATCAACAGAAGGCCTACCCACAAAGAACATCCCGACAGTGTTACCGTCGACATCTTTCATGGGTGAGTAGACGCTCAAATAGGATCTGTTTAACCATCTGCTTTCTACCGACAAAGTTTCCCCTTTTATCAAAACTTTTTCTTTTACCTCCTTGGCGCTTTCTTTAACACCCAAAGTTCCCCCTGCCGCTAAAATATTTCCGCCATAGATAGCTGCCGAAAGACCTGTTAATTTACCAAAACCCTCCAAATACGCATTGTCGACAATATCCCCGACAACAACCCCGCCCGTAACCTTGCCGTCTGATATCAAAGGAGCCCCGGATACCACATACACCAAAGGCGAGGCTGCTCCATCTTTAACTACAATATTTGAGCCCTCCTTGCCTTCAATTATTTTTTTAACCAAAGAGTCTCCGGAAACGGAATCGCCTTTACGCTCTTCATCCTCGGCTCTAAAAGTTACAACCCCGTCAGAATCAAAAATAACTACACTATCGTGAGTTAAATCATCTTCCACCTTTCCCTGTCTTGCAATTAATTTTGCATCGCTTAAGAGTTGACCTCGTTTTGTTTCGAATACATAGTCCAAGACTTTGGCCTGAGATGTTAGTTCTAAGAGAATCTGGTTTTTAAGATTGTTTATTAAAAGACCCGTAAATCCAACCGTTACGATTAGGTAAATGGCCAAAACTAGAGACATTTGAATCATAAATAGCTGAGACTCAAACTGTTTAAGGAGATACCTAAACACCCATCTCGCCAAAAAGAATATTCCAAAAGCTAAAAATATAATTTGCAAATACCAGACCACTCCAAACGGAGTAAGAAGATTAAAATAAGCAAGGTTTGTGGTTTCTCTAAAAAGATTAAGGCTAAAAAGGGTTTCGTAAACAGCCAAAAAGAAAAAGGCGAAGGCTGGCGGATATATATGTCTTTCTAGTCCTAGACTTGCCCTTCTAAGGTAAAGGATTGCAACAACAACCGCCAAAAATGGTTGGATAAAATAAAGAGAAGGGATCGCAATCAAAAATACCATAGAAACAGACGGCTTTGGCTGTAAAGGATCCACCAAAAGTCCTGTAACCAGCAGTAAATATCCAAGCGTTCTTATATATAAATCAAGGCTTTTAAAAAGCGATTGATATTCGCTTAGATTTGTTCCCACTATCCCTGTTAAGTCCATCCCCCTAAACAAAAACGCCGTTCCCAATACCACAAACCCGGCAACCTTCCATAGTTCCTTCTTTTGGTCGAGCGCCCTGTAGGCGTCAAGATATAGCCAGGCAACAGCAAAAAGCGTCAGGGAACTAAAGACATTGAGAGCAAAATATAAATTAGAAAGTGAAAAAATAGTCCACATGGCAGGTAACTAAATAATACAACTTTTGTTCTATTCCGTGGAAGTTAACATTTTTAATATTTCCTGAGCGTCAATGCTACCTGTTTTTTCTTGGATTATTTTTCCAAATCTATTGACTATCCAAGTTGTAGGCAAACCGTTAACCGAAATATCTTTCAAAAGCTCTCCGTCGGGATCGGCTAGAATATCAAGGTTATATCCGCCGCGTCTTTTTAAAAAACCTGCCGCCGCGTCTTTTTCTTGGATCAAAACGGGAATAAAAGTAACCTTGTTTTTTGAAAGCTCATCCGCAACTTTTAGGTAGTCGTTTGCAAGTGGATGCCAGGAACTTACTAGGCCAAAGACGGTGAATTTTCCCCTAGCTTCCAAGGTAGAAAATCCGGATAAAACCACATTAGGCAAATCTGTATTCGTTTGTCGCCAAGCACCGCCACCGATTGCTTTAGGAGACAAGTTTTTTATCTCATTTTTTTGCCAAAAAGTGTAAAAGGGTGAAAGTGTCCAATTATCGTTTATATATACGGTCTCGGTTGTGGTTATAATATTCGAAATACCCGTCTTTTTGCCAAAAGATTTTGCCTCCAAATAGTACTTACCACCTGCAGGCAAGACAAATCCGTAACCGCCACTTTTCCCGGTTTTTATCGGGTTTTCCTGGCCAAACGCTTCCCCGTCCCATTTAATAAACTTGTTCAAAAAATCGTCGTACCAATATACCGTGATTGTTCCGTTTTCAAATTTACCCAAAGGGCTCACTTTTATGTTTCCTTTTTCTACTTCTTGAACATTGCCCGCTCCGTCTTCGGCTTTTAGTTTTGCTGTGCATTCCAAACCCTCATCGAATTTACCCATAGAATACCAAAATCCGGAGTCAGAATTTTTAGTAAAATCAACCGACTTATCGTTACAAAATATGGATATTTTGTTGGGCCCGCCCGCGGCCGACACTATAAATTTATAATCCACACCCGCCAACAGTCTGGTTATTCCGCTTGAATCGGGATAAATAATTGTCGGGCCGGTCATTATTAAAATTGGACCGGTACGAGGCGGGAGTCTGTCGATTGTAAATTTTATCTCTTTAGAGAGTGTTTTGTTTCCGGAAGTATCTGTCGCTCTTATTTTTAGGTTATAATCACCGTCTTCAGTAATATCAGAAGTAAAACCAAAAGTAACTGTTTTGTTTCCTATATTGTCTTCTATATCCACGGGTATCCAGTTGGCGCCAGCATCGTTTGAATATTCAATTTTGGAAATCCCGCTACCGTCTGTAGCAACCGCTTTAATCAAAGGGGCTTCCTCGTATATTTTTTTGATTTCGGTTTGTATTTTTACAGAGGGAGGAGTTTCGTCTTTAAGAACTTTCGTAACCGTATTTGTGGTTGTAGTAACCGTTGTAACGGTATTGGTAACAGTAATTGTTGTAGGCGTTGCCGCAGGAGCAGTTGTTGCACTAGGTTCTACAATGGTTATACCGCTACTGGAATAACACTGTGTATAATCCCCACCGTCGGCCGACACAAATCCGTCTATTTGCAACTCTTCGCTTGTGGCAGCCAGAGGTGTTACGGTAACGGCAAAACTTGCTCCTGCCGAAGGCAAGACGCTACCGCCAGAAAAAGTGATTGTTTGCCCATCCGTACTCGCAGAAAATCCAGTTGAAGAGCCGGATGTAAAAGTCATATAAGCCGAATCCGGATTAATAAACCGGGCATAGGTAATTATTTCGTCACCTACATTGGATATGCTGACAGTTGCAGTGCCACTCTGTCCTACAGTTAAAGTTGCAGTTGCGGGAACAATGTCACAAGCCATTGCAAAAGCGGCTTTTGTATTAAAAAAGAACAAGGCACCTAATACAACAAAAAGTGAAAATAGCTTTGGGCGGGTCATGCTTATTTAAGTATAATATACTCAGAAAAATCATATGAAGAAACTTTCCGACCTTCTTAGTTTAAATAAAAAAGCCATCGGTTTTGTTCAGGTGAGCAACTTTAAAAAAGCTTTTAAGATATATCAAAAAGCCGATAGCCTTTTCCCCAAAAATCCATATGTTTTAAAAAACCTCGCCAATACGGAGAGGATTCTTGGAAAAACAGAGGATGCCATAAAACATTACCAAGACTCGCTTTCTATCAAGGCCGATGCCGAAACTCTGGCAGATTTGGGTTATACCTATTTAGGAAGCGGGCAGGGTAAAAGTGCACAAAGTTGTTTTAAAAAATCTTTGGAACTTATTCCCGAATTCCCTCCAGCATTGTATGGACTGGGGCATGTGGCCAACCTAAACGGCGACACCAAAGCGGCTGCCGAATTCTACGGAGAAATATTTAATATTTCTCCCGGATACGAGATGTCCGCCTCTAACTTTTATATCTCCAAAAGAAAAATATGTGATTGGGAGGATCTGGACAAAGTTGATGACTATCTGCAAAAAACCCACAAAGAAACCCCTTGGGCTTCGGTTGTAAGAACAGAAGACGAAGAACAAAACTTGATAGCAGGGGCCCTAAGAAGTATGCAATACAAAAAGAATGCCACAAAGTCCGGTTTTACTTTTAAAAA
Organism: uncultured Gammaproteobacteria bacterium; assembly: GCA_964600575.1. Lineage (GTDB taxonomy): Bacteria > Patescibacteriota > Microgenomatia > UBA8517 > UBA8517 > CAZRGC01. Next base: position 41,653 of record CAZRJH010000004.1, on the reverse strand, counting down.
CGACAGGGACAAAAAACCTAATAAAATTAAGATAGGTTATGTTTCGGGAAACTTTGGCAATCACGCAGTTTCCTACACAATGGCATCTATATTTGAGTATCACAACAAAAAAGATTTCGAAATTTTTGCCTATTCATACGGAAAGAACGACAACAGTAAGGTTAGAAAAAACATAGAAAAAAGTGTCGATCATTTTACCGACCTAAACGGTTTAAACAATTTGGAAGCGGCCCAAAAAATTAACGCAGACGATGTTGATATTTTGGTTGATTTAACGGGATACACGGAAGGCACCAGATCGGAAATCTTTGCGTACAAACCTTGTCCAATCCAGGTAACTTGGGCCGGTTTGTCGGCATCAACCGGATCGGATTTTTTTGACTATATGTTTGTTGACGACATTGTAGTTCCCAAAAAAAGCCAAAAACATTATGCGGAAAAACTAATATATTTGTCCCCCTGTTTTTGCCCTTTTAAAATAGTAGAAGCCAAAGATTTTGATTTTACAAGGAAAGACTTTGGCCTACCTAAAGACGCCTTTGTTTTTGGTTGTTTTAATCAAACTTACAAAATAGAAAAAACCAGCTTTGATATATGGATTGATATTCTAAAATCCTCCCCAAGAAGTGTCCTTTGGATGTTAAGCCAAAACGAAGATGCCAAAAATAACCTTTTGAAATACGCAAAAGAAAAAGGAGTTAAGGAAGACAGAATTATTTTTGCCGAGCAAACGCCTACCGAAATGTTTGTTTCCAGAATGAAATTGGCGGATGCCGCTTTGGACACTTTTATATATGGCGGGGGTACAACTACATATTTAACGCTGCAAAACGAAGTCCCGGTTGTAACAATGCTCGGTAAACATCCCGCATCAAGATTTTCTGCAAGTGTTTTGGATGCGGCAAATGCTAAAGATTTAATAGCAAAAAATAAAAAGCAATACAAACAAATCGCCGTTAACCTTGCAACAAATAAAACATTTTACGAAAACATAAAAAACAAAATCTCAGCCAAAAGACTTATACAAAATATTTTTGATACAAAATCCAAGACTCAAGAAATAGAAAGCGCATATAAAGAAGTTTGGAAAAATTATCTTAAGGGCAATTCACCGGTCACTATTTCGCAAAGCCATAATAATTGAGTCCACATAATTTTTGCCTTTTTTAACATGGTCTTTTCTAGTTCCTTCTATCTTAAAACCGAGTTTTTTATAGAGCGCTTGTGCTGGTTTATTAAAATCTAAAACTTCCAAGCTAACTTTATTCATTTTTTCTTTTTTAAAAAGATAATCTATAAAAAGTTTAAGGGCGAAATAACCTATGCCTTTTCCTTGTTCGTTCGGCAAAATATCTGCCCCCACATAAACATTTTTATTATGATGATCCCAGTCGGATGTTCTAATATACCCGACAGATTTGCCTTCTTTTTGGATAATGAAAAATGCAGGTCTGTTTTTCCGAAACCAGATTTTGGCTTCTTCCAAAGTGTATCTTTTACCCGTATGCAAAAATTTGAGGGACTTGTTTCTGAGATTCGTAAAAAATTCTAAATCATTTTTTGTCATTGGCCGGAGCAATATTTTTTCCGTTTTTATTTCCAACTTTTCAAAAATATTTTTCATTTAAATTCCGATAGGACTTTAGCAATTTTTTTAGCGGTTTCCAAGTTAACCCAATATCCGATCGGAATAATCAAATGTTCCTTGTCGAATTTAGCAACACCGGGCAGAGCGCCGTTTTGGTATTTTTTAAAAACCGGATACAAGTCGTTACGTCTATGGGCCTGTTCACTTTTTACACCTATTTTTAAAAGCTCTTTTTGGAGTTTATTGCGGTTTTTGACACTCCCACAAAGAACAGTATAAATCCAGTAGTTTGGAGTTGCACCCGCAGGAATTTTTTGGGGTTTGAGCTTGGTTTGGGCAGAAAGGGCCTTGTTGTAGATAACTGCAATCCGTCTGTGGTGAGCAAGCAAGCTTTTAAGTTTAGGCAGTTGTCCTAATCCAACCGAGGCTAAAATGTCGTTCATTTGCAGTTTTCCGCCGACTTCTGTAATTGGATAGCTCCAAAAAAGAGGCCCGTATTTGCGTTTTTCCCGATCAATCCCATACCATCTTAAGCGTTTTGCCCTAGAAAGCCCCTCTTTTGACCCGAGAGCTACCATACCACCATCCCCCGTGGTAATTATTTTTATGGCCTGGGTAGAAAAAACTACATAGTCGGCATGATTTCCTATCATTTTTCTTTTATAAAAAGAGCCTAAAGATTGGGCAGAATCTTCTATTATGGGTAATTTATGTTTCCTAGCTATTTTATTAATTCCGTCGAGTTCCGGCGGGGTCCCTCCCCAGTCTACAACCATAATTGCCCGTGTTTTTTTGGTTATTTTAGCCTCGATTTTGGCAAAATCTATGTTTCCGCTTTCCGGGTCTACATCTACCCACACAGGAGTCGCCCCCTGGTTAACAATTGCTGCATTGGTGGCAAAACAGGTCATTGGGGTAGAAATCACTTCTCCACCGCTTACCCCCGCCATTTTGAGAGCAAGTTCAAGCCCGGATGTGGCACTATTAACCGCAGCAACGTTCGGATTTTTGATTACCTTGCCGATTTTTGTTTCGAATTCCTTAACTCTCGGTCCGTCCCCACCTATCCATCCGCTTTTGAGAGTTTTTGTAACCAATTCTATCGATTCTTTTGGAACAAACGGCAAATAGTTGGGAACAAGTTTACCATTAATATTGTTCATGCCTCAATAATATCACAGGGTGCTACCATGAAAGGACTTGGCAATTTAGTCTCTTCATTTTAATATGATGATGTATGCCAGCTTTAAGAGATTTTGCTTGGGCCTTTGAATCTTCTACTGCCGATGCGGGAGTTACAATCCCCATGTGTGGTTATGCTTCGGGAGATTTGCTGGTTGGCTACGCCATGGCAGATACGGGAACCCCCACATGGACACTTCTGTCTGCACTTTATGCTGCAGTATCAGACGACGGAGGTGCAATGGCGACCGACACAACCGACGCAAATTCTACAACTGCGAATGACATGGAATTAGTTCCCGCTGCACCTGCAGTAAACGATGCCTATTACTATGGATGTCTCAATAAATTTGAATTATTGAGAATAAATATCGGAACAAACGGCTCTGCAACTTGGGATATAGAATGGGAATACTATAACGGTAGTACCTGGGCAACTTTGCCAGGACTTTCAGACGGAACAACAAACTTTACGGCAGGCACAGGAAACAGGGATGTAACCTTTACGGTACCAACAGACTGGGCTACCACATCAATAAATTCAATAACAGCCTATTGGGTGCGTTCCAGAGTTATTTCGTTTACGTCTCTAACAACCCGCCCGCTTGGTACACAAGCCTGGGTCCGTGATTGGAAGACTCTTTTTACAAGAAATAACACAACTGCCAATATTACCTTTTTCAAACTTGCAACAAGTCTAGAAGATGATGTCACGGTAGTTACCGCAACAAACGAAACATACAACGGCAGCGTAATATCCGTTCGCGACATAGACACCTCCTCGCCTTTTCCGTCCGTTTCCGTTTCCAGCTATTCGGAATCAAATCAAAATGCTACCCAGGCTCTTGGAAATGGAACCATAACAGGCGTGGGACAATCTTTTACGGGAACGGCAACTGTACTTTCTAAAACTACTTTTTATTTAAGTAAAACCGGATCCCCAACTGGCAATATTGTGGCAAAACTTTACCTGGAAACAGGAACACTTGGAACATCATCTACCCCAACAGGATCCGCTTTGGCAGTTTCCAACCCCGTAGACGCTTCAACCCTAACGGGCTCACTTGCTCTAACTGATTTTTATTTCCCCAGTTGGTGGTTCACTATGGCGGCGGTTGATTATGTTGTAACACTTGAATATTCAGGTGGAGACGGCAGCAATTTTGTAAATGTCGGTGTGGATACATCCTCCCCAGGGCATGCGGGAAATTTGTCTACATATAACGGTTCTTGGTCCGCAGTTTCAGGAACCGATTCATGTTTTTATGTATACAGATTCAACTACAACGAAGCTGCTGCAACAGGTGCTGCCAGGTTTACAATGGGAACAACAACCACCGACAGGGACAACTCACTTATTCTCTATCGTCTTTCTTCTGCATCAGCCGCAGCACCAACTTTTTTGGAAGGACCTGTTAATTACATATTTGGAGCAGACGGATCAGCAGAATCCATGGGTGCAGGATGGGGTTTCCTGAAAACTGCAGGCACAACCGCAAACAATGTTGTTTGTGATTCTTATGCATCAGGTAACGGCGGCCAGTCCACAATTGCCGTTCAACCACCGCTCACGGGCGCAACGGTAATACCTGCATATATAACCACCGACAACTGTTCGTATGTGGATCCGATCCATGGAGTCACTGCTTTTAATACAAACACCGCGCTTGCGGCAACAGCGGATACAAACTTTGGCACAGGGCCTTTCTCGGGAACCACTGCCAATGATGCGACAGCCGCCGCAATTGCAGACGTGGGAATTAATACCTTCCACTCCATGGGAGGTATGACCAATGCAACGACAACAAACCAAATCAGCGGTGCTGAGCTTGTTCTTGCGGTTGCCAACAGGCCAAATGTGGGTACAAAAAATATACTTTGCCACGTACGTGCCTCCACCCCCGCCAACTTGCAGCGTTTTACCAATATTGCGTCGGGTCGCGGATTTTGGTTTGGAATGAGATCCAATACAACAGGAACCAGTGACCATAAAATATGGAGGGTTCACGCGGTTGATGCACCGTGGGGATCTGGCGCTCATGTGCCTATTATTATCAACTCGGGCGCAGGGAATACGGTTGATAGTGCGGGATCTTTGACCACTTCCGCTATCACCGCTTTTGGATTTTGGGTGGGAGGAATTACAGGAACAAATACGGTGCAAATGGGTGTGGGTTCGTTATGGGTAATGGATTCAACAGTAATTTCAGGGGGAAATTCCGCAGAACCCATGGGCATCGAGGGTATTATTAAAGTAATTGCCAACGGAAAAGAAAGAATGAGCGCAATTTTGCAAGGAGCCAAACAGATGCTTCTGTTGCAAGATTTACAAATTGGTGACGGCGGCACGAACCCTGTTTATCTGAATTTGGACTCAACAGCCATAGAGCTACCCAGCCAATACAACGAAAGCACTAAAAAGATTAATTACAATTCAACCGACAATGTAATAGGTATCACCTATTACCCGGGTTCTAGCGATACAATAATCCACAAAAACTCCGTAGTTTCCTCCCCTTCCAGATACAAATGGGGGCTTCATACAAGTGCCTCCACCACTGCCACATATGACTTTTCCGGACTGCAGGTAATTGGTGCCGGAACCGTTACTTTGAATAAGGCGATCACAATAACGGATCTCACAATCAATGACTACTCAACACTTGATATAAGCGGCCTGACTTTTACCGGCGGAACAATTAAAAATATGCCTGCAACCAACGACTCGGTAACTACAACTTCGAGCACTGTCATCTCCGAAAGTAGCATCACAACAACTACAGTTACCGCCGGCAACAGATGGGCCTCGGTAGCCACGGCCGACCTTGATATGTTTTCTAATAATACCTTTACAGGATCACACACCTCCGGCCATGCTTTAAGACTGACATCTACAGGTACCGTGACAATAACCGGAAACACTTTTACAAATTACGGCCCTGCAGCTAGAAGTTTTAATGCTGCCTCAGGGGTAAATACAACTACGGATGTAATAACACTAGATGCATCTCACGGTTACAGCAATGGTGAACCCGCTTACTTCCAGGACCAAGGTGGAACAGCACCAACAGGGTTAACCGACGGCAATCTTTATTATGTAAGAAGTGAATCTTCTACAACTATTACACTTTACGACACCTCAGACCACGCAATTGCAGGCGGGGCAACGGGAAGGGCCGACATTACGGTTGCCGGTTCGGGTACGCAGTACATTTATTCCGCCGCAGCTGCAATTTATAACAATTCAGGCGGCTCAGTAACTATAAATGTCGTAAATGGCTCTACGCCAAGTATAAGAAATTCCGACGGCTCATCGACAACTGTTAACAATGCAGTAAACCTCACCGTTACCGTACTAGACAAAGCAGACAACGGCCCTATCGAGCTAGCACAAGTTGCTATATATAAAACCAGTGATGACACGCAGCTAATGAACGAAGATACGGAAACAGTAACCGCGGGAAGTTTTGTCGCAGGGGTAAACTACAGAATAGTTACTGTCGGAACTACAGACTTTACACTCATTGGAGCATCATCTAACACCATAGGGGTGGTGTTCACTGCAACAGGTGTCGGTTCTGGAACGGGAACGGCAACAAACGGAATTGCTGTGGAATCATTCAACTACACCGCCGACACACCTATTTATATACGTGTCAGAAAATCATCCGCAGGGGCCACCAAATATATCCCTTCATCCACAACAGGCACTGTTACATCGTCCGGGTTTAGCGTAACTGTATCCATGACCCAAGACACTAACGCCTAAAGATTTCTCCTAAGATCAATACTATAAACATATCTTTCTCGGCGTAAAGTTATCGTCTTACAGAGATTGTCGGTTATCGCCGAGTTTGACCGCTAGTCTAACTTTGGATACTATAGCTATAAATTAATGTTCTCCGAAAAACTCAACATTTCTAATATACGTATAAAGATTTTGCTCCTAACCGCATTTACACTAGTTCCTTTTGTAGTCTTAGCGTATCTGGTAAACAGGTCCCAACTAGATCAAGAAAAGCAGGCAAAAGTAACAGAACTAAGAAATATCGCCACCTTGGTTGCCCTCGAAAACAAGCAAATTACGGAAGGTGCAAGGCAACTATTGATCGCGCTTTCTGCAACTCAAAAGATAAACCTAGGCGGCCGTGAGTGTTCAATTTATATTTCCGAAGTGCTAGGTAGTTACCAAAGATACGGCAATTTTGGAGTTACTGACAAGACCGGTAATGTTATCTGTTCAGGTGTCCAACTTAGAGAGCCGCAAAATTTATCTGACAGATATTTTTATATTCAAACTAAAAAAACAAACAGTTTTACTGTCGGTGAGTACGTTGTAAGTAGATCTACCAACTTGGCTAGTTTAAATTTTGGATATCCCTTGACAAACGGCGGAGTAGTTTACGCAACCTTGAACCTGGATTGGCTAGGTAAGTTTATATCTAACCTAGAATTAGACAAAGACGTAACAATACTTGTTCTAGACAGAAAAGGGGTGATCCTGGCAAGAAATCCCAGTATAGAAAATTGGATCGGGCAAATCTTTCCTATTAACGACTATTTTCAAAATGACTCGGAAGGAATTTTTGAGACAAAAGGAATAGACGGAATAAATAGAATTTATGCTTATGAACAAGCCGGAGACGGTGAAAATGAGATTTTTGTCTTGGCTGGAAAAACCGAATCCGAGGTGTTTGCTACTCCAATTGTCAACTTTAGAAAAACTCTACTTTTCCTTCTTATTGCAACACTTGTCTCAATATATGCAGGTGTGAAATTAGGCAATTCTTTAATTGCTAAGTCAATAGAAAAGATTAAAGAACTCGAAAGTTTGAAGCGTGATTTTATATCATTAGCATCACACCAAATAAGAACTCCTGTTACTGCAATAAAATGGTTTAGTGAAATACTTTTATCCAAATCTCCGGGGAGCCTAACCTCAAAACAGGAAAAAATAGTAAAAGACACCCACCTATCCGCCAAACGAATGATAGAACTTATATCAACAATATTAAGTGTTTCCAAACTGGAGTCAAAAAGAATATTAATAGACCCCAAACCGACAAGTATTCACAATTTAATAAAAAACTCTTCTCGTGATGTCAGAAAAGTCTATAAAAACAAAAAAATTCACTTGACCATAAAAACATCCAAGAACGTTCCAAATAAAATAAATATTGATGAAAAATTGATTAGTCAGGTATTCCTCAATTTGATCGACAACGCATTTAAATACAATCATCCAGGAGGCAAAGTTCTGGTTAAGATTGACGGAAACAAGAAAGAGATTGTTGTCTCTATATCGGACACGGGTATAGGGATACCTAAAAATGAATTGGAAACTTTATTTCAAAAATTCTCCCGAGCTTCCAATGCAAAATTAAAAGATACAGAAGGGGCCGGGCTTGGATTATATCTTGCTAAACTAATTGTAGAAGCCCATGGGGGTAATATCAGATTAGCTTCTGCACGGTCGGGAACAAAAATTTATTTCACAATACCCCAACCGAATGGTAATATTTAAAAAATGAAAAAACCAAAAGTAATGGTTATCGAAGACGACAAGTTTATAAGTAAAGCTATGAGATATAAATTTGAGGAAGCCGGCTTCGTTGTGAGATCATTTAGAACTGCAGAAGAAGGTCTAGAAAACCTTAAAAAATGGATCCCTGATGTAATAGTATTAGACATTCTACTTCCCGGTATAGACGGCTACGAGTTTCTGAGAAAGGTAAAGAATGACGAAAGCGTAAAAAATATCCCTGTTATTGTTGCAAGCAATCTACCTGAAGAAGAAGGTGGTACAAGAGGTGCAACTGACTACATTGTTAAAAGCGATTTGGATTTAGATGCTTTGGTTAAGAAAACTCTTAAGAACGTTAAGTCCTGACAAACTTCGGCTGTGATATCATTTTTTTAATATGCCTGCAATAAGAGACTGGTCTTGGACCTATACCACCACTACTTCAGGAACAACCATTACTCCACCAATGCCTGATTTTGTACAAAATGATTTATTGTTGGCAATCCTATCTGCCGATACTGGTACAGGAACCTGGTCATCAAGCGGATGGACTCAGCTTTTTTCCGTTGCAAACACAACTCAACTAACGGTTATGTACAAGATTGCGGGTTCAAGTGAGTCCGACCCTACCTTCACTAGAACAAGCTCTGAAACTTTCAATTGCTCACTTATTTCCGTAAGGGATATCGATACAACAAACCCATTCGGCAGCACACCAACATATACAACCCACAACCATTCCGGATCATACAAATTCAGCATGCAAACAATTTCTACAACAGTAGATAATTCCTTGGTTTTATATGTAGTATCGAACACCACAGCATCTATACCCTCATTGATAGAAGGTCCTGTTACTTTGCTTTATGGCGCCGACGGATCGGCGCACGCAGACGGAGTTGGTTGGGGGTTTCAACCCACATCCGGAACAACTCCGTCAAATGTGGTCTGTTCAAACACTGCAAGCGTTACAGGGGTCGACGCCACTATTCAAATAGCAGCACCTTCGGGGGGCGCAACTGTAATTCCCGTTTATTGTACAGCTGACTCCTCAACTTATATAAACCCAATTAATGGAGTTACTGCATTTAACGGAGATACTGCCCTTGCAGCAACGGCCGATACAGGTTTTGGGACAAGCCTTGGCGGAAAAACTGCTGATGATGCTACAACCGCAGCTGCTGCTGACGTAGGTTTAAATTCGTTCCATTCTGTTGGTAGACTTACAACCACCTCGGCAACAAAAAACATGAGCGGTGCAGAGCTTGTACTTGCAACGGGCAACAAACCAGATGTTACCGGCAAAAATATTTTAGTTCACAACGGCCCAAGTACGGCAGGACAAATCCAACGCTTTTCAGGAATCGCGTCAGGCCGGGGAATTTGGGCAGGTATGAGATCAGGCTCTGCAACCGATTATAAGATTTGGCAAGTAAGAGGAGTTGACAGCCCGGAATACACCGCACGTGACCTGCCTCTGGTTATAAACGAGGCTGCGGGAAATACAAAAGCAACTGCGGGAACACTAGACCCTTCATCTATTGCAGCATTTGGTTTCTGGGTTTCAGGAATTGGTGTTTCAACTACAATCTGGGACTTTTATTCGTTGTGGATGCTGGATACGGTCACCATAGCTGGCGGTAATTCCTCCGAACCGCTAAACATAGCAGGTATGAGGTTGGCGGGATCCAACGGTCACGAAAGAAGGTCGATAATCCAGCAGGGCGCAAATCAGGCCTTAATTCTGGGGCCAGTTCAATTTGGCGACGGAGGAACAAATCCTTTATATATGGACTTTAACGACACCGCTTTAGAATTCCCCAAACAATATGACGCCGATGCAAAACTTGTTTCCTACAACTCTATTGATAATGTCACCGGTATTACCTACTACGCCGGTAGTGGCGATACGATTAAACACAGGAACTCTCTGGTTTCCAGTGCCAGTAAATATCATTGGGGATTTAATGAAGGCTCGTCCTCTTCTGCAACATATGATTTTTCGGGACTAACTGTAATAGGTGCAGGAACAGTTACACTTGTATCAGACATTCATCTAAGTGATATTGTCTGGTCGAACTGCGACGGTTTTTTGGCTTCGGGTACATACCTTGATAACTGTTCGATTGTAAGCAGTAACTCAACAACAGCCTTGACGGTTACCTCTACGACGGAAATGGAAAGGATATCTAATTGCAGTTTCATAAATAATACAAATGGACATTCAATAGAAATCACCGCAACCGGTACCTACACTTTCGACAATATAGACTTTAGCGGAGGCGGTGCCCAAGGCAGTTCTACTGCTGATGTTTATAACAATTCGGGAGGGTTAGTAACAATTAATGTCACGAATGGGGGCACGACCCCCACAATCAGAAACGGTACAAATGCATCAACCACAGTTAATAATACGGTTTATCTCACTGTAACCGTTGTAGACAGTACAAACTACCCTGTAGAAAATGCTCAAACTGCAATTTACAAGTCTAGCGACAATACCCAACTAATGAACATGGACACAGAGACGGTAACCGCAGGAAATTTTGTGGTGGGAACAAAATATATAATACTTAGTGTTGGAACGACCGATTTTACAGCAGTTGGTGCTGCAAGTAATACGGTTGGTGAAGTTTTTACAGCAACAGGTGTGGGTTCGGGAAACGGAACAGCATCCAACGGGACAGCAAAAACAACCTTCAACTATTCGTCTGATACCGATATTTATATACGCGTAAGAAAATCATCTACCGGATCAACAAAATATTACCCAGCATCCACAACAGGAACCATTTCTTCTTCGGGTTTTTCTGCAACTATAACACTAATAGAAGACACAACTGCCTAAGAAAAATATATCAATTCCGACTCAAATATATCAATTTCGGCGTTAATAAATAAACCCTATTGACACCCCAAGAACGGCCTACTTATACTCATTTTAGACTTCACTGCCACTACACAGGCGGTAAGTTCTAAGTATTATGTCTGACACAATCTTGAGCGGGGATTTTACCGTATATTATTCTGCCGAAAACAGGCAGAAAAGAATTGAGTGGACCGGTTCTTCTACCGGTACAAGAACTGTTAACCAACTTTACTCTGCTCTCCAAGAACTCTTTGACGAACTCGGACAGATGGACGACGGTGTTCCCATGAGCGCCCAGACACCTACAGAGTACACAATCGGAATTATCGATGCGGGAGATAAAGATCCCTGGTTTATAGACAGAACCACAGTTGAACATCTTACGGGCGGTGCTCTCAAAACTGCTTCTTGGGACCGTGTTACAGGAACAAATGTTGGTGTTGTAAAAATAAACTACACCGTAGGTGGAACTGATTTTGATACAACAGATATTGGTAGAACAATTACAAATGCCACAGGACTTGATTCCGGCACACTTTTAGACTTTAACACTGTTCTTGGCACAAAGGTTGCCTGGATAAGACCGGCAGACAGCGCGTCAGGAAACGACTGGGATTCCACGAGCGGGACAATCGCAATTTCTAACTCCACTATGAGCCAAGTTTGGCAGGTGGACAATACAACATTTGTTGACGAATCAACCGATGCAAATAGTGCGGGTAACGCTGACTGGCAGGTCTTCCCCGCTTCGGAGGATACCTCCGATTATTGTGCAATCGGTTTTACACAAAAATTCAAAAAAGTTATTTTTGATTACGCAAACGGAACAGCGGGAGTGGGAGGAAGCGTGACCTGGCAGTATTGGAACGGTTCCTGGACGGCTTTGTCCGGAGTTTCGGACGCAACAAGCGGATTTACCGCATCGGTTGGCGACGGCAAAGTACTAACTTTTACAGTACCAAGCGATTGGGTTGCAACATCCTTAAACGGATCGCAAAGTTTGTTTTATATCAGGGCACTTGTAGCGGGAACTTATTCCACCAACCCCGTTTTAGATCAGGGTTTTATCGGCGGAATCGGATCGGCCACTCAATCCGCAGCAGCGGTATCCGGCGGAGAATCACTCTGGGCCAACATCTACTCCATCGGTACAATCGAAACTTACACCCACATTTACATTAGGCAAAACGCTGCGAACATGGTGGCTTACAAAGGCACAACCGATTGGTGGAGCGATCAAACAACAGGCCTTACAACCGACCACATAGATATTTTGGTAAATGTTAAAGAGTTGGGTACAGAAACAGACGAAGGCTACATTTATGTTTACGCCCGCCAGTACAGCAAGACTTATTCGTACTACTCGGTGGATTTAACCTCGGGAGGACGTAACCCTATTCCTTTGCAGACGGGTAACGACCTTGATAATCAAACAGGATATAGATCCTTCACTGGATCGTCGGGATCCGGAACTTTTAACTCGGGTAACTATATTTATGTTGGCGGCACATGGGCAACAGCAACAAAGAGAGGCAAGCTTACTGCCGTGGGAGGCACTGGTGCATCTCCTGTACTCACCTACTATTTAATTGGAGACCCTGTCACCGACTTTGCAAATTCCGACGCAATTGTAGAATACACAGGAACCGCAGATGGTGATGCTACTTGTACGGCAGGAACTCCCGCAGATGCAGGGCCTGCAACGACTTCGGGTACAACCTTCTTCGAAAGCGGCACACCCCCTACTCTTACATTTGGAGGTCTAGCAACGGGAGGCTCAAACGACATTGACGAAAACGGGACCGCAGAAAACTACTCCATTACTCTTGACTGTAATCAAAATTCCCTAGGCAAGGTTTATCAGTGGACAAAGTATGTAACCAGGCGGGGTTCTACTGCAGACATTGATTCCGGTTCACAAACCATTGAAGGGCAGTTTTACCTGGGAAACGACACCCGTATTATCTACGATACAATCACAGGTTCCATTGCAGACGGTGCAACTGTTACACAGGTTTCTTCCGGATTTACAGGAACAGTGGTTAACCACAACACCACGGACAAAATTCTTATCCTTAGAAACGCCAGGGGAACTTTTAACCAGGTAAATAACATTCAAGTAGACGGTTCAAACTATGTAACGATAACCGGCGCCACACCCGTTGCGTCAATTACACCGGTAGCAGCCGCACCCATGGGTACATTCGCAGGAGGAAAGTTTTTCTGTGCTCCGGGTTTGGTTCTTACCGATTATCTTAGCTCAGACCTTAACAACTTCCAGCTGACAGACGACAACAACAATGTGGTGGTTGCACCTACCAAAGTTACCATTACCGTAAGCAACACCAGAAGCGGCGATAAAATTGCCGTCTTTAGACTGGATGGTTCGGGCGGAAACATTATCAAAAACAGATACAACGCCACAGTTCAATCCGCCTTGGCAACAACCGCCGTAATGGGATCTTCTATAACAGTTGACGAACCTGGAAGAAACGCGGGTGGAGTTATAAGACTTGTTGATACCTCTGCAAATGCAGAGTACCGTATAAGATTTTCGAGCTGGACAGGAACAACATTTACTCTTGCGAGTAGCGACATTGCATCTGCCGATTCAGGAACAAACACCACAACAATCGTAGAGACCGGCGCTTTTGCAAGCTCTAAAGTAGGCGACTTGGTAGTTAATGTAACCAGAGGTAATGCAGTTTCTTATATTACGGTTGTCACAGACAACAACACTGTCACAATCTCCCCCGCCATTGCCTCGCAAACAACGGCAGACAATATAAAATTAAATGTACTCCCCGTTGCTACAACAACATCCCCGCAAGACACCTGGTATGTGCCAATGATAGACTCTTATGAAATAACCGGTTCCGACGGTACACCCGGAACGGAACAGGCAACTATTACTTACAGTGCGGATATTCCTGTTAGAGTCCGTGCCAGAAGATCAACCGCAGGCAGCTCCCCTATTTTGCCTTACGAATCAGACTCAACCGTCACCACAACAGGTATGACGGTTAGTATCGTTAGAACATCTGATACAATCATTACTTAAACTTAGATGGCCAATACATATAAAGGTTACAGCATATCCCAATCCCTTAACGGCAATAAAATTATTTATATCGCCAGAAACCGAGCCGAGGTTGTTATATTCCGTGAATCTTCCGAAAATAAGCTTAAGAGCGCTATAGACAACCACTTGGCAAATCTTGAGAAAAATTTAGCTCAGGCAAAAAAGGACAAACTGGCAAAAATCGATAAAGCGGAGGAACGCGATTTGTTTCAAGACAAAGAAGAGTACCAAAAAGAGGTAGAGGATGCGGGAGAAGCCGCCGAAGAACTGGCCCAGGAAGAATCAAAAGGAGATCCGTCTACCCCCCAGACCAGAGTTACACGCGGCCCCGGTGGTAGATTTGTAAGCAAAAAAACCCAAGAAGAAATCGACGAAGAAAAGAAAAAGGGATTTTGGGACAGATTCAAATAACTTCACCGTAAACTTCTTTTGAATATTTTACCCATATGTTAATATGTTCTTGTTATGGACCCCTATAAACCCGTTACCAAAGAAGAAGCTATGCGGTACGACAAAGACTCGGTTGTGGCAGAAGTAGAAAGAAGAAAGAAAAATCTAAAAATTTTTCAGGATCAGATTATGCAAGAGGAACGCGAAATTCAAAGGCTTTACCAGATAATTGCAATAATAGATGCCAACAAGTAAAAAAAATAAATCTTCCCGGGTTTCTTCGGGAGCAAAATCCCCCAAAGGCAAAAAATCACCACCCAACCAAGGAGATATTTCTAAGGTTATTGCAAAAAAAGACGGCGAAAGAAAAAGTAAAATTATTTTTAGTCCCAATTACGACCCGAATAAAGTAATAATAGATAGAAGTTTTGGGGTCAAAGACCTTGTAAACTACAAAAAGAAAATCGACGCCAACATCCAAATATTTAAAGAGGCGATCGCTAAAGAATTAACCGAAAAAAAGCGTGTTCAGGGAATGATAAACGCCCTAAAGGCTGACATAAAAGAAGCCAGATACTACAAAAAACTAAAACGAACCCTAAATTAAATGCTCTACAATTTAGACAAACAGGTAAAGTACCACCTTATGGTGGACAGAATGGAGGTAAGCCCAAAAGAGAACTTGCAAAAGATAATCGATTACCTTATTACCTTTACGGGAGAGATTGAGGTAAAAAAATCGGGGGACGATTTTGCAACGATTTTTTACCTAGGCACCCCGTTAACAGCGTCACTAAACACTAATATTAAACATGATTTAACAGATACCAGTATCTCAAATCACATCACTTTGACTTGTGATTGGAACGACGGTATTTCTCTAAACCTCCTCAAAAATGTAACCAAAAATATAGGACTCAGGATATTCGACCCCCAAACACAATCTTTTTTGGTAAACGATGCTAACCTTTTAACTATCAATGTTAACGACCTCGATTCACCAACACTTAGGATCTTTAGTAGATACAAACTTACTCCCCTTTTCCAACTAAACAACAGCTTTGTGTTTTTTGCACAAGATAAAAACGGACAAATTTATTTGATAAACAGACATCTTATGGAATATCTAAAAGAAAACCCGCAAACAAGTATTGATCAAAAAGAATTTGCACTCCCCATAGCCAAGCATATCGGACACTTTGTAGCACTTTTTGACAAAGGCCTTATTCCTTTGTCTTTCTACGGCACACAATCGTCTAAAGTTAATGTAATAAATATGTCCGGTTTTAACTTAAAAAAGCTAAAGCAACAAACCATAATCGAAAGAATATACTTTAGATATGAAGCAGGTAAGCAAGCTTTTGTACAAGAAAACTCAACTGAAATTAAAATGGATAAGGGAGAATCTTTGCTAGATAAAATCGGCATCACCGATTTTCTTGCTCTTAAGGTACATCCGGATATTTCCTACAAAAACGAACTTGGACATCTGATACCGACAGTTAAAGTATCGGCTTTTGCAGACTAAACAAAATGGCAAATCTTACATTTTTTAAATACGAAAAAGTTATTCAGGTTGACGCACCCCAAACAACCGTAACAATCCAGGACCTTGTGAATCAAATACGCGTATACGAAGCAACAATAACCAACATGGACTACGGACACATTGCAAACGCCTACGGTAAACAATCACTAGGAGGCGGAGCTTACATCGGAATAACTTTAGAGCTAATCAACGATTGGAGAATAGCATTCGAGGCAAGGTCCGGCCCCGATACAATTCTTTGTACCGTATCGGGTGGAAATTTGGTTGCCGTAAATCAATATTCAAACAACCCCATTAAACCAACCGCTTTTACTCAAGTAAACATTGCCCAGTCCACTTCCCCGTCTATTATTCAGGCAGACTCCGATTATGCGACACTCTTTATGCTCGAAAGTTTAAGGGGCAGAAGCAGAAGCGTTGGAACAATTTACTATTGGAACCCGACAAGCGGCTCCGACGCCAGTGACGGCCTGACTCCCGCAAAAGCAGTCGCAACTTTTGCACAAGCACAAACTCTGGCAACAGCGGGTGCTGGTGATATTATTTTTGCACTGGCAACAGCAAGCGGAGGAATAACAACAACCACCGAAAAACTTACAATTACAAAAGCCGGTCTAAAAGTTAGAGGTGCAGGTTACCAATTCCAACTTGTGCCCACAACAAGCGGAGCGGCCACAGTAAACATTAGTGCAGATACGGTAGAGTTCGAAGGTTTTTATGTACAAACTGCAGCGGGAGGCACAGATAACGGAATAACAATCACCGGAGATAACTGTTTAATCAAAAATTGTTGGGTAAAATCCACCACAGGCAACGGAATCGACATCTCGAGTTCTTCGAGAACCCAAATAGACACCTGTGCCATAGAAGACACTGCGGGAACCGGAATAAAAATAGGTGCATCTACAACCAAGTTAAATGTGAGGCAGTGTATATTGTCCGGTAACGGCGCCGACGGGGTTGACCTTTCCGGGTCCGGTGTCTCGGATAATATTTTTGAAACAAATCTTATTTTCAACAATACAGGCTACGGTATAGATGTAGGTAGCAGTGTAACAAGAACGGGCGTTAGACTTAATCACACATTCTCTGGAAACACTGTAGCACCCACCCGAGACTTAGGTACCGGTACATTCATAGAAACACAAGCAGGCGGCGAATCCGCAAGCGCAATTGCGGATGCAGTTTGGGACGAAGTTATCTCGGGTCATGTTACCCCGGGAACAGCAGGAAGAAACCTCAAAGACGCCAAAGTCAAAGCAACAATTGCATCCCTACGTTAGCTTATAGGTTTTAGGGACTAGGGACTAGATTTTAAAGACTAAAGGTCAGGAATTAGAACTGGGAATCAAAGAACATGATTAGTAGCTACAAAGAGTTAATAGTTTGGCAGAAATCATTCGAATTGACCAAACTCACTTACAAAATAACCAGAAGTTTTCCAAAATCAGAAATATACGGATTAGCATCCCAAATGCAATGAGCCGCCGTGTCGATACCGTCAAACATTGCAGAAGGTAATTCCCGTGGTCATAAACAAGAATATATTCAATTTCTACGCATAGCCTATGGCGCCGGAGCAGAACTGGAAACCCAGCTTTTACTTGCAAACGAGCTGCGACTATTAAATAAATCAGAATTTAATAAAGCCTTTGGATTACTGACGGAAATAATGAAAATGCTTAATGTTTTACTCCACAAACTAAACCCTAACCCCTAAAATCTAGACCCTTTCCCCAAAATTCCCACTTGCATTTTGATTTACTAAGTCATAGTATGCTGTTGTATGCTTAACTTCTTCAGGAACATCGGAATGGGAGAACTCATTGTAATTGCTATAGTTGTAATAGTATTTTTTGGTAGCAAAAAAATAGTTGAACTAGGCAAAGCCGCAGGAGAAACCACAAAAGAATTCAAAAAGATCAAAAAAGATTTTACAGATGCCAAGAACGAAGTCCAAAAGGATTCCGACTTGGATGACGACGACGAAGTTTAAGGTTGATTTTATTTTTTAGGCAGAGTATATATAAATTATGTCAAGAATCGGACTAGGAGAAATAGTAATAATAGCTTTAATTTTAATCCTCTTTTTTGGCGGAAAAAAGATTCCCGAGTTTTTTAAGGGTCTTGGGCAATCCATAACCGAATTCAAAAAAGCCTCAAAAACCGAAGACGGTGAAAGCGAAGATAAAGACAAATAACTTTTTTGTTGCGAACCCCTATTTTGATTGTTAAACTATTTTTGATATGGACGAAAAAGGAATCTTGGGCGGGCAAACCCTGCAGGACACAATAAATAAGTACTATCCCCTTCTTTTGGAGGCCCGTAAAAGAGTAATGTTTATCGCTTCTATATTTATGGTTGGAATAATAGGAGGTTTTGTTTTTTACGAAAAAATAATCGGCTTTGTAATAAATATTTTTAGTCTTAACGGTATAAATATAGTTTTTACCTCTCCTTTTCAATTTTTGAACTTGGCTTTTTCCTGCGGATTTATGGTAGGGCTTGTTCTTGCGTTCCCGCTTATTATTTCCCAGGTACTTTCTTTTTTGAGACCGGCTCTAAAAAACAGCGAATACAAAACACTTTTATATTATTTGCCTTTTTCGATAATACTTTTTTTAATAGGTTTTGGATTTGGCGCTTTTATAATGAAGTGGCAAATAGAGATCTTTTTGCATCAATCAACATCATTAGGTATAGGCAATATCCTAGATATAAGTAGGCTACTCTCAGTTGTTCTTCTTACATCATCCGTTATGGGTGCCGGATTCCAATTTCCCATCGTTCTTTTGCTACTTATGAAATTTAAAGTTTTAACTCACAAACAAATAGTTAAACAGCGTGTGTGGGTTTATTTTGGGGCCTTGATATTTGCAATACTTCTCCCGATTGATTCCATACTTGCAGATATTCTTTTGGCACTTCCTCTTGTAATCCTATTCGAGGTTACATTAATATTGCATAAGATTACAGGCGGTGACACCGCTAAGCTTTCTACAGCAAGCGAGCGCACAAGAAAGGAGGTGTAAACAATATGTTTAGAAATATAGGCACAACGGAACTAATTATAATTTTTGTTATCCTCCTTGTTCTTTTTGGAGGCAAAAAACTCCCCGAACTTGGAAAAGGTATCGGAGACGCAATCCGCGAATTCAAGAAATCAATAAAAAGCAAGTAAGATGGATCTTCCTATTACCCTTTACGGCCTTATCGGTCCTTTTTTGGTTTGGCCTGTAGAACTTGTTGTACCCTATCCGTTTGTAGTCGAGGAGATATACAAGTACTTGGTAGTGGTTTATCTTTTAAAACACCAAAAAACCTCGCTAGAGGGCTTTAAGCTCGTTGTTACGACCGGGATCTTATTTGCTCTATCAGAAACCGCGCTTTATATATTTAAGATTAATATGTACGGCAATTCTGGTTTGATTTTTACAAGATTCATTCTCACATCCCTACTCCACTCTTTTACTTTTGTATTGATATATTTATTGTCAACAAAGAAGAAAATAAAATTCCTAGGTCTTTTTGGAGCAATGCTTATACACTTTTTATATAATGTGTATATTTAAGTATTAGTTCTTGCTTACATATTTAGAAGAAACCCACCCTGACTCGCCGGTTTTAACCTCCACCTTGTACCAACCGTTTTTTTCTTCGATAAGCACCAGCTCTTCCCCCGGATTAAGTTGGCCTATTTCCTTACCGTTCGGCGTTTCTCTTAACCTTAAAAAGCCGGTAGGTGTCTCCTGTACGGTTAAGATATATGGTCCCCCCACGGCCTCTTCTACTTTTACCACCGCTTTATCTGTCGGCACAGAGGAGGAAGCGTCGTTTAGTTTGTCTGGTTCTGCCGGCTGTTTGTTTTCTGTTTGAGTTCCCAAAACTTTGATCTTATCTTCGTAAAGTTTTGTAATCCTGCCTGTAACAATGTATGTTGTTGCACCTGCTGTAATCACACTGGTTGCTATAACAATAACGGCAAAACCAAGCGGGTGAAGCCCTTTATGTTTTGCGGCTGTTTTTTTGACAACTTCAGTTTTAGCTTCTGTTTCGGGCCTACCGACTTTCTTTGTTCCGGCCAGTGATTTCATATATGTAAGAAGTATTACAAAACCCGCGATTACTACTATTACGATTCCCCAAACCGCGATTGTTTGTGAACCCCCCACAAAACCCAAGAGGCTTCCTGCGGAGCTGGCTTGCCCTACAAGTTCTCTTAGGCCTTGGATTTTTGTCTCGACAGATTTCTTTAATATGTCAGCTTCTCTGTAGGCTCTGATTTTATCTTCGGGTGTTATAGCAGCTTTTTGAACGGCAACTATTTTATCGAGTTCGCTTATAGCAGCACTTTTAAGACTTACGCTTTGAGCAAAATATGCAGTTTTTTCCAGAGGCTTAGAAAGATCTTCTATCTCTGTTCTTAGACTTGCCACTTCTTCTTGAGTTACCTCCCAAATATCTTTTGTCTCTATTTCGAATGTTCTGGTTTGCCCGGGGGTCAAACTAAATTTGCCTTCTACATACATTTGCCCCTTTTCTGCATCATATTTAGCTTCAAGCCCCGCCGCCACCTTAATAATGTCTTCCGATTTTATTTCGGCCGGCAAATAATATTTAATTTCTACATCCTGAGTTATTAAGGTTGACGGATTTGTAGCAATTGTCTTAAAAACTATGCTCCCAAGCTCCAACCAGGTATTAATTAAAGTTTTACCCGTTGCCAATGCAAGAAGTTTTTTATTGGAATTTACAACACCCATAAGGCCCAATATGGAATTTTGTATGGCCTTACCGTCCGACAAAGTGGATGCACCAAGTACCATAGAATTTGCCGATGGAACCTTGTTAAGTGCAATTACCTGACTCCTAAGACCGCCTATTTTGGAAACGGTATCGGTAGTATCACCCGTTGTTTTGTAATCATTCAATAAATCGGCAAGCTGATTGCTTTTTTCGTTGAGCTTGCCTACAAGCACTTCCGTAGCCAAGAGTCTTGCAAAGACTGTTTTTTGATTTGCAGTATCGGTTGTTAAACCTACGGTTTTTTCCAAAGCCAACGAATCGGTAACTAATTTTCTGGCTTTAGTGGCAAGTAATGGGCTTTTTTCGTAGTCAACCAACTCCTCCTGCATCTCAACAATGCTTTTTTGCAAAAGACTTAGCTTGGAATAAACCTGTGCCGACTCGTCCCAATTCCACGAATCTTTAAGATAGTTGGCCTGTGCAAAAAGCGTCGTAGAACTCGACGAGTCCGCCGACTCCCCTATTATTCCGGAAAGAGTAATTACATAATCCAGAGCTTCTTTCCCTGTCATTTTTGAAAGTTTTGAATTAAAAATAGCTGCCTGAGCAGTTAAAAATTGGTTATTTATATAAAGTTGATTGACAATCGCTCTTGTGTCGCTTGTTTTTTGGGTAAGGTCCGGCGTTGTGTCTTCCAAAACATTTTCTATAATCGGCTTATTTACAATTCTTTCCAACAAAAGCCTGTTTTCATCTACTTTCTTTTTTATAGAGGACAAATCCCCGGTGTCTGTAGAAAGATTGTTTATATTGTTTCTAACGGAGACAACATCATCTTGTGTTGCAAGTTGTCCGCTGGAAAGCCCTGCCCCGGTTAGGGTTCTTGTTGCACTACTCCAAACATCCGAAATTAATGACCCAAACGAACTCACAGTTCTACCCGAATAAGACCAAACGGCTGAAGCAATACTTGCAGTATCTGTAGTTGAGGCAGCCTTTGATTCGAAACCCTTATCTATACATAATGTGTCACCGTTTGTGGTGCAACAAACATTAGTGGCGTAAACACCCGTGGAAGATGGGGTTGTAAATTCATGATAATACCAACCGTCTGCCCCTCCGCCACTCATTGCCTGAGACGATAAAAAGCTTGAGTTATCGGGGTATTTAGAAGTAATGGTACAAGTTGCACCAGAAATCGGAGCAGAAGAATCGTCATAAAGAAACTCCCCTATCTTGCAGGTTGATCCGACTGTACACGATTGAACCCCACCTGCTGCAGCTTTTATCTCAGCTACACCTGAAAAAGCGGCAGCTAGGTAGAGCGTCAATGCCAGTATAAATATTTTTTGAGCAGGACTGGCTTTTTTCATTTGTCTGACTTAACTTTTAACGGCCTTTTTGAATTCTCTAATTGAATCCCCAATCCCTCTTGCGAGTTCGGGAAGTTTCTTGCCACCAAAGAGCAGCAAAAGTACAAGCGCTATTACTACCAATTCTGATGTGCCAATGTTATTAAACAAGTCGGATCACCTCCATTCTATGTTTTATTAGATGTCCGACGATTTAAGAAGCGGGCAGCTAATAATCTAATATCAGTATGTATCTATACGAATAGTTATGTCAAGGGGTAGTTGGTGATATATTTAATCTTATCATAATCTTATCATATTTTTATGATTTAGCTTCGATTTTATAAATGTAGTAATTATTTGACGCTATGATATGAATATGATACAAATTAATTATTCAATAAAACTATGAACACAGCATATGCCATAACACAAAAGATTAAAGATAATATTGCAGCTTGTGACAGATTAAGAGCAAAAATTTTACTAACCCCCATGAACCCCAAAACAAAAAGGCATTTGGACTGGTATTTTTTGGTAGAAAGAGTTTCCGGACTTTTGGTTTGGGACTCTCCCCCGATCGAAAGTCATCAGGTATCCGAAATACTTCTTAAACCCTATCCCAAAAAACCAAATCTGATAGAAAAAAAAGTATTTGCCTCCAAAAAAGTTTTTGAATATCTAAGCGAGGGCTGGACAGTTAACCCAAACCCGATCCAGTTTAAAACGGTTCAAAAAATATATGAGTTTGGTTGCAAACCTTATCTTGGGAAGATGACAGGGATTACTCAGATGTCATCTAAAATGGTCGAAGACTCATTTAATTTTTTAAACCAAGGCAAAGAACACCCGATAATTCTTTCGGGAATTGCATACATAGAATTTATTTCGGCACGAGTTTTTGAATACGGCAACCATGAATGTGCCCGCATTATTGCCTATCTTATGCTTTACAAAAACGGCTACGACATAAACGGAATGTATAGCCTTGATAAATTTCATAAAGCACAAGAAGAAACATATAAAAAATTTGTAGAAAATTCTTCGGGTATTACAAATGCCACAACCTGGTTAGAATATTATTCTCAAGTTATTCTGGAAGCCTTAGAGGCCTCCTATCAAACGATCTCTCAATCCCCTACACCTTTTGGCCAAAGAAAGCTCCTAAAGCTTAATAGACGCCAAAACGATGTTTTAAAAAACCTAGAAGTGCCCGGGAGCAAAATAACAAATAAAGAATATCAAAAAATGTTTGGCGTTTCTCAGATTACGGCCAGTAGGGACCTTACAAAACTTAACTCACTCGGACTAGTTCTCTCCAAAGGCAAGGGAAGATCGGTGTTTTACACGAAAGTTTGATAGGGTATAGGGATTAGCGTTTAGGTGTTAGTTCGAAAACCACAACCTATACACTGTACTCTATCCTCTATTCCCTAAAACCTAATCCCTATTCCCTATCTCCGGGTGGACTCCGGCGGAATATGAACCTGCAGTTCATATGACTTACTTCACTTAGTTTCTCAATTTTTTCGAAAGCCGTGAAGGGTGTCATCGAACCTGGTGGACCGTGCCGGAATCGAACCGGCGTCCTAGCAATGCGAATGCTATGTGCTACCACTATACCAACGGCCCAATTATGGAAAGTTGGTACAAATTTATTTATACCAACGGCCCAAGCCACAGAATTATACTAAAATTTGAAGAATTTAACCTCCCTAGCCTTTGGTTACATCCGTAATACAAATCAAAACCCCAAACACACCCTTTTCCTGGGAAGAATATATAGGGATCAAATGGACATCCAATTTTCTGCCCTCAAAATTAATTTTTTTCCAACTAACGGTACGGCGTTCTTCCAATGCAGTCTTATAGGAATCCATCAAAGGCAAGGCGGATGACAATCTTTCGTTCATTCTCTGCAAAGTCCAGGTTACTCCCACTTCCCCCAATACTTCCGATAAACCAAAATTCGATTGAACAATGTTTCCGTTTACATCCGTAATTGCAATTCCTATAGGAATTATTTCTATAGCCGCCAAAAGTCTCGCCCTCTCTATATCAAGCTCCTGGGACTTTGCCTGTGCCCTGGTCAAAAAAAATACCATTCCAAAAAGCAGAAAGCTTGCGGTTATACCCACAATAAAAACATAAAGCGGAATTTGATCTTTAGGAAAAATATATGTAATCCTCCAGGCTGTATAAGTAACTGCAAGTGATATACACAAGACAATAATATCCAAAGAGAAAAGTGACTTTTTCATACTTAAAAAAGTATACCAGTATTTAAAAACACCCTATTCTTGGAGCCGAGACAAGTTGAATCTGGTGAGACACCCTCCCAAATGAGTGTGTCATAACATCACCTAAAATTGACTAAAGTGAAATCAAAAAGATATATTAAGAAATGACAAGATGGCTTCTGGTATTAATAATGGCTGCCGTAATAGTGGTGGATATTCAACTGTTTATGAATCCCGACCACACAACAGATGCAAACTATTCTATTAACCTTCTTTATTCACTTTTCTTTTTTATAGGCGCGATTACTGCGTTTATAAAATCTTCAAAAATAGAAAACAATAAAAATCTTAAAAAGTCAGCTTTGTTTTTTGGTATAGGAAACAGTTTTTACGGTATCGGACTTCTAATTTGGTCCTACTACAACATTGTCTTAAAAGTAGATATGCCCTACCCTTCCTGGGCCGATGCCTCCTTTTTAGTTTTTTATCCGGGAATAATTGCAGGAATCATCTTTCTAATTAAAGCAGTGGGGGAAAAGATAACAAGAAAGATGCTTTTAGAAGGACTTATTGTTTTTCTGATATTTTTTGGTCTTTTATATCAATTTATATATCAAAATAGTGCAGGAATTAGCTTTTTTGACCCTACAAATATGCTGAACTTTATATATTTGATGGCCGATTCTTTGTTAACCGCGGCAGCCCTAATAGTTTTAAGAACAGAAGAGGGTATATCAAAACATCCTTACATTCTTTATTTTGTTTTTGGTTTTATTATGCTTGCAACCGCGGACACCATCTTTTCTTACAACTCTGCCGTTGGCACATATTGGAACGGAGATATAAGCGATCTTTTGTTTGCTGTTTCCGGATTTTTGACCGCAATAGGTTTCACTTTTCTGCCCGAAGATTAATTATTACTTTAGAAAGTTAAGCGGACTTAGCCTTCCCGCATTGAGGTAAATCTCAAAATGTAAGTGGGTTCCCGTAGATCTTCCTGTACTTCCCATCCTTCCTACTGCAGAACCTCTACCAACGCTCTGGCCGTTAACCACAAATATCTGGCTCATGTGTCCGTACCTGGTTTTATATCCGTTGCCATGATCAATAAGAACCATGTTTCCGTATCCGGTTGAATCCCAACCTGCATAAATAACCTTACCGGAGTCCGCTGCTACCACTCCAGGGCCGGAGGGGTTAGCAATATCCAATCCCGGATGGTACCAGGCAAACCTTTGTGTGATCGTTCCCTGAGTTGGCCACACAAACTGACCGGAGGCAACAACAGTTCCAGCATCAGGAGTAATTTGCCTGATTCTGGGCGCAGATGCTTGGGTCGGCATTTCGCCGTCAGGAACAATTACCGTCTGTCCAACTGCCAACTCAAATGTTTCATCGTTAGAAAAAGCATTAAAAGGAAAATCTACTATTGCCTGAGAGTCGGAGGTATATCTTTTGGCGATAGAGTAAACGGTATCTCCTTTAGAAACTTTATGAGCAATGCCGGTAACGGGAAGGATTTTTATTGTTTGCCCGACTTTTATTTTGTCACTGGTTAATCCGTTTTGCCATTTTACGGTAGCCTCGGAAATATCAAATTTTTTGGCAATGGATTTTATCGTGTCTCCATCCTGAACAATATAATCTATGATACTATCCCTTACTTTACTAGATATTTGTGTATCAATTCCTGGGTCATCTGTTGATGCAGATAAAACTACGGGTGCAGAAGTTATTTCCCAGGGATTAACACTTCTACCGGGAAATTCCTGTGCAATCATTGGTGCCATAACAACACCAAGTGCTGTAATAGCCGCCATTCCCGAATGAGTTAACCTTCGCGAAAGTTTTCCCCGCTGTCTATAAAGTGCAGTTACAAATATCCCCTTCTTTTCTTCGAATCTTAAAAAACTAATATGAAGACTTTTGAAAACATATTTAACAAGTTCATAAAAGAACTCTTTAATGTCTTCCCACAACGCTATAAATATTTCGAATGTGTCATCCATTTTTTATTCAAAGTGGCGAATCAGATGGCTATCTTTTTATTATTTTGTCCAGAACAGACAATACCATAGACAAGAAAGCTAATCAAATAAAAGCGGAGTTCAAAAAATGTATACATTTCACTTGCAAATATGTTTGTCTTATATAAAAATTGTCTAAATGGCAAATATAAATGAAACACCAGCAAACTTTTCTGCAATTGCAGCAAAATCTCCCGAGGGAAATATTGCTTATATAAAAATAGGAGAAGGACTTACCCTTTCCGCAGGCGATTATCAAGAAAAAATATATTTACATGCCGGAAGTAGAGAAAAAATAAATTCGGATACAAAAACCAGGGTTGAAATAACAGACGAAAAATCCGAAAGTCTACCCAAAGATACCTATATAGATGTTGAGATTGCTCCGCAAAACTCGGGAAAATATTCATTCAACATATACAATCCATATCCAAAGGTATCATTGTCTTTTTGGATACAAGGGCAAGAAACAAAACTGGAGGCAGGTGGCAAACTAGAGGTTTTTACTAAAGATTCCTTTGAATATGCGCCGTTTACAAACGGAGAACTTGGAACAATCTATGCAATGATCGGGCAAAATAATTATTTAAAAATATATGCAAATCAAGAGGGTCAAACCGTTATAAAAACCGCCGCAATTTCAAAAGCAAACGCAAACTTTGACGGTATAATCCAAGAATCGGACAGCCAAGACTCCGATAATCAAGATGTCGATGTTGTTTGGAACACTGAACCGCAAAAGGACACGGGTGTTTTAACAAGTATTTCTTTTGGCACCGATGATTTATCTCAAGTAAAAATACAAAAAAAGGGAAACCCGGAACAATTTGCAGTTCTTAGGTTTTTATCACCACAAGACTCACAAGACAAAGTCGCAATTAAACCGCTAAAAGGGTCTGTTTGGACAAAGGCTGAGGGTGAAACAAAAGCTAAAAGCATTTCTGGGGAAACGACACTTTTGCCATTTTCTTATTTTGTAATCCTAGATAAAGTTTATTTCTATGTTGGTATACGTGGTTCTTCACTCAAAATACTCGAGGTGAGAAAGTAAAATTAAAAGAAGATAATATTAAGCAGTTTTGAGGGTATCCAAAAACTCGTCGTTGTTTTCCGTCTTTTCCAATCTGGATGTTAGCGCTTCTGTTCTTTCGTCCTCCCCCATTAAGTCCAACATTCTTCTTAAGGTATTAACTTTTTTGAGTTTTGGCATTCCAAATAAAAGTTCATCTTGTCTTGTTCCCGATTTGCCGATATCAATTGCAGGGTAAATTCTGCGCTCGGCAAGTTTTCTGCTTAAATGAAGTTCCATATTACCTGTTCCTTTAAACTCTTCGTAAATAAGATCGTCCATTCTGGAACCGGTATCAATCAAACATGTTCCGACAATTGTTAAACTTCCGCCGTCTTCTATTTTTCTGGCTGCTCCAAAGAATTTCTTTGCAGGGAAAAGCGCCATGGGATCAAATCCACCAGAGAGTGTTCTTCCACTTGTGGGAAGTGCTAAGTTATATGCTCTTGCCATTCTGGTAATAGAATCCAAAACAATTACAACATCGTGTCCCATTTCTACAAGTCTTTTTGCGCGTTCCAAAGCAAGTTCGCCGACTCTGGTTTGGTCTTGGGGTGCTTCGTCAAAATTGGATGCGGCAACTTCTCCGTGTCCGTTTGTAACATCTCTC
Organism: uncultured Gammaproteobacteria bacterium; assembly: GCA_964600575.1. Taxonomy (GTDB): domain Bacteria; phylum Patescibacteriota; class Microgenomatia; order UBA8517; family UBA8517; genus CAZRGC01. The sequence continues at coordinate 13,424 of CAZRJH010000004.1, read as the reverse complement.
ATTTTTCTTTGAATGTCGGTAACTTCTTCTGGGCGCTCACCAATCAAAACCGCCATAACATGAACTTTTCTGGCTTTTCCATCGCCGTCTTCGGGATAGTTGTTGGCAATTCCGGCAATAATATCTTTAATAAGCCATGTTTTTCCTGCTTTAGGCGGAGCAACAATCAAAGCTCTCTGTCCAAATCCTACAGGTGATACTAAATCTATCATTCTGGTAGTTAATGTATCTTTGTCGGTCGATAAATTGATTTGTTCGTCTGGATAAATTGCAATCATATCGTCAAAATTGGCACGGTTACCGATTTTTTCTACCGCTTCACCGTTAACGGTTTCTACTTTTAGAAGCCCCCAATATCTTTCGTTTTCTTTGGGTCGTCTTGCTTGTCCGCCGACAACATCCCCCACTCTAAGATTGAATCTTCTTATTTGGGAAGATGAAATATAAACATCATGATCGCTGGGAGCAAAATGAGAAGGTCGTAGTAGTCCCGACCCTTCGTTGGCAATATCGAGTACTCCTTCTACAAAATCCGTAGGGAGTCCTGCGTCGGGAATCATTCTGTCATCAACAACTAAAGGATTAGGAGTTACTTCGGTAATTGCAACAGGAGGAGCGGGCAAAGACCCGGCGTCTTGAGGTGCACCGACTAACGATTGAACGTTCTCGTCGGGAGTATCTGTGGTGGTTTTTTTCAAAGCCATGATTTTTTGTTTAACTAAACTGTTCGGAAAAAACGGAAGAGTTACTTTCTTGTAAGTACTTGTATTAGTATAGCTTAATTTGTAACCGTGTCAACTGTTTTGTAATTTAAGCCCATAATATTGACTTTGTGCCTGAATTTTGATACAATTCCGCCTCGGACCTTTTTGGGTTCGTGCACGTTCACATTCACTCTGCGACAGGAATGAAGCCCTGCGTAGAGAATTATTAAATCCATCCGTTGACGACGGAGGAGGACAAAATGCGAAGCAATTATCCAAGGCCCTACCTGGCCGAGGAAATGCGCCAAACGGCAGAAGATGCCCAGTGGCGTGAACACTTACTTTCTGATATCCGGGGAGCCCTGGGTAGCTGGAAGAGTTGGGCTGACAAGGTTGGTACAGGTAAAAACGAGATGCAAATCCGTTTTGTCGAGCCTATCAATGCTCAGTTCAGCTTTAAAGAGTTAAACCTCAAATGGGTACAGTTCAGAGTTCTGTCGCCCCAGAAAAAAGAAGACACAACACAAGTTGTGCGTTTTGGGCCCGACACAGCAATATGTATGGTTTTGGTGAAAGTTCCTCGGGGAACTTCGTTTAAGTGGCTTGCGCTTGCACGCAGAAAGTATCAGTTTGCAGGCAAAGACCTCTTTATCGAATTCTCAAGAGGTTGGATAAAAGATTCGACTGATAATCCGGGAGTGGCACTTTTTAAACGCGACTTCCCCGGTTTGGTCGAAAGCTCACAGGTTGCCAAAGTTACCGAACATAGTATGGGCAAACCTGTTTGGGAGAATAATGCGCAGTATGCGAATAAAATCTCCTACCACCTGGTTGTGGTTGAGCTTAGTCAGGAAATGGAAAATTCAGAGATTCAGAAACTTTTGACGGACTCAAAAATCGCGCAAGAATACCCCGGAGAGAAAACCGAGGATTTCAACGGGCACGATTTACAAAGCAGTCCTATGGTCTATGATATCGAAGAAGTTGCCAAACACCTGAACGCCCACCTCAAAAATGATGAGGACAAACTAGCCTTTTTCGGAGAAAATTATTCGATCTCAATCTGGTCGAGATTCCTCTCCCTCTGGGGCTCACAATTCCCTCACCTTTTACCGAAACAGGCCGTAACAATCTAGCCTTTTTAAAGGCCGGATAAGAAAAATCCCATTCATCGGTTGAAGTCCGATGATTCTAGCTTTTGGTCTAAGTAGGAATTGAAGATTCCACTTATGCCCTGTCTAAAACAGGAGCTAGTAAAATGAACAAGCAAATCGTAATCCCCTTCCATAAGGTCCCTTTTAACCTTCTCTGGAAGAACCGCGCCACCATCGGCAAAAATGGCTGGCACGCCGTCGTTACACTTTTCCGCAAGTACACCATCAAGGTGCAGATCCCGCTTTGGTTGACGGTACTCGTCGACTTTGCAGGGTTTTGGAATCCTTGGGGAACCCGCCGCCACATGGCATATGTTAAGGTTGATGATAACGGTAATGTTGTCGAATACAACTTTGATGCAATCGTCATCAGCGACGGTCCCACCGCCGAATTCTGGGGTCATGCGACTCCCTCGGTTATGGTCGTGGTCACAGGTGAAGGCAAGGATGGAATCTATGTTCGTTCGGTCAAGGAACTGCGCCCCGTGATAGTGAATCCCGAAACAGGGAAAGCCGGAAATGAGATCGAAGAATCGATCCCCGGCACATGGGCAAACGCAGGCGAAAAAATGACCGATGCGGCAGTACGCGCTCTCAAAAAATCCGGATTTTCAGTCCCGGACAGCGTGATGCCCCAAGTCGAAGGCTGGCAAGTTGGTAACCGCCAATGGGTGGAAACCGCTTTCCCCACCGTGTCAGTGCCTTTTGCAGGCGAAAACACGATAGTAGTCCTCGACGACGACATCATCATGCGCGGCGGTGCACACCGAATCGACCAGTTTCCGGACACCAAAGATAGCCTGGTTAAAGCCAGCCTTTGGGATTATGCCCAGAATCATGGTCATGTGTCACCCGTTCCCGTTGCAGATCTCTTTGCCGAGATCGAACATCTCAAGCGTGAGCTTGAAAGCAGGTAATTTGTCAGGGTCAGATTAAGCCTAAGTTTAATGGGATTCTTAGTGCCCTACTGATTCCGACTCGCCCCCGTGGTTGTTGCACATCGCAAGATGTTGTTAACACCCGGGGGCTGTTTTTTGCCTTAAACACTTTTTCTGAGTCTAGACTATGGGTGATATAATTAAACATGTCCAAAGAGAGCTTTAAAGAACAACTTAATAAACACCCCCTTTCAGGTGAATATGAGGCCACCATCCGACTTTTGAGAGAAACCAGGCAGGGCGACCCCGAAAGCCGCGAGGTTAACACCCAAATAGACCTTCTAGAAGACCGCCTTACAGAACTTGCCCAAGAGATAGCTACGAACATAGGAATACCGGATCCCAGGCGCGAAAACCCGTTGTGGGGGCTCTGGGATAGAACCTGGAAGATGCTTAGAGGCTCAAACCAATCGGGTAGATACGAAGAGGAGGAAACTATCTGGGAAGAGCTTAAAGAGATAGCCCAAAAGATAGATCTTCAAAGAAGCTTCTCCGGGAATTGAGGCCAAAAAAAACGGTAAACCTGAGTAATCGTGCCTAAAAGCACAAGTACTCGGATTTACCGTATTTTTCTACTATGCATTTCAAGGAATCCTTGTCATCTCATGACGAGGATGAATTGAACGCAAAGCCAAAACTTGTTTTACTTCGTATTTAAAAATTTCTCTCCGGAGGGCTTAAAGGCTCCGCAAAAATGGAGGTCTAAACCCTCCGAAGTAGAACTATACTATATCACAAAAACTATGGGGTGTCAAGTTTTGAAGTCTTTTTGAATATAAAAACAAGGCTTCCTAGCGCCAAAATCAGTCCACCCCACTCCAGAAGCTGTGGCCAGAAAAATATATAAATAACCTTAGCATCGTTATCTATATTCCACGAGTTGGACCAGGAATTATATATTTTGTGATCATATATACGCATTTGCCAAGTTGGAGAGTCAATACTAAAAGCAATCCACCCGTCTTCGTAACCTTGATCTAATTCCAATAAGCCTTTGCCTTCTTTTGCGATCTTATATCCCCAAGTACCAAATTTAGATACAGACACTATATCAAGATTGTTTAAAATTTGCTGAGGTTGTGACCTGGTGGTATCTACCGGATAAAACTCTATCACATTTATCACATTTTCAGATGTAAAGTTACCAAAAGACCGTGTCTCCACATTCAATGTGAATCCCTCCCCAACAGACTTAGTAAATGATGTTGGATAAATTTTGTAATATTCATCAAAATCACCTGCAGGCAAAAGTCTTTCAATATCGACCTGTCCACTTTTAACATTAAATAAATAGAATTTAAGCGATCTGCCTTGGATATTGTTACCTTTTATCCTAAGTATGTATCCCTTGGAGTAATCTAAACTTGGATAATAAAAATAATCACAAGAAACGCCGTCATTTTGTGCCTTGTATACATAAGAATGACTTTGCACACTTTTTGTCACTTTTCCGACTTCTCCAATGCTACAGTTCTCTGCATCTTTGTACCCCTGCTCCCCCGAGAAACTTTCAGTTATTTCTGGTCTACCTGTTTGAGAAAATTCCAAAAGTGTAGGATAAGATACTTTGGGAGCAGAAACAAAGTTGTTGGTTTCTACTAGGTCCATTTTGTAGATTATTATTTTGCCAAAAGTTTCTTCCTTTGTGACCCCTGGTAAAGATTCAATTTTATTTCTTTGCTTTTCCAAAAAATCTAAAAAGTTCGGATTGCCTGGAATATAGATACTCTGATCAAATAAAATGTATTTAATTTTGTACTTAGCCAACTCTCTTTCTGTGTCCCCACTGGTTCCGTAATTAAAAACATAATTTATTTCCTCATAAGCAGTTTCGTTCTTTTTGCTCCATACATCAAAGGCTCTATCTAAAATCGGTTGCTGTACTCCGTACCACAAGAAGCCGCTCCCCCTGTATCCCCAACTGTTAAATTTCCATCCCCAAAAGTCGGTCAACGGGAAACTGGCAATTCTTCCGTCAATTGGCTGATTTTTAAAGTATTTAATCACTTGCTCATAGTCACTTGGCAAGTCAATTTTCATTGTTTTTGAAATCAATCCATCCTTAGCGACAGGTAACAATGTGAACATCGAAACGCATGCAAACAACAATGCTAAAGCAATAGCAAAAAAAACTTTAGTCTTACCTTTGAAAATACCAGAAAAATGTGACACAAAGTAACCAACGCCCACAGCGTACAAAAAACTTGTCGGTATGGACCATTTTGTAAACGAGTTTCTAAATATTTCTGCAAAAACCGGAAAATTGTTTTGTAGAAGTAAATAGATCTGACCAAACGGTTTGTTGTCACCCGCCAACATAAAGTAACAAACAAAAAGCAAAAAGAGATACGACACTTTAAATTGTTTATCTTTGTTTTTAACAAAAAGATTTGTAAGTATTCCCAAAACCGACACCGCAAAAAGTACAATTAGTGTGTTAAGAACTATATTTTGAGATGTGTAAGAAATATAGTCTTTATACATTAGGTCGTAGTTACCCAGAGCGTCCCAGTCGTAATAATCAAACCAATACCCTTTTAGTGAGGCTATGCTTGAAAAGTCACCCCTAGCCTTATTCATAAGTTGAGTCTCTGGGGTGGCAATCGAATTTATATGAGAGTCGGTGGGAACACTCGAGTTTTTGATAGCGTAGTAACCAACTGGTAATAACCAGTAGGCCGAAACAACAAAAGTTGCAACACCGAGAATTAAAGACCTTAAAAATCCATTCTTTCTTAAAAATATAGCTTCTAAACAAAAAACAGCCAAAAAGATGACATAAACAACAAATAAAGTTTGAACATAGAAAGAAGTACTTCCCAAAATTAATATTATTAAATATATAAAAAGTGAAGACTTTCTACCCTTGTTCAGATATTCTTGAGCAAAAAGAACTAACCAAGGAAAGAAACCATAAAAGGTTACAAAGGTTTCGAAAGGGGTAAAAAAAGTTTGTAGAGTGGAATAATTAAATACATAAAATATAGATGAAGCAAAGGCTGCAAACTTGTAACTACTCCCTTCTCCCTGTTTCCTAAAGAAAAAAAATACACCCAAGGGCCCAAGCGCAAGCATTAAAAACGTCCAAAGGTACCTAATAAAAGAGGTTTTAAAAGCAAACGAAGCAATTAGCAAAAAAATCTGTCTGATTAAATCAGAAGCGTGACCCATGCCACCCAAAAGACCAAGCCCTTGGTATTCTTGCCAAGGAGAAGACAAGCTTCTTTCTATGTTTAATCCAAAGTTGAGCTCGGGAGCCAAATCATCCCATCCCAACAGCCACGTTTCAGGAATGTAACTTTTATAAGAAATAAAGGAGACTATAGCCAAAATACATAGAGGTAGAAAAATACTTAAAGAGTTATGCTTTAACCAACTGAAGCTTTTCTTCAAAAACGAACTGTTCATTGTTTTTAATTGTAACATTGGTAGCTTTTAGTTTATTCATTCCCCTAGTAAAAACATAAAGCGGGTATATCCATTTATTTGGAATGAGTGATATCACAGAAAATTGTGCGAGGGTGACGGCTAGGCCTTTAATTGTTGGCCTGTAACCATACCTAGATATTGCTCTAAACCTAGTCTTTAAAGTTAATTTGAACGTCTTTTTAGGATTCACTAAAGATGTGTTTGATCCGTGAATTCTGTATTTCAAAAGCACTTCAGGTAAATTTCTAACTTTACCAATTTGGAAAAACTTAAACAAAAGCTCAAGCTCTTCTGCAGAAGAAAAAGTCTCGTCATACCAAACAAAATCTTTTGGAAGAAGAAGTCTGTTGACCATCATTGCCGGTTGCTGCAAAGGAACACTGCTAAAAATCATTTTGCGAATTGAGTCGTCTGAAACAGGGAACCTTTTGCTTCCAATAAGCTCATTTTTTGCGTTAATGAGATCACACTGTGCTCCAACTGCAACCACATCTTTATTTCTTAACAAGAATTTAACTTGCTTTGCGATTCTTTCAGGGTAAGAAATATCATCGGAATCCATTCGAGCAACAAATTTTCCGTCAGACTTTTCAATTCCCAACATTTCACTCTTGGTTACACCGAGTCTTTTGGAATTTGTATACAAACGAACTCTTTTATCAGATTTTGCATATTTTTTAAGAATAGAACTTGACCCGTCAGTTGAAGCATCGTCAACAATGATTAGTTCAATATTAGTATAGGTCTGATTCAAGATAGAAGTTATGGCGGGCACCAAAAAACTACCGGCGTTATAAACCGGCATAACAACGCTTACTTTGGGGGTTTTGGTATTCATGATTTCAGAAATCCTAAACTATTTAGGGTTTGTGAGATCAGGCAAGCCTATCTACCAAGAGAAAAGGTAAATAGGCTTGCCGTCGTATTCGAGGCGGACCGACGATTAGTCGTTAGGGTCGATCACGGTCGCTTGCACACCGGTGCAGACAGGATTTTCCCAGGAAGAAGGGCGATACAAGTTGTTGTGTGCCCATTTCTGGTTAATAGCCTGCGCCACGCGCAAACAGTATTCCGATTGACCCGAATCGCGACCGATCAAAAGCGCGAAGCCGTCTACAATGTGCAAGGATTTGATCTGGGTGCCTTCGGTGAAAGCGCCATAAAAACCTTCCTTGAAACTGTAGGTCTTGCCGTTTTCCAAAACAACAGTCGCGTTGTAAGCTCCAAACACCAATGTGGTGCCGGCCGGAACGGTGAAAGTTTTCTGGTTGGGCAACAGGGGCAGGTCGATCTCGCTGGGTTTGCTGGACTGAACATAAAGAGCGTCCGCGCCCGTGAGACCTGGCTTTTGAGTCCATTCCGGCATCTTAAGAAGTTCGTCCCATTCAATGTTCCTGCTGACCTGAGGGGTCATGGGTTGATCACCGAGAAGGGTTCCGAGATCCGTCATGGGGGTCGAGGTCACGACAACGGTATTGGTGTTTGAACCACCACCGTCATTCGCGCCACCGCCACTGGTCGGAGCATTGCCGTTGCCGCCACAAGCCGAGAGGGCAAGGGAAACGAGCACGACAAAGCTCAAAAGGGTGAAGATTTTGGTCTTCATATGAGTACCTCCGTAATAGTTTTCTTTCGAAAGGAAACAATCTTGGCCGAAGCCGTTTTGGACACGAATCACTAACACTAAATAAAAAATAAATGCTAACTCATATCCAAAATGGCTCAGCCAATGGAAGTAACTTTTGCCTCGATTTTTAATGTACTAAAAAACCTATTAGACTGCGACGCATTTGTCGTAATCTAATTAAGTACAGGTATTATCCAAAATCTTCAAAAGTCAAAAAATTGAGGAGAGGAAGATTCACTCTCCTCCAATTGCTAACGCGACCTGAATGGCTTAAATGCCATAAAAGTGAGAACAGCCAGGCCGGCAACCATGTACATACCATAGTTCTGGATCAAATTAATGATCTGAATATGGCGGGCTACAAGCTCGTCGGGATTTGTGGGAGTGGACCAAGTCCAAAAACCACATCCGAAAAGCATGCCCGCAATAAGTAGCCAACCTTGCCAAGGCATATTTTTCATAGATTCGTTCCTCCGAACATCTGTTGAAATATTGAATAATACCTGATTCAAAGTGCAAACCCTTTTGTAGGTACTTACATGCCCCAGTAATTACCGGAGCAGGTAGCTACCTACAAATTGGCATTAAGCTGTTGCACTCGCTTTTTTGGAGAGGTGAAGGAAAATACCGGATGCCCCAAGAGCGAAAGCTCCAGCCAGAGCTAAATTCTCGGCTAAACCGGCTTCAACCGGTTTGTGAGTTTTGGCTCCACAAACAACTCCCGAACCGTAAGGTTGAGGACAAATTATCTTTTCGTGATCTGCCAAAACCTTTGAAGGATTTGCCAAGACCGAAAAAGCTAAGACTGCAAATAAAATCTTTTTCATACTGGGAGCAGTATATAGTATTTTTTTCTATTTGTCAAGTAGTTATAGGGTGCTTTAATCACCCTCGACTGCTGTCGTAGGTCATTAAAAATTTGAGGCTGAATTTAAATTTTTAGGAGCTTTGCGTACTTAAAAATTCTAACTGGCCCATTTAGTGTTTCGCAAGTATATAGGATTAGGTCTGCTGAATAATCCGTAATATTCTCCCCCTTACTTTCCCCATAAATGGCATAAGTATATTTATGCTGGCGCCAAGATATTTCTACCAAGTCCCCCACTTGCAGCCTGGGAAGATTAAAAAATGAATTTAGCCTTCTAAAGCTATTTGTCCAGGCTAAATAGCCATACCTATGAGCAGCAAGAATAATTGGCACGCCCGTCTCCCCGGGTGCCCCAAAGTCCGAAACTCTCCAAACACCCTTTTTAAGTGCATCTTCATAATTAACATAGGTGGCCTCCTGTATGGTCGTACTCACACCAATGGATTTGATAGTCAAATGATTGTCTTTGGGAAGTTTTGGATCAAACGGAGGTGTGTATTTAGCCACAACCTGAGCGTCGTGACTAAGATTTTGGACTTCTTCCTCCGTTAGCCTAAAATTATCCTTAACTCCAAAGCCCAAACCCTGAAGCCAAAAAACACCACTTGGAAGATAAGCGATCAAAAGTAGGGTTATCCCGACAAATGCCATGAGCTTCGAGGTCCTCAAAAGGAGTTTGGATAGCGTAGTTTTTCTTGGCCGTATTTCTTGCGGTTTAATAGGAGGTGGCCCAACCACAAAGACTCCTTCTTCCGGACTGTGCGAATAGTGATAAACAATGTGTTCCACGGCAGAAACTAATTATATAGGGATTAGGGAAAACCCCACAACTCACCGTAAGTCGAAGAAAAATTTAAATATCTAAAAAAACAAAAAAGGGCTTTATTAAACTTAGGAGCGGGTAGTTCGCCTGCCCAACAAACCACCCGTCCCCAAGATCAACAAAACCCAGTTTTCTGTGAAAAGACCCTTGACAACAAATCTCCTTAGATTTAGTCTGATAACGATTTGTCTTGAATTAATTAGTCGTTAGCTAGTTGTCCTGTCTGCAAGACAAATCCCGTGTCCAGGTAATTTTTTTGTACCTGGTTAGTTTTAAAGAGCATCTCTATTCGTGGCGAGTCCCTTTAATCTTAGAGGAGAACCCAACGATGGCGATGCTCTTTTTTTGGCTTTTATAAACCGCTTTTAATGAACTTCTTAATGCTTCAAACCGATAATCTCTCGGTCTAGCCTTCAATTGAAAAAAGTTTAACATTGACTATGTATTCTGTCAAATCCCATAACCTATTTTTGGTTGCTAAATACACATACCCATAGTCGTTTTAGCTTCAAAAAAGCCCGATTTTTCGGACAAAAAAATTGTTCAAAATTTAATGTGGATATCTAGTGAATAACGTTAAAAAAAGCAAAAATGTTAAAAATTGTATATAATCAGCCATGAGCATAGAAGCACAAAGCCCGGTATTATCACTCCCCTGGTTAAAAGAGATTAATCACGACTCTATGGTTAAATGGGTCGAGATTGCAAATAAAAATCATCCCGACCACCAATATGTCCGACAACTAATTAACATTCAAAGATCGGCCGAGTTTGTCACAAGAGAAGTTTTGTCTTTTGAGAAAAACAAAGATAGACAGGGTGTTGTAATAGCGGTAGCTCATAGAGAGAAACCATATCTCACTCCAAAACTTATTCAAATTGGAAGAATAACTTTAGAAGATGCCGAATACGAATCAAAACTTAATAAGTATGCTGATTATGCACTGTTTAAAACTCATTTTTTACTTCAATACCCAGATTTTATAAGTTCTTCTCAAAATTCGCAGCTCGACGAAGGATCGAGATGGAAAATCGGAGCCACGGATCTTCCTGGAGGATCTTTTGCCTTCAAAAATGGCTTTATTGTCGGTGTTTCCGGACTTTCTACAGGACAACTTGATTCTGCGTTGGCATTAACAATAGGTATGCGTGCTCATTTGATCAGAAAGGAAGTGGCACTAAAAACCGCCAGGAGCCTGAGATTCGAAGAGTTTGTTTTAGAAAGCAGTAGATACCTGAGCCTTATTTAAGACCGGCGAGCTTAATCGCCTGACTAAGATAGCTCGTATCCTTTGAACTTATAGATTTTGTAAACCCGACTCTTTTCGACTCTTTTATACGTTTATCCTGAGCCACAACTTCTCTTATCTCTCCCAAAAGCCCGACCTCTCCCAAGGCTAAAAGCTTGGAATTTAAAGGTTTATCAAAGTATGCTGATGCTACTGCCAAACAAATTGCGAGGTCTGTAGCGGGTTCTGCGACCTTTAAGCCTCCGGCAATATTTACAAAAACATCCTGATTATACATAGGAAGTCCGGCTCTCCTAGTTAAAACAGCCAAAAGAAGTTCCAATCTTCTTGAGTCAATTCCTTGTGCAATTCTTCTTGGAATTGCCAATTTTGTGGGAACAACCAAGGCTTGAATTTCTACGAGTAAAGGTCGTGTTCCTTGCATAACACTAGTAACAACACTGCCGGCTACGCTTTTTTTACCGTCTTCCAAAAAAGCCACCTCCGCGTTGTCCAGTGGAATCAAACCCTTGTCCTCCATTGTAAAAATACCTACTTCATCTGTTGGTCCAAATCTATTTTTGACGGCACGAAGTATTCTTGTAGTTAAGGTTTTATCGCCTTCGAACCATAAAACAGTGTCGACTATATGGGCCAAAACTGCAGGCCCTGCCACGGTTCCCTCTTTTGTTACATGACCTACTAAAAACAAAGGAATATTTTTTTCTTTTGCGGCCTTAAGAAGTCTGGATGCGCATTCCCTTACCTGTCCAACAGAACCGGCCATACCGCTTAGATCTTCTGTAGTCATAGTTTGTATTGAGTCAACTATGATTGCAGACAATTTATTGTCCGTAGAATTTATTTGATCAATAACTCTATCTGTATCCGTATCTTCGAATAATTCTATGTTGTCTTTTTTGACACCTAGTCTATCAGCTCTCACTTTTACCTGGTTAACCGATTCTTCCCCACATATATATAGTATGTTTCCAATTTTTTGTGCCAACTCTAAAAGGAGAGTAGATTTACCTATCCCCGGCTCTCCCGCAATTAAAATCACCTGACCCGGAACAAGCCCGTTACCCAACACTCTGTCCAGTTCTCCAATTCCCGTTGAAGTTCTTTTTGTATCTGCACTTTTAATGTCAGAAAGATTAATCGGTTTTCTTGCACTTACAGAACCTCTTGTTGATGTTTTGGTTTTGCCGGACTTTCCGGAGGATACAACCTCTTCTACTAAAGTTCCCCAACTATCGCAATTTGGACATTTTCCAAGCCAACCCAAAGATTCATAACTGCACTGTTGGCAAACATATTTTGAATGAAAAGCCATATGCAGAATATATCACAAGTGTTTAAGCATTTTTTAAGGTATGGACTTTCCCCTTAACTATATATAGTATGATTATTAATATGTCCGACTCAGATTTTATGCCCAGATCTGAAATTCCTGTTTTTTTTAGAAAACCTCCAGTTGGAAAAATCTCAAAATCCAGAGTACTAAGTGCTATTTTAGGTTTGTTTCTTTTGGTGGGGGGGGTTGCTGCCGGAGCAGTACTAATTACACAACAACAACTCTTCGAACAAAAAGCCAGTACTGGTGTTACATACTGTACAGAAGAAAATGCAGTTAACGGATACTGCACTCCTCCACCTAATGGTGGAAGAGGCTGCCTTGATACAGGCTGTAGTTCTACCCAATACTGTCACTGCCAAGGCGGTCAACCGTGTAATTACGGTGTTTGTGTACCAAAAGATTATTTCGAAACAGCATGTAGGGGTGATGGGAGAGAAGTATGTAACAACTCCGAAAACCCACAAGCAAAAACATGTTGTGCGGCAGGGTATGTTTGTGGTGGTGGTGGAGTAGGATGTGTTCCAGGAACAAACAGAACTCCGCCCGGTACATCAACATTTAGACCAACACCTACACCAACATCTAGACCTACTCCCACGCCTACACCCACCCCAACACCAACACCTAGTGCTACGCCCACACCTAGCCATAGCCCTACACCAAGTCCTACGGGAACACCCACCCCAACACCAACTCCAACGCCTATTGCGGTATGTCAAAAAATCGAGATTTATAGCCCGGCTTGGACGCGTATATCTTCCGAAACATTCAAGACCTTGAGTGCCGGAGCAAGAGTATATTTCTGTGTAGGCGGCTTTACAAACACCACAACCCCGTTTGATAAAGCTCGATTTAGAGTTAATGGGGTACAACGACCGGAAACAACTACGCTAAGACCTGGCACTGGTGACTATTGTGATCTTTATACAATACCGCAATCGACATACAATTTTAGAGTATACGGTGAGTTACACCATCCGACACTTGGATGGCATTAAAAATATGAACGAAAAATATCCTGACGTAAGACTACCCGACATATCACAAGGTGTCCAAATTAATTGGCTCAAAAAACGGTTCAAAGATGCGTTTGGTAAATTTAAAAATGTAACAGCTATTACCCTTTTAGGTTTAGCTGCTATCGCAGCCATAGCGGTCGCCGTAATTTCCAACATAAATAAAAACAAATCCCTCGGCCCTACTTCACCGGAGGCTACATATTCCTCGTGTGCTTTAAATTTATCAATCAACACGCCTAGACCAAGTGCCACACCCACACCGTCGCCCACACC
>CAZRJH010000003.1:0-145977 GCA_964600575.1 uncultured Gammaproteobacteria bacterium | reverse complement strand
TTTATTAATATTCTCTACAAAATTAATGATACACAAAAAAAGGCTTCAAATGAAGCTATACGGCACCTTTGCCGCTAACCATCACAAAAGGAGTCTTCAAAATAATCACAATATCCATCCACAACGATCTTTTTTTGGCGTAATTAGCGTCCATTTCTATTCTTTTGTCAAAGTTTACGGCACTTCTACCTGATACCTGCCAAAAACCGGTTATCCCCGGTTTAACTGTTAAAGTATCTTTCACTAGCTGTTTTGTGTGCGGGTATTTTGACTGTTGTTCTTTTAGCTCGTCAACAAAATATGGTCTGGGGCCAACCAAACTCATCTCACCTTTAAGGACATTAAAAAGCTGAGGCATTTCATCGATTGAATATTTACGAATAAATTTTCCAAACTTTGTGACTCTCGGGTCTTTATGAAGTTTAAAACTGGACTCCTTGTACTCCCGATAAAGCTTTTTAAATTTAGGGTCTGTTTTAAGAAGTCGGTAAGCATCAACTATCATCGATCTAAATTTGTAATGATAAAAAATCCTACCGTCTTTACCTACTCTTTGGGCTGTTTTGTTTCCTCTTTCTACAAGCACTGGTCCGGGAGAAGTAAATTTTATAACAAGTGCAGTAACCAGCATTATCGGAGCGAACAATATTATAAGAACTACCGACATACAAATATCGACGATTCTTTTTATTGCATCATAGTACATAACTCTTAAAAATTAGACATCAGAGCAATTCATCCTTACCTTCTTCTTTAAGTCTTTCCACAACTTTCTTTACGCTCTGAGCACGGCTTTTTGTGGTGATAAGAAGCGCGTCATTTGTGTCTACAACCACAATATTGTCCACATCAACAATTGCTATAAGCCTACCGTCCGTATGGATAAGCGAGTCTGTTGTATCAACATTTATTACCTCGGTATTGCCACCACTACCCGAAATTATGACATTCCCACCTGAATCCTTAGGCAAATTTCCCCAAACTTCTTTCCAATCGCCGATATCTGTCCAATAGAAATCTGCTGCTGCGGCCAGAAAATTCTTATCTTTCTCGGAAATTGCATAATCAACAGCAATCGAAGGCATCTTTTCATATTGTGCTTTAAGTAAAACCCGTTCGTCCTGATGGAAAACATGGGGTCGTATGTTTTCCAAAATGTCATAAATTTCCGAAGCGTTAACCTTATAGGAATTAAGAAGTGTATCTGCCCTCCAAACATATTGCCCGGCGTTCCACAAATATTGACCCGACTCCGTATATTCTTTGGCAACTTCTATGGGAGGTTTTTCTACAAAGTCTGCAAGTTCATAAAAGTCTAAACCGTTTATTGTGTCTTTCTTTTTGCCCTTTTTAATATGCCCCAAGCCGGGGTGGGGATAGCGCGGTTCGATTCCCATAGCAATCATAACTTTTTGTTCGTATGCTACTTTTGCCGCTGTTGTCAAAGTATCTAGGTAAAGTGGAATAGGTCTAACCAACCTATCTGCCGCTTCCGTAATAATGACTGCGTCGTTGTCTTTTTCGTGAATATGAAGTGCACCTAGGGCATAAGCAGGCCCTGTTTCTCTTCTCACCGGTTCTACTATTATGTTTTCGTCTATAAAGTCAGGTATCTCTGCTTTAATTTCGTCCCTGTATGCCTCGGAGACGGTAACTATAAATATTTTTTCCAAAGGGATAATTTTCCTGAGTCTCTGGATTGTAATTTGTGTAAGAGTCTGATCCTTAAAAAGTTTTAGAAATTGTTTTGGGGTGTCGTTGCGACTTTTTGGCCACAATCTGGTTCCTCCGCCTCCTGCTAAGACAAGAGCGTAAAGATGTTTTTGGAATCCGTTTTCATCCATGGGTTTATTTTAACACCTGTTTAAAAAATGACAAACAACAAAGAAGGCTATTCAAAAGCTACCTTAGTAAACGCTTTTTGGAATTTTATTGTAGAAAAACCTGCGGCATGACTTTTAATATACTTTTTGTTGAAATTTGTTTTTTCAAAAATTTTTATTGCCTTATGTAAAGAATCTATATTTTGACGGGAAAATAATATCCCGGTCTTTTTGTGCAAAACTGTATCTTTCGAACCGCCTTTATCAAAAGCTAAAACGGGTACCCCAAAGGACTGGGCTTCTATTGCCGCAATTCCAAAATCCTCTTCCTGCGGCATTATAAAACCCAGAGATTCGGAATAAATTTTTCGTAATCTGTTTTCGCTAACATTGCCCAAAAACTTAATATTACTTTTGGATATTTTTTTAAGATTACTATATTCTCTACCCGTTCCAACAATCAGAAGTCTATGTTTTATCTTGTTAAAAACTTTGATAGCCAAATCAACTCTTTTGTAACTTACCAATCTACTAACAACTAAAAAATGTTTTCTTTTGTGGGACCCGGTTTTGTATTTTGGAATGTTAACAGGTGGAAAAACTATCTTTGCATTTCTTCCGTAATATTTTTTGATTCTTTTGGAAACCTCCGAAGAAATAGCAATTATTTTATCCGGCCTTTGGGCGAGAGTTTTGTCTAGTCTTCTAAGATAAGGGACCAAAATCCTTCCAAATAAACTCAAAAAGGATTTGCTTTTGAAATATGTATTGTAACCGCTCCATAAATATCTCGTCGGGGTTAAACAATAGCAGATATGTTTTGTGTTTACCCCCGTCCTTATGGATTTGGAGAACTCACTTGTAACACTTATAACCAAATCGTAGCTGGAAAAATCGAACGACTCAAAAGCAAGAGCCATTAGGGGGGCCAAAAACTCGTGGTTACCTTTTGCAAACGGTATGTTTTGCAAAAAACTTGTGTATATTTTAGGAAACACCCCGGCCCATTTTGCTTTATTTTTATCGTAAACCGAAGTAAAAAGCGGAGCTTCAGGAAAGATTTGGTGGAGAGCCAAAAGGACACGTTCGGCACCTCCCCATTTATTTACCCTATCGTAAACCAAAGCAATTTTAAGCTTATTAAGTTTGGTTTCTACTTTGCGGTAAACTGTTGCCGTACGCTTTTTCATAAACTAAAAGTGTTTCCTGGGCAGCTTTTTTCCACGAATATCTTTTTATAAATTCTTCCGATTTTTTGATTCGGTCTATTTTATCTTTTTGGTTCATATTTACAACACGCGATATGGCATTCTCGATTGATGTAAAATCGAACGGGTTAAAATAGAGTGCGTTATCTTTGTAAATCTCTTTGTAGACGGGTATTTCCGACGCCGCAACAAAAGTTCCAAAACTCATCGCCTCGAGGCCTGGAAGTCCAAAACCCTCCGACAAAGACGGGGTAAAAAGACCGACAGATTTTCTTAAAAAGTCAGGAAGCTGTTCGTCGGGCACAAAACCCACCATTTTTACATATTTCTGTGCACCCAACTCGACAATGGTCTTTTCTAACCGTTTGGTAAATTGGTTTCTTGCCGAAGCTAGTGCCAATGTTAGATTTCTACCCGAATTTTCATTGTACAAAACAACTGCTTCTATTAATCTCTTTAGATTTTTATGAGGGTATGCGTTTCCGACATAAGAAATGTATAAGCTTCCTAAACCGTATTTTTTGGGATCAAAAACAATCTTTTTTTCAATATTTTTTTCTTCGAAACCTTCATAAACAACATCAATTTTTTTATCATCGATTCCGTAATATTTTTGAACTTCTTCTTGTACAGCTATACTGGGAACTATTATCCTTTTTGACCGCATAACCGCGTATCTAAAAACGGATTTGTAAGCGGTTCTTTTAAGAAAATACATAGGTGGAATTAAGGTGGTTGCCGCCAGTCCCGTTTGCTTGTGCATCAAAAGATCGTGGACCGTTACCACGAAATTACCTTTAAAAAAAATAGGAACATTAAAATGCGGGAAATGTGTAATATCCGGTTTTTCTTCTTTGATAATCTTGGGTAAAAAAAATTGTTCAAAGAAACTGTAGTGTCTAAAGTTGGCGGTTACAATCTTCCAGTTTTCGGGAAGAACTACTTTTGACGCATATTTTTTTGTTAATAAAAGGATGTAGCGGTTTTTGTTGTCAATCTTTGAAAGTTCGGTTACCAAACTCATGATATATCTTCCTAAACCGGCATTTTCCAAGCCGTATAAACGTCCGTCAATTAGTATTTTCATTAGTAAGAAGAAAGAAGTGCGACTTTAACATAACGGATTACTTTGAAAACATTTATTCCAAAAAGGACAAAATAGTCGAACCAGATCGGGTATCTATCCCAAAGGTTCTTTCTAAAAAATCTTTCCATTGAGGCAACCCCTGCAAGTCTAAGTTTTTTTCTGTGTTCGGGAGTGGTTTTAAATTTCCATTTTTTTACTTTACCTTTTGTTACTCCTTTTAAATGTGTAATGTAGGTTTCCGGATAATAGACTAGTTTATAACCTTCTTTGTGTATTTGATAACACAAATCCACATCTTCGCCGTCGAAAAAGTATTCCGGGTCGAACCATCCCACTTTATCCAAAATTCTCTTCCACGACAGGAAAAAAGCGCCCTGTATGGCATCCACCTCGTGGGTTTTTGTGTTCGGTATGTCTTCGTAATAATACTCTCTGGTTTTACCCAAAATTAATCTATTAAAGGAAACTCTCGGGGTAGGAAATCTTCTTCTTACATCTTTATCCATTGAACCGTCCGGCAAAACCAATTTGCAAGTGAGGGCTCCAACTTCAGAGTGTTTTTTTAAGTAAGCTACATTCTTAGAAAATACGCCCGGATGCACAACCGTGTCGGGATTCAAGAACAATATCATATCTCCCCTAGCCAGCGGTCTTGCTCTGTTGTTTCCTCTGGAAAAACCTTCGTTTGGACCCTCTATAAGTTTAACCCACGGGAACTTTTTTCTAACCATATCCGGACTTCCGTCGGTCGAACTATTGTCCGAAACAATTATTTCCATTTTAACCTCTTTTATGATTCTTTTGATTGAATTCAAACAATCCTCCAAGAGTTCTTTTGTGTTGTAATTAAGAATTATTACCGACAGTTCGGGTCTTTTCATTTTTTTGCGTTTTCAACGTATATTGAGTCGAGGTACTCGCTCATTTTATACCAACTATATTTTTCTTCAACCAGCTTTCTTGCATTATCTGCAATTATTTTTGCTTTTTTTGAGTCTCCAATTATTTCCAAGGTTGCTTCTGCCAAAGACATCGGTTCATCCTGAATAATAATGTTGTGGGAATGAGTTGCTCCTAAACCCTCAGCCCCCACGGAAGTCGTTATCAAGGGTAGCTTTGCCGCCATTGCAGCAAAATGCTTTAAACGCGTACCTCCCGGACCTTTTAGAGGTGACACAAAAGCTGAAGCTTCGTAGTATGCTTTTCTAATACCCTCCTGGTCATCTTCTTTAAGATTATCTACGATGATATCCTTACTTTTCCTTTTTAAAATATGCTCGGGAATGTATTGCCCGACTACCCAAACTTTAACGCTGGGATTTTTCTTTTTGACAGCAGGGAAAACATGATCCAAAAGTAGCTCCGCAGCCTCTACATTTTGTAGCCACTTAAAATTTGCGACGAACAGTATTTTTGGATTTTTTGCAGTCCAACTGCCTTTAACCTGGAAAAAATCCAAGTTTACGCCATTGGGAACCAGACCTACGTCCAAATCGGGTGCCAGTTTAAGCATTTCGTTTTTGTCTGCTTCGGAAACGGCAACAACTCCGTCGGCTTTTTTCCAAAATGAAGTTTCCCAGAAACGAAGTTTTGCAACATCTATCGAAAGCAAAAGTCTCAGAAAGATATTTTTTAAACCTTCCACATAATGCTTGTAAACTAAATACTCGATTGTCTGTTCCACTAAAAGTATGGGTATTTTTGTTTTAGGAATATGAGGCATTACATAAAAAGTCTCGGCGTGAATAAGATCGTACTTTTCGTCTTCTATTTCTTTAATAACGGCAAATCTTTCTCTGGGTGAGAGATTTCTTATAACAAGAAACGGGTAAGGCCCAAATCCGGTTAAAAGGATGTTACGAAGAGTCCAAGGAGATTTGGATCTTTTAAAAACTTTTACCTTTTTACAATATTTCTCAAGTTCCGAAACAAACCGTTTTTCCGAATCGTCTTTGATAAGAGAAAAAAGTGTGATGTCGTGTTTTTTACTTAAATATTTAATTAAATTATACGAACGGATCTGACCGCCCGAGGAATCAGGGAACGGTAAGTAAGGAGTAAGCATTAAAATTTTCATTTTGTTTTTAAGGGTGCACGAAGATCGATTATTATAAATTTATCAGTCTTTTCCAAAGTCTTATATTCCGACTCAACCAATCTAGTGTCCGGACTACCCAAGTCCACCGATGCGTAAAACGAAGCTCCTTTTTTAATAATATTCTCTATTGAATCATCAACCGCCGGCCATCCGTTTCTTTTTGTCTGATATAAAAAGGCTGTGTCACCATTGTATGGTGCCAGTATTAAGGCGTCTTTGGGGGTAATTTTGTCTACTCTATTGCCTGCAGCAATAATCTCGGGATGATTAACATTGTAATTGTCTTTTATCAGACTCCATCCGGTTATCAACATAACTCCGATTGATATTAAAAGTGTTAACCTGGTAAGAATTTTATTGAACCCGCCACCCTCCCACAAATAAATTGAACCCGAAGCAAGTGCCAGTGCGATAACGGGAATTACGGGAATTTGATAATAGTCATGCATTACATTGGCATTGGCAACCAAAGTTATATAAACAAACGCTCCCAAAAGAAAATAACTGATAAATTGGTTTTTTACTTTGGTGTTAAAAACTCCAAATACAAACGGAATTATACCCAGCCCTCCCAAAATCAAATGAGATAGCCTCTGACCAAAAATCCAATACCAAAATGAAGGTTTGAATCTTATTCCGTTACCATTAAACGCCCATTTATAAAAAGGGATTCCTTCAGGGAACCTTGCCTCCCAAGCCCTATAAACCAAAAACGGAACAAGAGAAATCAATGCATAAATAATAAATTTGTTCAAAAGTTTTTTATCTTTAAATATTTGTTTAAAACCGAATTTTTGGAAAGTTAAATAAAAAATCGGAAACATATAAAAAGCCAGGTAGGGCTTAATCAAAAAAGTAAACGACATAAATACCGCCGATGTGTAGAAAAATAAAGTTTTAAGACTTTGTGTGTAGACCAAAAAAGCCCAAACGGAAACCACTCCGAACATCACTCCCAACGGATCCGGAAGTATTACCCTTGTAAAATAAATGTTAAAAGGTATAAAAAGATAGAAAAAACACGCTAGAAGTCCGCCCCATTTGTTTAAAAGTCTTTTTCCTATTAAATACAAAAAAAGTGCCGTTATCACCGCAATTGTTATAGTCAAAACTCTACCCCAAATCTCCAAACTCAAAAAAGGTAAATTTTTAGCAAGAACTGCATGTGCGGCGTTATAAATTGGTAACTCGACCATTCTGTATCCGTTAGGGTTAAATATACCCGTTTGGATACTTGAGATATCATGGTAAGTTGGATACAAAAAGCTGATTCCTTCTTTTATAAAAGACCTTGTGACACTTGCAGTGTCCGCCTGTCTCCAGGAGTGCCAATCGGCTATGGGGTTATCTACCTTGTAAAGCCTTATTGCAAAACCGAAAATCAAAACAATAAAAAGTAGTGCGTATTCAAAAAAACCCGTATTAATGAATTTTAATAATTTGTTATATGTTTTCATAATCGGAAAGCACTGACCGCTTTAAGTATATTGAGAAACCAATCAAAAACCAGAATAACAATGCAAATTTAGAAGCTTCAAAAAGGTCAAGAAATAAAACGCTCAAGAATGTTCCCAAAGCGCCCCCGATAACGGCAAATATAAACATTCGCTTATTCTCTTCGAATTTGGCTCTATTTTTATAGAATTCAAAAAATTCCGAACCAAGATAGAAAATAATAATCCAAAACGAAGTAAAGCCAAAAATACCGGTTTCCCCAAGGAGACGCAGGTAGTCGTTGTCAGTGGCCAGATTTATAGAAGAGTAACCTGTTCCTAAAAATATGTTTTTATTAAAAGCCCGTATTGCTCTCGGCCACTCGACATTCAGCCTTATAGAAGTTGATCTGTCTTCAAATACCGGAACGGGAGTGGGCGTGGGAGTTGCACTATCTCTTTTTAAGGGAAGTGTTGTATCGGCGGCGTTAACAATAAAGGCCTGATTAATATAGCTGATCGGGCTTCCGATCGATATTTTTTTGTAAAAAACTTCTATTATTCTTGAAAATCGGCCGGCCAGACCAGACGAAGATCCTATTATTAAAAGGCTTACAAATGCCACAAAACCCAAAAATTTAAACTTTTTTGACAGTATCAAAGGGACGCTGACTGCAACAAGATAAGAAACCTGCGCAATTCTGGAAAGAGAATTTACCAGAAGCCAAATTCCCATTAATGATGCGCAGGCCAAGCTAAGTTTGGACCAAAATTCCTTAACTGACGGATATAGCGCAAGAAAAATAGACAAAAGAAGAACCATAACGGCAGCCTCGTCATAATGCCCAGCAAAAGTAGAGTTGATATGACTACCGGGTGTCCAAAACAATGCCACACCTTTTGAGTATTCCTCGTTTTGTGTAATTATTATCGGAAAACGAAAGTATCTTTGGCCAAAACCGTAAACAAAGGCGACAGCTGTAACTATTACCAAAATCTTTAGATAAAAGTTAAAATATTCGCTTGCTTTTTGTTTTGGTAAGAGAGTTAAAACAGCAAAAAAAGGTATTAAATACTCAAGTCTTCTAAATAAATGGAGAAGTCCAATTTTGAGAGAAATTGTTTGGGTTAAAAAAGCGGCACTTACGGTTGACAACATTCCTACAAAAAAGAAAACGGCTATGGCAAAGAACAGTTTTTGCTTGAGGTAAGTTTTAATATTTAAAACAAAGTTGATTCCAACCAAAATCCCCAAGACTAGAATTAATAAATCTTCGAACCTTACAGCAACATATGTCCCGCCTACGGTGATTAAAGGAAATTTAGGGAAAAGTGGAACTATCACCAAAACGGCAGCCAACAGATATTTGGCCGCTTTCTCAAATAGCCATGAACGCTTTTGCATATATTTTTGCGACTTTGGGACCGCTAAGAATTCCAAAAATCGCAATTCTGATAAGAGCCCCTAGTTTGAGAATCAAAGTAAGTATTGGTAACTGCCATCCCGGCATATGTTTTTTGTAAAGCAGCTTTATGTTCTGCATTTCAAAAATCATCGCTTTTTCGCTTCCGTTTGTCACCATTCCGTAATGTACAATCTTCCACTTTGGCAAATACCACAATCTCCAACCGTTCTTTTTGAATCTATAGGAAAGTTCGACTTCTTCTACATATAAAAAGAAGTCTTCGTCAAACAACCCCGACTCGTCCATTGCCGTTTTTCTCATCATATAAAAGGCGCCCGTTAACCAATCTTGTTCGTGCTCTTTTTTGAAATAATCCTCATTGGTATTTAACGGAGAAAAACCGTGAAGCGGATGATACGGCTTAATTAAGTTATCAAGCCCGGGAATATCGTCTATAAAAAACATCCAAGCAAAAACACGAAGAAGATCCGGGAAAGAACCGCCGGAACCTTGGTAGGTCTTTCTATCAGGGTTTACCAATGCGGAAGTTGTAACACCCACATCGGCATGGGAGTCCATCCATTCAATCATTTCTTTAAAAATATTTTTATCAATTATTTCGGTATCGGAATTTAATAAAAGCACATACCGACCTTTAGCAACCTTCATTCCAAAATTATTATTGGCTCCAAAACCTCTATTCTCGTGTTTTCTTATGAGCTTTACCCAGGGAAACTCCTTTGCAACCATATCCGGAGTTTTGTCTTTTGAGGCGTTATCTACAACGATGACCTCCGAACTAATGCTTTTGAGTGCGGGAACCAAGGACTTTAAACACTTTCTCAGTAAGTCCTCTATATTTGTGGAAACTATTACGATCGAAATGTCGGGATTTTTCATATTGAAATTATATCAAATCATTTTTTACCTTTTTTCACCAAACCGGTTACAGCCTGTTCAATCAGAATGGTTGAAACAACTAATCCGGCAAACACCAACAAACGAGCCAAAGCCGAACTTTGTACATGTCTAACTATTATCTTTTGTTTCCAATGCCGATTTTCAATGAATATTTCGTCTTTGGGATCTTTAGGCTCGAAACCATTAATATAAATACTTTCTCTTAACGGGTGGGCGACTTCTTCCAAGAAAGTACTCCTTGTTTGATCTCTTATAATAGTACCCGCTTCTTCCGGACCGTAATTTAGTCTTATCGAACTAAACTTTATATTGAAAATTGTAGGCTTATTGAACTCCGAAGTATACCAATCTACAACCTCCTGTCTTCCGTAGTTAGTAAAATATGCCCTCCTAAAAGGCGTTTCGATGTCGGCGGGTTCGTGTGATTGAATAGAATCAGGCAAAGGCTTTGGAAACTCGGGACTAGGGAATATTAGATAAAAAAGGAGTAAAGCAAAAAGGGAGAAAAAAACCAACTTTAAGAATTTTCTCATTTATTGGAAAAGTCTGGCACGGCCTAGTTTGTAAGATGGGTGCCTGTTTGTTCTCTCTCCGATTATTTTTGCAGGAACTCCTCCTACAATAGCAAAATCGGGAACATCTTTAGTAACCACGGCACCCGCAGCAACGACAGATCCCTTTCCAAGCTTAACCCCTGGTAGAATGACCGACCTTGGCCCTATGAATACATAATCCTCAATTACAACTTGGGCATTTACCGCCGAAAAATCAGAACTATTTATATCGTGTTCGGAATTGTAAATAAGTACTTGCGAAGCAATATCTACATGATTTCCGATTACAAGCTTCGCTCGACCGTCCAAAAAGACATGGTCCCCTATAATAGTATCGCTGCCTATTGAAATATTCGAAGGCTCAAAGAAGTTGGCCCACATATGAATTGCCGACCCTTTACCCATGCGCACACCTGCTATTTTATAAAAGAGATTACGAAAAGAATGAAACGGAACGCCACCGACGATTCTAAGCACCATTAGCTCAAAATCCGTTAAATAGTTGTAAATACGAGTAATTCCTTTTTGAGCAACCTCTGTCGCCCCCAAAGTTTTACCGTTTTTATCTCTAAGCATATTTTTTTATTATCTCTAAAGTTTTTTTGCTGGTTTCTTCCCAAGAAAACTTTTTAGCCTGCTTGATAACCAGTTTCTTTTGATCATTATAGCGTTTCGGGTTCATAAATAGTATTTTTTCCAGACCTTCTCTTATACTGTTTACATCCGCCGGGTCCACCAAGACCCCAGCCTGGCCCACTACTTCGGGTAATGAGCCTCTGTCCGACACAACAACTGGGACACCACTTGCCATTGCGTTCAAAGCGTCCAAGCCAAAACCTTCCCAGTATGATGGCATTGCCAAAACTTTTGCACCTTTTATTAAACCCGGTTTATCACCCTCTTCCACAAAATCGGTGAATATTATTTTATCCTCGGCATTTAACTTTTTTACTTCGTCGTATATATCGTTAAACAACCATCCTTTTTTACCGGCTATCACCAATTTTGCATTTTTTATTTGACAAACAGCCTGAATTAGTGATTTAACATTTTTACTAGGCTTGAGAGTGCCAATGTATAACACATAGTCATCAACTATGGAGTACTTATTTTTGACACGTCGCACATCATTTGGACTTATGTCGGGGTTGAACTTAGAGCTATCATAACCCAAATGTGTAATGTAAACTTTTGATTCAACTGTCGGGTAATGTCGTACAATGTCTTGTTTTGTACTGTTTGATATCGCAATGACCGCTTTTGATACATATATACTAATAGCACTCCATAGCTTTAACTGCCAAAAGTCTTTTTTTCTAAATTGTCCCGAGAATTCGAGGTAACCCAGGTCCATAATTGAACAAACCTTAGTCTGCGTCGCAAAAACAGGAACATAATGACCTGGAGAGAAAAACAAGTCGGGCTTGGGTTTTGAAAACATCAGTTCGGGAGTAAGATTTTTAAATATCCAGTTACCCCCACCCCTTATAACTTTGTATCTAAACTTTTGTGTTTCTTTCGGTAGATCGGCGATTGGGTCGTTTTTAAGATAAACTATGAGCTCAAGATCATTTTTCCACTCTTCCTGTAGTCGGTAGAGTCCCCAGAGCAGTTCGTAACCGTAAACATTAATTCCGACACGATTTTCTACATTAGCTTCGTTTCCGTCGATTCCAATAATCATATTATTTTTTAACAGCTTCTTTGTAAATTTCCAATGTCTTTTTTGCCGTGTCCATCCATGAAAATTCGGCAGCACGTTTATAACCTCCATCCGTAAACGCCTTAGGACCCCTTAACACTTTTTCTAACCCTTCGACTATGGAGTCCACAGAATCGGGATCAACTAAACACGCCGCACCCCCCGCAACCTCTTTCATGGATGACAGATTTGATGTAACTACCGGACAACCACAAGCGAAAGCTTCCAAAATAGGTAGCCCAAAGCCTTCGTAGAATGACGGGTAAAGTAAAGCCGAAGCCCCTGAGTAAAGCACTGGGAGCAAATTGTTTGGAACATAGCCTGTTACTCTTACATTTCTTTGATCTTTTATTTCCGAATATTTATCATTCCCGATTATCACCAACTTTAAGTCTTTACCGGCCATTACTCTATTAAAAGCCTCGATTATTCTTTTTGTGTTTTTTCTGGCGTTAATTCCGACTGCCAGAACATAACTTCCGGATATTTTGTAATTTCTTTTAAGCTCCTCTACCCTTGAGTCTTCGACCTTTGCAAAATTAGAGCCGACGGCTTCAGGAATAACCCTGACTCGATCCAATTCAAAACCCAAACCAACCAAGTCATTCTTGGTTGCCAAGGAAGGGGTAATTATGAACTTGGATTCTTTTTTAACCAATTCTAATTTTTTGGTATGAACTCGAACGATATTTCTAACCGAGTCTCTGGGGAATAATCCCGGATACAAAACAGGGGCTAAATCGTGAACGGTAGTAACTTTATTAAAGTTTGTAAAAGGCTCAGTCCAATCCGAAGTATGTAACAAGTCAAAATTGCCGATAATTTTCTCTAAAGGTATGCGGTGATATCTGTTCCATATTAACTCGGATAAAACCGGCGGCAGAGGTAGAGTCTTAACCGAAAACTTGCCGTTTAGGGTTTTTACAAAGTTATTTATCTCTCCAATTTGCCTTAAAGCTCCTGCAAAAAGCAAATATTCATTTTGGTTATCCAAGGATAATAAATTAGAAACAAGGTTTTGGGTATAAAAAGACACACCCGTTCCGTAAACAATTTGTGATATATCAATTGCAATTTTCATATATTTTTAGCATGGCTTTATTGCTTTTGGCCTGTATACCTGTAGGCAACAACGCCATTAAAGTCTATTGTATTCTCGTATTTATAACCCAACTCCAAAACCCTTTTGGCAACAGTGTCCTCCGGATCAAAAATATCTTGAACATATCTCATCAAAAATATTTGATCATAATCTTTGTTTAATGATTCGGAACTTCCAATTTTAGCATCAGGAGCATAATATCTGTAAGCCTCCCAATTAGATTTAGAAACAAAAATTGTAATCGACTTATCCGATTTTAGATTTTCTATGTATTTAACGGCGCTTCTCCAGTCCTCTCTTTGAAACCTGGAATTAAAAAGATATGTAAGTGAGGTTGCAATGTTCAAACAAATCATAAGTACCAGTCCCAGTTTTTTAATGTTACCCGAATTAACCAAGGCGCTTGCAATAAGTATGTACATTGAGGGAAGTGTAAAAATAAATCTAAAATAGCTTAGGGTCGGAATTTTTAAACTAACTATTATCCCTAACACTGTAGGTAAAATTAGCCAAAGCCAAAAGATTTTGGAAGACCTGGCAGGTTTGGATCTATAGAAAATTGCAATAATAAAAACAAATGTAGTGGCAACAATGAGTGTATAAACCAACTGGTCCGAAAACCCTATTCTTCCAAAAACGAATTTAACGGGGATCAGTAATATATTTTTAAGTGTCGAGGGCCCCAATATTCGCCCCCAAGCAGTACCGGCAACATCTAATCCATACCCTAGCTGTCTTAAAAAGGTCGTCGACCAAAATACAAAAAAGACACCAAGCGGAAGCAAAGATTTGTAAAATTTAGATCTATCTTTTAAAGAAATCACCCAAAAAACAGGTACAATCAATAATGAAACGTAGTCGTTGGCTCCAAGTAACATCAGAAATATTCCAAACAACAAATATAGCCTTTTACTTAACAAATAAAAACAAAGCGCGACCAGAAAAGCTGCAAGACTATACATTCTGGCTTCCTGAGAATAATAAATTAAAAGACCCGATGTTGCAGTTAAAAAAGCTGCTACTTTGCCAGTCAAATCATCAAAATAATGGCTTGCTATTTTGTAAACCAAAAAAATTGTTCCTAATCCAAAAATAACCGAGGGGATTCTGAGGGATATTTCGGAACCTCCAAAAAATAAAACACAAATCTTCATCAAAAGATAATACAAAGGCGGATGAAAGTCCCCCGGAAGAAATTTTGTAAAAATATCGCTTAGAGACATGTTTGATACCAGAGAGGTCGTTGCCTCATCTAACCACAACGATTGATTTAGACTTATCATTCTCAAAACTAAACCGAATATTAAAATAGCAAGTATATTCATTTTTAATTTGCTCAGACTTACTTAGAACCGTTTTTAGAAAACAAAAAATCCAGAATCCCGACAAACTGCCCCAGGTCGTAAACAATTTTAAAAACCACAAAGGCAGGCACTCCTGCCCTTATGGACTTGTAAAACCCGATAAGTAGCGACATCAGAAAAGACACTCTTACGAGGCCGATGACCAAACCGAAATTTCCGAATTTATATTTTCTTTTGGCAACCCATTTGGCATGATTAAATATCTCTTTAAGATCTGAGGGATTTTTATGATAAAAAAGGGCATCTTGTGCGGAAACGGCCATATATCCCAACTTCTTAGACAAACTCCAATCGTCGTCATATCCTCCCGGTGTGAATCCGCCAACTTTATCAAACTCTTTTTTTAAAATCGCCCTAAAAACCGGTTGTTGGTCGGGGTAAGTCGCCGGATGCCTCCTTTTTGCAGCCCAACCTTCGTTTAGATTCCAACACCTTGACCAAACATTATCCCAGTTGGACACATATTCATCCTTACTAAATGTTCCCGGGATTTCTGGACCAATAGGTTTGATAAGATTCTTAAGGAAATCTTTATCAAAAGTCATATCCGCGTCAACAAAAACCAGTATTTCACCTTTTGCCCTCGCTGCGCCAAAATTACGGGCAGCTCCAGGACCTTTGTGATTTTGTTTTAAAAAAGTAACGCCTGGGAGAGTTTGGGCCAAATTATTCATCATATCGGGTGTTGAATCGGTAGAGCCGTCATCAACTACAAGTATCTCGAAATCTCTATGTGTTTGCTCCCCCAACGACAAAATACAATTTTTTAGATCTTTTTCTTCGTTGTACGTGGGTATGATTACGGATATCATTTTGATATTAATTTAGTAAAAAGATCATCATATCTCTTTGCAATATTATCCCAGGAAAAATTTTCTGCTTGTGTTATCGATTTTTGCCTGCTCTTTGAAGTCAGTGCTCTTTCCAGAGCTTTGGAGTATTTTGTTATATCTTTAGGATCGACAAAGATGCCTGCATCTCCTACAACCTCTCTTCTTTGAGGGTCGTCTGTGGCAATAACAGGTAAACCGGTAGCCAAGGCCTCTACATAGACATTACCAAATGCTTCCGACGACTCAGATACAAGTGTAAAAACATCGGCAGATCGGTAAACTTTGGGCATGTCATTATATGGAACCGTTAAGATTTTAAAACGATTCCCCAACTTATTTACACCAAGGCTTTGTAAAAAATCTTTTTGATCTCCATTTCCTCCAACCAATAAGAGATTTACATTATTGAGCAGTGATACTGCCTCTATTACGGCCTCTAAATTTTTCTGCAATGTAAAGGCCCCAACAGCCAGAACAACCGGTTTTTTGAGGCCGCTCCTAAAAACATCTCCGTTGGGTGTAAACTTTTTAAGATCCACCCCGTTGGCAATTTTTTCTACTCGTGTTAATTTATTTAAACCTCTTGCCCAAGACTTTGAATATTCTGTTAGGGCAATAAAACAATCAGGGAGTGAACATATATTAACTCTGTCATCCCAGCCGTTTCCGGATTGACCCGAAATAACCATTTTTGAACCCGTAACAAAACTAACAATCCTAACAATCACAGATTGCCAGCCACCGTTTAGCGGAATAATTATGTCGTATTTACCCTTTACTATTTTTGTTATATTTCTAAGAGTAAACCAAGCAATAGCCAGTCCGTTTGGGTCAACAAAAAAACGCCACAGAAATGAGGATCTATTTGGAGGTAGCTTACTACCCGAAATAATATCTACTTCACCGGACAATCTTTGCGAAAGTTCTCTCACAAAAGTTTCCGCACCTCGTGACACAAGTGTTTGATATATGTTTATAAAAAGTATTCTCATAATTTTAGACTTGTAAAAACAGTTCTTATTTTTTAAGTTTGTAAAACACGATCCCGTCGCCAAAATCTTTCTCGTAAACCACTTTAAAGGGCCTTATGGAAGACACCTCCCACACACCTTCTGTTTCCGGCGGTCTATCTTTGGTTGAAACCAAATACAACACACTTGCCTTGGGATAGTCTTCCACACTCATCGGCAATACTCCCTTTTGTCTAAGCCACCATCTGAGCTCCATCGATCTTGTATCCGAACTTATAGTCTGGGCTACCTCAAAATTCCTCTCCTTCTCACTTACTATTATATCGGCAATTTCCTTTTGTCTATTTACTGTCCACCCTGGCGGGTGCAAAGGCCTCTGGCCCGGACTGTTTACCGAGCTAACAAAAAGTAAACCGGCAAGTAGCCAAGTCAACAATAGAAAGTATTTAAGGTGTTTCTTGTTTCTCACATTGCCAAGCTTTGAAGCAATCAAGTAAAAAGCGAGCGGGAAGAGTGGAAGTACATAATAATACCAAAGATTGAATTTATAGCCTGCGGATAATTCCCCGTATTTTAATTGAAAAATAATTGTTTGTAGATTGTAAAAATTGTGCCTTAGTTCAAAAATGATCAGGGGTAACTCCGCCAAAGCCAAACCGAAAGCAACCGTTGCCCAATTGTTAACAAAGTTGCTTTTAGATTTAATGTCTTTTGCAAAAAAGTAAACGGCGATGGGCAAAAAAAGTATTGAGGCATAGTGAACATTAAATGATAGCCCCCAAAATAAACCGGCCCAAAAGTAGTCATAAATATTTTTTCTACGAAAAACAAAAATCAAAAACAAAAGTGAAAACAAAGGTATCAGCTGCAAATTCCAAATCTGTCGGGAAAATACAATAAATTCAGGAATAAAGGAACTGATTGCGTAAATCGGGAGGGCAATTAAAGGCCCAAATAAACCGCTTATCCAAAAAAACAAAATTGCTAAAGTGACTGGCCAAATCATTGTAAAAAAAACACTTATCATAATGACATCCCATCTTGTAACTATCCCTGCAGCTTGCAAGAGGTAATAATAAAATGGACCCAAAAAAATCTTTCTTCCAAAGACTTCTTTGCTAGTTATCATGGGGCCGACAAGATTAATCTTTCCCGACTCAACTATATTTTTAGCATCGGTTAGATGAGTAGGCGGGTCTAAGTTGAAGTTAACTAAATTAGTATAATTTTTAAAATGTGAATAAATCGAAAGAATAGTTATCGCTATAAAAATAAACAGGTGGAGCTTGTTGCTAAATAAATTTTTCATCGCAATATTAGAACGTCCATCCCGGCTTTTTTTTGTTTAAATTTATAGTTTGTTGTTACAAAATCGTATATTTTTCTGGGAACATACGATGAAAGACCGGACTCGGTGTATGGATTTAATATTACAAGTTCGGGTTGTTCTCTTTTTAGCTCTTCAACCATTTTCTCTTGAACCCCTGGTTGTTCAACATACCATCCCAGCTGGGGAATCCAAGGCCGAGTTGCAGGTAACGTATCCGTTAGTGGATACAAATTATCCCAGTAATTCATTATAAATATCTTTTGACCTTGTACTGTGTTTTTTACTATAAACTCCTGCAACTCTTTTACATCCGTATCATAAAATCTGGTCCCTTCGGAAATATTTCTTATAAAAAATCCGGAAAATAAAAGTAAACAGGCGGCTAAATAAAAACCGTTGAACAAATTTTGATATCGGAATTTTACCGCATCAACAAAAAAGATTGATGTGGCGATCGCCAAAAAAGGAATTGCTGTTTGAATGTGGAAAAACTCGAATCTTGGATATGCAGCAAACCCGCCTGCAAAAGCCCAAACTAAAAGATTAATAATTTTTTTATCTTTTTTGAAAAGTCCCGGTAAAAAAACCAAAAACGGAAATAGTGCTACAAACAGAGGTCGGAGTGCTGGAAACTGAATTTGTCCTTGTGATCTAGGAAGCGTAAAAATACCAAAGTTTATCGCCCACCTATAAAACGAGGGAAGAATTCCAACAATCCAAAAAGCCAATAGTAAAATCAGAGAAACGGATCCCACACCTAAAATAAACTTTATCAATATTTCCTTTTTGTTTTTTTCGAAGAAAAAGATTTGATAGATAACAGGAAGCAAAAACCAAACAGCAGTCTGTTTTGTAAAAAATGCAAAAGCAAAAACCAATCCGCTTAAGAAAAATTTCTTTTTATAAAACAAATAAAAAAGGATTATCGATAAAGGCAAAACTGCTATTTCGAACCACAAACCATTACCATCAAAATACATTTGCCAAAATATAAAGGCCAACAGGGATATTGTTACCTTTTTATTGAAGTCGTTTTTAGGTTTAGTCTTATCGTAAAAACCCCTTAAAATAAAAAGTTTTCTTATTACAAAAAAGAATATGACATCCGTCAAAATTATAAGTAACCAGGTAAATAATTTAAGTTGTAAGATACCGACACCAAAAAAGCCCATGAAATATTTAAGTGCAAAGATTAAGTTGGGTGTATGAGCAATAGCAATATCCTGATAAGGAAGCCAACCTTTAATCATAAGGTAAGGCCACAGAAGCATTTCGGGCCAAGCAGTGAATTTTAAGTTGATAAGCCCTACTATGTGCAACGCCAGTACAGAAATTATTATCATCGTTTAGTATCCTACTCTTTTAAACCAATATCTTCTTTTGATTTTTTTAAGCGGGGTTTCTATAACAGCTCTTGCAACAAAGCTGCTATTTCTAGTCCTCCATGGACTTTCGATAAAATCAGGCCTTTCTTGAAATAACGACTCGGGATAGAAGTAGTCCAAAGGAAAGTTTATGCCAAGGTCATACTTGATTTTGTTTTTGCGTTTAATAACTTCCATGTCCCCAGAGTTAACAGAAGATCGTTGGATGTTTGTTGCATGTATATAAGGTGCGTCTACAAAAAGTATTTTTTTTGGGTCCCTGTCTTGAATCATTTTTCCGTAACCATCCACCCAACCCCACTGTCCATGACCACCAAAGGAAGACAATCCCGGAATTTTCCTGTTAATAAACCTTAAATTATAGTGACCGACCCTGCCTGCGAGCCTGTAGTTTCCGGAGTGTTTTTCTTGATAATGATATATATCTCCCACCAAGTTCACAGTTGGAACAACAATCGACTCAAAATCTTTGTTTTTATTAATTGACTCAATAGCTTTGGAGATAGAGTCTTTCCACCATATCTCATCACCATCTATCACCCCAAACCAATCCGCGTCGGTTTCGTCCAACATTTCCTGTCTAATTTTGGAGAAGTCTTGTGGACTTTTTAACAACCTTTTTTTGTAGTTTATTTTTTGGGGATATTTATCGATAAGTTTGTTTATTATTAACTCCGTATCGTCACTGCTGCCGGTATCCCAAATGAGCAGTTTATCCAGATAATCGATTACAGAAGTTACGGAGAACCACAGCCATCTACCTTCATTTTTTATCAAGGTGTGGCCCCAAACTCTCATTTACTTATTTTAACTTTTTTTAGAAGTTTCAACTACGGGGTTTTTGCAAAATCAGAATTATTAGTTTTCGCTTATTCAAAATAAATTCTAAAAACTATGTAACTCCTTTGCATAATATCGTGCGGTTATGGCCCAAGTATATATGGCTAAGATCATGTTTACTACACCAAAGGTAAACGTCGGTCCGATTGGGCCATATTTGGGTATAAACAAAAAATTCAAAAGAAAAATTGCGGCTATTTGGAAAAAAGAGAACATCCCGATATAAACCGTCTTTTTCATTGAGTAGACAATGGCAGTAACCGGAGGAACTGTAAATAAAAATGGTATCTGGGCAATAAGGAGCGTTTTTAAAATTGGCGCCGAGCTAACGTACTTTTCACCAAACAACAAAAGTGTGAATTCCTTTGCAAACACTGCCCACAAAACAATACCAAGAGATATTGGGATCAGCGCCAAGGTTGACTTGAGGACGTACGACCATTCTTTTTGTTTGTTGTCAAACGAGGACATTCTTGGAGCCAAGACTGAGGAGTAGCTACCGGCCAGCACTATTACAAACGAGGCCAATCTTGACGGTATAGAATAGAGACCTGTTGCCGTGGCTCCTGCCATGGCGGCTAACATCTGAATATCCAACCTTCCGGATATTGACGATATTACTCTATTCACAGCAATCCACCAAGAAAAGTTCATCAAAGACTTGTAATTCTCACCTGAAGGTTGTGTGTACAAAAAATCTTTACCTATATATTTGTATGTTAAAAGAAGTGAAATCAAAAAACCAAAACCGAAAGTGAGATATGTGTTTTGCATATTCAAAACACCAAAAAACAAAAAAACCAACGCCAACAAGAGCCTTCCAATGTAAAACGAATTATCCAGTACAACAGACTCCAAAAATTGTCTTTTTGCCTGAAGTATGTTTGGAAAAAACATTACAGGAAATATAAATACAGACAGAACCGCCGCCCAAATTGCCGCATACGAGTCGGAGGTCGCGAGTAGAAATTTTGAAACATGACCCGAAAAAAGAATAACCAACAAGGCAAGGGCTAAGACTATCCATACCCTTACAACATATGAGGCCTTGGTATAAGTGTCAGCTTTTTTGACATCTCCTCTAGCAAAATTTTCTGCAACAAATTTAATTGAGCCTGTTGATATACCAACATCCGCGAGTGATGACAGTATTACAACAAGATTCAAAACGGCAGAAAAAATACCGAAATCGGAAACGCTTAGCTGTCTGGCGATAATTAAAGTAAACACAAAACCCCAAAATGCTGAAAACAAACTTCCGATAAACGATATGTATGTATCTTTTGCAGTTGAAGACACAAGAAGACTCTTGGCCTTGTTGTAATATTTTCTCACAATCAAATTTTAACTTAAATATAACGGTATGTGTATTCCAACAGAACCTTCAATAAGTTTTACAGATATATGGGAACCCTATCTGTTAAAACTTTTTCCTCTTTTGAATATTTTTTTAATCAATTCCTTTAGTATATAAAAAGGGCTATCCAAATAGACAAGCGGGGCGCCCTTTGTCAGCATTTTTTTGTTTTTTGACACATATTTTTTGTATTCCGTTATTAATTTATGTAAATCTAAATCGTCAACAACTCTAAAATTTATTTTTTTCTTCCAATAATATCTAAATTCCTCGTTTCCGCTCCAATTAACAAAATGGAACATTGAAGAATATAATACTCCATAATTTTTCGGTAAAATTACAAAGGAGTTTTTGTGTTTTCTACTGTTTGGTGAATAAAACAACCACTTATGATGTGACCATCCAGGTACGCGCCTTGAACCGGTTCCCCAATCTGTCAAATTAAAATGGGAAAAAACCAAATCCCTTCCCATCTCCGGCGTAGCTATAAATCCCCTCTTTGCAACTCTTTCCATTTCGGACAACAACAAAAACGGCGAGGGAAGATCCTCAAGAACATGTGTGCACAAAACAACATCAAACTGCTTGTCTCTGAAGGGTAGTTTATTTTTAGTAAAGTCGACTTTAACAAATTTTTTAGCAAGAAGCTTTGATTTTCCATAGGGAGCTTCTTCGGGACGAATAATATCCGCCAATGTGTCTACCTCAATCAATTTGTGCTGTTTCATGCTTCCGCCCAAATCCAACACCTTGTCTTTTTTTCTTATTTTTAAATTTTTTATAAGTTCTGCTTCTGACAAAACCATAGTGGCCCCCAATCCATTTGGCATTTTATCATCAAATGTTTTGCCTGCAAGCATGGTCCTTGAACATTATTTAATGTGTAATATCATTATTTAGATGCGCAACTTTTGTATAGTTTTGGAAACCGAAAATCTAGGTATGGCAGATCTCGAGGATCTTGAAGCCAGCTTAGACTCTATTGAGAAACAAACATTACCGATCAAAGAATCAGAAGGTGTTTATCTTATTGTAGCCAGTCATGTTTCTACAGAAGTCCAAGAATATCTTAAAGGTAAATATCCTTTTATCAAAATTTCAAAAACTGACAAAAACATAGATTACACAGGGTCAAAAATGTTAGGTGCCGAGATTGCAAAAAGCGACATCGTTGTTTTTGCAGACTCAGACATGAGATACCAAAAAGAATGGTTGGAAAACATCCTAAAACCGTTTGAAAAGACTAAAGAAAAGTTAATAGTTTCAGGTGACACCAGACTCGAAACCAACTCGGCTTATAAAGCATCACTAAACATGACCTGGATGGTTCAACTTCTATCGGATAAGGTCACCAGCCCTGTACCAACATATTATTTTCCATTAAACAACTTCGCAATTTATAGGTCTGATCTTTTGAAATACCCGATTCCAAAAGATGTTGCCCTTTATAGAAACAAAATACCTCTATGGGAAAAGATTCTTAAACACTCCGGATTTGAGATTGTAAGATCTCCACATACCAGAGGTTATCACGCACCTCCCGGCAACTTGACCGATTGGTTGTTCAGAATGCTTGCCTATGGCGCCGACTTTGTTAGGATGGCAGATTTTGGTGTGACACAAAATATGGCGATCTATGAGTCGAGGTCCTTTTTAAGAAGATTTGCCAACTTACTCTTTTTAATACCCTGGAAAATTTTTAGAATGTTTACTAACGGTTTAATTTTAATGTCGGAAAAATATACCAACATTAAACATGTCCTCCCGGGAATGCTAATCGGGCTGATCAATGTATTTATCATAGGCATTGGGGGACTAACCGCATTGTTTTATCCCAACCTAATATACGACAAAATCACTGAGCGTGAACTTTCACACGGGGTTTAATAATCGATTTAAATATGTATCCCGCAAAAAACACGTGCTGGATGAACGAAAATATATAACTAAACAGAAAAACAGGAATCTTATCCGAAAAACTTAACTTTCTCCAAGAATTCTTAAAAAAAAGCCAGAAAGGCGGGATTACCGCCTTTATTAACGAAACAATCAAACTTTTTTTTATACCGACAAAGCGATCCGGATAATACCGCCCAAGATCTACAAAACCTTTTGCAAGTCTTTTTTGTTTTATTAACATATCTTTGAAGTTTCGCGGGTGATGATAAACTACCATTTTTTCGTTAAAAATTTGGGTATAACCAGCCTTCAAAAATACCCTGTTTCCAAACTCATAGTCCCCCGAAGATTCGAGCCTGGCATCAAACCCCCCTACTGTTTCTATAAGTTGCCTTGTGATTCCAAGGTTAGTAGTAGGCGCAAAGTTCATGTCTTCCATAAACTCTCTTACAGGAAATTCTCTTTCTCTTTCGAACACATTCAAAAAACCCCCACCACCAGTTACATTAATTGGTCCTCCAACGTAATCACAGTCTTTCAAAGTTGAAACCGCGGCGTCAAACCAATTTTTTCCAACCGCCGTTCCGGCATCTACAAATAGTATTTTTTCACCACAGGAAGATGAAACTGCCAAATTTCTGGCGTTATAAGACCCTTTTCGGTATTTGGTTTTTACTTCAAAAACTTTGTATTTGCCGCAAACATTCGAAACCGTTTCATAGCCACCATCGTTAGCCACAATTATCTCCGCCCTCTTTTCAACACCACTTACAAACAAAGAACTTAACGTAGCTTCAAGCCCCGCCGGGTCATTAAATACGGGAATTATTACGGAAGCAAAATCTGCTTTTTTATCTTTTAAAAATTTTATATTTCTGTAAGTGGAAGGACCCAAAGCCAAATCTATAGTCCTACCTATCGCCTCTACATACCCTTTGAGTGTGTTTTCCGGTCTAAAGTTTTGAATTATTTTTGAGGAGGCTTTTCCAAATTTACGACGCAATCCTTCGTCTTCCGCTAATTTATTAACTACTCTAACCAAATCGTCAACATCATCAGACTTAAAAACAAAACCATTTTCACCCTCTTTAACCAACTCGCTTCCGGAACCCACTTTGTCAGAAACAATAACAGGCAAACCAGAACACATAGCTTCGTTGACCACTAACCCCCAAGTGTCATTCCTGGAAGGTAAAACAAATATATCTGCAGATGCATAATACTTACAAATGGCATGATCTCCCGGGTTTGGAAGAATTGTCACATCGGATAAATTGAGGTCGGATACTTTTTTTATTAAGTCGGGTAATAATTTTCCGTCGCCTATTATAAGCAACTTTAAGTAGCCGCATGTTTGGGTCAATCGAGAATAGGCTTCCACAAGAAGATCGACGCCTTTTCGTTTTATTAACTGTCCATAAAACATAACAACGACATCGTTTTCGTTGTACCCCATCGCATTCCTAAGCGCTTCCCTTTGCTTTTTGTATTTGTCTGTAAGGTAAACATACTTATCAACATCGTTTGTTGTTGGGGCAATTGCAATTTTATTACCCGCAACTCCCAATGTTTCCAGATAGGAAGATGCTCTATCTCCTGCCGCTAGACAAAAATCAACCCTACTTAACATACTTCTTACCAACGGCTTAGTTATATCTCTTCTCCAACTTAGTTCGTACTTTGTACTTTCAGAAAAAATTATGATTTTTGTTGAGGGGTACATGAACCTAAAGTAAACAACTAAAAACGAGGTTAGAGAGTCCCATCCAAAAATTACTACAACTTGCGGCTTTGTTTTGTAAATCTCTATTGGAGTTGTGAGATTTATCCAAAACGGATAATTATCTTCAATACCAATATTCAAAGTAACCCCCGATAAAAACCTATATTTAAAAAGGTGGTATTTTATATCTGAAATATTCCACACCCTATTCTTAACACGACGTCCCATAAACCAAACGCTAAGATCGTAAACATAAGAAAGAACATCGAAAAGCGGATACCTATACGGGGAAAGTAGGCTTTGGATTATTACAACTTTCATCCATTTTATTTTCTCACAAGAAGCAAAGATCTTGCCACCTCATTCTCGTAATTTGAGTTGCCTTCGAATAAATATTTACCTTTTATCTCAAATTCTTTAGCAATAATGTCGCAACCTTCACAAGTCCATTTACTTTTATCATCCGGGTTGTTAAATATTTGTCTCCACTCCTCCGCCATATAGTAATTTTCATCATTCATCTTATAACTAGTCAAATATATCGCATCAAATGGGATTGTGTTAGTTTGCCTATCAATAAGCATTTTTGGGTAGTAAGGATACCAAACAGTTTTGGTTTTACCGTACCAGCTGCCCCAGGTATCAAGATTGGTTATTACAATGTCATCCTTTTTTAATTTTTCTTTCAAAACGTTTGAGAGTTGAACATAAACCGGGGGCTTATCAAAATTGTAGACCCCTTTGGCAAATCTGGTGTCTAAAAATATCGAGCCTACTGTCTGGCCAAGAGCAAAGTAAGCCAGTAGTATTGATAACAAAAACAACCTGTATAAATCTTGTGTTGGTTTGTTTTGCTTTATAAACTTTCCACCCAAAGGAAAATTAATTAAACTTACAAAGTCGTTTAAAGTAGCAACTCCAATAATGTAGACCAAGGGTATAATAGGGTGGATATATCTAAAGAAAGGTATACTTGAGGCGGCTACCAGAAAAGTGAGTGAGACCATAAAAAATGCTGTTAGCTTAAAGATAAAAGTCCTGCCACCTCCTTTAAAAACGAACAACCCTACAAGGAAAAATGAAAATATATAGGGATTGAGAATGTCGGGTAATAATTTATAAAAATTATAAAGATTGTAAAACACTTTCTT
Source organism: uncultured Gammaproteobacteria bacterium (assembly GCA_964600575.1). GTDB lineage: Bacteria > Patescibacteriota > Microgenomatia > UBA8517 > UBA8517 > CAZRGC01. Next base: position 119,790 of record CAZRJH010000003.1, on the reverse strand, counting down.
GAATACTTCTGTCAAATCCAAACTTGTTTGTACACCTCGCAAAAAACCCGACGCTGATCCGGAACCGGAGGTGTAATTTAAAACAGCACTCTTGGTCTGTGTACTGATTGAATATAGAAAAAGTGGAGTCTTTACAAAACTAAAATAAATCTTATCCAAAGTAAAAAGTAAAATAACCATTCCAAGAAAAACAACTAACGCTTTTTTAATCTCAAATTTATTTAGGCAATAAAAAATGATTAGCGGAAATATGTATATCAACGACTGAAACTTAGTAAAATACAAAAAAATCAAACCCAAAAAGCCTAAGTACCTGCCGTGCCGGCTTTCGTTACCGAAAAAGTAGAGTGTTAAAAGTATTAGAAATATAAAAAGAGTTTCCGATGCACCGCTTGTTGAATAATAAAGCATGCTTTTATCAACAGCTACTGCAAGAGCGGAGAAAATTCCGACCGTCTTGCCAAACATCTTTAGGGCAAGATGATAAGTTATCCAAACCGTAAATCCAAAGAAAATAGCCGAGCATGTCATTACTACGAAATCAGAGACACCGGCAAACCTGAAGAAGACAGACAAAACCAAAGGATACAAAGGCAATATCCCCGAGGCGTCGGAAATATCATTTTTTAAATCGGACAACGACAACCAGCTGAAAAATTTAAAATTTGAATAGTACCCCTCCCCTGTGCTTATACTTCTAGCAACATCTGCGAACTTTGCCGAGTCCGAAAAGGACAGATATTTATTCCCCGAAAATTTATAGGTCACCAATGACAAAATCAAGGCAAACAAGAACAAAAAGAAACCGGAAGCGAACAGAATATTAACTATTTTTTTCATTTCTTATGTGCCTTTATATACATTGTATAACCGACATTAAATGGTAGTAAATATTCCGCTTCTGCAACAAAATAAGCTGCTTTTCTGGATGTTTTTCCAAATGGCCCTAATGTACCTTTGGTCCTAAAAAGTACTTTGTCAACAAAATCAAAAGCTAAAACCAAATTGTGATAAAAAAGCGGTCCAAAAAATAATCCTTTTTCAAAGACTTTTTCAATTATAAGTCCACGTTTAGTAATCCCTGACACCGTTTTCTTTTTGTTAAGAAACCTGTTAGGTAAAAACAAGCCGTACAAGTTGAAAAATCTATATGCTAAATGATCAGTAACCGTACTGATAAGGAGAATGCCGCCCTTTTTTAAAATATTAGAAACTTGTACGATAAAGTTAGCCACCTGTTCCTGCGACATGTATTGCAAAACGCCAATTGCAATAACAATATCGACTTTACTCTGATTAAAACGTAACGGTTTTTGCACGTCGACTTTAACAAATCTTACATTTTTTAATTTCTCGTAATTTTTCCGTGCCGTACTAATAGCGTTGGCCGAGGTCTCGTAACCGGTATATTTTGCTATCTTACGTTTCGGCAATAGCTCAAGCAAATAACCGCTACCACATCCGTAATCTAATAATGATACCCTTTTTTTATCTTTTAGATATTCGTCCAAAAAGGAGGTCATTATTTTGTAGGTCGGATGTGTTAACCTGACATTTTTCATTTCCATTTTTGATTTATAGCCAGAATGTTTATCGATTTATCGAACGCTACAGGATCGTCAATTTTGGTAAGTTTTCCGGACGCCTCAAATATATAGGTGTAGAAACCTAGATTCTTTATAAAATTTAACGATTGGCTGAAAGTATATCCGTACTTGATTGAATTTTTATTTATTTCTATCAACAGAAGCTTAGTTGACAAAAGCGCATTCCTAGCCCCTTTTAGAACTTTCATTTCCGCACCCTCAACATCTACTTTCACCATCTTAATCTTTTTAATTTTTCTTTGTTTTAAGAATCTATCTAGGGTGGTTGATGATATCAAATTAGATTTGCCGTTCTTTTGTTTATCGGTATAAGCCAAATGGCTGACCTCAGAAAGACCCTCGTTAACGAACTTTAATTTGGAAATTTTATCTGAAACCGCACTATTAATTACTTCAACATTATGAAAGTTGTTTAGATTTATATTTTCATACAATCTCGGCAATACGTTTTTGTCGGGTTCGAATGCATAAACAATACCCTTTGAGCCAACTTTTGAGGCGGCTAGTAAACTTACCGCACCAATATTGGCACCAATATCAATAAATATTTCGCCTTCTTTCAGATTACTGTAGACGTACTTCATTTCGTTGTATTCCGGCAAACGTTTGTAAACAACCAACCCGCTATAAGAGCTATCCGGATAGCATACGCAAACAACTCCTTTTTCCATTTCAACAATAGCCGGGATTTTTAGAATGATTTGGTTTAATTTCCACCAAATAATCCTAAAAAATGCCCTTAATCTGTTTTGCTTATTTAAAGGGTGATTTAAGACATCCCACAAAGCGGAAATCTGATTAAACATATAAAACCTCCTTTGCTTTTGTAATTGACTCCTCCATTAACAACGCATCTATAAAATATTTCGCTCCCCAATTAATAAACGCAAATCTACAATAACCTTTGTTTTTAAACAAATCACCGTATACAGGGTGACTACCCTTAATTCCCCCCAGTATATTCTTGCTCTTGCTACTACAATCTTGTAAAGATTTTAAGTAGTTATTAATTTCTATTGTATTTATCAAGTACTTTTTATTGTTCGTTATCTTGTAAAGCTTCGACCACACAACCGAAATCTGAGCGTTTCCGGTAAGACAAGAATATTTGTCGTAAGATTCCCAAATGTTATTAAAAGTAGCCGGCATGAATTTGTTATTTTCAAAATATTGCATTAATTTGTCAGCTGCCCTACTTGCCGCCTTAATAAAATTTTTGTTTTTTAGTAATATTCCGGAATCCAGCAGGCCTTCTATAACATAAGCTATTGTATGAGTGGGCGGGTTTACAAATCCGGGTAATTCGGCATTTTTGAACCAACCGTTGTTGTCTTGGTATTTTAGCACCTTATGTAAACACAAGACTGCAGCCTTCTTGTATTTGGTTTTCTTTGATATTTGATAAAATTTGAGTAGGGCATGGCCGACCTTGCTATCGTAAGAGTGTGACCTTCCGTCGTACGAATATTTAACCCATGAACCGTCTTTATTTTGGTTTTTTATCAAGAAATCGGCTGCTAGTTTTGCGGATGAGTAATAACGCTTTAATTTGGAATATTTGTATATATCACACAAACCAGATAAATCTTGGGCTGTGTTAAATATTGTAGGGTTGTCGTTTGTGATATATGTTCTGAATCCTCCACTCGGTAATTGCATTTTGACAACGAAGTCCGCCATCGAATAAGCCATTTGTCGGCAGGATTTAATATTAAGTAAGGAAAAAGTTTCAAGCATTGTAGTAATGAGATAACCGGTGGTCTCTATAAAAGGTTCGCCCCAACCTTTATCAAATCTGTACCATGCAGAGACACCACCCGTTCCTGTAACCAACTGGGCTTCCTTAACCCAAGAAACAGCACTTTTTATATGACGAATGTTTTTAAAAACCTTAAACTTTAATCCTAGGAAATCCCTTAAGACAATTTTTATTATTCTCATGATATATACCTCGCGGCAATTTTTTTCCAACTAAGATCTTTCTCCATCAAGTGTCTTCCCCTGTTGCCCATTTCTTTTGCCAAAGTTTTATTTCGATACAGATAGCCGATTTTTTCGGCAAGATCGTCACTATTTCCTTTCTTATAAAGAAGTGCATTGTCGTTTTTGATTCTAAATTTGGCACCAATTTTGTTGTTTGCTATGAATGGCAAACAGCAAGCCGCGGCATCGTTCATTGACATAGACTCCTGCAAGGGCCATACCGCCAAATCCGATGCGGAATAAAATTTTGGTAAGTCTCTGGCTACAACGAATCCGGCTTCTATGATGTTTTTTTTGTATTTAGGACTTATTTTTGAATAACAACTATCTAAATACTCCTTTGTTCCGCTACCGACAAGCAAAAGTTTAAGGTTTTTATTATTCTTGCAAAGTTTATCCATTGCTTCAAAAAGTAGATGAACACCCTTTTCGACTATTATTTTACCCGTGTATATAACAACAAAATCGCCGGCGCCAATCCCAAAGTCTTTCCTAACTTTTAATCTTTGCTTTTTACTAAAACGGAAAACATCAATATCCGTACCTAGGGGAATGTCAACTATCTTGCCTTTTATACCATAATATTTTTTCATGATAGATTTTGTTTCCTCCTGAACTGCAATGAACTTGTCTACGTTTTTGTTTACAATTCCCGAGAAAAAAAACCGGAAAAACCAGTAGAAAAGGTTTTTTGCTAACAAATTTCCTTCAGCAACAAAACCGGAGGGCAGGTGGGCATCGATCGAAATAAGTCTGTAATTGTAGGCATGTTTAAATAAGCACATAAGAACCTGACTATACCCCGCAGTTTTGTCTACTATTACAATACTTGGCTTATAGCGACGGAGCGCCTGTAAATGACCGCCAAAAAAGGCCCTAGTAAAAATCTCGAACCACATATGCTGGCGCACCACCCTAACCCCGTTAGAGAGGTTTGTGCCTGGTTTTAACCTCCTGGGTCCCAGTATTTTACCGGCCGTCTCGTTGTAGTTTGGAAATGGGTAATAATAGTTTGAGGTAAGGATTGTCACTTTATGCCCGCTTTTGGCAAGCTCCCTTGGTATATAATAAGAACCGTATCCGATCTCCGGCTGATAATAATCTACAACAAACAAAATGTTCATAGAAGGTGGTTTTGGTCTAAAATGTTCAGTATTTTTTTTGCCGATGTGCCGTCTCCATAAGGGTTGCTCCAACCACGTACAGCTTTGAACATTTGTAGAGAACTTTTAACAATACTGTCAGTGTTGGTACCGGCAAGCATGTTTGCACCGACACCAACTGTCTCGGGCCTTTCCGTATTATCCCTTATAGTTACACACGGTACGTTGAGTATGCAGGCTTCCTCCTGCACGCCACCCGAATCCGTTAATATAATTTGTGCATCTTTTTGATAATTTAACATCTCAAGATAACCCACAGGTTCTAGAGTTTTAAAAACATCTTTATTTAATTTTATTTTAAAATCAGACAACTTCTTTTTAGTTCTGGGGTGAACCGGAAATACCACGTTCATTTTAAGTTTTTTTGACAGAACTTCGATACCACGAATAATCTTCATAAATGTAGCTTTGTCGTCAACATTTGAAGGTCTATGAACTGTAAGAAGTAAATATTTTGATAACACTGTTCTATTTTCTCTTACCAACTCCAAGTTATTTTTAACTGCATCAACAATTGTGTTGCCGGTGATAAAGATTTTATGCTTCGAAATCCCCTCTTTTAATAGAATGTTTTTCTGCTGTCGAGTCGGACAAAATAAAAAGGAAGACACATGATCCGTCAATCTTCTGTTGAATTCCTCCGGCATGGAGTCGTCATAGCTCCTAAGTCCTGCCTCCACATGTCCTACAGGAATTCTCAATTTGACTGATGATATGGCTCCGCCTAAAACACTGTTGGTATCACCTTGAACCAAAACAACATCGGGTTTAATTTTTTCCAAAACCTTTACGCTTTTAAAAATAATTTCCGACACCATCGCACTATTAGTGCGTTCTTTTACTTTTAAATTAAAATCGGGCTTGGGAATTTCCAAAGATCTAAAGAAATCACTATCCATGTTTGATGAAAAGTGCTGATTGGTATGAATAATTTTAAACTTCTTGTTTGTACCAATAAGCAATTTGATAACAGGTGAAAGTTTAATGATCTCAGGTCTTGTTCCTAGGAAAATACAGATCATTTGATTTGGAGAAGGTAAACAAAATAAGAACAACTCGACTTAAACACCTTGCTAAGAAGTATATCCAAGAATATTACAGGTTTAACAAGAAATGATATATTTTGCAGACGTAAAAATACTCCTCTGGGAAAAAAGAACTTATCCTCTCTTGCCACAACTTTAAAACCGCAGTCTTTGAACATCTTTTCGTAATCGCTATGAGGATAATAAAAATTAACTTTACCGAAATAAAACAAGCTGGACACCAGGCTTTCCATTCCTTGGGCATTAAGTGCAGAGAACAATACATAACCGTTTTTTGAAATATTTTTCTTTACGTTTAGCAAAATCTTTTTTTGATCCGAAAGCTTGAAGTGGTCAAAAAATCTCATCGCTGTAACAACGTTAAATTTATCTTGAGATTTTATCCTCTCGAAGGCAGATTGAATAAATATGTTTTTCCTAGAAATTACCTTTCTTAACACCTTAACCATCTCCTTGCTGGAATCCAGACAATAAACGTCAAACCCCAACTTTTTTACCGGATGTGAAAGACGGCCCCTGCCTGCTCCAATATCCAAAACTTTAATTTTGCTCGGATTTTTGAAGGTAGATTTCAGTAAAGTTATGTTTGGAGAAATCTCATTGTCATTTATATATCTGCCGCCGATCCCTCCAAATCTAATTCGATTGTATTCTTTTACGACACCACCTTCTGAATAGTGTTTTTTTATTTCTATTAAATCTGCCTTACTCATAAATATTTAATAATACTTTTCTTACCTCTTCCATTGAATGGTTTCCAATTATATCAGCCCTGGCCTTTTCTGTAATCCGTGAAATCGAGATTTGTTTCCTTACGATTTTTTTCAATACTTTAAGAATTGAAACGGCATCCCCTTTTTTAACTAAGAACCCGTTTTTATTGTTTTGAATTATTGATTTTGATATTTTTGTCGAGGTAGTTAAAACCAAACAACCAGCCTCCATTGCTTCAAGTGCCGTATTGAAACCTCCGGCAGAGCCAAACTCATCTCTTAGCGGTAGGCACAAAACATCCTGCTGCCTAAAAAAAACTTCAGGTTTAACATGTGTTACACAGACAGAACTGATATTTTTTTTAATTGATATCTCTTCTATTTTTTTCCTAAAAAATTCGGGTTTTCCTATAGGACTCAAAGCAAAAGTAAAAACGACCTCACTTATTAAAGACTTCGGCAAAATCGACAACAACCTCAATAGTTCGTCCAGGCCTTTCTTTTTCATAGAATGTCCTAGGTAACAAAATCTAAGCTTTTTTCTGTTCGAACTTCGTCTTTTATGAGGAAAAATATTTATCAACGGAGGCAGATATATACCCCGATGTTTTTTTGCCAAGTATAAATTCCTTGCAACTATCTTATCGAAACCGCTTATTATTTTCTTTAGCTGCCATCTTGTATTTAAAAAAAACCTTATAAGACTTTCCGGTTCGCGACTCTTGGAAAACCCGTAGTTATTATGAATCTCTTTTATAAAAGAGATATTTGGTAGTTCATGCTTAAGCGGAAGTGTAAATATGAGCGAAGCCCCCGGCATCACAAATGTATCGTATAAGTGCGTAATCTTCCTCCTCTTTGAGATTTTGACAATGTCAGACCTAATTTTTTTATAGTTTAAAACGGCCGCGAACATTGTTAAGATACCCGACTTCTTTCCTCTAGAATAACCGATGTTGTAAATACTTGCTTTAGAGCTGGTGCCTAAAATTTTTATTAAAGAAATCGTGTTTTTAGAAACGGCTTCGTGCCTTGATTTCGATAATCCAAAACCCACAAAAAGTATGTTTGTCATTTCTTTTTAGACCTGGCCTTAGCAGGGTTTTCATCGTTGAAAAAAAGTGCAAGAAAGAAAATAACTAAAGGTATAAAAATCATCGACATTCTAGAAACAGAGTCCCCTACCAAAACCCATTTAGCATAGACGAAGCTATATACATATATTCCACCAAAAACTATTAACATGTTTAAAATAATAATACTGGCAAATATTTTTGTAGATTTTTCTTTCTTCTTTATCAAAAACAAACTTAGAGCAAACATGGCATACAGCAGCATTTCTTTTTTGATAACATTTTTAGCAACATAAGTGGCGACCTCAATAAACCTGTAAAATAATAAATATAAATCAACCTTTTGCTGCACAACCCAAGAAGATGTCGTGTCGGGATAAAAGCTTCTCAGAAAAGCGTTCCACGGAGCTTTGAAACCCAACACAGCCAATGCATAAAATAAACCCTTACCCCAACTACGTTCAACGAAAGTTACCAATGCCACCACTATAACGGGAGCGACCCAAAATGGCTCCGAGCTTCTTACCCAACTGCTAAGCCCCACTAACAAGGCCGAAGTTATTAGATCGCCAATCGATTTAGTTCTAAGCCAAGAAAAAAGATAAATTAAACCTAACGAATAATAAATGGTGTATGGCAAATTTGTGTATGCCAATGTGGAATGAGAATATATTTCACCCGTCAGCGCCAAAGCCAATGCAAAGAATAGTGCTTTTTTTCTTTGAACAACAACAGAAAGCCTTTTAAAAAATAGAAGGATGAAAGAGCCGTAGAAAAGTGAATAAACAAAATGAGCGTTTGTGGAACCATATAAATATACAACGGTGTGAGTTATCGAGGTAAACAACGGATACCCCAAATAATACCTATGAATCGATAATACTTGATCCATGAATCCTGTTTCTGCAAACACCCTCGCCCGAAAATCATACAACGTAAGTGCGTCCCAGTCGGCGATGGGCCAATAAAGGTTGTGAGCTAACGAAGACATAAAAAGGATCGCAAGCAAAGAGAAACCAAGCTTTTCTAACAAATCGAGTTTGTCGTCTAATTTAGTATTCTTTTTATTTCCGTTAACTCTAAACTTCGAACTTAATAAATTCAAAAATATTGCAAACACCACTTCCATGGTCAAAACAAAAAAGGCGTTGCCAGGAGAAAACTTGTATCCAAATATGTTTAAGATAAATAGTACAAGCGTATGAAAACCGATACCAACAAGAAAACCCAATGCTAACTTTTCTAAAAACTGTAAATTACGCCCCTGGATTATGTTGACAACAAAATAACCAAACAAAGTTATCAGTGCAAAAATGAATATAGTTATAAATGAGGTAAACATTGGTTATTTAGTTTTTATTACACCCCAAGCATCCTTATTAGCTAGGTCTTCCGGATTATAACCCGATTTCTTAGCGACTACTTTACCCGATGCTAAATCAAAATAGAAAATCTCTTCTGAATCAATTCTAATTTTTGGCCAGCCGTAATCTTCGGGGTTGCTTGCCTTCCACAACCCTTTTGCCAATAAATAATATTGAGGGGTTAGATTTTGTGTTTTTGGTTCATCCGGCGAGATCAACTTTCTAGGATAGAGAAAATACCGGACCAAAACGCTATTTCCCTCAGATAACCAAGGTCTCACGGAAGGCGGTATCGCTATTACTGAGTTTTCGGGGGTTACTTTTTTAACTAAAAACATGAACCTGTAAAAATCGTTCCAACTTGAAGTCATTTTTTGGTCATATGAATAATTCAAATTATGAAAAATAAAAATATTACTTTTTAGAATTTCACGCGATGTTTTGGCAAAATTACTTAAAACAAATATTACAATCAAAGATTGGAGACCAAGCAATACTCTTGAAGAGTTTATCAGTTTGTCCTCGCGGTCGTCATTAATTGAGTTATAAAACTTAGGTAAAAGTGCCTTCAAATGAGGTTTTTCGACCAAAACACCAAGTACCACCAGGTATACATCCAAAAAAACCAAATACATAAAATTGTCAGGGATAATATGGTAGCTTGAGAAAACAAAATTTGGATAGTTTGTAGTCTCAACAGAGACCATCAAGTAATAAAAAAGGACTAGAACTGGTGAGAACAAGTAACTAAGATGAAAAACAAGGCTGTGTAAACCGTTGTATACACTGGATTTTTGAACATCGAAACCATTTTTACCCATAACCAAGAAGAGACCCAAAGCTATGTCAAAAATCATTATCAGCTTTGCATCCAACAAAACATATTTAGCAAAAAAACCAGAATAAGTTACGCTTTCTATAAAAAGCGCAGCCAAGGACAATACCGAGAAAAAAGGGAAAAGCAAATAAACAGCTTTAGAAATTTTTTTCATAAATTAATTGTGATTTTAACCTCTTCGATTATAATATCGTGTTAACCAATGCAAAAAAACAAGTTGCTCGAATTCTATCGCATTATAACCAACAAACCAAGGCAAGCATATCACAAAGGCATCGATTTGGAGTCTCGCAAATTTGAAGGTAAAGTTTTTGTCGATACCGTTTCCAACGCTCATGATATACAAAGTTTTTTCACCAAAGTGAGATCTTCCAGAAACGGAAACAAGTCCAAAATACTTGTTATATATCCAAACCATTTATTGGAAATTTTTTTTAAATTGGCCGATTTTGCCAGAATCAGGAAAAATAAAAATTTAAGAAACTGGGCAGACCCCGATGACGTGGAAAATATGCTTTTTTTATCAGGATACAAGGTTACAAATACAAAAAGAGTGTTTTTTGGAACAACTTATCTTACAACCGCTGAACCTATAAACCAACCGACAATTAAAAAGCTAACCTCCACAATTATTATTCCTGCAAAAAACGAGGCTGGAAATATCCCCAAGATTATCAAAAGTATTCCCAAGTTCGGAAGAAAACAAGAGATAATATTTGTAGAGGGCCACTCAAGTGACGGAACCTGGAAAGAAATCCAAAAAATTGTAAAAAAATATCGAAATGTAAAAGCCTATATACAAAAGGGTGTCGGCAAGTCTGACGCCGTTAGGCTGGGTTTTGAAAAAGCAACGGGAGATATATTAATAATCTACGATGCTGACATGACTGTTAGCTCAAAAGATTTAGTGAAATTTTATAACTTATTGGCTTCTGGAAAGGCCGAATTTGCAAACGGGTGCAGACTTGTATATCCCATGGAGGTCGATGCCATGCGGACTTTGAATAAAATCGCAAATATGTTTTTTGGGAAAATATTCAGTCGAATTTTTGAAACCAGATTTAAGGATACTTTATGCGGCACTAAGGCATTATTCAGAAAAGATTTTATAAAATATAAGAAAGACTACTTAAAGTATCTTGAAACTGACCCATTTGGCGATTTTGCTTTAATATTTACTGCAGTAAAGCGAAGACTGAAAATTGTGGAGGTTCCAGTTAGATACAAAGAGCGCATTTACGGTTCAACGAACATAAACAGGTTTTACCACGGTTTACTACTCATAAAAATGGTATTTAGAGCTTTTTTGGAGTTTAAAGTTTGGTGAAAATCAGACACTCTATAAAAGAAAATCTTTCAAAATATTTGAATAAAAATTTGTTAACAAATTTTGTGAGGAAAAATATGTTGACAGGAATAAGTAGTTCGTAAATATGTCGAGTTTTGTATTTTCCGGTCGTTCTCACCATCTTCACTATTTCTTTGTAACCAAGACGCTTGTGATAGCCTTCGGGCATTTTCCAACCCATTTTTTCCCAAAACATTAAAAGCGGCTCCCATATCGGATTTGCCATAGTAATCACAAAAATGCCTTTCTTTCTCAGATGTTTATACGCTGCTTCAAACACGCGCAATGGATTATCTAAATGCTCCACAACGTCGGCCATAAAAACGTAATCATAAAGTCCGTCAGGGTATGTTGTTGAGAATGTTAAGTTATCTAATTGCTTGTATTTGCTTTTGGCAAGCCTAACCATATTACGACTGATGTCGACTCCATAACCACTTTTTGGTTCAAGATGAGCTAAGATATCACCCGTTCCACAACCTATTTCCATAACTTTTGAATTTTTTGGTATTAATCTTGCCAAAAGATTCTTAAGGTTTGAATAGTAAAAACTATTATTTTTCTTGTAACTGTCATAATCTTTGGCAATATTGTCAAAATGTTCTGCAATTTTCGACATCTTATTTGATTCAATAACCCAGAAAAATTCTGGAGTTGATTACATAAATATCTTTTTCTTCAGGTAAGGTTTCGTATCCCCAATAATGTATATTCTCAGAAATATCCGGGTGAAACACGTCGAAATAGTTTTTATCCGAAAGTGCCGTCTTGACAGTTTCGGTTGGAGACCAAGGCAAGCTGTCATCTTTATCCGTATCTATAAAATATATTTGTTTATTTATGAATTTTTGAGAATTTTCCTTAAAAAATAAATCAACCCTTTTAGAAATAGCTTGGCCTTGGGTTATCCAGTTGGTCACAAACGTTAGCTTGAGCGTCAAAACTGATGTGAAAACCCACAGCAACAAGAATAGCACTATCATCTTTTTATTTTGTTTATAAATAACTTCCGAAATAAACAATGCCACCCCAAAAAGCGGTAGAGTTAAATAAAAACTAAACTTATGTTCCGGTAGAAACAATATTGGAGCTAGGGTAAAAACAAACCAGACAACAGAAAACAAATAAATGGTTACATTATTGGTAATATTTTTTATCCTTCTGTAAAAAATCACAGAAAGAATAACAATCTGTGAGATAAACAGTGTGACAATTGGATAGACATATCCTCCCCAGAACAGAGTTAGGTTTTGATTAACTTTTAAACCCGGACCAATAAAATCCAAAAACATTTCCGGAATGTTGAATGACCAAAAAAGATACCAAGCAATGGTATTGACAGCTCTTAAAGGTGAAAAGTTAAATGAATAAGTGTCTCCACTTACAACACCGTATTTTGAAAAATGTAAATATAAATAAACCATTGAAATCAAAATAAACGGAATATAAATCTTTACAAATAATTTTGCATCAACAACCGAGATTTTTTTGTATTTTAATAAAGCGAAAGACAACGGATATACTCCAAGCAAAACAATTGAGTTTTCCTTAGCCATTAACCCAAACACAAAGAATACAAATGTATAAAAGTAGAAAAGAATCTTCCCGCTTTTTATATACCTAATAAAAAAATAAACGGCAGGAAAGAAAAAAACCGCCAAAATAATTTCTGTTGCCAAATAATATAAATGGCCAAAATGGCTTGCCGAAACACCGTAAAGGAATGCTACCAAAATCGACCTCTTGTTGTCTTGTGTGATTTCAAAAGAAATCCTTTGAACAATAAAAATTGTAAAAAAATACATAACAAACGAAACAACGTGAAGCCACAACGGGTTTAGGTCAAATAAAGACCAGCCTAGGAAATAAAAGACATGGGTGGTCAGCGGCCTATACAAGAGCTGTCCTCCGGCGCTTTTAAAAAGATTAAAGAAGTTAAAAAAATCTCCTACAGTTTTTGCGTTTGCCAACTTTAGGTGATAGAAATCATCGTTAGTGTAAAATCCAAAAAGTGACGGAAAATATAACACGAAGCCCAAAAGGCAGATGAATATTAAAAATTTGTTTTTATTAAAAAAATTTTTCATCTACAAAGATTGAACAATTTTCCTTGCTAAATTATTGAGTCTGTGCAAGAAAATATAGATCTTATTTTTTGTATACTTTTTTACTATTCTCTCGTCTTCTTGTAGTAATATAGCCGAACTTGATCCTGTTATTGTCTGAGGATACATCCTAAATGCTGAAACATCTTCATCGATCAAATTAGGCATACCGATCTTTCCCAGCTTTAGCCACATCTCGTATTCGGTTATGAATTTTTTACTTCCGCTGAAAGGACCAAATTCGTCGTATGCTCGTCTTGATAGAAAAACGGAAGGCTGAACAATGTAATTTACTACAAGTAATAGTTTGTAACTATTAATCTTTTTGAGTATCTTTTTGTAAAAGCTTACAAATTTAAAGATTTCCACTCCTTCTTGACTAACCACAACACCATCACCGACATACCAATTTACAGCCGCTTTATAGACTTTAGCAATCTTAGAAAAAACCTCTCCCAAATAATAATCGTCAGCATTTATATAGGCGACAACATCGCCACTGCTTTTTTTAATGCCTGAATTCACTGCCGCAGCTTGTCCTTCGTCTTTTTTTGACTCAACAGATATCTTGTTGGGGTATTTTGATGTGAATTTTTTAAGTATTTTGAGAGTTTGATCTGTTGACCCACCATCCATTACTATAACCTCGAAATTTTTGTAACTTTGCGAAAAGATTGAATCTAGTGTCCTTTTTATATATTCCCCTTTATTAAGTGAAGGTATTACGATCGAAATCTTAGGGTTGGGCATAATCGATTTCACTTTTTCCTAGAACTGAGAGCGTCTTTTCTAACCCAATCTTCAATTTTCTTTTCCAATTTTTTTGTTTTAACGTAAGAAGTTGCAACTAAGGATAAACTTACGACAAATCCGCCGATAACCATAAGGTCGAAAACCCTGGTTACCAAAAATGCGTTCGAGAAACCTCTTAATATTTCGGGGAATATAATAACAACTATCGCAAACGACCATATCAAAAGCCATGTGAATATTTCGGTTTTAGATATTTCTGAGCGTTTGTAGTGGAGAACGGCAAAATAAACCATCGAAAAACTGAAAAGTATGCCTATTATTTGTATTCCTATTATCATATACAGAACTACGCATATTCTACACTATCATAGCTAAAGTCAGATAGTTATTTTCCATTTAATAACTTCCCAAAAAATTCCAAAAGCATCAAGGACAGTTACGCCTTTGACTGAGTCGAGGTACTTAGTTTTCACCGGTACTTCCTTATAGCGAAGCTTGTTTTTACCGGTTCTGATTACCATTTCCAACTCTACCCCGTATCCCGTTGATTCCCATTCGATTTTTTGAAACGCCTTTTTTGTTAAAGCTCTGAAACCGCACAAACCATCCGATACGTAAATACCGAAAAGAAGAGATATTACAGCTGAAGCTAGTTTATTTCCAAAAAAACGAACCAAAGGTACAGCGAAGTTCATGTTCCTAGATCCGAAAATTATATCGTACCTACCGGAACTAATTTGTTTGTAAAAGTTTTTAAGATCCTCCGGATCGTGCTGATCGTCAGCGTCCATAAAAATAAAGAAGTCATATCCGTTATCCGTAGCCCATTTAACACCAGTCTTCATTGCAGCCCCTTTGCCCAAGTTCACTTTGTGTCGTAATTGGGTTACATTTTTTATTTTCTCGGTCAAGCCGCCGTCTTTTGAGCCGTCATCTACAGCAACCACCTTGTATCCCAACTTCACTATGCCTCGCAAAACACCCTCAATTGACTTTGATTCGTTATAAAACGGGACAATTACCACAGTCTTTGTCATTTATTCTTTTGAAGATACCAGGAAATTGTTTCCTCAAGACCATCTTCAAATCCGGTTTTAGCTAAAAATCCAAATTCTTTTTTTGCCTTTGACACATCCAACATTCTTCTTGGTTGACCGTCAGGTTTCGTCTTATCCCAAATAAGCTTACCCTCAAAACCGGTCATTCGTTTAATCTTTTGAGCAAGCTCTTTTATTGTTATTTCGAAACCTGAACCAAGATTAACAGGATCGGCTTTGTTATATTTTTCTGCAGCCAATATTATGGCCTCCGCAGCGTCGTCCACATATAAAAACTCTCTGGAAGCCCGACCTGTTCCCCATATCTCAACCTCTTTTTTATTATCTTTTTCAGCTTCAACAAACTTTTTGATAAGGGCGGGGATTACATGAGATGACTTTGGGCTAAAGTTATCTCCCGGGCCGTACAAGTTAACAGGAAGCAGAAAAATAGCATTAAATCCGTATTGTTGACGATATGCTTGGGCTTGAACCAGTTGCATCTTTTTCGCCAGCCCGTAAGGGGCATTTGTTTCTTCGGGGTATCCGTCCCAAAGATATTCTTCCTTGAATGGGACTTTTGTAAATTTTGGATATGCACAAATAGTGCCTAATGCTACATACTTTTTAACTTTGTTTATTCTTGAAGCCATCATCATGTGAGTGCCCATTAAAATATTATCGTCAAAAAGCGTCCCGGGAAACTCTCTGTTATAGCCTATGCCACCGACATTTGCCGCCAAATGTATGACAACATCAACCCCTTTGGAAACTTTTAGACAGTTGTCATATTGTCTTAGATCAAAATCTTTAAAACCCGGAACAATAACTTTTTTAACCCCCAGGTCCTTAAGTTTTTTAACCAGTTTTGTTCCCAAAAAGCCGTTGCCCCCTGTAACTAAAACTTTTTTATCACTCCAAAATTTATTAGACATATGAGCTAGGAAATCCAATACCCCCTACTAAAAAGAGTGAAGGAAATTATTAGAAGTATAGTGCATATAGATATAAAAGCAAAAGTCAATTTCTTATTGCTCCTAAGCCATACCGCCGTCATTATATAGGCGGGGAAAAGCACCAAAACATACCTCGGCATAGAAGAAAAGCTACCCGATAAAGTAGGAATAACATACCCCGCCGCGAGAAGTACGGAATAAGAAAATGGCAACTTAAAAAATGAAAATACCGTCAAAAATAAATAGCCTATGCCAATAAAAAACTCAAGGAATGTTACAAACAACACCGGAAAATAATTTAAATTTATAGAAGGTAAAATTTTAAAAATATATCTGTATATAACTTGAGGAAGAAGTATTGGGTGAGATGACCTTTGTTCCCCGAATATAGACATGTTGTTATAAAAAGCAAAAGGGTCTCCTACGGAGTTGTTTAAATAGACCATGTAAACCAAAAGGCCAAGAGGTGGTAAAACCAAAAACCATGGAAGAGTTTTTTGTTTCTTGTTTGAATACTTTTGGTACCACTCCCAGATTATTATAGGAATAATTATTACCCCCACGAACCTGGTTGCCGTTAAAAAGGCGGCAACAATTGACGCTTTTATGAATTGTCCTTTTCGCGCAAAGTAAAAAGACCAGACCAAAAGCGCAAAAAACAAACCTTCCGTGTAAACAGAGGCAAAAAAGAAAGATGTGGGAAAGACTAGAGTCAAAACAACAACAAGCTTTGCGATACCGACATCAAACTCTTCTTTAACTAATCTATAAAGACCGATTAGGCCAATACAGAAACTTACCAAAGAGACAACAATCCCCGAAAAATACACCGAGGCATCGACGGATCCAAACACTTTAGAAGAAATATACAAAATTCCGGGATACAGTGGGAAAAAAGCACGCTCTCCCAAAACATAACCCCTTTTAGCGATAGAGGCATAATGTTCGCCGTCAAAGTTGCCAAAAGCAAACAAGTACGGGTTTTTGATGTAATTATCATAACCGCCGCCTAACAAAATTCTTTGCGGCTTTACAAAATTAACCGAAAACAAAAGGATAACAAGCAAAAAAATAAACCAATAAAGTATTTTTGACAAAACGAACTTATCTAAGAAGTTTTTCATATACATTAAGTGTGTCTGCCGCCGTTTTTTGCCAATTAAATTTAGTTAGCCAGGAACTTTGTTGTTTAACAACTTTATCTCTCGTTTGTTTGACTTCCAAGGCTTTAAGGCATTTTGCAAATTCTTCTACGCTATCCGGGTCCGCGTACAAACAAGTGTCGCCGGAAATTTCTACCAGCGTTTGGGTTCGGCTTGAGACGACAGGGCAGCCGCAGGCCATTGCTTCCAAGACCGGAAGGCCAAAACCTTCGTAGAGAGAAGGTTGAATGTAAGCATAGGCCAGATTGTATAGAAGGCTTAACTCGGAGTCTTCGACAAAACCCAAGCGTGCAACATCTTTCCAAGCGATGTTTTTAAGATGTGCAAGCTCGGGGTGATTTAAATCCATATTTTCTATTTCTTTTACCTGCTTTCCCGCTATCGCCAATTTAACGCCGTATTTATTACATGCCGAAACCAAAGTCGGAATATTCTTGTTAAAGTTGACATCCCCAACATAGAGAACAAACTTATCAGGCAATCCGTATTTCTTAAGGATATGGCTTTTGGTGGTATCGTCTATTTTCATCTTTTTAAAAATTGATCTAGGGGCAAGATGAGTGACAAAAACTTTATTTGGATCCACTCCCGTGAACCTACAGATATCCTTTTTAGAAGTTTCGGAAATTGTTATTACTGCATCGCAATTTCTAACGATATTGTATTTGTTAATCTGCCAATTCATAGATCCTTTAAGGCCCGGTTTATATATTTCAGGGTAAATTAAAGGTATTAAGTCGTATAAAGTAAGTACAAACTTAACCCCTTGCGGTTTTTTTGACGGAAAAGCTCTAAAAAAAGGGTTAAATCTAGTAAAGTGGACTATTTGATATCTTGAAAGGTCTTCCAAAAAAACATCAACGGTGTTTATTCCTAGCTTTTTAGTAAGTTCGGATGTGTAAACACCAATCCCTCGAATCGAGTCTCCACTTTTAAGGGGACCTCCGTCAACTGCAATTTTATATTTATCGATATTTGGCATTTATTGCTCTAAGTTTCGTTCGTAATATATTTAAAGTAAGCTAAAGGAAAATGTAAACCCGAAAAAACAGACCAAATAAATCCGGGCGGTCCATCCAAAAAACCTCTATGAAACAAGTAAAGACTGGCAAAAATTTGTATAGGCTTAAAAATTGCGTACTTAATAAAACTAAAGGTGTTTTTGGAAACATTAATCTTTTGCATTTCCGCGGCGGTTAGATCCGTATAGCGATTTGCTCTTTCGATATATCTAAAAAAGGTCGGTGAATCATAATGTTCCAAGTCGTTTTCCAGCCATTTTATCTGACCCTTGACTGATATTTGTTCATGTACGCTTTTTTGCGGAAAACTCGCATAACCGTTTCTAACCAGCCTTACAACCCCATCGGGATAAACACCTGCATGTATTAAGGGTTTACCTAAAAATATGTTTTCCCTAGCAATAAAAAAACCGTTTACTTCTCCATCAGTGTTACTTGCAGTGCCGTCTCTTTTAAAAACAGATTCCTGGTGCTTCTTAAAAAGCCTTGCTTTTTTGTTGTCTGATATTTCCAGAGATGCGAGAGTAGAAGCTTCTGCCGAGATTATTTTTTTAATTTCTGCTGCAAGCTCCGGTGTCACCACCTCATCCGCATCTAATTGTAGAACCCACTCACCCGACGCTTTATCTAAAGCCTTTTGCTTTGTTATGTGAAATATGTCGTGGTGTTCCTCCAAAAAGACTTTTGCGCCGTATTTTTTAGCAATCTCTCTGGTTTTGTCTGTTGAATGTTCGTCTACGATTATTATTTCGTCCGCAATATTCGCTATTGCGCCAAGGCATCGGGCTATATTTTGCTCTTCGTTTCTTGTTGCCAAAACTACCGACAGTTTTTTCATTGTTAGTTTGCTACTAAATTAAAATATTCAAAACCGTTTGTACCGTAGATTTTCTTAATAACATTTGCCTCTTTAGGAATTTCATCCTTTGTACCGACTATCAAGCTTTGCGGGTAGTTATTTTTAATCGACTCAAAATCGATACTTACAAAGTGATATTTATCAAAATCTCTTACGGTAGAAAAGCCAAAGTCATCTCTCGAACTAAGCGAATGTTTGAATTGAAAAAGCTTTGGAGTATATTTTGAATAAAAAAGAAAAAGAATATAAGGCTGATCATATCTATCCGTAACCACTATGTCTTTATATTTATCTTGATTTGTAATTATATATTCCGATAATTCCTTTAGCCCATATTGAGAAGAATAAGGAAAGTCTTTACTCATGTGAATATAATACATATGCAAATATCTGACAAAACACCACACAAGAAAAATTGAAGTCAGGATAATAAAATATCTGTTTTTCTTTTCTAACAAACTAAAAAAGCCCAAGGAGCTAATTAAAACCAATGGAATAACCATATTTTCTGCTCTAAGTGCATGTGGCGCCTGAAAAGTGAGGGCGGCGGCTACTGGAGCAATGATAAGCCACGAAAGCAAAAACACTGTCTCTTTCTTAAGCAAAGTGGTTAGCAATATCAAACCCAATGCCAGAAAAACAATATCCGCAAGATACATTTGTCCTGTTTCGGGTACCTTGTTTCTTTGAATGCCGTCCCCCGTCATAAACAAAAATTCCCCCTGATAATGCATTGACCAGTTTCGCAGAAAAGCCAAGGCATAATTTACAGCTTTGTTATGTTCTACCCTAGTAAAGATCCCCGAAACATTTTGATGTTCTCCGCGCTGCTCGTTAATTCTGTTGATGGGTCCTTTGTCGGCAAAAAGACCCACCCCCGCTGCTCTGGACAAGGCATCGCCCGATATTAAATCTTTTGTTAAAGGGAGAATAAGGACAAATCCGAACAGAATAACATAAACAATATTTTTAATATTTATTTTTGAAAAAATATCGTTTTTGTATATCAAAATACCTACGACTGTAAGCAGGGGAACAATAACTCTTGCTGCATGATATGTGTAAAACGACATAACCAGCAAAAACACTGAAACAAGCATTGGTTTTAACGAAAGATTATTTTTTACCGATCGGAGGAAATAATAAAAACCAGAAGTCATAAAAAAAGTAGCAGTACCAACTTCCCAACCACCCCTTGAAAAGTGAATATGCCAAGGAGATATTGCAAGAAACAAAGATGACACAAACCCTATTTCAACTGTATATTTGCCTAAATTTATTTTTCTTGCGTCAAAAATTAAATTAGACAATAAATACACAAAATAAACTGTTAGTACTCCCAGAGCCGCGTTCGGGATTCTGACCGCAAGTTCGTTTAACCCCAATAATTTAACAAAAGGAATAACAAGGTAGAAATACATACCAGGTTTCCAATCATTAAAAGACTGGAAATGGACTGGCCAGGTATGTCCGTGTTCATCTAATCCGGTAAGTATTAATGAATAAGCGTTGTAGCCGATCGCCGCTTCGTCGGCGTTAAATGCGGGATAATTTGACAAGTTAAAAAAGCGCAGAATGAACGCCAAAGCTAAGACTAAAGTCAAAACTTTTAATTCAAAAGATATTTTTTTCATTTTATTTCGAAAATGTCGAAAGCCACATCTCTTCCGTTAAGATATTTTATTTGATTTAGCAAAACATATTTATCCTTGTAGGCAAAAACTTCGGGCGGAACGGATGTGTGTGCTGCAACGACTAACACATTATGGCTATTTTTAATGACCTGCCAATCCAATCGTTCGAAACTTATATTATCAAGAGATGTGATATACCCCACATCCCCCTTAAACTCGCTATCTGATAGTTTTTCTTGGGTCTGATAAATGCCGGGGTCTTTAGAGCCATAAAACAAGTAATAAATATAAGGTTGGTTGAATGATTGTTCAAAAACTACTTTGCTATACTTTTCTCTGATAGGCTCTACAAACTCAAAAACCTGTTTATATCCATATCTAAAATATTGAGAATTATGAGCCGGTGTGTGAATGTAATAAGCGTCCGCAAAATATAAGAAAGCACTCCCTATAGATAAAACACACAAAACAGCACCAAATAGGTTTACTTTTTTTATTTTGTTCGAAAGTAAACCGTAAACACCAAAGGACGACACCACAACAAGAGGAACGGCTAAATTTAGATCTCTAACCGCATTAAGTTCGTCTCTGGAAAGAGCCACCGATATCGGAGCCATAAGTAACCACAAAAAAATGAAGTTCTTGGATTTATTTTCCTTGCTTTTTAGTAAAAAGTAAAAACCGATAGGTAATAAAATTAAATCCGAAAGGAGTAGTACTCCCTGGTAGGGCGGCGTAGAAACAGGATTTGCCCAATCACCGTCAAAAAACAAAAACCTACCCGAAAAATTGTTAAAATATCTACCCAAAATAGCCCTAACATAATTAACTTTTTCCGTGTGAAATACTAAAAAGTTAAGTTCCGTATTAGACAACTCCTGATTTTTGATGTTTTGAATCTCAGTGTCAGGTCTTCTGTAAGAAAATATACTGTAAATATTTAATCTAAATGTTTGCCCGTTTAAAAAAGTGAATATAACGGGTATAAGAAAAACAATACCTATCAAAAGTGATAAGAAGATATTTACTTTTCTGAATTTTAAAATTTCTGATTTATAAAGAACCGCAAGAATAAGAACAACAATCAAAGTCGAGATTTTAGCCCCTTGGTATGTGATAAGTGTTAAACCAAAAAAAGCGGCACTTATGAGCAAACTCTTTTCTTTTTCCAATGATTTAAGAAAGAATAAAATTCCTAAAAGAGTAAACGCCAAAGATAAATTTGCCTCCCAAGCTCCTCTGGAAAAATAAATCAACCAAGGATTAACCGCTGCAGCAAATGCTCCTGCTAATCCTATTTGTTCGTTTTTAAAGAGAATTTTAAGAATTAGATAAATCGAAATAACCGTAAATAAACCCGCAACAACAGAAGGCAACCTAACCGAGAACTCGGATAAACCCAAGATCGCGACAAAAGGTATGGCCGTATATACATAAAAACCCGGTTTATAGTCTCCAAATGACTTAAATATTAAAGGGAGTACTTCACCATACTCATCATTGCCTGTTTGCAATATTGAGTATGCGTTGTAACCGAGTGCGGCTTCGTCCGGTGTTAGCCCGGGGGGGATGGACCCCAAGTTCCACAAACGAAATACTGCTGCAAAAAGTACAATAACTGCGAGAATATATTTATTTGCTCTTATTGCCATAGCGACTGTTGTCATAAAAACTAAAGGCGGTTTTACCGTCCAAGAATTTAATATCTTTTATTTTACTCCAGCCTGAAGGGGCGTTGTCGGGTGATGTTACCAAAAGACACTTAACATCTATGCACTCAACTATGTTTTTGCTTTCTAAAATAAAATGTTTATTTGCCTTAGACTCGTCTACAACCTGCCAATCGTTAACAAAGTAGAATTTGTCGAAGCTGTCCACCCAATACCACCCCGACTGAAAGAACCTGATAGCTGTTTTGTCATTTTGGTACCTATCCGGATCCCATTTTAGATTAAACAGCAAAAATTCATGCGGCTCGCCGTATTTTTTTGTTACCACTATCTTGTCATATTTATCGTAGTTGGATTTAACATACTCCGACACCTCTGAATAACCATACTGCCAGCTCCAAGAATAATTTGTTCGATACGAAGTAAAATAATTTAACAAAAAACCTTCCAACAAGAAGTAAACTATAACCAGGTAAGTAGTCGCAAAGTAAGGTTTAATTTTTATCGGTAACTTTTGATAAAAGGTAAATATTGCCAAGGCGATTACTATTTCTGACAGTGGAAGTAAGGTGGTTGCACGCAAAACCGCAAAAGACTCATTAGTTAGACTTGCCGGTATCGGATAAAGAATAATCATTAAAAGCACCATCAGAAAATCTTTATTATCAAACGCTTTTCTGATTAACAAATATAAACCGTAGTAAAAAAACGGCAGGTTGACTAGAAGGATTAGACCGTGGCCTGGAAGGCTAAACTGGTATTGTGTCCCTCCGCTAAAAAATAAAAACCCTGGAGAAAAATAAGTTGCATAATTCTGAGCAAATCTCTCGACAAAATAGACCGGTCTGTTGTAAATTAGTTTTGTTACCAAAGGAGAAAATTTTGATGAGTTTCGGAGGCTCTCAATTTTGTTCACCGCTCCCTGGTCAAGTATAAAAAGCACCGAACCTCTGGCTTTTGCATCACTTGTTCCCAATATGTATCCGGCCGTTATAAAAAATACCAGGATTGTTCCAACTGTCGAAGCAAACATTAGTTTTTTTTGTCTAACTCTATCTAATATTTCGTTGGAATATACTGCCATGTAAGCCAAAACTACAAGCGGAGAAAATATTCTGGTTGTGTGATACGAAAAAAGCGTCAAAAAAATAAGAAAAAACGAAAGTGGCAATAAATACTTATGCTTATCTCTGTTAAAAAAGGCCGCCAATGCTGAAGCTATAAGAAAAACTGAAAGATTTGATTGAAGAACAAATCTGGAAGTAAAAATGTACCAGGGACCAAAAGCAACCAAAAATGCGCTTACAAGCCCAACACTCCTCCTTTTAGTTAGACCGATTCCTGCAAAATAAGCCATAAGTATAGTAAGTATCCCTAATATCGCATGAGGCGCTCTTACGGCAAAATCGGTTAATCCCAACAAGTATATAAAGGGTATTGTCAGATATAAGTTAAGTACAGTAGGGTAGTCGCCGTAGGCTCTAAAGTTAAATATCGGCCAAGGTTGACCCCATTGATCTTTTCCTGTTTTAAGCAAAGAGTATGCATTATAACCGTGACTAACTTCGTCCCAATTCAAAGAAGCAGGAACATATGTTAAATAGGCAAATCGTAAACACGTCCCGATTAAAATAACCAAAAACAAGTATTTAACTATTTTTATTTCCATATTTTTCTTTCCAGAGTACTGAGCCGAGATAAACAAAAGCAAACAAAGACATAAAGTTGCCAATCCATCTTACGGGAGTGTTCGTAAAAAACAGCTCTACTTTATTTAGCCCTTTTGGGAGATTAAGGCTAATGTTGCCTGTTTCCTTATCGGGATTTACACCGACAGCACTACCGTTAATTTTACCTGTCCAACCCGGAAAATAAGTGACCGGGAGAGTAACACTCCCCGAGTCTCCGCCTTGGATTTCTATATTGTAAAGATAGTAGTTCGACTTCATTTCTTCATATCTAAAATTACCCATAAAAGCCTCGGGTGGGTTTAGCGGAAGGGCCGCACCTACAGGCAGATAATCCCCTATGGATGCCGACCGTTGGCGTATCCATTCTTCTCCAGTCGTATAATGACTATCTTTAACTTTATACCAAATATCTTCTCTAAAAAAACCGAAATTGACAGCCACAACAACCGGCACGATAGCCAAAATCAAATAGGTTTTCTTAGAAAAGATATTTCCTACAACACCAACCGCCAGGGAAAGACAAAAGATTGCAGGACCCAGAAATCTCCAGGGAAATTGTATAAACGCCATAAATGGAAGTTTTTCCCAAATAAAAGTTGATTTATTATGTGTCAACAATAAATAAAATATTCCTGTGGCCACCAAAGAAAAAAATAAATATTTATCTTTACCGGCTTTTACAAATTTATTATTAAATAAAGCCAAAGGAATCAGAATCAAAGGCAAAATCCACTGAAAATATCCAACGGCCATACTTAAACCGTCGCCGTCACCCCAATTAGAAGCCCCGTAACCCCAATAATTAGATAAGAATAGTTGTTTAAGTGTGGCAAAATGGTTATGAAAGTCAAAATACCCTTGTGTAGTAGAGGCTAAATTGACAAATCTAGATTCAAAAACTAAGGGTAACAAATAAAAAGATGACAACAGCAAAGAAAGCAAAGAGGCTGTGCACAGCCTTAAAATGTCGGACTTTTTATAACCCTTTCTTAATGCGATAACCAAACTCCACATTATTAAAGCCGGCAAAAACAGAATGACAGACAAATTGTGAGTGATGATTAACAAAAAAAGTGTAAGGCTAAAATAGTACAAATGCAGATTCTTTTTTGTTTCGAAGTAGTTAAAAATCGTCAAAAAAATCAGCGGGTAAAATACAAATGCAAATGATTCCGGAAGCGCTCCCCTAACCCAAACATCCACCGATCGATACGGGGCAAAAAGATATAAAACAGAGGAAAGTAAGGCAACCATATCGTTTTTCCAAACTCTTTTGGCTAAGTAAAACATAAAAATAGCGGAGCCTGCTAAAGAAAGAATAAAAAGTAATTTCATAGAATTAATTGTTCCAAAACCAGCCAAATTGAATATTTCACCTAAAGCGTATGCAAACTGACCGTAGTAGTTAAAAATCGGCTGACCGTAACCAAGGCCAGCATCGGGTGCCCATCTGCAAGGTATTTCTAGACTTTTTACACATTTATCAAACTCGTAAAGTCTAAATAAATGGAAATCCTGGGTGGAGTACATACCCGGCTTAAGCATTCTCCAAAAAGTGAAAATACTAAGGATTAGAAGCAAAATAATGTGCTTGTATTTAAATTCTTTAATCACCTTTAACATATGGGTGTTCAATACTTTTTAACAAAAACATTGGCCGTTCCGTCGGGATAGCTAAAAATTTTATCGGGCAAAACATCTTTGGGAAACTCGTCTGCTTTAGCTACAATCATTATATTCTTGTTCTTGGTATCATTTTTCCAATCGATAGATTTTATTTTATAATTTTCGATGCCATATTCTGGGAGCTGATCTACCCACATCACATTCGCCGACTTTAAATCCCAACTTTTTGAATAGTTTTGATATATCGTAGGTTCCATTCCCAAAAATCCGATAAATATTTGCGGTTCGCTAAGGCTACGACTCACGAATACCTGTTTGTCTCCTTTATTGTTGTTAAGCCAATCAAAGACCTCTAAATTACCGTATAGCATTTCTTTAAACGAAGACGAAGGAATATTGGTTGTGTAACTTTTCCAGAAGATCGAAAAGAAAACAAGACTAGATAAAAAGACCGCCAGATATAACCCGGAAACATAGTTTACTTTTGTCTTTTTTAGTAAGCTTGCAATACCTGCTAGTCCCAGCCCTTGTACAATTTGTAGGACGGGGATCATTGTTTCGGCTCTATGACCGGAATACCCGACACCCGTGGACAAAGCGGCGGGGAGAGGTGAGATTAATAGCCAGAGAAATACAAAAAGCACCCCTCCCTTGATGCCAAATTTGTAAAAATACACTAAAGAAGAAACAAAAAGTATAAACTCCACCAGACTAAGGACACCTATACCGGGTCTCATACCGTAGTAAGATTCACCGGCTCCTTTAGACAAGTAAAATTTATATGAAAAATATTGTAAATAGTTAGAGGTGAATCTGGAAAAAACTACTTGATATTTATTATGGAAAAATCTGGCGATGTTTGGATTGACGCCGTTTTGGATTAATTCAATCTTAGCTTTTGCACCCTCTTCCAAAGCACCTCTTGTAATACTTCTTTCCGAAATTCTGGCCCCTCCTCCAATCTTAAGAGTGTAGAGCATGGCTAAAACAAACAAAGAAAAAACAAAGACAGGTAAAATGTAATGTTTTAGATTTTTGGAAACATCTTTAAAGTAAATTACTACCAAGAACAAAATAGTAAGCGGGGTAGTAATTTTTGCGGAGTGGTAAGTAAAAAGACTTAAACCGAAGATAAAAAATGAGTAAAGGGCATATTTGGTGTTTTTTTGAGATTTAAGAAAAAGGTATATACCTAAGGGGATAAAAAGCGTAACAAGATTGGCTTCAAATGCTCCCCTACTCATCATCACAGACCAAGGGCTTAGGGCCAAAAGAAATGCTGAAACAATCGCTTCCTTTTTTTTGTCGGGAAAAAGTTCTCTAAATAATAGATATAAAATAAATACGGCCAATGTTCCCACAATTACATTAGGGAGCCTGACAGCAAAACTATTTAATCCGCCCACAAAAACAAAAGGAGCGATTATGTATGCATAGACAGGAGACTTGTAATCTCCGAAGGACTTTAAGACCACCGGCACAGATCCCCACTGATCTCTACCGGTGCGAATTATCGAGTGAGCATCGTAACCAAAAGAGGCCTCGTCTGCATTAAAACCGACCGGAAATTTAGTTAAAGAAAAAAATCTGACGACAAAGGCAAGCAAAAGTATCAGTATCAGAACTGTTTTTTCCGAATTTAAACCTAAAATCTTCATTATTTTCCTATATGATTGTATCATCAAGCCATATATGCTCAAAAAGATTATTCTTATTGCCGTCTTTGGACTATGGCCGCTTAATTTGTATTTAAACAACACCCCGGGTGATTTTCTCAACTATACAGTCCCTTTGGTTTTGACAGGAATTTCTTATGTCCTCCATCTCAAAAAATCAGACTATTATTATCTGCCTTTGCTTTTGATAGGTTTATTTTCCCCAAAGTTAACATTGATTCCAGTTATTTATTTCTGCATAGAAATTTTAAGGCTAAGATCTTTAAAATTATTACTTCCGTTATTTATAAGTTTAGCCATATTTGTCGCTTTTTTTAAACCTTTTTTTGGACAAACAATTTTTACAAAAGACTACGAAGCCCAGCAATTGGTGATAAGAAATATACATTTGTATCCAAACCCGCTACTGGCTAGAGTGTTTCAAAACAAAGGTAAGATTTACTACGATAAAGCAGTCGGTAACTTTTTTACATTGACCGATCCAAACAATTACTTTTTTGCCTTGCACCCCAGACCGATCAGTGTAGATAATCAAAATTTGTACAAATACCCGTTTGTTTCACTTGTGTTCTTTTTTATAGGCGTTTACTATCTTAAAAATTTTCGCCAAAAAAACTTTACTCTTACTTTATTTACATCTTCGATAATCTGCCTAATGATTTTGAAAAATTTTGATCGAAACGATTTTATCCTTTATCTGCCCATAAGCCTTATTATCTATCACGGCATAAATACACTAGAGGTTCTTAACAACAAGTTATACAAAATGTTTGCCTATGTTCTTATTATCTTTTCAATCCCGGAATTTTTAAGAAGCTATGTTGAAAACTTATTCTAAGCACTTGTTAATTGTTTGCGCACTTGCGCTTGCCGTACTAACCCGGTTATTTATGCTTGGAGATGCCCCTAAAGGCTTTTATGTTGACGAGGCTGGCCAGGGTTACAGTGCTTATTCAATATTAAAAACGGGGAAAGATGAATTTGGTAAAGAACTCCCTGTAGTTTTTAGATCTTTAACCGACTTTAAAACTCCAGTTTACATATATTTAATTACCCCATTGATACCCGTATTTGGACTCAGCCCATTTACAGTAAGACTTCCGTCTTTTATTTTTAGCATAGCCACCCTCCCCATCCTTTATTTGTTAATAAAAAGACTCACGGGATCGGTAGGGCTATCCCTTATTAGTATTTTTCTTTTAGCAATATCTCCGTGGCATATACTTTTTGGGAGGACCAACTTTGAGTGCAATGTCGCATTGTTTTTTTATTTAAGCGGAATCTTAACTTTTTACAAAAGCCTGGAAAAACCAAAATTTCTTCTGTTGTCCGCGTTTTTATTTGCAATAGCTATCCCGGCTTACCACTCTCAAAGAATAATCACTCCACTTACTATGCTTTTACTTTTAATAAGATACAAAAAAATAATTCTTAACAAAGACAGAGTTGTTTATTTTGTATGGGGTCTGCTAATAGGATTTGTAGTTAGTCTTCCGACAATTAACGTTATGGGGACACCGGGTTTTTTGGCCAGAGCAAGCGGGTTAAATATTTTTTCGCATTCCAGACAGATGCCGGACGGATTTCTGGATTTTTATAAAGGGGTATTAGGGCCGCTTGTGAACGGCTCCTGGTTTTTGTCTACAAGGGAGTTTTTGGGTTTATATTTTTCTTATTTGTCACCTAGATTTATGTTTGTTCTTGGAGATTACGGCCCGAGAAGTTCTTTCCCTGAGCTTTCTACATTCTTTTTGTGGCAGTTTCCTTTTTATATTTACGGGCTTTGGAGAATTATCAGAGAGAAAGCATCAGATTTTAAATTTTTAGTACTTTTAGTACTATTTGTTTCCCCGATACCAGCGGCCGTAACACGCGACCCTTATACTACAATTAGAGCACTTCCTTTGGTTGTTCCCCAATTAATTATTATTGCTTACGGCATATTGGGTGTTTATAAACTAACTAAAAATAACTTACAAAAAATATTTTTTTGCTCTATTTTGGCCGGACTTTTTGTTTTATCGTTATTCAAACTTTACAGCTCGGTAATTATTCTGAACGAATTTTATAGGGCCAGATATTGGGACTGGGGTTGGCAGGAGGTAGTAAAAACGATCTCGGAAATCAAAGACGATTTGCCCGTAGTTGTTGATAACGCCAGAAGCGACCCCGACTTACAAATTGCTTTCTATTTAAAATATCCGCCCGAACTTTATCAAAAAGAAAATTTTGAGGTAGAAAATTCGGAATATTATACGAATTTAAAACGAAACACCCAAAAACACATAGGTCGTTTTGTTACAAGGCCAATTGAATGGAAGACCGACCTAACCAAAGATGAGTATTTGGTCGCCGATGAGCTGGGTATATCTTTGGATCAAATAAAAGTTCATAAACTAGAATTAATAAAAGAAATAAGATACCCCGACGGAACGGTCGCTTACAGAATTGTTAAAACTAATCCGGAATGGGAGGCGGTAATGAGTAAAAGAAAGACTATTTAATCTTTTACGTTGCGAGGCAACGAAAAATTACATTATTGATGGCATATAATTTCAATTTTTTATGTCAAAAAGGTAGAAAGCCGGCTCACCCGTTAAAAACGGAATTGCTTTTATCAAACGGAGGCCCGAAGGGGTTTTGTCGGGATTTATTATTAAGTTCTCACCCACTTCTTTAGCGTTGGCCAGGTAAATTGTTTTACCGTCTATCACTTTTGAAAGTCCGTAGATTTGCACATCACTCTGAGGACTTCCAAAATAATATTTATTTATATGGGAGACATTGCCGAAACCTTTTAACTCAACATCTTTTCCTATTGGATAGTCGTTCTGCCATTTAACAGGGTCGTATTGGTAATATGCGGCAAAAAATATCCAAGCTGGTTCGCCTGCCATAGAAATAATTACCTTGTCATAATTTGAATCTATCTTTTTAACTTCTGCTAGAGCCTGCCCCCAACCATAATGCCACCATCTTTCACTCGAGTACGGATAATGAACAAAATATTCATGTAGATATAAGAAAAAGCTAAAAATATAGGCAACTATCAAAACAGGTACGAAAATTATTTTGAAAACACCTGAAAGGTTGGAATACAAAGAGAACCATCCATAAGCCGAAAGTGCCGTAAGTGGAATAAGCATAAGTATCAGCCTTGTAGCATGATCACCCCCGTCTTTGGTTAAAGCCGCGGGTAATGGTGAAAGCGTCAACCAAAATAATAATAATATTTTTAATTTGCCGTTAATCTTTGATGTTAGGAAAAATACTATACCTAAAATTAGGGATAGTATTTCTATCTTGTACAGCTCACCCACTCCAACTGACTGCCTGGGGTTTGGGTCGCCTTTTATAAACAAGAATTGGGTCGAAAAAGATTTGAAATAATTCGTGATTATCTGACTACTCCAGTATGTAAATTTATTGTGAATTACCCTATCGATTAATTTGGGTTTTAAGGCAAGCCCTGTTTCTCCCCTAGCAAAAGAGTCTATGCTTCTTGAGCTGCCTATTTCCGGTTCGGTTGTGGGGTCTGCAAAAACACTAATATAATTAAATCGCTGAGACCCTCCCCCGAAAAATATTCCGTAAACGAGCGGTAGACCGACAACCGCACCGACGATCAAAGTTTTAAATAAATCGTTTTTGGGAAATTTGAGTATATCCTTATGATTGATGACAAACAGAAACAAAATAAAAAATGGGGTAAAAAGTTTGGCTGTGGAATAAACCCATGCGGTTGTAACCAAAAACAAAACAGACAACCATAAATACTTAGAGTTATCGAACGACTTTAGATAAAAATATACTCCGATTGTAAGGAAAAAAAGCATTTCCGTTACTTCGAAACCTGCTCTGGAATACTGAATATGCCAAGGAGAAACGGCTAAGAGAAAGGCGGCAATCATCCCAGCGTTTTTGGAATCGAATAACTTTTTACAAAGAAGATATATAGCCCACACTCCAAGGACTCCAAAAATAGCCGCGGGCAACCTTACACCCAATGCTGATATGCCAAAGATAAAAACACTTGGAACCGCAGAGTAAAGATACAACGGGGTTCGCCATTCCGCCAGCGAATGAAAGTTGATAGGAGCAAAGTTCCCCTGATAATCCCGTCCTGTTTTTAAAATTGAATAAGCATGATATCCCAGGTCGAGTTCGTCACCAAACATAGAAGGGGGATTTGAAGAAAGATTATTAAATCTTAAAAAAGACGCCAGCAAGAGAATGATGACTAAAAAATATTTCTTAATCTTGCCCGACATAATTAGAATTGTATCATTTTAGACCTTCCTGTATACTCCACTTGCTAAATCAAACCTGCAAAAAGTGAATATTAAAAAAATACTCAAAAAACCCTTATTTTGGATATTTATTTTTGCCCTACTTTTAAGACTTGCTTACCTATCCGATTTCCCGTGGGGTTTCCATGTTGATGAAGCCAAAGTCGGCTGGAACGCTTACTCTATAATCAAAAGCGGTTTAGACGACCACAACCAAAAGCCGGGGCTTTATTACGACTCATTCGGAGATTATCGTCCTACCGGAATTTTTTTAGCAGCGATCCCTTCTGTTTTGTTATTTGGAAACACTATTTTTGCAACAAGGTTTATGTCTGCTTTTTTTGGTGCATTAACCGTAATTATAGTTTCACTGTTTTTAGACAAACTGGAAAAGAAAAATAGAAAAATATTAGGTTTAACACCGGGTAATTTTGCCGCAATATTTATGGCGGTGTCAGCATGGCATATCGAAGTTTCCCGTGCAACTAGCGAGGCGGCTATATCACTTTTTTTTGGAGTCTTGTCTATGTATTTATTACTCTTGTCTTTGGAAAAGACAAAAATCAGATATCTAATATTTTCGGTGTTTTCGATTTTTGTGGCAAACATGTTCTACCACTCAATGAGACTTTTGGCTCCGTTTTTTTATGTAAGTTTCATTTTGTTTTTTTACAAGATACTTGTTAAAAAAGGTTTAATTAAAAGATTTATTATTACTGCAGTTTTGGTGTTTGTTATTACGGCATTTTTTAGTTCTACCTCGGGAGGATTTTCCAGATTAAGCCAGGTATCTGTACTTAAAAGCATTGACTCCGCGTATGAATTACAGAGAATTCGGGATGAAAACGCAAATCCAAAATTAACATCTAAAGTTTTTGACAACAAGGTTACAGTTTATTTAAAGGCGGTTGCAATGTCTTACGGAAATTATTTTAGTTCCGGTTTTTTAATAGGCTATGATGCCAGACCCTATAGATACGCAACACCCGGAGTAGGACTTCTTAATTACGCCGAAATTTTACTTTTAATTTTAGGGTTAGCTCAGATAGCAAAAGGTAAAAATTCATTTTTGCCTTTGCTATTTTTGTTACTCTCCCCCATACCGGCAGCTATTACAGCAGAGGACTCGCCAAATCTACACAGGGCCTTTATCATGACCGCTTTTTTGGTAATGATTGAGGCCCAAGGTTTAATTTTTTTGACAAATCTGAACAAAAAAATAAGAGGGTGGGTATTTTTTTCATTATTTACTGTAACTGCTGTTTTTCTGGTTTATTTTTTGCATATGTATTACAGCCACTCTTTTTATCACAAACCTTTTTACAAGAATCTGTTTGTAGATAGCCCTACATTTAGAAATTCCGGAATGATGGACTTGGTTCAAAAAGTAAATGAAAAGAAAGATGCTTATGACAAAATAGTTGTTACAAATTTTCCCGACAGCCCCTATCCTTGGTACGCGTTTTTCAACAAACTAGAGCCGGGATTGTTTAATAAATCAACATATAAAAAAACCACCAACGAAAGAGTTTGGCAAAACATTGTTTTTACCGAAGATAAATGCCCGTCTGAATATGCGTTTACAAAATATTCCGACAAAAAATTGCTCGTAATAGTTTCGTACAATTGCGCATACGACAGCCAGATAAAAGCAGGCCTGCCTGCTAAAGTTACCGAAAAGATCAAACGAAAAGACGGAAGCGAGGAATATATATTTATGGAGAGAATTTAGATATAACTTTTTGCCATTTTTGCCCCACCCACAAAACAGAGTTAATAATATAGTGCATAAAAAACCCGTGATAAACCTTACTGGAAGGAATCAGCTTCTTCCATCGTTCGGCTTCGTTTGCTAACTTTTTAAAAGTGGCCCCGTGATAATGAGTAATTACGGAGTTGGGTAAATAGTAAACTCTAAGTCCTTTTTTCCAAGTTTGCCTGCAGTAATCGATATCCTCGAAATATGCGAAATATCTCTCATCGAGCATGCCTACAAGTTTTTGAGCTTTTGGTGTTATCAAAAATGCAGCACCTACGACCGAATCTACAGAAACAGGCCTGTTCCCTTGGGGGGCAAACTTCTCAAAGAGCCCTTTTTTACCAAACCAATATTCTTTTATGGCATTAGATAAAGTTGGAAAATGATAACAAGACATCTGAAGCGAGCCGTCGATATTCAAAAGTCTTGACCCCACAACACCTGCGTCCTCGGTTTTTTCGGCAAACTTCAGTAAATTTTTGAGAGCGTTTTTATGAAGAACAGTGTCGTTATTTAAAAGAAAAATATATTTTCCTTTTGCTTTTTTATAACCCTGATTGTTTGCTTTTGCGTAACCCGTATTACTGTCGTTTAAAATTAAAGTTAGTCTCTCTCTCCAGAAATCTTGTTTTTTAAGTTGTTGGAATGCCGAAACGGAACCGTCGTTTGACCCGTTGTCTGTTAGAAGTACCTCAATTTTTGCTTCGCTGGAATATTTTTTGATTGATTCGAGGCAACCCAAAGTGAGATCTTTGGTGTTTAAATTTACTATTACAATTGATAAATCAAATGTCATTTAGTTGAACCTTGATAATATTAGCTCATCTGAGAGTTTGCTTTCTTTAATTTCCTTTTTCCTTGCCTTTAGTGCGGCAGGGAGACGAGTAAGTGCAAATATCACTATCCGGATATAGCCCGGGTGCAATACCAGTCTTTTAAAGACTCCCATTACATGTTTTCGCATCAAATTAATGCTGTGTATGTTTTTCCAAATAACGAGAAGTTGATTTCTTTCTCTGACTCTTTGAACATAAGTTTTTGACAACTTACTAATTGTAGATTCGTGATTGTGAACTACTTTGCCGTCGGGTGACCACAAATTAATATAACCGCGTTTGGATGCACGATAACAAATGTCTATGTCCTCCCAATAAAACGGTGACAAAAGTTTTTCATCCATACCCCCCATCTCCATCCAATATTCCCTTCTAAAAAGACCGCTCCCGCCGCTGACATAAAAACTTTGCTGAATTTCTTTTGTTTCTAAACCCATTGCCAACTGAATGTAACCCTCCGAAAAACTACCTTTTGCCGGACCGTAATTTTTTTCATGAAGCGAAACGGCAAACACCTTTGCATCATCGAAAAGTTTGGTGGCACTTTCAAGAAAGTTGTCTTGAGGAATAACATCAGTATTGATAAGTAGTAATAAATCTCCCTTTGCAGCACGGGCTCCAGTGTTTACGGCCGCGGAAAAACCTCTATTGGTTTTGTGTTTAATTACTCTAATTTTTGGATAATTGTTTTTTAAAAAATTTACACTTCCATCCCAACTTCCGTCATCTACTATTATCATTTCCAAGATTGAGTTTTCTTTATTGGCCCAGGCTTTCATAAAAAAAGGCAGATTCTTTTCCATAAGTTTTTCCCCGTTCAAATTTGGAATAATAATTGAGACTTTGTACTTTTTTGACATGTTTGCAGTATAACCCAACAACGCCAGTAGTTAAACAAGCTCTAAAAAGGCCTTTTCGAACTCTTCCGCGGAAAATTTAACACTTTTGGCTTTAGCTTCTTTGGACAACAAGTTAAATTTGTTTTCTTTTATAAATATTTGTGTTTTGTTTTTTAATTCATCCGTAGTATTCCACAAAAAACCGTTAACTCCTTCGTCTATTATTTCTTTGTGACCGCCTGCGTTATAAACAAAAGGAACACCTCCGCTTGCCATCGCCTCTACTACAGTTATGCCAAAATGCTCAACCAGATCGGGGCTTACACCCTCCTCCACTCCAAAACCCGAGGCAGACCAAAAAATCTTGGAGACTCCGAATAAATTTGTAATTTCTTTAAAGTTAGGGCTTTTAACAAAGCGTATCGGATATCCCTGGGACTGTTTTTTTAGAAAATCCGAAAAGTCCGAATCTCCAACCTCCGACCCTCCCGCCAAAACCATTTTCCAATCTCTAAGCCCCGAATCATATAATTCTTTAAAAGCTTCTACCAGAACATCCTGCCTTTTGGACTGTTTAAGTTTTGAGAATCTGCCTACATACAATATTGTGTTTTCTTTTCTTTTTGATAAAAATTTATCGACCTCTACAGGGGGGTAAACCACAACGCTTTTAACCGAAAACTCTTTATCAATAACCTCCTTTGTAAAATAGGAGTTACATACCACATGATCGATTCGATACATCTTCATTCTGTTAACCAGACTTGACCCGGACACTTTTTGAAAAGGAACTTGGAAATGAAGAATGTTTTTTCTTGATTTTAGCGTAGGGACGCTACCGTCGGAAACCCAAAAAGTTAAATCGTAACCATCTCCCCTTCCTATATCGGCGACAACTCTGGCTCCTTGTATGTTAATCCCAAAACGAAGCATAATATTTTTGATCAAAGATTCGTTGTTCCACTCTATATCTACCTCGTAGCCGTTTTTTAACAGCGTACGAGCAACCTCGGCAGTATAACGCTCCCCACCACCCAAGGTGTCAAAGTAAGGATTAAATATTGCAGCTCTCATTTTTTGTTGATTTGCATTTCCCAAAGTTTTGTATAAGTTACAAGACGACTAAAAGTCTGATAAAAAACTTCGACAGCGCCGATTGTGCCGTCTAAAAGGCCGCCCAAAATAATTCCTCTTTTCCAAAATTCCCTAAAACCCGCCGTAAAAAAACGGAAAATATTCATGGGGGGATGCCCCGATTCAAAGAGCAGCTGTGCTTCGGGCCGGGACCACTGATTGGTTTTTTTAATCATTTCCGAAATACTTCTATGACTTACATGTGTCAATGTGTTTTTAAGATGGGAAATACTACCTTCTACTTTGGGCTGCTCATGTAACCTTCCGCTCCAACCTTTCAACTTTTCCTTTTTAATCAGACGGAGAACGTAGTCCGGATACCAACCTCCTCGGGTTAAATTTTTGCCCAAAAGTATATTTTTCCTGGGAAATGCGTATGCCGAAAATTCATCACTTTCCACCGAGTCCAATATTTCTTTTTTTAACTCCGGAGTAACCTCCTCGTCGATATCAACATACAAAAGCCAATCACCCCTGGCTTTATCGGCACCCCAATTGCGCCACTCAGAAAAACTTCCCGGTATATCTTTAGTGGGAACTTTGATTACCTCATCACAAAAAGTAACGGACTCCAAACATTTTTTGTATAACTTCTCGTTGTAGTCGCCTCCGACAAGAAGGATTGCGCTAATTTTACTCATTTTTTTCTTTTGAGCCACCTACCCGGGCCCCAGTTGCCCAAGTAAAAATCGACAACTCCCAATTTTTGCCAATGCCTTCCCGTAAAAAGCAGCCTAATACTATCGCGGAACAAGGCAAACTTAGTCCTTAAGGGTGAGTATCTTAATCCGAATATTAGCCTATTCCTGGTTAAAAAATAGTCGTTTGAAGGACTACCGCTACTACCCGTGCTTGCAGAAACCATGTGCCACAACCACGTATCGGGAGTATAAATAACTTTAAAACCTGCTATTCTGGCACTTTCCGAATAATCGGCATCCTCCCAATACAAAAAGAATGTTTCATCAATCACTCCAATCTTTTCTACTAGTTTTCTGGACACCAGGACACAAGCACCGTTGGCGAAGTCTGTTTCTTGAATCTTGTCGTATTGACCCTTATCCACCTCGTCTACACCCCTGTGTTCGGAGTAAACGTTATCCCTGTCAATGATTCCGCCGGCATACCAGATTACGTTGCCTAAATCTTTTGGGTTATATCTGTTCTTATGGAATTCGTATCCTTTTGCAAAATACATCTTTGGAGCTATTAGTCCTATGTTTACATCCGACTCCGCTAAATCCACCAAACTCTTAATTATGTTTTTAGAAAGAATTAGGTCGTTGTTCATTAAGATCATATAATCTGATCCTCTGCCTAAGGCATCTTTTATACCAAAATTATTTCCGCCCGCAAATCCGAGGTTTTTACCGGTTTCTATAAACTTATACGACATATTGGGCATTTTATATTCCGAAAGTTTTTCTTGAGTTTCATCTATCGAGCCGTTATCAACGATTATCATTTCGACATCTAGTCCGCTTGTATCTAATTTGGAGGCATCTTTAAGTTGTTCCAAAGTCATTTTGCAAGCATTCCAGGTTAAAATGATTATTGATACTTTAATTCTTTTTTTCATCTTATTTTCTTTTTTATGAAGTCCATAATATTTCCCGTTTCTTTAAAATTTGATTCATGCTGCCAGTATTTAAGATCTTTTATATTTTTTGAAATTACATGATTAACCTCCCTTAAGCTGACTTCGTTTTCAATAAACTTTTTGTTTTCCCAAACCTTAAGATAAATTAAAAGTTCCGAAAACGACTGCAAAAGGCCGACGGCAAGACCATGAATACCGTCTTTATAACCTAAACCAAAAAAATATCTGCTAAAAAATTCGTTGGCGGGCTTTGTAACAAGGTCTTTCCAGGAAAAATCGTAACCGTTTTTGATCAATTCAACCGATTCTATGCTTGCGTATCTGATTGATCTTTGCAGATATTCATCTAAGTTTCGATAATTTTGGTGAATAATTGCGTTTTCTTCTGAGTCCGAAATATCTTCTCCTTTTCCTGTTGTCATGGGAACCGAGTGAATAACCTCGTTCCAGGTTACAAAACCTTTTCTGAAAAACCTGATATTGTAATCTGGCCACCACCTTGAATGTTTCATCCATTTTCCGAAAATTAGATTTTTCCTGGGAAGTCTGTAAAAGTCGGCTTCTCCATTTAAGGCTTTATCTTTAAGCAGCGATAAAAGTTGAGGGGTTAATTTTTCATCAGCATCGAGAATCAATACCCAATCACCTGTCGCCTTATTTATGGCAAAATTACGGGCAGGTTCCACATATCCCTCTTTTTTATGTTTGTAAATTTTTGCTCCCAGTTTTTTGGCAATGTCTAAGGTTCCATCTTCCGATTCCATATCACAAACAACAACTTCGTCTGCAATCTTTTTAACGGAGGTTATTGCCTCGGCAAGCAAGCTTTCCGCATTTCTTGTATTTATTACCACCGAAATTTTCACAGCCATTCCCAAATTGTAGCATTAAATCTGAAGCTAATCGACTTTGTAGACAACAACCGTCTTGTTTTCAAAGATGTTTGAAAGTCCCAAATTTCCTTCGCCAAGTAGAGCCCTTTGGGGTTTAACCCAATAAATGTACTTAATATTATTTTCAGTTAAAAATTTTCTTGCCTTGTCCTGATTATTTTCGGTATACCAACTCATTAGTTTATTTTTGCGGTTTACCCAGTCGAATCCTGTGATATTTAAATTTATAGTGTCTTCTAGATATGTTGTTTTTTCCGAAAACGCGGAAACATATGCGGTTGATGTGTACAAATAGAGAGGTCTTGGTGGATATTTCTCCGCTTCTTTTGATTCAATTTCGCTAAATGGGTAAGTTAATACGATTCCCTCAGGTTGGTTTTTTAGAAAAGTTAAGGCATCGAGTTCGGCCGAAGATAACACGGCGGGCGGTCTCTGTGGAAGATAGACGACTTTTAATTCCCGATAAGTTGTAGGAATAGTTAAAAGTACAATCAAGACAGACAAAAACTTTGGCTTTATGTGCTGCATGGAAATACCGGCCAGAATCGCCGAAAAGAATAAAGAGTAATAAAAAAACTGTATAGAATTCCAAGGGGTTCCTGACTGCACAAACAATGTTGGAATGGCAATTCCCGCAAAAAGTATTGTATAGATAAAAATTTGTTCCCAGGAAAATTTTTTAAGATTTTTTAAAAGATACAACAAACTTGTTACTCTAGTGCCCATATTTCCTATCAGGAATATGGCAAATGCAAAAATATAAGCAGGTATCAACTTTATAAAAATATGTCCGGATTTATAAGTTGAGACGGCCGAATAAAACCGTTGCCAATCTAACCTGTCGGATAGGCCCAACATAGATTCTAAAAACCAAAACGGTTGCCAAATAAAAACACCCGAAGATTCAAAGTTCGCAATTTTTAACAATATTAAGCTAAGAAGCATTGATCCCAACGCAATCAAAAGAGGGCTTTTGTTTTTATCTTTGATGTAGGCATATCCTCCCGCTGCAAAAAGGGCTACTAAAGAAAGTAAGCCAGCATAAGCTTTAACTTCTATCAGCGTCCCAAAAACCAAAACGGGTAATACTAGATTAACCAGGCTAGGCCTTAAATACGCCTTTCTGACAAGAATCATTCCCAAAATAATGAGGAGCAGTGATAGCGCAAACGGGGGATTAATAAGTGTTGAGATTGCCTGTTGCGACCAAAATGTTGACTCACCTTTCCCCAGCAAAAACGCAAAACCGCCGCCGAAATAAACAAAGAAAAGTGACCATAAAGCCGACTTGGAACTCCCCGACCATTCAAAAACAAATTTGTATGTAATAAGTCCAAGAAGAACTGATAGCAACAAAGGAATAACTCTAAAATATATATCAAGGAAAGATATGCCGCTTAAGTTGTGTATTATTGCCATTAAAAAATCAAAACCCAAATGATAATTTTTAATAAATTCTCCCGAGAAAACGGGCATAGAGAAGGAACTTTTAGCCAGAGTTGAAGAAAGGGCTATATGCCATATTCCGTCGTGACCGTTTGCACCCCAAAAACCGAGTCCGTACTTTCCGGGAAACCCGCTTTTGAACATTGTTAGACACCAGGAAAAACTTCCGAGAAGGATTAATAACCACTTAGCCGATCTATCTTTCATACTTTTTGACCCCAAGCCTCTATCTCACCTGTGTAAGATTTAAAAGACATTTCCGAAACTCCCAGAAGTTTTGAAATTTTTAGAAGAAAATCGAAAAAGTTGGGAAGATAATATCTTAATCTGCTAAGAATATACTCCAGACTTAGAACATGATATGTTCTTTTTGTAACAATATTTTTGTATCCCGATTTTTTTAGTGCGAGAGCAATGCTTTTTTGGGAAAAATACATTATGTGTTCACGGGGTTTATAGTGATACCACAAAGATCCCAAGAGTTTTTTCCAAAAACCACCAACATCAGGCGTAACCAAAAATACCACACCGTCTTTTTTAAGAATTTTATTGACCTTTTTAAGCTCCGCTAAAGGATTTTTAACATGTTCTATTACATCCTGATAAGTTACTACATCAAAAGTTCCGGGTTTAAAAGTAACATCGTCTAATGTCCCACGTCTTACGTTTAGCCCTTTCTTTCTGGCTTTTTCTACAGCAAACGATGAGACTTCTAGGCCTTGAGGATCTTTCCAACCCAACTTAACAGCTTCGGTTAAACAGTCGCCCAAGGCACAACCTACATCCAAAAGTTTCCCTTTTCCAAAACGTTTTTCGATTTTATTCAGACGGTCGTAAAAAGTCCGCTTGTTAATTTTCATGCCCTCGAAGTAATTGGTATAACCACCTTTAGGGTTATCGTTTTCGAAGTAAGACTTATCATATTGGCCCTTTTCGTCATCGGGGGGGAAAGGGTCCCATACCATGGAGCAGCTGTTGCAAGTCATAAGTGCGTATCCGGGCATCGCCCAATATTTTGACAGGTCTTTCTTCCCGCAAATCGGGCAAATGCTACTTAGTAATGAGTGATTTAATTCCTTTTTTTGCATCTTCTATTAAACTTTGTCCTACTAAAATTAATATAGATATTATATATGTAGTTGCCCCCGCAGCAATCAACAATCCAAGGTTAGTAAGATTGTGGGGTACAAGGTTTCTGATTACAATAAGCACCGCCGCCATTGCTAGGCTTGCCAAAAACGGTCTAAGAATGCTTTCCGATAATGAGAAATCAACAAATTTTTTGGTAATAAATATCACGACCACCGACGATAATCCTACCAATGCATACCCAAAAGAAGCCCCGTTTACTCCATATTTAATTGCTAAATATGGCACAAGTGCCCATGTAAGCACCGTCCACATAACCATAAACACCGATGTTACTTTTATTTTTCCAATCGAGTTGAGTAGATTGGTAAGCTGAGTTGAAACCGAAGCCATAATGACGTTTATAGATAATAAAATCATCGGAATAACTGCCGGCATCCATTGATGATATTTAGGAATGGCATCAAAAAGCACGGGTGCAATAATAACAATTCCAGTAACAGCCGGAAACACTAAAAAGGTAATAAAAAATATTGATCTTGTAACTGTTCTTTCCAGATTCTTTTTGTCGTCCTGCAACCTTGAGAAAGCCGGGAATGTTACCCGTGTTACATTGTCCAAAACGACTCTCAAAGGTATTTGAATCCATTTTTGGGCCCAAACCAAAATCCCGAGTGCATCAACACCCAATACTTTTCCTAAAACAATCGTTAGTCCGTCATCTTTTAGAACGGCAATAAAAGTGTTTATTTGATAAGGAATACCAAACCTAAGAAGATTCGCTAGCGATTTTCGTGAGATTTTTAGTTTGGGTTTCCAAGGTCTAAAAAGATAAAGAGTTGCTAAACCAACAACACCCCTTGCCAGTACGGCAAATGTAAAGCTAGTTATCCCAAAACCTTTCCAAGCTAAATAAACCAGAATAAAGTTATATATAAGATTTTCTAAGATATTTGTTATGGCCAATATCTCGAACCTTAACCCCCTCTCCAAAAGCACGGAGGGAATTGTTTTTAAAGAAGACATAACAAAAGAAGCCCCCAAAGCGTAAAGCAGATAAATAGAAGCCTGATCCAAACCGTAAACCCTTTTAATAGTCGGGGAAAGTAAAAAGAGAGAGATAACCAAAACAAACACCAGTATCTGCTGGACGGTGAATGTTGTGGCTAGATCGTCTTCCTCTAATTTTTGTCTTTTCTGTATAAGCGAAGCAGCCAATCCGATATCCGAAAAATAAACTAAAAAGTTAATGATTGCCGAGACTATACCGAAAATACCAAACTGAGCTGTTGTTAAAAAAGCTCCCAACAAACCTTGAGCAAAAATGGTTATAAGGTAAAGAACAAAATATCTACCCGTTAAAGCAACAATTCCTTTTACGGTTCTCTCTCGTACTGTTTCGATCGTTATTTCGCCGGTCGGGTCCAGGTGGTCCTGGGTCTCAATCACTCTCAAATTGTAGCACAGAAAGAGGCTAAGAACGGCCTGTTGAGATCTTTTTTACGAAGTTTAAAAACGCCAAAGTTTGAACTACAGAGAGTATGCGTATAACGAGAAAATTGTTGTTTACAAACGGCCGGCCGATTTCGTCCGACCCTCTTCTGTAAAAGGAGTACAGAATGTTAAGAGCCAGAATTACATT
Organism: uncultured Gammaproteobacteria bacterium; assembly: GCA_964600575.1. Taxonomy (GTDB): domain Bacteria; phylum Patescibacteriota; class Microgenomatia; order UBA8517; family UBA8517; genus CAZRGC01. Next base: position 76,936 of record CAZRJH010000003.1, on the reverse strand, counting down.
AATAACAACCGAGTTCCAAACAAGTTTCGGTTTTACAGCCAATAGAACAAACAAAGGTATAAAGGCAGGGAAAAAATATCTTTCCAACATTGTTGCCATAAACAGGAAGCTGCCAAAACCAATTGTGAATATGCCTGCAAGCATTCCAAAAAGCTTGTTTCCGGACTTATTGTAGATGTTAAAGGAAACCAAATTTAGAATTATGTAAGAAATAAGTCCTAAGTTACCCGAAGTTATTCCTATAAGTTTTTCGTGAGAATAATCTATATCCAATTTGAAAAATATTGTCTGAAAATTAAATGCCGAAATTGAAGCTTTGCCGTCAATTCCTATCGGTAGCGGATAGCGCTCCCTAAAAAGTTTCCAGCCGTAGGCAAACACGTTACCGTCCGAAAAAGGTTTTGTTGATATTACAAAAATAATCACTGTGACAAAAAGTCCCAATATTACCTTTTTCCAATCAGGTTTTGATTTAAGAAGAATAAATGAATAAAAAATCCCGAGAATTGCCCAACTGGGTTTGAAATATAACCCCAAAAACATCAAAGGAATTGATATGTGATATTTGCGATCTACTAAACTTAAAAACGAGAGTATTCCCAAAAGTGCCACAATGCTATCCGTTTGACCCCATGCACCCGATATAAAAATTGTAATCGGATTTAATAAGTAAAAAGCCGAGACTGCAAAAGCTCTTTTAAAACCTGATCCCAACTTAAGTGAGAGTCTTAAAATAACAACCGAAATTAACAAGTCGCAAATTATCGGTAAAAACTTTAGTAGAAATATATAACCCCATTTGTAAAAATATATAATGAAAAATGCGGGAGGAAATTTAATAATATTATGAAGTTCCGCCAACACATATCTATGTTCGTTTAGCCAATATGACCCTGCAAAAGTAAGAATAGACAAAGGCGGGTATACAGGAACGGAGTAATACCAATCTTTTGTAAAATATAAGTTGTAAGCTCCCCTATTTACCAAGTGTTCGCCCCACTCGGCGTAATTCATGAGATCCCCGACAACCACCTTATCCACCAAATAAATTCTTACAACAAAACCGACAAAAAGTAGAAAAAATAATGCAACTTCGCGAGTATGAGTTTTAAGCCAATTTTTTATTGATTTCATTTCGCTTCTTGTAAAGAAGAGGTACAACCAAAACCCAAGTTACAACCGATAAAACATTTGAATAAGTACGTATGTCGGTATTTTGAAGTTTTAGATATATTTTATGATCTCCCTTTGGAACATTGAGATACATCCTGCCGTATTTTTCCTGATTGTCCAAATAGGCGGCAACAACTTTATCGTCAATGGTTACTCTCCAATCGGGAAACTCAAACAAGTTTATTCTTACTACACCATCTTCACTTGATGTTGTATCAAAACTGGCCCAATTAGTACCCGCTTTGGGATTTGATACTACACCTTTGGATTCAAAATATTCGGCTACGGAATTTGGAGGGTCTTTTGGATTCTCCTTTGCTGTTTTAGGAAGATAGTCAAAAATTCCTGCGGTTCTTTGAAGATCCCATGCCGCACCGGAAAACTTTTCCGTATCGGTTAAAGGCCCCATTTTACCGGTTTGGGGCAAAAAGTAATTCCAATTTAATATCAAAAGAACGGATAGTAAAATTCCGGCGACAACTTTTTTTGTGTACTCAGGAATAAGTTTGACTATTCCACCCGCAACTAACGACATACCTAAAATCACTAAAGTGAGGAATCTCCAAGGAAATTGAACAAATGACAAAGGCCGTATTTTTTGCCATATAAAAGTTGAATTTTGGTGAGCCATAAACGCCGCGAACCATCCGAAAGCAAAACCGAAGACTATTATTTTAAAGTAAGGTTTGCTTTTAACTTTTGAGTAACTGAGTAGGGCAAGACCCAAAATTATAAGGGATAGAATCCAGTGAGCCTGACCGATCTGAAAAGGCATACCGTCGCCTGCCATCCATACAGACGGCCCGTAACCCCAAAAACGAGAGGTTAAAAGCTGTCCTATTGTTGCAAAGTGAGCAATATATTCGTAGTAACCTTGGGTAAGCGTATCTACGTGAATAAATTTTTGTTCCAAAATAGCAGGTAAAGTAAAAAATGCAGCTAAAAAAAGAGCCAAAACACCCGAAAATAGAAATTGGAACACTTTCTTTAAATTTTTATCTTTTAACCAAAACATAAGCACCCAACATGCAAAGACTGGCGTGAATATCATAACCATTAAGTTGTGTGACAAAAGGAGCCCCACCCAGGAAAAACTAAGCCCTAACATCCAAGTAAATGGTTTTTTCTTTTCTTGAATTAGTCGGTAGGCGGTCCATAAAATCAGCGGAAACCAACTCAAGGCCCACGCTTCGTTCATTGCACCTCTGACATATACATCAACCGAATGATAAGGTGCCCATATATAAAAAGCCGAAGAGATTACACCACCCAATCTGCCAAAAAAATCTTTGGACAAAAAATACATTGTGATACCGGAAACCACAAATGAAAGCGCAAAAGTATATTTTGCCGTATCCATAAATGAAACATTAACTATTCGGAAAACCTGACCTATCAAATAAGGCAAAGGCGGGTAAAAATTGAACAAGGGAAAACCGTAACCATAGCCCATGTCGGGAACCCATCTACACGGAATTTGGCCGTCTAAAAAGCACTTTTCCATTTCCAACTGTCTCATCATCTGAAGATCGTCATGCATATTAAAATAACCGCTCTGAAAAATAAGAGTTCTGGCTGCCAAAACGGCAAAGACAACAACGATTAAGAGGGGCCAAAAGTGCGTGGAGTTAGTAATCTTTCTCAGAAAACTCATATCTGATAATAGCAAATAGGTGGATCAATGGCTAGAAAGATCTAGCCGATCATTTTTGAGGCATAACCTCGAAAAACAAAAGTGATTGTTGTGTTCCGTTTGCGCGGGTAGCTTTGGGATATGCTTTTATTAATTTTAGACCAAGCTTGTCGGGGTCGCCTTTAAAACGCTCGTTATTGATAACCAAAAATGTTTTGTTGCCGAATTTTTTAGACTCAACCAATGAGGTGGGAACTTCTACTAAATTAAGGCCTACACCGATCACGGTGATTTGTCTTAGGTCGTTAAGATACATCTGTAATCCGTCGGGAAGTGTTCCAAAATAACCTTCTGTTCCTACTACTATCTTTTGTTCCGGATTTGCAAGCTGTTCTGTTCTTATTAAACGCGACACTTCGAATATACCTTGTCCGGCCGACCATTCCTCCAGATAACCGGACCTTTCTCCGGACGGTAGATTTGCAGTTGCGGGATTAAATATTAATTTCAAATTAAAAACCAAACTAAAAACACCTCCTGTCGCAAGGATGAGGTAAGCTACAAGTTTTTGATTTTTTAAATCCGTAACAAAAGCACTTGATGCAAGTACAATTAAAAACGGTATAGAGGAGAGCACATATCTTGCTGTAAAAACTTTTGCAAATTCCGACTGAACTAAAACAGGAAAAAGTATCCAAATTAACAAAACTCCAATAGCTAAAGAGTTTTTTTTGAAAGCAGTAACGATACCGAGTACAGAAAGCAACAAAAGGCTCCAAGGGCCCATAGCAAAAACCCATTCAAAATATTGTTTAAAAAAAGTTTTAAAAGGGTCCTGTGGACTTGTCAAAAGATGATTTAAAGGATAAACATAATCCAAATTTCTGGAGGCGATCATGTGGAAATTCGGTCCGAGCCTTAATATGTTATACATCGAATATCCGATTGCTAAAGTAACCAAACTAAAAAAAACGGATTTAGGAAGTTTTTTTAAGGATGAGCTGAACACCCAAAAGACGGGTAGCATTAAAGCAAAAAATAAAGCAGGAGATTTTGTTAACCATGCACCCCCTAAAGCAAACCCCGCCAACATTGAAAAATCTAATCTTTCCGTCTTTATTGATAGATATGAAAAAATAAAAGTCCAAATACCAAACATTGCCAACATAGAATCGGCAAGTGCCATTCTGTCAAAAAAGAAAGTGTAAGATGACAGTGAGTACATTAGAACCGAAGCAAGCGAGGCTCTTTTGGATTTAAACAACAAAAGTGAAAGATATCCAACCCCGATCATAGACATTAGGCCGCAAAGTATCGACAACGACCTTGCGGCAACCAAAGGATCGGAGATGATTTTTAAAACCGGGATTGTCGCCCACATATAAAAGGGTTGTTTACCGTCTGAAAGCGGCAAAAACCTTAACGTTTCCTCTGCTTTCATAACCTGCGCCCACCTGACATAGATAGCCTCATCCGCAAAGACCGGGAGTGATTTTAGATTAAAGAAACGCAAAAAAAACAAGGCAAAAACAAAGGAAAAAGCCAGGAGATACTTTTTACTTTTTAGAAAACTAAACATTGAGAAATTTTAGCACAAGGAGAAACTCAGTGTCTTGAACCAAGCAGATAAATCCCCAAACCGACGATGATCGCAATAACTATTACATTCGAAAACATAGGGATTGCAATAATTCCAAAAACAGACAACAACCAAATAATCATAAGTACGATTGCAATTTCACGCAAAGGTTGCGGGAGTAGATCTATTATCCAAATTATCAAAAGAAATATTATTATTTCCCAAAGATCTATTTTAACCCTACCCAGAATAATTAACGGAATCTTTAGTGCCGTGAGAGGGCCGTAGCCCAAAAACCAAAACACTACGAGTATGAGAAGTATTACTGTCAACATGAATTTATTTACAACTAAGTGCCGTTCTACACTGCGTCTTATCCTCACCCGAGAGTGAGTCACAAACGGAACACTGCGTACCGGAAGAAGGCTCACCCGGAGTAACCGCTGCCGGCTTCATGAGTTCCGAAAAATCGCTGAATTTAACATCTACAGGTGGTGTAAAAAGCGAGTCATCAACCACCCAGGCACTACATTTGTAGTCGGCTTGCTTGTTGAAGTCAAGTCCTGCTGTTGTATCTTTACCGGAATCCCCGGACTCTGCCGCCTCGTAATCTGAAGGGTTAAATGTTGATTTGAAACCCGTATTCTGACCATCCATCCAAATGTAACTTGTGTTGGAAACAACAATCATATGTGTCTGGGTGCTTTTTCCGTCTATGTCGGTGACAAAATCACCCCTTAGCTTGCCGTTTGCAATGTAAGTTGTTCCGTCTTGTGCGGAAGAATCACCCCCGGTAGAAAAAGTACACTTTTGCGCAATACCTGCCGTAAATAAGTCTTTAAGTGATTTAGGCGCTTGAGAATTTTGGTTTCCGGGAGAATTTGTAGGAGATGATTTTTTAAATACAAAATAACCGCCGATTAAAAGAAGGAGGGCAATGATGCCAATCAACAAATATTTTTTGTTCATTGATTTCTATATATTATACAAATCTAGCACTCAAGTCCACTAAAGTCCGTATTTTCCCGTCAAGGAATTAAATCTAACCATTAAAAGGCCCTTGAGGCCTTCAAGGGAGTCTTTAAGCGGGTCAACTTTTGTTCCCTCTTTGTGATGCCAATCCACTGCAACTTCCGCCACCTTAAATCCCAGTTTTCTGGCAATATACAAAACCTCCAAATCAAAACCCGCCGTTACCGATGCCCCTGAAGTTTGTGTTTTATTAGAAAAAATCTGAAGTTTGCCAAAAATATCTTTGGCGGCTTTTTGAGAGAAAGCTTTGAAACCGCACTGAGTATCTTTAAACGGAAGCCTTAGGACTAGTAGTCTTAATATGGAAAAACCGTAAGCCATTACTTTTCTGATGATAGGGGCACCCTCTCTACCGGTTCTTGAACCGATTACAACACTATAGCCTTCTTTGAATTTGGGAAGAATTTTCTCCAGCTGATCAATGGGTGTGGCCTGGTCGGTATCGGTAAAAATTATCACATCACCTTTAGCTTTTAAAACTCCGGAAATTACGGTACCGCCTTTTCCCCTATGAGGTTCGTTTATTACAAAAAACTTTGGATGTCCTTTTGCAAAGTCCTCGGCTATTTGCAAAGTTTTATCCGTTGAGCCGTCGTTTACAAAAAGAATTTCCCAAGAATATTTTTGTTTTTTTAAATAGTCGTAGACCGACCCCAGAACACCCGTTCTTAGATTATATTCTTCGTTGTAAGCGGGAATTATTACACTTAAATAAGGTTTCATTTTTTATCTTTGGCACGCAGTCTTTCCTGAACTACTACACCTCCTAATTTTTCCTGAACCAACACTTTTCCTATAGATTCTTGTCTTTTTAGCCATGCATCCAAGCGTTCGGGGTGGTCGGGATCTACCTCATATAAAGTATATAAAAGTTCAACCTTATCGTCCAAAGGTTTGTAGTTATAGTTTTTTGGGCCGTACCATTTAAAAAGGTAATCGTATGTATGAGGTATCACTGGAGGGACATAAACATCAATGTTAAACTGCCTGCCTGCCGCCTTTTGATAGACCCAATCTACTCCTTGTTTTTGGTTTCCGTAAGCCACAGTCGTCGGGCCGTCTACGCCGGATATTATGTAATTTCTAACTTGCGGAATGTTATCGTTTAAAAATAAAAAAATGAATGCAACAAATATAATTTTTCCGAACACTGTTCCTGTATTAATCCCTAAAAGAACAGACACTAAAAGGATAAAAATAAAATAATAACCCGTAAAATAATAGTCATATACATTGCCAAAATTACCCTGGAAAAAAAGCATACCGACAATTGGTGAAAGAATAAATATCAAAACCACAGGAAACTTGTAATCGGAAAAAAGTTTTTTTCTTTTAGAAAATATTAATAATCCCGAAATTAAAATTAACAGCTTTTGATACAAAGGCGTCTGGGGAAAAACTTTTGATCCAAAAACTTCAAGATAAAAAGGAAATCTCAACTTTACTGTTTCCCAAAACGAAGCTTTAAAACTTCCCTCTCCAAAAATAAATTTATAGACATTCTCTCTTAATATCCCGTTGTGTTTAATATCAAATGCTACCTGCGGCAAAAAACTGACAGAAAAGATAGCTATGGAAATCAGTAATGTCTTGGGTTTTGGCCAAAGCTTTTTCCACCACATGATGATAAGAACCGCCGGGAAATAAAAAACTTCGCCGCTGCTCCCGAATTGCATAGACATACCCATTAGAAAAGCCAAAAGAACCCAGTAGTTTTCTTTCTTTTTGATTATCTGAAAAAGCGAATAAATTACACCCATGCTTATCAAAAGCATTGGGGTGGGGTTACTTAGCCACCTGCTTGCATAGACAATATATAAAGAAAGACTGCCGATAATTGCGGCCAAAAATCCCGACATCTTTCCGCCAATTTCCAATGCAATTTTATACATCAGGTAAACCGCCGCCATTGTTGTAATCGACAAAAATATCGAAGGCCACAAAGGGTCGCCCTTCCCCAAAAAGTAAAATGGGGTTATAAGCCAATAGTACCAGGGGCCTCTAAATATACCCGCTATTCCGGTGGTGGGTCCGATTAGAAAAAGTTTACCTTTATGAATTAGGTCCCAAATAACAAGGGCGTCCCTACCTTGGTCGTAATAAAAACCTAAAAGTTGGTCTATCCGATACACCCTCACCAAAAGCCCGATAAGTAGAACAACCGCTATTAGAATGTTGAAAGGAGTTAGATACCTTTTAAGCTTTCCTGACATATTTACGCGCAGCTTCGAGTGCTTTCATAACTGCATTGTCGAATTTTACATTTCTCATCAATACAGCTCCAGCCTGTTTATGTCCGCCGCCACCTAAAACTTCGGCAACTTTTGAAATATCGTAACCCTCTTTTGCACGCAAGCTTATGCTTAGATTATTTTTCTTTTCTTCGACCATAATCATTCCATAATTAGTGTTTCTAACCGAAGACGCATAAAGCGTTGCCGCCATACTTTTGACACCCGAAGTTGTTCCGTATGTGGAAAATGTTTCGTAAGGTATGGCCGAATATACAAATCCGGCTTCTTCATCCGTATCCATATTTTTCAATATTTCTCCCATCAATTTTATATTTTCGAAACTTATATTTCTAAAAATATTTAATATAATTTTGTCTTTATCGGCCCCCAGCTCCATGAGCCGCGAATATGTTTTTGCCGTTTCTGCGTCGGCACTTGAGTGCATGAGAGAGGAGGTGTCATAAATTAAACCGGCCAAAAGGTCTTCCGCAACTTCGGAATTTATACTTATCTTCCAATCGGAAAAAATTCTATAAAGAACTTCGCATGTTGAGCTCCTGTCGCCGTCTAATAAGTTTATGTCGCCAAAACCAGAGTTAGTGTAGTGATGATCGATTACGATTGTTTTGATACCCTTTACTTCTCCTTTACCAAAACCAGTAACTTGGCTCCACTCCGATGAATCTTGAATCAAGAAAAGATCGTATTCCGAAAAATCGAAATTTTCATAGTCTATTTGTTCTACAAAAACCGAATTTTTAAGAAATTCAGAATCGTCCCCAATCGGGTCCGGACAAATAACTTTAACTTCTTTATCCATATCCAAAAGCACTCTCCTCATTGCCAAAGCGCCGCCACAACTGTCGGGATCCGGGCTTCTGTGACAATTTATCAGAATCTTTTTTGCTTTAGTTATTTCTTTGAGTACGGTTTTTGATTTTGCGTAATTCATTTTGTATGCAACAAACGGTATATTATAACCCCGTTAACATTCCATTGCTTATCTATTTTAGTCATGCCAAAATTTGCAACCTCGGCTTTTGGAGAATGCGTTGGGTCGCACTTTTTTTCTTCCATTTCGCAAATCACAAACAATTGATCTGATATAGTTTCCTGGTTCCATCTGTCTGCATGTAAGACTTTTGCGCCCTTAAGTTCTAAAAAGTATCTATACCCGTCTTCGTAATTTCTTTCGGCAAGCACTGCCAGATTAAATTTGTTTCCGCTCGACTCGTCGATAACTTTTTGAGATACATTTATACTTCGTTGCAATTGATTGTTTGGAGAAAATCTAAGCGGGTTTTCTAAAAGATTCATATAAACCAAGTAAGCCAAAAACAAAAAAGAGGCAAATTTTACAAAACCTTTTTTGTCTAGTAAGGAACTCAAAAAACCACCCAAAAACAAAAACGGAATTACAAACACAAAACCGAAATAATGATCATAGATGGATTGTTTGTAGACGCCAAACCCGATGAGGCCAAAAAGATACCACAATGTCAAAAGAATATACTGCTCCCTATTTTTAACTTTTCTAAATATTACAAATAAGATTCCTATCGCTATGAACAAAGAAGAAAAAGAAGCAAGTTGGTTATTTTTTGCCCCCACCAAACTTGTATTAATTTGTTTAAATATTTCGGGAACTTTTGGAACCGCACTCCACGGTTTTGCAGAAACAGTTGTCTGTCTTACGGTAAAAAATTGATACATCGCTCTCGAGTTCATAAAATCGTGCCTTAAATCAAAAATCAAAAGTGGACTCATTAGGAGTAAAAATAAACCGTATCCCAACAAAGAATATTTGAACATTTTTTTATCTATACCCGCTTTTTTGTTCTTTAAATATGAAATAAGCCAATAAATAAATAATGTAGGAGCAAGTAAAAGTCCCAAATAGTGAGACTGCATTACAAAGGCAAATGCTATCCCAAGAACAATAAGCCACTTATATTCGTTATGTTTCCAAACTCTCCAAATTGAATAAACCGAAAGCAAAGAAAAGAAAGGCATAATGTTGGGGTTCCAGGAAGATCGCGAAAAAATTATAACAGTCGGAGATATGGCGTAAAGAAACGCAGAAATTGCGGCCGCTTTGGTACCAAACCATTCTCTCGCAACATACCAAACAAAAAATACCGTAATTACACCCAAAACGGCAACCATTGTGGCCGGGCCGATAGGTGAAAAACCCGCCAAAAGTAGGGCAGGTGCCATCATATAATAATAAAGCGGACCTAAATACATTCCTCCGATGGAAGTACCCGGACCTATCAAAGGTGGATGGGCTTCGGTTAAGAGCCTTTTGACAATAATGACATCGCGACCTTCGTCTCCCAAAAAAGTCATATATTGATCTATCTTAAAAAATCGGAAAACCGCAGACAGAACCAAGATTATGGTAATTATCCAAAATTCCTTAGGATTTTGCTGTTTCCATTTTTTTAAATTTGTAAATATTTTTTTCATCTTAAGTTTTTGTAAAGTCTCGCAAGATCTATAAAGCTTTTAATTATAACGTTAAGCCTTCTTCCTGTTCCCGCACCTTTTGTCCTGGGATAATGAGTAACAGGCACTTCGACTATTTTAAATCCAGACTTTTTGGCTTTTATTAAAAGTTCGCTGGATATAAACGCTCCCCTTTCGCTTTCCAGTTTGGCAATTCCGTCTATAACCTTTTTGGAAACGAACTTAAATCCGCAATCTATATCTTTAACTTTTAACCCGAAAAGGGCCCATACGGCAAATTCCCACATTCGGCTCGTGACAATTTTAGCAAGAGATACTCTTCTTTTTTTATAGTATCCGATTACCATATCGCTACCCGTCTCTTTTTGCTTGCTTATGAACTTATCTATTTCGGAAAAATCAAATTGTCCGTCGGAATCTATAAAAGCTATCCAGGAGTATTTAGCGCCGTAAAAACCCGAGCGAAGCGATGCTCCGTAGCCTTTATTTTGATCGTGATTAATAAGTTTTATACGGTTATCGGATTTTGATAAACCGGAAACAACCTCTTTTGTGCCGTCGCTGGAACCGTCGTTTACAACGATAAGTTCCCAGGTCTGTGCCACACCGGAAAGAACTGTTTTTGTTTTGAGGACAACATCGGAAATATTATCTCTTTCGTTGAAAGTAGGTAAAAATACCGATATTTCTTTAATTTTTTCCTTCACATACGAAGTCTAGCATATATCCCGCTTTGTAGAAAAACTACTTATGAATGTGTTAAGCTAGGCATAGAAGTATGCCAAAAAGAATAAAGGAGTTTGTAGCGATTGGGATTTTTACTCTTTTTCCCGTTGTACTTTTGTGGCTACCGTTTTTTTTGCGTTTACCCTCTGTTTGGGGAATCCCTATTCCGGATATGGGAATGGCTTCAATAGTCTCTAATTTTGACGGCCCTTTATATATGGTTGTTTCTAAGACCTTTTATGACAAGCCGTTGATCGAGGCCAACTATCAATTCCCCCTACCTTCTGAATATTATGCAGCTCACTTTCCGCTCTTTCCCGCCTTGATCAGACTTTTTTCCTTAGTTACCAATTTTCCTTATGCAATGCTTTCCGTAACCTTAGTTTCTTCGTTTATATCAATTTATTTTTTCAAAAAGCTTGCCGACGACTATTTTGATGAAAGTTCCGCATACTTTTTAACATTTGTTTTTTCGGTACTACCGGCACGTTGGTTGATTGTTAGAACTGTGGGAAGTGCAGACCCGCTTTTTGTGGCATCAATTATTGCTTCGGTTTATTACTTTAAACATAAAAATTATTTGCCTTCGGGAATTTGGGGCATGATTGCACAATTAACTAAATCAGCCGGAATTTTACTTTTTATTTCTTATTTTATTTATTTGACAATTCCAAACTTAAAGATGGAGAAGCTATCACTTAAAAATATACTAAAAAACTTTAACCTACCTAAAACGCTTCCGATTTTCCTTATCCCGACAGCACTGATCGCAGTATTTTCACTTTATTATTTTAGGACGGGAGACTTTTGGGCATACTTTAATTCCGGGGACAATATTCATTTGGGGTTTCCCCCCTTTCAGATTTTTAATTATGCTTCTGCTTGGGTTGGTACAAGTTGGTTAGAAGAAATATTGTTTATATATGCGGTTGGTGCAGTCGGAGTTTTAAAACTGATAAGAATGAAGGAATTTGAGTTGGCAACTTTTGCCGGAGTTTTTTACTTTTTTATACTTTTTGTTTCGCATAGGGATATATTAAGGTACTTTTTGCCCGTTGTTCCGTTTTTGTTTATTGCGTTTGGCCAACAAATTACAAAAAAGGCATATAGACCCGTGTTTTTACTTCTGCTTTTACCCGTATATTTATTTGCAGTCAGCTTTATATCTCAAAATGTAATGCCGATTAGCAATTGGGCTCCATTTCTTTAAATCGTGGGTTTTTCCCTGCCACTATAGACTAATTTATGTATGAGTCATGAAATTCCACGACATTGGCGTCTAAAAAGCCAAAGATACCGACTGGTAGGTGAAGTCTGTAACGAGGGGCATAAAGTTTTTCCACCGAGAGACGTCTGCCCTGACTGTCACGGCGAAGCCAAGATACCTTTCAACTTTAGCGGAAAAGGGACCATTTATTCATCAACTGTTGTTTTTGAGGCTCCGGCCGGCTTTGAAGAAAATACTCCATACCAGGTCGCGTTAATTAAATTAGAAGAAGGGCCAATGATAACTGCGCAGATAACGGATTTGGAGGACCCGACAAAACCTATAGAAATAGGAACAAGTGTGGAAATGGTAACCAGAAAGTTAAATGAAGATGGTGACAAGGGATTAATTAACTACGGATACAAGTTTAGAGTTCCTTTTTCTTCCCGTTGAATTTTGGAAGCTTCCATGTTTTCCAGATAAACAAGTTATAAACCACATAGTTATATGGAACTATTATGAAAAGAAGCGCAAAAAGCAGGCCTCCAAGATGAACAAGCGGGGTATCACCGGCCAGCTTAACTGCCAAAGTAACTATCAAAGGTTGTACGATAACGGCCACCATCGATGACAAATTAAATTTAAGAAATTGAATGACTATGTCTTTAACTCTTACAATTTCTTTATCCCTAAATGTCCAGATATTATTGAATGTAAAGTTAGAGACGATTGCAACCTCCGTTGCGAACAGTGCCGATAAGTAGGTGGAAACACCAATACTTTTTAGAAATTCCAAGCTTAAATAGTTAACCAAAAAGCCGACAAAACCGACTATTGCAAACTTAATGAGCCTTATTTTGTCTTTGATTCCCAAAATCACCGCTATTTTAAAAGTGGAAACCATTTCTTTAGTATTAAATTTGGATTTTTCTTTTGTACGTGCCGCGAATTCCAATGGGACTTCTACGGTTTTTTTAGAATTTTTTATGCTTTGGTATAAAAGATCAACTTTATAGGCAAATCTCTCCGGTTCCATAAGACCGTTTAGGTTTATCTTATCCAAAACTCCTTTAACCCGTGTAAGCCGAAAGCCCGTGGTTAAATCGTGTATTTGGGGTTTAATTAGAACCAAACGTATAAAAAGATTACCTAGTGCACTAATGGCTTTTCTAAAAAAAGCCCATTCTTTTGGGACAGATCCTCCTTTTATATATCTACTGCCGATAACATAGTCTGCTCCGTCGATATAGGCATCAACCATCGGTTTAACAAATCTTGGCGGATGTTGAAAATCGGCATCCATTTCGACAACAGCATCGGCATTTATTTTCTCTACCGCATATTCAAAACCTCTGATGTAAGCCCAGCCCAAACCTTCTTTGTTTTTTTGGAGTATGTGAAGATTTTTATATTTGGGCATTAGTTTTTTGACCACATCCCCCGTTCCGTCGGGAGAATAATCATCCACCACCAACAAATGCATTTGGGCCCCCTCTATTTTAGGAAATTCGTTTTCGAAAAGTTCGTGAATCATCAGTGCAATATTCTGAGATTCGTTATAAGCCGGCATCACAATTACAACCTTGTCCATTTCAACAAATGATACAATACCCGTATGGAAATTGACATACTAACACTCTTCCCTGACATGTATAAAGGGCCTTTTGATGCCTCGATTATCAAAAGAGCCGAAAGCAAAAAGCTGGTTAAAATCAGGGTTCATGACCTTAGAAAATGGGGTGATACGGAAAGAAGAAATGTTGACGACAGACCCTACGGCGGCGGAGTCGGTATGATTTTAAGAGTTGATGTAATAGACAATGCCCTAAAAGAAATTAGAACCAAAGAATCAAAAGTGATACTTTTAGACGCGACCGGTGAAAGATTGGTCCAGACAAAGTCTCAAAGCTTAAGCACGGAAAAAAATTTAGTTTTAATAGCCGGACATTACGAAGGAATTGATCACAGAGTCCACGAACACCTTGTTGATGAAGTAATCTCCGTAGGAGATTTTGTCTTAACTGGCGGCGAGCTTGCGTCAATGCTTTTGGTGGATAGCGTAATTAGGCTAATTCCCGGTGTTCTGGGCAAAGATGAGTCTTCGGTTGACGAGTCACATAAATATCCGGGTTATCTGGAATATCCCCAATACACAAGACCCGAGAAATATAACGGCTGGGAAGTTCCTAAAGTGCTGTTATCGGGGAATCATAAAGAAATTGACTTGTGGCGAAAAAAGAACTAATATCCCTCATCCATGAAAGAGACTTGTTATAGTGTTCCCGTTCCCGAAATGATACCCGGAAATAAAGTGGTTGTTCAGGCAGAAGTTGAAGACTGGAATCGCCTTTTGGCCCAGGCATTTGGATTTCCTGATCTAATACCTGCAGATGCGGAATCAAGAATGTACCACATAGCGGTAGGGAAAAACTCTAACGGAGACATTGTAGGGGCTAAACTTCTCCAGGAAACTTCTAAAGATTTTGCAATACGAGAGGCTAGTTTGAACTTTCTGAGCCAGAGGGCCCAGCTAATATTCGGGTTAAGACCTTCGGATTATTCACTAGACGATTGAAGAACAAACTCGTCTATCATCTCTCTCCAGGACCGAAACTCCATTTGCAGTGATTCTTCGGTTTGAGTTACATCTAGCCCGCCCAACCTTGGCCTTGGCGTTCTTCCTGGAGCATTCAAAAAATCTACCATATACCCTTCGGCAAGCTCCACATCCTTTTTTGAATAACTTTCCAAGAGATATTTAGCCGCCTCAAACGGAGTTACAGTGTCGGAAGAGGCTATATGGAATACGCCCGCAAGTTCTTTATCGCATATTTTGGCGAACGGTTCTGCAAGGTCGTCCACAAAAAGTACGCTTTGTACTTGGTCATTAAATAACGGGTATAATTTTTGTTCGTTGTACAAACTGATCAAATTTCTTGCCCAATCTTTTTTAGCCTCAAAAACTTTTGCCCTAAAGGGATAGCCGTATCTTATTACGGCATATTTTAGTCCTTCTATCCCGGCGAGTTCTTTCTCTGCAAGATTTTTAGTCCAACCGTACCATCCGATTCCTTCGTTGGTTTGGGGTAGTTCGGAGTTTTCCATATAAGGGCCTGCTGCATCCAACGATCCTTTAAAAACAAAGTCTGTAGAAATATGCAGCAAAAACTTTCCTTTGCTTTTGCAAGCCGCTGCCAAATTTTTTGGACCTTCTACGTTTAGTCGGTAAACTAATCCGTTTTGATCGCCGCTTTCTTTTTCGGCTGCGTCAACATTTGTAAAAGCGGCAAAGTTGGCAATAATATCAAATTCGTTTTTCTCAAAAAATTCGTTAACTTTTTGAGAGTCGGTTATGTCCAAAGTCTTTTCGTCTAACGAGGTGACTTCGAAATCTGCTCCGATTAATTCGATTACTCTAGAAGCAACCATCCCGCTTCCGCCGACAACAAAAAGCTTTTTCATTTTTGGTTTTTAAACTTATGAGGGAACATCTGCCTTAAGGTGGGGTTGGTTTTATCTCGTTCGGAGAGAATTGGATTTTCTATCGGCCACTTTATATTTAGATCTGGGTCGTCCCATGCCACACCACTTGCTTTTGCATCATCCCAATATTCATCTATCAGATAAAAATAATGCATCATTTCGTTGCCTAAAACGGTAATTGAATTACCGATGCCGCCTGCGGGTAAAAACAGAGCATGCCTAGGAGAATCCTCTTTTGTGTTATCTATAGTTATATATTCAACTTTACCGAAAGTTTCGCTTTCGGGGCGCAAGTCAACAATGGGCGCATATAAAACACCCGTAACGGGGTATATTAACTTATTCCAGTTTTCTGAATGCACCGCTTTTACAACCCCCGGTTTTATGTAGGCGTGAGTCCACTGGACAGGATTAAACTCCACCCCTGTTGCAGCTTTTAGTTCTTCCCTGTTGTATGGCTCGTGTAAAAAACCCCTTGCATCGCCCAAAATAGGACGTTCGATTAACACGACGCCCGGAATTGAAGTTTTTTTAATATGCTTATCGGGGTCGAAACGCATCATATTAGCTTTGGCTGCTATTTTTCTCCGCCAGGTTGATTGTATAGATACCCGAAAGAGTTATTCTTGCCATTGCGGACAAGAAATAAGAATCGTCACACTTACTAACAATATCAGATATTTGGGAAACTGGCCACAAAACTATTCCCGATCCTTTTTCGAACTTCTCCCCTGCTCTAATTGTGGGGAAATAGCTGTCTTCGAAGTCTAGAATTACTCCGTAAAGATTGGGGTGATTATTTGTCATACCAGAATCCGGTGCAACGCGACCAAGACTTACAATTTCATTAAGAGTAACACCTCCGTTTTTAATACTTATGTCTAAATCTTTTTTTAGTGATCTGATGATAAAATTTAGAACGCTTTCGTTGAGCTTGGGAAACCCTCCTGCAAGGTTATAAACCATTGAACCTGTGGGAAATTTTTCTTCTCTTTGTAAGGCGAGGTGGGTTATTTCGCCACCACGTCTAACTAGTACTAAAAGTTTTGCCCCCGATTTTGGACCCCAACCCCAAGAATAAAAACCTTCCGACCTGATTACTCCTTCCAGATTTACAACTTCGAACCATGTGGCAATTCCGTATATTCCAAATTCCGGTCTGGCGTGATCGACTTCCACAATGCGCAAAATTGTATCGCTTACTATTTTGTCTTCGCGTGCGGCCAAATCTTCTACGTAACCAAATGTTGACGGGTTAAGAGCTAATGCCTTAACTTTATTTTTAATGGAAGTTGCGGTAGCTTTAAACCACTTTTTAGACTCGAGATTTTTCATTACAATTTCGTACCTTACCAGATTTTGTTCTACAAAATGCTCTTTAACATCCTCGGGCGTCTGAAGGGCCCCTTCGGTTTTTTCCAGTTTACCGAAAGTAAATTTTGTTTTCCCAGTTTCTCTGTCGAGAGATATATACGCACTTAAAGTTCCTTCTTCGTCCGAAATTGAAGCTTTTCTTTTGAGCAGTGGTCTCCACCAATCTTGATTTGCTTTGTACCAATCGACAGTTTCTTTTAGTCCGTCGTCAAAATTGTCTCTGCCAATTTCGGGCTGCCAGCCGAGTTCTTCTATTATTTTTGTTGCATCAATTGCATATCTTCTATCGTTGGAGTGCCTATCCGGTACATGCCTGATTACTGACATATCCTGGCCGTAAAGATTTACCAACTTCTCGGCAATGTAGTTATTGTCTCTATCGTTATTGGAACCTACCAAATATGTCTGGCCACTTTTACCTTTGTTTAGAATAAGGTCTATTGCCGACGAGTGGTCCCAGGCATGAATCCAATCTCTTACATTTCTTCCGTCGCCATGAATAGGAACTTTAATGTTGTCTATTAAATTGGTAATTACAATCGGCATAAATTTTTCGGGGAACTGGAAAGGTCCGTAATTATTTGAACAGTTGGAAATTGTTATATACATATCCGTCTTTTTGTAAAATTCCAATACAACTTTGTCAGCTTCTGCTTTTGAAAGTGCATACAAATTATCGGGTCTGGGGGAATACGGAGTCTTTTCTGTGAATTTTAGGTCCGAATCTAAGGGAAGTTCGCCGTAAACCTCGTCGGTTGATATATGATGAAACCTTTTTATTCCTATTTTGTGGGCCTCTTCCAAAAGTGTTACGGTCCCGTGAACATTGGTTGCCCAATACCTGCTAGGATCAAAAACACTTCTATCGACATGGCTTTCGGCTGCAAAGTGGACTACAGCATCCACACCTTTTAAACCTTCGGAGACTTTTGCCCTATCGTTGATATCAGCGTGTATAAATTCTATGTCGTTTTTGATCGAATTTAGGTTTTCGATATTGCCAGCATAGGTAAGCGAGTCGATTACGACTATCTTATCTTTGGGATGTTTTTTGTGCCAATAATGCACAAAGTTGGACCCGATAAAACCTGCAGCTCCAGTTACAAAAATCTTCATATTGAATAATTACCCGTCTAAATTGAGGCTTTTGAG
Source organism: uncultured Gammaproteobacteria bacterium (assembly GCA_964600575.1). GTDB lineage: Bacteria > Patescibacteriota > Microgenomatia > UBA8517 > UBA8517 > CAZRGC01. Next base: position 58,874 of record CAZRJH010000003.1, on the reverse strand, counting down.
ATAATCCCTAAACTTGCCGTTTATATCCGGGCGAGCCAAAGCAAACTCAACCACCGTCTTAAGATACTCCATCTTGTTACCCGTATCGTAGTATTTTCCGTTTTTAATCTCTACAGCCATTACTTTTTTACCATCTTCGAGCATTAACTTGAGCGCATCGTTGTAGTAAAGTTCGTCACCCTGTTTGAGATTTTTAAGTGCGGTATCTAGATAATTAAAAATGTCGGGAGTAAATAGATAACCGGAAACATTAACCAAATCCGAAAGTGCTTTATCTTTACCGGGTTTTTCTATAATGTTGTCTACATCCATTATTCCGTCTTCCAAAAAAGTTCCACCTGAGTTTCCGTAGCGTTCGTAGTCTTCGTCTTTGGTTGCTTTAAGACTTGCCAAACAACTTGCTCCGTATTTTTCATAGGCGGAAATAAGCTGTTTGAACCTGTTGGGTTCGGCTTTTATAAAGTCGTCGCTCCATGTGTAGATAAAGGGCTCGTCCCCGATTAGATGTCTGACATTCAAAAGAGGCGTACCGTTGCCGTAGGGGCCTTTTTGTCTAACATAGACGAAGTTTGCCATATTGGAGATTTTTTCTACTTCTTCCAAAAGCGGTTTTTTCTTTTCCCCGCCCATTTTGAGATTTTCTATAAGATCCAGATTGGGTGAATCAAAATGGTCTTCTATTCCTCGCTTGTGGTAGCCTGTAACAATAAAAATGTCTTGAATACCCGCTTCCACCAGCTCTTCTACAACATATTGAATTACAGGTTTATCTACTATAGGAAGCATTTCTTTAGGCATTGCCTTGGTTTGAGGAAGAAATCTTGTTCCAAACCCTGCTGCCGGAATTACGGCCTTTCTGACCTTTTTTAAATTCGTGCCTGACGACATATTTGTGCCTGAAAGCATAACTGAAAGTATATTTTGTTATTGTCCCAAAATCAAGGAAAAAAGAATCGCAAGGCCGAGTGCAGCCACGGCCACGTACTCTACAAAGACCTCCCAATGCAGATCTTTATGAAGATAATGATGCATAATTCCCCAAGCCACATAAGCCGAAGCCGTTGCAAGTGCGACCGCCCCTTGAAACTTTGAATTATGAGAAAACAAAATTAACCCTGCAAATCCAGCGAAAAGTATACCTGCTAAAAGCAGAAAGTGCGGCAGATGTTTTGCAAATTTTTTCATATTAAATAATCTTTCCGGCTTTAAGAATAATTATAACTGCGAAAATCATTCCAAAAAAACCGAGGTGTGCCAAAGTTCTACCGCCGACTCTATTTATTCGCTTTTGTCTGATAACTATTATGTCGATTGCCAGCACCAAAAGCAGAACCGCAACAACAGCTATTGCGATATTTTTAGTAGTTAGAAATGGCGACAGTTTCCCCGAAGAAGAAGATGTTACTTGATCGGTTGAAGCAATGGCTACGGGAATAAATGTTGGTTCCGGGGTGGGAGTGGATTCGGGGGTTGGGCTAGGCGTAGGCTCGGGTGTTTCTATAGTGATGGGGAGTGCGGCTTCTTGTGATTTTTCTTTAGCTACATCCAATAGGGTTGACGGGGTTGGGGTTGATAAAACCGAGGAAAACTGTGCGGCGGCAACACTGGGTTCCGTTTGCATTTTTGTTCCAAAAAACTGGACAATAATGGTTGTATCTACACCATTTAACTTTCCTTCTACTACCCCAATACCTATGTCGTTGTAACTGTCGTTAAGGATATTGTCCTTGTGAGAAGGGCTATTCATCCAAGCATCCATAGCCGCCTGAGAGGATGCAAAATCCCGCGCCAGATTTTCACCGGCATATTTATACTTATAACCAAAACTTAAAAAGAAGCTCCATGGCGAAGTTCCGTCCGGTGCAAAGTGAGCCCAATAACCTTTTGCTAACATATCGTTTCCTTTTGCGATTGCCGCCGCGGAAAGTGTGGAATCAAGAACCAAAGCATGCATTCCGTTTTGGGCACGTTTTTCGTTTGTCAGTTTTACGATATCGAAAGGAATGATGTTTGCGGCGTAACCTAAAACTTGTGGAAAAGTTTTAGGGACAAAATTAAGAACGACTTGGAAAGCAATAACTAAAGTTGCCAACACACCCAATCCTATTGGATGCAATAGTTTTGCTTTTTGATTATTAGATTCACGCGGAAAAAAAAGATGTGCTATTCTTTCCAATAGTTTCATTAACTCATATTAAACTCTGAAGCTGTCGGAATCAAATGGAGGAATATCCGTTTTTGTTTTGCAAGTGCCATTTGTAAGCAGACTCTATAATTTCTTTTATTCCGTATTTAGGTGACCAGCCCAGTGCGTTTTTTATTTTATCTATTTTTGCATATAAAGCGTTTGCATCGCCGGGTCTTTTTGGCATTATCTTTAACCTAACTTTTTTGCCCGAGACTTCTTCTATTTGAGATATTACTTCTTTATTGGAATAACCCTTACCCAAGCCGATATTGTAATAATCACTTTTACCCCCTCCTAGTATGGATTCCAAAGCCAAAACATGTGAGTCTGAAAGGTCGAGTACATGCACATAATCCCTTATGCAGGTACCGTCGGGTGTTTGGTAGTCATCACCAAAGAGTGTAAATTCTTTATCCGATAAAACTGAGGAAATAACATTAGGTATTAAATGGCTTTCTTCCGGATGAGCCTCTCCTATAGAGCCGTCAAGAGCAGCGCCCGAAGCGTTAAAATATCTTAAACTTACAAATTTAATGCCGTGTGCAGCTTCGTAGTCTTCGCAAATTCTTTCCATCATATACTTTGTTTCCCCGTACGGATTAAGCGGGTTTTTTGGATCGTCTTCTTCTATCGGCAATCTTTGAGGATTACCGTAAACGCCCGCACTAGAAGAAATAATTATATTTGTGCAACCGTTATCTCTCATGGAGTCCATAAGATTTAAAAATCCCATGACATTATTACGGTAATACTTAGACGGATTAACAAAAGATTCTCCCATTTGGATAAACGCGGCCATATGTATTACACCGTCGAATTTTTCCTTTGCAAAAAGGTCGTTTAGTAAATCTTTTTGAGTTAATAAGTTTATTTGTTCTAAACGAAAATCCTTAACCGCATGCCTATGACCCGAAGATAGATCGTCGACTATTGTTACATTGTAGCCTTTGTTTTCCAAAGCACGAACCATGAAACTTCCGATATAACCTGCGCCGCCTGTGACTAAAATTTTTTTCATATTTAAATAAATCCGAATCTCTCGCCCAACATTTTAATTTTTTTGGGCAATCTTGGCAATACAAAATAGGTTAGATAGCCAAAAAGGGTTGCACCGGCCCCGTCTATAAAAACATCTCTAATCTTGGCTTCTCGTCCTTGGGTAAAAGTTTGGTGAAGCTCATCGCTTGCTCCATAAATAGTTGAAGCAATAATGGCCGAAATTACGGCACTTTTTTTACTAATTCCTTCTCCTATCAACGCTCTGTAATACAAAACTGCAAGGCCGCCGAAAAGCAAAACATGACCCGTCTTTTTAACCGCAAAATCCTGCCAATAAACAGCCGAAGCCGTTGGAACACTTCCTGATGAAAACTTGAAGATTAAAAGCATCCAAAGCAGAGGTGGCGCCCAAAGATAAACTTTTTTAAATATTTGATCTTTCACTAACAAATTATACCAAAGCCTAACTTGGTTGTTTTGACTTTCGATATATCGCAACACCGCCAACCCCAAACAATACGGAACCAAAACCCATTAGAGTAAGGGCTACTACCATAACATTTTTCCTGGGATTTGACTGTTTTTTATCCATATCGTTTACCGAATCTTGAACTTCGATAGATGTGTCTGTTTGAGGAGCAGAAGGCGAAGAAGTAGTTTCTGCAGACAATACCTGCGATTCCAGAGTAGGGCTTGGTGTCGGTGATTTTGTTTTAACAGGGGTCGGTGTTGGAGATTTTGAAGGAGTCGGTGAAGGTGTAGTTGTCGGAAAGATTGTTGGAGTAGGAGTCGGTGTTGGGGCAGGTGTTGGTGTGGGGTTTGATGAACCATTTGTAATATTTGATGTTGTCTGCCAAGGCCCGCCGTTGGGGATCTTGGCAAAAGTCTTTGATGAGTCGAGACTTCCGAAAGAATATTGGTCTAAAATAGCCGAGGGTGTGGCATTATTATAAAATTTTAATGTGTCTCCGTCGTTATTTAACCAGCCCTCCGCATGAGTAAACACCAAAAAACCATGGGCAGGAATTAATCCGTAAAGAATAATATCATCGATTGTGATATTGTTTCCGTCTTCCAAGAGATAACCCGCCAAATTAACTTCGCTACCGCTATCGTTAAAAATTTCTACCCATTCGGGATTGGTTGACGGGGAAATTTCGTTTATAACAAGACCGGCCTGAATCACATTTGTACCGACTGTTGCAAACAAAACCGCAGTAACAAGTAGAAGCCTGACAAATTTTAAAAAATTCATATAGTCATATTAAAACAAAATATGTTTTAAGCAATTATAAAACGTAATTTACATGGAGATAGAATTGGTCCAAGCCGTCGTCGTTCCTAACTCTAACATATCTAAGCGAGCACCCGCCGCCCCCTACATAACTACCCCTAAACAGAGTCCCCCCTTTGACGGATTTTACATCAGGAGAGGAACTATTGATGTCTATACCGTTATGGGCGCTATAGATTCTTCCTACATAGGTGTTTCTGGTTGCCCAGGTGGAACCGTAACCTTGGTTAAACTGGATTTTAGCGTTTATAGGCCAATCCCATGAGCCGCTTGGATTAAAACTATCTCCGTCGCTCGAACCACAACTCGACCCCGAACAGTTTGAATATTCGATTCCGCCTTTAAGGTAATTAAAAGGATTTTGAGTAACCCCGCCCTGGCTAACGGTAAAGTGCAAATGTGTTCCCCCCGAGTTACAAGAAGGGCCTTGAATAATGCTTGCAATTTTTTCACCTGCACTCACCTTACCCACCTCTGTTTCTTTTCCTTTGCCTGCAAGAATTCCCTGAATAGCCTCGTACTCGGCTTTTGCCTCGGCTAAAAGCTGTTGATATTTAACTTCACTATTTTGAGTGTCTTTAAGGAGCCTGGCTTTAGCAACCTTTTGTGAATTAAGATTTGTTTGTTGATCTTTGAGTTGTTTTTGCAGACTCTCCTGATCTGTCTTTTGGCCTTGATACATTGTTTGCGTTTCTTGAAGTCTTGTAAGTAAGCTTCTGTCGGCTTCCTGAATTTTTTGGAGATAATGATACCTTGAGACAGCACGGGTTAAATCGTTCGCAGTCATTATAAACATTACACTTTCGGCAAATCTGGACATTTTATATGTTTCGATAGCTCTTCCCGAAAAAGCTTTAGACAAGTCGTTCATGGAAACCTCTAGTTGATCGATTCTTCCCCCTAGAAGTTCGATTTTGTTTTGCGTGTCCGTAATTTTTAATGTTGTAAGTTTTATTTGAGCATCAAACTGAGAGATCTGGTTTTTAAGCGTGATAGATTGCGAGTTAAGTTGGCCTATCTTTCCCGTTAAACACTGAATCTTTTGAGTTATGTGGTCTTTGTCGGCGGGGATGTTGTCACAGTCGTCTGCCGAAATTACTGAATAAGAAGCCAGGCCCAAAAAAATTACTAGGCCGAGTATAAAGATGAATATCTTTGTTCCATTTAGTTTTAATGTCATTTTGCTTTCTTGACTCTGGAAACGGCAAGAAGACTCCCTGAAAGAGCGAGCATAAAACCTGCGGCAAGCTCTACCGCGAGAATAATTCCAAAGAGTTGGAATATTCCAAGAGCGTCTTTTGGTAATACCGGAATTTCGCCAAAATATGTTACAGCCGAAGGGGCAAAATAAAGTACTGCTATAAAGGTTGTTGCCCAACCTAAAAATACCCCCAAGCCGGCATAGACAATTGCTTCTATAATAATCGGGCTTCTGATAAATCCGCTGGTTGCACCAATTAAATTTAATATTTCTACCTCGTCGCGCCGTGTCGTCATCCTAAGGCTAATAATTATCAAAAGAACGACAAATGACGTTAGCCCGAGAATTCCGACAAAGGAAATTCCCCCGATCTTTACATAAGAAGTAATAGTTTTTAGTCTGGAAACAACATCTTTAAGACTTGTTTCCCCGCCCAAAGCGGCGGTAAAGCCGACGGAATCAACAACACTTTCGCTTTTTACTTCTTCTATAACTTTTTGTGCAAAGTTAAGGTCCGCCACCGAAAACTCCAAAGATGCCGGAAAAATTGAGGGACTTACGAGTTGCCCCAGTAGCGGGTTGTCGCTGGTTGCGGTTTTGTAAATAGATAGAGCTTCTTCTTTGCTCACATACTTAACTTCTTTTACTCTTGAGTCCGATTGGAGTTTGTGTTGCAAAGAGGCTATCTCGTCTTCTTTTGCATCACTTTTAAGAAAAGCAATAACTTGAGGCCTTGTTTCGAAATAAGATATTAATTTTGAAGACGAATAGACTAGGACCGAAACCAAAGTGGCCACAAAAAAAGTAAGGGTTAAAACCGAAATTGCAGCCATTGCCTGAAACGGTGATCTTCTTACATATCCCAGTGCTGTTTTAAAGTGAATATTTGCCATGTCAGGATTTAGAATCTATATTACCACCAACTATATGAATTACCCGTTTTTTATACTTTTTGACAATCTCCATGTTGTGAGTAGCCATAATTATTGTTTTTCCTTCTCCGCAAATTTTTTCGAATAAATCCATCATATTATCGGAAGTTTCCCAGTCTAGATTCCCTGTTGGCTCATCCGCCAAAAGAAGTTTTGGATTAACCGAAAGTGCCCTTGCCAAAGAGACTCTTTGAAGTTCCCCGCCAGAAAGCTGGGAAGGAAACATATTGACGCTTTTACCTAACCCTACGAGTTTTAGAACATGCATTACCCGATCTTGCCAGCTGCTTTCGGGAAGTCCAATAACTGCAAGCGCAACTTCCACATTTTCCCCGACCGTTCGCTCGGGAAGAATTTTAAAATCCTGAAAAACTGTCCCTATTTTTTGACGATAATGTGGAATTTCGGAAGATTTAAGATTGTGGACATTTTGTCCGTCTACTACAATTTGGCCGCTACTGGGAGCATATTCACCCAAAATCATTTTAAGAATTGTAGTTTTGCCTGCTCCTGACGGACCAGTGAGAAAAACAAATTCGCCTTTTTTAACCTGAAAATCTATATCGTGAACTGCTGTAACGGAACCAAAACGTTTTGTAACGTTTTTAAATAAGACCATTTCTTTTTTTTCTTCAGTCATTAGCAGAATTTACAATACCAAGTGAAAAGCATAATTTCCACCCCGAAACCTAAAATTATTGCACTACTTTTATTTTGGAGACATCCATCATCCAGCCGGCTTTTTTGGAAGCAAGTGTCTGCCCCCATACTTGTACTTTTTTGCCGACATAACTTTGAAGATCTATTACGCTTGAAGTTAGGTAAACATATTTACTAGGGCCACCCTCTCGTTCCAAGTGGTGTGTGCCTTCGTTGCCTATTCCGCCATCTTTAAGATCTCCAGTTGCTTCGTCGTATTTTGTGTTTGCATCCAACATTCCCGCCTCTGTAGAACTTACTTTAGCGCCCGGTGCTGCAACTTTTGTATCGGTTGTACCTCCCAATAATTTTTGATTAATAAATGTGGCTGCTCCGACACCTGCCAAAACAACTAAAAGTGCGCCTACCACATACATCCATTGTTTTTTGAAATCAAAGTTACTTACCGCTTTTGAAACTTGCTTTTGAACTCCACCCAAATTTGGAGATATTTGTTGCATGGATTCAATATATCAAATGAGTTATACGTTGGCAAATATAGTTTTTAGGCGGAAGTGTTTTTTAGCTCGGCGTCTATAAATTCATCTATCTCGCCATCCAACACAGCCTCGGTATTACCCGTTTCTACATCAGTTCTTAAGTCTTTAACCATTTTATAAGGATGAAGTACGTAGCTTCTGATTTGAGTTCCCCAGGATGCGGGCCTGTAATCTCCTTTGAGTTCTTTTTTGAGACCTTTGGCAATTTCCTGTTGCATAAGCCAAAGTTTTCCGCGAAGTAAGTCCAAGGCAATCTTTCTGTTTTGTTCCTGAAACCTTTCGGTGGATGCAGTTATAACAATACCCGAAGGAATATGAGTTAAACGAACCGCAGTTGCAACTTTATTTACGTTTTGGCCTCCGTGTCCGCCTGCGTGAATAAATTGCCAATCAAGATCGTCTTCTTTGATTTCTATATCACGAAGATCAACATCGGACAGTTCGGGCATTACCTCCACCAGTGCAAAAGAGGTTTGACGAAGTTTGTCCGCGTTAAAAGGAGATTGTCTAACAAGCCTGTGGGTACCTGCCTCGCCTTTTAAATATCCGTAAGCATAATGGCCTATTACTTTTATTGTTACGCTTTTAATACCCGCTTCTTCCCCTGCTGAATATTCCAAAACTTGTGTTTTCCAATCCCTAATTTCACAAAAACGGGTATACATTCTATAAATCATATTCGACCAATCCATTGCTTCGGTCCCACCCTGGCCCGCGTGTATAGAAAGAATTGCATTTTTGCCGTCGTATTCTCCCGACAAAAATGACTTAAGCTCCAGCTTTTCCATAAACTTTTCGGCCTTTGAGACTTCGGATTGTAAACTTGCTTCTTCGGACGAGTCTTCTGAAAGAACTTTAATTATTTCCAAGTTTTGTGTAAGCTCCAAAACTTCATCCAATTCCTTTTTTAGGTCGGAAAGTTCCTGAGTAACATTTCTTGCCTCTTCCTGATTGTTCCAAAGATTCGGATCGGCCGCTTTAACTGTAAGGTTGTCAATTTTTTGTTTTTTTTCGGGAATGTTGAGTGCGTTGGTAAGATCTGCCAAACGAGTCAAAAGTTCGGCTATTTTTTGTTTTATTTCCTGCATATATGCCAAGTATAACCCAAAAATACGGGCAATGTGTAACAATGTGTTAAAATTCACTCTCGAACCGTTTGTACCTTAAGGAGACTACATGTCACAGTTGACAGATCTGTTCGACAATTTGAATGATTGGCCTTTTGCAGTCTTCAAAAACCTCTCGACACTGATGAAAGTGGTTGTGATTCTTATTGCTCTGAGCGCCTTTTTCCCAGCTGAACCACTTGATGTGGTTAGCCTGGTATTTTGGGCAGGAATCATGGCTTATTTCGCCAATGTCTTTAGCTCGATATGGATTCTGGGACTAATTGGTGCAGTGCTCTGGATCACAGGCCAGATAATCGAGGCGTTGCTGCTTTTTGTCCTTGCAACCTACATAGCACCGGCGATCGTTGTCGCAGTTGCGACAATCTTTGGTTTAGACGCCAACGACGCAATGTTCAACTAAATTTCCGGGTTTTTCCCCGTTCGTGAATTTCATGGACGGGGATTTTTTGTGGAGAAATAGATCGGGACCGGAAGTCTGTCTGCTAAAAGCAAAAGACCGCCGGTCCCGTTTTTTTTAAACTTCAAAAGCTTTTGAAATCGCGATTTTGGTTATGGAGCCGGTGTCGGAGTTGAAGGCGGACAAAGCTTGGCCATCATCTGATCGAGGTTGGGCGCCCTTTCGGGAAGATCCGAAGGCCGGACTACTTTACCCGTAAAGATATTGGCGGCCCAGGCATCGTATTCACCCTGCAAACGGTTATAGTTGGACTGATAACCCGTAAGCTGAGAGAGACGCTGTGCTTTGTAATCCTTGTCCGTTTCCATGTCGTAGGCTTTTTGGGCCGTACAGACCGAACGGGCTGTGGTTTCCAAAGCTCCCATTTGCTCGTAACCCCAGGTGAATTGCTTCTCCACATTGGCGACCGATGCCTTCTCAAAAGGCAGAAGTCCCCAGCCGAGGGCCAGGTCGAGCGCGGCGAAAGCAAAAATCACGAGAATCGCATAGAGGATGAACTTTTTGGTGCTCATGGTAAAACTCCTTGTGCTTGTGCCATTGCGGCATCCAATACAGCTTGGGCTTCCGCGCCGCGTCCTTGGACCAAAAGGTCATGTGCCTGTTGGGATGCAGCCAGGAGCGTATTGTCCTTGGATTGAATCAAAACAGTCAACTGCGACTGCCAAACCAAAGGCTGAGTGGTGCAAAGCGTGTCCATGCCCGTAATATCGTAATACTCTGCTTTGCCTGTAGGACCAAAGCCGTAGCGGTATTCTGTAGAACTACCATACATAGCCTGATCATCAACCTGCAAGGTTGAATCACCCGAGAAGGGTCGCTTGCCGCTTGAGGTGAGCTTGCCTGTGATCGGAAGGGTCATTGGCTTAACACCCGGTGTTACTGGGAAAATCGTACACCACAAAATCGTCGACGGATCGTCGCTCATTTCCAGACGCCAACTATAGTTGCGCTGATCAATGAAGTTTTGGATTGCGTACGGTGCATATTCCAAGTTCGCCTGATTTGCGTGTTGCCTTGCCTGATCGTTGGGGCTACATGCCGCAATAACGGCAATCACCGTTACAACCAGACAAACAAGATTGAACCATTTGTTGGAATTCATTGTTTCTCCTTGGAGACTTTATGACTGATCGACCCAAAAGTCGGTCCATCTTTCAAGTCTCCAAAAAGTGCTTTTGAAATATTTAAATGTACAAATTGGAAAAAACTAACGCGTGAAGTTTATATTTTTAGATTATTGAAGTCAATTTTAAGAAGTTAAAAGAAGTAGTGCAGGGAGACCGACATTTTTTGATGTCGGTCTCCCGTTAAAACCAAGAATATACTTGCGAGGGCTGTTTGTTAGAACAGCATGCGAGCGATGTATACCGCCAATCCCAGAAGGGGCAAATAGGCGATAAGACCCGCAGGGGTCAAGAAACGCTCGACCGTGTCGTCGTCAATGGCGACCAATAAGCCCAATGCGAACAGAAGTCCGCCGAGCCCGGCCGCAGTCACTGCGAGAATAACGGTCCCTGCAAAGGGTGCCAGGATGCCGAACACGATGCCAGCCAAAAGCAAAACAACACCACCAACCTGCTGTTCAAGCTTGTCCTTGAAGGACGAGGTTGTAAGCGAAAGGGCGGCGAAGGTTGCCAGAATAGCGGCGGCGGAGGTCGGCAGGGTCAGGCGCAGAACATATCCGGCTGTCAATGCCATGGCATGCGGGGTTGAAAGGAAAATAACCGCGGCGACCAAAGCGTAGACGATGCCTGCGACAGGGTGCAGAAGGAAGTCGGTGATCGGGTCCGGAATGAGGACAAAAAGTCCGTAGACCACAAACAGCATTCCGAGTCCACTGAGCAAGTAGCCGGCGGCCACATCAAGTGGTGCCACGGCAAAGCTCAGGAAGTAAAACACCGCTCCCCAGCCCAAAGGTTGCAAACCGTCACCGTCCGATTCCAGGAAAGTTCCCCGGAGGTTCGAGCCAATGAACGAGAATGCGGCCAGAAGGCCGGTCACTGCAAATCCGATTGTTAAAAGGTTCATGATATTCTCTCCTAACCTATGGGGTTACCGTCGGAATCTCATTGCCGTTGTCAACGCCGGTATTGATGGCGTTGGAGGCATTTTGATTCATGATCGGGGTCATGATTTGATCAAGCGCCGCCTGAGCGAACAACTTGCAAGATCCGTTCGACCCACCGAGTGGAGGTGTCCACTGGGCGCCGTAGCGTCGCATAAGCGATTCGTCGTGCCCATAGAACTTGTTCAAGATCGGAGGAGGCAGATATTGCTTGAATGCGCCTGTGATGTAGTAATCACAAATTTCCTTATTGCCGGGCATCACATAGAAGAGTTGCTCGTTGGGAGGAAATTGAAAATCTGTGAGTCCGGGAATTCCGGCGTCACGCATTTTCTGCTCCGCAATGTTCGGGTCGCCATAGGTCTGCAGGAAATCGTTGCCGACTTTGACAGGAATGGTGTTGTTCAGGTCGCGAACGAAGAACACTGCCGATTCCTGCATTTTGATGTAGGCATCGTAGACTTCCTGGCGTCCGCTGATCACGAAATTCGCAATTTTCTCGTTACCTTCGGCACAAATACTTGTCGCCAGCTCGCCGCCAATGGTGTTGGTGACCAGCGCGTTGATGAGCGTGCCTTGATCTTGATTCGGGTTAAAAGTTGCCTCGAGAAGCGGTTGCTCTGTGTTTTTGACATTCACGTAGCAGTTCGCGTTGTTGGCAACCAGCGCACTCATTGTCGAGTAATACTTGGAGTACACGCCGTCAAAGGCGAGTACATTGACCTGAAGATCAGCCTGTTGGTTGACCGTTTTGGTGTACCAAGCATTGAAATCCTGGATACTCTTTGTGAGATCTACACCAGGAAGGACAGTATTCACCGGCGATGGGGCCGATGGAGCGCAGGCGGACAGCAAAATTGTTGCCGCCGCAAAGAAAAGAAAAAGCTTTTTGAGCTGATTCATATTTTCTCCTTGATGAATTTTTAGAAAAGTTGCAGTTTCCCGCCGGCTGATAAGATCAGTATGACCACAGCCAAGACGAGCCAAACCCAACCCCAGATTACATCCACATAATCGACCGCCTTGGTCTGAATATCCCGCATAATCAAGTCGTATCCGTCCTGATTAATTTGAACATCCGACTGTTGGTAGAAGTAGTTACAAGGATCATATCGAACAAAACCCTTGTGGTCAGCCTTTGGAATTACACATCCCGGAGCCGACGGATCGGGGGGCACATAGTTCGGGTCTGTCGCGTAGAGGATGCCGATCGTACCGCCCGCCTGAGTCATGTCAGAGTACTGATAGCTCAGAATGGTAGAAGTACTTACGCTTCCTTCGGCGACATTCGCATTGGTTTGGGTTGATGTCGTTCCCGTATAGCCAGAGGTAAATGTACCGAACACGTTTTCTTTCGTGAACGGGACACACTGGCCGCCAGGAATTGATTCGAGCATGTCCATTTGGACTTGGTCGTTGCCTGCAGGCATACCGGTTTCCATACCGCGTCCGGTTATACACTGCCCATCCTCACTTACGGATATAACAATGTCGACCAGATTTTTGGGCATAGAGAACTTGCCGTGCACATTGGGATCACGTTCGTAGGCCTTGATGGCTGTAACCGTGTTTTGCATTCCACTCATTTGTGCAACGATGCTGTCGCAAACAATATACCAACGCGCACTTCCTTGCTTGATCGGTCCGAAACTCCCCTGGAACTGCATCGCATAAGCCGAGAAGCCGGCGATGTTGTCCTGAGAAATACAAGATCCGACGATAGCCACAGGGTCGAGGTGAAGTGGCAAGTCGGCATCAACTCCATAGAGACTGGTCTGTAAAACCGAGTCTTTGCCGAACGCATCTTTCTCTTGGAAAGCCGCGCCGTGGGGAGTTGGCAAAACCGCCAGCTGTAATAGCTTTTGGTAGTGGTTCGTCACCGGTTCGAAAAGCTGTGATCCAGAGGCAAAACCGTAGTTAAGGTAGGGACCAACCACCGTAGCAACAAAGTTGCTGCCGCAGTAATCGGTTCCGTTGCAGGACACGCTATTGTCTCGGACATTGGCCCAGTCGAGGGGTACACGGTTATTCACCTGTCCCATATCAACATAGCTTGTGCCAAAGATCGATGAACTGGACTGTCTGTGAGCGTTTACATCTTCAGGGGCACGCCAGTCGCCGTGGAGGTAGAAAACCGGATTACTTTTGTCATCTATCTTACCGTACTCATCGCGATGACATTCGGAAACCGTCTTACCGTCGGGTGACATGCATTTCTGATGATAGATCTGTTCATCAAGGTATTTAGCCTTGGTGTCCAAAACGATCCAGTATTTGTCGATGCGGTCCAGCCAATTCTCGTAGTGATCTTCATCACAGTAGATTGTGTCCCCGTCTTCATCAGTACCACATGGGTAGTCTGTGGTCCAGTGATTGTAGTAGGGGGTGTTTTGTCCACAGAAATCGCGATAACCGTGATCTCCGCCTTGGCAAGGAACGCTGTCGATCCCGATTTGCTTGATGGTTGCATAAATATACTGGTTATTTTGAGCTTGAGCCCGGGCGGCGAAACTCATGCCGTTCGTGATCGAGTCATTTTGCAGTACCTGCGCAACTTCGGATTGTTTCTGCGGTATCCCACTTTGGATACTGTTGTTGGTGATATTTCCGCCAACATACGAAACAACAAGAAGTGCAATTAACCACCAGTTAGCGGGGACAAACCAGATTCCAATAGCGATAATGATCAATCCGACCGCCAAACCAATTGTAAAAGCGTTCTGGTTCATGCGGCTACCGATCACCTCGTTGGAAATGTTTCCAGCACCCGTAGATATCTGCGAAATTCCGTACTTTGGCCCTTCATCAGGGGGTGGCACGTATGCACGCAGCGTAGGTGTGGGCATTGGACCGGGTGTTACAGTGGGACCTTGAGGAGTCTCGGGAGCGCTGGAACCACATGCTATGGAAGCAAATGTAAGCGCACCGACGAACACCAAAAGAACCCAAAACAAACGGTTGTTAACTTTCATAGGCTCCTTCCATATTTCTTGATGCCGATTAAAAGATGCCATCTCTAATGTTTCAGAGCTGGTCTCTTTCGTCGGCACCAAAAGGAGAAAACCTTTTAACTTGTTTTTTTATATTCTTGGTTTGTTAATGTACAAACAAAAATAAAGTTAGGGCTTACATTCCCAAAAAGGACAAAGACCTAACTCCAGTGGGAATCATACAGTATTTTTGATCAAATGTCAAGATTATAGGCTACTTATCTAAATCGTAAATTGGAAGGCTTTACGGAGTACAAATTAGGCTCTTAATTTTCTCTCTATCCTGGGGGGTAAGACCTTGAAAAACTTTTATTGCTTCTTGGGGAATACTGGATTTAACAACTGCTTGGGCACTATCCTGCATGCCCAAAACTTGCTCCAGCTTTGTTCTACCCGAATCAAGCATAACACTTATCGGCTTGGGTGCATTTTTCCAGCCTAATAGTGAGGTAATTGCAGTACTTCCCTTTACCAGTAAAAAACCTTCAAGGGTAAGGGCCAGCATAAAACCAAAAAGTATTCCGAAGCCTGCACCTTTGAATGAGTAGTCAACTGTATGTCTTCTGTACTGAGCCATTGTAAGAATCAAGAGAAAGATAAGAAAAACGAGAAGTGAAACTTGTACGTAAGGAACAGGAATGTTTTTGCCCAACAGGTCCACATCAATAGTCTTTGAAAAATACTCAAAAAAGAGCTCCATTTAGAATCATTCTAGCACAGGGGAAATTAAGGGGTTGTTGTTGCCTTGGGAGTTGGAGAAACAGTTGCCTTAGGTGTTCCCGTTGGGGATGCGGTTGCTCTTGGGGTTGCCGTAGAAGAAGCCGATGCTCCTTTTCTGACTCCCGTTACCACGATAACATCGGAGGTTTGAGATGTTGATGTTTTGGTTGTAACTGTTTGATAAAGAGAATTTAATTTTTGTGTAAGTTCCGAAACTATGCTTGCATCAAGTTTGGAAGAAAAAGTAACCGTTGTTGCCGTTGCATCCTGAGTCGGCGCGTTTCCAACTTTGGTATTTGTGTAACCCAAGCTTTTGAGTTGTGTTTGCAAATAACCCGCTTCACCTGTTATTCCTGTTCCATTTTGAATCTCGATAACTATTTTAGATTTATCTATAGAAGCTTTAGGTGTTCCGACGGGTGTGGGTGTGGGTGTAGGGAAACTGCTTGGTGTGTCAGTGGTTGTTAAATTTGCAAAAGGAGTAGCTTCGGGGGCATCTGATTTTTTAGTCGCACTTTTATAAATAACAAAACCGAGTATTGCAACCAGGATTAAAATTCCGATTATCAAAAACATTTTTGGTCCGCCTGATTTTTTTGGTTCGGGATTTATTGTGGGAAAGGAAACGCCGCTTTGTTCTTGAGGACTATATGTTTCTTGAGGTTGTGAATTTTGATTTTCTTCCATTTTTTAAGGCTACCCTTACAAGTGCGTCAGTATATATGCCCATGATTGCATTTGTCAACCCCTCGCAAAATAGGTTTGATTAAAAATTTAGAATGGAGAACTATCTTTAAGCTTCTCCATGAGAATTGAGTAGAAACGCAGGTTGTGAATAGAAGCCAAACGCATAGCGGTTACATCTCCTATTTTAAATAAATGTGACAGATAGCCGCGTGAGTAATTTGTGCACAAAAGACAATCGCAAGCAGTACTTACGGGCGACTTATCGGTTAAATGTTTCTCTTTTTTTGCATCATAAAAATGATAGAAGTCAGAGTTTTGTAAATTTATTTGCGAGATATCGGGAGCATCAAAAACATACAATCTGCCGTGTCTCCCGTCCCTGGTGGGCAAAACACAGTCAAAAATTCCAAATCCCAATTTAACGCTCTCAACAATATCTTCGGGCTTACCCACTCCCAAACCATAAAGTAAATAATCTTCGGGTGCGTTTTCCGAAATAATTTTTGCGCTTTCCAAATCCAAATTTCCCTCTTTGTTTATTGGCCAACCGCCCCAACCAAAGCCGTCGAAGCCTATTCTCCCTAGTCTAACTGCACAATCTTTGCGAACATCGGCAAACTCCCCACCCTGAACTACTCCCAATAGATATGGCCTTTCTTCTTTGGATAAACCCTTCTTTTTGCAAATTTTTTCGAATTCTTTTTTTGACCTTTCGGCCCACATAACAGTTCTTTCTACGGATTCTGTAGCATCCGATTTATCTCCGTCGGGATCTGTAAAATCGTCTAAAACCACAACCATATCCGTTTCCAGGTTCATCTGAAATCTTATTGAATCTTCGGGGCTAAAAACCAACCTTCTGTTTTTACCGGGATACATAACAATTCCTTCGTCTTTTATTTTTCCTTTGGTGACACCCTTTTTAATAACAGACATAACCTGGAATCCTCCCGAATCCGATATAACAGCACCCTGCCAATTCATAAATTGCCTAATCCCTCCAAATTCGTTAAGTATTTTTTGAGGAAGGCCGTGCCATAAATGATAAGTATTTACGAGAACTCCGGGAGTTTGTGTATTTTTGATATCTAAACTATCTAAAGATTTTAGAACACCCCGTGTTGCGTCGGGGAAAAATACGGGGAGTTGGAGCTTGCCGCCTTTATATTTAAAAAATTTATTTCTCACCCGAGGATTGTATCATCTGGTTGCGAACTGGTTGGTGTAAATTCCGCTAAAACCACCTTGGGCAATTATCATTCCTTGCATTGCCCTTTCTACTTCTGTACGGGTGGCGTTACCTTCGATGGCAAGCTTTGTTTTAAGAGCATAAACTTTAAAGTTGTATTTATGCGCCTCCGCCTGAGGTGGGCAAGGACCGCCGTAGCCCACATTACCAAAATCGTTTCTGCCGGTTTCGGCTTCTTCCGGGGTCTTGCCAAATTCTATATTTTGCCTCGAGGGATCGATATTATAGATAAGCCAATGAGTAAATCCCTCCGGTTTTGAATTTGTGTCTTCTATAATTATCACCAAACTCGAAGCATCACCCGGGGTTCTGTCTATAGTCATAGGAGGGATTACATTTTCTCCATCGCAAGTGAAGCGTATAGGAATCTCCCCGCCGTTTCTAAATTCCTGACTACTAAAAGACATTGTTGCACGGCCGATAGAAATACCACCCGAGCTAAATTCAAATCCGTTTTTATGAAACGCAAAAAGATAGATAGCCCCGGCGAATACGGCCAAAGCAAATATACCGAGCAGGAATTTTCCCATTTTCTTTTATTTACTTACTGCCAATAACTAAAGATGGCAGCCATAGCCATTAGGCTTGCCAACTGATAGCCCGCATTAATTATAAAAAGCTTCCAGGATTCTTTTTTATACAAAACACCCGTTAGTAAGACGGTTGCACAAAAACCAAACCAAATCCAAAAAGCAAGCTGCAGGGCGTCCATTACATTAACAATATAAAAAAGATCTATAAATTGTTTTAGAACAAAAGCGGTAACAAATGCGCTTATAGTCCCCAATAAATAAACTTTTGCTGCACCTTTTTTGGGTGTCATTTCTTTTAGGGGGATTTTTGTGAGCTCCGCCCACTCCTGACCGAAAAGTACTTTTGAATACCAAACAAATCCCAAAACCATAGATGCAATTGCAGAAGCAGCTATAGGCAACCAATTAGTTGATAAATTAATCATCAAAATCACCTCCTTTTCTAAATTATTATTCCAGTTTAACAGGTTTGCAAGGTTTATTAACAAAAAAAGGCCTGCACCGTTAAAAAGTGCAGGCCTTTGGACCTAAAACAACTTGATGGTTTGGTAACCAAAAAACGCCAAAGCGCCGAATTTGATTATTTTGCCGAAAAAAAGAGCCAGCAGATATTTCCAAACAGGAATACCTGTTGCTCCAGCGATAATTCCGGCTATGTCAAACAACGGGTTTGGGATTGCGGCTAGCACAAAAAGGGCAAAGGCTCCATACTTTTCCATCCACCCTTGTATGCGTTCCGCATGACTGCTTACAATCTCTGAACCGCTTTTGCCAGCCAAATAACCAGTCAGCTCACCAATGGTCCCGCCTGCTGCCGCAACAATTGTTACCCAAAAAGGATTGAGAACCGAAGCTGCAGCAACGGTAGTTAGAAATAGCGGTGTCGGCAAAAAAAGCGTCGCGCTTCCGAAAACATTCAAAAGAAACAGGCCTGCATAGCCGTATCCCGCAAGCGCCGCAATTTGCTCTCGAAAAATGATAATCAAACCCGAAATGGCTACCGCAACCAAAAGCCCTAACAGTTTGGAATTTTTAAACGAGCTCATAGCTTCTCCATTTTAAATCTGAACCGCTGAATTGTACAAAAAGAAGTTTTTGTTTGCAAACTATCGGTTATAAAGTTATTCAACCTTAAGAAGTTCAACTTCGAATATCAAAGTTGCCCCGGGAGGAATAGCACCAGGTACACCGCTATCGCCATAACCCAAACTTGCCGGGATAGTGAGTTTTCTTTTTCCGCCTATTTTCATTCCTGCAAATCCCTGATCCCAACCTTGGATGACCTGTCCCGCGCCAAGTGTAAAGCTAAAAGGTGTTCCATGATCTTTGGAGCTATCAAACTTTGTGCCGTCGGTAAGTGTTCCCGTATAGTTAACGGTAATCTTTTTTCCTACAGTTGCTTCTGCCCCTGTTCCTACTACCAAATCTTGAATTTCTAGCCCGTTATCCATAATTTGTTTTTTGGCGGCTACCGAAGTTTGAGGCGTCGGGGCCGAACCAGATGTTATTGTAGCTGCCGAAGTAGGACTTGTATAGTCGCTAATTTTTTCTTGCTTTGAATTCATTTTTGTAAAAAAGAAAAATCCCAAAGCTACTAAACCCAAAGCAATACCGAGAGCAATAAGATTTGTTTTGTTTTCTGAAAATTCGTAAGGGGGACTGTTTTGTTGAGCTTGATTTTCCATATATAAAACTATACCCGCAAAAAGATACTACCATCTTTTTTATGCTTTTTACAGGAAAAGGTGTAAAACTGCCGAAGTAAAATATACTCCGTTTTTTAAGGTTGCAAAACCAATTTTCGCCCTGCGTTCAATTCATCCATGCCGTTAAATGACGTGGTTTTCTTGAAATGCATGGTAAAATTCGCAAATGGAAAAAGAAACAAAGGAATCGCTTGTGGTAACGGCTTTTGCCGACGCTATAAGGATGGACTCACGCATAAAGCAACTAGCCGAAGGTTTTAAGCATGAAATCAAAATTATATCTTTGGAGGCAGATCTTAAGCATGGAAAAAACATTGCAGAAGCTCTGAATTCCCACAAACCTGGCCTGGCCATAGCGCTAGCTTTTTTTGATTATATTCTTCCCGGCCAAGAAGCCGTAGGTGTTGGAGCCGAACTTTCGCACAAAAAAGGACTAACTATTATCATTTTGCCGTATTACAACCCAAATAGTTACGGTGACGAGGAAGCCTATTTCGGGAAATTTATTGTAGGAACAGACGAGCCCAGAGAGGTGGTAATGGACTATATTGTTATTTCCCCCGAATCGTCCCGCATGACGCTTAAGAAGAACTACACGACCGAAGGTAGATTGAATTTGGACAACGCGGACGACTTCAACGAGGCCCTCGATAAACTTGAAAAGCTTCTTGGGTAGTTTATTTTGTAACCCCATAGTATTGACTTCTTGAGAGTTTTCTGCTAGAATTTAGCCTTGTCAGCTTGCATAGTTTGACATTATTAACTTGTAACGAGGAGTGTTTGTGTCCAAACATATCTTTGCACTACTTGTCTCTTTGGTTCTTTTAACGGGTTGCGTTTCCAACGGAAACCAAAATACCTGTTACCCCGAAATAAGCGGCCAAAGCCATATTTTTGTGGCTACCGCCTTTGGGATGGAACGACAAGCGGTCGAAAGCAGAGTGGATATCATTTCTCAGTGCTTAGAGGACGAAATCCTATATACCGTTGCCGATCTTAGAGGTTACGAAATAGTAATCTTCTCAACAGGTGTCGGTCCCGAAAACGCCGTAAACTCAACTCAAAAGACAATTGAAAATTTTGATGTTGAGGCAATAGTTTTTTCCGGCATAGCGGGAGGGATTGATGAAAGTCTTGCTATCGGTGACACCGTTGTTCCAACCAGTTGGTACGATCTTGGAAGCGGAAATGTTATTGATATCAACGACGATTTTGTCCAAATTGCGCATGGCTTAACCAATGTAGGAATTCCCGAAAGCGGCGTTACTTCCGATGTATTTGTTTCCAACCCGGAAACAGTCGAGGTGATCCGAACAAACTTCCGCGGCAGTGTCGTGGATATGGAATCTTATTGGGCTGCCAAAGTTGCTTCCGAAAATGGTGTGCCTTTTATCGCCGTTAGAAGCGTGAGCGATTACGCAGACGGTGAGAAAGACAAATCTCATTATCAGGAAGCTGCAGAAAACAGCGCCGATGTTGCACTCCGATTTGTACTTATGTATTTTGCCCGCCAGGCCCCCTAGGAATTTCTCCAACGGGGGCTTTTTTGTGGGGAAAACTAAACTAGTTTTTTAAATATTGAAAGAAAAGTATCTTTATTCAAGTTTACAAACCAAACCAAATAAATCCAGATTGCGGGGAATATAACCAGATTTTCGAACCACCCGCCTGTTTTTATTCTGACTTTTTTGATAGGCGGTATTCCAAAAGTTAAATGCAAAGGAAAAAGAAGGGGAATGCCTTCCTCGGTAAGACTATCCGAAAGAAGATGTGAAGCATACCCTATCATTATTGCTACCAAAATCACATAAGGGTCCACAAAACCGGGGTTTAAAAGTTTGGTCAAAAGCCACTCCAAAGACTTAAATATCAAGAAAAATCCCAAAAGAGAGTGGGTTATTGTTCGGTGTTTATAAAAGATTCTTCGAAGATAACTTCCTAAGATATCTCCCTGAGGCAAAAGTCCCCAAAGGTAATTTCCCGAAGTATCCATATCAGGAATAAGAGCACCTATGTTTGTACCAATAACCGCAAATATTAAGGTTGTGGTGTTAATTTTATCTACGGGAATAAATGCGGCGGCAGTTATAAGCGAAGCGAACGCAAATGCATTATGAGTACGAGCAGTCATTGCTTAGTTTACCTTTTTACATGTCTCCGTAAATCATCAAGCGAGGTTTTTAATTTTTGATCTTTGGGATAAAGTTTTACAGCTTTTTCCAATATCACCAAGTCGAACTTTTCGTTATCGGGTATTAAACCGTCTTCTCCTACATCAAGTCTAAGCTCCCTGCGTGAACGGGAAAAGGAAAATCCCTCATTGGAATTAATTTCGGGGAATGCATAAAAAACCATCTCTGCTATAAACTCGGGGTCATATTTTTGGGGTAAGTCTTCGCCCTTTTTCCTAAGATATTTTTCGTATTCCTGCATATCTGCACGAGCCTCTCTGATTTCTTTCCACATAAACTCTGCATGGTGACGCAAAAATGGCAGACCGCTCATATCGCTCATTGCTTGAATATAATTCCTAACCACATCAGGTGCATCATTCCAGATCTCCTGAAGAACGTCCATGGCTGCATTTTTAACTTTTATTTCGGGTGTACCTAAAAAGTCGTCGGGTATATAACTTTCCATAGCCACTCCGACTCCCGAAGGCACAAAAGGACACTTGCGCATTCGATCTCCCGCAGCATAAACAACAGCTGCTTTTTCCAGTGCGTACTTGGAGCCCATGCCTCGTTTAATTTCTGTAGCAACAGCCCTGACAATTCTAGTTTTTTCTATAGCCGCGTTTTCTTTCCAACCCAAATCAGTTTTTCGTTTATCGGGTTTTGGAACCTCAAAAAGCTCTCGTTCTTTTTCGGCCAATCTTTTTGAATCAATTTGTGTTTTTGCACTAGCCTCCAACTCGGAAACCGAAGCAAGGGTTTTCTTGGCTAAAGCCGCAACATTTACATTGGAATCAAGCTTTTGTCTTCGGACACCTACGTCGTATGACGCCTTTAGCTTTTTGTCTAAACCAGTTTTGGACATCGCCCCCTTAATTGTTTCGATGCCGCCCGGAGGAACTACAAAAACAAGATGGCGATCGGTATCCGTATACATAGGCAGATGTTCTTTAAAAAATGTCTCAAGAGAAATATTTTCTTTTGAGACAAAAATATTAAAATCGTTCATTCCAAGATAACCACCCGGAGGAGCGTTTTCTCTAGAAAACTGAAATTGTTGAGCAAAAGAAATGGTGGATCTTTTATAAACCGGGGCGCTGCTATGCCCGCCCGCCGTTAAGATATCTGAATTAACCCTATACCTTGGTTTGCCTTCCATCTCGTCAAAAATAATAGCTTCTAAATTCTCGCAATTTTTTTGTGCCCAAGATTCGGGATCGGGTCTTTCTATTACAACTATATTTGCTCCTTTTTTAAATTCTGCGGCAGTTTCTATACCAACTCTATATGGACCTTCGAACACATCAAGTCGTTTTGAACCATCCGGAATTGCGACAATCATCGAAGACTTATCAACAGCGGTTTGATAAAGGATATCGTCAATTTTTACGGCTTTATCGAAGATGAGACCGCGGCCAGCTTTTTCCATACAAACATTATACCAATTGTTTAAAAAAACTCGCTTATAAATGCGAGTACAAATTGAACAATTGGTGCGTCATCCTCATTGTGTGAATCTCGCACTTTCGTGTGAGGAGGATGTCATTGCATTTTTATAATGCTGTCCGCCAGAACCCAGGAATAGGTTAGACCGTTTACGGCACCATACAATTCAAATGCGTTTCTAATATCAGAAGGCGTCATTACTTTATATTTTCCACTTTGGATCTTATCCGAAGGAACTTGAACCATAAGGCGGATGTTATTTTCCGACACAATATTTGGAAACTTATAGTAAAAGGTGTCACCGCTCACTTGATGAACTTCTAAAACGGCACCCGGAATAAAATCAATTTCTGGAATTTCCAACCGCATTCCGTTTTCAAAAACATGTCGCTCTTCCGACTGCGCCAAATCTTTAGTCATCCATTGCAGAGCCGAGTAATCCAACGGGTCTTTTTCTCCAATCTTTTGAGATAAATATCGCCTGTATTGCCATTGTCTCCGTGCAAAAACTCTGTCGTCGTCGGGAGGTCTTGAGGACCTTTCCTTAAGTATGTTTTCTTTGGAAATGAAGTCAGTTTCGGCAATAACACTTCTGGCTTCTTCGTCGTTAATCAAAAGTGATCCGTGCCTAACCATCAAGTCGACTTCCTGCCAGTCAACAACTTTGAGTTTAAAATCAACCGAAGTAAAACTTTTTTCGATTTTTCGGTCAAAAACAATTACGTCAGGGGCTAATCTTAAAATTTCCGTCATAACGGCGGATTTTAACATTAAAATAACTTATAGTCTAACTATTTAAGATTCTTTGAGGTTTGTATAACCCAAATCTTTCATTTTTTCTTTTAAAATTTTTTTGACACCGGAAGATATGTTCATCCATGGTCCGTCGAAAGTTCCCATTTCCAAATCCCGCATGGTTCTGCCTGTATGCTGTAGACATGTCTCAACTTCCTTTATTATTTTCAGAGTAAGTGCGGGAGCGGCACACTGCACTTCGTATTCCAATTTTTGAGGTTTTTCCTTTTCTGTTAAATGCATACCAACAAAGGCCATATATTGATCCCGATCTTTTCTGCCTGTTAATCTTGGAAAAACACCCTCTCTTAGTGCAATCATCAAACCTTCGGACCCGGCACCCGAGGAAATCAGAAATGCATAAAACGCGGGAGTTAAGTTAGGGTTTTTATCAAAAGCTTTTTTGAGACTTTCCATGTAAGCTTCTACCAAATGATTTTCAAATTTTGCTGGGTTGGGGTCTTTATCCCACCGTTTTTTGAATCCGCCGACAAGACCGCTGTCGGGATCTGCAATTTCGTTGCGGAGGGTTACACGCAAGAGATCGTTATATATCTCCTGCTTTTCTGTAAATGAAGTCTTCCGCCTAAATGCATGGTCTATTGGGAAATCTTCTCTCCCGTTTTCGTAACGATATGATTGCGGTGGTTTGTAGTAGGTGGGTTTATCCGTCTCCTGCCTGCCTCGGCCCGGATTTTCTATTAAATCCTTATAGATTTGATAGACTTCTCGATGAGAAGTTATCTCTTCTATTTTTAACCTTTTTGGAACTTCTCCGTTTAATCTATCAGCCATATTTTATCGATTTAAAAACTTTCTGTTCAAAAATTCAATTATTTTCTCCTGTCCTACGCCTTTAAGAATTATTTTTGTGTCATTTTGAATATTTAATACATACTTACCTAAATTTCTTAAAAAAGATTTAAGGTTTTCAGAGGTTATTTTTTCGACCGAAACCCCGAAACCGCCCTCTTCCACCTTTTTGGCATTCATGTATTGCTCATATGTTGATATTGGAACAAGCATTAGAGGTGTGTTTAGGTACAACGCTTCGGAAATAAGCGAATGTCCCGCACTGGAAACAACAGCAGAACATTCAGGTAGAAGTTTATGAAAAGTATCGGTATCGTGTTCAAAAAAATTTATATTTTTGAATTTATTGGAATATTCTTTGACTTGGGAAGGTTCGGTAAAAACGTAAAATTTAAAATCGGCGGCAGAGTTAAAAACATCAAAGATTTCTGATAAAGGTTGATTGAAAGATTTTGCTTTCGATATATGTACCAGTACCTTATTTTCTTTGGTTTTATTTGCACCCATTGTCGAATTTAACAAAGTTTTGTTTATCGTCGGAGGAAATATTGATACCTCATCCCCATTATTAATTTTCTCAAAATTAAAAAATGACGAGGCAATTCTTGCCGAAACCTTAGGGAAAAACATATGAAGTCTCTCAACCTCATCGGCAAAACCCGTACCGGAAATGTTCTCGGGAAAATCTCCAACCAAATATTTGCTTTGCTGGTCGTATGTAACAAGCGGAGAATTTTGTGAATATGCATACTGGGCGCTAACCGGGTCGTAATCGCTAATAACCAAGTCCGGTTTTCCTACAAATTCCTTGGCTTCGGCCCACGCTTTGAAATTTGTGACATAAAAGTCTTTTGTGTTGTAAGCCATTGTTGAGGCCGTCCGAAAATCCAGACCCGTAGGCCCGCCTGCAAAAAAGGGAACTGCCACCTCGACAACTTTAATATTTTTTACGTCTGCAAATTGCTTTTGAAAGATAACAAGACTTTCGTCGTAAGCAAAAATCGCTACCTTATCGCCTTTTTCTAAAAAGTGTTCTACCAAAGGCATCTGTCTATAAGTGTGTCCAAAACCGATTCCCGTTATGCCGAATAATATTTTCTTCATTTTTGATTCATTAGTTTTTCCGTTATGAATTCTATAGAACCCGTAACCATTTGTGTTTTGATGTTTTCGGTAACTCTTATTAGTTTTCTACCGAGATACATTCTGGACTCTTCGGGAACCGTTCCGTTTACAAACCCCGTCATTGCCCCGTTTGCACCGTATATAAGTTTATCCGCATTAGTAACATCCATAAAAAAAGGAAAAAGTTTATGTGCGGCGCTAACTTCAGGTAAATATTCCGATTCACTAACGGCGGGGTCCTCTCTAATAATTGCAATTCTTGAGATATTAACTTTATCGCTTGTTTCGTAAAAATCCGGCGGCAAAAAAGTCGCATTTCTGTCCAGGTATCCCGTTTTAGAAATTTTGGGGGCATATCGCTCGAAGACGATAGGTCTTGCAGTTACGGCTTTGGTCCCTGCCTCCGCAGTTAGGGAATTGCCCGAAAAGGAGATTACTGTTTTATCTCCCGAAAAAACTTTCTGGCCGTACTCCCCGACTAAATTTAAAAGCGTCGAAGTTTTACCGTTACTGGGATACGCGGCCAAAAGCATATAACCCCCGTCTATTGTTCCGACACAAGCAGCATGGGTCGGGAAAAGTTTTACATCGATAAGTGAAAGTCTTTCCATTGCATAAGCCGCGTGGAAAAAATCGAGATTTAAACTTTCGTTCCACATACCCCTCCAAGTTAATTTGTGAGGTTCCTGGAAAATAACAGTGTTTTGCGCTTGACGCAAATCCATTACAACTTCCCCTTCGGGTTTTTTGGACGGTTCGCCGCGAAAGCCCGGCAGGTATGACTCCGCCATCAGAATATTTTTTTGAGATACACTAAGCGGAAAATCGGTTTTAATTTTTAGATTAATGCCGTTTGCCAAACCCCACTCGGTAACTCCTAAAAAAGGCTCCCTTTCCGACCGTTTGATATCCGCCGTCATATAGTTTTTAGCAGGTTGATAAGACTCTCGTGACTTAAATCCAGTTTAGCAAAGTTTGATAAGAATAAATCGTAATTACTAAATATATAATCGGCTTTTTGAGCAACTTTGTAAGCCGTTTCTCTATCTATAAGAACTTTTTCTTTATGAGTATCAACTGTCTGATCTTTAAATATATTAAAACCCAAACCTAAAAATTCCACTCTTTCCCCTGTTAACGGTTGGTCACCAAAAAAAGGTAATACAATCATAGGAACATTTTGTATCAATGCTTCGTGGAAGCTATTACTGCCTCCGTGAGTTACAAAGACATGCGATCTTGATAAACATTCGATTTGGTCGGGATTAATTTCCACCTCCCAATTAGAAGGATCGGTATCAAAAATCTCTTTACCTTGACCTGAAAAAATTATCTTCAAATCGTTCCTATCCCAAACTTTAGACAGTTCGGTAATAAACTCTTTTAATTTATCTCTTGTTTCCGCTTGTTGGTTCCAAATATTATTCATAACAACAGTGCCCAGTGAAAAATATATTGTTTTGATAGTCTTTTCTTTTTTAATATTTTTACCTCTAATGTTTCCGACAAAAATGTACATAGATTTATCTCTACCTTGATGCCAATTTGGTGAGACAACGGATTTATACGACCAAACTATATTTTTTTGAGCCGGTATGTGTATCCCATCGGAAACGGTTTCCGTTTTGAAATTTACAAAAATGTCACCATATTTATTTTCCAAATTTTCTAAAGATTTTACATTCTCCGAATTGTTCATTTTTTCTTGCAGATAATTTTTATCAGACGGACCAACCATCGAAGGAATCGATGACCACGCGGGAATATGCAACAAACGGCTTACAAAATATGCTTCTAAACTAAAAAAATCGTAAAAAATTAAGTCGGGATTGTAGTTTTTTGTATAAGCGAGAACTTGTTCGATAAGAATTTCTACCCTAGGAAACGTCCAAAGTCCCGGATCGGTTTCCCTTAATATCCCCGCCGACAGGATTTTTATCGGCACAGTGACTCCCGACAAATCGGGTTCAATGTTATCCCAGCCCGTAATGAGAAGCTCTATATTGTATGAATCTTTGAACCGACCGATAAACTCCTTAAGAATTGTAAGATGACCGCCAAAAGGAGATGAGACTACCAGTATTTTTTTCATAGCGAAAAAAGTTATTCCGTTTGTGGCGGAGAGCGCATATTATATTACTATGAATTGGTTTATTCTCGCAGCCGTTGCCGGCTTGGCCTCTAACGGCTTTAATATCACCAACAGAACCGCACTTAAAGATAAGGGGGATTATACGGCTTATGCCTGGTGGTTTGAATTTATCAGGTCAGGATTTTTTCTATTTATAGTTTTGTTCAAAGGATTCCCGAACCTGAATTTACATTCCCTTGGAATGTTTGCACTTGTAGGACTTACCGAACTGTTTTCCGTTTATGTATTTATGAAAATGCATGCATTAACGGAACTTTCCATATCCTCCATAATTTCTCGCCTTCGAGTTGTATGGTCTCCTATTCTTGCATATCTTTTAATAGGAGAAAGGTTGAATGTTTCCGAATACGCGGGGATAGTTGCCATATTTGCAGGTATTGCAGTTGTTTCTTCGCCTAAAGAAATTAAAAGAGACAAGGGAATCAAAACCGCATTTTTGTTTTCTTTTTCCAGTGCACTTTTGAGCACCGTCCTAAAAAATGTTAGCGGTCTTGCCTCCAGTGAATTTATAGTTATGTCGCAAGGAATTCTACCTTTGATAGTCCTGCCGTTTTTGATGCAAAAACCGGCCAAACAGATAACCATGGTCGCTGTAAAAAAGTTTCCCCAAATGATTGCCGCAGGTGCATTTAATATAATTTCTTCTTTTCTTTTAGTTAAGGCGCTGGCGGTGGCCGACGCCAGTAAAGTTGTGGGGTTGTATCAGGCGATGACAATATTTTCCGTATTTTATGGAATATTTATATTGAAAGAAAAGGAAAAGATTACTCAAAAAATTATCGGTGTAGTCATAGTTGTAGTTGGCATAGTACTTACGCTTATCTAAGTTATGCTTACACCCCCAGAAGCAGGCAGTGTTTCGGATATGGGCACATCCCATCTAAAAGATTCTACAACACTTCCGCGACTTCTGATTGCTTCTTTGTTTTCAGAGTCATTTTTATATTGACCCATTGGTGTATCGGGATTATTTACAAAATCTTTATAAAAAACATTTGTATCAATGTAAACTCTGGCAATCCAGTTTGATTTTAATTTTTTAGCAAGAAATTCCCTCTCACCAACGGCGCCATTCCTATCATTAAAAATGAAAGTCGAGTCTGGAACTACAAACTCTACAATAACCTCCGTTGAATCAATTACTGACTCTCTGGGTGTTGCGATACTAAGCGACAAGAAAGGTGAAAATCTTTTCATAACCCCGCCTGCGTGTCTGCCTTTTATATAACCCTCTTCCAAATTTTCGTCTAAAAAGCGCATTAAGGATGTCCACGTAACGTCTGCATCCTTTAAAAAAAGCTTCTCTAATTCATCCGGATCTTTTTTTGGGAATAAATACCTTGCCAAATCCAATGCTGACATTGCTCGCTTTTGGTCAAAGTCTTTGCCGTAGTATTTTATACCCGATTCGTACTTTAAATAGCGGTCGTAGTCTGCGAGATAGACTTGTAGTTGTTTTTTGTCCTCGTCGTCCAACACATCGCGATGGTAATCCATAGAAGTAATTTCGCCGTTTTTAAGAATTTTTAAAAATGCTTCTATGCTCATACTCCTCCAGTAAGTGACAGGTCGCCCTTTGATATCTTTTGAGGCGTCTATTTGTTTTTTGTCATTTTCGTATTGGGGTCCATAAGTCTCGTCGGCTATTTGTTGGGCAAGATTTGGGTCGCGCCATTGCAACCAGTGTTCTCCCCCACCCTGTTTTTCCAATGTTACAAACATAAGTCTATCGCCAAGGCTCTTATTTCTTTCCAAAGATAGTTGAAGTGACGATTCACCCGATTTTTCTGCCACATGTAATCTTAGCAGAGATTTCTAACCGCAGAGAATAAACTTAAAAGGTTTTCTTTTTCGAAGAGTCGACAGTCGCGCTCCAAGATCTAAGTTCTATGTGAACGTCATGATACCCGACATATTCCTTTGTTTTACCGAAATTGTTTTGAATATCAAAAAACCAGGAATCCTGCCTCGACGAGTTGTCATGATCAACTTCATAGACATTAAAAAAGTAAACGGATTTGTTTAGGTCGTTTTTGGAAAACGATCCAGTTTTTTCGGGAAGATATCCGTACTTAGGTAGAGCGTAAGTTGTAAATAGATAGTCCCATGGGTAGTCCTGAAAATAAGGAATTGTATAAATCCACAAAGAGAAATCTTTTCCTTCGGCTTTTTTATACATCCAATCAATAATTTTCTTTCTGTCAGAAATGGTTATCACATTTCTGTCACCTATGGGAATGAGTGCATTATTTGGCTCGTAAACATTTTTTAAAAGTAACAGATTTGACACAATAACAGTTATCAAAAATAAATTTCTCAATAATAACGGAAACTTCGTTATTCCAAATACAACAACCGATAAAAGCATGGGCAGTGCCGCCATAAAGAAAAAACTAATAGCCCCCCTTTGATAAAGTCCCAGAAAAACAAACGGTATAAAAATGTAAGAAAATATTAGTTCTTTATGCTGTTTTATTTTAGATAGGCCGTATATGAATAAGAATGTAGTAAGCGCCGCAAACGGGTAATAAATGATGTGATTAATTTCCTGCAAAAAGATTACCAGATTTTTTGCGTAAACCGAAAGGCTAAACCCTAGTCCAGCAGATCCCGACGAATAGGCGGCGACCGTTTTGAAAATAACAAAATCGTGACGGAACTGAAAAACAACAAGTGGAATTGCGGGTATTATGAATGCAGTAGCCGATTTGATTAGATTGACTAAATTTATTTCTTTTCTGTACCTAAACAAGATAAAAGGTATATAGAAGACACCTGCGGCAGCGTTTGTTTGAGATATCATTCCCACCAAAAGCGATTCTCGAAAAATATTTTTCCCTTTTGACAGAAAATATATAAGAATATTGGCCAGCGGGAGTATAAAAGGAACCGTTATAAACCACCTGCTATAAGAAATTAGTCCGTATGAAACCGAATATAAAATTAAAGTAAAAATAGCAGTTTTTTTATCAAACAGTTTTTTTACTCCAAAATACAAAAGCGGCAATGATAGCATTTCCAGCAAAATTTGAAATATTGCGGGATAAACAACATCTCCCCTACCCAGCCAATAAAGTGGTGTCAAAATCCAATAATAAACTGGTGAATGATACAAGCCGTCAACATCCGTGGGGGCACCTATCAGAGATATTTTTTTGTCGTGCCAAATTTTATAAATATCCATGGCAACCAAACCCTGGTCTCTGTGATAAAGCAGGTCTTTATCTATGCCATAAACCCGTAATAAAAAGGCAAACACAACTACCGCTAAAATAAAAATACTTTCTTTATTAAATCTAAATTTCATACCGATTTTAGAAAAGTTTCCAGGTCTCCGTCTTTTGTAACATTTATTATTTTCATTCCAAGAGGTTTGTAGGTATTCGCAACCTTCTGTGAGTCGTCTATTAATAATATATCCGAATAATTTAAACTATTATCTTTGAGAAACTTTTCGAAAAAGACGGGACGACCTTTGACAAGATCATTTTTGAGAAAGCCCAAATCAGAAGAAATTAAAAATATATCAAACATTTCTTTAAGGTTTAAGGCCGGAACCGTATACCTGGAAAAAGTATCCATATTGTCGGTTGCAATGCCTAAGCTTATTTTTTTCTCTTTTAGTTTTTTTATATACTCCCGCATTTTTGGAATGGAAAAACTCATTGACCTACAGCCCTTTTCCAGTTTTTCCAAGATGACTTTTTCCGAGATACCGGTTTTATTACTAACAAAAAGAGCCACCTGTTCGGATGACAATGCGCCTCTCATCCACTTTTCCGCAAGATCAGAATTTGCTCTAAATACCTGGAAGGAGATCAAATCGTCATCGGGCCAAAAAATATCATTTGACAATGTTTTGTGCCAATCGAAAAAAATATATTTGAAAATCATCGATTACTGAATTCTAGACAGAATGTGAAGCAATAACAAATCAGATTTGGAATCCGGCTTTAATCATTCTTACCATTAAGTCGGTTCTCAGGTCAGTGGCAAGTCCTGCCAATTTAGACTTAGAATTTTTAATAGATTTATCGCCCTGTGTGAGTCCTGCATTTTTTAAGCATTCCCTGCCTTGATCAATTATTTTCATAGCAAGAAGAGGTGCGGCACATTGAACTTCGTATGTTTTAGGGGCACCCAGTTCATTTTTATCCTCATGCATATCGACAAATTTATTCATATTTTCATTTAACCTTGTATTGGCAATGCTATCCGAATAAATACTCATTGTGAGTGCAAGTTCGAGACCTTCGACACCGTTAAAAGAGGAGACTAAAAAGCCATAGAATGCAGGTAGTAGATGTGGTTCTTTATCGACTGCTTCGTTAAAACAATCCAAAAAGGAATCACAGAGTAAGTCCTCGAACTCGGCTTTGGTTTTGTTGGAAGCTTCCCACTTTTTGGCAAATCTCTTCGCAAGTGATGTTTCGCTATCTGTTATAGAATCTCTCAAGAATATGCGGCACTGATCTATATATTTCTCCTGCTCGTTATTGAACGCACTCAAACGCCCATGATCTTTGGAGACATCTTTTTCGAAGTCGACCCAGCCCGGTCTTGTCCACTTTTCCCCCGGTTTGTAGTACAAGTTTCCATGGCTATCATTTCTTCTGGGATGAAGTATTAGCTCTTTAAAGACTTGGTACACGGCTGGGCCTGTACTAGCCAACTCCTGCCTGCTACTTCTTTTGTTTGTAGATTCCATATGGAGATTATATCAAAAAGGTCGTGCTGTCGGTATTTTTGCTTAAGCGGGAAGCTTGGGGTAGTGGCACTTCTTCCACTTTTTGCCGCTGCCGCACCAACAGGGGTCGTTTCTGGAAAGTTTGGATTTATCAAAGGCTTTGGCTCCTGATTTTGCGGTTTCGTCGGCACCACCCGAAAGCCCCGTTAGGTCGGTTTTGTCCAAGTTTTCCCTTGCAAGATTTAAGGGGATTTCGCTTTGGGGCATAGCAACGCCTATTCTAAATATCCTATGAGAAAGCTCTTCGTCTATTTTATCTATTAAGGTTTCGAAAAGCCTATATGCTTCGTTTTTAAACTCTACCAAGGGGTCCCTTTGGCCGTATGCCCTAAGAGTTACACCTTCCCGAAGATCGTCTATGTGGTCTATATGATCCATCCAAAGATGATCTATTGCCCCTAAATATGCATACTTTTCTACCTCCCGCATAACCTTTTCTCCCAAATCTTTTTCGCGGGCTGTGTAAATATCTTTGAGAACACTCTTCAAAAACTCCAGTTTATTTTCCTGTTTTTGGATCTCGCCTTTAATACGCTTAAGGGAGTCGTCGTCAAAAGGTACCATTTCGGCAAGACCTACCGCCAGTTGATCGTCATCTACTTTTTCGTCTTCTACCCCAGTTGCCAACAAAAGTGTTTTTTCCAGCTGATGATGGAGTTTTTCTAAAACCTCTTCTTTAACATCGGTTGATTCAAGGATTCTTCTTCGTAGTTTATAAACAATATCTCTTTGTTGATTGGCCACATCGTCAAACTCAACTAGTCGTTTTCTGATGTCAAAGTGGAAACCTTCTACTTTAACCTGGGCTTGTTCGATTGCCCTACTTATTAAGGAATTTTCTATCGGTTGGTCCTCGGGCAAATTAAGTCTGTCCATAATTCCCGATATTTGCTCGCCGCCGAAAATTCTCATAAGATCGTCTTCCAAAGAAAGATAAAATCTGGAAGTTCCGCTGTCGCCCTGCCTACCAGAACGACCTCTTAACTGGTTATCAACGCGACGTGCTTCGTGGCGTTCGGTTCCGATTACATAAAGCCCGCCTGCATCGAGTACCTGATTATGAATTTTTTGCCAATCTTTATATTCACGACTGGATTCGTATTTTTCGTTTGTTTCCCCGTTTTTTCTGTCGGGCATAGCACCGCCCAAAACGATATCAACACCGCGGCCTGCCATATTGGTAGCAACTGTTACAGCCCCCGGTTTACCGGCTTCGGCAATAATCTCGGCCTCTTTTTCGTGATTTTTGGCGTTTAAAACATTGTGTGGAACTTTCTTGCGTTTGAGAAATTCGGAAATAATTTCGTTTTTCTCGATGGAGGTGGTACCAATAAGAACCGGTTGCCCAGCTTCGCTTCTTTCTGCTACTTCTTCTACAATCGCTCCGTATTTTCCGCGCAAGGTTTTAAAGATCATGTCGCTTTTGTCAATTCTTACCATTTGTCTGTGGGTGGGTATAACGATAACTTCCAGCTTATAAATCTTTCTAAATTCTTCCGACTCGGTTGAGGCAGTACCCGTCATACCCGACAAATGTTCGTACATCCTAAAATAATTCTGGAAAGAAATAGTTGCCAGCGTCCTACTTTCTTGCTGAATAGTTACATTTTCTTTTGCTTCCACGGCTTGGTGGAGTCCGTCGCTCCAGCGTCTGCCCACCATAAGACGCCCCGTAAATTCGTCTACTATAGTTATTTGATTATCTTTAACTACATAGTCACGATCTCTTAAATAAAGAGTTTTTGCGCGTAATGCGTTTTCTATATGATGAATACTGTCGAAGTCTTTTTCGTAAAGATTGTCTATTCCTAAAAGTTTTTCTACTCTTGTTATTCCCGTTTCGGTTAAAGTTGCGCTTTTTGCTTTTTCGTCGATTTTAAAATCTGTATCTGGATTAAGTTTTTCGACTAAAGATGCAAACTCGTAATATTTTTTTGTGGGCTCGGTATCGGGGGCAGAAATAATTAGAGGGGTTCTTGCCTCGTCGATAAGTACGGAGTCCACCTCGTCTACTATTGCAAAATAATGTCCGCGCTGAACCATCTCGGATAAGGCGTTAACCATGTTGTCGCGCAAATAATCAAATCCGAATTCGTTATTGGTACCGTATAAAATGTCGGATTTATATGCTTCTTTTCTTTCTGTCGGTTTGAGATGTGCCAAGCGTTCGTCACCGTGGCTGGAGTCGGAAAACTTTGGGTCGTAGACAAAAGATTTTGTTTCCTGGATTATTGCACCCGTGGTTAGACCTAAAAGATGAAAAATCGGAGCATTCCAACCCGCGTCACGACGGGCCAAATAATCGTTAACGGTAACCAAATGAACTCCTTGCCCAGTTAAAGCGCGTAAATAAAGTGCAGGAACAGCAGACAAAGTTTTACCTTCTCCTGTTTTTTGTTCGGCAACACGGCCTTCGAACAAGGCAACCGCGGCAACAAGCTGTACATCGTAATGCCTCTTGCCTAAAATTCTGTAGGACGCTTCCCTTACAAGTGCATAGGCTTCGGGTAGTATCGACTCCAAAGTTTCACCTTTTTCCAATCTCTTTTTAAATTCTTGAGTTTTTTTGGAAAAATCGGAATCTTTTAGTTTTTTTGTCTTGGGTTCTAAAGCGTTAACTTTTTCTACTATTTTTTTGATGCGGTCGACTTCTCTCTGATTTAGATCCAAAAGTTTAGAAAATATATTCAACACAACGATTATTTTAGCAGATAAGTTTTGAGTATGCTAAAAAATATTTCAATTTAAATTGTCTTGTATTCGTTCAAACCTAATTGAGTTTGTTGACCAAGATTATCAGATTATAAATTTAACCCTATAATATTGACTTTGAGTTCAGAAAGTATATAATTATAGGATGTTTGAAGCTACAATTTATTCTCAACAAAGATTTGCACTTAGTTCGTGCCTAGGCGCAGGCCCGTGGCAGAACAAAAGTTATTCAGCCGAGGCCGACTTTTCGATGGCTAAAAAGCAAGAAATGAGTAAAAACTTGTTTATACAATTACCTTCCGAGACCAACAAAACACCATTGCACAGAAATTTTGTCTACATTCCTGATGTTGTTTCTTATTTTTTTGGCACTGCCTACAAATATGACCTTTTTACAACAGTTGACGACTTAACCGAAGATATAAAGAAAGCGGATGAAAAAGCAACTACTCTGAACGATATTTATTCTAAAAAAACCATTAACAGACAAATCCTTACAATCAACGCTCCTTTTTGCTTAACAAAATCTCTTGCAAGGATAAGGAGAACGGCAATAGAAACAAACTGCAAAGACTCACTCGAGGCGCTTGCTGTGCTTCATAACTTAGCAAAAGACGGCAAAAGAATAGCCGTTTTCAATGCTCACGGAAGAGTTTTTAGTGAAGACGGAGTATTTAATCTAGCTATAAATGGTGCAAACGACGAAGAAATTTTAGCAAATACTTTAATTTCTCAAGTTTCAAATGTAAAAACAGGAAACATTGCGCGCTATGGTGGAGTTTATTTTATGTCCTGCAATTCTTATCTGGACACAGATACTTACGCGGGGGTGAGTCCAACTCTGATTCCTGTTGTTATTCACACAACTGAACACAGCGACGCAAACCTCAAAAACCCGGCCAAAACCTATTGGCCAAAAAATTAATCATGACCCTGCCTAAACAGTTTATTTCCCCATTTTTCCAAAATTATGATCCAGATCTTTTTTGATATCGTTAATGGTCCTTTGTTTAAGTTCTGCCAACCACTTAGACTTTAGTGCTTTTTGCAGAGTATTATTAAGTGCTGCCTCCGAAACTCCAGGAAAACCGCCCACGGCAAATATTCCCGTTGAATATAGCCACCAGGGAGCTTCTTTTTTATCAAAAGGGTCCATGCGATAATTGAAAAGTTCTTTGTTTAATACGTTATTTATAGAAAACTCTCTGTCTGCAAATTTAGGGTGTTTTAATTTTGCAAATTTGTATGCATCTTCAGTTAGGTCATAGTATCTTGACTCGGTAGGTATATCACCTGAACCCACTTCCGAGTTGGGGTTTCTGAGCCATGCATTTTCCAAATGCACGGCTCCCGAGGAGCTACTCACCAAGAGTGTTATATCTAAATCGCTTGTGGATCTGGGCTTTTTCCGTTTGTCCAAAAGACTGCCATAGACCAAAGCGCCCGTAACCTCGTCGTAGCCTATTGAGCGTATATACTGCAAAAAGTCGGATACAAAAGCAGTTATTTCTTTTTTATCGGGTGTTTCCGATGCCGGTACAATATCGGAGGCAAAAATAGTTTGAATTTTTTCATCGTGATTGCCGAGTTTCATTTTGGAGGTCCTCGCGGGGAATCCGTTTTTGTGAATTCTTAAGACCAACTCCTCTATTTGGTCGTTACCGAACTTTTGTAAATCGTTGACACTTAAAACCCCTTCCCTGTGAAGGTCGTGAAGCAAGTTTGCACAGGCGTGGGCATAGTCTTTGTCCTGCTCGTAAAATTTTTCGGTCATATCGATATTATAACCTATAATCTTGACTAATTCTACTTTTGGGTTTAATATAATTGTGCACCCTAAATTAAAAAGAGGTTATATGAGACAGCCCTCGAAAGCCACTCTGCGCCAAGGTTTTGTGCTCATGTCGGAATGGTTTGTTCACGGCAGGCACCACAGAATCGAAGACGTGGAAAATAAAATAGTTCATGTAGGCAGAGAATCGGGAACCACATTCCTTATTCATTACACGGACGAGGAAAAACTCGCTTATTATCGCGAGCACGGAAACTTTCCCAAATTGGACTTTTACGAAAAAGTTATAAGCGGGACTGATCCGTCACGAGAGAATGCAGAATTTGTCGTTGAACAGGCTTACCCCGCAGGTGAGTCTTGGCATGTGGAAGCCAGGCGTCTAAAAAACGGCAAATACGACGGCGGCGGCGAGCTCATCATGTTTTATGAAGACGGTTTCATTGGAAACGACATTCCTTCCAGCAAGATTAAGGTCGTGAGAAAGATGAAACTTTCGTTTTCCTAACAACATTTAGGTTTTATATTTCTGGCCTAGCGGGTACCCATTAAAAAGGTGCCCGCTTTTTTTGTGGTCAAAAATATTAATGTAATATCCTGTAGTATTGACTTTTGAGCTCGAAAAGACTATAATCGTGCCCATGGAAAGAAAGAAAAATAAAGAAGCAGGTGTCGGCAAAGGCTTAGCAGTTTTGGGAAGCCTCGCGAAAGATCTCGCCTCGGCCGGGAATGATTCTTCCCCACTCCCCAGCAGAATATGGCATGAGGCATCTCAAAGGCGAGAACTGTCCGAGCTCCTGGACGAGGCTGTCAAAGGTAAAAATAAAGATATTTTTTATGAAAGGCTGGGAAGTTTTCTTTCTCGCGATGAGAATAATGCCAGAATCATCTTGTACCTGCCATTTGAAGTTTTACCCGATATTAAAGAAATCCCTTCCCCGACATCTCAAAAAACAACGGAGGCAATAAGAGAGGGTTTTATTAGGCTGCTTTTTGACAGCAATGCCCGCGGCGATTTTGATGACGGCGATGTACTAGAGCCCGGCATGGGTAATCCCCCGAGAACAAGAAAAGCCGCGCACTTGATTTTTCCCCTGCTTGATCGAGGCATCATCTCTCAAACGGATATTGTTCAAATAATGGAATTTAACTCCGGTGACAAAGAGCTTATCGAATCAATGACCGAAGGCTCGTTGGTTGCAAATGCACTGGGTCTTTTTGACAACGTTTCCTGGCAAAAGATATCCAAAGTTGCTCAAAACGCCGGCTTAGGCAAGCTTCTAGGGGAAAAGCCATCACAAGCAAAAGAGATGTCAACCATAGATGAAATTAAAGATTATCTGCATTCCCAAATAAGTTATGTTGAAAATAAATACAAACCCGGATTGGCCGAAAGCAAGCGGATTTCCAGGAAAAGAGCCGACTGGAAAAAAGACATGGAGCTGGACGCGGTTTATGAGGAAGTTTCGAGTCTGTTGTCTGTTTTTTTGATTAACAAAAAAGCCCCCTTAAAGGAAATTTTTAGCTTTGGCACACCAGGAACTAGAGCAGTTATCAAATCGGTTGAAACATTAGCTAAAAGCGACGGTAAACAAGCCAAAACACTAGCAGATAAAGCCCGTGGCGTGTTAACAAAACTGACAAAATCAGGTTCGTTCACTGAAAAGGCGGAAGCGGAAAGAGCCATGTTCCACTTTATACGGCTTGGCTATTTCAGGGGAAACGCTGTCGATGTTAGACAACCCGAGCCAGTTAATATTCAAGGTTTTGTTGAAGACGAAGGTGCGTTTTTGGTACAAATTGCCGAAAAAATTAATGCCGACAACGAGTTAAAAAATATAATTTTCCCGTTTGTTTTGGTTTTTGGATCCAAGATAAAAGGCTACGCAAACCAAAAGGGAGACTTTGATATGGCTATATTTTTTAGACCTAACGCTGATTTTACACAAAGAGAAAAAATGCTGGCAAGAATAAAAGAACGTTTACCCGAACTTGGAAAAGTAGACAAGGTCCTGGAATACTGGACTTCGGATGAGAGTGGTAAATACGGGCTGAAAGAAATTCCC
This sequence comes from uncultured Gammaproteobacteria bacterium, assembly GCA_964600575.1. GTDB lineage: Bacteria > Patescibacteriota > Microgenomatia > UBA8517 > UBA8517 > CAZRGC01. The sequence goes on along the minus strand of CAZRJH010000003.1, from coordinate 19,705 downwards.
GATAACGCAGCTATCGAGGTTGTCGGACTACCGCAGATACACTTTATCTTTGGTGGGATATGGGTGGGAGAAAACGAAGAAATAAACAAAGTTAGAACCGATGTCTTTAATTTATATCTGGATCTTTCTAAGTTTGGCGGCCGCAAAGAAAATATCAGAAGAAGTCTTTTGAGACAGCTGGAGATAGACACCTTGCAATATAGACTTATGCATAAAGGCTACAGAAGACTTTATCCGGAAGACAAAAACACCGAGCCTCCTTTAGGTAAAATCATTGATTACAGAAGTGCTTTTTGGGATAACGGCTATAGACATTTGGCTTCCGTCTTGTTCTTGAATAAAGTGTTTTTGCCCGATCTATCGGAAGAAATTACTTAACTACATTTTTCCAGGCAGGGAAAAATTCTTTTTGAGTAACTTTAGGGCCGCGAGCTATACCCACAACTGGTATGCCCAGCTTTTGTGTTACATAGTTCAAAAAAACCTTGTCTAAACTTTGACCGCCGCCTGCTTTGAGCTTGGTTAGTATTGGCCTACATTCGTTTAGAAGTTTTGTGAGCTCCATTTGTCGCTTGGTATGTGTTTCGCCGTTATCATGTTCAAATTTTATGCCTCTAATTTGCCCGTTTGATATATCGAAAAATTCGCTGAGATTGGTAGGCTTACCCTTATACTCGTATGCTTCAACAACCCCCCATTCGCTACTTTTTTCAACTAAATCCATAAAACTTAGATAAAGCCCGTTATAGGCCGATTTTCCTCCGCCTATTTCTACGGCATACTTTAGGGCAACAATATCAAAATAACCAGCTCTAAAAGGACCAAGCCACTCCTCGGCTCCAGTGTTATGTTTTTCATCAAAAATGTTTGCGAGTGAAGGCTCAAAACTGACCAAAGGACCCGCTCCGTGGCGTGTTATGTAAGACCTGACAACGCCAAGCCTAATAATATTTCCATCGTAATTTGCCGCCTTAATTGTTTTTAGAACATCGGCCGAAGTGGGATCTATTTGAGTGATATGTGGCAAAAAACCGTGCCTGGGGTGGTGAAGTGTGCCATGAGAAACTTCGTTAACAACCGATCCTCCTCTTTTTAGCAGTTTCTGAAGATGGTCGCTCCCCACAATTCTGGCAATGCCGGAAAACATTTCAAAGCTTTCGGCAACTAGTTCTGTGAGAGAACTATCTTTCAAAAAGCTCATCTCTTCGTAAACTTCCGGGGGAGGAGTTCCTTTGTAATTTTCAAGTAAATCCTGAGCAATCTTTAACTTAGATAATCTTATATTTTCTGCTTTTCTTAATATCAAAATTTTGTCACCCAACTCACATGCTCTTATGGCTAGCTCGGGATCACTCGAATCCCTTACGGCTTCCCCCACACCCGTTCCTATTGTTCCTTTCTTGTTATCTCCCCTAAGTATTTCCCTAAACCTACTTATCGATCTATGAAACGGAGTTGTAACCAAGCAAGTTTCGTCTATATATATGTGATTTAAGGGTTTATCGATACCCAGTTCGCGGAGTATCTCTGATTCTTCAAAAAGTTCTACCGGGCTAATAACCATATGTTTGAGGTATGTGTCTGCTCCTTCGAAAATTCCTGCTCCAAAATGGCTTAGGGCCATTTCGCGACCGTCGTCGTGAATAATATGATGGCCGCCTTGCCAACCGCCCGAGCGCCAAACGGTATGAGCACTTAGTTCTCTAACTAGTGCCTGAACAGTGTTGCCTTTGCTTTCTTCGCCTATGGCAAGACCGTTTACAACTGCGAAATTTTTTCCTCTTTCCATATATAGTTTTAAAAAATAAAGGATAAATGCTAAAAATGTGGTGTTTGAGCAGGCGGCCTGACAGGACTATAAAAAAAAGTCTCTGCAGGCCACCTGCTCTGTCACACGTTAAGTGTGAGTCTCACGAAGAGGGATTACTCGTCCCCGGGGTCGCCAATGACGCGGCGTTGGTTGTCGCCCAAAATGCGGCGGCGGGGCATGGTTTCCTTGCGGCGCGGGGAGCGTCCGAGTGTTACTCGCAAAGTGGGCAAGGAGCCGGTACGGTTCGCATCGTTGAACAACGCGATCGCTTTGGGGAATTCCCCGCGGAGGTCCAGACGTTTGGTCTCGGCTTTGATGTTGGTGCGAAGCCATTGAAGCTTCGATTCATCGCCTGCTGAGAGCTCGCCCGAACGGGTCGCGAAAAAGACCACCTGGCGGACATCCAAAGGCACATTGTGCCAGTTGATGCGACCGATACCCATGCCGTTTTGCTGAAGCGCGCGGGTTGAGTCGATCGGGTCGGCGTCGTAAATGCCTTGCGCATCCACTCCAACGCGGACAACCTCATAGGGTGCGCCCGTTTCGTCGTAATAGACACCGTCTTCCGCAGGTTCGAAACCTTCCTCCAGCGAGAGAATGTACTTCTCGGTGAGAGCGGAGTTGACGGAACCGTCGGAGTTGATGATCACGATCGGCGTGCCGAGGCGGCGTTCGATTTGTCCCATGACCATGAGAGACATATCCCGTCGCTTGGGTGAATAACCCGAAACGATGTTTCCGAGCGGCAGGAACGAGCTGAGATCCATATCCATGCCTGCACCGTTGCCGGCGCCTGCGAACATGAATGCCATGAGCATCGAGGAGTCCATCCCGAGCTGGCCGGCGTATTTTTCAACGTCTGCCTTGCTGGGTTTGTCGCCGGTTGCGGCGGTAACGGGGGCGGCGTCGGCTGGCGCAAAATGCTTGAGAAGCTTTGCGGCCAAAACCGGCTTGACACCCAATTCCTTGAGCATTTCCGCGGTCACAAACGCCATGTCTTCGCGAACGGTAACGCCCAGGCTGTTTTCGACAGCGGTGATCTGGTCGTCGGTGAGTCCGAGTTGTTTCAATTCTTGTTTCAATTCGTCGTTCATGTTTATCTCCATGAAAAAATGAAATGTGTTACTTCGCGGGGGTGATATTTTCACCGGCGCGTGGATGATCTGTCGGCCAGGCGTGGCGGAAATGCGAAAAAACCGATCCAGGCAAAGGAATATCGTGGTACCCCGGCAATTTTGCCTGAGCACTAAAATGCTCCTCCGCGACCTGAATCATGCGCCATACCGAATTAAGGTCGTGAGCGTCGAGCTTCACGTCCCTGCCGGCCTTCATGAATGCGGTGAACCCATTGAATGTGGGTTTTTCCGCCTCAGTCGCGTAAATCAAAGCAGCGCGAACATCTGCTAAAAGACGAGGCTCTTGGACCTGAATAACACGTCCTCGGCCGATTCGGCGGGTCCACCAGGAGTGGGTTGCATCGAGCAAACCTCCGTGGCCTCCGGTGGGAACCTGCAGGATGTAAAAATGCCAGTTTTCGTGCAGTTTGTCTGCAATCTGGCGTACCGACAACTCGGGGAAGTCGCCTTCCTGGCCGAGATATCTGCGTACATCGGATCTCGTGACCGGTTCGCGGCCGATCTCATCGAGCGACAGGGTAAGGTAGCCTCTGAGGCCGTACATTTCCCAGATGTCTGCTTTGACGAGAGTTGCATAGTACAGTGCAAGCTGATAGTCCTCTGTGGAGGAATCGTTGCCCATACTTGCCGGCAGAATAAGACGAACCTGATCTGCGCTTTCGGTATTGGACTCGAACTGCGAAACCTGGACAACAGGGATGTCGTTGGCGCCTACATTGTAGGTGTCGCAAACCGCTCCCGTAGCAAACTGCGGGTTGTAGCGGGTTCGCACGCCATCGAGAACCATATATTGCCGTTCGGCCGTCTTGAAGAAATCTTCCAGCCAGTGTGCCGTTGAGCCTGTGGTGTCGAAAATCGACAAAACAGGCAACGAAACGCCGCTTGCCAGACTGTAGGTATTGCCTTCTCCCGGAACCATCGCATTGCGACTTACCCGAGGAGCCTTACCCATGATGTCCACGTTGGGGTGAAGCCGGCCTGTTTCATCTTTGACTCGGCGGCCCTTTTCGCTGACATCCTCATTGACGGCTTTCATTCGATTGACCGTAGCCCGATACCGTGTTTGGTCGAACTGTTCGTTATGTTTTGTTTCTCCCATTGGTATCTCCTTTTGGGAATAGAATAACTAACCGGTGATAAATGCTAATTTTCCTCTTCGTGTGTTAAAGTACCTCCAAATAAGTGTACTTTTGACAATTACCGTATGTGCACAAACAGTAACTTTCAAAAATACACGGGCGATTATAAATCAAATACTACAAGATATCAACCTCGGATATGGTTTTGGATTTAAACCCATAAAGTTGAGCAGGTCTATAGGATACGTCTTTTCGTTTTTTGGAAAGCTTTACCAGTAGATCTAAAGACATTATTTTCTTTCTAAAATTCCTCTTGTCTATCTTTTTGCCCAATATATCTTCGTAACTTTTTTGGAGCTCTGTTAGGGTAAACTCTTCGGGCATTAGGCCCAAAATAATATTGGTATATGTTAACTTACCTTTAAGCCGCTCTATTGCCGTTGCAACAACTTTATTGTGATCATATGCCATTTTGGGCAGGTTGTTTACGGTTTCCCATCGGGCATCGCCTTTTGCAATGTCTTTTGCCCGGTTCCATGGCACGAGCATTAGATAGGCCACCGAAACAACCCGCCCTGCGGGGTCCCGTTTTGGATCGTCGAAAGTAAAAAGTTGTTCGATATAAAAGTTTGTACTAATCAGACATTCTGCGAGTATCCTTTTTGCAGCCTCCAAAGTGGTTTCTTTTGCATCCACCAATCCGCCAGGAAGTGTTGCTACTCCCTTAAAATTAACGGAGTCGGCATCTGTTACAAGTACCTTTAGGCTCCCGCCGTCTATTGTAAGGGCGGCAACATCCGTTGCCAAAACCGCAAAATTAACTTCGTTTCTTTTGATATTTGTCATATTAGTAATTGTATTATACGAACTAATTGTATTATAAACACTAAGTCAAGTATTTGTCAATATACCTTTATTTTTGACATATATACATGGTATTCACAAGCGGTTTATAAATTGTAACTTTTTTGAATAGTTTTTCGAGATCTTGACTAAAGTCCCTGCTTGTTTCCGGCATACTCTTGAGGCTTAGCCTGTTAAATATTGCATAGCCACCCGACTCCAGAGATTTGTAAACTTTAACTAAAAAAGTTCTGTCGGAAAATATTGCCGGGAGTTTGCCGCCGTTATATAAATCGACAATAATTAAATCGTACTTAAGCTTGTTTCTATCCAAAAAATGGTCTGCATCCTCTATTGTTATGTCCGCGTTTTCGGGAAAACCCAAATACTTTCTACCCATTTCTACAATTTGGGAATCTATATCCAAGCCGTAGATTTTTGTATTAAGCCACATTTTTTTAACGATTACAGAGACACTCCCGCCGCCAAACCCTAGAATAAGGCAATCTCTGGGACTAAGTTTTTTTACTTTGGCCAGAGTTGACCTCCACATATCAAAAACTATCCCGCCTGATTGAGTTAGACCTTCTGCCTGAATGTAAGGTCTTCCTAAAAACGGCTTTACCGCCCTTAGGGTTCCGTTGAACTTGGAGTTTTGCTCTTCCAGAACTTTTATTCCGAACATATTTTCATTATATATATTTTGAATGTTTGGGTTTTTTTAGGGAGACCTATATAATACGGCTAAATGAATGGTTCCCCTCTTCCGGAAACATTAAGACCGCAAACCTTAAAAGATTTCGTGGGCCAGGAAAACATAGTCGGCAAAAACGGGATAATCACTAAACTTCTAAAAGTAAATAAAAATTCGGGTAACTCTGCTGGATTCCCCTCTTTAATATTCTGGGGACCGCCCGGAAGTGGAAAGACTACATTGGCTAGGATTTTGGCAAAATCGATCGGACGCGAGTTTTTTGAATTTTCCGCCGTTAACGCCAAAGTAAGTGACATCGAAGCTTTGGTTAAGGATCAAAAGCAACTTTCTTTAACTCTGCCTCCTGTGGTCTTTTTAGACGAAATACACAGATTCAACAAAGCCCAACAAGACAAACTTTTACCCCATGTAGAAAAGGGAGATATTGTTTTGATAGGGGCAACTACCGAAAACCCGTCTTTTGAAGTAATCGGGCCACTTTTATCACGCTGCCGCGTTTTGATCCTGGAACAATTAACAGAAAAAAATCTTAAAAAAATTTTAGAAAGAGCCGCAAAACACCTAAAAAGAAAACTAAACAAAGGGGCGGAGAAGTTTTTATTGGAAGCCTCCAACGGAGACGCGCGGGTAATGTTAAATGTTTTGGAAATTGCCGCTAAGTTTGCCGAAACAACTACGATAAAAGTTGAACATGTAGAAACCGCACTACAAAGACGGCAATACACTTTTGATAAAAGGGGCGAGGACCATTTTAATGTAATCTCGGCATTTATTAAATCTATGAGAGCAAGTGACCCCGATGCCACACTTTACTACTTGGCACGAATGGTTGCCGCAGGACAGGATCCTTTATATATTGCACGCCGAATGGTTATTTTTGCATCCGAAGATATAGGTATGGCCCAACCTACCGCACTTGTTGTTGCTAACGATGTATTTAGAGCCTGCGAAACGATTGGTTATCCCGAATGCCAAGAAAATCTTGCCCACGGAGCTACTTACCTGGCTTTAGCCAAAAAGGACAGAAGCGCATACGACGCATATTTTAGGGCACTGGACGATGTGCGCCGCTACGGCAATTTACCCGTTCCCAAAAAAATAAGAAACCCCGTTACAAAACTAATGGCGGATGCAGGATATGGTGAGGAATATGAGATGTACACAAATGAATCTTTTCTTCCTGAAAAGTTGAAGGATAAAAAGTACTACAAACGCTAGTTAACCCACTTGTGATAAATCGGGTCGATCCAAGCTAGACCTGATTTTGTTTTTATAAGGTCTATACGGGTAGGTTTATCACCAAAATCATTATTCCAGTCCAAGTGCACATCTTTCCACAACGGATCTCCTGCTTTGTTGTGATCATAAACATACTCAAAAACTTTAACTACAAGATTTCTAATAGCAGCATCTTGAGTCGTTTGTGTCATCGACCCTTCCGCGTATTCCGAACAACTAACATGCCCCGTTGCAAAAAAAATTCTTGGAATATAAACACCTGCAGTTTTTAGATCTTCCCCAAAAACACTTTGGATAGTCTGAATTTGCAACATTTCGTTTGTGTAAGGCTGGGAATAACTGTCAAATCTTTTAGATAAAGATTTATTTGTCTTAACAATAAACTTTCTCTTTGCAACTTCTAAAAGCATTGCCTCTGACTGATTTCCGCCCCCTATTCTTGTAAGCGAAACTCCGTCGGTTATAACACCTAGATGAGATTCTGCCCTCTCTTCAGCACTCAGCTTTGCCAACTTTTCAGACAAAAAACCGATTCCGCCATCAATTGCTCTAAGTAAACCCGGATTTTGGGTTATTAATTTTTGCCCTTCCGGTGAAACTAAAATATGAGCTTTTACCATTCTTGCGTCGGCATCGAAATATGACAATGGAGAGGTAAAGACTCTATTTCCAAACTCATCCTTCCCCCCGGCAACCTGTTTAAAATGAAGGATGTTTGCAGAAGGGTCTAAATAAAAATCTTTTACTAAGTACCTTGTGGGTTCATTGTTTTCAAAAGTTTGATCCTTATCCATTCAATGAAAATATAACATCATGTTAGCTGTTCGGCAAATAAGTTAGTGGGGCGAAACTCATAAAACGAACTAAAGAATAAAAACTCCGTCTTTGTAAATCGTAATTATTTTACCTCCCGCAACTTCTGCCGTTACCACTCTATCTTCCGTAGAAATAATATCCGTGTGAACCGCGCTTTGGTTGTAACCAAGATTTTTCCATTCGCTTTTGCTCAACTTTGAAGGATCCCCCGGATACGAATCTTTGTATGCACTCCCCAGAGCCAAATGAAAATTGCCGTATTTACCGCCCATATTTTCATCGTACAATGTTTCGGCCATAAACTTATCGATTTTGCTGAATCTTTTATCGGTTAAGCTAAATTCGCCTATTTGATTTGCGCCCTCTACCGAAATCATTTCTTTAAGTAATTTTTGATTCTGCCTAGCTTTGGCCGAAATTACTTTTCCGTTTTTAAAAGTTAGCTCAACATCTTTAATAAACGATCCGTAAATATAAACGGGCTGGTTAAATTTAACCTTTCCGTTTGTCACCCTTGTATCCGGTGAAATAAAGAGTTCAAAAGACGGAATGTTTCTGCCCGAACCGCCCATCCAGACTCGCCCTTCCCCCAGGCCGACTTTTAAATCCACATTTTTACCTTTTATAAAAAGTGTTTTAATTTTTAGACCGTTAAGTTTATTTTTAGTTGCTTCGATTTGCTCGGTAACGGTTTTCCACTTTTTAATCGGGTCGGGCTCGTCTAAAAAGCAGGCTTTTATAATTTGTTGCCAGTAAGCTTTTAAAGAAAGGCCCGCTTCTTTGGCCATTACACTTGTACCAAAAAGTCCCAAAGTCCAGGTTAACTTTCCTTGATTCTCCTTTTTTTCTCTCGCCTCTTTGTAAAACAAAACTGCTTTTTGTCTTGCAAGTATTTTTTTACTATCTATCCCCTCCAGGTCCTTTTTGTTATTGGTAGAAATAATACTTACAAAGTGGTCGCAGTCCTCAACCCTGCCCGTTAAATATTTTTCGGGTAGATATTTTATTTGCGAGTCGCTGGCGTTTTCGAAAAATGTTCTATCAACAGACATGTGCCTATCCGTTCCTTCGGGGGTAAAATGAACCAATGGATGGCCGCCAGATTCCAGTACAGCAACAACTAAATGGTTAAGAATTGGCTTTGCACTTTCGGGAACTTGTAAAAACACAACCTCTCCTTTTTTGATGCCGCATCCGCCCCCCAAAGCGTATTTAATCAATACGTCTGCATACTTTTTGAGAACTGTGTCAATTGGTTTGTACATGTAGAAATGATACTTCATTTTTAACAAAAAAGAGTGTAAAAGTTTAATTTCTAATGGCGGGGCGAAGTCAAATCAAAAAAGCTGCTCACTTTCTTTACGAGGTTGGCACTATGCGCAAAATTGCCAGAGCCCACAGGCAAAGCCTTCTTACGGATGACATGTCCGACAACATTTCCTCCCACTCTTATCGGGTTACCTGGATAGGGTGGATTCTTGCAAGGATGGAGGGAGTTGATCCTTACAAAGTGCTTTTGATGTGTTTGTCACATGATACGGGAGAGGCCAGAAGCGGGGATCAAAATTGGGTACACAAAAAGTACGTTAAAGTTTTTGAAGAAGAAATAGTAAAAGACCAGATTAAAGACATGCCCGGGGAATCCGAATTACAAAAAATTACCGAGGAATATTCAAAACGCGAAACAAAAGAGGCGATTGTTGCCAAAGACGCGGATTTAATTGATCAGATTATTCTTCTAAAAGAATATGTGCAGATTGGGAATAAAGAAGCGCTCACCTGGCTCAAAAACGACGGCAACCACAAAAACAAACATTTTGAACTTTTAAAAACTTCTTCCGCCAAAAAACTGGCAAAAGAAATTTATAAACAAAACCCAAGCGACTGGTGGAAAAATCTTTGGACGGAAAAAAGAAGATGATATTAGGACAAAGCGATATTCAAAAATTAATAAAAGAAAAAGGGCTTTTGACAAATTTATCCGACAGAGAAAAGTCCGATCCCGAAGGATGCATAATAGACCTACGAATAGAAAAAATTTACTCGCTGGTGGGAGAGGCTTTTTTGGGGATAGAAGAACGCGAAACCCCCGACTTGGAAGAAAAAGCATCCTGGAACCCCAAACAAAGAACTTTTTTTATTTTTGAACCCGGACAGTACTACCTTACAAAGACAATAGAAGAAGTTAATATGCCCAAAAATGTTGCCGGAACCATTAAACCCAGGAGTACTACTTTTAGAAGCGGATTAAATATTAGAACGGGTTTTATAAATCCGGGTTATAGAGGTCCGTTGTATTTTGGTCTTGTTAACGAAGGCCCCGTCCCCGTAAAAATAGAAATGGGAGCCAGATATGTGTCTATTTATTTCCACGAAGTAAGCGGAAAATCCGTCCACACTTACCGCGGCCAGTGGCAAGGCGGACGTGCAACCACAAAAGGAAAAGAGAAGCAGATTTAAGTTTCATTAATATATTTACCCAACATATAAATTGCTTCGAATCCTAAACCCCACACAAAAGGCAGCCACAAAGGAACACCAAAAAGACTTCCGTATGTCCAAAATTGAGACCTTCCCCAAAAACCCATGACTATTTCTATGGTAAAGCCCAGAACACACCCGATTATCCATAATTTGAACTTGGTTTTACGTTCCTTGGGAAGAATAAAAAAGTAAATTCCAAAAAAAACCGCAAAAACGGTTAAAAGAACCTCGTTTTTTGTGAAAGTTTCTATCAAAAAGAAGATAACCAAAAAAACCGTTTCCCACACATATTCGCTTTTGAGAAATTTTTGCAAAGTCATTTGTAAAAATTATATCAGTATTTGGCGTTTTGGAGCTACAAAATAACCCATAATCATTGACACTTTCAATCTTCGGGTTTAAAATCCCCACATGACAATTGAAAGATTTAAAGTAGAGCGGGCATTTGAACTGGCTGTGGGTTTGCAGGGCGGAAGTGTCCCCGGAGGGTTCACAGAATTTTATCGTACAATGGTCGGAGACCACAAACCCATTGAGGCTATTAATGAATTCGATAAAATTAAGTGGCGAGGAGATTCCGACATGCCTACCGTAAAGACAATGGCGGCCATGATAATTACAGACATGTACCCTGACTTTTTTGAACGTATAAGCGAAGATCCAGACTTTTTGACGGAAACTAGAGAACTTCTAAAAATTACAGGAAAAACAAACATTATCAGGGCTCTGGTTTTACTTACGGGGGCAAAGTTTTACAACGACGACAGATCTACCCGGCGCGCATTTATGATACAGGCCGATAAATTAATAGACTCTTCGGAAAATACAGCCACTTCAACAATAATGGCCGCTATGAGGATTTCCTCGATGGTTTAATTTTAAAGCTCCAAGTTCAAAAACTTTTTTGCCGCAAAACCAATAAAAAAGTTGAAAGCAGCAACACCCAAACTGATAGTTATCATTTCCCCCGCTCTTTTAGAAAAAGAAAGATTTTTAGCAACCGAGATGTAAAAGTTAAAAATTGCTATAAGAAAAACCGAGATTGTTAAAGTTACGGCCAAAGATACAATCGGATGAGAAATCAGGAAAAAAGGTGTTATCAAAAACAATACCGTAAACAGATAAGTAAAACCCGTATAGATACTAGCCGTCAATGGATTTTTGCCGCCTTCTTCTTTCGTGGAAAGATATTCCGACGCGGCCATAGAAAAACTTGCTGCAACGCCGGTTATAAATCCTGCAGTCGCAACAATTTTTGGATTTTGCAAAGCCAAAGTGAAACCCGCTAAAGCCCCTGTAAGTTCCACGAGTGCGTCGTTGAGACCTAAAATAATCGAACTTGTGTAGGCCAGCTCACTTTTGTCAATTTTTTCTAAAATTCTTTTTTCGTCACTCTCCTGTTCGGCAACTATATCTATTACATTTTTTTCTCCGCTTTCTCTTAGTTCTCTATCGAAGGTATTGGAGTGTTTTTTACTTCGTTCCATAAACTGGACCCCAAAATTAGTTCCAAAATATTTAGCTATAAACACATAAAACTTAGATTTAAATAAATTCGGCTCAACATCCACCCCGCTTAAATTTTTCCAAAAGTTGTAGTGTTTTAGCTCTTTTTCTTGAAGTTCTTTAAAGAATTTTTTATCTTTTGGATTTTTGGCAATATCGGAAAGGTTGCCGTAGGCAACATATTCCGTCTTTTCGTTTATTTGCGCATGAACAATACTCTTGATTACTTTTTTGGAAAGTCCCATATTTTTACCTTACAACTTCGATTTTATCTTTACCTGTCCATTTTTGTAGAACCTCGGGGATATTAACGGAGCCGTCTTTATTTTGAAAGTTTTCGTATATTGCAATGATTGCACGTCCGAGAGCGAGGATTGTTCCGTTTAGAGTATGAACATATTTATTTTCTCCGTCTATTTTGGTTTTAATATTAAGACGTCTTGCCTGAAAATCGGTAGTATTACTTGTGGAAGTTACCTCGCGGTATTTTTCTTGTGACGGCATCCAAGCTTCCACATCGTATTTTTTAGATGCGGCATTGCCAAGATCTCCAGTTGCCATTTTGACAACCTGATAAGGTACCCCCAGTTCCTGCCAAATTTCTTCTTCTATCATCAAAAGCTCATCGTGAATCCGTTCCGAATCTTTTGGTTCGCAAAAAACAACCATCTCCACTTTTCTAAACTCGTGAACTCTTAGAATGCCCCTTACGTCTTTGCCGTAACTGCCGATTTCTTTACGATAACAGGAAGAAAAACCTACATATTTTTTAGGTAAACCCTTTAAATCTAAAATTTCATCGGTATGAAGCCCGACCAAAGTTATTTCCGCTGTTGCAATTAAATCCAGGTCTTCGCCTTCTATGTGATAAATTTGTCTTTCTTTGTCGCTTCTGGCCTGGAATCCGCAACCGACAATGTTCCTTTCTTTGGCAACATTCGGAGTTATAACGGGAACAAAACCTTTTTGCGCAAGCTTTTGCATTGCATAGTTGATGAGAGCCATTTCCAAAATCGCCCCGTCCCCTGTCATGTAATAAAAGCCAGATTGGGAGACTTTTGCACCCGCTTCTAAATTTATAGTTTTTGTTAGTTCTCCTATTTCCACATGGTCTCGGACTTTAAAATCAAACTTTTTTGGACCTCCTTCTGTTTTAATTATTTCGTTATCCTCGGCCGTTCCGACAGCTACATCCGAGGCGGAAACATTAGGGATTTTATAAAGCTCTATTTTTAGTCTTTCCTCCAAATCTTTTACTTTGGGTTCTAGTGTTTTTACGGTTTCTTTTAATTCGGATGCTACCCTTATATTTGTTTTGTCTCCTTTTTTGATTTGTTCGGTTATTTCGTTTTGTTTATGTCTTGTTTCTTCCAAATCTCTTAAAACTGCTCTATATTCCAAATCGAGTTTAACCGCTTCTTCTACCACGCCCGCATCAAAGCCTTTGTCTTTTGTAGCTTTTTTAACTAAGTCTTTATTTTCTCTGATAAATGTAATATCTAACATAATTTGATTATACGGCAACTATCGACGGGCAAGAAAAAAGCACGCCTTATCGCGTGCTTCGGTCCTTCGATTGCTCTCAGGAAGTTGCCACCTAAGCTGTACTTAATTTTGGCTGTTACGGGCCACCCGTACAAGTTGTTACCCCTGTAAGCTTGGAATTTGGAATATTCCTCTAACGCTTTAGAAGAATTCTATACCCACAGACTTTAACTTTCAAGTAAATCCGTTTTATTACCGGACTCAACATCAATCGTTTTAAATTCCGAAAATGCCCATTGAAGTATTTTTTGCTCTGCAATCTTAAGTGCATAAGCGTGCTTTCTTCTTTTGAACTCTTCCTCGTCGTTAGCTCTTAATTCCAAAGTCGGCATTATGGCGTTTGCTTCAACGGTTTTACCATGAACTAAAGTGTCAAATCTTTCCCGTGTCATTTGTTCCAAATCTGCCTGAGCTCTCCAACCTGCTGCAAGAGAAGACAGCTGACCCAGATCCTCTTTTGTCAAACCATTAATCCCATCTAAAATACTTTCCAGTTCATTAAATCCGATCTTTGATTCCGTCATGTTATTCGTTTGACCAAATTTGTTTTAGGCCGCTAAAAGGATTATTTTCGAAAGTTATGTTGCTAATTTTTTCTAAGACTTCGTCTTCTTTAATCCCATATACCTTTATGTAAATATCTGCCGCGGAAACAGTTAATTTTTTATCCCAGTTAAAACCTATTAAATCGGCTATCTTTTTAACACTCTCTCCAGAATCTGCTTCTATTTCTGAATATGTTAAAAGCCCAGGCCATGTATCTATCGTAATTTGAGAACCTTCGTAGTCCCATTCTTCTCTTAAGGTTTCCTGGTACCTATTAAAATTTAATCCCGCGATTTCCATTATTTCTTTTGCCTTATCAAAATCTGCTATTTCGACGTCCGCTTCTTTTTGGCCGTCTATCCCCGCCTCCATTGTGCCGTCGATTTTTGCACTTAATCTGACTACACCATGGCCTTCGTCTCTGATTCTTATGTTTGTACTTTTGATTTGAGGATTAGCCCGAAAGTCTGCAATATATCTTCGCATTTTTCTTTCGGGAATTGTAAGTTTAGCCCCTATGCTTTTTAATTTTTCCCTGTACTCTTCTTTATTAACGGGATAAAACTTTGCTTCGAATTCTGTTTCCATTAAAGTCCGAGTTCTTTGGATATTCCCTGCATTGAGGTGAGAGCGATACTAATAAATTCTTCTAATGGAATTCCCAATTCTTTCTCGCAATTTTCTATGTCTTCTCTTTTTACTCCTGCGGCAAAACTTTTTTGTTTCCATTTGGAAAGAATATTTTCGACAGTTACGTTGGCGAGTTTTTTGTCCGGCCTTACAAGGGTAACTGCGGTGATAAGACCTGTTAGTTCATCACTACAAAAAAGTGCCCACTGCATTTGAGTCTCGGGTTTTTTCCCCTCATGAAACCAGCCGTGAGATTCGATCCCCGTAAGAAGCTCTTGGTCTGTCTCGCCGGTTTCTCTTACCCAATCGGCCATCATTTTTGCGTGATTACCCGGATCGGTTTTTGTAAACTCGTAATCGCCGTCGTGGAGTAAACCTACAACCTCCCACCTATCTTCGTCGGATTTGAATTTTTGGGCCAATGCACGCATAACTGCGCCTACACTATAACAGTGTTTGCGCAAATTCTGCGACTCCATTTTGGAGTGTAAAAGGTTTATTGCTTCTTCTCTTGTCATTTCTTGGAAGTTTTTTTGACTTTAACTTCTGTTTTGACTTCTTCTTTCATTGCTCTCATTGCCTTGGATTTTACAACCAAAAAGGCGAGATACTTTAAGAAAGCGAAAAGGAAAATTGCTCCTGAAACAATAATAATCCACTTAATTACTACATAAGGATTAATTGTCGGGAAAACAAATCCGAGTCCGAAAATCAAAAGCATTCCAAAAACGGAAAATGAGATGGACAACAAAAGATCGATAACGATATGTTTTTGCATCCACTTAACTTTCATAAAATTCATATCTTCATTCATCATTTTTAATCACCTTCTTTCCATCCTCCGGGCGCAGTAGAGGAAACAGTACTGTCTCACGAATTGACTTACCTGCCAAGAACGAGAACAGTCTTTCTGAAACTCCAAAACCCGAAGTCGGAGGCATGCCGTATTCCAAAGCCCTTACAAAATCATTGTCGTGCATTTGAGCTTCGGAATCTCCCGCGTCTCTCATTCTTTCTTGTTCGGCAAAACGCTCGGCCTGATCTATTGGATCGTTTAGCTCCGAATAACCATTGCCGTTTTCGCTCCCCGCGATTATCACCTGATAACGTTCCACAAATTCCGGGGAATCTTCCATTCTTTTGGCCAACGGAGAAACTTCTACCGGATGCCCTGTCAAAAATACCGGTCCCGTTATTTTCTTTCTAACAGTTTTCCAAAGAGAATCTATTAACCTGCCTCTTTCGTCTGTTTTATCGAAACTAATATTTCTTTTGGTTAATTCGGATCGCAAATCGTCATCCGATATTTTTGCGATATCAACTCCCGTTTCTTTTAACACCGTTTCCCTGTAATCTATTTTTTCCCAGTTACCAGAAAGGTCGACTTTATGACCGTTAATCTCGAACTTTAGTGTTGCAAAAGTTTCCTCCGCAACAAATTTATACATTTCTTCTACCAGTGCCATGGAGTCTTTGTAATCCGCATAAGCCCAATAAAATTCCATTTGGGTATAATCCTGCAAATGTTCTCTGTCTATTCCTTCGTTTCTAAACTGCCTGCCGATTTCGAATGTTTTGCTAAAACCCGCCACCATAAGACGTTTTTGCCAAAGTTCTCCCATAGAAATGCGCAAATATAAATCTATATCGAGGGCATTGTGATGAGTTATGAAAGGATTTGCATCCGCTCCACCCGCAGTATTTTCCAAAACCGGAGTTTCTACCTCTAAAAACTCTTTTTCTATAAGAAAATTTCTCATGGAATTCCAGAACTTAGATTTCTTGATAAACAAGTCTCTAAGGTCGTCGTTAATAAGAATATCTACATATCTTTGCCTATATCTTTCTTCCTCGTCTTTTAGACCGAACCATACCG
This sequence comes from uncultured Gammaproteobacteria bacterium, assembly GCA_964600575.1. Lineage (GTDB taxonomy): Bacteria > Patescibacteriota > Microgenomatia > UBA8517 > UBA8517 > CAZRGC01. Next base: position 3,480 of record CAZRJH010000003.1, on the reverse strand, counting down.
AAGGAATGGGTCTAATTGACTTTGTAAGAAGTTCAAAGTCCTCGGCATCTACTGTAATTTCTCCCGCCTGAGTTTTTATGACTTTTCCTTTTACAGCCAAGAAGTCCCCAACATCAAAAAGGGATAATGTTTCGAATTTATCTTCCAATACTTTCTTTTGAAACAAGATTTGGAGTATTCCCATATCGTCTTTAAGGTCGAAAAATTGAACCGCACCGTGTTCTCTAATAGACCAAATTCTACCTGCAATCAAAACCTCGTGGTCCATTTTTTCGCGGGCAACTGATATCTTTAAGGGCTTTCCCGATAATTTTACATGCGAAGGATACGGGTTAATATTTTTATCTTTTAATTTTTGAAGTTTTTCTAAACGAACTTCTTTTAATACTTCCAGTCTTTTTCCCATGCGCCTAATTATACTCAATATAGGCAGATATTAGAAGAATTATTCAACCTTAAGAATTTCGTAAACTACTTTTCCTGCGGGTGCATCAACTTCTGCTTTATCGCCTGCTTTTTTACCCAAAAGTGCGGAGCCCAAAGGGGAATCGTGGGAAATCTTTTTATTCATTGGGTCGGCTTCCCATTCGCCTACTATGCGGAACTGAACCTCTTTACCTTTGATCTTAACCGTTACGGATGTTCCGATACCCACACCAGACTTGGCGCTGTTTTCCTCGACAACTGTCGCGTTTTTGATAACTTCGGTGAGTTCGTCGATTCTTCCGTCCAAAAATTCCAATTCTTCTTTAGCGCTTTGGTAATCGCTGTTTTCCGACAAATCACCCTGTGACCTGGCATTTGAAAGCCTGTCTACAAGTTTCGGGCGTTTGTCATCGGTAAGATTGGCAAGTTCGGCTTTAAGGTCTGTTAGGCCCTGTTTTGTTAGTTTTAGATTAGGTCTCATAGTTAAATTTTTCCTTTTTACTTACAAAAAAAATCCCTCTTATTTTCTTGGAGGGACAAAAACGGATGTCTCCCCAAGGCTAGACTGCCTTAATCATTTGGCAGCTAAAGCTATTAAGAGAGGCGTTTTTTGTCATTTTTGTATGCTAATGAGGGAGATTTTAATGTTTATAAACCCCCGTGTCAATATTTCTTAATGTATCAATCACTAACAACTACATTAGCATTTATATCAGTTCGCTAAGCTTATGGCTCTTAATTGCACCCCTAGGGCCGTAAACGGCTACCGTATTAACATTTTCTAACCCTTTTATAAAGTTAATTACGACTTCGTTATTGTCATGCACTTGAGATAACCCCAACTCATGCAGAAATTCCCGGCTAAAAGCAATTCGGCTAAGCTTTGATCTTTTAACACCCCCATAGAACTTTCCCAAAGAGGCTTGATCTATGGGAAAAACATCCAACTTGCCAGGCGCTTGAATATGGTTTTGAGCTATCGCCCCATATTGAATTCGCCTAGCGTCGCTGCCGTTAAAACCTTCTAACGAAACAGGGCCATCTATTTTGAAAGCTTTTCTGACATTCCTTTTGGTTTTATAAAATCCGGGAGTCAGATTTATTCCCCCAACTTCGTCCCGAGTAATTCCGCCCCCAAGGTCGAAAGTATTTAAAGTACTTTCGTTTGAATACGGATAAACATCCCCGAGCCCCGGATTACCCTTGTCCATCTCCCGAGTCAAAATTCCCTGAAACACATCAAAATCAAATTTACCTCCTACCGTCGCTTCTTTTATTATTGCCTCGGCAAGCGACCTGTCTTGAATGTTTACAAGAACAATATCTCCCGGCTTAGCATGAGCAACTGCACCTTTTTCTTTTTGCATGAGAGTCTTGGGGCGTATCAAATTAACTTCCACATCCGGCTTTGGGTAATCATGAGGAATTTGGACCAAAAGGCCAAACTTTGAATGATAAATATCGGAAGGTTTTGATGATTCGGAAAAATCTACATCTTTCATTTTTAACTTGAAGTAAAAACCCGTTTCAGGGTCTACCTCCACCTGTTTTGCAAAAGCTTCTGCAACCTCGGTACCGAACTTCGTTTCTAAATCGTCAAATAGTGAATAAAGTCTGACGATTGATTTAGTATCAAAATTTTTCTGTTCGATTTTTCCCAATTCGTTCCTGATTTCTTTTGGAAGTCTTGGTAATAACATAACGGCATTATATGTATCCTCCCAATTTGAATTCCTACCTTCTAAAATAGAAACTCTGAATTCTTCCAAAAGTCCGGTTGTATAGACATCTAAGATGTCTTCCATTGATATATGTACGGCGTTTTTTTTGAACGGTAGTTTTATGCCAAACTCTTCGGAATAAATGCCTTGCAAGTATTCTTTTATATTGTCAGGAATTAACTCTACTACTCTTTCTAGTCTTGGATGTTTCTCGGAAAGTGCTTTGAACTCCGGGCCGTCATACCTCATTCTATGCGTAAGTCCACGCATTCCTATAAATGCAACAAAGTTTGCAAGGCGCTTGTTGTAATCTTTTTTGTCGGGGTCCTTGGCGTTTAGAAAGTTTTCGAATTTGTCTATATTGTCCAAAAAATTATCCGCGGTATCCATATCTTCTTGTTTAACCTCCGGATTTTCCTGGTAGATGTCTTGCCAAGCCAGATAAAACATTTTGTCTACCATAAATTCATAATTAACTTTGTTTGGGTCTTTAAATAATTGCTCGACGGTGAATATATCGTCTCCAAACTTTTTAAAAATTTTTGTTAAGGCATTATTGTCATAAAGAAAAAGAGCATGTATTACATCGTGTACCCGTTTATCAAAAAGTTTAGCCATATCTTTTGTAAGCGGGTCTTGCTCGAGTGTTAATTCGGGGTTTTGATGGTTTCTGTACATATCCAAAGCAATTAAAGCCTCTCTCGGTAAGCTAAGTGCTGGATGATCGACTCCAAATTTTCCAAATTCGTCTTCCGCTTCTCTTTTTAAAACACTAAAAGCCCAGGGGAAACCTTCGGTAAAAGTAATCGATGTTGCATTGAGCTGAACCCCTTCTATATTTATTCTGCTGGCAAAAAACGTTTCTCCGCTTGTTTCTTCTGATTTAACATTTTCGTCAAACATAAGCTGCATCACCACCGTCTCCCCCCCCATTACCCCACCCAATCTTTGCATTCTGGTAACGGCAATCATTCTAAAATCCTGATGGTGCCGTTTTGAAAGAGCACCGATTAAAAGTCTTTGCCTTTCGAGAATTGATTCTCTTGCATCGGGAAAGTCCGGTTCTACGGGCAAATTTGCAAGCTGTTCGGCAATTATTTTTCGTTCCTGCTCCAAAAAAGCTTCTTTATCGGGAGCATTTGCGTAGTCAGCCATAGCAGGATTTCTGGCTATCGGCATTAATGGTTCGGAAGAACCGACTCGGAGGTTTTCGGGAGTTTTCTCGGCAGTCATAATTTATTTGTTGTTTAAATGTTGATTATTGAGGCTATTCTTTTTGCAAACTCCTGCTTTTGTTGATCGGTTGATTTTAGATTGAACTTTTCTATCATTC
>CAZRJH010000002.1:16568-198625 GCA_964600575.1 uncultured Gammaproteobacteria bacterium | reverse complement strand
CTTGTCCAAAGTCGACGAGTGTACAACCAGCATTTTGCGGAGAGTACAGGAGTCGTCACTTGTCCAAAGTCGACGAGTGTACAACCAGCATTTTGCGGAGAGTACAGGAGTCGAACCTGTTATCCCTTACGAGAATTGGTTTTCGAAACCAACGCGTTACCGTCCCGCCCACTCTCCGCGTCAGAACAAACTGCGTTTTCAATTTGAATAAATTCAAATAGTTAACACTTCGTTGTTCCTCCTTTCAACTTGCCAAGGCAAGTTGTTACAAAATTGCATGCAATTTTGAGAGGAGAAGTAGACTAAAAAAGCGAAATCTTTGTGTAACAAAGATTAAGCGCTAAGAGTCTAACTTCGACGAGTGCACCCGCCCAGAGTCGAACTGGGATCAAAGGCTCCGCAAGCCTCTACTCTATCCATTAAGCTACGGGTGCTTAAACCCGAGCTGCAGCTTACGCTGAAAGCTACGGGTGCGAGCCTAAACAAATTCTAAGTGCAAGGGAAGTTTTTAAATTATTTATTACCGGGAATTTTTTTAGCTACCCATTCCGTAAAAACATCGAAGGTTGAGCTGGGCACTTCCTCGAACGGAACATATGCAGAAACCGCTTTTTTGATTTCTTCCTTATCCTCCGACTTTATAACAAGCTCAAGTCTTCCTGTTAGTGTTGTTGTTTCAAAAACCAACACATCGCTATCGAGCCGCTTTATAAACCAGAATCTCTTTAAATTTTGCCATTCCGTTAAGCTTCCGGCCAACTTCATCCCCTTGTTTGTAATCTTATATTCAATTTTTTCAGGTTCAACTGTGGACAGAACATAATACAAAAACATTAAAGATATTATCAAAAGTACCGGCATTACTCCTTCCGCCAAAAAGAGTATTAAGCCTACAATTCCCGCAATCGCAAAGGTTGTAACATAAAACTGTCTGTCTTTTCTTCTAAATGGCCTAGACGCGGCTATCCATGTTTTAATTTCTCGCTCAGGTTCCTTTACTACCACAACAGTCTGAGGCTCATTATTCAAAGCTCCCTGTTTGTTTGTGGTTTTGGCAGAGTCCATACCTCGATATTATACCAAAACAAAGACATTTTGAAGCTGGTATAATCAGTTTTCTGGAGGATATGCCGAGCGGCTAAGGCAAAGGTTTGCTAAACCTTGACGGAGCAATCCGTCGGTGGGTTCGACTCCCTCATCCTCCGCCACACGTTCGGTAGTCGACCCAACAGAGTTGTGTGACGACTCCCTCATCCTCCGCCACACGTTCGGTAGTCGACCCAACAGAGTTGTGTGACGACTCCCTCATCCTCCGCCTCCGCCCGTTGGGCTACGGCGGACAAGTCCGGTTTTTTGACATCAAAAGATACAGTTGACTGAAATTTTTCTAAAAAATAGATTGAATTAATGTCCCAAAATAAGTTCCTGTTTATTTTGTTTTTGTTGATAATTTCTGCTTTTTTTACTCTTTCTAACCCAAAACAAACTTTTGGTCTAACTAATCACATAATAATTTCGCAGGTTCAAATTGCAGGTGTAAACGCAGGAGATGAATTCGTCGAGCTTTTTAATCCAACCGAAAACAGCATTAACATAGATGGTTACCGGCTAAGCAAAAAGGTTTCCTCGGGAACCGCGTCTAACCTTGTTGCATCAATGAGTGGAGAAATTTCGGCAGGAGGATATTTCCTGATTAAAAGCCCGGGGTATGCCATGAACGTAGAGGCAGACCTGGAATACTCAACCGGCTCCACAATAACCGCGGATAACACTCTAATCCTCTACTCCGATGCAGGATCTACCATAAAGGACAAGGTTGGTTTTGGAGTATCTTTTGAGTCAGAAACATCTCCTTTTCCTACAAATCCAACAAGCGGACAAAGTATTAGAAGAATAAATAATCAAGATACCGATAATAACAGTTTAGATTTTGAACTTCTAAACACGTCCGATCCCAGAAACTCGAGTACAATCTCTGCTACGCCAACACTCACACCCACCGAAACACCAGCAAACTCTCCAACCCCCACAACAAATCCTACAGCAACACCAAGTCCAACTGTAACTCTTACACCTTCCTCAATACCCACACCCGAACCCTCACACTCTCCGATACCTGAATCTACAATCATTCCTACAGATTCACCTACCCCGACACCAACAAGTTCTCCCGCAACCACTAGATCGCCCTCTCCGACACCAAACGTCCACAAAAACAAAGGGAAAGACAAAATTTGGTACAAAGAATTCAACAGGAACAAAAAATGGCGGTTTGGATTTGACTTTGAACGACGCGAGATTAAGTGTGGGGATTGGAATTTCGGCAAAATCGGAAACAACTTCTTTAGGAGATAAATAACCTCAAAATTGATACAATATCGGCTAAGGTGAGGTGGCCGAGTGGACGATGGCGTTAGTCTTGAAAACTAATGTAGGGATTTTTCCTTACCGTGGGTTCGAATCCCACCCTCACCGCCAGGCCACAAATGATATGAGAAGTTTATCCTGAGCGCGTCGAAGGAAATCCCACCCTCACCGCCAGTTGAAAAATTTAAGATAAAGAGATTGTAATTCCCCAAACCTTTTTTACCCCTGCCTTTTTTAAGACCTTAGCGGCTTCTTTAAGAGTTGAGCCGGTAGTAAAAACATCGTCAACTAAAACAACATCGCTGGGAATATTTGTTAAGTCAGATGACAAAACAAAGGTTTCTTTCAGGTTCTTTCTTCTTTCATCACCTCGAAGGAGGGCTTGCGGCTTATTTAATTTTTTCCTCTGAAGAATTTCAGGGTTTATTTTCCAACCCAATTCTGCAGATAAAAATTTAGACAGCTCAATAGACTGGTTGAATCCCCTCACGTTTTCCCTGTACCAATAAAGCGGGATTGGAACAATGGCAGGAAACCCAAACAAAGATTCTTTTTTGATTTTTACTATTTTAATAAAGGCTTCAAACAACTCTTTTCCTACTTCTGTTGCATATTTGTATTTAAGAGTAATTATTGCTTTTCGGATAATCCCATCATGTTTCCAAACCGAAAACAGACCATCAATACAATATGTTTTCCTGCACTTGAAGTGTGTTAGCCCATCGATTGACGGCTTAAAACAATAAGGGCAAATCAGTTTTTGAAGTTTTACCTTAGAAAGACAATCTAAACATAAATATTTCCCCCGCTTTTTACACTCAAGGCAAAATTTGGGAAAAAATAAATCTACTATTTCCACTTGGTGGAGACGGAGGGAATCGAACCCTCGTCCGAATAACTTAATTACAAAACTTCTACAAGCTTATTAAATCAAAAAAATTTCCTTTTAGTCTAAGCCGATTTAAAGGCGACAAAAGTAAGATTTGTTTGTCTTGGGCATATTTCTTCAAACCATTAAAAAATATGCAGCATCCCGAACGGGTTTATGCCCTTTCGTTCTAGCCGGGAATTAGGCCGAAGGACAATGATTATGCAAAAGCAAAATTGCCTGCGTAACCATATGCGTCATCTTTCGATTTAGCATTTATGTTTTAACCAATTTTTAAGACTGTTGGTAAAAGTCTGCTTGCAGTCTTGTAAAAGAGCTTCCGTCGAAACCGATCGTCCCCATTTAAACGGATTCCTTGAGCTCGCGCTCAATATCCCTATCTATGTCTTTGCGCTTAATCGAGTCCTTCTTTTCAAACTTGCGCTTTGGCTTACCTAGGCTTATCTGGAGCTTAACTAAACGCCCTTTATTATACACTTTTACAGGCACGGCCTGCAATTTTAACTGTTTCATCTTTGTCAAAAGGGAAAGTATCTCTTTTTTGTGCAAAAGGAGTTTTCTGGTTCTTGTGGGTTCATATTTAACAGCACCTTTTGCGGGAACGTTGGCGTTAACCAAATATGCCTCACCCTCCAGTATTTTCACAAACGAAGCGCTTAGATCCAAGTGTCCTTCGCGTATAGCTTTAGCTTCGATTCCCTTTAGTTGAATTCCAGCCTCAACACTTTCTCCTGTAAGTTCGTATTCGTAGTTTGCTCTACGGTTAAATGTAGCCATAGCCCATTCTACATCAAATGTGCTTGAGCTCTAAGCTAAAAAGCTTATCTGTAGTAAGAAAAATCAACTTTTTGTCTTTTTCTGTGGCTACAATTTTTGAAGCAGAAGAGATTCCTTCAGCCACATACTGAGCTAAGTAGCTTCCTTTTTTATCGGTAACAACTACTCTACTTCCCGCTTTGTCCAAGAAGTAAACACCCTCGTTGTCCTCTGAAGCAAAAATAGCATCCACATTTCCAATCTCGGGAGCAACCCCCCTAAGCGAAAACGCTTGCGGGCTTCCTAGACTATATTTAAGCACTTTTGAACCGGGCAAGAGTGCATAAACCGACCCGTCTATTACCCATTGCTTCACTTGGGAAAAGTCTGCTCTTGTACTGGCTGCAAGCCAGTTTTGTTGTGATCCGAAAGATTTTCCTTGTCCGGCATATCTATAAATAGCATTACCTTCCTTATCTAAAACATAAAGATTTCCGGCGAACCCTCTAATTAAAGCCTGCCCGCTCCAAGTTTTATCAATAACTTTCGTTTTTGTAGTAGAAACCTCGTAAACCCCGTCGTTCATAAGAACAAAGGCTCTATCTTCGTATGACGCCAAATCATTTGCCTCATCAATTATCGTCGGGCCACTAACCACTCCGCTCTTTTTTGTCTCCAACTCAACACTCACAACTCTTTTTCCATTCTTGTCCATCACATAAACCTTTTTGCCCGAAACCGAAACAGAGTCACCCAGGAAACCTGTAGACAAAAGAGATAAATCAAAAAAAAGTTGAGGGTTATCTTTATATTCTCCAAGGATCGCACCCCTACTCTCCTCTATTTTTTCCCTAAGTTTGTCTATCTCGGGATCTTTAACCTTCATTGCATCTATTTGTGCTAATTTTTGTTCACTATCAATAAAAAGCTCTCTGGATTTTTCGGGTGAAATACTCGCCAGTGCTATTGCCTCATCCACTTCACTTTTTGCGGCAGATAAAACCGTCTGATATTTACTTTTAAGATCGTTGGACCTTTTTTGTCTTGCGCCAAACGCCACACTTACTCCAAGAAGGACCAGTAGGATTATTGCCACAGAAAAGGTCATTTTTTTACTTTGCGAGGAAGTTTCATCCTCGGGTTGTGGTTTTACATAAATATCACGACCCGGAATTTTTTGACCAAACTTATCGATTAACGCACTGAATTTGCGGGAAAAATCAGGAAGATTAAACTTTGCTTTTGGGGATTCTCCTGCCTCGGTGATTGTATTTGACAGGGAACTTTGATTAGGGTTTACAGCAAAGATAGGTAATGCCGCTTTTTCTTCAAACTTAATGACTACACAGGCCAGGCTACCAATCCCTCCGATTCTAACTTCAGGGCCAAAACTTTCCACGGTTTCTTCGGGTGTTTCTGCGGTTAATGCGGCTTTTATCACTCCTTGTGGAATTTTTTCATGAAACAAACCGGTTGCAAGAAGAATTACATCCCCTTCCTTTGGGAATCCCGAAGCGCTTACAACTCCCTGAGTCGTACTTTTTAAGATTGTACCTAATATTCCACCCCTTGATATAGTTACTTCGGCACCCCCAAAAGCTGCCGAATAAACAATTCCATCCACATACGAACAAGCCGCAACTTCTACTTCTCCCCAAGTTTCTATATATTCTTTAACAACCTTATCAACTGCATTTTTTAGGCTATTAAATGGTTTGAGTGTTAAATCTCCATAGTATTCTTCGTGAATTCTAGCTATAAGCTCACGTCCGGCCGAGATTGTATCGATTCCACCAAGATTTTCTCCTCTTTTTGTTGCAATAGCAACAAAAAGCTTTCCTCTTGCAGTCATTTTTACGGGATCATCGGGCTTAAAGTCGTGTATCTGAGACCAACCAGAGGGGCCCGGCATGGCCGTTATCTTTGCGGAGGATGTTTCAAGCATTATTAAAGAATTGTCAGTGCGGCAAGAAAAACAAGGATGGCAAAAGCCAAATGTACATAACTCAAAGTTCTTACTAAGCCTTCCCAGCCAAGTTGCAAAGTTTTAGTCATAAGACTAACTTGTTTAATAACAACCAAGGCAAAAATCAAATACATTGCCAAAAGAAGCATTGATAAAAATTTAACTATTATCCAAATATTAAAATTAGTGATTATAGATAGATCCATATTTTTAAACTTTCTCCATTAAGTCGCTTAACACCTTAGCAACTCGCTCAGGGCTTGGAACTGCCTCAAATTCAAATTCGGAAACTTCGGATGCCGTTTGTATCAAAACATCTCCATAGTTAAACATTGTTCTTATTACCCCGCTTGTTATGTAGCTGGTGTCTTGAATCTTATCCAGTTCCGCATCGGAGACCTTTTTATCGATTAAATTGTAAAAATCCACATCTACTACCCTTTTTGTGGTTATAAAGTACACACTAAAATACCAATCCAAAAAACTCTCGATCGCGTAAGCGCTTGTTATTAAATACCAAGCTAAAGATATAACAAGAGGAAAACCTGTGGGCATAAACGAGAACAAACCAAAAATCCCCAAAAGAGTAGGTCCGGTCAAAAGTAAAAGTGTTGTTAAAATCCATTTAAGATTGGTAATTGGATGTCTTCGCAACAAAAGAACAATCTGTTCATCGGCGTCTTTTGTCTCAAAATCTATGTCGTCGGGATACAAACAAAAAGCTGACAATTTGTTGTGCGGTTTACCATGGAAAGAACTCTTTTTTAGCTCGGGTTTTGCAACAGGTTGATGAGGTGGAGTGCCTTGCACTTCAGATTTTGCTTCGGAATCTGCTTTTTTTTCTTCAGGGGATATGAATATATCAGGCATGCAAGTGGATTATAGCAAATATGAAGATTTTAAACATCAAAGTTTCTCAATGTTATACAAACTTGATTTTAGACCCAAATATCCCGGAGCTCTCAAATTAAAGGCTTTCTTAAGCTGATCTCCCGGCATCGAGATATTACCTTTGTTTGTGGAAAAACTTACACTTTGAGTTGATCCGTCTGTTCCATATGTTACAGATACACCACTAACCGAAGTGAACCCTCCTATGCCGGAAAGTTCAGATTGAGAATAAGGATTACCACCCCAACAACTGCCAACAGGAGAAACACGCCCCACATCCCCACCACCCTGATACAAAACTTTCCAGGCGTTCAAAATATCTGCCATTTCGGAACTGGTCATCCAGGGATTAGTCCTGCCGCAAGTGCTACCCCCTCTGCTTTTATACCAACCTTTATAAAACCAAGGAGATCCTCCAACCTTTTCGTAGGCGGTGTCGGGCCAAGAACCTGATGCGTCTTTGATTCCCGTCCAACCCCACTGAGATATTGTGTAACCTCCGGTGCTTGCGGAAAAATATGTTGATGCCGCACTACCACCCTTTTCCATTACCCAACCGCGAGTTGCTTTCACTGCCTCTTTCCATTTGCCGGATTTAAGTGCCGTTTTGTAAACCTGACAACTTTCGCTTGTGCATATACTTTTTGCACCGTTACCAGTGTAGTTAAGCGCATAGCTCCTGGCGGCTACGGCTTGAGCCTTTAGAGCTTCAAAACCGCCGTTGTCACCCCAACTCTCGGGAACCTCGTAAATTCCCAGTAAATAATTATCTTCAAAAGAAACTGTTCCTACTCCTTGAACAGTGATATTTGCCGGTGCATTATAATTTTTATTTAAACTAGCCCCCTGGTAATAAGCTGCCAAGATTGTTTCTGCGGACTGCCCCGATTTGCTTCTGCCATAAGCACCATATTGGCTCATTCCTGTTCTATGAGGGGCCCCAAAAGAAAATCCTGCAAATGCAGGTCTAAAACCGGGATCACAGAAGTTAGGGCTCCCGGGAACACCGGAACAAGGTTCAAGAGTGGGTGGAGTTTCTCCTATAGAAGTTTGAAACCCTCCTGCTTTTAGTGCAGCCAGCTCGTTTTGTTTGGAGGAAAGCGAAGACAAATAGCTATCAACTTTAGCCACCTCCCCAGCCAAAAATTTTTGTTTTTCGGCAACTTGAGACTGCAAAGAGGAAAGGTTGGATTTATTTTTAACCAAACTATCTTTGTCGTTTTTTAATGAGATTAACTCATTTCCATATTCTTCTAATGTTTCTCTATCACTATCCGCCGCTTTTTGTCGAAAACTAATTTCTCTAAAGGCACCTGCCGCGTTGTCGCTAAAAATAAAGGGCGTTATGGGATCGTAAAGTCTTAAAAATGTATAGTGATTTTTAGCTTTCTCCTCGAATATTTCCTTTGTAAAAGCAAGATCTTCCTCCCTTACGATAATCTGACTCTCGAGTTTTTTAAGATCGGATGTTAGCTTAGATATTTTAGAATTTAAATCTGCCAGCTGTTTATTTAAACCAGCCAAGTCTTTTTTGTTTTTTTCCTGAGCAGGTGAAAGTGAGTCAATTTCGTTCTGAAGTTGCTTGATTTGGCAATCATAATCCGAAGCGGGGCACTCCTGAGCCTTTGCAACATTGAACTTTACAAAAGGGATAGTTAGAAAAACTACTAAAGCAAATAGAAGAGTTTTGTTTTTAAACATTATTCAAAGTACCATTATACAGTCTCAATTAACAACAAATCTGGGTTTCTGGCGTTTAATGGTTATTTGATTTAAAATATAAGCTATGATTGCAAAAATTTTTACGGTAATTTCGATATTTACCTTCCTCGTGATATCAAGCTTATCCACACCAAAACTGGCTTATGCAGTTACACAAGATGTAACTTGTAACGGAAACAAAGGCGTAGACACCGCCATTGGCTGTCTTAATGTTCTTTCTACACCAGAAGACTTTTTGGGGCAACTTTTAGGTTGGGCTGTGGGAATCGGAGGCGGCTTGGCTTTTATATTAATAGTTTATGCAGGTTTTATGATTATGACCGCAGCGGGAAATCCCGAAAGACTAAAGGCAGGACAAGAACTTTTGACCTCTGCAATTTCGGGTTTAATTCTTTTGATATTTTCAATATTCGTACTCCGCTTTATTGGAATTGATATACTTGGTTTAAATAGGTTTGGTTTTGGTAACTAAAATGGCTGCACTAGACTTAAACGCAATCGAAAGTAGAGGCTTAGGAGCCTCTGTTCCAAGCACTCCCGGTGACATAATAAATGCCACTCTTCCTTATGTTTTTGCATTCGCAGGTATCTCTTTATTGGTTTTTTTAATGTTAGGGGGTCTGCAAATGATGACAGCCAAAGGCGATCCCAAAGCCATAGAGGGTGCTCAGGCTAAAATCACAAGCGCACTTATCGGATTTGTAATCATTATTATTTCTTATGTTTTGGTTAAGGTAGTCACGAGCCTTTTGGGCCTTGGCACTTTGGGCGGGGTTTTTAGATAAATATGAACATAGACGACTTATTTTTTAGTGGAGTTACTTCTAGTACTACTTACAGTAGCCTTACAGGTATTTCTGGGCTGGTTACACTCTTTGTTAATACAATTTTTGCTATTGCGGGCATAGTTCTTGTTTTTTACTTTGTTGCTGGTGGATTGGCAATGATAAGTAGCGCCGGCAAAAACGATCCCCAAAAAGCGGAGCAGGCAAAAAAAACTCTTACCAGCGCCGTTTTGGGGTTTGTAATAATCTTCGTCTCTTATTGGGTGGTTTCACTAATAGCCCAAATTATGGGTATTCAAATTCTTCAAGGTCTCTTTGCAAGGTAAACGGCCTCGGACTTGTATTTTTACTTGTGCGGGTTGTAAAATTAGCGAAATGCCTAATTTTGGACAAATCACACCACCTACAACCGCCTTTTCCGGATCCGATGCAGGAACCTCTATAGGACGGCTCATTCAGCTTAGCATTTCCCTTCTGATTATTGGTGCAGGTTTATACGCACTTTTCAACTTTATTATGGCCGGATATTCATTTCTTTCTGCGGGTGACGACACCAAGAAAATTTCCGGAGCTTGGGCTATGATTTGGCAAACCGCATTGGGTCTGGCTGTGGCAGCTGGTGCTTTCGTTCTGGCGGCTATTTTTGGAAAACTGCTTTTCAACGATTTCGGATTTTTGCTTAACCCACAAATACCAAACTTATGACAAACAATCATATTTCTATCAGTCTTGCTCCCGCGGGCGGCTTCAAAGGCCTCGGAAACGGTCCGTTGGCAAACCCCGGCAGCGATGCAATAAATGTGTTTGCTAGCTTCTTATCGTCTGTTATTGGTCTTATGACCATAATCGCCTTCATTTGGTTTACTTTTAGATTCATTATTGCCGCAATTCAATTGATGTACGCCGGTGGAGACAAAGCTCATATCGAGACTGCAAAAGAAAAAATGAAATATGCAATTATAGGAGTTGTTGTTGTCGTATCTGCAATCTTTATAATAAACTTAGTCGGATCATTTATGGGGCTCCCCAACATATTAGATGTGGGGGCAATGTTCGAGCTTATTACTAACTAACAAATATGAACAACTTAATAGCAGCAGCATCGGGGGTAATCGGCAATCCTGCACTTGGACAACTAGAAAACAACACAGGTGAGAGTTATTTTCAAAAAGCCGTTCCGGCCGCTATTGGCATGGCCTTTTTAATCGGCTCAGTTATCTTTTTCTTCATGCTCATCTTGGGATCAATCCAATGGATTTCGTCTAACGGAGACAAACAAGCACTTGAAACCGCCCGAGCAAGGATTACAAACGCTTTGGTAGGCATGGTTTTGGCTTTTGCAGCTTTCGCATTAATTAAAGTTATAGAGTCGTTCTTCCATATACACATTCTGACTCTTGACATTGCGGCACTAGGGATTCGATAATATACATATGAACAACCTTTTAGCACAAATTAATTTGCAGCCGGGTGAAGGAACCCAGTTTGCTCCTTTGGCCAAACTTACTATTCCTGGTCTTATTTCGGCATTAATCAGACTCACAGTAGTTGTAGCAGCTATCGTCTTCTTCTTTATTTTGGTCATTGGAGGTATCAAATGGATTGCTTCAGGCGGAGACAAAGCTCAAACGGAGTCTGCTAGAAATCAAATTACAGCAGCTTTAGTAGGCTTGGTTATAGTTTTCGCAGCCTGGGCAATTGTTGCTTTAATCAACACATTCTTCCACATCGATATCTTCTCCTTGGTTATCCCCTCTGTATAATCTCTTTTTGTAGATATAGCTTTAAAGTTTCGTTTGTAATAAAATTGTTGTTATGAATGGAATAGCCACCATATCGGACCTCAGTAAAATATTTGAGAGTCTAGTTAGAAGCTTTCTTACTTTTGCAGGAATAATCCTATTTGTTTTTCTGGTTATGGGAGGAATCAAATATATCACCTCCGGAGGAGATCCAAAGGCAATCGAAGGGGCACAAAAAACAATGACTTACGCAATCGGAGGCCTTATAGTCATACTCCTCTCCTTCCTTGTTTTAGTTATCATTGGAAACATAACAGGTGTCCGCAATCTTACACAATTCAACTTGATGCTCAGATAAAACAAGATGCCAGATGCAGAACAAAAAACTCCAAAAACCGGAAAAACTTATTAGTTTGCTTTATTCGTTAACAACTTTAGTTCTTGGTGTTGCTTTTGTTTTTTTAACGCTCCAAATAAACACGCTCAATGCGGCCGATGCAATTCCAAGATCAGGAAACATTCCCTGTGAAGACGAAAAGAATCCCGAATACAGTAGTGGTCGCCCATACCAAGCCTCTCCTTGTGGCGATGCTCCAAAAACTTATTGGTGCGGAAACGCTGTAGTTATATATCTAAACACAGTCAAATGTCCTTACAAAGGCGATCCAACATGCACCCCAACAATAACTCACTACGAAAAGAAGATTGCTGTAGAAATGTTGGATGCGGAACTCCCTATCATGGGAAACACAGAGTTAACTTCTAATAGCGTTAATGGCACTGGCACAATGGACGACGGAACAAAAGTTAACGACTATGTTGCTTGGTACCTTAACGGTGTCAGCGACAAAGCGGAATACCCAAAAAGCGACATCTCCCAACAAGTTAACTATTCCGGGCCTCTTAGGAGACTCCTACCTTCTGTAATTCAAGACGCTGCAAGAGTAAAAACAATAGAATCCCCCGACGAATCGACAAGCGCAACAGACGACGAAACAGGCGAATCTTCGCCCGACAAAATGAACCACAATCAAATTGTAGTTTGTGCAGGTGAAGGCGGAGGTGGCCTTTTGGGCTGGATTGTAGACCTGTTTAATGTCGGTAAAACAACCCCTAAGGAGTGTTACAAAGGCGGAGGTGCCGGGGCAAGCGGCGATGTTTACAGACTCAAAGACTGGAACGGTAATTTATCCATATTTAATGTTTTATCAAACGCCACCATCAGGACCGCAGTAAATGCTTACAATGTTCTCTTTCCTTTTGTTTCTACGGGTGCAATCGAAGCTTCAATCGGTAACCACTGGAATCTTAGACGACCGCCGCTTCCTTGGGATGATGGCACAGGAAAACCGTTCGCAAGAAATGTAGATTATCAAAAAGCATATTACGAATGGAGGGGTCAAACCTGTTTTATTCTTCCGATTATCGATAGACTTGCCTGTTTCGAAAATTTGCTCGTTCCCAATAAATATGCTGACCTATTCCCCTACATCCCCCTTGCCAACAATAGAGACATACCAGGAGGACATATGGTTCTTTTTGCACATGTGAGTGCAGCCAAAGCCGAAATAGTAGAATCGGACTACCAAATTATCAAACCGGCATTTCGTCAGTGGTTTCCCCATGCAGACGAAAACAACGAACTTACCAGCTTGTTAAAAAAGACCTTCGTTCCAATGGCACCGGCTGGTGGTTCTTCAAACGCCGCGGCTTCAAGCTTGAGCGATGTCGAAGTTAACAGAGCCCCTTGTAAAATATTAAATTCCAGAAGCAACCCCGGGGACGATGTTAACTTTGAGTCTCCCAAAAAATGGATAGAAGTTGATGTCCAATACGATGTCGGCGAAATTCAGTGTAGTGAACCACACGAAGAATGTCGAGAAGACAACAATCCCACAAGCCCAACATATGGTCAAACGGTTTGTGAAATGGTTGCAACTTGTGAATCCGAAGTTTACGCAACAATCCCTACTGTAAGCAAAACCCCATTTGCGGACGAAATATGGAATAACACTGTAGCAGGTCCTGACGCAATATTTAGAAGAATGTACCCAAAAACAGGTGCGAATGCTCCTGTGTCTTGTATTGCAGATATTCCTGCCGAATCCAAAGCAACTTATAAAATTACCGATCCAAGTAGTCAGGGAATAAGGCTTACACAGGTGATACTTCCCGATGACAGCCGCATGGGATCGTTTGCAAACAAGACGGATGCTTTAGAAGCAAAAGTTTTCTACCCGCATTACGGGGGAGTTTTAGAATATTTTTTAAACGGAATCCAAACAGCTTTAAGGCCAAAAGGTTACGGCGGAGCTCAGCCTGTTAACGGACAATCCTGCACAAATGTTGTTTGCGGAGAGCTTCCGGAACTCCCCAAAGCCTCGGGTTCTTGTCAATTAGGAGGGGTAAGCTCCAGAGTTGGAAACTTACCCAAGTCACTGGAAGATATTATTTCTGCGGCTGCACAAACATACAAGGTACCGCCAAATTTATTAGTGGCTCAAATGTTTGGAGAAGGTCTTTTTAACCCAGGAAGATACGAATGGACGGATCAAAATGTTAAAAATTGGGCAACATGCACCAAGATTCCTGGATGTAATGAGACCGGAGATGATCATTTTATGGGCTTTAACGGAACCGTTTTCGAAAGAACAGTTCCCAAAATAAAAGCCGACCTGCAAAAAATCGATCCTGCCAGAAAAGAATTTAGTCAATGTAATTTGTTGGATGCAATATTCGCGGCGGCCTATAACCTTCACGACAGTGCAGATGGCGGCGGCGGCCTTCCCCCAACTTGTTTTGGAATAAAACTAAGTGCGCCCGTACCCTCCTCTTGTAGCTGGACGGATGAACAATACGAGTCTGCCATAAAAGTCTACGAAAGCGGTTATACAAGTATGTGTATGACTGTGGAAAATGGATGTGCTTTGGGAGGACTAGCTGCCGCCTGCCCTGTTGGAGATACCTGCGAAACAATCAGCAACCGTTATTCAAGCCAGAGTCACAATGCTTGTGTCTGGGATGTTGCTCACGGAAACTGATTTTAAATACAAACACAAGTTGATATAGTCACTTTAATACAAAATTTCAGAAAATTTTGTTTGACAAGCACAGAGTTTCTATATATCAAACTCAGAATACAAGCTGAAAAAATTCCATTTTATTCTGAGTTTGCTATATAATACTTTTAATGCCTTTCTTTCTTAAATCTCACATGTTATTAAAAAAGTTCTTAATTTCTTTGATGGCAGCTTGGGTAATGCTATTTTCTTTTGCGCCTTTTATGGCGGCAAAAGCTGCAGCCCCCACCCCTGCCCCAGCTGGCACTTGGTATAACTCCAGCTTCCAGGATTGGTATTCCAAAGTTTACGACGACAGCAACCAAAGTGAAATTTTTGGAGAAAGATATACCGCAGCCCAGGTTCAATGGGTTGTTTACGGACTTCTTTCTTTTTTGGTTAATCAAACCAGCAATCAAAAACTTTTAAGCTGTCTGTTTAAAAACTCAGCCAATGTTAATGCTTGTGCCAGCTTACTTTCGGCAACACCGGAACAACTTCAGGAAATGGCAAATAGGCCAAAGGCTCCCGAAAAGCCACTTTTGAGTTTAATTTTTGACAAAAACAGGCCAATGTCTGGAGTTAACTATGTTCGACAGAAAGTAAACAACTTTAGCATAGTTCCCGAAGCGCATGCACAAGTTGTAGGTTTTGGATTCAACGCATTACAACCTGTTCAAGCAATGTGGCAAACATCAAGAGATTTAGCTTTCGGTCTTTTTGTTATAGCAGCGATCGCTTTTGCATTTATGATAATGTTTAGAGTCAAAATTTCGCCACAAGTTGTTATCTCTGTGCAAACAGCACTTCCCAAGCTAATCGGTGCCTTGATTTTAGTAACTTTCTCCTATGCTATTGCGGGTTTTATGATCGATTTGATGTACGTTCTTTATGGTTTGTTTGCACTGTTAGGAAAAGGCTTTATTCCATTTGGTGGAAGCGTTTCTGCTTCCACTGTGTTCGAATTCATCACCGCAGGTAGAGTTGGTGGAGGTGGTGGTGGTGTCGAGTTAGGACTACTCGGACTTTTATTAATTTATCTTGTCTTGTTCCCAATATCACTCATTATTACTCTCTTCTTAACAGTTGGGGTGCTAGGAGCCGCCGTCATTGGAGTTGTTGGTACTATTTTGGCACCCTTGTTTGCAATCTTAACCCCTATTACCGGAATTATAGTTATAGTTTTGGCTATAGTTATAGTCATCGTAATCATTGTTCAATTGTTTAAGACGATGTTCGGACTATTAAAAGCCTTTACCAACATAATTCTTTTAACTATATTTGCACCTGTTCAAATTGTCGCCGGCGTCATGTTCCCCAGTTTCGGATTCGGGGCTTGGTTAAGAAGTTATGCTACTAACTTGGGGGTTTTTGTTCTCACAAGTGTTTTAATATTTTTCTCGTATGTCTTTTTGGAACAAGGAGTTGTTTTGGCCTGGGAGGGGCTTGGTAGTAATCTTGGAACAGGAATATTAGGCTTTTTATTTGGACAATCCACAATCGCGAATGTTGGAGGATTCTTTGTATACAACTCTGCATGGCCTCCCCTTTTGAGTGCCAGCGCCTCTACAGGCGGCGGAACAGGGCTTTTAATGCTCGGTGTAAGCTTTGTACTATTTACATTAATTCCAAAAGCAACAGAGGTCCTGCAAGGTCTTATGAGCGGCAGGCCGTTTGCATATGGAACTGCGATAGGCGAAGCTTTGGCACCTGTCGGTTGGGCATATGGCGCATCGGGTGCTCGTGATAGAGTGGAAATGCTTAGAAAACTTAACAGCCAAGAAGGATTGGCTAAGTATATGAGAGACTGGGAAGCGAATAGAACTGACATGAGCAAGCTCGACTTCTTGCAGAGATCTGTTGAAAAACTACGACAGAACAGGTATGTTGGCGATAGAGTTGACAGTGTCGTCAAGAACGTTAAAAGTGGGACAGAAAGACACTAAAAACTTGTTTGTTCCAACCACCTTTTTACCGGATTAAAAGCTTCAGAAGTTATTTTCTACTAGAGTAAGCAACTTTTGCAGAGAGCTGAGTATTGGGATTGTTCTCTGTAAAGTTAACCGCTCCTCTCTTAACCAAACGCTTCTTTCGGTCAACTTTCATTGTTCTTAGTTGATTAACGACAACCATCTTGTCGTGTACAGAGTTAGATCCCCCTTCAAGTGCCATTCTAAAAAGTGAATTGCCCGTCACAGCCATTAATATTGCCAAGGTTTCGTTGTAAAACTCAGGAGTTCCCTCATCTTCGCCTGTGTCGGGAGTCAAATACTTAGCCGCATTAATATACTCAGGCATAACAATGTTCTCCCACCTGTTGGAGAACTCATCGTCCTCTATTGCAGGGCTGATAAGGTCGGTTGGAATTGCGTCGGATGCATCTCTCGCTCTTGGATTACCTTTAACTGCATGCAACATATTCATTTGGCCGACTAAAACTAATTCAAAAAACGACCCCGGTGCATAACGGGTTTCTTTACGTTTACCTCCGGGAGCACTTGCATCAGGAACCTCTACTTCGTACGCATAAAACGAGTCTCTGTTGTGAAGTCCCGTTCTTTTGATTCCCTCCTTGAGTGTTCCGGTCCCTCCAAGGATAGCTTCTTCTGCTCTTGGATCACCCGGTTCTGCAGCAAACCTCAACAAACGTTCACCCATGTTCATGTTCACAAGCCACCTATCCCACTGATGTTCTTTTAGGTCGTTCTCATAGTCAACTTCAGAAAGCTTTAAGTCTGCGTTTCTTAGCCTATCTT
Organism: uncultured Gammaproteobacteria bacterium; assembly: GCA_964600575.1. Lineage (GTDB taxonomy): Bacteria > Patescibacteriota > Microgenomatia > UBA8517 > UBA8517 > CAZRGC01. The sequence continues at coordinate 181,692 of CAZRJH010000002.1, read as the reverse complement.
GCATTGTAACCTGCCTTCCTTTTTCATCCCTCGTTTTAACATGGTCAAAAAAGCTCATCTTAAACCTGGGAGGGATAAATGTAGCAAAAAGCGGGAAGACGGGCGAGCCGTCAGAATTGGTTCCAATCGGATATGGTATTTCCTGGAACCAAACTGCGTCTTTGAGAGCCTCTCTTATAACAGGATCTATTCTAAATTTATTTTGCTCCCTCCAATCACCGGCTTTCATGAGTCTTCCCGCCTTTCGCATGTCGGCCTTTTGTTTTTCGTTAAGGCCTCCTGCCATAAAAAGATCAAACATGTCGTCGTCACCACTAACCAATATCTCCTCATCATCTTCCGCAACAATTTTTTGTACTTCGTTATATTGCCAAGGATCAATTTTTTTAGCTTCTTCTAGAGAATATAAAGGTTTTTCGAAAGGACTTTTTTCCTGCAGAACCGCCTTTCGATACCTATCAGGAGTCGCAAGCATTTTTTTGGACCTGAGTCTGCTTGTTTTGTCGTAGAGAAGGTTATGAAGTAGCCAAAACTCAGGTGTGTACCAATCTCCTGCTTGATTGATGCCTCCAAAATCTACTCTTCTTACCATCCTGCCGGTTCCAGGGATTACCTTGCCATCCTTACCCCTTTTGTTCCTGGTCATTTTATACTCAAACTGCCAAGCCATAGGACCGGAGCCGCCCGAAGCAATATCAAAAATCAAACCATTTTTAACTACCACAGATCTGATTCTATCTTCTGTAGAAGGAGCCTTCTTTTGTTCTCTTTTCGCTATCCTGTCTTTAGCATCCTTAACCTCGTTAAGTAAAACTTGCATTTGGGCCAAGTTTACTCGCGGAGGTTTGTTGGGATCAGTTTCTTCGTTGCACGCAGCTAACTTATCCATAGCTTTGCATTCCATTAAAGCCATCATAAGCTGCCTGTATTCACGTCTGTTTTTCTTTGTGTCAGCCATTGTAAAGAAACTTAAGATTGAGTCAGGAGCCACACCTTTTTCACTAGCAACCATCTTTGGAGTCCTTCCGTCAGCTTCTTTTTTGCCAAAAAGCTGAACCACAAAATCAACCTCCAGTCCTTGTCTAACCTTATTGGCACGCATTAAGCCATCCTTGTTGGGCTGTGCATAATCATACTGAGCAACTGCTGCAACAAGATTTCTCCAATAATAAAACTCGTCTTGTCCGCTTACGCCAATTTCCCTAATATTTTCAACCGCCTCTTTTTGTTTAACTAACCAATCGACCTGTCTTGTTTCGGTAACCTTCTTCTTTAGTTTTTTATCGAAGTATGTATGAGGAACTTCAAGCTTTTTACTACCCAAAACCTTTCCTTTCGCTACCATTAGACCTTCTGCACTTTTTTCATTTGAACCAGCACCTCTAACATCTCTGGAGTTTGCATCCGCCATCTTTGTGGATGTGATTCTAAGTTTCATTGACTGAAGCCCTGCAGCCATTGCGTCGAATCCTCCGAAGTAATAATTAATTGTATTCAAGCCTTCCTGTACACCATAATTTCCATCACCCCAAACAACAGCGTCATATAAGTTTTCTACCCACTTTCTAGCCTCACTATCTTCTTTGAACCCTCCATGGTCTTCGTCTAGGGCAAGCGTATCCTCTAAATCCCTTCGCATTGCCATAAACCAGACAGCGCCTTGTCTGGAGTCGTAAGGGAACGCAAACTCAAAACTCATATGTTTGTCTGTTATAAATTCAAGGTGACCCAGCTCTTGTTTTTTGATCTCGTCAAAATGCTCGTAGGCACGCTCCCTGGCCATTTCTCTCTCCTCCTCTGTTTTGGCCATATCTAGTTCGGTAAGACTCTTTTTAAATCTGTCCAAATCGGACAAATACATGCCCCTAGATTGTTCGTTACGCAAAGACATCTCCATTTTGAGAGCTTCTTCTAGTTTGGGGTCCATTCCGCCCTGTTCGGGTCCACCTGCCATATGCTCAAATTATATAACATCCGTAAACCAACTACAAAACAGAATATTTTGACTATAGCCCTATAATTTGGGAAAATACCACAGTCAACTTAAATTACTGTACTTTACAAGGAGTATTTCATGAAAGTGTCAAACATCTTTGCACTTAAATGGTGGCAAATTGCTTTAACAGCCGTTGTCGCCACACCTGTCTGTTTGTTGTTAACTTTTGTCCCAGGAGTCTTTCCTGTTGCACTTTTTGGCTTTTTTGCTTTTTTCAGCTTTAAAAAGATGCAAAACGCAAGCGGTAAGGCCAAGGTCGGTTGGGCAGTTGTTCTTGTTCTAACCATAATTTCTATATTTTTTTTGATTTTTGGCTTAGGCGGATATGTTGTTTACGCCTTTTTTACACAATAACGAAAAAGTTATTAGTCCTTGCAGCCCTTGAGGTTTTTATTTTTGAAACACTACCTCAAGGGCTTTTTGTTTGTGAAAAAGCTTTCATCTTGCACCATACGCTTCACGCAGTAATCTGTTTATAGGCTGCCTTTACCTCAAAGGCTTCCTGTTTATGCAACAACACGCAATACCACAACAAATAAGCTCCTATCAATTTCGTTTGGTTGGAGAAATGACCCTTAAGCAATTTTTTCAACTTGCGGGTGGATTTTTGGTCGCCCTAATTTTTTATTCCGCACCACTCATAGGAATAATTAAATGGCCGTTTGTAATCGTTTCGGCAATCCTTGGTGTTTGTTTGGCATTTTTACCCTTAGAAGAACGGCCTTTGGAAAAGTGGATTTTTGCTTTTTTTAGGGCGATATACGCCCCAACCGAATTCTATTGGCAAGAAACAAAAGTTGCCACGAAGTTTTTTTTGGACGAACCTGCAAGCACTGTTTCTGTAGAAACTGCGGCACCTCAGGAAAAAGCACTTAACGACTATTTATCCGTTGCAAATCAAAAATCAGGCTCTTCCGCAAAAATGGACATGGCAGAGCAAGGATTTTTGGCAACTCTAACAGGTATGTTTACAGGTGTTGTCAGCCCTGTTTCTACTGGAGTTCCTGCCGCACCCGTTTCCCCACCCCCCACTGTTCCACAGCCCCCCGTTGTACCGCTTACTATGCCAAAAGAAAATGTCGCGGTAGCACCTAAGCCCGTCGAACCGCAAAAGGAACTCCAGATACCACAAACTGCGCCAATCAAAGTCGTGTCTAATATTCCGCATTTGGTTGTAGAAGAAAGAAAAGCGGACCCGCTTATATCTGCTCCGGAGATAACAACACACCAGGTTGCACCCACTATTGCTGGTGAAGAAATTGTTTCGGCAAAACAAGCTTTGTTTTCAATTGACGCGGCACCTCCCAGCCCGCCGACAATACCAAATGTTGTTGTCGGCCAGGTTGTGGATGAAAACAGAAAAATAATCGAGGGAGCTATTATGGAAATAAGAGATTCCGCAGGAAGACCGATAAGGGCATTAAGAAGCAACAAAGCAGGGCATTTTATAACCGTAACACCCTTGGAGATTGGTAGATATGATGTCATTACCGAAAAAGACGGATTCGACTTTATTCCTTATACTTTTGAAACAACAGGAAACCTTATACCGCCAATACTGATTCAAGGTAAACATTCGGCGGTAGCACAGGCTCCACCACAACAGACACCCGCAGTCGTACAAAACCCTATGGCAGTCGGAGTTAACTAACTATGGCAATAAAACCACCGGACCTATCAAATTTTCCAAAAGTTCCTTTTATTTCTATTCCCGACAAACCAATAACGGCTACAACCCAAGATCATTTACCAATTGCAGACATTACAAACGACATTTTGATTTACAAAGACGGGGGCGCAGCTCTTGTTATGGAATCAACCTCTTTAAACTTTGGACTCTTAAGCGAAAAAGAGCAGGAGGCAGTCATTGCAGCATATGCCGCAATGATTAACTCTTTATCTTTTTCCGTACAAATTATTGTTAGAACCTCCAGAAAGGATATAAGCTCTTATCTTAATTTTCTTGATGAACAAGCCAAAAAACTTACACACCCCCTCTTAATAAGGCTTATGACAAACTACAGAGGCTTTATTTCCGAGTCCGTCAAAAAGAAAAATGTTTTAGGTAAAAGGTTTTTTGTGGTTTTGTATCTTTCTCCCTTAGAACTGGGTGTAGGCAAATCTGTTCAATCACTTACAAGAAGAACCGGTCCTTTGCCTTATGCAAAATCTTTTGTAATTAAAAAGGCAAAAATCACTTTGTACCCCAGACGCGATCATTTAGTAAGACAGGCGGGTAGACTTGGTATAAAATTCAGACAACTAACCACTCCGGAGCTGGTTAACCTTTTTTATACAATTTACAATCCCGAAAGACCCGCGGTTAAAAAAGAGCCAGAAGTCGTAATGGATAAAAAATAAAATCTAAAAATGAATATAAAATTACCTTTTTCTAAACCACAAAACCCTGTTCCACCCTCTGCTTTAGGGATAACACCACCACCTTTAAATCCAAATCCACAACCCGGACAAATTGCCCCAGTTCCTCAGAATGTTGCACAGCAAGATCCACCCCAACCCGTTCAACCTATGACTCCGCCTGCCGTAGCACAACAACCGGCACCACAAGCGAGCCCTGTAGCACCAAACATACCAACTCAGACGGAAATCAAACAAGCCAAGCAAAAATATACAAATCCGGGACTGGCAGTTACTCAAGGCGCCAATGTTTTAGATGTAATCTCATCTCAAACAATCGAGGAAGATTTTGATTATATAAAAATCAACGATGTGTATTTTCGTACAATTTTTGTAGGAGGATATCCTAGATTTGTTTCACCCGGATGGCTGGAGCCCGTCGTTAACTTTGATTCCAGTTTGGATATATCTTTTTATGTTTATCCTGTAGACGGAAAATCGGTTCTGGATGACCTTAGGCGCAAAATCGCCGAAATGGAAGCAGAAATTTCGACAGATATAGAACGCGGAAAAATAGTCGACCCCTCTACTTCCGCAAAATTGGAAGACGCGAAAGCTTTGCAGGAGCAGCTTGTTAAGGGAATAGAAAGATTTTATGAATTCTCCTTTTATATAACCATACCGGCAAACTCAGTAGATGAACTTAACCATGTGACAAAACAAATCGAGTCACAACTTGGTTCACTGCTTATCGTTTCTAAGCACGCACTTTTAGATCAAGAGTCGGGATTCCTTTCAACTGCTCCGTTTGGAATGGATAGGTTAAGTATAACCAGAAACATGGATACAACATCCGTTGCTACAACATTCCCCTTAACATCAACTGAACTTTCCAGCGACCGGGGGGTTTTATACGGAATCAACTCACAAAACGAATCCTTTATTATTTTTGACAGATTTAGTTTGCAAAACAGCAATATGGTTATCTTTGCAACCTCAGGAGCAGGTAAATCATTCTTTGTTAAGCTCGAGGCACTTCGTTCTTTGATGACGGGAACGGAGGCTATAATCTTAGACCCCGAAAACGAATACAAACCTCTAGCCCAAGCGGTTGGTGGTGAATACATCTCTTTTTCTTATAATTCCGATGCAAAAATCAATCCATTTGACCTTGCTCAGATAAGAGAAGAGGGAGAGAACCAGCTTGGTCTTAAAATACTTTCACTCCACTCTCTAATGAAAGTCATCATGGGACAAATATCCCCTACTCAAGATGCACTACTCGACCGGTCGTTGGTTATGACATACAAAAACAAAGGAATAACAATGGACCCCGATACTCAAGGAAAAGAGCCACCTTTAATGGAAGATTTATATAAAACACTAATAGGTATGGAGGTTCCCGACGCACTCGACCTTGCAGCCCGTATCGAAAAGTTTGTACGCGGGAGTTTTGTGGGAATTTTTGATAAACAAACAAACATTAATCTAGACAATCCGTTTACAGTATTCTCCGTTAAAGACATGCAAGACGCCATACGTCCAATTGCAATGTTTATAATTCTTGATTACATTTGGACCCGTGTTAAAAAAGATATTAAAAAGAGAGTCCTTTTGGTTGATGAGGCTTGGCATATGATGAGATATCCGGACACTGCACAGTTTTTATGGAGCGTTGTCAAAAGAGCCCGTAAATATTATTTAGGTCTTACAACCATTACACAGGATGTAGAAGACTTTTTGGCGCAAGATATTGGTAAAGCCATAGTTACCAACAGTGCTATGCAGGTACTTTTAAAACAATCGCCTGCCGCAATCGATAGAATAGGCGAAGTTTTCTATTTATCACAAGGAGAAAAGCAGCTTCTTTTGGCGGCAAATGTAGGAGAAGGTATATTTTTTGCAGGACCACACCATGCCCCAATAAGAGTGGTTGCTTCCGAGGAAGAAAACAGGTTGATAACAACCAATCCCGAGGAAATGGCAAGGCTCAACCCTCGTGCATACGACACTAAGTAAAAATGGCAAATTTATTAACAAAGAAAAATGTTGAAGAGTTAATGCTTGCGTTTGATCATTTTTTCCCTGAAAACGCCGTGTATGTTAGCGATAAGCCATTCGTTTCAGGAAATTTTAAATGGAGCGATAGACAGTCTTTTATAGAAACAGTTAAAAATTTAACAGGTGTAGATATAAAAATTGGCGACAAAGAGACTGTCAAGAATGCTCAATTTGTACTTGAAAAAATAGGATCAGAAACACCAAAAGCAGAAGAAAATCTCCCTGACAAAGCAAAAAGGGAGGCAATGGAAGCAGAAAGAGTTAAAAGGGAAGAAGCTATCAGAAAAAGCGCTGAAAATGCAAAAGTTCAAGTCGAAGCTTCCATAAAAAGACAAGAGGAATTACATAAAAAAACTCAAGGGAGAAAAATTTACAGAAGAGTTTCAACACCTCAGGCGGACCCCTTGTCTGCAGATAAACAACCCACATCAGAAACACTAAGAACCTCTGCACAAAACAACCCCAGAGAATTAACAAGGGAGTTGGCTTCTGAAATTGAAAAAAGGATTAAAGCAAATGTTCCACAGGGTGCAAATGAAGAAGCGGTTAAAGCACTCTCTACTAGGGCTGCTGTTAGGGTAGTTGAAAACTTAAGAGGAAATTCACTTGCTGTAGAGGCCGTAACAATAAATAAAATTTCAAACGATACTAACCTGCTGGAGTCAATCGAAAATGACGATATTCAGACTTTCAGAGATTCCGCAATAAATGTTTCTACAACTGAGCTTGTTGAATTTCAAATCGATAGAAAAATCATTAGCTCTTCTTTTGGAGAAGATTTTGCCTCGAATTATCTAGGTCCAAGAGATTTGGATAGAGTGGCAATCGAAATATCCAGCACACCAAGGCTTGGATTCGAGGAATATGATTTAGGAAACGTAACAGGAAAGCAACTTGATTTTCTTCAACGACAAGATTTTGTTTTTGATACGATTTCCCAAGTTGGTTCTGGTGAGATTAAGTCTGTTTTTCTAAGGCAAGTTGGTACATGGATCGAAAGCAGTATTCCTGAATCAGGAGCCCTTGCCGAAGCCTACAACGCACCAGTTATCCAAGCAGCCCTAAGTTATTACGGACTAGGTGAGCCTATTGCATGGGAGGGTACCACATTTTTTGGAAGAGTGGCAGTCGAATTTGGATACGGACCAACTTTTGGCTGGGCTGGTCAGATAACTGGAATGGATTTTGGCGTAACACAAGCAGCAGCCAGTATTAGTACAGAAGTTGGAGCAGATGCTGTATCAGGAGCTCTTGCAACAACTCAGGCGGCGGCGATATCAACAGAAACGGCAGCCATTGGCGGTGGCGTATTGGCGACAGAAGGAACAGCAGTAGTAGGGGGAGTTACAGCTGCAGTAGCCGAAGGAGCAGGTGCTGCGGCAACTGCAACTGCAGCAACGGCAGCAACTGTTGGCACTGTTGCTGCTACGGAAACCACCGTAGCAGCCGCATCAGCAGCAGCTGCACCGGTAACAGGTGGTGTTAGTTTGATTATCGGTGCTGTTGTTGGGTTGGTTTCTGCTGTGATTGGTCCAAAAGCTTTAGACTGGATGTCTAAAAACGCAAAAAAAATAGACGGAACAACAATAGCATTAGGAGGTGCTGTTGCAGGTATGCTGATTTCAGGTGGTATTTCTGGCGCCTTAATTGGAGCAGGACTTGGTTTGGGTGCTTTTGGATTTATGACAGGAGGTCTAACAGGTGTGGGTCAGGCTTTTTCCGGAACAGCCTCCTCTATATTTACAGTTTTTAGTATAGCCTGGGCAACTTTCCTGACACAGTTGGGATTACCTGTTATCAGTTTTCTTATCGGTTTTCCGCTAATGATAGCCTTAATTTTAGTAATCATAAACAATAGTGCCTACCTGATTCCACCAGGAGGAAGTTCTTCCAGTCTAAATAACACCAACCCCTATATGTCTGTAGAAAAAAAAGCTGAACCTTCGGGGCAGCTTGCGTCCCCCACTTCTGTTACTTACACCATAACCATTACTGCCAAAAAGGATGACCTTACAGGTATAAGCTTTACAAATACTTGCAGCGCCGTTAAAAAAGCTGGTGGCATAATCGACTGCAAAAATTTGGAAGAAATACCTGCAGCACCCGCAACCATTACAGCAGGCGCTCCGTTTACATTCAGTTTTACTTCGAACTACAACTCTAGTTTCAATGATTCTTTGGTTAGCGATTCTATTACGGTAACTGCAAGCTCCAACGAGGGAGGTGAGGTTTCGGAAACTGGGTCAGCCTCCGTTTGTTTTGGAGACTGTCCTCTGGGTTGTTTTAAAACAGTAGACAACAACGAACCTTGGCCTGCTAACTTTAAAGCAAATTTAGATTCTGCATCAGCCACGCTGGCAGGAACTTATCCAAATTTTGCTCAAAAGGTTTGTGCGGGAGGAGAGATTAATATGTGTTACACAACAAAAAGTCCAAATCCAATAGGCAACGGTCTTTGTAACCAAACTATTTACGCAAGACACGACCATAATGGCAGTTGTGATATTAATTACAACCAATGTGGAATTAGAAGTCAGTCAGATGCTCTTTACATTCTTACTCATGAGGTCTCACACCATTTACAAAACATCAATGGAGGCACAGTTAGTCAATTTAAACAACAAGTTCCCACATCAGAATGGGCAATCTGCTCATATTCCAATACAGTAGGAAACGAATACGAAAGCATGGCCGAGGGTAACGCACTTTATGTCGGTACTTCGTCTTGGGTACGCTGTATTTCAAATTACGCCAGTCAATATCCCAAACATTACCAATTTGCCAAGAATGTAATGTTCGCACCCTAGTGTTTTTATTAATATAATTAAGTTAACATGTCGAAAATAATTAATTTTCTAAAGAGAATATGGATCCCTGTTTTAGTCATCGCTTTCATAATATTGGTATTTTTGAATATATTTTTAAAACCGGTAAACTCCCCCTCTACTTCACAAACCCCCAGCCCCGACGCACAGCAAGCAAAATTTGGCAATATTACCCCTGGAAGCAGCACTCAAACAGATGTAAACGGGATACTAGGCAGGCCAATATCCACAAAAACAACAGGAACTTTAACTGTTTCGGAATTTAGATCATCCAATCAATATAGATTTCACGAAGCCACATTTCGAAACGGAACACTGGCACTTATTAAGCAAATAGTTAACACCAATGACAAACTTAATGTCACATACGTAACCAATCAATTTGGGACGGCACCGTTTAAATTATACGAAAACAAATCCCACAGCACATTCAATCTTTATGTATATCCTCAAAATGGAATTGCATACCTTGGACACGCAGACGGAACACTTTTAGAAATCTGGTATTTTGAACCCACAAGTTTCGACAACTTTTTAAGCTTATGGGCGAAAGATTTTTCAAAAGACCCCCCTGCCGAAAACGAAGGTTTTATTCAGCTCTGAACCCTCACAGGCATTATTAAATGAAGATATTCTAAGTCTGAGGCTTCTCTAAAAACACCCGCGGAGCTTGGACCCGACAAATCAATTGTTAAAGTATCGCTCTTGATCGAATTAAGAAAATCTTCCAAAAACTTATAATTAAAACTAACCTCCATGTTTTCGTTCCCTTTTTCATTTATTTGAATCTTTGCCTCTACACTCATTTCTTGGCTCCCGGAACTACCGCTTTCAGCAGATACTTTTATTGATTCTTTAAGAACTTTAATCTTAACAATATTAGAAGCTTCTCTTGCAAAAACAGATGCTAACTTAACCGCTCTTAAAAAATCTTCCTTATCAACAGATATGCTCAAAGATGAATTTTTAGGAATAATTTTGTCAAAATCGGGGTATTCCCCTTCCAGAAGTCTTGATGTCAAAGTGATATCGCCGCTTGAAAATACAGCTTGTTTATCGTTTTGGTCAAATGAAAAAAACATTTCCGAACTAGAATCTCTTGCCACTTCGTTAAGAATAAGCTTTGGGAGTATTAATTTAAATTCGTCATCATTTTCCACATTTACTGTTTTTTTAGACAGTCTAAAGCCGTCGGTGGCTACTAAGTTCAAATTCTTTTTATCTTTTATAAACAAAACACCTGTCAAAACAGGTCTTGTTTCGTCCATTGATGCAGCGAATGTAACCTTCGATAAAGCGTCCGAAAATTCTTTGGAAGGTAATGGTACCGCTTTGCTTTTATCTATGCCCGCAGGTACCTTGGGAAAATCAACAGCAGACATCCCCAAAACATTAGATGAAAAACCGGGGCTAGAAACTTTAAGCTGCTCTTCTTTTGAAGATATTTCTATCGTTTCTTTAGGAAGATTGCTAACAAGATCGTTTAAAACTTTAGAAGGAATACTTATCTCTCCCTCTTCTTCTACTTTTGCACCAAGTGACACGGAAGCTGATATCTCCAAATTTGTTGAGACTATTCTAACTTTGGTTTTTTCGGAACTTATCAAAATGTTTCCTAATATTGGAAGTTGAGCCTTTGGGCTTGCGAACCTTGAGGCTATGTTCACCGCCTTAGCAAAATCTTCTTGAAGTACTGTTAGTTTCATATTTAATTTGTTACAACGGCATCAGTATATGTTTATGGTTAACTCAAAACAAGATGACATTTACATCTTAATTGTTTTCAACGCTTTTTGTTTTTTGATGTTTTTAGTATTTGAGGTTTATTAATAATAAAAATAGTAGTTTTAGTAGTAGAAAGGGTTGATAAGTAGATAATATCTTAAAATCGAGGCTAACTTTTGTAAAATATTCGTGTTTATACTAGGCATTGCCGATTGTTAATAACTTTGTGGATAAATATGAAGCTAATGTTGATAAGTGCAAAAAGTAAAAAAGATATCCTCAAATTTTAGTTTTTATACTCATAATATCCTCACGGATTTGCACATCCTGCGTGGCTAGTTCTGTTATTTTTTCCACAGCGTGCATAACTGTAGTGTGGTCGCGTCCTCCTACAACCTTACCAACCTCCTCCAACGGGATTCCTAAATGGGTCCTTAAAAGATACATCAACACTTGCCTGGGTCTGGCAATCGGTCTAGCTCTTGAATCCCCCAAAAGCAATCTCTTACCCACCTGATAGTATCTTGCAACCGCGTCAATTGCCTCCCCCGGTGTACTCCTTTTTGACTTACCGGGCGACTCTACACCTTTTCCTAGAGTGTTTTCTATTACTAAATCGCTTACTGGGACTTTTTTAAGGTGAATTTCTGTTAGTAATTTAGTGAGTAAACCTTCTATTTTTCTTGCCCCTTCTGCGTTGGCTGCTAGCATTTGGATTTGGTCCATTGTAAGGTCAATGCCTTTTTCTTTTGCTTTAATTTGAGTTATGGCGCATCTGAGTTCAAAATCAGGCGGTGCTATATCTACTATTAAACCTGCCTCGAACCTGCTTCTTAGCCTTTCTTCTAATTTGCTTATTTCGGAAGGCGGTCTGTCGGAGGTTAAAATAATTTGCCCTCCTGCCGAGGTAACGGCATTAAATGTATGAAAAAATTCTTCCTGAACAGTGTCTTTTCCGGCTATAAACTGGATATCGTCTATTAATAATAAATCCAGTTTTCTATATTTATTTCTAAAAGCTTGAGTTGTTTTATTTCTTATCCCCTCAACTATGTCGTTAGTAAAGTCCTCACCTGTGCAAAAAAGTATTTTAAGGTCAGGGTTTTCTTTTAATGAGTAGTTTCCCACAGATACCATAAGATGTGTTTTTCCGACACCCACCCCACCCCAAAGGAAAAGCGGGTTGTAAGCAGAGCCTAAACTTTGTGACACAGCCTCTGCGGCCGCATGCGCCATTTGGTTCGAGGAAGAAACGGCAAAATTTTCAAAAGTGAAACTCGGCCTAATTCTGGCTCTTATTTGGTTATCTTTAAGCTTGTTCTCGCCGATTGAGACTTCTCCAAACAAAGGGTCGGGTTTGTGGGCTTGTTCTTTTGTGGTGTCTGGATTGGATTTTACAACCAAAAGTAAATCACATTTTTTCCCCAAAACCTTCATCAACGAGTCCTGAATTAGTCCAAAATATCTTGCCTCAATGGTATTTTTGGAATAAAAGGTGCTGCAACCTACTTCACAAATTGCCCGGTCTTCGGTCTCGTTGATAGACGATAAGTGGGTTTGTGAAAACCATGTGGAAAAAGTCGCGGCAGACACAGAAATTTTAACTATATCCAAGACTTCTTTCCAAATTTCCTTTGTAGTCATATTAGGTTCAGACGCCACAATTCCTGAGCAGTTTATGGGAGGTTTAGATAATTTTTTAGCGTATTCGGTACTAGTACTTTTTAATAAGTTATCCACAATCCGTCAAGTGGTATTTGCTTCCATATTGATTAAAACCCTTTGTAGTTGATATAATTCAATTTGCAATATGGCTACAAAGAGAACATATCAACCCAGCAAAACCAAAAGACGCTCAAAGCATGGTTTCAGAGAAAGAATGAAGACTAAAACAGGTAGAAGAGTTCTTGCTACGCGCAGACTCAAAGGTAGGAAAAAATTGACCGTTTAACTTCATTAGCCAAAAACAATGCTTGCCAAAAAACATAGGCTTAGTGGATCTAAAGATTATGAGAGGGTTCAATCCCAAGGAAATGTTGTCCAATCCGATTGTTTTGGTTTAGCTTTTTTTGACAGAAAAGATGCTGAACCAACCAGATTTGGATTCGTTGTCTCAACCAAAATATCAAAAGATGCGGTTGATAGAAACAGATTCAAAAGAACCATGAGCGAAGCTGTAAGAATGGAATCCAGCCGTGTCAAAAATGGCTACGATGTTGTTTTTTTGGCCAAGACCTATATATCGAGAAAGCCAACAAGCGAGGTTATGAAAGAAGTTAAAGCTGCGCTAGCGGGAATAGGTTTAGTTTAATGTCAAAAATCATTATTTTCTTAATAGTAGCTTACAAGAGTTCGTTTTCCCGAATCTTTACATATTTGTTAGGAAATGCTTGTAGGTTTACACCGACTTGCTCCGAGTATACAATAGAGGCTCTTGAGAAATACGGAACTCTAAAAGGATTGTGGATGGGAATCAAGCGACTGTCCAGGTGCCACCCTCTAGGAGGCTTTGGTTGGGATCCTGTTAAATAAATTATGAATATTTTTACTCTGCTTCTTGTTCAGCCGTTAACAAACGGACTAATACTTTTTTACAAGGTATTGGGAGGTAATTTGGGTTTAGCGATTTTGTTTTTTAGCGTAGCTTTAATCTTTCTTTTGAGACCTTTAACCAAACCGTATTTGGAATCAATGAAGAAAATAAAAGCTTTCGAACCTCAGTTAGCCAAACTTAGAAAAAAGTTTGGAAACGACAAGATGGGATTTTCTAAAGCCCAAGCAAATCTTTACAAAGAAAATAAAATTAATCCTACGGCCGGATGCTTACCGTATTTACTTCAATTTTTTGTTTTGATAGCACTTTTTAATGTTTTTACAACCGCTTTGGCTGGCGGGGGAGAGGCAACCGCAAAAATTAACAACCTTTTGTACCCCAGTATGAAATTTGCAACCAACGAGCAACTCAACACAAGATTTTTATATCTAGACATAAGTAAACCCGACTCATTTAAGGTTTCAGGAGTTCCTTTTCCATTGCCGGGGCTTTTTCTTATTTTGGCTACAGTAGCCCAGTTTTTGTCTGTAAAAATAACCACACCTTATATCGAGGAAGAAAAGAAGATTGCTAAAAAGACAAAATCCGAAGCAGATGATATACAGGTTGCGATGCAGCAATCTATGACCTATACACTGCCTTTGATGACTTTGTTTTTTGGACTTCAGTTTCCATCTGGCCTCGCTCTTTATTGGCTGGTTTTCTCTATAATTAATGTATGGCAGCAGGTTAGTATGAGCGGCTGGGGAAGTCTTACCCCGTGGATTAAACGTGCCTCCACTTTATTTAATGTTAAACCTCTGGTAAAATCGTAACTCGGAAGCATATTTCCGGGATATGGATAAAAACGTAGACCTACTAAAACAAGCAGCAGAAGAGCTTTTGACCTTGATGGGTATATCTGCAAAAATCGAGGTTTCATACGACAAGAAGAACGAAACCTTTGTTGCAGACATAGACGCAGGCGAGGAGAACGGTCTTCTTATTGGTAAAAAGGGAGATACATTGGGAAGCCTTCAAACAATTTTGGGTGTACTTCTAAAGCAAAAAGTAGGTGAATGGAACAGGGTTACTGTAAACATAGCCGATTACAGGGAAAAAGAAGAGGATTATCTTAAAAATTTGGCGACAAACACCGCCGAACGAGCAAAGACAACCGGTGAGCCTCAAAACCTTTACAATCTAAAACCTTGGCAAAGACGAGTCGTTCATATGCATTTAGCAGAGGTTGACGGTATAGAGACGGTTTCAGAAGGAGAAGGGGATAACAGATATTTGGTTGTAAGATCCAAGTGACCATCATCAAAAACTTAGTCGATAAATTTTTTCTTCTAGTAATTTTATTCCTTCCTACGCAACTTGGTTATCATTTTTGGCCGGATTTCTCTTTGGTCTATGGCACAAGAGTTGATTATCTTGCACCTACAGTTTTTTTGACGGATATTTTAGTGGGAGTTTATTTATTTTTAAATTTCCCCAAAATTACCTCTTTTGTAAAAGAAAACTTAGCCGTCTTTCTTGGGATGGGTGTTTTGTTGTTAATAAATGTAATACTTTCAACCAACAAAAATCTATCTGCGTTGCATGCGATTAAAATTCTAGAAGTAGTTTTTTTTGGAGTAACAGTTTACATAAATTCCGTAAAAACATCTATTAACAATGTAATTAAAGTCTTGTTGTTTTCCTCGGCAATTGTTTCTCTTTTGGGGATTTACAACTTTTTGAATGGTTCTACAACAGGTTTGTTTTATCTTCTCGGGGAAAGAACATTTAGCATGAACACTCCGGGTATAGCACTAACTTCATTGGGTGGAAGTGATTTTTTAAGAGCTTATTCAATATTTTCCCACCCAAACTCTCTTGCGGGTTATTTATCTTTGGTGGTGATTTTTGTATTTTTAAATAGGGGTAAATTTCAAAAAATTTATTATTTATTTAGTTTTCTAATTTTTGTCTGTTTAATACTAACTTTTTCGGTGTCAGCTGGCCTGGGTTTTGTATTTTTAATAGCTCTCAATTTCTATGTTTCTCATACAAAAGTAAAGTTGGCGAACAGTTTTGTTTTTATCGTATTTTTAATCTCTATTTTGTTTGCATTAGTTTCTAAAGATCTTTATTTAAATCTGCAGTATTTATCAAAAAACTTTCTGGAAAGATTTGACCTGGCTTATATATCCTTAGAAATTTTTAAAATAAATTGGTTTAGCGGAAGTGGATTAAACACTTTTATACCCGAGTCGGTTAAGGTAAATGGAATAATGGGAAGGTTCTGGCTTTTACAACCGGTACATAATATTTATTTATTAATTCTTTCAGAAACTGGAGTTGTTGGTTTTTTGTTTTCTTTTGTTATAGTGGCAAAAAGCTTTTTGATTAAAAACAAAGCTTTTGTGGGTATCTTGCTTTTTGTAATGGTCACCGGTCTGTTTGATCACTATTGGTTAACCCTTCAACAAAACAATTTACTATTGGCACTACTTCTTGGATTAACTTACAAAAAATAACTCTTTAAATCTCGGAAATTTAAATTTTTAATGTTAAACTACCCTATGGATTTTGACGGGATAACGGTACACACCGATGGGGGGGCGAGGGGTAATCCCGGACCTGCTGCAAGCGCGTGTGTTATCGAAGAATTCGGTGAACTTCTTTACGAGGGCTCTCTTTACTTAGGGGAAACTACAAACAATGTTGCCGAATACAAAGGTGTAATAATAGCTCTTGATTGGTTGGGTGGTTATTCCGGCTTAGCAAATAAAAACATTTTATTTATTCTGGATTCTGAGTTGGTTGTTAAACAAATAAAAGGTTTATATAAAGTACGAGACGAAAAGCTTTTTGTTTTTCATAAACAAATTTTGGAAAAAATAAAAAATCTAAAAAATTTTGTAGATTTTAAAAATGTTCCCCGAAAAGAAAATAAAAGAGCCGACTTTTTGGTTAATCAAGAGTTGGACAAAAATTAACAGTTTGGGTACTTTTTGGTGAAAATTTCACGTTCTTAACCAGGCTAGGCTTAGGTTTAAAAGTTGCCCACTTGAAAACTTAACTTGCGTTTTTTTGCGCGGTGTATAAAATTTTTAATGACTGCGTTAATTGATTTGCCAATGTGAACACCCATGGAAAACCGTGAATTTTATTCCTCACAAAAATTGTTTGTTTGTTTTTATTCAGAACCGAATTTTTTTTCACTGAACCTTTTGGAAAATCTTCTTTCTAAAAATTGCTTGGTTAATATTATTGCTAAAGATGTTGATACATGGAAAAACAACACTTATCACTTAGACAAAAGTAAATTTAGTATTACACCCATTGGCAAAAATTTTGTTAAACAAACTTACAACTATGCAATATATGCAGGTGGTTTCTTTGACAAGAGCTTGGCTTATAAAGGGTTAAAAGATTTTTACGAAGACGAATCCATCTTAAATGTTAAAACGTTAGTAGTAATACCGTTTGAATCTTTTGATCAAGATAAACATAATCAAATTCCTTTGCACGGAAACGTTGGTGTTATTTATGTAGGGGATTTGATAGGGCCGAGAATTGATCTGGACAGCAACTTATTTATAGCACGCAATTTAAATGACATTTTGTTTAAACGAACACTAACAGTGGAAATAGGCGAGTCAGTTTTTCCAATGTTTGTTACGGACGCTTCTAAGATTGTTTCTAAATGGCTTTTGTCGTTTGGTCCTTACGGTAAAACTGTTTTTTGTTTGGGAGAGAGAGTTTCTGCCACTACGTTTTGGAAAGAAAATCAAAAATTAATTCCGGAGGTAAAGTTAAGCTATGACAATACTCAAGAACCAAGACTTGTTCCAAAAGGATTCGAAGTTAAATACTTTCCTTCGGATTTAAAATATTATCTTCAAGAGACGTATCGCTACATCAGTAACTCCTGGGAAGAGCAAAACAATAAACCACAAA
Organism: uncultured Gammaproteobacteria bacterium; assembly: GCA_964600575.1. Lineage (GTDB taxonomy): Bacteria > Patescibacteriota > Microgenomatia > UBA8517 > UBA8517 > CAZRGC01. The sequence continues at coordinate 164,243 of CAZRJH010000002.1, read as the reverse complement.
AAGTTAAAAAAGAACAAAAAAAATCTAAACCCAAAATAATCATTAAAAGAAAAAGAATTCCTATTATCGTACCAAAGTTTGTCAAACCTTTGATTGCCCTAACGTTGTTAGTTCTTTTGTTTCCAATCTTTTCTATGGCGACAGGTTTGGGGATCATGTATTTTAATTACAAAAACATAAACAACGGAAAAAATAAAAACATAGAAAACCCTCTGTTAATAGCAAAAACATTTTTAAACATAAGCAAAAAAGAAAGTTTTGTTTTGTCCTATGTCCCGTTTTTGGATACTATATATAGAGAAACCTATTACATATCTTTAGTTGGTGTTAAAGCTTGCGATCTGGCTGTTGATTTGCTACCGGTTTCTACAAGCTCTGCAGAGTTTTTAACAAAAGTTTTAGGAAACGAGATTTATGACCCTTCGGAGCATTCCCAAAAAATTAAAATTGCTCTAGATGTGCTTTACAAAGAGATATCTATTTTGGAGATTGAAACTCTAACTTCAGAAAAAAAGGGCAGTCTGGCGGCAAAGGAAGTTTCAAAAAGACTAGATTTTGACAGGTTAAAAACATTGACATCTAAAGGACAGGTTTTAGCAGAGAATCTTCCGGACATTTTAGGAAAGAACGAAAAAAAATCATATTTGATTCTTTTTCAAAACAATATGGAGCTACGGCCAACCGGAGGGTTTATCGGTTCTTTTGGTATAACTAATTTTCAGGGTGGTCGAATGACCGAACTTACAATAAACGACATTTATTCCGCAGATGGGCAACTAAAGGGACATATTGAGCCCCCGGCACCTATTAAAAACTATTTAGACGAAGCAAACTGGTGGTTTAGAGATTCCAATTGGGACCCTGATTTTGCCACCTCTGCGCAAAGAGCTGAGTGGTTTTTGGACAAAGAACTAGATAAACAGGTCGATGGCGTAATTGCTATTGATCTCAATTTGGTTAAGGATGTTTTAAAATATACAGGATCGGTTTTTTTGTCTGATTTTAATTTAGACATTAACAGTCAAAATTTGTACGAAAAAACCCAATCCGAAGTTCAGGATAATTTTTTCCCCGGCACACACAAGAAAGCGAGTTTTTTGACAGCTTTATCTAGAGGACTGCTTGCGGAGGTTACAAAAATGCAAGGTTTGGACAGAATTAAAATTCTAAAAGCAATTTTTGAAAATTTAGAAGGAAGGCATATACAAGCATACTTACACAACACCGATTCCCAAGTTGCCGTAACCGATGTGGGTTGGAGCGGGGCAGTTTCAACCAAATCTTGCGGCGATGGGTGTTACCCAGACTTTTTGGGGATAGTAGAGGCTAACGTGGGAGTAAACAAATCTAATTATTTTATTAAAAGAAAAGCAGATCTTGATGTGCAAGTTTCTAAAGATAGATCTACAAAAACATTAACTATCGAGTATTCCAACAGTGCAAACCCTGCCTTGGGTATTTCGGGTAGATATAAAAACTATATGAGACTACTTGCTCCGTCGGATGCTGATTTGGTTTCCGTTAAGCGTATTGTAGGAATAAATACAGAACTTTTGACCGCAGATGTTTCGGATCTTAGGGGGAGGAAAGAGATTGGCATTATTACCGAGGTTTTGGCGGGTCAGACTCAAAAAATAGTCTATGAATGGACAAGTCAAATAACCGAAGAATCAAGCTCGTACGGACTTTTTGTTAGAAAACAGGCGGGTGTGGGAGACGACCCTTGGGTGATAAGAATCTTGCCTAATGGGTTGGAAACCGAGGCTCCTAGCGGTTTTAGCTTGACCAAGGAGGGGTACTACACTTATAATATGAACCTGAAACGGGATTTTGCATCCCTTTTTAAATTAAGACATGAGTAAACAATCGCTTAAAGCCGAAAAAAGAGAAATTACGGGAAGAAAAGTTAAAAACCTACGAAAACAGGGTTTAATACCCGCAAACGTTTTTGGCAAAAAGGTAGACTCTTTGTCTATCCAAGTTGAGTCCAAAGCTTTTGAGGAAATTTACAAAGAAGTTGGGGAAACCGGTCTTGTTGAATTGAGTATAGGTAGTGAAAAAAGACCAGTTTTAGTGCACGGTTTACAATTAAACCCAAAATCAGACGAGGTGGTCCATATCGATTTTCTTCAGGTAGACCTTAAAGAAAAGGTTGAAGCCCAGGTTCCGGTTGAGCTGACTGGGGAGTCTCCGGCCGAGAAACAGTCGTTGGGTACGGTAGTTCAGCATATAAACGAAATAACAGTAGAAGCACTTCCTGCCGATCTTCCGGAGAAGTTTGAAATCGACAAGGCCACTTTAGAAACCGTAGATCAGTTAATATATGTAAAAGACCTTAAAATTGATAGCTCTAAAGTAACCATAGTAACCGACGGAGAAGCCATTGTTGTTAAAGTTGAACCTCCTCAAAAGATAGTGGAAGAACCCGTAGCAGCTACAGAGGATGCAGAAGCAGATGCATCGGCAGAGGGCGGGCAAGTGGGTGGAGAAGTAGCTCAGGAAGCAACAGAATCTCCTAAGGAATAACGTAGTTTGGATCAATCTCCATTGCTTTTTCGATCTGATTAGTTTCCAAATATCCGGGTATGTAACTTGGGTGCTCCAATAAAAATTTATCCCAAAATTCAGTTTCACTGCCTTGGTTCACTTTCTTTGAAGTTGACACACCTAAAACCTGAGACCCGGACCTGTATATAGAAATATTGATAATCGAGAGTAAAACTACTAGTGCTACAAAGCTTAGTTTTAAGAAAGATCTCTGTGGTTTTGTTAATTTAAAATTCAATGTTTGCAACATCTTTTAAAAGAGTGTTAATATGGATTATGGATCCAAACAATCAAAATCCGCAAGTAGGAGACCCAGGCCTTGCTAAGCTGGAACAAGATTTAAAAACTTTAAACAATCAGGTTGACCAAACCGCTCAGCAACCTCAACAACCAGTCGTTGTTAATAATAGTCCTGCTATGCCAGCATCACCCGTTCAACCGGTTCAGGCATCTGCTGCAAACATTACAAATAACACCGTGTCACAAGAAGTTCGATCACAAAATATTCCCCACGGTTTCCCTACAGCAGTTCATACCACCCCTGCTTTAGGTCCACAAGAAATACCTCCGCAGCCGTTGGAGCAAAAACCTGAATCAAACAACACAAGTGAGCCAAACCCCGCCTTTGCCGCAGGGGGAGCGGGTGCTACCACACCACCGTTGCCTCACGAGACCAAGAAAAGTAATTTAGTTCTCACAATTGCCTTTGTACTTATGGCAGTTGCTGTTTTGGCTGCGGTGGCCTATGTTGTGGGTAATAGCTTTACAAGTAAAAAATCTCAAGACAAATCGGCCGAAAATGCACCCGTTGCCACCCCCGATAATAATCAGCAAAGCGCAAGCCCTTCAGCAAGCGCATTACAAACTGTTGCTCCTGACTCTAGCCCCTCGGCAACCACAGAAACTGCTGCTCAAATAGAGATAAAAGACTTTAAATTTAACGAAGGGGTTAAAGTTAAAGCCGGTGCCACGGTTACCTTTGTAAATAACGACACTGTCAGTCATAGTGTTACTGCTGACGACGGAAGTTTTGGAACGGAAGTAATTGCTCCAGGTCAAAAAATAACTTTTACTGCCCCTGCTAAAGCAGGTTCATATAAATTTCATTGTAGTCCTCATCCCACTCTTACTGGAACCTTGGTTGTAGAGGCAGTTTTGGGTAGTTAACTAGGCCACTCGGATGTAATTAGAAGTTCTTTATTCCCCATTTCTTTCCAGATAGCTTCTGTTACAAAAGGCATAAATGGATGGAGAAGCTTGAGAGATTTCTCAAACGTAACAAAAAGTTTAGAAATGGCGTCGGAATCGCCTGTTTTATATTTTTCTTTATTTTCTTCGATATATTTATTTGCAAGATCGTTCCACACAAAAGAATAAACTTTTTCGGCAGCTTCGTTTAATCTATAACTTTCGAAGTCGTTAGTGATCTCTTTCGCAAGCCTATTCAGCTTTTCTTCAATCCAGTCGCTTTTAGATTCGATGAGTCTATTTTTAGCTTGGTTCATTTTTATAAATCTGGCAATATTCCAAATTTTATTGGCAAATTTCCTTTGACCGTTTATTTTTTCCTCTGAAAGTGAGATATCGTTTTCTACTAGACCTCCCCAGATTAAACCCATCCTAAGAGCATCTGCACCGTATTTGTCGGCCATTTCGATGGGATTTATAACGTTACCTTTAGACTTACTTATTTTTTGGCCATCTTTGTCTCTAACCAACCCATGCAAAAGAACATTTTCAAAAGGCACTTTGCCTGTTGCGTATATCCCGAGCATCATCATTCTTATAACCCAAAACGGAAGAATGTCATACCCCGTTTCCATAACTGTTGTGGGGTAGAATTTTTCAAAATCTCCCACTTGAGTGTTTTTAAGCGTTGCAAACGGCCATTGCCCCGAAGAAAACCAAGTATCAAAAGTATCGGCATCCTGAACAAGCTCCGAGTTTTTGCAAAGCGAACATTCATTGGGTACCACTCCATCGGTTATTGTCCACTCTAAACATCTCTGACATCTGTAAGCCGGTATTCTTATTCCCCAAACAATTTGTCTGCTTATATTCCAGTCTCTTAAGTTTTTAAGCCAGTGGTTGGCAATTTTCTCATACTTTTTGGCGGCGAATTTTGTTTTTTTGGTTTTTATACTTTCTAAAGCGGCTTTTGCCAAAGGCTCAACTTTCACAAACCACTGCGTAGAGATTCGGGGTTCTAATGTACTTTTGTCGCGGTAGCACGTTCCTACTGTGTGTGTAGTTTTTTCTGTTTTCACTATTTTTCCTTCTGCGTTTAAATCCATTATTACCGCTTCTCTTGCAGCTTCAACCTTCATGCCTATGTATTTCTCGGGCGTGCCTGTCATCCTGCCCTTTTCGTCGATCACCGAAATGCGCGGTAATTTGTGTTTTTCACCAATTTCAAAATCGGTCGAGTCATGGGCTGGTGTGACTTTTAATCCACCTGTCCCAAAAGTTATATCCACGGCATTATCTGCAATTATTGGAATCTCACGGTTAATTAGCGGAATTTTTGCGGTTAATCCTATTAGGTTTTTGTACCTTTTGTCTTTAGGGTTTACAGCTATGGCTGCATCCGCAAATATCGTTTCAGGCCTTGTGGTTGCAATGGTTATGCTCCCGTAGTCCAGATAATATATACCGTCTTCGCGTTCAATATAATCTACCTCGAGTTGAGAATATGCGGTTCCGCAGCGTGAGCAGTAGTTAACAATGCGCTCGCCTCTATATAAAAGATTGTCTTCGGAAAGCTTTTTAAATGTAGAATAAACAATCTTGACTATTTCCGGGTCAAGCGTAAATTTAAATCTACTCCAATCGCAGGAAGCACCAAGTCTTTTAAGTTGGTGTTCCATAACCCCGGTATTGTCTTTAACATAATCCCATATTTTCTGGTACAAGGTGTCTCTATCAAAATCGAATCTGCTTTTACCTTCTTTCGAAAGTTTTTTTTCAAAAACATACTGAGTTTCGATTCCTGCGTGATCGGAGCCGGGAAGCCAAAGAGTAGATTCGCCTCTCATTCTATGATATCTGACCAAAGCGTCTTCTATTGCCACAAATCTGGCGTGCCCTATGTGTAAAGGGTCGTTGGCGTTGGGAGGAGGCATTATAATTGTAAAAGCCTTTTTTCCGTTTCCAGGCACAAAAGAACCTGAATCTTCCCAAAGATTGTAAATATCTGATTCGTATTTGTTGTGATCGTATTGCGGATCCATTTTAGAAAACAATAACCTTCAGAAGCTTGAAGGGTGAGTCTGAGGCTCACGGTACCACCTTGCAGTTACTTTTTTGATTCCGCTTAAGTTTCGTTTTGGCGGATAGCTCCTTTGGGGACTGGCCAAAGTCAAACGCTAACTAGGCATATTATATGACTTTTGTTAAACTTGGACAAGTTTAAGCTTATGGACAAGAGAAACCCAGAAACTCAGGAAATTTTGACTGAACTTACAGACCTTGAAAGCTTTTTTTACTTAACTTTTCGATTTTCTCAAAACGATGTCTCGTTGCAAAGGGATTTTTTTAGTTGGGCCAGATCGGTAGACATTTTTGAGCCGCAGTTTGCAAGCAACCAACTTAAAGGCTTTAGACTACCCAAGCTGCACACTTATGTGGGTAGAGAGCGTGCTTTGTCAGAATTTGAGGATCAGTGGAAAAATATGCAAAAAATATTTTCGGAAAAAACCTTAACTCCGATTAATTATGTTAAGTCAGTTGTTCAGAAGATGATTGGGAGAGACCTTTTGTATCAAACAACAGAAAGGCCAAACAGAAACTCTGCGACACTTCCCGACTCGCAGTTTGATAAACACGCAAGTTATGTTAGAAAATTTATACTAGGAGGACACGAGACTGGAAGTTCTGCCTTTAATAAACTCTTTAGCGATGCTAAAAAAGAAATAACTTCTGAGACCTTTAAAATTCAATTAGCAGCCTTAGCGGGAAGTTGGGAGCATAGTCATCCGGGAGAAAAATTTACTCCGTGAAGTTTGGCAATTAAACTATTCTGGCTCTAGGATTTCTGTCTACTTTCGATAAATCAAAAAAAGTTTTAAGATCAGATTTTCCGTATTTAGTATATGCACAAACGCCAATCATGCCGGCATTGTCACCATAAAGTTTTTTTGAGTAAGGGACAAGAAGTTTAAATCCAAGACTGTTACCGAGTTTTCTAAGCTCTTTTCTTAATTGCAAATTGTTTCCGACCCCACCTCCTAGTAGAAGCTGATTACTTTTTAATCCATCCTCTTTAATTATAAAACTAATAGTTCGTTCCAGATGTTTGAATGCGGATTTTTGAAATTCGGCACAAAGTGCATATGTATCTTTTTTTGACGGGTAGTTAGGGTTAAGTTTTTTTTGGGAGTCAATGTAGCGGGACAAAGAAGTTTTTAGGCCGGAGTAGCTAAAAAAACGTCTTTTTTCCTGGCCGACCAGGGGAATGGGGAGAGAAAATTCAGAATGTTCATTAAGTTTAGCCATTTTTTCTAGTATCGACCCTCCCGGGTAGCCAAATCCCACCATTCTTGCCGCTTTGTCTAAAGCCTCGCCCAAAGCATCGTCTTGGGTTTCGGCTAGAATTTCATAGCTACCTATTTTATTTATTAAAAAAAATATTGTATTTCCCCCGGAAACAACAAGACCATAAGCAGGAAAGTTTATCGAATTATGAATCGGTTTATTCGAAGAAGGTTTTGCCATCGAACTAAGGAGGTGCGCCTCGATATGATTTATTGGGATCAAAGGCAGATTATTTTTTTCTGCAATTTCTTTTGCTTTTGCAACACCTACTCCAAGAGCAATAGAAAGACCGGGTCCAAACGTTACAGCAACAGCGTCGAGGTCTTTGTATTTTACTTTTGCTGTTTTAAGAGCCTTTTCAATTACAAAGTCTATCCTTTCTTGGTGCATTCTTTGGGCTAAACTAGGCATAACACCCCCGAAATTTGCATGAGAGCTGGCTTGAGACCAAATGATGTTACTTATTATCTGGTCGTTTTCAGTGACGGCAGCTGCAGTTTCGTCACAGGAAGTATCTATTGCTAGTATTTTCATTAAAGTTTAGAAGAAAGATCAAAAACTATATTTTCTTCTCCAATAAGACAATTTTAACACAATATTAGGCTCAAACACTCTTTTTGGGGGAATTTGTGATATTCTCGGAGAGTAATGGAAAGGATGTATCGTTCGGTGTCTGATCTGTTTATAGCAACCGCCCCAGATCTTTTAGAGTTTTTAGATTCTGATGATCCATTTTGGCTACAAGTTAAGGATAATTCCATAACAGATGCCGAACTTGACGGACATCAGGCTTTAATGGAGGAACTTGGTATGTTTGATCAGAGCTCTGCTGTTGCAAAAGCGGTGCAAATTCTAAAATCAGCCAGAAAGTCTACGCTGCCTACACCTATTAACTATACTTTTTGAGTATAAAGGAGAGCGGTCGCTCCTTCTTCGGTTTTGTAATAGATACCCACACTTTTTGCCATATAGTTTAAAATCTCCTGATTTATGTCCCCACGCATATCGTAGTTGGGTTTTGCATCTTTAGATCTTCTGATTGTAATGTGTGGAACAAAAGGAAGGTTTATATTGTTAAATTTATAAAGATCGTTTTCTGAATTGGATCTAAGGCGGTTTAGTCCCTCGGTTGGTGCAATTCTTGCAACAAAAGTATTACCGTCGGGTCCGATAAAATCTAGCTTTGTGGGCTTGAGAACTGTACCTGCAAGTATTTGCGGTTCCTTTTTCATAACAGCCTTAACATTTTCGAGATCGGCTTCATCAATTTCCCCCAAAAAATAAATTGTCATATGATAAAACTTTCGATGTTTGTTTATGGATTTAAGCCAATTTAGAAGCGGGCTTTCCGTAATCGGAACTGCAATAAAGGAATCTCTAAAAGTTTCTTTCATTCTGTATCAGTATTAAGCCTTCTGGGCCATTCAAAGGCGAGGATATCATAAAATTCCCCAACTGATAAGTCGTTCATCATCTTTCTTGCCGACATTGATTCGTATCCACACAACCAAAGCGTCTTCGTCAATCTTTTCTATCTCTTCTTTAACCTTTTCCGCCCACTCAATTGATATAACGGATTTGTTTTTTATCAACTCAGAGAAACCCAGATCTCCTAGTTGATCCGAATTTTCCAAGCGCCAAGCGTCAAAGTGAAAAAGTTCACTTTTTCCTGTTTTATACTCATTTTCGATGGCGTAGGTGGGCGAAGTAACGAGTTCGTCTATTCCCATGGCAAGTGCTAAACCTTTTGTAAATTGAGTCTTACCTGCCCCCATCTCTCCTTGCAATGCAAAAACTAAAGCTCTTTTACCTAAGTAGCTCTGATATTTTTGCCAAATCTCCTTGCCTACATTTTGCGTGCCTTCCTCGTTTCTTGTTAAAACCTCATTTTTTTCGGAAAGTTTGATTTCTCCCTGCCTTAAAACCACAACATCGTCCATTGTTGTATCAATAACGGTAGATGGTTCGTTTTGTGGAAGGTCTCCTGCGTCGATTATTAAATCGATCAACCCACTTTGCTTGTCGGAGATGTTTTCTAAGATGTCCGCTATTTTGTATGGCCTTTTTTGATAAGAGGCGTTGGCGCTTGTTGCAACAACAGGTCTTCCAAATTTAGATATCAAATCTAACATAAATTTGTAGTCGGGTATTCTCACACCTAAAGTTCCAAGCTCAGACTCTATGCCGGCGGCAACTTTGCCTTTGCCTTTGGAGACAACCGTAATTGGCCCTGGTAAAAATTTTTTGTACAAATTTTTGGCAGTAAGGTTCAATTGAACATACCCCTCCGCCATTTTCCGGCTCGAACACATTATCGCGTAGGGTTTTCCCATAGGTCTTCTTTTATATTTGTTTAACTTTTCTACAGCTTTTGAATTTAGACTATCAACTGCTATTCCATATACGGTTTCGCACGGGAATATTACAGTTCCGCCTTTTTCTAAAGTCTGTATGGCAGTCTGTGTGGGATTTTCGTCGATGTTTAGCCTTATCATAGGCCTATTTTACAACATTGCTTGAAATTAGCGTGCCGGGCCCGTCCCTCGAAGATATACGGCTTGCCAAGGTCGGTAATTTGAGACAAAAGTTTTATTAAATATTTCTACCCCATCCTTTTTAACAGAATAAGCAAAGGACACTTTAGCTCCAGGTGCTTTAAAATCTATTTGTTTAATTGTTCCTGCCGGTAAAGTTGGGTCGTCTTGATATCTATCTTCGGGTGCAGGAGAGACATTGGAAATAAAGGGTTTTCCTATTTCAACAAGTCTTTGATCCTTGGTGCCGTACAGCTCAAAGGTGAGACTGTAATGTTTTGGATCAGAAACAGCCTTGATTAGTATGTGATTACCGGTATCGTTGGTAAACTTTAAATCGGGCGCAGGGCCGTAAACAGTAGCATCAAAACCCGGAGGAGAGTTTTGTTCGTAATAGCCAACTCTGTAAGCGTGTGGAGACCTTTCGTTAATGGGCATGCCTGCATTAAGTAAGCTTCTAAATAAAGTAGTTGAGACTTGGCAAACACCACCTCCGTCACCCAAAATTGTTTTACCGCCGCTAATAATATATGCCTGTTGATAGCCGGTGAATTGAGAAACATCCCCAAGAGTTTTATTAAAAGAAAAGGTTTCTCCCGGTGCAACCAATGTTCCGTTAATTCGAGATGCTGCCAAATCAACATTGTGTACCCGGGACGGTATCGAATGATAATAAGTTGTAGTTGCTTTTGACAAAAGCTCTTTAATCCCTAAGTTGTTGACTTTGTCTGTGGTTACTGCGGGTTGGGTTTTGTCTACAGGTATTTCAATTAAAGCCTTTTTGTCGGTAGCTGCCTCTAGGGCAGTAAGGGTTTTGTTTAAAAGCCCCAGAAAGTCCTCTCTTCTTAATTTAACCCCCTCAAGTGCCGGCAAAAATTCGGTCACTTTCCCATTCTCAAAGTTAAACTTAGGGTTTTGAGCAGGTCTCTCTATCTGTGCTGCTACTTTTTCGGAAATGCTGATTAGAGAGTCTGTATTAAAACCTCCTTTTGGTTCGATTGTCTTAATTATCTCTCCATCTTTTATCTCGTATGTAGTTTCACTAAGTTTGGCCTCAATCGATCGTCCAACAAAAGCCTCTCCCCGTTTTTGTAACTTTGTAGCCTCGTCTTCGGTCAAGCTTTTGTCAACAACAGTGATTGGAACTAATATTTCATCACTTTGACCGAAAGATATCGATCGCCCGATTATTGCTCTTAATTTATTTTGATCAACCTCGTTTCCCGGAAGACCTTTTTGTACTTTAACAACGCCGTTAACTAAGGAAACACTAGGGCTAATCGGGTCAATTGAATTTTGGCCGGCGATTATAGACACTGTTTTGGCAAGTTTTTCTTCGTTTAACTTTAAGGCTAAACCTAGGCTTTTTGGATTCTTTAGAAGTTTTAGCCTTGTTTCTATATCGTTAAAAATGTTACCGCTTCTTCCAATGTTGTAAGCTCTAAGAACGCTCTCCTCGAAGTTGTAATCCACCTCTATATCTTTTGTATTGAGTGTATAAGCTTGATTCGGCCCGATAATTTTTATCTTTTCGGGAATTTTCGACTTATCCGAAAGCAGGTCTTTTGCTTGGCTAAAAGTTAAACCTCCAATATTAACCGAGTTGATGTTTACGTTTGGAAAAACTTTATTTTTATATTTTAAAAAATATGTCGAGAGGGCAATAAGCATCAACAAAACCAAAAAGAATACAACGGATAATCTTTTAAGATGTTCTTTTTTTGGAAAAGGTAGTCTTACTCTTCCCATGCCGATATGATACCATTTAGATAGGGCTTATGGCCAAATATTGATATGCCGCAAGATAATTCCCAAGCTCAACCTCAGGTTACTCCAGGAGTTGTTCAACAACCCGCAGCTGCCCCTGTTGTTTCACCCCCGCCCCCCAAAAAGTCATTTCCAAAGGCATTGATTTTTGTGGGTATAGGAGTCGTCGTTCTTGTGATTATTTTATTGGTTGCTAAACTTTTTACATCAAAAGGTAAAAGCTCTACTGCCAATTTAACTTGGTGGGGATTGTGGGAAGATGAGTCTATTGTTTCGTCCTTAATCTCGACTTACGAATCTTCTCATCCAAATGTAAAAATTACATACATACGCCAGTCCCCTCAGGACTATCGGGAAAGACTAACCAACGCTATGGCAAAAGGTAGCGGTCCTGATATCTTTAGATTCCACAATACTTGGGTGCCTATGTTTAGAAACGATCTGGACACCTTACCCTCAAGTGTTATGAACGCCGCAGACTTTGCAAAGAATTTTTACCCGATAGCCTCGGCAGATTTAACCAGTGGAACAGGTATTGTGGGTTTACCTTTAGAATACGATGGTTTAACTCTTTATATTAACGAGGATATATTCAATAAATCCGGCAAAACCGCACCTACTACATGGGATGAGCTTAGAACACTAGCAAGGGAACTTACTGTTAAAGACGACCAAAACAATATAACTCAGTCAGGTGCAGCATTAGGACGAACAGAAAATGTTGATCATTGGCCGGAAATACTCGCCCTTTTAATGCTTCAAAATGGAGTTGATCTTTCTAATCCTGTTGGTAAACAAGCCGAAGATGCGTTAACTTTCTTTACAGTATTTACCACGCTAGACGGAGTCTGGGACCCGACCTTGCCTACTTCTACTCAAGCTTTTGCATCAGGAAAGTTGGCAATGTATATTGGCCCTTCTTGGAGATCGTTTGAAATCTCTCTACAAAACCCTAGCCTTAAGTTCAAAACGGTTCCCATTCCGCAACTACCAAAAGACAGTCCCAATCAGCCGGACATTACGTACGCAACATATTGGGCAGAAGGTGTTTGGTCCAAAAGCTCTAAAAAAGCCGCCGCCTGGGACTTTCTAAACTTTATGACATCTCAAGACAATCTCCAGAAGTTTTATACAAATGCCACAAAACTCAGGACTTTTGGAGAACCGTACCCAAGGCCTGATATGAACGGTCTTTTGAAAGATCATCCTATCTTGGGGTCTATTATTACTCAAGCCCCTGGCGCACAAAGCTGGTATTTGGCCTCTCGAACATTTGATGGCCCTACGGGTATTAATACACAACTCTCTAACTATTTTGGGGATGCTATAAACACAGTAGTTGACAACAAAGATACAGCAGACAAAGCCATGGAAACTGTTGCTGCCGGTGTGCAGCAAGTCTTGGCTCAATACAGATTGATAGCCAAGTAAAATGTTAAATTTATACTCATTAAACGTTAAGGGTGGAGTCACAAGCGAAAAACTCACAAACGGCGAAAAACTTTCGGTGTTGTATCACGATGTTTTTGATTATCCTCTGGATTTTGCAGACCTCATAAGATGGCGAGCTGTGGAAAGCTCTCCCGTTGTCGAAAAGGAAATATTGGTTAGAAACGGACATGTTTTTATTAACGGCAAAGAAGGTTTGGTTTATAAAAAAAGCTTAAGAAAGAGAATATCTGTTAAAAAAGTAAAGCTTGCAAAAAAAGCAGCTCTGATTCTTTCCAAGATGCCCGGGGTTAGAATGATAGGCCTAACGGGTTCACTTGCCATGGATAACGCCACAGAGGATGGAGATATCGATTTTTTGATTATCACCAAAAACGAAAGTCTTTGGACCACAAGAGCCGCTTCACTTTTGATACTGCCATTATTGGGAATTAAAATAAGGCATTCGGGAGACTCCGATCAGAAGGATAAGATATGTCTAAACATGTGGTTGACCGAAAATAATATGAACTGGAAATATTCCAAGAATTTTTATACGGCTCATGAAATAGCACAAATTAAACCTTTGTTCTCGAGAAACAAAACTTACGAAAAGTTTTTATATCAAAATAAGTGGGTGCTTAATTTTTGGCCAAATTCGGTGAAAATTAAAAAAATAAATGACTCGAGTATTAAAACAAAGAATAATAAATTATCCGCATGGTTAGAAAACTTTCTTTTTAAAGCTCAGTTTAGACATATGGCTAAAAAAATAACCAGGGAAGTTGTTAAAAGTGACATAGCATTATTTCATCCTCAGGATTGGGGAAAGTTTGTAGAAACAAGGCTTTCCTCTTGACAGTGGTGTTTTCAATTAATAAAATAGCACTCAGTTATTTTGAATGCTAAGTAAAAGTTAATAACAAGTTTTATGGCAAAATTAAATTTAAGACCGACAGCTGGATATTTACTAATTGAACCCGTTGAGGCTGCAACAAAAACGGCATCGGGTATTTATCTTCCGGACACTTCCACAGAAAAACCGCAAAAGGGAAAAGTGTTGGCTTCTGGCCCTGTTTCTTATCAAGATGGCCAAAAAATTGAGTCTCCTGCAAAAGTTAACGAAGTCGTCTTTTACAAAAAATGGGGAGGCAATGAAATTAAGATAGAGGGTAAAGAATACTTGTTTGTTAAATTTGAAGATGTAATGGCAGTAGAATCATAAATATGGCAAAACAACTTAAATTCGGAAAAGATGCACGGGAAGCTTTGATGACGGGAATTGATACCGTTGCCAAAGCTGTTGTTACTACACTTGGTCCAAAAGGAAGAAATATTGCACTTGATAAAAAATGGGGAGCACCAAGTATTGTTCATGACGGCGTGTCGGTTGCTAAAGAAATAGACCTACCGGATCCGTTTCAAAATATGGGTGCTCAATTGGTTAAAGAAGCAGCTAACAAAACTAACGATAATGCCGGTGACGGCACAACGACCTCGACCCTCTTGGCTCAAGTTCTTACTTCAAAAGGAATGAAAAAGGTGGATGCAGGTTCGAATCCTATGATTATTAAAAAAGGAATGGAAAAAGCTGTTGAAGCGGTAGTTTTGGAGCTTAAGAAAATGGCCAAACCAATAAAAGGTGAAGACGAAATTACCCAAGTAGCCACTATCTCTGCAGGGGAAGAATCGATCGGAGAAAAAATCGCAGAAGCCCTTAATAAAGTTGGCAGAGACGGTGTCGTTACTGTAGAAGAAGGCAAAGGCTTAACAATCGATATCGAATACAAAGAAGGAATGGAATTTGACAGAGGTTATGCATCTGCCTATATGGTTACAAATCCCGACAAAATGGAATCCGAGATAGAAAACCCGTACATATTGATTACAGACAAAAAGATAACATCAATTCAGGACCTTCTTCCTTTTTTGGAGAAGTTTGTAAAGGTTAGTAAAAGCCTTGTTATCTTGGCAGACGAAATAGAAGGTGAAGCTTTGGCAACTTTAGTTTTAAATAAACTCAGAGGCACTTTCAATGTTTTGGCAATAAAAGCACCCGGCTTTGGTGACAGAAGAAAAGAGATGTTGGAGGATATTGCGGCACTTACAGGCGGAACAGTTATTTCCGAAGACACGGGTCGCAATTTTGAGTCAATAGAAGTTACAGACCTTGGAAGAGCAGACAAAGTTTGGGCAGATAAAGACAACACAAGAATAATTGGCGGCAAAGGTGATAAAGGTGTAATAGAGGCTAGAATTGCCTCAATCAAAAAACAAATTGCAGCAGTAGATTCAGACTTTGATAGGGAAAAACTGGAAGAAAGATTGGCAAAACTTTCTGGCGGCGTTGCTCAGATCAATGTAGGCGCAGCAACAGAAGTTGAGCTTAACGACAAAAAAGAAAGAGTTAAAGATGCAGTTGGTGCAACAAAAGCCGCTGTAGAAGAAGGAATAGTACCCGGAGGAGAAACAGCACTTCTTAGAGCTAGAACAGTTCTAAAAGGACTTAAAGTAGAAAAAGGTGACGAACAGGTTGGAGTAGATATAGTATTTGACGCTCTCGAAGAACCTATTAGATGGTTGGCAAAAAATGCGGGAGACAACGACGATGATGTTTTAAAGAAAGTATCCGAATCAAAAGACTCTGATTTTGGCTACAACGCAATGAACGGCAACTTTGGATCAATGACTAAGTTTGGAATTATTGACCCCGTTAAAGTTACCAGGAGCGCTCTTCAAAATGCTGCAAGCGTTGCAATGATGGTTCTTACCACCGAAGGACTTGTAACAGATATTCCGGAAGAAAAGAAAGAACCCGGTATGCCGCCAGGTGGAATGGGTGGAATGGATTATTAAGAAGTTTACTTCGTATATAATGCCTTTTGGCACACATACGACAAAATAAACCACAGTATGTGGCAAGAAGCGGAAAATTTTCTTCAAAAAGATAAATATATAGCGCCTTTAGTTAAAAAATGGGGAAGTTGTGCTATTAAAATAAGCAAACACAGTGACTACTTCGAAGATATTTGTTCTAATATCGTAGGACAACAGTTATCAGGTAAAGCTGCGGACACTATATTTTCCAGGTTTAAGCTGGCAGTTGGCGGAGAGGTTACACCCGAGGCTATATTAAAAACAGACCCTCAAGACCTAAGAAACGCCGGTATGAGTTGGGGAAAGGTGTCTTTTGTAAAAGACTTAGCAGAAAAAACAAAGTCGGGCGAGCTTCAGACCAAAAAGCTGGACAAATTGTCAGATGAGGAAGTAATTAAAGAAATGGTGGCGGTTAAAGGAATTGGTCTATGGACAGCCCAGATGTTTTTAATGTTTTCTCTGGGGAGAGTCGATATTTTCCCAACGGACGATCTTGGGATCAGAAAAGGATTCGAAAAAGTAACAGGTAAGACACTAAAGTCTAAAGATATGTTGGAGTTTTCCAAACGTTGGCAGCCGTTCAGAACCGTGGCTTGCTGGTACTTATGGCGAAGTTTGGATTAACGATTCAAAAAAGTCTGAGGATTAATGTTTCTGCCCTCTAATCTTATTTCCAGATGTAAATGCGGCCCTGTGGCACGTCCTGTTTTTCCTACAAGGCCAATTTGAGTGTTCATGGCAATCTCCTGGCCGTCTTTGACATCAATTTTGGACATATGCGCATAAAGTGAAATCAGGCCGTCTCCGTGATTTATAACTACATTATTCCCGTATCCATCTGTTGAGTAGCCGGCAAATACAACCTTTCCCGGTTTAACCGACTTTATAGGCAGCCCTACAGGACCACCAAGATCGAGACCTGGGTGAAAGTAGCTATAATTTTGGTTAACTTTCATGTAAGAAAGCGGATTTTGAAGACTTTTTTCGGTAATCAGGCTGGTTTGCGCCTGAACAATTACTTCTTCTTCTGGTTCTTGAGCTATAACCGAGGTTTGGGGGATAAAAGATGAGCCGACGATAAATAAGGCTAAACCACCGCCAAAAACCTTGCGTATGTTTTTGTGTTCAAAAACGTGCCTGAAATATCTACCGATGAGGCTGCCTGATTTGTATTTTTTCTTAACTGTTCCGAGGCTGGGTAAAATCGGTTCTTCCACTAGAGGTTTACGCCTTCGAACTAACTTGAGGTGTACCTGAAGGCGGTACTTGGGCAGCTCTAAGCTTAATTTTTTCATCTTGGGCACGATTTTGCCCGTGCCGAGCTCACAAAAAATCCCGCAGAACGCGGGAAGACGCAATTTTATAGTATGAAAAGCCTCAAAGTCAAGTTTTATGAGGCTACTTAGAACTTGATGTCAAAGTTAAAAGGAGGTGGTTTAAGCGGACTTTGTCTAACATCTAGGGCATTTATCTTGTCTTTTAACGCAGAAAGTTGGAACTGTGTTTGTTGTAAAACATTTCCGCTAGGAGAAGCCGTGGGTTGAGTATTTAAATATGGAGTAGGCTTAGGTGCTGTTTTAACTGGCTGTGGAGTGCCTGCCGAACCAAACAATACACCAAGAATAATAATAACAAACATAAGGCCAAACAATATTGTGATAGTCCAAAAGATCATTTTGTTGGCGTAGAACTTGTATAAAACATCCTGTAAGGGGGTAGGCAACTTAGCAACAAGGTTAGTAATAAATTCCTTACCGGGGATTTTTATTGAACTTTTTGGTGCGGGGGTATTGTTCAACGCATTTGAACCAACTTGAGGTTGGATTGGCGTTTGCGGCTCGTTGTGTTGGTCTGGCTGATTTGGGTTCATTGTTGGTTTTGAATATATGCGGATATTTCCGTTAAAAATTGATTGAATTGAGACAAAGGCTTAACCGATTGAGACAGTGTTTGCATTGCGGTGTCAAAATCACTATCGGGAGAATATGTTTGTGTGTAAATTACTTGGATTTGTGCCAAACCCTTTTCTTCGTTGGCCTTTAGTGTTTTAATGGTGGCGTCAATGTCTGTTAGCCAGTGGTTGAACGGGTTAAGGGTTAGTTTACCTGCAGCCACTCCTTGGTCTATAAGTCCTCTTAATGTGGCATAAACCTGTTCGTGTTGTTGTCGTAAAGTTTTTTCTTGACCTAAAGTTATATCAAATAACGACTCGTCGATTATTAGTATTGTTTTTGAATTATATCTAGCCTTAACCTCATCATTTTTTGTAAATAATACTTCAATAGAATCTTCTTCTTTGTAATTTGTTTTGTGGTTAGAATACCAAGCTACTTCACCGTCCAACTTGGTGTAAATGTTATCCCTTACAGGACCTTCAAGGCCGGGTTGTTCGGAAAGATTTGCCCTAAGCGCGGTTAAATAAACAACCGTCAGCTGATCTCTGTTTCTAAGCATCGCTAAAGCTTTTTGTTTAGCTTCATCTTTAAGATTCAAAGTCGGATTAACTGCGTAGGCGTTTTTTGTGTTTTGGTAGTCGGTGTATGACTGATCATAGATAGTTCTATTGTATTGATAATCCTGGTATGCGCGTTCAAAAGGGAGTGATTGTGCATTGATTTTTGAAGCGAACACAAGGCAACCTATGACCAAAATTAATATTAAATATTTTTTCATTGAAGTTTATTTTATTGTATCACTAATTACATTATTTGAGGCCAGAGCGGGAATCGCCATGCAACAAAGTCCTTTTAAAGCATTATCGATTACGACTCGGACTCGAGTTTACGAGAGGCCAGAGCGGGAATCGAACCCGCGCATGGCGGTTTTGCAGACCGCAGCGTTTCCACTTCGCCATCTGGCCGGAAACACTATTTTAGCCTATTACCTTACTCATTACAAAACTATTTAGGCATAAATCATGCGCGAGTTTATTATTTCCCCGTGGCTTTAACAGTAACCTTTTTAGGTTTTGCCGCTTCCGCTTTGGGTATTGTTACAAACACTACCCCGTGTTTAACCTCGGCTTCTGTTTTTTGCCATTCACCGCCACTTAGCGCGGCAGTGTAGTAGTATTGATAGCTAGATGACCTAATTTCATCTTTAGCCTTTTCCGCTTTGACAGACTCAGCCTTGATTGTTAGGACTCCGTCTTCTATGTTTACCTCAACATTGTCTGCGGGAACACCTGCAACTACAGCTTCTACAACAAGACTTTTTTCTGTCTCGTGGATTTTTAGACCTCTTTGTGTTCCAAAGAAGCCGTCATCCTCCTCTGCCCATCTAGGCAAGGAAAAAATGTTTCTTGCTGGGTCAAATCTTACTATAGACATATTTTCTCACCTCCTTTCTGGCACTCATACTAACTGAGTGCTAATTTATAATATTTTATTAACTTTTGGTTGTCAAGACCCCATTGGCTTTGATAAACTCGGGCGTATGAAGAATCTGAAAACCTGGTTAATTTTACTTTTTTCGATACTCTTTCTGGTTGGGACATTGTTTTTTGTGTTGGGTATCACAAAACCCAAGCCCGCCGGATTGAATGTCAAAACTAGCCCTGAATCCAGTGTTTATGTAAACGGTGCTTTTTTAGGTAGAACTCCGCTTAAGATCTCTCACGATGAAGGTGAAATAACAATAAAACTGGTTCCTGAGGGTAACTCTAAATTGCAACCCTTCGAAACAAAAATAAACTTAGTTACCGGAATAGAAACCCTTGTAAGAAGAGAATTTGGAGAATCGGAAGAATCTTCTGCCGGGGACATCATTTCTTATGACAAAATTTCCACAGGTGAGACGAGTTTGGTTGTGGTTACTACACCTGACAATGCCCAAATATCCCTAGATGGTGTACCGAGAGGGTTCTCTCCGTATAAAAACTCGGTTATTTCACCCGCGGCTCATTTGATAACAATAAAATCACCGGGGTATACGGATCGGTCTATAACACTAAATGTTGCTGACGGTTTAAGACTTACTGTTTACGCCAAACTTTCCAAATCGAGCGAGCCGCTTACTGAGGCAGTTCCCACGCCAACACCATCTTCGGGTCTTTTTGTAGAAGTTTTAAAAACCCCAACAGGTTTTTTAAGGGTAAGAACAGCTCCCGGGTCGGATGGAGATGAAATAGCAGAAGTTAAACCTGGAAGTAAATATCCGTTTTTACAGAAAGATGACGCCAGCGGCTGGTTAAAGATTCAATATGATGATCCAAAACCCGGGCTGCCCAACGGGATAACGGGTTGGGTTTCAGGACAATATGCCAAGGTGGTAGACCAAAACGGTGAAGATGCAAGCCCGCCATCATCAAATCCCTGATATAGAGACCCCGCTATATAGAACCCAATACACAACAAAAACCCACATTCCGATAGCGGCAATAAGAGCCTTATCTGTCAAAAGTAACCTTTCCGGGGTTTCGCTTTTTCCTTCAAATATAAGAAACTCATATCTCATTATTCCAAAAATAGTGATAGGAATTGTTATCATTAAGAGTTTGTCAATTGTCGTTGTACGACTGAGTTCTGCAAGCACCAACCAGAAGGGGAGGGTTGCTTTAGGACTTTCAAAAAAAGTAAAAAGCGACCAGCTCATCCATGCAGCATTTCCGAACATGGTTACAAACGAATTCAAAAGTTCCTTTTTGTAATTATCCAGACTTTTTCTGGTTAGACTTGCCGTATTTTGGGCCAAGTTTAACTCCGCTCTTCTTTTTCCCGAAGCAAGAAAAAGTGCGGTAGAAATTACACAAAGTAGAAACCAAACAGATAGGTGAGCATTAATTGCAAATGCTCCCGCGTAAACCCTGATGATAAAGCCTGTGGCTATTATAAGAATATCCAAAATTGCTATGTTTTTTAGGTATATGCTGTAAAAAAGCTGAAGTATAAGGTATCCCATCACCAGAAAGAAAAAAATTGAATTAAAAGTAGCACTCATAAAAAGAGCTACGGCGGCCATGCCAAGCCCTTGAACTAGTGCTAAAGCAATAGGCAAACTGCCGGAGGCTATCGGTCTAAAACGTTTTGTGGGGTGGAGTCTATCATTTTTTACATCAAAAACATCATTTATTATATAGGTTGCCGAAGTTGCAAAACAGAAAGCAATAAATCCCCAAAAAACATTTACAAATTGAGCTCTATCAAAAAATTCACCGGTCAAAAGAATCGCGGCAAAAAGTGATAGGTTTTTGACCCAATGAATTGGCCGCATTACTTTTATGACTGCGGATATTATAGATTCTCTTTTTGTTGATTTTTCGGTCGATATGTTAACCACAAAATTAATCCTCCTATTATGGCCGCTATGCCTATCATTGTATAGACCTTGGTTGCTGTATTCAAATTAAGAGCTAGAAATCCAAGAACGCCTGTAATTACCCAATAGAAAACCGCAACTTGCTGCTTTGTCATTCCAATATCTAAAAGGCGATGATGAAGGTGGCCTCTATCTCCCCAAACAGGTGATCTTTTTGCTAAAATTCTTCTGATTATTGTATAACCCGTGTCAATTAAAGGAACACCTAAAACCACCATTAGTGCTCCAGCCTTGGTTGTTGAAAGTATAGAAAGAATTGCCAATAAATACCCCGCAAGTGTGCTTCCGCCATAGCCAGGCATTATTTTTTGTGGATACATATGCCACGGCAAAAAACCTAAGTAGGCTCCTGAAGTTATTGCAGCCAATATTATTACAGGCCACTGGGTTATATCCGCAGAATATCTGAGAGATAAGAAGGCTATTGTCAGTGCGGCAACTACAGTAACTCCGCTCATCTGGCCATCCACCCCTTTGGCACCCATATTAACAATATTCATTAAAAATGTTATCCAAATAATCGCAAGAATATCACTAAGTATCCAAATGCTGTGTGTAGTCCCAAAAAGAACAATATCCAACCTGGGGGTGCTTAAATCTATGATTCCTCCCAAAGGATTATTTATGCCCATAGCAGTCAAGGGATTTGAGATAAACGATATTCCGATACCTGCTGCAACGGGAATAAGGGAGGCCACAATACCCAATATAAGTCTTAAATAGGGGTTGAGGTTGTGTTTGTCATCCAAAAAACCCATTAAAACCAGAAGGGTAGCTCCTAAAATTATCCCCACTGTCTGTTTGTCTAAGGGTAGAAACATAAGAATACAGGCTATCAGCGCCAAAAAAATAGGAATTCCTCCGCCTCGTGGTATCGGGTATGTATGGATAACTTTGGGGTGTTTGTTCTTTTTTGGATCGTCCACTATGCCCAATTTTTTTGCGTATTTAATAACAAGGGGGGTGGCAAAGAAAGAAACAGCTATGGCGACAAGCCAGGGTATTAAAAAAATTTGCCTTAAATTGACCATTAAAATAAACCTACCAAAAAAACGACTTTAACAAACGCAATTGCCATAAAAAGTGAAAACAATACTGACCCGGCAATCAAAACCTGCTTAACAAATTTATCTTGCATTTTGGAAGCTAAAAATAGATTAAAAACTGTAATTACAAGCGACAGCAATGGCGCTAAAAGTAACCCCATTTGTGGAACAAGCTGTTTTTCGCCAATAGGGCTACCATAAAAGAAAGGGACAACCGGGGGTAAAAAACTTCTAATAATGACAAAAATCAAACCCGAAACAATCATTAATACCAAAGAAAAATATACATACTCTCTATTGGGGATTCCTTCTAGTGGGGCCAACTTGATTTTGTTTGACACAGTCGATTTTACTACAATTGGATCTACCTGGCCAAATCTATTCTGGTATAAATGCTTGCGTTGTCAATTTGCTGTATAAGAAGGTATCTTTGTCTAATAAGAAGGTTAAGCTCCGTATACGGATATTGACTTGTAAGAATAATAAATTTGGGAGGGTTGGCAATTATTTGTTTGGCAACTTCCTCTTTAGACGAAAAATCATCTACATGATAGGGCACTGTGAATTTTGTAGGCGGAAGTCTTCTGGACATGGCATATATCGCTGCCGAGTCAGGATCCCACATAAAAATTTTGTCTTTAGGGTGACTGGACTGAACAATAAATTCGGATATTTTGTAGTTTCGGTTAGTAGTCGAAGCAAAACCGGTGAAATATTGGGCTTTTGTAATCTTTCCAGATGCAAAACTGGCAAATCTGGAGTAATAAGCAGTTGTGGGGTAAAAATAAAACTTATAAAAAACCGGAACAAAAAGACTTATGGTAATCGGAAAAATAACCAATACCTGATCTATACGGTCTTCTGAAAAAAACATTGCAATCAAAAAAGAAAATGGTGCGAGTGTTTGTACAAAATAGTGAGGATATGGTCTTTCTGATAGGGTAATCGCAAACAGGGTAAAAAGTGTCCAGGTGGTCAATAAAATAAAGTTTTTTGACAGCTTTTGTCTTTTAATAAACAAAACCAAAACACCCAAAAAGACGATACTTGCCCTTATTAATAAAGGAAGGTTTCTGACTAAAAATGGTTTTTGAATATCGTCTGGCCTAAAACTACTTAAATAACCGACATTTTGTAGAAATGCTGCTTTGATGTACTCTGGCACGGCTCCCTGAGCAAAGTACCACACAATTGTAAGGAATATCGGCGCCGCAAACCCTAGTGCGAGAACGATTGAACTTAGAAGGACTCTTTTCCAATTTTTAGTGTCGGTTAGTAACCAGTAAACTACGATAACCGGTAGTTCAAACAACGCAGGAATCTTAAAAAGGGCAGCTATTCCAAATAAAAAACCTGCAAAAAATATTTTTTTTGTATTTAGTCCCTCCGAAAGCAAAATCAGAAGAGCCGTTATCGAAGGTAAAATCATAAAGAGCTCAGCGTTCACAGTATTCCCCTCCATAAGTGGAAGGGTGGTTAATAAGCCAAATACAAGTGTGGCAAGCTTAACCGTTTTATCCCTACCCTTAAACAACTTTTCTGCAAGTTTGAAAAAGTAATAAATAGTGACAATACTCCAGAAAGCCAAAATAACTTTGAACCAGAAAATATTTCCTGCCGCTGCCGCTGTTAAATATAGTAATGGAGGCTTGTTGTCGTGCAAATCTTTATATAATGTCACTCCTTGTCTGACACCCTGACCAAGCGTTAGATAAATCATCTCGTCACCGTAGTAATTTGGTTCAAAAAAACTGGGAACGCGGAGTATCATAACCAAAACCATAAGTCCCAAAAGCCAGTTTGGAATTTCGGGGAGGTGGAGAATATCACCAATTGCGTGAAGTTTATTCCAAAATGAACGCATATAAATCAGTGTATCACAAGGTAAATTCAACTCAATATGAGGTATAATATGCCAATGAAAAACATACTTATAACCGGCGGAGCCGGGTTTATAGGCAGCCACTTGTCGCAAAAATTAGTAGATGAAGGCAACAAAGTTACCGTGCTTGATAATTTGATTACAGGTAGGGAAGAAAACATATCTGGTCTTTTGCAAAAAGAAGGTTTTACTTTTGTAAAAGGTGATGTTGTTGATCCGAAAAATCGAGCGTTCGAGCTTGATTTTGATATGATTTTTCACCTTGCTTCCCCTGCTTCTCCAAAAGGTTATTATGAAAATCCGGAAGAAACGCTTCTTGCTAACTCATTGGGTACTCTGAATGTCTTGAATTTGGCAAAAAATAATAAGTCCAGAATACTTATTGCCTCGACCTCGGAAATTTATGGGGACCCTAAAGTCTCTCCCCAAAAAGAGGAATATTGGGGAAATGTAAATTCTTTTGGTCCTCGTGCTTGCTACGACGAAAGTAAACGGTTTGCCGAGGCTGCGGCTTATGTTTTTATAAATAAGTATTCCTTAGACGCCCGAATTGTAAGAATTTTTAATACATACGGCCCCAGGATGCAGAAAGACGACGGACGGGTGATTAGCAATTTTATTAATCAAGCATTAAACGATAAAGATATTACAATTTATGGCGACGGCGGCCAAACCAGGTCCTTTTGTTATATCGACGACATGGTTTCCGGAA
The DNA here is from genome assembly GCA_964600575.1 of uncultured Gammaproteobacteria bacterium. Classification (GTDB taxonomy): domain Bacteria; phylum Patescibacteriota; class Microgenomatia; order UBA8517; family UBA8517; genus CAZRGC01. The sequence goes on along the minus strand of CAZRJH010000002.1, from coordinate 139,601 downwards.
TTTGTAAAGTTATGTTTACGGATGATCTTGGCGGTCAGATTTTTAACCTGGGTAACCCAGAAGAATATACAATGTTTGATTTGGCTCAAAAAATAAAAGATTTAACTGCATCAAAGTCAGAGTTTGTCTACAAAGATCTTCCCAAGGACGATCCAAAACAAAGATGTCCGGATATTTCTAAAGTCAAAGAAGCTTTGGAGTGGGAGCCGGTCACCAACCTTGGAAGTGGCATTGCCAAGACCGTCGAATATTACAAATCTTTAGATCAATAAGATTAATAACAAATTAGATAAAATAGATTCCAACTAAACTTTTTCCGTAACTTTGTACTCCATATATTTTCCGAGCATCAATCTGGTGTGGGCATCTAGTCCCGGTAATGCAGCAAAGAAAAACCCCGCAATAGGCATAAGTACAAATTCAAAAGGTAAAAGAATTACTCGCCATGCAGGAAAGTCTTTCGGTTTTTCCGGTTTTTGAATGTTGTCTATTACAAACATGATAATAAGGAAGACTAAGGATATTGTAAGAATATAAGAAGAAAGTTTTGGAATGGTATAGCCTAGAGCGGTTCTACCAAAAGCGGGGTTCAAAAGTGTGGGTATTGTAAGCCCCAAGGTTATAATAAACCAGTAAACAGGCCACAAAAAATGAGCCCATATTACCTGAAACAGTCGAGTTGTTTTGTCCCAAAAAGGAATATCTTTTGCCAAGAGATAGCTTTTAATTATCCATGGATCATCGCTCACTCCCCAGGCCCATCTTTGAATTTGTTGATACTGGTTTTTCAATGTTTTCCAGAACGAGTTTGATTGAGCCGCATCCGCCATAAGAGGGAGGTATAAAGGTTCAACTTCTATCCCACCACCAACTTTATAAAATGCCTTAAAAAATATTCCCCAATCCTCGGGAATTTTATCCGGGTCCCAGTAATCTACTTTGTCTAAAAGTTTAAATGACAACGAATAATTTTGAGCGTTAATAAGTCTATCGTGTCTCGGCAGTTGAGACAGATTAAATATTGTCATTAGAGTGTTGGGGACTCTAGTAATGGCTGGTATCTCCCAAATATTGTTGTAAAACATAACCGCGGGTTGCCAAAACATTCTGTACCTTTCTGGGTTGTCCAAGAATTTAAAAGTTAAGGCTGCAAAATGTTTAGGGTGAAATCTATGGTCGGCGTCACAACTGGTGACGGTTACATAGTTTATATCGATCTTGTTTTTATCCAGATAGTTTTTCTTAACCCATATTGCTGCATAACGTTCATTAGATGCTTTTCCTGCAACCTCTCCGGGCTTTAACTCGTGTACGGTTGTAAAAAGGCCTCCAAATTTATCGCCAAATTTTTCTTTAATTGCTTTTAGTTTTATATCTCTATCTGTTTTGGGCTCATTGGCCTCCATGGCTATCACGGGAACAATTTGTTTTAACGACATCTCCTGAACGGCTAAGGAATTTAGAGTTCTTTCTAGAATATGAAGAGGCTCTTTGTAGGTTGGAATTATTACAATATGCCTAACTTTTTTGTAGTCCGGAAAGTCCCTGACATCACCCATCCAGTCGTAAACTTTAGCAGCCTGAATCCTGGTGTGGGATACGATAGAGGTAACCGCAATCTGGAGTGATTGGTAAAACCAATAAACATTGAAAAATAAAACGAAGTAGGCAACAAAAACCGGAAAGACAAAAATGCCCCAGTAGGGAAGTAGTATTAAATTCCAAGAAACAAAACCAGGGACAATCTCTAGAATTCTCAAGATAACCTTTTCGTTTTTTATTATAAATTCTCTCACTTTGTTGTTATATGGTTATGCCACTCTTGGGAACAAAGGCTTCTGAGAAGTTATCTTCTCACCGCCGAATTGATTATGGATTTTCTCCGATGTGTTAGGTAGAAAAGGCTGAAGGTCTGTGGCTATTTGAGTTATACCTTTTATAACTTGTCGTAGAATGTCGGTCTTTTGGTTTGTTTCTTTCCAGAGTTCGTTTTTGTTGATTATCAAATCTAGTTCTTTTATTTGCTTCCAAACGGCCTCGATTGCAAAGTCAAATCTAAATTCAATGATATTTTTTTCAACTTCTTCTGAAAGTGCTTTTGCAATATTGGTTTGATTGGAAATTTTGTTAATTTCTGCAAGTCTTGCAACTCTTGCAACAAGATTTCCCAGCCCGTTTGCCAGCTCACCGTTATATGCTTCCTCAAACTTCTCTTTTGTAAAATCGCTGTCTTCTGTGGGATTTATTTTTGCAAGCAAATAGTATCTTAGCGCGTCTGTCCCGTATTTTTCTACATATTCAATAGGATCAATAACATTTCCTAACGACTTACTCATCTTTTGTCCGCCGGAAGTTATAAATCCGTGAATAAATATCTGTTTACTTGGGGGTAGGCCCGCCGCAAACAACATCGCTTGCCACATTGAGGATTGTTGTCTTAGGTTGTCCTTACCCGCAACCTGAACCGCGTTAGGTTTATCGTTTGTGCCCCAAAAAGTTTCAAATTTTTCATTATTTTCGGGCCAGCCTAGTGCCGAGATATAATTTGTAAGAGCGTCAAACCAAACATACATTACCTGTTTATCATCACCAGGAACCGCAACTCCCCAAGGCATTTTTTCTTTCAAGCGCGAAATACTAAAATCTTGCAAACCTTCTTTAACGAAGTTTTCAATTTCCGTTAGCCTGTGTTTAGGGACAATGAAATTTGGGTTTTTTTGATAATATTCGAGAAGTTTGTTTTGAAGTCTAGAAAATTTGAAAAAATAGTTCTCCTCTTTTATTAATTGAATTTCAAGATTGGGGTGGATAGGGCACTTTCCTTCAGTAAGTTCGGAATCTTGTTTTTCAAGTTCGCAACCGACGCAGTATTTAGCCTTATAAATTCCTTTTTCTATGTACCCGTTTTTAAGGCATCTATTCCAAATCTCTTTGGCGGCCTCCTTGTGGTGAATGTCGGTAGTTCGTATGAAATTGTTGTAAGTAAGATTCAACTTGTCTTTTAAAATATCAAATTTTGCCGCATACTCGTCCGTGTATCTCTGGGGATCTTTACCCTCCTCGAGGGCTTTTTGATATATTTTTTGTCCGTGCTCGTCTGTACCTGTGTTAAAAAAGACATCGTATCCTGCTAGGGTTTTGTATCTTGCCACGACATCGGCCTGAATTATTTCCAGAGCAAAACCTATATGAGGCTTGGCGTTAACATACGGAAGTGTGGTTGTAAGGTAATAAGAACCCTTTTTGGAAGCCATGAGCCTATTATACTAGGTTCCACGCCTAGTTCCCAGCTTTTTAATCTTTTCGGCCCAAATGTTTGCCCACTCCTCGGCCTCAATCTTTTTGATTGCCAACCTGATACCTTTTTTACTTAGTATTTTTTTTGCCTGCTCAAAATCCGTCTTTGTGGTTCCCAGATTAGTCTTAATGTTTTCAAAATCCCTGCCTTTTTTGATCCAATAAAGAGTTGCCAGTTTTCTTACCAGGCCATCCAATTCTTTTTCTCCTAAAAAGTCGGACCAAAAACTTTCGATTTCACCGGTTTTTTTAAGATCTGCAAGCATTTGAAAAAAAGTGCGATAGAGACCGTTTTTTAAACTTTTATTCATTTGGTGCCGAAATATAACTCGACACATATTGCAATTGCAACTATTAATACGAGATTAAGATAGTTTCCAACTCCCAAATACGCCAAGAACAGATATGTTGTTGAAGATAGCGCAAAAATTAACCCGCGCCTGCCGGAGGCGAACAGTAGCGAAAAAGTAAACAGAAAGGCAAAGAAGGAGGTAATAAAAAAAATGGGAACTGCGCCGAAGACTTGGGGATCTACAAACTCAATCAACATACTAAGTACTATCCATAAAAATATGGTAATAACTAAAGTTGGTAAAAAATTCTTCCGTTTTAATATTTGTTCGTTCCTACTCCGATTTCGCATAGGTTGATATACTAATAATGAATATGAATCTTACCATCTTGTTAATTATATTGGTTGTCGCGGTAGTTTTTCTTGCATTTTATCTAGGCAAAAAAATATCCGAAATTTCGGAGAAGCAAAAACCGTCAGATGAACTCTTGGAAATTATAAAGACTTTACAATCAGGATCTCGCGAAGACAGGCGTGACCTTTTAATTTCTCTTCAAAAAAATACGGAAGCCGTGAATTTGCGTTTGGATAACGCGGCTCGTGTTATTTCGCAAGTGCAAAGAGATTTAGGTGAAATGAGCGAAATAGGCAAAGGAATACGATCTCTCCAGGATTTTCTTCAATCTCCAAAGTTAAGGGGTGGGCTAGGGGAGGAAGTTTTAAAAGAAATGATAGGCCAAACTTTTCCCAAAAATTCATTTCATTTACAGTACGGTTTCAAGTCTGGGGTAAAAGTTGATGCTGTTTTAAAAACGGAGGCGGGTTTGCTCTGTATTGACTCAAAGTTCCCCATGGAAAATTTTAACTTAATGGTTAAAGGAGAAAAGGAGGTTGATAGAACTAAAGCAAAAAAAGATTTCACCTCTGACGTCAAAAAACACATAGAAGATATAAGTAAAAAATATATTTTGCCGGAAGAGGGAACAATGGATTTTGCTTTAATGTATATTCCTTCGGAATCGGTCTATTATGAAGTGGTTAATATTCCCGAACTCTCAAACTTTGCAAGAAATGCAAGGGTTTATCCGGTCTCACCAAATACATTGTATGCTCATCTCCAGGTTTTACTTTTGTCTTTTGAGGGAAAAGTGTTGGAAGCCAAATCACGCGAAGTATTTAAGATATTAAGAGGGATGCAAAAGGATTATTCCAAGGTTGAAGAGTCAATCTTCATACTTCAGAAACATATGACGAATGCCCAAAACACTATTAATAATGTGCAGTCATCCTTTAAAACTTTAGGACAGAAAATTTCTTCGTCCCAAAATTTAGAGTTAGAAGAAAAAAAGTAACCAGCGTTTCGTCTTAAGCCGAAAGAGGCTGGTTACAGTATGTTAGCGATGACCGGTTATAAATCGTTGCAGATCGTCCGCTAAAATTTCCAGATGTCTGGTGATGTCTTTCAGGGAAATTATTCCGACAGGCTCGCCGTCGCCACCTAAAACAGGCAGGTGTCTTATGTTGTGATCCCGCATGAGCTCAAGACATTCTGTTAAAGTGGTATGAGTCGTTACTGAAACAATTTCCTTACGGGGTGTCATTACTTCACCGACTTTGGTTGTGTTTGGATCTTTTTTGTCCAACACCACCTTCCAGGCGATATCCCTTTCGGAGAGAATGCCGACAAAGACATCTTCGTCGTTTGTAATCAACAAAGAGCTAATGTTTTGTCTTTTCATTTCTCCTACTGCTTCAAAGATTGTATGGGTAAGGGTAACATGGAAAACACCCTTTTCAGGGAAGAGCCTCAAAAGCGTTCCGACAGTAGACATTATTTTCTCCTAACGATCCTTTTTATAGGTGCCAGCTTAAGTTTTTTGGATCTGGTCCGCGAATTATACCAAATGAAATATTTATTTCCTGTCGTGTTAAAATTCACTTTGAAATGACGGGAAACGCAATCCCAAAAATTAACAAAGAACAAGAAAAGGCGATAAAACACGGCCAGGGGCCGCTTTTGATTATTGCCGGAGCAGGTACAGGAAAGACCACGGTTATTACAGAAAGAATTAAATATTTGATTCTTTCTAAAAAGGCAAAACCTTCCGAGATTTTGGCCTTAACTTTTACCGAAAAGGCAGCAAAAGAAATGGAAGAAAGAGTCGATATAGGAATGCCTTACGGCTATACACAAATGTGGATAATGACCTTCCATGCATTCTGCGACAAGATTTTGAGAAGAGAAAATCTTAATATTGGTTTGACAACAGACTACAAACTTTTAACCGAGGGAGAATCAGCTCGCCTTTTGAGAAAAAACTTGTTTAATTTTAACTTAGATTATTTTCGTCCCCTGGGAAATCCTAATAAATTTATAGAAGGGGTTATGAAGCATTTTTCCAGACTTTCGGATGAGGATATTACGCCCGATAAATACAACAACTGGGTAGAAACACTCAAACCAAAAACCGAAGAAGACAAACTTGATGTAAAAAAATACAAAGAACTTGCGGGTCTTTATGTTGACTATGCAAACTTAAAAACAAAAGAAGGCTTGGTTGACTTTGGAGATTTAATTACAAACACCCTAAAACTTTTTAGAACTCGTCCAAATATACTCGCGGAATATAAAAAAGAGTTTAAGTATATATTGGTGGACGAATTTCAAGATACTAATTTTTCTCAAAATGAACTAGTAAAACTATTGGCGGGCAAAAACGGAAACATAACAGTTGTGGCAGACGATGATCAAAGCATTTATAGATTTAGAGGGGCGGCTGTAAGTAATGTTATACAGTTTAGAAAATCTTTTCCAAAAACAGAAATAGCAGTTTTAACCAAAAACTACAGATCAACTCAGGAAATATTAGATAAATCATACGATCTTATTCAGTTTAATAATCCCGATCGCTTGGAGGTTGTTGAAAAGATTGATAAAAAACTTAAAAGTCAGATTTTTGAAAAAGGGGAGAATGTAGAGTTTCTGCATGCAGACAGGGTAGAGAACGAAGCCGATCTTGTTAGCTCAAAAATTTTAGATCTAATAGAGAATTTCGGTTATTCGTATAAAGATTTTGCTGTACTCGTTAGGGCCAATTCCCATGCGGACCCGTTTGTTAAATCTTTCTCAAGAAATGGGATACCCGCCCAATTTCTAGGTCCTGGAAAGTTATTCAAGCAGTCGGAAGTAATTGACCTGATAGCTTATTTAAAAGTTTTGTACAACACAGAAGACTCACTTTCTTTATATAGGGTTCTTTCTATCGACTACTTTGGAATTTCGGGTAGTGACCTGGCGATGCTTTCTGCCGCCTCGAGAAAAAATAACAAAAGTTTGTACCAGATTGCGGAAAATGTTGATTCATGCGAAGTATCAGAAAAAACAAAGAGCAGTATAAATAAAGTGATCAAATTAATAATAAAACACCAAGAATTAGCCAAAAAAGAAACCGCAGGACAGGTGCTTTACTTTTTCCTTGAAGAGTCTGGCATCCTGCAAGACTTACTAAGTGGGGAAGGGGATAATGCGGAAAAAAAATCCAGAAACATTGCAAAATTTTTTGATAAGTTGAAAGGCTATGAGGCTTTAAACGAAAGTGCCGGGGTTTCGGAGATTGTTGATTATATAGAACTCTCTATAGATTCAGGCGAAAGTCCTTTGGCAGCCGACACTGATTGGAACGAGGTGGATGCTGTTAACATTCTCACTGTGCATTCGTCAAAAGGCTTAGAGTTTCCGGTTGTTTTCATTGTTAACTTGGTTTCTCAGAGGTTTCCTTCTACTGAACGCAGAGAACCGATACCGATTCCAAATGAATTGATAAAAGAAATACTACCGGTTGGCGACTTTCACCTTGAAGAAGAAAGAAGACTTTTTTATGTGGCAATGACACGTGCCAAAGAAAAGTTATTTTTGACTGCCGCAGACTTTTACGGGGAAGGGAAAAGAGAAAAAAAGCTTTCGCAATTTATTTCCGAAGCTTTGGGTACAAAAGAATCTAAAAAAGAAAAACTAAAAATTTATAATGAACAGCTTTCTTTTTTGGAATATAAACCCAAGAACCCACAGGTTGTTAACGAGCAAGAAAAGTTACATATAAATTATTTATCGTACTCAGATATAGACACCTTTGATACCTGCCCTCTACATTTTAAGCTAGGCAGATTACTAAAATTGCCGTCTCCGCCTTCCGCGTCTGCCAGTTTTGGTACCGCAATACACGCAACCATTAAAGATTTTTACGCCGAAGTATCATTCGGCCAAACACCTGGCTTAAAACTGATGTATGATCTTTTGGATAAAAATTGGGTCAACAGAGGGTTTTTGGACAAAAAACACGAAAAGGATTTTAAGGAAAAAGGGAAAATTTATTTATCCGGATTTTTGCAGCAAGGATTTACAAAAGGAAAACACCCCGTACTTATGGAGGATAGATTTTCTTTTTCGTTGAAAGACGAGACCGGTGCAAAGGTTCTTGTTGGAGGAGCTATTGATAGGGTAGATGACTTGGGAGACGGAAATATAGAAATAATCGATTATAAAACAAGTGCAAATATTCCAACACAAAGAGAGGTCGACAAGAATTTACAGTTAAGCTTTTATGCACTTGCCGCAACAATGTCAGACAAAAAACCCTATGTTAAAGATCCCTCCAAGGTAAAACTATCCTTGTACTTTTTGGATACTCAGGAAAAAATTTCGACCACAAGGAGTAAAAAGCAGCTAGAGGACGCTGTTAAAGAAATATTTAGGGCTAAAGTGGCAATTGAAAACTCCGACTTTAAGTGCTCCGGGCATATGTTTTGCCTTCAGGGGTGTGAATATTCAATGTTTTGCAAAGAAGATCACTAACATCACTCCAGAATAATTATCTGTATGTGGTCCAGTTTCTTTATAAACAGGGTTATTTTGCAGCTTTCGAACAAAGCCACCTCACCCGGCACAAGAAGGGTTTCTTTTCCTTGGTGGGAAACCACAAACGGGCCTCCTGTTGCGGGGCTTTCAAGATAGATGGCGGTTTTGCCGTCACCTTGGTGTATATGTAGTTCTTTCGCTATTTCCGATATGGGAGCCTCTAGTGCTCCACCAAAAGGTGAGGGTTCCACAAAGTTCTCATCTCTGTACTCAAAACCCGGTGCAACAATCATGGTTTTATAATATCTTTCCGACATGGGGTATTCTATTACCGGGATTATTTAAAGGCAATTATTTGAAGACCGTACTTTTCCGTTTCCTCTTTTGTCCAATGACTAATATCCTTTGTATTTCTGGAATATGTGACTGTTTTTTTGACAGTCCTGCCGGTTAGGTTATTTGTTAACGGATCCTTCTCTATAAGTATAAGGACGTCGCCCACTTTGTATTGTTTGTCGCCTAGTCTTATTTCAAAATTTTTGTCTCCGGACAATATTTTTTCAAAAAAATCTTTATTAACTTTCAGTTGATGGCTTGTCATTATTTAAAACCTAAAGCAACAATTCCATAGTTTTCAAGTTCATATTTATATTTTTTACCCCATTTAGATTTTGCTGTTTCGTATTGTTTTAACATATTTTCTTTAGATCCTATTCCGGGAAGAATTTCTTCGGGGTTCTCTATAGAGAGCATTTCTTCGATAGAATCATAGATGTGGTTAAAAGTTACAATTTTTTCTATTTCTTTATCCGTATCCGTCGAGATAAAGTGTAATGTATCTCCGGGTTTTACGTTTGTATAATCGTTAAAGCCGTCGTTGGGATTTCTTGATCTGGTTTCAATAGTTTTTTGACCGTTTTCAATAAGATTAAGAATGTCATCGGGGGAATGAAGTGATGAAAATTTAAGGTTCCAAGTTTTGGACCAAATAAAGTTCTCAAAAAATTTTCTGGTTGCTGGCCATAGTTTAAGGTCTTTTATTTCTTCACTAGAAAAGTATTTGTAATTATCTATCTCGTGGTTTGGTTTAATTTCTCCCGACAAAACATCGCAAAACCACCAGTGTCCGATGTCCTTACCTATATCTTGTGGAATAACTGCAACTTGCTTTAGAGGTATAACTTTGAGTGCAAGTTCTTCCAGAGACTCCCTAATTAGTGCTTCTTGTATTGTTTCTTTTTCTTTGACATGTCCCGCAATAGGGCCCCATTCGTTTTTGTGTTCCGGGTATTCGCTTCGAGTTATGAGTAAGAAGTTACCTTTTGAATCTCTGATTACAGGAATTGCTACCTGGGGCGTATCCTTCATTTTTTATTTTTGGTTTTAGTCAGATCGTCCACAAAGTACATAAAAGTGGAAATTGTTCCCAAAACCATTACCCATTCCCTAATGGATCTGGCTCCCATAAGTTCGTTTATAGATAGCCAATTAACAAAAATAAGTGAAAATACCGAAATTAACATCAATTTTTGTTTGTTGTTCATTGTCTATAAATTTTAGTTTCTTTACCTACTTCTGTAAAGTTTCTAGATATTTATTGATAATCTTTGTGTGTTCAAATGCCATATCTTCAAACTCGTTTGAGTTGGTTATTGGAACCCATTTAATTCCTTGCGAAAAAACAGGATCGGGAGACACTTCGTTTTCGTTTATACTTCCTACGAAAACGACAGTATCGTCTGTTACAGGATCGTCTTCTATGGGCACAGAGAATATTCTTTTGCCTGTAAAGGAGTTTGTTCCCAGGTCGCAGCGAACCTCCTCTGCAACACCTTCTTCAGGTGTAAATCCTTTTTTAGACTCTCCAATGCCGCTGAATAACGCCCATTTTCCGGAGAAAGGTTCTCTGTTGCGCTTTGTTAGTAAGATATCGCCATTATCGTTTACTACAATTGCACAAATAGTTTTATATTTCATTTTTTGCAAGAAATCGGCCTAATAAGTTGTATTTAATATAACATCCCGGATACTCAACAGGGGAGCCTCCAAATGATTTTTTAAAGTGTGTGAATCCATACCAGCTTTTATTTGGAAACCTTTCATCGTAAATTCCTTCAAAGTCAAAAACGCTCGCACCCGTTCTTTTAGCCCATAGTATTCCCTGATAGAGGAGTGAGTATTGGGAGAGGGAGGTACGACCCTCAGTGCTTGTAAATGCTTGCCAATAGTAACAAACTATATCATTTTTTTCATGGGAAATCGTGAAAATCGCTCCACCTATAATTCTGCCAGAAATATTGTGCGACGCAAGGAAAAGGGTGTTCCGTTGTGGAAAACTTTTTTTTAGATTAATTAAACTTTCCAGACTTGGCACATAACGGTCGTATTTAACTGATTTTTTCCACCATTTCCTAAATTCTTTTATTTCCTGAGCGGTCGAGTAATCTTTAGTTTTTATGTGCTCTCCCCTTTTCACAGCCTGCCTTGCATCTTTCTTAAAGGACTCGAATATATTTCCTATCGGTTTTTTTAGGTTAACTTGAAGTGTTTTTGAGGGTAAATATGTGCTTTTGGCAAGCCTAAAGCCTTTATGCAACAATAAACTATGATTAGTTGCGGAGACGGAACCGGAAGCTAAGTTCGGCTCAACTATTATTTGATAAACGCCGTATTTACGGCATAAATCTGATATTACATTAAAATCGATTTTTTGCGGCCTTTGAAGCTTCAGTATTGAGCCTAAGAAAAATATTTTCCGAATGAAGTAATTGGTTTCACGGATTCTCTCTACCTTCCATCCCTCTGCTTCCACAAATCTTGCATAAGCCCGACTTTGCCTGATGTCTATCATCAGGCAAAGTATAGCAGTTATTCAACAACCAAGACTCCGGTTATTGAAGGATGTGGAATGCAATGAAACTTGTATGTTCCCGGCTTTGAAGGTGCTGTAATACTACCGTCAGCATTTTGGGAAAGTACGCCTGTATCTACAGAACCGTCATCGGCTGTAAACGAGTGACCAGCTACATCTTTATTAACAATCGATACAACCTCGCCAGGTTTAACTGTTAATGTCCCTGGATTAAATTTAAAGTCTTTTATTACAACATCTGCACCCGTTGATGTTTCGACAATTGTTTGTTCAGGTTTTGATTGACTCGGTTTATTTAAAAAGAAATATCCGAGCCCCCCCATCAACAAGACAACAACAACGATTATTATTTTATTCATTAGTTTCACCTCCTTTCGGAAATTTGATAAATTTTTCCTTCCATTATGTCTGCAAAAAGCACGGAATTATCATTCGGATCAATTTCTAGTCCTATCGGGTTTCCAAAAAAACCGTTTGCCGCAGGATTCCTTTCTATTATTACTTCCGTTTCTATTTTTGGTTGTGGTCTTGTAGTAAATTTGCCCAATAGAATTTGTTTTCCCTGAGAGTTTTCTTTACTTCCTGTTTTTCCAAAAAGTGTCAGATACACTTTGTTTTCGCCGGTAAATCCAATTCCTGTGAATGTTTTTGTTTCTGGTAGTCTGGTTATAACAATATCTGATACGGATTTGTCGTTTGGATCTGCGATTTTTGTAAGAAGACTGTCTTGATTTCCGTCCCAGGCCAAATTAATGCTATTTGAAAGCAAAGGGTTTGTATAAATAAGTCTGTCATATTTATCCGGACCAGTATCGGAAATCAGGAATTTTCCTTCCTTGTCATAAATATTTTTTGAAAAAACATATCCGTTTCTTAGCCCTAACGCATGCATAACAGGACTTGAACCATCTTCTTTTATCGAAAGTATTTTTCCTGCATCAAGCTTTGGGTCTTGGGCTTTTTTTCCGTCGAAACCTTCACCAATCGCAAAAATTATTCTATCTTCATCGTTAAATTGCACAGGTGCGGCGTCTGTAATCTGATGCGAACCCGTGCCAAAAACATTAGCTTGCCATATTTGCTTTTGATTTATTCCGATCACTCGACCAAATAAATTTACGAGTTTTATGCTATTGATCCGATTTTGAACTTTACCGTCCTTTTGTTTGAAGTTATAAAGCAAAAAGGCGGTTTTGTTTTTAGAAAAGTTATTGGAAAATGCCAGCCCAACCAATCCTGCCTCATCTGGCGGAAACCCGGGAAAACTCGTTTTTGTTCTAGATACGAGGTATGGTTTTTTGGACCAACCATCTTTGTCTCGCGGTATAGCAATAAGTTCACCGGTGATTTGAGTTACCAGAAGTGTTTCTTGGTCCGGGGTTATTTTTAAGCGAGTCGGGGATGCAAGCTTGTTTGCGACTTCGGAGATTTGGTACTTTGAAATATCTTTTGGAACATACCCCTCCCCGTTAAAGATTTCTGCTTTATCTACAGAGGGACCTTCCTGGAGTCTGTATTGGTTGATAAATAGTAATGTTAAAGCTACTCCCAAAAAAATTACTAAACCCGCAAAAATGAGACCTTTTTTGAGCATTGTAAATAGTATATATGCAATATCTTTGGCTTGGAAGTTTTAAAACCTGTGTCTAGAAAGTCCTATTTTTGCTGAAATTTTTAGAAGTGGCCATCTCACTTTTTCTGCCAGTCTATAAAAAGTATATAAATTTTTATTTATAACCAAATCCCAAGTCCCAAGAAACTCAACAACCTTGGGGCTGTAGCCTTCTTTGAACTTTGTAAAACCTTTTCCTTCTTCTCTTCCCCACAAGTCAAAAGTTTTAAGTCCTCTTTTTTTACCGAATTTTATAGCCTCCCACATCATTAAATTATTTGCCATAATCTGTTTGTGTTTTTCGGTGGACGCTCCGTACGGGTAATAAAGAAACCCTTGCCATTCAAATAATATCCAAGTGGTTATTGTTTCATTTTGATACAAAGCGGTCATAAGATGAGCAATACCTGCTTTCCTGAGTGTCTCCCACATTAGCCTGTGATATTTGGCTGTGTGTGCAAAAAAACCCTGTCTTTCCACTGTCTCTTTTGTGAGTTCTAAATATTTATCGAAAGCTTTTTCAGTATCGTCTTCTTTTATTACCACTCCATTTTTTTGAGCTAAACGAATATTGTATCTGGTTTTGGAATGAAAACTTTTAAAAAGTTCATCCTCACTTGGAGTTAGGTCTATCCAAAAAGTTGTTGGTGTAAAAAGTGTTTTACCCGGTACCGCACCCGAGTTTTCCAACAATTTTTCCAGGTCCTCATCCTTTTCTGCATTGGGTTCCATTTTAATAAAAATCAAATTATTCTTTTTACCAATGTCTCTCAATTTTTCAAGCATACTTTTTGTTGGAGAAGGGCCTTTAATGAACATTCCAATTTTGTATTTTGTGTATGGAATTTTATGAAGTGTCAAAATTCCAAACTCGGTTTCTAGAACTTCGTTCCCCCATTTGCGTCTGAACTCTGCCCAGTAAGAGGTTTGCAGAGGGTGTGTGGCAATTTTGTTGAGATTATTAGTCATCATTTTGAAGATATTTATCTTATGACTCGCTAGAGTCGAGATATTTATCTACGATTTATCTAAATCGAGATATTTATCTATTATATCGTCAAAGGTGCCTTTTATATCATCTATGCCACCCAAGTCATAACTATTAACCGACGAAAAACTGCCGCCACCTATATTTTCCAACAAACCTTCGGGAATATCTGTTATGAATCTGGAAGGTGGATTGCTTAGCTTTTCTCCAAAGTAAAGGCGGGAAGATGCATAACTTAGGTATAAGGTTTCCTTGGCTCGCGTTATTCCAACATAGGCTAAGCGCCTTTCTTCTTCCAATTGGCCCGAATCCATCAAAGATCGGCTGTGTGGAAATATTCCTTCTTCGAGGCCCACTAAAAACACAGTCGGAAATTCCAAACCCTTGGCTGCATGCAGGGTCATAAGAGTAACTGCATCTTTTCTGATTTTACTGGAGGCAACATGTTTATCCGAGTCCTGTTGGGCCTCTACAAGTGCTACATTCTCCAGAAATTCGTCTATCTTGGGGAACTCTGCAGCAACGCTTCTTAACTCTTTTATGTTCTCTAGTCTTGCCAAATTTTCCTCAGTTTGTTTCTGAAACAGTGCCAGGTAATCTGTTTTTTCTAAAACAATATCAAAAACCTCGATTGTAGGAAGATCCTTCATCAATTTGGCGTCATCCAAAAGGGTCTCTAGCTTTTCAAAGCGCCTTATGCCGATTTTTTCAATTCTTTTTCTGGAAACCGAATCTTTATGATTAAAAAGGTATCTTATAAAACTAATGACATCTTTTACTTCTTTGCGATCATAAAACTTCACACCTCCAACCAAGGTGTAAGGAATTCCCTGGTGAATAAACGCCTCTTCTAAAACGCGCGATTGAGCATTTGTTCTATATAAAACTGCAGTTTCGGAATAATTTCCTTTGGATTTAACTTCTTTAACAACAAAATCAGCCTCGTCAAAACCGTTTCTGGCGCTATAGAGCTTGAGACGGTCCCCCTTGTTTTTATCTGTCCAAAGCTTGAGTACGGGGTGTCCTGTGTTTTTGGAAATTACCATGTTGGCAGCCTCCAAAATATTTTGAGTAGATCGGTAGTTTTGTTCGAGATTTATTACTTTAATGTCAGGGTAATCTCGTATTAGATAATTAATATTTCTATAATCGGCACCTCTCCAAGAATAGATAGATTGGGAAGCATCTCCGACCGCAGTTAAATTCCTACCTAATCCTACTAACAACCTGGTTAAAGTATATTGAACTTTGTTTGTGTCTTGCCATTCATCTACAAAAATATGAGTTAGCCTTTGATTCCACTTACTTAAGACTGGTGGAGATTCTTTAAAAAGTACAACCGTTTTTATAAGAAGGTCATCAAAATCCAATGCGCCCACCTCCTTAAGTTTTTTTTGATATTCCGAATATACTTTGGAGGCGGTTTCCTGCCAATCGTTTCTGACAAAGTTTTTATATTCATCCGGGGTAAGCATTTGATTTTTGGCTTCGGATATTCCATTTAAAATAGAGGAAGGATTATATTGGTCAGTTGAAATATTTAGACTCTCCATAATGTCTTTTACCAGGTCCTTCTGATCTTGAGCATCGTAGATTATAAAATTTGGAGGAATTCCAATGTTGAAACCCTCTATTCTCAAAACTTTTACACAAAAAGAATGAAATGTTCCGGACACTGGCGATTCGCTTTCTGTCAACTTCTGAATTCTTTCTTTCATCTCGTTGGCAGCCTTGTTTGTAAAAGTTAACAAAAGTGCGTTTTCAGGTTTTATTAAGCCTTTTTCTACAAAATAAGCAAGTCGGTGAGTCAAAACTTTTGTTTTTCCGGACCCTGCACCAGCTAAAACTAGTAAAGGACCCTCGGTATAGGTAACCGCCTCTCTTTGCTGTGGATTTAGTCCGTATAGTAGTTTTTCGGTATCAGGCATATAAATATTTTATTTTAGATTTATGTTTTCACTCAAAACCGGAGGTTTGGTGGTGGTAAAATAATCTTATATCAATCGATTTGTCCCACCCGTAAATATAGCAGACATTTTTAGATGGAAAAAGAAAGAAATATAGACATTGGAGTTTCTAGAACCAAAAGAAAAATCCTTAGGCATGTGTGGCCTATCAGAATTTTAATTTTAGCCCTGGTGATTGTCTTTTTGACCGGATTTGGTTCGCTTGTAGCCACATTCTCTAAAAGCATAGGAATAGCTAATATTGTTACCTTTGCAGAAAGTTTTATTTTTCCATCTTCAGACGCCTTACAAACCGACTTCGAAAGGGTAAATATATTAGTACTGGGAATTGGAGGTAAAGGACACGAAGGCTCTCTGTTAACAGATACAATGTTGTTGGCTTCCATACCTCTATCACCAAAATCGATCGAAATTGTTTCAATACCAAGGGATATTTGGATACCAGACATTAGAGCAAAAATAAATAGCGCCTATTATTGGGGTAGCCAAAGAGATATCGGAGGGTTGGGTTTGTCGAAGTCGGTGACATCGGAAGTTTTGGGAGTAAAACCCGCATATGGGGTTGTGATTGACTTTTCCGGTTTCAAAAAAATAGTCGATGCCTTGGGGGGTATTACGGTAAATGTCAAAACAGGCTTTACGGATAATTCTTATCCTATTACTGGCATGGAAAATGATCTGTGTGGGGGTGACAAGACCCTCAGATGTAGATATGAGAAGCTAACTTTTAATCCGGGAATGCAAAAAATGGATGGAGAGACTGCCTTAAAATTCGTAAGATCTAGACATGCCGAAGGAGACGAGGGAACCGATACCGCCAGACAAACCAGACAACAACTTGTCATAGATGCCATGCGAAACAAACTGGTTTCCAACGAAATACTTTTGAATCCAAAAAAGATCACGGAGGTTTGGTCGGCAATTAGAAGTTCTGTAGAAAGCGATATGGATATTAATACATTGGCCGTAATTGCAAGAAAAAGTTTTGATTCAAGAAAAACTATTGTTAATAATTTGATACCCGAAGAAATGCTTACCAATCCCCCGATTAGTCAAATCTATGATAAACAGTATGTCTTTGTTCCAAGCAAAGGGAACGGGAACTGGCAAGAAATACACGAGTGGGTGAAAGGAATTTTAGATTAAAACGCCCATTGCCCTGTTGTGAATATAAACGAAAGAATAATCAAAAGTGACGCGGATAAAAACAACCAGGCTGTTCTAAATAATTCGTTTTTGCGTGCGAACAACGCAATTAAAATAAAAACCGGAGGTAATGACAGTAGGTATCTGGGAGTGCTTAATATAAAGCTTGTAGAAGAGAATATTATTATACTTAAGGTATAAAAAACAAACCACGATTTTTTTAGATACCTAAAGACAAATGGAATCATTGCCCAGGAGATTGTCATTGTTATTGCTTCGGCCCAACCCACCATTATTCCAAAGTTGTCCAGCCCTCCTGTTAGTGCAATATGCCAGCTGCTCATTATTCCTGATAGTGGGGATTCGAATTGTTTCTGCCAATGAGATGAGAGTATTTTTTGAAACATAAACGGGTCGCCATAAACTTTGAAATTCAGATACAAATAGGTTAATCCGGAAATTATTGTAGGAATCGTCAAGGCTAAAATTTCTTTAGCACTCTTCTTTGATGAATTGAGCCACTCAATGAATAGTGCCCCCGCAACAAGAAATCCTAAGGGTCTGGCTATTGTTGCAAGTCCGGCAAGTAGTCCTGCCAGGCTCCAATTTTTAAGTCTGGCAAAATACAAAGACGAACAAAGAGTTAGAAAGAAAACGCTTTCCGTGTAAGGCGCGTTAAAAAAATAAGAAGTAGGAAAAACGCAAAGGATGACCGTTGCAAGCCAGGCAATCTCTTCGTCGAAGTCTCTCTCTATTAGTTTATAAAAGAAAACGACGCTTAACAAAAATAATAAAGTCGATGTGATTACGGCTACTAGTTGCGGATTTCCGAAAGCCATAATCAAAGGCTTTAAAAGCAATGGATAGAGCGGAAAAAATACTATAAAATTAGCTTCATCGCCAATATTGGTGTAACCGGATTCGGCGATGGATAAATAGTGAGGTGCATCCCAGCGGTTCCATGAATTTTTTGTAAACTGGACTAAGTCGGGTTGATCTGACCCGGAGAAAACCAAGGTGTTCGAAAGCCAAGGTATAAAAATAATTATCAATCGGGTAAATAAGGCAAAAAGAACTAATTTGGTAATTTTGTCTCTCATATAAATACATTTTATATTATAGAGTTGTTTGAAGTTATAGTTTTTTAAAATGGACTTTTTAAATAACAAAAAAATAGTCAACTTGACTGTTTGTGTTGTGTTTGTTTTTGCAATCAAAATAATTCTTTCTTACTTACCCAGTTTTGGTTATGACATGGGATCTTGGCTCGGTTGGGCAGGAAAGCTTGCTTACGGCGGTTTGTCCAATTTTTACACCGATTCGGA
The DNA here is from genome assembly GCA_964600575.1 of uncultured Gammaproteobacteria bacterium. Classification (GTDB taxonomy): domain Bacteria; phylum Patescibacteriota; class Microgenomatia; order UBA8517; family UBA8517; genus CAZRGC01. The sequence goes on along the minus strand of CAZRJH010000002.1, from coordinate 121,247 downwards.
TTGGACGCAGTATACGCCGGGATATTTGTATTACCTGTGGTTGATAGGAAAGCTTGGCCTAATTAATGAGATGGCAATCAAAGTTCCAGTAATTTTGGCCGATATTGGTTTGGGTCTTCTAATTTGGAGTGTAATATACAAAGCAGACAAAAAATGGGCACTTCCCGTCTTCCTTTTATATACTCTCAATCCAGTTGTTATTTTTGACGGATCAGTTTGGGGGCAGATTGACGGACTTTTAACCCTATTCATCTTTATTTCGGCATGGTTTCTTATTGAGAAAAAAAATCTACCGCTATCTGTTTGTTTCTGGTCATTTGCTTTTCTAATAAAACCTCAATCAATAGCCGTTTTGCCCGGTCTTTTGGCATATGTTATTTTTCAGAAACCAAAACTGATTGAAATGCTCAAGGCTGGTACTTTGGGCTGTCTGGTAATTTTTGGTTTGTCATGGCCATTTTTTCCCGACAATCCTATTTTTGGTTTGCCTCAGTGGATTTTAAAAATGAGTAGTTTCTACTCCTATACTTCGGTCTTTGCTTTCAATATCTGGTCTTGGGATGGATTTTGGAAACCTGACAGTGTTTTGTTTCTTGGTCTAAAATATTCAACATGGGGAACTTTGTTTCTGATTGGTTCAGCGTTGCTGGCAGTTTATAGTTTTAGAAAAAAACTTGGCCACAAACCTTCGTTTTATTTACTTTTTGCAGTACTTAGTTTAGGTTTTTTTGTTTTCCCCACAAAAGTACACGAACGATATTTATTCCCTGTTTTTGCTTTTCTCTTAACCTCGGCTTTTTTAAACAAATCCAAAAATCTGATATTGGCTTTTGTAATATTTACTTTTTGTAGTTTCTTAAACCTGTATTACCCCTACGCCTATTATTATAAAAATATCTTGTTTTCCCAAACACTCTATGACTTGAGTGAGAATCTGGCAAAAATTATCGGACTGGTTTTTGCCGCTGGTTATTTCTTTATGATCTTTTGGGAGAAAATTCCTTCGATCAAAATACCGAACTTTTTAAAGTCGTCTGCCGAACCGGAAGTGCTAGAAAAAATTACTCTTTCCGGCAGAAACAAAAAAATAATATTGGCTGCCATTTTGGTGTTCGCACTTTTTACCAGAACTATACGTTTAGGAAACCCGGCTTCGGAATATTTTGACGAAGTCTACCATGCATTTACCGCTAAGGTAATTTTACACGAAGATCCAAAAGCTTGGGAATGGTGGAATACCCCTCCGGAAGGGTTTGCTTATGAGTGGACTCATCCTCCACTTGCAAAGATTGGAATGTTTTTAAGTATGAAAGTGTTTGGCGAAAATTCTTTTGCTTACAGATTTCCAGAAGCATTGTTGGGCTTGGGTTGTGTTTATTTGGTCTATCTTTTGGCAAGAGAATTTTTTAACGATGAGGCAACTGCATTAATGGCAGCCGGTGTTTTTTCTCTTGACGGCCTCGCCCTGGTAATGAGCAGAATAGGAATGAATGATAGTTATCTTCTGTTTTTTGTCCTGCTCTCTGTCTACTTTTTCTTTAAAGAAAAAGATTTTAGATCAGCTTTGTTTTTTGGAATGGCTCTGGCTTCAAAGTGGTCTGCGATCTGGGCCATTCCGATATTAGGAATACTTTGGCTCAGAAGAAAGAAAAAATTCACACCAGGAATTGTGTGGTATTTTTTACTGCCGATTCCCATATATCTACTCTCTTATATACAGATGTTTCTTTCCGGGCATGGAATTGATATTTGGTGGGAAATGCAAAAACAAATGTGGTGGTACCATACGGGACTCAAGGCATCACATCCATACAGCTCTTCTTGGTGGACCTGGCCGCTTTTGATTAGGCCAATCTATTTGTATACAAGCCAGGAAATTGGAGGCATGGTTGCCAGGATTTATGCAATGGGAAACCCTTTGGTTTTTTGGTTTGGTCTAACATCAGTGTTGATAGGATTTATTTACTCAATTATCGAGAAAAATAAGAATCTTGGTTTAACAATTTTCTCCTATTTAATATTTTTTACCCCTTGGGCTGTATCGCCCAGAATAATGTTTTTATATCACTATCTACCCTCTATTCCGTTTATGGCAATCGCCTCCGGATTCATACTCAGAAGAAACCCCAAGCTTATCAAACCATTTTTTATATCAGTCTTTGCACTATTTGTTTATTTTTTCCCTCATTGGACGGGACTTGCGGTTCCTTTGTGGTGGGACTCAAGTTACTATTGGGTTAATACTTGGAGATAAATTTATAGAGGACTCGTTACAAAATTACCCTTCACAAAAAATACTATCAGGAGTCCAAGAAAGAGAATCATAATCATAAAATATCCGACCGACCAGGTGCTGTTTTTTGGAATAAACAAATCAAATGGGTAGGTTGATAGAATTTCAGTTTTTAAATTTCTCAAGGATCTCATTGTTATGTAGTAAACCAAAAACGCAAAAAGACTAATAGCTAAAAAGACTATTATTTTTGTAGAGTTATCTACAAGTAAGGACTTGGTTTGTAGGATTGAGTCGGTAAACATTACAGAGCCAATATTACGGAGGCAATAATTACTAATATACCAACACCCGCACCAAGGTATGTTGGCCAATCAGTTCCTGATTGAGGCAAGCTGGGGGTGTTTTGAGTAGACGCAGCCGCGACCGCACAAGTACAGTTGTTGCTGGTTGTACACTGCGGATTTCTACAAACACCTTGGTAGCACATCATTCCGCTTGCGCAGTTAGAGTTTGAGCTACAACTACCTCCACAGGCATTGACCCAAGCAGACGGGATAGGTGTGGGAGTAGGAGTGTTGTAAGCAATAGGCGTAGGCGTTGGGGTGGGCTCCGGTGTATAGGTTTCTTCAGGCGTAGCAGTAGGTGTTGGTGTCGGCGTAGGCGTTGGGGTGGGTGTGGCACAGACACAACTTGAACTTGATTCACAAGCTGCTTTTCTGCATCGTCCTGTGGTTTGACCTGATGCTATGCTACACATAAGTTCTGAGGGACAGTCATTATCCGTAGTACAAGTGTCATTACACGCAGGTACAGGCGTAGGCGTCGGGGTGGGTGTGACTCTGGGTGTGGGAGACGGCGAATGAGATGGCGTTGCTGTGGGAGTGGATGTTGATGTTGCCAAAGTAAAATTAAGAGTACAAGAAGCACCTCCTGCAGCTGGTTGGCTGGAAGGTACGTTGGGAGCAACGGTAGTGTTTCTTAGTTGATAAAGTCTTACCGCAGTAAAGACGGCCACTCCAGCCAGCACAAAAGTTACTAATACAACCGCGATCGTGCCGATTTTATTTTTAGGATTAAATTTCATAATATTTATTTCCAACCCAAGCTTGTATGGTGAATATCACCAACCACATTAAATGTCGATGTACTTGCAGGGATTGTATAGTTTATACAATAATCCTGGCTTCCTGGTCTTTGGGTTGTTGTTTCTCCTAGGGATGTTCCGTTTACTGTAAACCTTGCTCTATCAAAATTTCCACCAGTTGCCGTACCGACTACACAGAAGTTGACACGACCTCCCACTGGTAAGTTGGCCAACTGACTTGATGTAAGCACATTCCAAGAAGTGCTGTAGGCTTTAATATTTTGACAAGCTGCAGTGATTGTGGGAGGTGTTCCTGTTGGGCGAGGTGTACCGCTTCCTGGTGGATTCGAACGATTGCCAGGCACACACCCTCCAGAACCTCCACAAACATACCCTGCCGCACAACATGTTTTTGCTTGTGGGTTTTCGGAGTTGTTACATACTTCTCTCCCATCACCCCTACATGCTGTTTCGAAATAATCTTTTGGTACACAAACACCGTAATTACACGGTTGACCGCCTTGGCAGTGACAGTATTGGGTAGAACTACAGCCTGTATCAAGGCAGCCTCTTCCACCATTAGGTGGAGGAGTGCAGTATCCGTTAACTGCATTCTCCGGTGTACAGTACGTTACACCCGTACTTGCTTTTTGCTCGAAAAGTTGTTGTTGGCTGGTTAAAACTATACCTGCTCCTATGCCGCCGACTAAAAGAAATAAACCCAATATAGTTGCAATGATTCTGCCTCCGCCGAATTTCTTTTTTGGAGGTGTAACTAAGGGTGGTAAATCGTTGGGTGCTGCAGACCCGCTATTAGTTTGCTGCGGTGCAGAGACGTCCGCCGCGGGTGCCGTTATAGCCGGAGTACTACTCTGAGAAACCTGAGGGGCGGGTTGAGCCGATGCTTGTTCGGCGTTCTGAAAATCTGGAGGGAGTGGTGGTGTGTCACCAAAAGGTAAAGGAGGGTTTACCCCTGAACTATTTTGATTATTATTTTGATTTGGGTCAGGCATTTTGTTTTAATAACATACTACAACAAATAATACACAAATTCATTCTAATGGTATGAAAATAAAAAATCTACAAGTTGTTTATATTCAATTATCAGAATATCTCCAGACAGTTAGTCCAAAAATTGTTATTAGAGTTCCAAGTGCAAACATTAATATAGTAGGTAGAAGGCTTCCTGTCACAGGAACAGGAGCAGGTGTTGCTATCGGGGTCGGTACTGGGGTGGGTGTGGGTATTGGTGTTGCCGCGGGAGTTCCACTTGGTGTAGGTGTTGTCGACGGCTCAAGTGTTTGAGATGGTGTAGCTTCGAACGACGGAACTTCTCCCGCTTGAACAACAAACGATCTGGTTAGATTCCTCGTTATACCGCTTCCGTCTATCCAAGAAATAGTAATAGAATGCGCACCCGATTCAAGGTTAGAAGGAGGAGACCATGTCCAAGTGCCGTTGCTCTCAATTGTTATCGTGTCGGTTATTGTATTTGATTGCACGGTAATGGTTATTTTTTCGCCGCCCGGGCCTCTGCCAAAAAAAGCTGGTTTGTCGCTCGTTACTATTTCGCCCTCTTTAAGGCTTTCTAAAATGACGCTCGTTGGGGTTGGTGTTCCAGTAACCACAGGTAGAGAAAATTTAGATTCTCTGGTGTTGTTTCCTGGTAAATTTATTATTGCAGAGGGATTTTGAGAGTCAGGAGAAGGCGGCAAATTTCTAAAGTCATAAACTTGATTCAAAATAATGGGGGGCATGGGTTTTGCAGACTGAGGAAAGATTTGTGCCGATGAGTTTCCGTCAAGTCCTGCTACTACCGAAATTTGGACGAGTGTTTGGCCATCGTTTATTTGTTGATAATCGCTTAAATCTTGATTTCTTGCGGCTGATAATTGAAAAACGAAGACCCCAGTATCCGAAGTCATGGTGGATAAAAGATAGCCGTTTATGTTTGCATAGACCAAAGCTCGAGACACAGGGGTGCCAGATGCGGTTAGGATAGAACCTGAAATCAAAGAGCTGTTTCCTGTTATAGAAAGCGAATTTCCTGTTGAAAATTCCCACGGTATACCTTTGTTGTCAAAAGTTTCTCCGTCCGAATTAATTTTATAAAAGTATTTGGTATTAGGTTTTAATCCCGACAATGTTATCGAATGTGTAGAATATTTCTGCACTCCGTCACCTTCTTTTTCGATCCTGCTTGCAGAACCCTCAGACTCTCCCCAAATTAAAAAATCCGCACTTGGTTTGTCTGTCGTCCAGGAGACAGTTGTTGAATTATCGGTAACGTTACTTACTCTAATGTCAGTAGGTTGTACCGAGGTATCAGCCCCAATTCTAAATACTTGCTTCATTCCCAAGAAAAACACCCCTGCAAAAGTACCAACAACCAGCATAGCTATACCTAAAAGTGTTGGAATGTTTTTTTGCTTAATCATGTTTCTTAAGGAACGGTTGCTCCTCCCGTATCTGGGGCAGATCCTTCTGGTGGTAGAGTTGTTGTTTCGGGTACGGGGGTTGCGACAGATTTTTCACTACCACCCAAAGGAATGGGCCCTGTAACTATGTTTTGTGGTATTTGTGAATCGTCTACAAAATCTCTAGACTCAATTAAGTTTATTGTTTCTATATCAAGCGTAGGTGTAAGCGGTTTAGAAACTTCACTCGGGACTTGAAAGCTGGGCTTTTTATCAAAGGCATTATAGATACTAAACGAAACCCACATAACTACCGTAATTAATGTTAGAACAAGTATCGCAACAGCATTTGGTAATTTAATTTTTTTCATTTAGTTTGTGATGTAAAAGGCACTCTTCCTGATACTACTGCAACCATAACTTGCCCCACCTCTGTGCTTGATGAGTTTATTCCGAGCGAATCAATCTTAACAGCCACCCTTGATTCTTCAATGTTTTTAGCAAAAGCCATTATCGAAGCAAAGTTTCCTTTTATGCTGATCGATATAGGCATTTCACCGCTAGAGCCCATGGGTTTTAAGTCGGGATTTTTTTTGGTGGCCGCTGTTTCTTTTCCAGCGAGTGTTACTTGTCCTACCGAGAGCCCTAAAAGAGAAACAGAATTTCTTGCGGCTACCCCCTGAATTTGTTTAGAAATTACATCAGGACTGGGTTTTGTTGAAACTGCGATGTTAATATCCGGAATAACATCGGCATTCTGGTTGAGAAGATTACTAGCAACTTCCAAGTTGTTAACTTTAAGTGTCAAATCCGCTACTATTTTTTTCTTTTCCGCTATTTCTTTTGTAAGACTTATTATAGTTAAAACTGTGGGTTTTAGAGCAAACGAAATAAAAACAATTACGGTAGTAAGAGATAGCATTACTTCCAGAAACGCTCTCAAATCAGCTTTCTTTTTGTATAGTTCAAAAATATTCAAAAAGAAACTTCTGTATCTTACGTATGATCCTCTCCAGCCTAGTGCCATATTGTTAGAATGATATTTTTATATTAAAAACCGTAATATTCGCGTTATCTTCAGCCGAGTTTACCGATCCTAAGCCCACCTTTTTGAATGTCTTTTCAGTTTTAAGATTTGCTATAAATTGTGCGATTCCTACCTCCGAATTTGACTTCCCTTTAATAGACGCTGTGTCGTCCAAAATAGATACGTTTGTAAGAAATACATCTTGCGGCACCTGGGACGATATGAGTTCGATTTTAGAAGTAGGTTTGGGAGCTGTAGCTATAGTTTTAAAAACATTTAATTTGTTTTGTATATCTCGGAATGTATCTTCCGTATCTTTTTGTGATTCAATCTGTGCAGTTCTGATTTTTACTGTTTCTGAAAGATCGGAATTTTGTGCGTCTAACCAAAATCTGGATAAGAATGCTCCCATAACAACCATCTCGGTAATAATAACTATTATTCTAAAAGTGGACATTGCCCATTTGAGAACACGCCCTACTATTGAAGACTCGAATTCCTCTGTAGGGATAAGATTTATTTGTTTACTTTTGGGCATATTTATTTAAACGTAACCTAGACTCAAAACACTTAGCTTGAGTCTGAATACAATAACTCACACTTCAATATAGCATATGAAATGTCGAGGTGAAATGATATTAACTGTCTAAAAAAGAAGATTTATTTTGCTTTTTTTGCTTTGGTTTTTGAAGAAGTTTTAGCTACAGACTTTTCTGTTTTTTTGCCGTCAACTATTTTTGAGAGTTGTGACTTAATTCTGGAGGCTTTATTTTTATGAATTACTCTCTTTTTTGCCGCTCTGTCTGCCAACGAAACTGCAGCAACAACCTTTTGAACGGTCTTTGAGGTTTTAGCCATGCGAATAGCCACCTCAAGTCTGTTGATTATTGCTTTGTTTACTGACGCTTTATTTTTAGAACCCCTTAAGGCTCTTCTGGCTGTTTTTGTTACCGGCATATTATTTTACGATTGTGAGTATAAGCTAAAGAAGCTAAAATATCAATGCTGGAACAGGGAAAAGGCCTGATATTAAAATACTATAGTTTACAATAAATGAACGACCTCATTGCTAAAGGAAAAAAAATTCTGAACTCCCAGCAGAATAATGTTCTTTCTGCCGCCTCCTTGATAATGATTATGATAGTCGCCTCGCGCCTTTTGGGCCTTGTTAGACAGAGAGTTTTGGCTAATTTTTTTACTCCTGAAGATTTATCGCTGTTTTTTGCCGCATTTAGATTGCCGGATACTATCTTTGAAGTCTTGGTTTTTGGTACTTTTTCCAGCGCATTCATTCCTGTTTTCACAAAAGCCCTAAAAGATGGACCCAGACGTGCCTGGGAGATTGCAGGTAGAGTTGTAACAATAGGGCTTTCGCTGTTTTTAGTATTGGCTACGATTTTGGGAATATGGGCTCCACAAATTTATACTTTTATAGCTCCCGGTTTTGACAGTTCTGAGATTTCGCAAATATCGATTTTGGCCAGGATTCTTTTCGCCGCACAAGGGTTTTTTGTAATAAGCTATGTTCTTACCGGTGTTTTGGAGTCTTTAAGGCGTTTTCTGGTACCTGCGTTGGCTCCTCTCTTTTACAATTTGGGAATAATTTTAGGTACTGTTTTTCTAAAGCCATATTTTGGACTCGAAGCCCCTGCTATCGGTGTAGTTATAGGAGCCCTTGCCCACTTTTTGATTCAATACCCTTTGTCGAGGAAACTTGGATTCCGCTTTGTTTGGGACTTTAAAAAGGACGAAGGGGTGGTAAAAGTTTCTCAGCTTGCCCTCCCTAGAGTTATCGATTTAGCCTTTGATCAGATTGGTAAGACTACTGAACTTTTCTTATCTTCAATAATTTCTCAGGCTTCTTACACCTATTATATATTTGCAAACACTCTCCAACTTTTACCGGTTACACTTTTTGGAACCTCTCTGGCCAAGGCGGTTTTACCTCTTTTGTCCAGAGTGGACGGCGATACAAAAGAGTTTAGGAGAGTTTTGACAACTGCCATTTACCAAGCACTTTTTTTTACGCTCCCAATCAGCGCTGCCTTAATCACTTTAAGGATTCCAATTGTTAGGTTGGTTTACGGAACGAAAATTTTTGACTGGGAAGCAACAGTTCAAACGGGCGTGGTGCTTTCTGTGTACGCAATGGGGGTTGCTTCTCAAACTCTAATGTCAATTTTGGCAAGAGCTTTTTTTGCCCTCCACGACACAAAAACACCGGTTAAAATATCATTTTTAGGATTGGGGCTTTTGATCGTCGGGGATATCTTCTTAATAAAAGGTATAGGACTACCCGTTTGGGGGCTTGCGGCAGCCTTTTCTTTTAGTACGATAGTCGAATCAATAATACTTTTAGTTTTAATTAATAAAAGAATTGGCCTTATCCTAACCAGAAGTTTCTTTTTGCATTTAGCTAAAATAATGTCGAGTGCTTTAATATCCGGAGGGGTGATGTACTTCTTGATTAGGATTTTTGATAAGTCGGTTTGGATCAAACGACTTTCTTTTTTGAGCGGAATAGATGTAACCTCAACATTTCCTTTTGAAAGATTTGTTCTAGATACACGGTATACGGTTAATTTGACGGTTCTAACACTTCTAACTTTTGTGGCGGGGGCATTGGTTTATATAGGAACATCCTTGCTTCTAAGAGTGGAAGAAACCAAATATTTTCTAAATCTTGTCAAAAAATTCCTAGTTCAGAGAATTTTGCCCGGAATGCCAAAAGAAGAAGAACCTGTCAGTCCGCTAACGGGTGATACCCAAGAGCAATAGCCTATTTTTAGCCTTAAAATAAGTACTTGACAACCGTTAGCACTCGCTTTAATATACTGCTAAGTATGACAGACGGACTAACTTCCAGACAAACACAAATTCTTAAAACTATTATTGATGAATATATAGAAACAGCAGAACCTGTCGGTAGTGAAGCGCTTGATAAAAAATATAATTTAGGGATCTCACCTGCAACAATCAGAAACGAAATGGTTGCTCTCACCCGTTCGGGATATCTTAGGCAACCCCACACTTCGGCAGGTAGAATTCCTTCCCCTTCTGCAATGAAATTCTACATCAATCAACTTATGGAAGAAAAACAAATGAGCTTAGTCGACGAAGTTAAGGCAAAAGAAGAAGTTTGGGATTCCAGAGACGATGTTGACGAATTGATGGACGAGGCAACCAAGGCATTAGCGTCGAGAACAAGATCGCTTGCGGTTGCTGCTCTAAAAGACCCTTCCGCTCAAAGGGGTAAAAAAGAAAGATTTTGGCAAGCAGGGCACAGTTATGTTTTTCAAAATCCTGAATTTTCCGATATTCAGGCTTGCCAAGATCTGTTTTCGATAATGAACGAGATGGACAAACTTGATAGGCTTTTTTTTGGATTCCAATCAGCATCCCCTCTGGAGGTTTTGTTTGGAGAAGAACTTGGCATTCCAGGACTAGCGCCGACAGGTATTGTTTCCACACATTTTACTGTTCGCGGCAGACCGGGAGCGCTTGGAGTTATCGGTCCTGCTAGGGCAAACTATGCATCGGTCATTCCTGTACTTAGATATTTTGGAAACTTAATTCAAGAAGTTGCAAATCAATAGACAGAGTTTTGTATATAAAATAAAATAAGATGGCAAAAGTAAAAAAAACGGCACAAGACAAAGTAGAGATAAATAACGAATCCGGTCTTTTGCAAAATCAACTGTTAGAACTTAAGTCGCAACTTGCAAGAACTCTTGCAGATTACGACAACTTGGTTAAACGAGTAGAAAGGGACAGGCAAACTGTAGAAAAAGTTGTATCTTTGAGGCTTATTTTAAAACTTTTGACAGTATATGATGGCCTGGAAAGTGCTCAAAGCCATTTAAATGATCAAGGTTTGGCTATAAGCTTGGGAGAATTTAAAAGAGTAATGACGGAGGAAGGATTAAAAGAAATTAATCCCGGTGTAGGAAGTGACTTTGACGAAAACGATATGGAGGTTATTGAAGTGGTAGCTGAGTCGAGCGATAATAGTGGGGGTACCGCTAAAGTTTCGGAAGTTGCCATGAAAGGGTGGAAGTTCGAAGACGGAACGGTTGTTAGACATGCCAAAGTAAAAGTGTCTAAAATGAACAACTAAAAGAAATTATGGGAAAAATTATTGGAATAGATTTAGGAACAACAAATTCTTGCCTTGCTGTTATGGAAGGCGGAAGACCCGTGGTTATATCTGCAGGCGATACAGGGCGAAACACCACCCCTTCTATTGTCGAACCTGTCAAAAACCTGGTTGGGGATGTTGCCAAGAGACAAATGATTCTAAACGCCAAAAACACTGTTTATTCTGCAAAACGTCTTATGGGTCGCAGGTTTACCGATGGCGAAGTCAAAAGAACCGTTGATATGGTTCCTTACAAAATAATAAGCGGCAAGGGCGGAATGGCGGATATCGATGTAGAGGGTAAAACCTATACTCCTCAAGAAATTGGTGCCAGAGTTCTTATGAAACTCAAAAAAGATGCCGAAAAATATCTTGGAGAAGAGGTAACACAGGCAGTTATTACAGTTCCTGCATATTTTGATGATGCGCAGCGTCAGGCAACAAAACAAGCAGGAGAAATTGCAGGGCTAAAAGTAGAAAGAATCATCAACGAGCCAACTGCAGCTGCTTTAGCTTATGGTTTAGATAAAAAGAATGCAGAAAAAATTGCGGTTTACGATCTTGGCGGAGGAACTTTTGATATCTCGATTTTAGAAATTGGCGACGGTGTTATTGAAGTCAAATCTACAAACGGAGATACGCATCTAGGTGGAGATGATTTTGATGCCAAAATTGTTGACTATATAGTTTCCGAGTTCAAAAAAGAAAATGGTGTGGATCTTAAGGCCGATACACAAGCGTACCAAAGAGTTAGAGATGCGGCAGAAAAGGCAAAGATCGAACTTTCTGCAGCAAACGAAGTAGAAGTTAACCAACCGTATATTACACAAAAAGACGGACAACCTCTTCATTTAACGATGAAGCTTACGCGCGCCAAAATGGAGAGTCTGGTTGAGGAGCTTATAGAAAAAACAATCAAACCTGTCCAGGCCGCACTTAAAGATGCCAAGCTTGATGCACACGATATTAATGAAGTAGTTATGGTCGGAGGCATGACCCGTATGCCCAAAGTCGTAGAAAAAGTAAAAAACTTTTTTGGAAAGGATCCCAACCAATCAGTAAACCCCGATGAAGTAGTAGCTGTTGGTGCGGCAATCCAAGGAGGAGTTTTAGGTGGCGAAGTTAAAGATATACTTTTACTCGATGTTACTCCTCTAACTTTAGCAATCGAAACTTTGGGTGGCGTTGCAACTCCAATGATTCCCAGAAACACAACTGTTCCAACAAGCAAAACAGAGGTCTTTTCAACGGCTGCAGACAATCAAACGCAAGTACAGATCGTTGTTACTCAAGGTGAGCGCCCGATGAGTGCCGACAATAAAACATTGGGAACCTTTATTCTAGATGGTATTCCGCCTTCCCCCAGAGGAGTTCCACAAGTAGAAGTTATTTTTGATATGGACGCAAGCGGAATACTAACAGTTACGGCAAAAGATAAAGCTACCAACAAAACCCAGAACATAAAGATTACAGGTGCTGTGGGATTGTCCGATGACGAGATTAAAAGAATGCAGGAAGAAGCGGAGAAGCACAAAGAAGAGGACGAAAAGAAAGCGGACATCATTAAAGCAAAAAATAGTGCGGACGGAATGGTTGCAACAGCAGAAAAGGCCCTAAAAGATGCAGGAGACAAAGTTCCGGCCGATGTCAAAGAAAAAGTAGAAGAAAAACTTAAAAATGTTAAAGAAATCTCCGCAAAGGAAGACTCAACTAAAGAACAAATAGAAGAGGTCACAAAAGATTTAAGTGACACCCTAAGCCAAGTTGGCCAGGCTATGTATGGTTCTAAAGATTCATCGCAGGGGGGACAGGAATCATCTGGTGAATCTAAAGAGGACGCTTCAAGTGAAGATGGTGACAAAAAGAACGAGAAAGTAGAAGAGGGCGAGGTTGTTAGCTAATTTTATTTAAAATACTCCATAGAGATTTCTTCGAAGTCGTCATCAATTTTTTTAAGCTGCTTGTGAATGTTTTCCAAAGTCTGTTTAAGTTCGGGTTTAAGTCTAAAGTCGAGGACATTACTAATTGATGCGTATTGGGAAAGAAGTTGGTGCCTCCTGTTTTCCATGGCATTTTGAATGAACTGAAATTGAATATGTTTACTAAGCTCATGCCATTCCGGAAAAGTGGACAAGTAGTCCGGGTTGTATTCTCCCATATCAACAGACTTTTGAAGTGTCATCTTTTGGGTTTTAAAAGACCCCTTGGAGGCTTTTAGAACTTCACTTAGTTCTTCCGGTTCCATACTCAAATTATACCATCGACATTTTAGAAAGTATCCGAAGTGATAGAATACCCCTATGAAAGAATTCTTGGCGGAAGATATGGTTATAGCAGTAAGTGCCGCCGAGTTAACTCTTACCGAGCATCAAAGATTTTTAATAGAAAGGCACCAGGAAATTTATCTTGATACACTAGGTGATGTTGAGCCTCACTCCAGAGAAGGTGAAAGTGTTTATTACCAGACGATGGAACAGGTAGAGGGAGCTTACGAAGCATATCAGCTTCTAGATCAATTGACGGATTTTAATTTAGCCAGACTTTTAAATAGACCACAATCTTAACAATGAACGAAGAAAAATTTTGGCAATCTTTAGGACGCGAGATGATTTTCCATCAATTTGCGGAAGATAAACTTACTCCGGAAGAAAAAACTTCCTTGGATATGTTCTACGAAGAATACGACTCTATTACAGAAGGTTTAGACATGACCACGGAGGATGAGAATGCGCTGGTCGAGGAGCTTTTGGACACTGTCGTAGGAGCAAGAGCTGCTTTTAATAAATTCAATAGACTTGTAGAGGCTGTCGAAAAGACAAGCATTGTGCCCAAGGAAATTAGAAGCAACTAACTTCAAAGAATAGATTTTTTATACTATAATTAGCACTATAAATATATGGCTGCTAACACCGATTACTATAAAACTTTGGGTGTGGATAAAACCGCATCTGCAGATGAGATTAAAAAAGCTTACAGAAAACAGGCTTTGGAATGGCATCCGGACAGGCACAAAGACAACAAAGCTCCTGCAGAAAAAAAGTTTAAAGAAATCAACGAGGCTTATCAGGTCTTGTCGGACCCCCAAAAGAAACAAGCTTACGACCAATATGGTAGCGATGCCTTCTCCCCCGGAGGAGGTTTTAGAGGGGGAAATCCTTTTGGAGGAGCTAATGGCGGACAGTATGGTCCGTTCACCTACACATATTCACAAGGTGGGGCAAACCCTTTTGGTGAAGGGGGATTTGGTGATCCATTTGATATTTTCGAAAGTTTTTTTGGGGGGGCAAGCCCGTTTGGCGGAAGAGCACGTCAGGTTCCTAGATATTCCATAACAATAGATTTTATGGAAGCTGCCAAAGGTGTTAGTAAAGAAGTTTCAATAAACGGCAAAAAAAGGAAGATAAAAATTCCTGCGGGTATATACGACGGCGCAAGAATAAACTTTGGAGACTTTAACTTGTCGGTTAGTGTCAAACCAAGCGATGTCTTCGAAAGGCAGAATGACGATGTCTATGTGGCGGTTGCAGTTCCTTTTAGTTTGGCCGTGCTTGGCGGAGAAATTAAAGTTCCTACAATTGATGGTGATGTAAAAATAAGAGTGAGAGCAGGAACTCAGTCCGGAACAACCATGAGGCTTCGGGAACATGGTGTACCTCGTTTGCAAGGAAGAGGAAAGGGTGATCAGTATATAAAAATCAATGTTATGGTTCCGGAGAAATTGGACAGAAATCAGAAAAAGTTAATAGAAGATCTTGAGGCTTCAGGGCTTTAAACTAAACCGTATTTTTGTACGGAGCCTTTTCTACAGGTGGATTATAAACAGGTTGTGTGGGCGCTATCGGTTGTTGCGAAACCGCCTGTGTTTGCATAGTAGGGGCCGGTGTTTGTTCAGTTTGTATTTGCTGCTGATTTTGATTAACCGTGGTGGGTGTTGATGTTGATGCCTTTCGCTTTTTGATAATGGTGAATACAGCAAACCCCAACCCGACAACTCCAAATATCGACCCCACAAATATTATTTGAGTTCGGCTGTCGTGGGTAAGAAGAAAAGTAAAATCACTTTTATCCTGACCTTTTTTAATTGCCTCTTGGGAGTCTGTTACATAATTTGCTGCAAGCGGGTGAATCGGGTAACTTGCCTCAACCTTGTCAAATGGCGCCACCGCTTGTTTATAGTGCTCTCTCCAAAAATATCCCAATCCTTCGGCCCAAGCTATGTATGTTGGAGAAGGGTCCGTTGCAACAGAGTTGTCTGTAGCAAGTTTTTTAAGATCTTCGATATCTCTTAAAAAGTTGTAGTTTCCGCTCTGACTACCAATGCCATATGTTGCAATACCGATTACGTTACCTTTGTTGTCAAATGCCGGACCGCCGCTATTACCATGATCAATTGATGCATCAACTTGAATTAGTTTTAATCCCCCTTGATCGTTTTTGATTGCAGAAATTACTCCTTTGGTAACAGTTGGTGTGGCGGAAGATTTTTTATTAACCAAAGAATCCGATGAATTACCGGAAACGAGTCCCGGATAGCCTATTACAATTACTTCCGAGCCTTCCTTTAAACCTTCAGAAGTTCCCAAGGTAACGGAGGGAAAAACAAGCTTGCCAGGGTCTGTGATTTTTATAATTGCGACATCAGACCCCGTTTCTTTCTTGTTGTTAAGTACTGTTTCCATTGATAATTGATTAGGATAGTTAAACGAAATGAGTTTGGCTTCTTTAACAGTTTCACTTGGTGTTATCACCGACATAAAATCGGTCTTTGCTTTTGATCCGTCTATAACAATGGGGTCGTTTGCCAGTTTTACAAAGTGTTTTTCTGAACCAACACTTACTGCCATAACTTTTTGCTGAATCATTTTATAAACCAAAGTCACAAACGCTTCAAAGTATGTTGGGTCGCTTGAAGCCTGGGTGAGAAGGACTTTAGCTTGATCTTCCGAAATTTCTTGACCGTTTTGTAAAAGAACAAGCTCCCTAACAAGATCTATGAAGAAACTTTCACTTAAAGGGTTTTGATCTAAAAGCCCTTGGACAAGTGAGGCATCCGGGTATTGAACGGCTACATGTCCGTTGGTACCTATAAAACCGTCTTTGTTGATTACAAATCCGCTACCGAGTGCCCCATCGCAGTATTTATAAGCTGGTTTCAAAAAGCGAAGTCCGCTGGTGTCGCTGATATTAATGTTGTTGCAGTAAATGTGAGCAATTTCTACAACAGAGGGTTTTGTCAACTCAACTATCTTTGACTCATCCAAAGCGGATGTGGGGAAAGCTGTGGCGCTTGCACCTTTTACATCGGCTTTGTCCGGTAAAAATGTAAAAGAATCTATAAAGTTTTCGGCCATTGCAGACCCTTCTCCAAAACTAGGATATTTTGCTGTAAAAGAATAGTAACTGGCTCCGTTTATCGTTACATATGTATAGTAGGTGATTCTTTGGTTTAAAAATGTGGTGTTGTATGTAAATTTGTAATAATCTTTACCGTTTCTTCGTATTCTCAGTTTGGATGTGGGGGGATTAGACATTGCAATGCCCGAGGCTAAAGCATCAAGATTGTCTGCATTGGCTGAAACTTTTGTTTTACCCAAAGTAATCTTTTTTGCCAAGTCATCGCTTCCAAAGGTTTGGAAGTCAACTTTGGCGAGTCCTGTTCCTGAGTTCATATTGAAACTTAAATTTTTAAGATCTCTATTTCCCAAGTCTGTTCCTTTGGCTGCGCTCCAATAATTTTTATTAAAATTTAAGCTATAACCTAAGTTTGTAGATGAATAAGATTCCGTATATTGGATTTGATTTTCACCAAGGCTTTTGGCAATCTCTGCGATTCTCTCGGCAGTTGTGGGCGCGGCCTTTTGAGTGAAAATTACTTTATTTTGGGTAGCTATAACTCCAAATATCGTTCCCGCAGCCAAAAGAGCTATTCCAATAAAAGCGAATATTGCTTTTTTAAGATCACTCTTCATAGATTCCATTTTGGCATTTTGTTGCGTTGTTTTCAACGAGTTGTGATTTGAACCTGGGTTGACTTCAGAGGCTGGTTTAGGATAAAATTAGCATCGGATTTAGATTTTGGGATTTGGTGGGCTTGGTCCCGCCATTTTTTTTACGCGATCCGCAAAGCGGAGAGAGCATGAGCTTTAAGCAAAGCTTGAAGCGAAATATAAAAATATGAATACGCCAAGAACAGAATTCTCACAAGCATTAAAGGCAATAGCTTCCGAAAGAGGCTTGGATCCTGATGTTATATTAGAAACAATTCAACAGGCAATCATCGCCGCTTACAGGCGTGATGCCAAAGAAATGGGTCAGGATGTTGACTCGTTTGACTACGAAGCTGTGATTGACCCTGTTAGCGGCGAAACAAGAGTCTTTGCTTGGCCCCTTCCTGCTGAAGATGCGACGCCGGAGGATATTTCCAAAGCCAAAAAAGAAAGAAAGGATGTTACCCCTCCCGGATTCGGTAGAATCGCAGCCCAAACTGCCAAACAAGTTATTCACCAAAAAATCAGAGAAGCTGAAAAGGGTGCAATTATGGAAGAATTCGAAGAAAGAGTTGGATCACTCGTTTCCGGGCTTATTCTAAGATTTGACGGTCCCAATGTTAGAGTCGACTTGGGTAGAACCGAGGCCATAATGCCTGTTGATGAGAGAATTCCCAACGAAAGATTAAACCTTAATCAAAGACTCTCATTCCTTATTAAATCTATAACCGAAACCCCAAGAGGAAGAGAAGTTATTCTTTCCAGAGCCGATCCTGATTTTGTTCAGAAACTTTTTGCCAGAGAAGTTCCGGAAATTTCTTCCAAATCTGTCGAAATAAAAGCCATTGCCAGAGAATCGGGTGTCAGAACCAAAATTGCGGTTTTCTCCAGCCAAACAGGTGTTGATCCGGTTGGTTCTTGTGTAGGCCAAAAAGGAGTTAGAGTGCAGGCTGTAACAAACGAAATTGGCGGCGAAAGAGTGGATGTAATTTCTTGGAGTGACGATCTTAGTGAGCTTATTAAAGCATCACTTTCTCCGGCAGAAAATTTGGAAGTAAGTCTTGATAGCGATAAGAAAATTGCCAAAGTAAAGGCTCCCGAAGATCAACTCTCTATGGCTATCGGTAAAGACGGCCAAAATGTTAGACTTACGGCCAAACTTACGGGTTACAGAATAGAAGTAGAAAGTAACGGACAAAGCCCTGCGGCTAACGAGGATGCAAAAGAAGATAAAGAAGAGGAGCCAAAAGCAGAAGAAAAAGTGGCCGAATCGGAACTTGAAAAAGCCGAGAAAAAAGAAGCTGTTAGTGAAAATGCCCAGTCGGATCAAAAATCCGAGGATAGTGGAAGTGCGGATACAGTTGAAGAAAAATAAAATGAAAACTTTCAATTCTTCTTCTAACTAAATTAGATTCTCCGGCTTCCGTTTTGGAAAAAACATATGGAAGCAAAAAAAGAAATTACTCAAAGACCCCCTATTGTAGTTGTTTTGGGGCATGTTGATCATGGAAAAACAACACTTTTGGACACATTAAGAAAAACAAATGTGGCTTCTCGTGAAGCGGGAGGAATTACTCAGGCAATTGGAGCCTCGGTAATAGAAACCAAAGAAGGTAAAAAGATTACTTTTATAGATACTCCGGGCCATGCGGCTTTTACCAAAATGAGAGGAAGAGGTGCCAAAGTTGCAGATATTGCCGTTTTGGTTGTAGCTCAGGATGATGGCGTTGCTCCGCAAACTAAAGAAGCATTGCAAATTATTAGAGACGCTGGGATTCCGTTTGTTGTTGCAGGAACCAAAGCAGATGTTGCGGGTGTGAGTGCCGAAGCTCTTAAAGGACAACTTGAAAAAGAGGAGGTTTATTTTGAAGGTAGAGGCGGGGACATCCCCTTTGTTTCTGTGTCGGCCAGAAACGGACAGGGTGTAGATGAAATTATAGACATGCTTACTCTTATGGCCGAAGTGTCGGAAATAAAAGGAGATGCAAACTCACCGATAGAGGGGGTTGTCATTGAATCTGGAAAAGATAATATGGGTTCATTTGCGACAGTTGTCGTAAGAAACGGAAATATAAAGGTGGGATCAACAATTTTTGCTGATCAGGACGAGGCAAAAGTAAGGGCTTTGATAGATGACAAAGGATCTAACATAAAAGAAGTTGGTCCTGGATTCCCGGCTAGGGTATTTGGATTTACAAAAGTCCCACAAGTCGGTTCCAAGATCGGCAACAACTCTCAAAAAAGTGAAGCGGTTGAACAGGTAAAGACAAAAGGCATTTTCGATTTAAGACGTCTTAAAGACGATGAAATTCCTTTAATTCTAAAAGCAGACAACGCAGGTTCATTGGAGGCAATAATTGCGTCTTTGCCCGATAAAGTTGTAGTTGTTGATAGCGGTGTGGGAGAAATAACTTCATCTGACATTATTAATGCCAAAACAGGTAATGCCTATGTATTTTCGTTTGGTTTAAAAATACCGGGTAGTATCATAAAGTTGGCGGAGGCCGAAAAAATAACAATATCCAAGTTTGATATTATCTATGAGCTTCTTAAAGAACTCGAAGATATTATGAAACGGGGTAAGGTTGTAGAGACAGGAAAAGCAGAAATATTGGCAATCTTCCCCTTCGACAATAAAAAAGTAGCCGGATCCAAAGTGATAAACGGAAGAATCAATAAAGGCGATCAGATCATAGTTACAAGAGGAGATAAAGAAGTAGGCAAGGCTAAAGCTGTCTCCGTTCGCAAGGGAAAACAAGAAATTTCTTCTGTTGGTCAGAGTGAGGAGTTTGGAGTAATACTCGAACCACAGCTTGATTTTGCCATAGGCGACGTGTTAGTATCCGTTGCCAAGTAATCTGCCCCAATTTTTTAATGGATAATACACTCTCTCAGCTTATTGAATCGTCTTCTTCCGTACTCGTTATTTTGCCTACAAAACCGTATTTTGACCAAGTTGCGGCAGGACTTTCTTTGTATCTTTCGATGAGAGATAAAAAAGAAACCGCTATAGTTTGCCCCAGTCCCATGACTGTCGGATTCAATAGACTAATAGGTGTCAATAAAATAGTCTCCGAAATCGGCAATAAAAACCTGACTATTCGGTTTGCCGGGTACGACGCAACCAATATAGAAAAAGTAAGCTACGATATAGAAAACGGAGAGTTTAAACTAACGGTGGTTCCTAAAGTCGGATTTGGTGCTCCCCAAAAAGAAAATTTGAATCTTAATTATTCAGGAATGTCTGCTGACTTAGTTATTTTGATAGGTGGAGCAAACGAAACACATTTTCCGATTCTAACTGCACCTGACTTTAACGTAAGCAAAATCGTTCACATTGGAACCAGAGTCTTATCATCTGCAAAGGATGTGATTTCGTTATCAAAACCCGGGTCTTCAACCAGCGAAATAGTTGCAGACTTGGTTAAAACAAATGAGTTTACAATAGACCCCGACATAGCAACAAACTTAATAATGGGAATAGAAGAAGGTAGCTCTCATTTTGAAAGCTCGGAAGTTCGCGCAGAAACCTTTGAAACATTTGCCTTTTTGCTAAGAAGCGGAGGTAGAAGGATGCCCAAGAATAAACTTAGCCCTATGAATTTCCCGCCCGGTGCAATTCCCGGAATGCCAATAATGCCCGGAATTAAACTTCCAAAGATGCAACAAATGCCGCCCATGCCGCCGGTTTTTGACGAAAACGACTCGGTAGACCTTGAAGGAACAAATGAAAGTGAGGCTGATATCACTCCCCCCGACGACTGGCTGCAGCCAAAAGTTTTTAAAGGTTCAACCTCTAATCAGCCCGAATCTTTCTCGGAAAACAAAGGTTAAGGAACCTCCTTCATAATTTACGCTAAGATATAGTATGACCGAAAGTTTTGATGTAATGGCAGAAAGACTTAGCAAAGCTGTTAGACCAATAAGAGACGAACAAGAAAAAAGAGATAAAGCGGAACAAGCTGCGTTAGAGAAAGAAGCGGCAGAAAGAGCTGCCGACAGAGCTCTAATGCCAAATTTGGAAAACGCCCTAACTGCTATAAGAAGTAAAATAGCTGCTAATTTCAAAGAAAAAGGTCCGTACAACGGCGGCTGCGAGGCCGTTAATGTAAACGGAAAAGAATATTTTTTTCGAGCAACCGGAACTTCTGCAAACCCGTTTTTTATAGAAATGGGACAGTTAAAAGATGGAATTGATGCAGAACAAATAAAAGAAATACCCTTTGCACAGGTTGAAGGAGATCTCGTAAGAGTTGGATTTGACCCTGTAAATGGTAAATTAGCGAGTATTGCTTTTATCGACAGCAACAAGGTAATGTCTTCTATACCAAATGAAAGATCTTTGCCTAGAGCGATGTCTATTTCCACAGTTGAATATGGAACTCGTGACATGGAAGATTTTAGAGTAGATTTGTCGACTTTTGATTCCAGGCACGACTATTCCAAAGGTAGATTTAATGTTATGAAAGAAAAAATACAACCCCTAATTAATGCTTTTCAGACTGTGGTAAATGGCCGGTAAAATATCCTCTTTGAATCTGAGCGTGATCTGTGTTAAAATACCCAAGATGTACTCAAGGTTAGCTTTGAAATAAGCCTACTTTGAATATCATGACAGATTAGTCTTAAAGACACCTATGGCACTAGCCAAAGATCACAAACAAGACATTATCAAAAAGTTCTCCCGCGAAAAAGGCGACACTGGTTCGCCCGAGGTTCAGGTTGCGCTTCTTACTATCCAAATAGAGAAGCTAGTCGGACATCTTAAGGAGCACAAAAAGGACGTTCATTCAAGGCGTGGTTTGCTTTCCATGGTTGCCAAAAGGAGAAGACTTTTGAACTATCTAAGAAGAAGAGACGAAGAAAGATACAAAAAGCTTATTGAGGAATTAAAATTAGAGAAGTAAAATATAAACTGTAGGTTAGAGGTTGAAGATGGTGTCCCGCAACGGCGGGACTTCAGAATACAATCTCCAGCTTACCCCAAATAAGCAAAGCTTGTTTATAAAAATAAATGAAGAAGATTACAAAAACACTAGATCTCGGAGGAAGAACTCTAACGCTAACTACAGGTGAACTTGCAGAACAAGCAGCCGGTGCTGTTTTGGCCAGAATGGGCGAAACAGTTGTTTTGGCGACTGTTGCTTCGGCACCTCTTAAGATGGAGCTTGATTATTTTCCACTCTCCGTAGAATATCTGGAAAGACTCTATGCAGGAGGAAGAATCAAGGGCAGTAAGTGGGTCAAAAAAGAAGGTAGGCCAACAGACGAAGAGATTCTCTCTGCAAGACTTATAGACAGATCTATTAGGCCTCTTTTCCCCAAAACTTACAAAAAAGAAGTTCAGGTAATTGTTACTGTTTTGGCCGTAGATATGGTTAACGACCCGGTAATTCTAGGTGCCATCGCAGCTTCGGCAGCGGTTCATGTATCTTCGCTTCCTTGGAAAGGTCCTGTTGCTCCTTTGTCCGTTGGTCTTGTAGATGGTGAATACAAAGTAAATCCTACAACCGAGGATATGGCAAAATCTTTGATGGATCTAACAGTTTCTTCAACAAAGGAAGCAGTGCTTATGATCGAGGCGGGAGCAAATGAAGTTACAGAAGAGCAAATAGTAAAAGGTGTTGAGTTTGCTCAGAAAGAATCAAAAGCAGTACTCAAACTAATCGAAGATCTTTCTAAAGAAGCAGGGCGCGAAAGAGAGACTTATGTTGTAGAAGGCCCGAGTGCAGAACTTGAAAAACAAGTTAAAAAATTAGCGGGAGACAAAATCTCCGGAGTTGTAGAAAGTTTGGTCCATGTAGAAAACGGAAGATCCACGGAAATGCAGGATCTTATTGATGCGGTAATCGCCAACGTTACAGAAGAAGATGCAAAGTGGATTCCCGAGATTTTGGACCATATGAAGAAAGACTACATAAGGGAACAAATTCTTAAAAAAGGTGTAAGACCGGACGGCAGAAAACTTACAGAAGTTAGAAAACTCTCGGGAGAAGTGGGTTACTTACCCAGAGTTCACGGATCAGCTCTTTTCAAGAGAGGTCAGACACACGTTTTGTCAGTTGCCACACTCGGAGCCCAATCAATGGGGCTTCTTTTGGAATCCGCCGAGGGTGAGGTAGAAAAGAGATATATGCATCAATATTCAATGCCTCCTTATGCCAGTGGAGAAACAGGAAGATTTGGAAACCCCGGAAGACGAGAAATCGGACACGGTGCACTTGCAGAACGCGCACTTGTTCCTGTAATTCCCTCACAAGACGAATTTCCTTACACAATAAGAGTTGTTTCAGAAGTTATGAGTTCCAACGGCTCTACCTCTATGGCATCGGTCGTAGGCTCTACTCTTTCTTTGATGGACGCTGGAGTTCCCATAAAAGCTCCGGTTGCCGGAATTGCCATGGGACTTATTATCGAAAGCGAAAAAGAATTTGCAGTCCTTTCAGACATTATGGGAATAGAGGACTTTAACGGCGACATGGACTTTAAAGTTGCAGGAACAGAAGCAGGTATCACAGCACTTCAGCTTGATGTTAAAACTCTCAACTTAACTAAAGAGATTTTGGAAAAAGCGCTCGAACAATCAAAAGACGCGAGAGGGCAAGTGATGAAAGCAATTACAGACACTCTATCTTCCCCAAGAACAGCCGTTTCTCAGTTTGCCCCTAAGATTAAAGTTGTTAAGATTCCTGTCGAAAAGATTGGAGAATTTATCGGTCCTTCTGGTAAGAATATCAAAAAACTTATGGCTGACACAGGTTGTCAGATAGATGTAGAGGATGACGGAAGTGTTGCGGTTTCAGGAGTTGATCCGGATAAGATGCAGCAAGCAGTAAGCTTTGTAGAGGGGTTTGCCAAAGTTGTTCAACCCGGAGAGATTTACGAGGGTGAGGTAGTAAGACTTATGTCTTTTGGAGCTTTTGTGAATATTCTTCCCGGCAAAGACGGAATGGTCCATGTTTCCGATATGGGTCAGGAAGGTTTTGTTAAAGACGCAGGAGATGTGGTGAGTATTGGACAAAAAGTTCAGGTTAGAGTTAAAGAGGTAGACGATATGGGAAGAATAAACCTTAGTATGAATATGGATCCGGCAATGGACGAAAAAATCAAAGCCGAAAGACAAGCTAAATTTGGTGACAGAGGCGGAAGAGGTGGCGGACGAGGCGGATTCGGTGGAGGTAGAGGCGGATTTGGTGGCGGACGCGGTGGTGGTAGAGGCGGATTCGGTGGTGGTAGAGGCGGATTCCAACGGGGAAGAAGTTTTGACAGGGCCGACAGGGGCGCGAGTGGGGGACCTCATTTTCCGGCATCGAGACTAATGGGAGACAATAATTCGAGTGGTGGTAGTGACTTCGGAAGATGACATTCTCCTTGTGGCAAGTAGAACTTCTTATTGTTGGAGTATGCCATTCCAGAATCTAATTCATCTCAATTGCTAACAATTGAGGTTCTTAGGTTCTAGAATAAATCTTCATTAGAAAGTTTTTAAGTGCTACACTGAATAGAATTTAAGATTGATTTTTTATGGATACTGCCGCACAAGAAATAACAGTTTTAGTAGAAAAAGTTAAGGCATCTGACATGCCCGATCAACTTAGAGAGCGAGTGCTTGTCAGACTAGGACAACTTGCTAAATTAACTAATTCACCCTCCTTTCTTCCCGAGTTTGACTCAATGGTTAAATATATAGATTGGGTAACTATAATGCCCTGGAATAAAAGGACTAAAGATATTTTGGACTTAGCAAATGCTGCAACAATTTTGGAGCAACACCACTATGGACTGGCCGAGTTAAAAGAAAGGGTTTTGGAATATATGAGTGTCATGAAACTCAAAACCGAACGCGGCGAGAGTGCAGATATCTACAGAGCTCCAATTTTGTGTTTTGTGGGACTTGTGGGTACAGGTAAAACAACTATTGCATATTCTATTGCCGAGGCTTTGGGTCGACCTATTGCCCGTATTCCTTTCGGAGGAATGGGAGATCCTTTAGACCTTCGCGGACAGTCCAGAATGCATCCCGAAGCAGAACCCGGAAAAATTATTAAAGCACTAAGAGATTGCCAATCAAAAAATCCTGTTATTCTTTTGGACGAAATTGACCGTGTTACCGAACAAGGCAGGGCCTCGATAATGGGTGTTTTGGTGGAACTTTTGGATCCCAAACAGAATAAGGCGTTCACCGACCACTATATAGATTTCCCCGTGGATTTATCGGAAGCTTTGTTTATTGCAACGGCCAATAACACTACAAATATTGCTACAGCCGTTATGGATCGTATTGAGCCTATTTCTATGCCTTCGTATTCCGATCAGGAAAAAATTGTTATTGCCAAAAAATATATTTTGCCCCATGCCCTCAAGGCATCAGGTTTACCCGAAGGCTCACTTACAATTGATGACGAAGTTTGGATAAACATAGTTAGACCGCTAGGGTTTGATGCAGGTATTCGTACACTGGAAAGAAATATAGACGGTGTTGTACGAAAAGTTGCCAGACTTATGGTAGAAGGTAAAGCAACCCAGGTTAGTGTTACCCCCCAAAATGTTAAACAGTTTATGCCTCAGTGACGGCATAGTTAATTCAATGTGTTGTGGCAATGCTAAAATGCATAGATGAAAATTTTGATTATGTCAGACTCTCATGGAAACATTACAAATCTAAACCATGTAATGGGTTTTGCACAAAAAATAAAAGCCGGTCTAATTATTCATTGCGGTGATTGGAATAATTTGGAATCTGCAAATAAAGTTACCTCTTTTGGTATTCCACTTTATGCCGTTTTAGGAAACGCAGACATAGATTCCACCCTGGAACAAAATCTAAAACTTAATTCAAAAAAATTTGGAACAGAATACTTATTAGAAAATATTGAAGGTAAAAATATAGGCATAACTCATAGGCCTCGGGATGTCAAAAAATTTTTTGAAAATATAGATACCGATATCGTCTTTTGTGGTCACAGACATTCCAAAGACGATACTATCCTAAATGGAATTAGGATAGTTAGACCTGGTGCAATAACTAACGGCAATAATTTTGCTGTTTATGATACCGAAAACGGGTTGGTAGAATTTATAGAAGATGAATAAGGGTAAAGTTCACGAAAAATACGAAAAACTCCACAAACTAAAAAATGATATGGAGAAAGACGAAACTCTTCCTCTTAAAAAAGGGGCAACATGTCTTGTTTTTGGAACGGGTAATACCGAAGCAAAGATTTTGTGTATTGGTGAAGGTCCCGGTTTTAATGAAGATAGGGAGGGGATACCATTTGTGGGACAGGCGGGTAAGTTGTTGGATAAACTTTTAGTTTTGGCAGGGCTCGAAAGAAAAAAAGTTTTTATCACAAACGTTGTTCACCATAGACCGCCCGAAAACAGAGACCCTTTACCAGAAGAAATAGCGGCATACGGAAAGTATCTGGATGAAATTATAAAAATAATCGATCCAAAAATAATTATTACATTAGGAAGATTTTCTATGGGAAAATTTTTACAGGATGTATTCATTTCTCAGGTACACGGCAAAAAGTACGAAGTAGAATTTAATAATAGAAAAGTTGTGGTGGTCCCAATGTATCATCCTGCCGCAAGTCTTAGAAACGGAAATGTGCTTGAGGCGGAGAAAAAAGATTTTATTGAACTGTCAAAATTATTGCGGGATTCCAATTAAATCGATTATTGGTTACAATATAGATGCTTCGAATATGAAAATCTCTTCGCAAAACAAAAATATGAAGAATGAAAATGTAAAAGTTGCAAACGCCACTGTTACTACAAAAGTAACGGGGGGTGTTAAGTTTGTGGCACTTTCGGGAACAACTGGGGTTACCGAAAACCTGTATGTGTATGAATATGGCAACGACATGATTGTCGTTGATTGTGGCGTGGGTTTTCCCGAATCCGAAATGTTTGGTGTGGATTTGGTTATTCCTGATTTTTCTTACATAAAACAAAACATTCACAAACTTCGCGGCATTTTAATTTCTCATGGACACGAAGATCACATAGGTGGTCTGCCCTTCCTTTTAAAAGATGTAAAAACTACGGTTTATGCAAGTAAGTTGGTCGCCGGTTTTATCCAGGAAAAACTAGATGATGCGGAGGTTCAGGGTAGTCTTAAAGTGTTTGATCCGGAACGCGATGTTTTAACTTTAGGAGTTTTTAAAGTAACACCTTTTAGAGTTGCACATTCGGTTCCCGACGGAGTTGGATTTTGTATCGATACGCCCGAAGGAAAAATGTTCCATGTTCCTGATTATAAGTTTGATTGGACCCCCGTTGACGGACGTCCATTTGATGTAGCAAAGCTTTCTGTGTTGGCTTCAGGTGGGGCACTTGCACTTGCTTCGGACGCGTTGGGTTCAACCTCTCCGGGATACACTGAAAGCGAAAAAGAAATTGAAGGAAGAATAGAGCCTATTGTTAGGGATGCTAAAGGTAAAGTCTATCTAACCACAATTTCTTCAAACATAAGTAGAATGCAGCAAACTTTGAATGTTGCTGCAAAAACAGGAAGAAAAGTTTGTTTTATTGGCCGTTCAATTGTCAGAAAATCCGAAATAGCAAGAGACTTGGGTTTTATGTCACAAGCAAAAGATATAATTGTTCAGCCAAAACAGGCTGCAAGACTTCCAGCAAATAAAGTTTTGTACATAATCTCGGGTAGTTACGGCCAGCCCGGAAGTGCGCTTTATAGATTGTGTTTGGGAGATCATGACTTTTTATCCATCGGCAAAGGTGATGTTGTAATTTTTTCGGCCGACCCGGCCCCTCCCGGGAGTAAAGCCAATGTAGACTTTTTAGTTGATAAACTTATCGAATCGGACGTTGACGTTCATTATTACGACATGCAGGAAGATTTACACGTTTCAGGACATGGTTGCATCAAGGATATCGAGATGCTTTTTGCGTTAGTTAGACCTAAGTATTTTATTCCGATTGGTGGAACTGTCAGGCATAATAGAGCCTATGGTCTTATAGCCCAAAGTATGGGTGCCGAAGAAAAAGAAATATTAGCTCTTTTACCTGGTGATATTGTTGAATTTGTTGGCGGGGTTGCAAGAAAATTCGGAAAGATTACGGTAAAAGAAGTTTTAGTTGACGGCCTTGGGATTGGCGATGTTGGCAACACAGTTTTAAGAGATAGACATATTTTATCTAAAGAAGGGGTGGTTATAGCTATGTGTCAGTTTGACAGAAACGAGGGTGTATTAAGTGCTATGCCAGAAATAATTAGTAGAGGCTTTGTTTTCGAACAAAAATACGGAGGTCTTTTAGACGACGCCGCTCGTGATTTGGCAAAGGTACTCGATCGAAAGAAAGCAGTCAACACACTTTTTATAAGGAATACCACAATTGATTTTCTGGAAAAGTATTTCTTCCAAAAAACAGGCAGACGCCCGATGATCCTTCCTTTGGTTGTAGAAACTTGACCAAAATATTACAGGCTTGAAGCTTTGAAGAACTTTTTGTAAGCTGTACAATGCATTTACACTGCAGACTCTGATATGAAGCAAAGAAAAAGATTTACGAAGAGAGGATTCAAGCTAAAACTCAAAAAAGAAACTACTTTTTCTATTGCCCAGGTGTTTTTTTTCGGACTAGCCGCCCTTATTCTTATCTCTTTTTCCAAACAAGGAGCTATTTTGCGCGGATTTAACGATTTATTGTCAACATATTTCGGATGGTCTTCAATATTTTTGCCTTTTATAGCATTATCTTTTGCATTTTTAGTTTCTAAATTTAAGTTTCCGTTGGGGCAACCCAATGTTATTGTGGGCGGGCTTCTGTTTTTTGTGTCTGTAATGGCAATGGGGAGAGCCGGCGTTTTTGGTATTGGAATTTGGGAAGCAATATCCGCACTAATCACAGGAGTCGGTGCTGCGATCGTCTTTTTAGGGTCTGCTTTTGTAGGACTTATTGTACTTTTTAACACCTCGATAGATGTTGTTATGAAGTATTTACAGGGCTTTTTCAAAACTGCGGGGGGCTATGTAAAAAGTGACAACCAAATCAAAATTGGAGGAAGCGGCAAACCCATGAGTAGTGGTCCTATTAAAGTTATGGGAGGGGGCTCTAACCCAACAATAAACTCTCATTCACCTGCACCTGTCAAAGCGGCAGTTCCTGCTTCGACTCCACACGAACCCTTGGAGCAAAAATTGGTTAGCAATGTTCCCGGAGAAGAAATGATTTGGAAGTATCCACCGGTAAATCTTTTAAGTGAGGCAGAAAACGGAAAAGCAGAAAGAGGAGATATTAAGGGTAATGCCGACACAATCGAAAGGACCCTGGAGTCTTTTGGAATAACAGCTCATGTAGTGGAAGTTAATCTTGGACCGGCGGTTACGCAGTATGCCCTGGAGGTTGCGTTAGGAACAAAACTTTCCAAGATTACATCTCTAGAAAGAGATTTAGCGTTGGCTCTTTCGGCCCCTACAGGAACAATAAGAATCGAGGCCCCGATCCCCGGACGCAACCTTGTAGGTATAGAACTTCCAAATAGATCCGCTGAATTTGTAAGCCTAAGAAAGATGATGACATCTGATGAGATGTTGGGCCATAAATCAAAACTTGCCGTTGCTTTGGGTTTTGATGTTTCAGGCAAAGCTATTGTTGCTGATGTTGCCAGAATGCCTCATGTTTTGATCGCGGGACAAACAGGATCTGGTAAGTCTGTTTGTATTAACACTTTTTTGGCATCAATTTTATTCAGGGCTGCGCCCACTGAGGTTAAGCTTATTTTGGTTGACCCAAAACGGGTAGAAATGACGGGTTACAACGGAATACCACATCTTTTAACTCCGGTAATTGTCGAACCGGAAAAAGTTATAAACGCTCTAAATTGGGTCATGAACGAAATGGACAGGCGTTATAAACAATTTGCCCAAGCAGGAGCTAGAAACATAGAAGCATACAACGAGATGTCAGGGTTTCAGGCACTTCCTTATATTGTTGTTGTTATAGACGAACTTGCGGATATTATGCTTTTCTCGCCTGTTCAGGTGGAAGATGCAATTACAAGAATTGCCCAAATGAGTCGTGCAACCGGAATACACATGGTTCTTGCAACTCAAAGGCCGTCGGTTGATGTTATCACTGGTCTTATCAAAGCCAATGTTCCGTCCCGAATTGCATTTGCCGTTTCTTCACAGATAGATTCTAGGGTTATTTTGGATACACAAGGTGCCGAGAAACTATTGGGTAAAGGAGATATGCTTTATTTACCCCCTGAACAAGCCAAGCCTCTCAGAATCCAAGGAGCTTTTGTAAACGACAAAGAGATAAACAGTCTTGTGTCTTTTATTAAAAATCAGGGAATTACGCCTCAGTACACAGAAGAAGTAACTACAAGTGCAAAACCAGGCGCTGTTACAGTTCCCGGCGTAGAGGGAGCTGTTGATGACATGTTTAAAGAAGCTGTGAGAGTTGTGTGCCAGTACGAAAGGGCAAGTGCTTCGTTGTTGCAAAGAAGACTTTCTATTGGTTATTCAAGGGCTGCAAGGGTAATTGATCAACTGGAGGCTGCAGGGGTAATAAGCCCCAGTGACGGTGGAAGCAAACCCAGAGATGTTTTGGTCCAAAATGCAGAAGAATTCCTTGCCTCATTCGGACAACCGCCCGCACAGCAGTAAGAATAACCTATACAAAATTCTGTTGAGGGATTAAACGATTCAAAGAATCTCCAAGGATGAATTTTGTACAATGTAGAACATTATGAAAACAATCGGCGAGATATTAAAAAATGCCCGTGTCGAAAAAAAACTTTCCATTGCTGATATGGAAGAAACTACAAAAATAAAAGTAAGTTTTTTGAAGTCTATAGAATCCGAGTCCTGGAACGATCTACCTGCCTTCCCGGTTGTTTTGGGTTTTGTAAAAAGTATGTCCGGCGCTCTAGGATTAGATGAAGTTACAACTGTTGCTGTTTTAAAAAGAGATTATCCTCCTAAAAAACTGGCAATTAATCCCAAACCGGATGTTGCTAATAGGAAGTTGGTTTGGGGGCCTAAAACAACTTTTGTTTTTGGTGTGGGAATTGCTGCCCTTTTCATTATTGGTTATTTGGGTTTTCAATATTACAAATTCACAGCACCCCCGAAAATAATTTTAGATAGTCCAAAAGAAAACCAAAGCATTATAGGAAACACGGTTTTGGTTTTTGGAACTACTGATATCGATGCCAAAATTACAATTAATAATCAACCTGTGTTGGTTGAAGATAACGGCAAATTTAAAGTTGAGTTAGGGATTGATAAGTTGACCGGCGAAGTTAAGGTGAAAGCAGTATCACGCTCTGGTAAAGAGAGTACTGTTTCGCGTAAAATAATAGTTAACTAATATGGATTCAGTTCAAACACTTTTGGTTGTGGTTGTAATAAGTCTTACTCTTCTTTTGGTTATAGTCGGTGTTCAGGTAGTTTTGGTTATCTTTGATCTAAGAAAGGCTATTAAAAGGCTAAACAGTATCTTGGAAGATTCAATTTTAGGAGGAGGTCTTATTAGGCCGGAGAAGCTTACCTCTGTTATGGAAATTCTTCGTAAAAACAAAAAAATTGAGACCCACGGTGGTTGAATGTTATAATCCCCATAGCATATTAGTTCTTAATTAAGGAGTCAGCCTTGAACATTAAGTTTCCATACTGGATTTCCGGAATTTGCTGGATCGTGATTCTGGTCCTTTTGGCGGTCAATAACTTCAACTATCTCGCAGGCAACCCAAGCACTGATTTGGGTGGGGTTGAGGCTATGATTTTGATCATGGGTGGGGTAGGACTCGTTTTCTCCTTCTTCCAGTTCAAATACGGACTGTTGGGAGTTGGAATTATGATGCTTGTCTTTGCCGTATGCGGAGCTTTTGCAACCCTGATTACATCCGTCAATTTTGAGTATATGATTATTTACCTGAAAGGCCTTTCGGTTTTAGCCATTACAGCAATTCCGAACTTTGCCGCCCTATTGGATAGGTAACGAATCAGCTAACCGCGACGACAAAAACACCGCCGCGGTTATTTTTTTTGCCTAAATGCTATATAATTTACGCATGACAACGACGGAAGTTCGCGAAAAATATCTTGCCTTTTATAAAAAACAAAATCACAAAATTATTTCACCCTCTCCTTTGGTTTTGGAAAACGACCCGACGACACTTTTTACTTCTTCGGGAATGCAACAACTTGTACCCTACCTAAAAGGAGAAACGCACCCTGAAGGTAAAAGAGTTGTCGACTCTCAACCTTCGCTTAGACTTCAAGATTTAGAAGAAGTTGGGGATAATCGCCATACAACTTTTTTTGAAATGTTAGGTAACTGGTCGTTTGGTGATTATTTTAAAAAAGAGCAGCTTTCCTGGATTTGGAATTTTTTTACCGAGGAGATTAGACTTCCCAAAGAAAAACTTCATGTAACGGTTTTTGCTGGAATAGACAGTGTTCCAAAGGACGAAGAATCTTTTTCGATATGGAGGAGTCTCGGAGTAGAAGAAAGCCATATACACTTTTATGGAACCGACAAAAACTGGTGGAGTAGAGCGGGTGCCCCGGAAAAAATGCCTGACGGTGAAATAGGAGGCCCTGATTCGGAAGTTTTTTTTGAATTTGAATCGGTGAGTCACTCTTCCGAATTTGGTAAGTTTTGTCATCCCAACTGTGATTGCGGAAAGTTTTTGGAAATAGGAAATTCTGTTTTTATGCAGTACAAAAAATTGTCTGACGGAAGCTTAGAAGAACTTCCCCAAAAGAATGTCGACTTTGGAGGTGGCCTAGAAAGAATATCTGCGGCGCTAAATAATGATCCGGATGTTTTTAAAATTGATATTTTCCGGGGGATTATCAAAAAAATAGAAGCAGAAGCGGGGATAAACTATGGCGGAGACAGTAGTAAAGATAAAAGCATAAGGATAATTGCAGACCACCTTAGAGCCTCTGCAAACTTACTTGCAGAAGGTGTTATCCCATCTAACAAACTTCAAGGATATGCACTAAGAAGACTCATAAGACGCGCCATGTTTCACTTCCATTTGTTGGGAAGCGGTATTTCGGGTGGAAGTGTTTCCCATGTTGCGGAAGATCTTAAACAGTTTTATCCCAACATAGATAAAAACTGGCAGTTTATAGAGGAAAACCTAAATACTGAAGCCGGTAAATTTGAATCAGCACTTAAGCGTGGTCTTGCCAAGTTAACTGCAGCCGTTTCCAAAAATACAGAAATTAACGGAAGCTTTGCTTTTGACTTATATCAAACAGAAGGGTTCCCTTTGGAATTAACACTGGAGATACTTCGCCAAAACGGCATGAGTTTTACAGATGAGGAGAAGAATAAGTTTGAATCGGAGTTTGCAAAGCACAAAGAGCTTTCAAGGACGACATCCTCGGGAATATTTAAGGGTGGGCTCGAAAATAAGTCCGATGTCGATATCACAAAACTCCATACGGCAACTCATCTTTTGCACGCAGCACTCCGAAAGATTTTAGGCGAACATGTTTCCCAGAAAGGAAGCCATATTACTAAAGAAAGATTGCGATTTGATTTTTCTCACACATCAAAGTTAACACCTGAGCAGTTGAAAGGGGTGGAGGATTTGATTAATCAACAAATCAAAAAAGATCTGCCTATGACTTTTGAAATAAAATCTTTAGAAAATGCCATTAAAGAAGGTGCACTTCACTTTTTTGCGGAAAGATATGGCAAAGAGGTAAAAGTTTATACTGTTGGTGATCCAAATGGTAACTTTTTTTCTAAAGAAATTTGCGGCGGCCCGCACGTAACCCACACTGGTGAGATTGGAGGAGTGAGTATAATTAAGCAGGAGAGTATTGGTTCCGGAATAATCAGGATATATGCGTCATTAACCTGATATATTAATAGGGCTGCCCAGCTAATATGAATTTAAAAGATTTTTTGTCCAACAAAGGTAAACCGCCAGAACTTTATTGGTCTTTGGTTTTAGAAGAAGGTTGGGTTCAGGCGGGTATTTGGTATATTGATTCTTCTGTGGCAAATGTTGTCGGTACCTCGCACGCCACTGCATGGGAAACACAAGATGAGCTGGTTGGTGCAACTGATACAGCCCTTTCTACTGCAGTTCAAAAAATACCGGAAGATTATCCGGAGCCAAACAAAACAGTTTTTGGTGTCCCTTCGTCTTGGGTAAAAAACGGTGAGATAAACGAGGATCACCTTAAGATTATTAAAAAGCTTTGTGTAGACCTTTCGTTGACACCTGTTGGTTTTGTGGTCTTACCGGAAGCAGTCGCACATTTGTATAAATCAGAAGAAGGAACTCCCGTTAATGCAATAATAATGGGCTTATCCAAAGATAATCTGGAAATATCGGTATTTTCTTTAGGAAATTTAGTAGGTACAACTCAGGTGGCCAGGAGTGTTTCCTTGGTTGACGATGTTTCGGAAGGTTTATCCAGATTCGAAGGTGCAAACCCTTTGCCTTCCAGATTTATTCTTTTCGACGGTAAAGGTGGAGAGTTGGAAGAAGCAAAAGATCAGCTTCTTAAACACAATTGGGATACAAACGACAAGGTAAAGTTTTTGCATACGCCAAAAGCGGAAATACTTATTTCCGAACGCAAGGTTTTGGCAACTTCGCTTGCAGGTGCAAATGAAATTGGAGACGTGCTTAAAGTTGCTAAATATGAAGAGAAAGCGGAAGAATTACCCACCCCCTTAGCCTTTGTACCGGAAGATGACAACTTAAGGGAGGTTAACGAAGTAACTCCGGAAGATTTGGGTTTTTCTATTGATACTGATGTAAGTTTAAACAAAAAAGAGGAAGTTAACATTGTAAAAGAATTCGAAAAACCCCCTGTAAATATGCAAGGAGCTTTACCAACTCACCAACCTCCCAAGGTTGTACCAATCGCCCACCCTAGGCAAAAGTTTAATTTTAAAGAAAGTTTTCTAAGGTTTAAAACAAAAATCGGATCAACACTTAAAAGGCTAACATTCTCTTTAAAGGTCAACACATCCCATACAAAAGGTCCAAAGCCTGCTATTTTGATTGCCATAGTACTTTTGTTTATCGGAGGGGGAGTGTATTGGTGGTTTGTTCCAACCGCTAAAGTTAATATCACTATCAAGCCCCAGACATTCCAGGAGGAGGCTGAGGTGGTATTTAATACCGACGGACAAACAGATTTGTCTACAGGCATTGTGGCAGCAAAGATGATTGAATCAAAAGTTAGCGGCGGGAAGACTAAAGCTGCCACAGGAAGTAAGTTGATAGGTGATAAAGCAAAAGGAACAGTTCAAATCCAAAACGGAACTGCTTTTCCAATAAATCTTACTGCAGGGACGATTTTGATTTCTTCGGGTAATCTTAAGTTTGATTTGGATCAGGCGGCTTCTGTTTCTGCAGCACTTTCCCCAACTTCACCAGGAACGGCGAGTCTTGCGGTAACGGCCAATTCAATTGGAGCCGAATACAACTTGGCTAAAAGTGAAGTTTTTAAAGTCGGTAACTATCCAAAGGCAGAAGTTGATGCCACATCAATATCAGACTTTGCTGGTGGAAGTTCTAGGCAAATTTCTGCGGTAAGTAAGGTTGATATTGAAACTTTGGAGACACAACTTAAAGAGGAACTTTCATCTAAAGCAAAAGATAGCTTGTTGGTTAAAGTTGAGGAAAGTCAAATATTGGTATCAGACTTTGTATCAAGCGAGGTTTCCCAAGCAAATTTTGATCACAAGCTTGGTGAGGAAGCTGATAATGTGACCTTAAATATGGAACTTAGTGCAAACACTTTGGCTGCAGATAAATTAAAACTTTTTGAATTTGCAAAAAACCTACTTAAAGACAAAACGCCAAACGGGTTTGTTCTAAGGGATGCTCAAATAAAGTTTGAGTTTGGTTTCATAGAACAAACTGACAATAATTATAAATACCAGGTTAAGGTAACCGGAAACTTCCTGCCAAATTTAGATGAACCTAAAATTAAACGCGATATAGCAGGAAAAAGCCAAACGGCAGTAAGAAGTTATCTTGGTAGTCATGTTGCAGGGTTTGTTGATGTCCATATGAACATCAACCCTCCTTACCCAATAATTTTCAAAACACTTCCCAGAGTGTTAGATCATATAGAGATAGTTTCTGGATCTGACGATTAAACCTTAACTTCTTTACAATTTTTAGATATATTGATGGGATGGATCAAAGAACAATTCTCAGAATATCAGCCTTAATATCCGGAATATCGGGCCTTGTGATTCTTGCAGGGGTTTTTTACCCAATCCTTTCTTATAACAAAATCTATTCCGATAAAATTCCACAATTTCTTTCTCCTGTTTCAGAAGAAAATTCTGCCAACCCTGTTGTTGAGTCTGCAAATAGTTCTCAAAGCATAGACTACACACAGGCCAGCAATTGGTTCCAGGGTGGCGATATAACAAAAAACGACTTTATTTCTTCTAAGGTTGAGTTTTATACAATATCTATTCCTAGGTTAAAAATAGAATCCGCAACTGTTGCAATCGGTGGAGAAGACCTAAGTAGTCACCTTATTCAATATCCGGGAACGGCTCTGCCGGGAAAAAGGGGAAATGCGGCTATTTTTGGACACTCGATTTTGCCGATTTTTTACGACCCAAAAAACTACTTATCAATTTTTTCATTACTCCCTACCCTTAAAAAGGGAGATGATATAAATGTCAGTTACGACGGTATATCTTATGTTTACAGGGTCGAGTCAATGTTCGAAGTGTTGCCAACAGATATACAAGTGTTAGATCAGGATTCTTCAGACTCTTTTTTAACTTTGGTTACTTGCGTTCCGCCCGGGGACCCGGGTAAGCCAAAGAGACTCGTTGTAAGAGCGAGAGTTGTGCCGCCTACTTAGCATATAAAATTCTACTAATAATTTTGTGTGAACAAAGTTCACCAATGGATGAATTTTGTATAATTTGATAATTATGAAAATAATTGGAATCGACTACGGAAGAAGTAAGGTTGGTGTTTCTGTTTCTGTTAACGGTTTTGTAGAACCCTTCAAGGTTATCAGAGCGCCTAGTTATAAAGAATGTTTAGACAGACTCGCCGAATTAATAAGCATAGAAAACCCGGAAAAAATAGTTGTGGGAATTTCTGAAGGTAAAATGGCTAAAGAAATTGAGGATTTTGCAGATGACCTGGCCGAAATTACAAACGGTTTACAAATAGACCTTTTTGATGAGACCCTCTCAACGCAGGATGCCCAAACCGCAGCAAGGGAGGTTGGTATAGGAAGAAAGAAACTTAAAGAAAAGGAAGATGCTTACGCGGCCACGGTAATGCTTCAAAATTACCTGCATTCTCTTCAAAAATAATTATCCCATAATTTGCAATTATTCCCGCATTCGGCTATTATCACTTTCTGGCTAAGTTTAGCTAGACATTTTGAACCTTTATTTGAAAAGAGGAAACATGACTACTAAAAACCTTTTGCACGAGGTTGTAGAAGTTTCTGTTGATGAGATTCGAACCAGCTTCGGCTCTATCGGAGATCTTGCGGAAGAAATAAAAAGCACCAAACCAGCTTTGCGAAGCGAGAGCGAAAAATCGATCTTGAAAATTGCACGGGCCTCAAGGACGGCCTTGCCCCTGATCAATTTGAGTATGGCTATCAGAGTTGGAGGTGTGCGGCCTGACGGATATCCTAATCTTGCTGTCGCGCATTACGATTCAAGTATCTGTGACACCCCTTGTCAGGTTCAAGTCAATTCAAACGGCGAAGTTACCTTCTCCGGCCGATTCAACCGAGAAATTCGTAGTGAATGGGGATGGGAAATAAAACTTCCTCAGGGCACCTTGCCGGAGGTCGGTTTTCTCGCATCCTTAGCCTATCCCTTAACGGCTGAATCGCCCGTGCCCCTTGTTCCGCTTACTTTGAGGCAGAAAACATCCCAAGATGTTTATCTTCTCTACGAAGTTGCAGAATGGAAACCAGTACGGCGCGAGGTGGACCCATTCCTTCTTAAGCGCATCGCCGGAGATGTTTATGCAATCCTTGGCACCTGGGATGTAACCAAGAAAGAACTGGAAGCCTACCAGCTCGCACGACACATGGGTGTGTAAATGAAGTTTACCTCCTTGGTAAAATCGAAGTTTCGATGCCAAGGAGGTTTTTGTTTTTTAAGGTTGACAGGGGCTCCTTCATGCTATACTTTTAGTACTCAATGTTTAAAACTGTAATTGCTCCAATTCAGGCTTGGCTTTTGTCGCAGGGAAGATGTGTCGGCTGTGGAACAGAACTATCCGAAGGTACAAGCAAAAATACAAAGTTCGGCGAACAAATAACCTGCAAAAAATGCGGTAGGATTTTTATTAAGAAAGAAGGAAAGTACCGCAGAGCACTTCTTGAAGAAGTTTGATAAATAAGTAGAGTTCAATATGAAAAAATTGTTGTATATTCCCCTTGTATTTTTCTTGGTTATCGCCGGGCTATCTATCTGGTTTTATTCGGTGGTTAAACCCGTTGCTGTTAAAAAAGAGTTTACTACCTTTGTAATAACTAAAGGTCAATCTGCAGGGCAGGTGGCCAATAGACTCGAAAAAGCCGGAATTATAAAAAGTGCTTTGGCTTTTAAAGTTTATATTCAATTTACAAATCAATCAGGCAATATCCAGGCAGGAGAGTTTAGACTCTCGCCCGGCTTGTCGCTTTTTGAGACAGTAGAAGCTCTGCAAAAAGGACCGCTCGAAATCTGGGTAACCATTCCGGAAGGGTTAAGAAGAGAGGAAATCGCCGCAAAATTTGTAACAATTCTTGAAAAAGATCAAACTTTCACAAATGATTTTTTGGATCTTACAAAAGATAAAGAAGGTGTGTTGTTTCCAGACACCTATCTTTTTTCAAAGGAGGCCAGTGCAACTGCGATAGTCAAAAAACTAACCGGCACTT
Organism: uncultured Gammaproteobacteria bacterium; assembly: GCA_964600575.1. Taxonomy (GTDB): domain Bacteria; phylum Patescibacteriota; class Microgenomatia; order UBA8517; family UBA8517; genus CAZRGC01. The sequence goes on along the minus strand of CAZRJH010000002.1, from coordinate 82,465 downwards.
TCAACTCTAAAACCCAAAACCTATCAGAAAACGGAAGTTTGGATAAAAATCAGCTTTTAACTTTGGCATCAATTATCGAACGAGAAACAAAAAAAGGAAACGAAAGATCAATTGTTGCCGGAATACTCATAAAACGAATGAACTCGGGGTGGCCTCTTCAGGTTGATGCGGCGGTTCAATATGCAGTAGCTTCTGCCAGATTTGCAGGTAAGCAGACAAATAACTGGTGGCCAATCCTAACTAGGGACGATCTTGCGATAGATTCTCCCTTTAATACCTACAAATTCCCGGGGCTTCCGCCTTCTCCGATTGCAAATCCTGGATTGTCCGCAATAGAAGCAGCATATAACCCGCAAGACTCCGACTATTGGTATTATATTCACGATAACTCCGGAATTATTCATTATGCGAAGACTCTAGAAGAGCATAACCAAAACATAGCTAAATATTTAGGAAAGTAGATATATTTACCTGTTGACATAGCCTTATTTTCTAATATAATCCCCATTAGGCGTACATAGATTGGTACGCCAGTCCCGCTTCTTTGTAGCGGGAATTTAGTGTCTTTTACTACTATAAAAATGAACTCAAAAACTAACCGCAGAAATTTTGGAAAAGACGACAGTAATCTCCCAGTTATAAACTTGTCCGAAGTCCAAACAGAAAGCTGGAAGTGGTTTTTGACAGAAGGAATTAAAGAAGAATTAATTCAAATTTCTCCTATTGATGATTTTACCGGGAAGAATTGGCAACTTATTCTCGGAGATCACTCCCTCGGTGCCCCGACAATCTCCCCCAGAATGGCACAGAAAAAAGGAATAACATTCTCCTCCCCCTTAAAAATAAGAGCAACATTAATAAACAAGAAGAACGGACGCGAAGTCACACAAGATGTCTTTTTGGGAGATATTCCCCAAATGACAACCCGCGGAACCTTTATTGTTAACGGTATCGAAAGAGCAGTCATTAATCAGATCGTAAGAAGCCCTGGTGCTTACTTTTCGGGAGAACTTGACCCTTCTTCGGGACGTGTTTTGTATAAAGCCGAAGTCAGACCTTTGCACGGTAGCTGGTTGGAATTCGAAGCAACAAGAGGCGACCTTATTTATGCAAGAATTGACAGAAGAAGAAAAGTATTGGCAACCACATTCCTTAGAGCAATGGGTCTTGAAAGCGATCAGGAGATAATGGCCGCTTTTGCCGAAAACGACAAACACGCAGAGCATAAATATATTCCGACAACGTTGGCTAAAGATTCAACAAAGACAAGAGAAGAAGCCTTGATCGAAGTTTACAGAAAGATGAGACCAGGAGAACCTGCAGTTTTGGACAACGCCGAAACTTTGTTCTCGACCTTATTTACAGATGGCAGAAGATATGACCTTGGTAAAGTAGGAAGATTCAAGATAAACAAAAGACTTGGTGTAAACCTTCCTAACGACAAGTCCACTTGGGTTCTTACCAAACAAGATACGGTTGCCGCAATTAACTATCTTTTAGGACTCCAAAACGGAAACGGAAGAGTTGATGATATCGACCACCTAAGCAACAGAAGACTAAGAAGAGTTGGAGAGTTGGTAGCTGTTAACGCTTTTAGAGTCGGACTTTTGAGATTGGAGAGATCAGTTAAGGAAAAGATGAGCTTGATTTCCCCCGATGATAAACCGCTTCCTGCAAGCCTCATAAACGCCAGACCATTAATAGCATCCCTCAACGAATTCTTTAGGAGCAATCAGCTTTCTACAATCTTGGACGACACAAATCCTTTGAGCGAAGTGGACAACCTTAGGCGTGTTTCGGTTCTTGGAACCGGAGGAATTAACAGAGAGCGTGCAAGCTTCTCCATTCGTGACGTTAACGCTTCTCAATACGGAAGAATAGACCCGGTCAGAAGCCCTGAAGGGCCAAATATCGGACTTGTTACCTATCTTACGCTTTATGCCAAGGTAGATGAATTTGGATTTATCCAAGCTCCTTACAAAAAAGTAGAAAAAGTGAACGGCAAAATGAAGGTCCAAGACGAAGTCGTCTATCTTACGGCCGACGACGAAGAAGATAAATACATCACCCACTCAGGTGTAAATGTGGACAAAGATGGTTTTATTACAGACTCCAGAGTTCCTCTTAGACAAAGAGGTAAGTTTATAGAAGGTGATAGTGAGCTTGTGGAATATATAGATATTACCCCCAGAGAAGTTATAGGTGCGTCAGCTTCCCTTATTCCCTTCTTGGCAAACGACGAAGGCAACAGAGCGCTCATGGGAAGTAACATGCAATGTCAGTCTGTTCCTTTGGTAAATCCTGAATCCCCCGTGGTTGGCACGGGAATGGAAGGCGTTATTTCTTCCGGAATGCAAAGAGTATTAAGAGCAAGGCATTCTGGAGTTGTCGAATGGATAGATGGTGAAAAAGTGATAGTCAAACTTGATAAAAAAGCTGAACAAGATCCCAATACAGATGTTGAGGACGTAGAAATAACAGACGGAGGTAAGAAAGAAGTCTATTATCTAACAAAGTTCAAGAGAACAGCTCATTCAACAGCATATAACCAAATTGCAAGAGCAATGCCTGGGCAGGTAGTAAAAGAAGGAGATTTGTTGGTAGACGGCCCTGCAAGCCAAGATGGAGAACTCGGATTGGGTCGCAATTTAGTAGTCGCTTACGCAAATTACGGCGGATACGGATTCGAAGATGCTATTCTTATTTCCGATAGATTGGTTAAACAGGATCTTTTGACCTCTATTCATATTGAAGAATACGACGCTGAAGTCGTTGACACAAAACTTGGTCCCGAAGAAATCACAAATGATATTCCCAATGTCTCCGAAGCCGAACTAGCCAACTTGGCAAGCGACGGAATAGTAATGATAGGTGCGGAAGTTGGGCCTAACGATATTTTGGTAGGTAAGATTGCACCTAAAGGAGAAACAGAACTTACTTCCGAAGAAAGACTTCTTAGAGCTATCTTTGGAGAAAAAGCCAGAGAAGTTAGAGATACATCCCTCAGAGTTCCTCACGGAGAAAAAGGAATAGTGGTTGATGTTCAAGTTTTAGATAGAGACAAAGGTGACGAATTGGGTGCCGGTGTTATCAAAAAAGTTATAGTTAGGGTTGCTCAGATCAGGAAGATTACAGTGGGAGACAAGGTCGCAGGAAGACACGGAAACAAGGGGGTTGTTGCTAAGGTAATGCCTGTTGCAGACATGCCTTACATGGAAGACGGAACTCCTGTAGATATTATTATCTCCCCTCTTTCCGTTATTTCCCGTATGAATTTGGGACAGCTCATGGAAGCACACCTTGGTTGGGCAATGCTTAAAAAGGGTGAAAAAGCCGCTCTCCCTGTTTTTGACAAGATTGGTGCGGATTTGATTTCCAATGAACTTAAAGACGCAGGACTTCCTGTTACAGGAAAGACCAGGCTCTACGACGGAAAAACGGGAGAACCGTTTAAAGAAGACACAGTGGTTGGAGTTTCATACATTATGAAACTTATCCACATGGTCGAGGACAAGACCCATGCTCGTTCAACAGGCCCGTACTCACTCGTTACACAACAGCCGTTGGGAGGAAAAGCCCAAATGGGAGGACAAAGACTTGGAGAAATGGAAGTCTGGGCACTCGAAGCGCACCGTGCCAGCCATACTTTGCAGGAAATGCTTACAATTAAATCAGACGACGTTTTGGGTCGTGCTAAGGCATTCGAAGCAATTGTCAAAGGAATCGATATTCCCGAAGCAACCATCCCGGAATCGTTTAAGGTTTTGGTACGTGAACTTAATTCACTCGGATTGGCAATTGACCCCAAAGGTGTCAGCTTGGCAAAAGCCGAAGAAATATCAACAGCAGAAGGAACTGCTCTTGCAGAAGCAGCCGGTGCGGAATTGGTTGCAACAGAAGAACTTTTGGCAGCAGATAGCCCGATGGAAGTAGAGGAGGCACAAGCCTAAATAAAATTGAAGCTTAACCAAGGCTAAAAATTTGGTAAAATACCTAAAATTATGGAACAAATGTCAGATTTAAAAAACTTAGCAGACTTTAAGAGTCTCTTGGTTCGTTTTGCCTCCCCGGAGGAAATCAGGGCCTGGAGTCGTGGCGAAATCACAAAACCTGAGACGATTAACTACAGAACTCTTAAACCGGAAAAAGACGGACTTTTTGACGAAAGGATTTTTGGTCCTACAAAAGACTGGGAGTGTTACTGTGGAAAATACAAGAGAATCAGATATAAGGGTGTTATTTGTGATAAATGTGGAGTAGAAGTAACCCAATCCAGAGTCAGACGCGAAAGAATGGGACACATTACCTTAGCTTCGCCGGTTGCACATGTCTGGTTCTTTAAAGGTGCTCCTTCTAAGATATCTCTTCTTTTAGGCGTTGCCCCTAGGGGGATCGAACAAGTTGTTTACTTTGCCAGATATCTGGTAACAGAAGTTGACGACGAAAAGAAAAAAGATGCCGTCAAAAATATAGAAAAGGCAAAAACCGAAAGAGTTGACGAAATTATAGAAAGCTTTAAGTCCAGAAAAGATGCTCTTAAGCAGGAAGAAAAAGAAGCAAAAGAAAAGATCTCGGCCAAAATCAAAGATAAGGAACAGGCAGCACTTGCAATCAGCGAAATCGAACTTTCGCTCAGAAAGAAAGAGGCAGCCGTAGGCGAGGAAGAAAAAGGAACAGTTACAAAGACCGAACAGCTTTTCGAAAACCTTAACTTGGTTATTAAAAGTCTTAAACCTCTTAGCATTCTTTCCGAAGAAGAATACGACGAGCTTTACCAACATGATGCAGCTGATTTCTTTACAGCCAAAATGGGGGCAGATGCTGTTTTAGAGGCAGTTTCCAAACTCAACTTGGAAGAAATTGTTAAACCCCTAAGAGAAGAGATAAATGCTATAAAAGGCGGGAGCAGCAAATATGTAAAACTTGTCAAAAGACTTAAGCTCATCGAAGGACTTAAAAGAGCCAAAGTTAACCCCTCCTGGATGGTTCTTAAGGTTCTTCCTGTTTTACCTCCGGACTTGAGACCTATGGTTCAACTTTCAGGCGGACGTTTTGCAACCAGCGACCTTAACGATTTATACAGAAGAGTTATTAACAGAAACAATCGCTTAAAGCACCTTATTAGTCTTGGTGCACCCGAAATCATTCTTAGAAACGAAAAAAGAATGTTGCAGGAAGCTGTTGATTCTTTGATCGACGCTTCACAAAGAAAGGCAACGAGAAAGTCCAGAGGAAGACAGCCATTAAGATCACTTTCTGACATGCTTAGAGGAAAACAAGGTAGATTTAGACAGAATCTTTTGGGTAAGCGTGTCGATTATTCAGGAAGAAGCGTCATTATCGTAGGTCCAGAACTCAAGCTTACTCAGTGTGGACTTCCCAAAGATATGGCCCTTGAGATGTTTAAACCTTTTGTTTTGCGCGAAATGATTGCCAGAGGAATTGCACCTAATGTTAAAAGTGCTAAAAACATGCTCGAAAGACGACCTCCCGAGGTATTCGATATTTTGGAAGAAATTACAAAAGATCATCCTGTTCTCTTGAACCGTGCACCTACTTTGCACAAACTTTCTATACAGGCTTTCTACCCTGTTTTGATCGAAGGAAGTGCTATCAGACTCCATCCGGCAGTTTGTAGCGGATTTAACGCCGACTTCGACGGAGACCAAATGGCTGTACACGTACCTCTTTCCGAAAAGGCAATAGAGGAAGCCAGAAGCTTGATGCTTCCTTCCAATAACTTACTCCGCCCTGCGGACGGTTCACCTGTTGCAACTCCTTCTTCCAAAGAAATTGCGCTTGGAGCCTATTACCTTACTAGCGACGATGACAGAATTCCTGTAACAGAGGTTGTATTTGCTGACAAAGATGAGGCTATTTATGCTTATCAATGTTCCAGAATCGAAGTTAGACAAAGAATCAATGTCTACATGGGCGGTAAAATTATACAAACCACAGTCGGCAGAATACTCTTTAACGAAGTTCTACCCGAGAACTTTGACTATGTTAACGAAGCCGCAACATCATCCCTTATTAAAGGACTCTTTGTTAAGGCTTATGCAACAGTCTCCAAGGATAGAGTTGTGCAGATGGTTGATGATATAAAAGACCTCGGATTTTTGGGAGGAACTATGTCCGGAATTTCATTTGGAGTTTTTGACGCAAAAGTTTACCCCGGGAAAGCGGATGTTCTTAAAGAAGCAGATGCCAAAGTTGCAGAGATCGAAGATAACTTTGATCAAGGGCTTATTACCGCCGAAGAAAAGAAACGCCTTACTCAGGAAGTCTGGATCGATGTCTCCGAAGATTTGGCAGACAAAACCTGGAACGAAATGGAGCCAACCAATCCTATCCGTGTTGTTATCGACGCAAAAGTAGGACGTGCCAGCAAAGACCAAGTTAAACAGCTAGCTGCTATTCGTGGACTTGTCGTCGATCCGCTAGGAAAGATAGTCGAACTTCCTATCAAATCTAACTTTAGAGAAGGACTTTCAATATTTGAGTATGTTACTTCGTCCAGAGGTTCCAGAAAGGGACTTACAGATACGGCTATTAAAACAGCTGATGCAGGATACCTAACACGCCGTTTGGTAGACGTTGCTCACGATGTTATTGTTAGACTCGAAGACTGTAATGCCAAAGAAGGACTTATTATCAAACGCGAAATCAGAACCCCCGCATTCTTCGCAAGAATTTTAGGCAGATTCGCAGCTAAAGATGTATTGGGCAAAGACGGCAAGAAAGTGATGGTTGCAGCGGGTGAGCTTATAGACGAAGAAAAAGCAAAGATGATCGACGAAAGCGGGATCGAAGAGCTTACCGTTAGGTCCCCTCTTGAATGTAAGGCACGATACGGAATGTGTGCAAAGTGTTACGGGTGGGATTTGGGAACCAAAAAGGTTGTAGATATCGGAATGCCGGTTGGAGTTGTTGCAGCCCAATCCATTGGAGAGCCCGGAACACAGCTCACACTTCGTACAAAGCATGCAGCCGGTGTGGTTGGAGTAGACGTTACCCAAGGACTTCCCAGAGTGGAGGAATTGGTTGAAAGCAGAATTCCTAAGGTAGTTTCCGCACTTTCCGAAATTGCAGGAAAAGTAAGAGTCGGAGAAGCCGAAGAAGGTTGGACTGTAACTGTTGTAAGCAAAGGCACACCAAAAGAAGAAAAGTCATATATTATTCCCAAGACCTTGGAGCTTGCAGTAAGCGACGGAGATCTTATCGATTCAGGAACACCTCTTGCCAAAGGACCATTGGATATCAAAGATGTTCTTTCCATCAAAGGACTTCGTGCCGCTCAGGAATACCTGGTCAACGAGATTCAAAGAGTCTATGAGTCCCAAGGAATTCCTATTAACGACAAGCACTTTGAAGTTATCGTAAGAAAGATGAGCGACGAAGTTAGGATTGTAACAACTGGTGATACACCTTTCTTGCCCGGAGAACTCACAAGCCGTGCCGTATTCGAAGAAGAAAACGAGAAAGTTTTGGCAGCCGGTGGTGAACCTGCAAGCGCTCAGCAAGTTGTATTGGGTATCACAAGACGCGCACTTTATACAGACAGTTGGCTGTCAGCAGCATCGTTCGAACAGACAACAGATGTTCTTACAGAAGCGTCACTTCTTGGCCGCGAAGATAGACTTGTAGGACTCAAGGAGAATGTCATCATCGGAAGACTCATTCCGGTTTCCCCGGAGCGCGCAGCCTTGCCTCAGGAGTGATCCGAATGATACAATACAGCCTTGGATTTCTAAATCTAGATTATTTTAAAGTCTAAGACTTTACCAACATGCCGACAATTAATCAATTAACCAGAAAAGGTAGAAAGAGAATAATTAAAAAGACTAAAACAACCGCTCTCAAAAAGTGGTTTAACGCTAAAGATAGGCTTTTTAAAGAAAGCTCCTCTTCGTTTAAAAGAGGAGTGGTTTTGGCTGTTCGTACAATGACACCCAAAAAACCTAATTCTGCCTTGCGTAAAGTTGCAAGGGTAAGACTTTCCAACAAACAGGAGGTCACTGCCTATATTCCAGGCGAAGGCCACGAGCTTGCGGAACATTCCATAGTAATGGTAAGGGGTGGTCGTGTTAAAGATCTTCCTGGAGTTAAATATCATGTTGTTCGCGGAAAGTTTGATACAACCGGTGTAACAGGTAGAATTAACGGAAGAAGCAAATATGGTGCCAAGATGAACCAAAAAGTTGCTGCAAAATAAAAAAATATGTCACGAAAAGGTCAATTCAGAAAAATAAAAGCACAGCCGGATCCGATTTACGGGAGTTTTCTTATATCAAAACTCATAAACAGGGCGATGTATGACGGCAAGAAATCAGTTGCTAGAAAAGAAATTTACGCGGCAATGGAGCTCATTCGCGAAAAAGCCGGCGAAGATCCTGTCAAAGTTTTTGACAGAGCAATGGAAAATATTAAGCCTGTTATGGAAGTTAGACCCAGAAGAGTCGGTGGAGCTGCCTATCAGGTTCCTCAACAGGTTAGGGGAGACAGACGTGAATCATTGGCAATCAGATGGTTGGTGGCAGCCGCAAACTCAAAATCCAATTCGGAATTTAAGACTTTTGCAGAAAAAATGGCCCGCGAAATTATGGATGCAGCCAAAGGCGAAGGAGCTTCAGTCAAAAAGAGACAAGATGTCGAAAGAGTGGCCGAAGCCAATAAAGCCTTTAGCCATTTTAGGTGGTAATATAGTTTCATATGTCCGGACCGGACTCTCCATTCAGTGCAGACCCAGCTTTGGTAAAAGAAGGGAACGCTCGTATCGAAACTCCTTTAGAAAAAGTAATGAAAGCCGATTATTGGGCAAATTCTCACTATCCGCAAATGTGGATTGTAAAACGCCTGATTACAACCCATGCTGCTTTGGAACAGGCGCTTGCGGGTAATTTGTTATGGAGTGATTTTGTAACATCTCAACTCCCCGGTTCTTTTATCGAGCCGCATCTAAAAGAACAAGCAAACAAGGCACATGCTGCTTATGGTCAACCAATAATAATGGATCGTGACATATTTAACCTATGGAGGTCAGATGTTTCCGATGTGTCAAACACTGTTTGGAATTTACTACCAGATAAAGGCGATCCTTCGGAAACACAGGATTTTACAATAGCCGAAGCTCTCAAAAACCCGAAAAACAGGCCCTTTTTTGAATCCCTCCTCCAAATATTATCGTCTCAAAAAGAGGCTTTGGAAGGTCAGGAATGCCTAAAAATATCAAAAGAACTTAGAGAGTCTTTAAGGGATCTTCATCACAAAAAATTTGATAAGGGATATAAATTTACGCTTCAGGAGCAAGCAAACCTCAGGTCCACCTGGAACAATGTTTCAGATAGTCTGGAAGAACAACTAAAGACTAACCTTTCAAATGCAAATGCCGAAGCTAAAATCAAACTAAGTAAAAAGCAATTAGAGTTTTTTGAACACCAGATTCACGTTGGGTCAAGGGTGGTTGCAAGCACACCTCTTGAGTCATGGTGATACTACCCAGATCATATTGAGCTTTGATCTTTTTGTTGGTAAAATCTCTTTTACTTCCACAAGGGAGTTTTTTGTTTGGATCTACTTAAATGGCAGAAGTTGCAAAGAAAAAAGCTAGTATTGTTGTCACGGCCACCAAAGACCGTGTTGTTTCCTATGAGAAAATCAGAAATATAGGGATTATTGCTCATATTGATGCAGGCAAAACTACAACCACCGAAAGACTTCTTTACGAGACTGGTAGAACATATAAGTTGGGAAGTGTTGATGACGGAACAACAGTCACAGACTGGATGGCCCAAGAAAGAGAGCGTGGAATTACCATTGTTTCCGCTGCAATCACAGCCTTCTGGGATCTCAAAAAAGATTCCTCTGTCGAGGCAGGCCATTACAGAATCAACCTTATAGACACACCGGGTCACATTGACTTTACGGCCGAGGTAGAAAGAAGCTTGAGGGTTTTAGACGGCGCATTAATGGTCTTCGACGGTAGAACAGGGGTAGAATCCCAGTCGGAAACAGTGTGGAGACAGGCAGATAAATATAATGTACCGAGAATCTGTGTTCTTAATAAATTAAATCTTATTGGTGCAGACTTCGAATCCTCGATTAAATCAATCAGGGAAAGACTTAGAGCCAATGCATCCCCTGTTGTTGTACCTATTGGTCAGGAACATGACCACAGAGGTGTTGTTAATTTGATAACAATGAAAGCTTTAACATTCAAGGCAATCGAAGATCACGAACTCACAGAGGGTGAGATTCCTGCAGAAGTTGCAGATATGGCCAACAAATATCGAGCCGAGCTTATAGAAAAAGTTTCAGAGTTCGACGACGAAGCTTTGAATATGTTCCTCGAAGGCAAGGAGCCGGATGAAATAACGCTTAAAAGAGCAATCAGAAAAGGTGTTATTGCAGGTAAGTTCTTCCCCGTATTTGGTGGAGACAACAGAACAGCTGAATCTCAACTTCTATTAGATGGAGTAGTGGAGTTCTTGCCTTCCCCGATAGATCTCCCTCCTGTTACAGGAACAAATCTCAAAACAGGAGAACACGAAACAAGAGAAAGAAAGAACGAAGCTCCGCTATCGGCTTTGGCTTTCAAAGTGATTACCGATCCCCATGTCGGACGCTTGGTTTATATGAGAGTTTATTCGGGTTCCATTAAAACAGGTCAAGAAGTTTATAACACCACAAAACAAAAATACGAAAGAATCGGGAAACTGGTTTTGTTGCACGCCGACCAAAGGGAGCTTATAGAAGAGGCTTTTGCAGGGGAAATTGTAGCAGTCGTTGGAGTTAAAGACACCTCCACAGGTGACACAGTTTGTGATTCGGATCATCCTTTGACACTAGAATCTATTTCGTTCCCGGAACCGGTTATATCTCTTGCTATCGAACCTGCAACCAAATCCGATCAAGAAAAGATGGGAATTGCACTTTCTAAACTTTCAGACGAAGACCCTACATTCCGTATCAAAAGCAATGCCGAAACAGGACAAACAATTATTTCGGGAATGGGAGAGTTGCAACTGGAAGTCTTGGTAGATCGTATGAAGAGAGAGTTTAATGTTGTCGCCAATACAGGTGCACCACAAGTTGCTTACAAAGAAACAGTTAAAAAGATCGGCGAAGGCGAAGGTAAGTACATCAGACAAACCGGAGGCCGCGGACAATACGGACACTGTTTGTTGCGCATTGAACCCTTGGGCAGGGGTGAAGGGTTTGAATTCAAAAGCGAAATCAAAGGTGGAGCTATTCCCCAAGAATATATTGGCCCCATCGAAAAAGGTGTCAAAGAAAAGATGGAAAATGGAGTATTGGCGGGTTTTCCAATGGTAGATATGAGAGTTGTTGTTTTTGACGGATCTTTCCACGAAGTAGACTCCAGCGAAATGGCCTTTAAGATCGCAGGTTCTATGGCCCTGGAAGACACATTCAAAAAATGTGAACCGGGACTTTTGGAGCCGATAATGAAGATCGAGGTCTTTACCCCAGGGGAATTCATGGGTGACGTAATTGGGGACCTTTCCAGTAAGCGCGCTCAAATTTCGGGATCCGAAGAAAAGGCAGGGGAAACGGTTATTTACGGAAGCGTACCACTTGCAGAGCTTTCAGGTTATGCAACAAAGCTTAGGTCACTTACTCAAGGTCGTGCCAGAGCATATGTCGAGCCCTCCCATTACGACGAGGTGCCTTCCCACATTGCGGCTCAAATTATCGAAAAAGCAGGCAAGGTTACTATGGCCAGAGGCTAATCTGTTGACTTAAAACCCCCACGGTGCTAACTTAAAAATATATGAATTTCTTCAAGAAAATTGCTGCAAGCATTTATTCACCGGCCTTTTATTCACAGATTCCAAAGATGACGATAGGCCCAGTTTTGGGATATTTTTTCTTGCTTTTGCTTTTAGTTGAACTTCTGATGTTTGGCAAAAGTATGCCGGAATTTTTATTCGCATTTTCAGGAAAAATAAGAACCACGGTTGTTGAACTTATAGACACATATCCCAACAATCTCGTACTTACTTTCAAGTCGGGCAATTTGTCTACAAACGTAAAAGAGCCATATTTCTTAGCGGATAAAACAAATAATAAATTTGCAGTTATAGATACAAAGACTCCGTATTCAGTAGAACAGTTCAAAAAATACGGGGTGCCGGTTTGGGTGACTAAAGATTCGGTTTTTAGCGAAGAAAGCGGAGGGGCCATTAAAAGCCAGAGTTTCTATCAAATGAAAGATATGACGATTAACAAAGAGCTGGTTAACAGTTTTGGTTCAAAGATTTCTCCCTGGATACCATATCTTGGTCCGTTAATAATGGTGTTTGCCTTGGTAACCCTTTATATACTGCAATCTTTCAGGCTAGTGTACGGATTTTTCCTGGCACTTTTGGTTTTGCTTTTGGCAAAAGTACTTAAAAAAAGCCTAACCTACAAAGAGTCCTACAAAGTTGCGGTCTTTTCCATGACACTTCCTTTAATTCTAGAAGCTTTGAATACTTATGTTGGTTGGAAAGCTTTCCCGTTCACTTTTACAATAGTGGCTTTAATTGTTACGGCCGTGAATTTTTCAGCCAGTTCGACTAAAAAGTAGAATATACCTATTGACAGCCTTAAATAGGCTCGATTATAATTACAACTAATCGAGGCTGAATGTGCCTCTTGTTTTTTGAAAGACAGTTATTTATACTAGCCTTTCGGCAAAATTAATAAAATGGCAGACGCAAAACAAAAATTTGATCGCAGCAAACCCCATGTAAACATTGGTACTATTGGTCACGTTGATCACGGAAAGACAACTCTAACCTCCGCAATTACCATGGTTCTTGCCAAGCAAGGACTCGCCACAGCTAAGAAATACGAAGACATCGATTCCGCTCCCGAAGAAAAAGAAAGAGGAGTTACAATTAATCTTTCTCATCAAGAATATCAAACAGCAAAAAGACATTATGCACACATCGATGCTCCTGGTCATGCTGACTACATCAAGAACATGATTACCGGTGCAGCTCAAATGGACGGAGCTATTTTGGTAGTTTCCGCAGCAGACGGACCTATGCCTCAAACTAGAGAGCACGTTATTTTGGCAAGACAAGTTAATGTTCCTGCACTCGTAGTTTTCCTCAACAAATGTGACACGGTAGATGACCCCGAAATCATTGATTTGGTCGAAGCAGATGTAAGAGAACTTCTTAAGAAATATGAATATCCGGGAGACGAAGTTCCTGTAATCAGAGGATCCGCTCTAAAAGCTGTAGAAGGTGACGCAGAAGCAGAAAAGAAAATTACAGAACTTATGGATGCAGTTGATAACTACATTCCCGATCCCGTAAGACAAACAGACAAACCTTTCTTAATGCCTGTCGAAGACGTATTCACAATTTCTGGACGCGGAACAGTAGTCACAGGTAGAGTAGAGCGCGGAGTTATCAAAGTTAACGAAGAAATCGAAATTGTCGGTATTAAAGACACAGCAAAATCTATAGTCACAGGTCTTGAAATGTTTAGAAAGACACTTGATGAAGCTATGGCAGGAGATAACGTAGGAGTTCTTCTTAGAGGTGTCGAAAAAGATCAAGTCGAAAGAGGTCAAGTTCTTGCTAAATCAGGCAGCGTTACCCCTCACACAGAATTCGAAGCAGAAGTTTATATTCTTTCCAAAGAAGAAGGTGGAAGACACACACCTTTCTTCACAGGTTACAAACCCCAGTTCTATATTAGAACTGCAGATGTAACAGGAGAAGCAACTCTACCAGAAGGAATCGAAATGGTTATGCCTGGAGACAACGCAAAAATGAAAGTTAAACTTATTCAACCGGTAGCGCTCGAGGAGGGTCTTAGATTTGCAATCAGAGAAGGCGGACACACAGTAGGTGCAGGAGTTATCACCAAGGTACTTGTATAACCGCTAAAAGCTTTACGCTTCTAGCTCTTTCATAGGAATATGGCAATTAGACTAAGAGTCAAACTTAAAAGTTATGACCACAGGGTCTTAGATGAGGCAGCCGGTAAAATTATAGATACCGCGCTATCTTCAGGTGCAAAAATTGTCGGTCCTATTCCTCTTCCCACAAACCGCTCCGTAATGGCAATCAAAGAATCTCCTTTTACGGACAAAGATGCCCAAGAACATTTTGAAGTTCTAACGCACAAAAGACTTATAGATATTATTGACCCAACCCCAAGAACTGTAGATTCTTTGGGCAATCTGGATCTCCCCGCGGGAGTTTCTATCGAGATTAAGATGTAAAGTATGACAGAGACTACAAAAAGTGAAGTAGATATAGACAAACTTGAAGTAGAATTAGTTTCTTCATTGGAAAATTGGCAAAAAGCTGCAAGCGAAAATCGTGATGCGGATGCTACTGAATACGGAAAACAAACAGAGAAAGCAATTAAGACTGCCTTGGAAATGAATTGGATTGTTAAACTACCCCTAACTACTCTCCGTATAGAAACGGAAGATCCTGTTCTCGTCCTTAAGGCCGCCAGGCATCTAAGCAAAGTAGAAGGTGCTAAATATGCAACCACTAGTGTTGGCGGAAGTATTAATACCGAGGAAAGAACTCACTTGGACATTTTGTCGGGTAGGGGAAGTTTCTTGGTTGCGGATAAGAATATGACCAGGTTGTTTAGCTTTACTATTGCCGATATTGACACTTCGGGCGTAAAAATACGCTAGTTTTTATACTATTTCGGCTGGTGGTACTGTTTTGGCCTCAGAGTCAGCTTGTCTGTCAGTTTCAATTTTTTCTACCAGACTAGCCCTGTAGGCTGCCATTTGGCTTTCGGGTATCTGAATGATCTCTTCCACCCCCGCAGTATTTTTCCTGGTAACTATATAAATTCTTTCTACGGTCATGGGTGATTGTAACACATAAACCTATAGTTTGATATCGACAACAAATTGTGTTAAAATACCTTCTCGTAAGGTTGTTTAGTACTTTAAATGCTTTGTTGGTAGTTTTCTGACCAAGAAACAATGGTTGGAAAACTACCAACAACCTCGTTCGGTAGAATCTAATTAATGAATTAACGAAAAGAGGCAAGAATGACAAACGGTTTACCACGCGTAAATGAATGGGAACTTTCCGACCTCAATCCCGGAAAACAGTTTTTGACGGATTTTGATCTCTCGCACGGGAGTTATGTTCGCACTGCCCCGTTGGACGAGAAAGAGCAAAAAGAGGTTGGTGAGAAAGGCTCACAACTCGCTGTTCTGGTCATGGGCATCCACGGCGTGAATAGCGTTCGAATCTCAAAAGGTGAATTACGGGTTTACAAACTCGCCACTCACAGCTGGGATGAGCTTTCACCACTGATCCGTGACGCCTTCGAGTCGGTTTATGGAAAGATCGCTTTCCAGAAAGAAAACCCGATCTTGCTCACCTGGCGGCGCGTCAAGGTCATCTTGAAAAGCTAAGCAATAAATCAACAGGCCTTCGGCCCAAATCTTTCTAGGTTTGGGCCTTTTTTGTTCCCTTCCCCCGTGCTTGCGGGGCAGGGCCCTATCTGATATAATTCCGAGTAACAATATGGTGGTTATGAATTTTGCTCAACCACAAAGCTAGTCTTTGGCAGTGCCTCATAGGCGCCGCGAGAGGCGCTTTTTTTTGTTTAATGCCCTGAGCGACGTAGGAGTCGAACGGGTCCAAAACAAATATGATTAATACAATATTAGGTTCAAAGCTGAAAAATAGTCAGACCTTTATAGAAGGTTTTAGAATTCCCGTTACCAAGGTAATAGCGGGCCCCTGTACCGTGACCCAAATTAAGAAGATGGACAAAGACGGTTACTGGGCAGTACAAATCGGATTTGGTACAAGACGCACAAAAGTAACCTCCAAAGCACTCCAAGGACACCTCAAATCAAGTTCAAAAGAAAATTCCTTCCCAAGACATCTCAGAGAAATTAGATTAGACAGCGAACCGGAGTTTAAAGTAGGCGACACTATAAAGGTCGCCGATATTTTTTCTCCTGGGGATGTTGTAGCGGTTACAGGAGTTTCTAAGGGCAAAGGTTTCGCTGGAGTTGTCAAAAAGCACGGGTTTAGAGGTGGTCCAAGAACACACGGACAATCCGATAGAGAGCGTGCTCCGGGTTCAATCGGACAAACCACTACTCCTGGTAGAGTTTACAGAGGTAAAAGAATGGCAGGAAGAATGGGTGGAGATCAGGTTACAGTCAAAAACTTGCATGTAGTTTCCGTTAATGCGGATTCAGGCGAGGTAGAAATTTCTGGTCAGGTGCCCGGAAGTACCGGAACACTTCTTTCTATTAAAAAAATCAAAGCAGGAAGCCTTAAAGATTTGGAACACGAAACAGTTGCGCAAGTTACCGAAGGCGAAGGAGCAAAAACAGCAGGATCCGCTCCTAAAACGGAATAATTAGAATGTTAAAAATTAATATATACACACTTAAAGGAGAAAAAAAGGGCGAGACAACACTTCCTAAGGAATTTGATGTCAAGCTCAACCTTCCTCTTTTGGCGCAAGCAGTCAGAGTCTATGAGGAAAGATCTCATGTGGGTCTCAGGAACACAAAAACAAGATCAGAGGTAAATAGAACTACAAAAAAGATCTACAAGCAAAAAGGAACGGGTGGAGCCAGGCATGGAAGTAGAAGAGCCAATGTGTTCGTAGGTGGTGGAATTACTTTTGGTCCTAGACCGGAAAGAAGAATAGTAAATCTAACCTCTGCCTTAAAATCCTTGGCAAAGATGACAGCTTTTGTTTATAAAGCAGGAGAAAAGTCTTTGGTTGCGGTAGAAGGACTTTCCAAAATAGATAAGACAAAAGTTGCAGGAGAATTTCTTAAAAAACTCACGGCAGAAACCAAAAGCGAAAGGTTCACTTTTCTTCTTGCAGACAAGAATATTGCGGCAAGAAAGTTTATTAGAAATTTAGGCAACGCTGTCCCCGTTTCTTTTAAAGACGCAAATGCTTTCGATGTAGCACGCGGCGGAATGGTTGTAATGGATGCAGATATTTTTGAAACAGAAAAAAAGTCGGAAAAAACAACCAAAAAAGCTGAGGCAAAGAAATAACTAACATGATCAAACCCGTATTTACAGAAAAAAGTTTAACACTGGCCCGACAAGGTAAATATACTTTTTGGGTAGCTAAAAATGCAGCAAAACCCGCACTCAAGGCAGAAATTGCCAAGATGTTTGGTGTACATGTTTTAACAATCAAGACAATTACTGTTCCCGGGGAGGCTAAAAGAAGTGTGCGCGGAAAGAAAATTAATATTCTTCCTTCCAAAAAGGCAGTCGTGACACTCAAAGATAACGAAAAGATAGATATTTTTGAAGAAACAAAGAAATGAAAAGACTAAAATCATTACTACCTAAAAAATCAGGTCGAGCATTTGGAACGGTCGTCGTTAGGCATCAAGGCGGAAGAAACAAAAGATTTCTAAGGGCAATCGACTTTAAAAGAGATAATAAAGATGTTTGGGGAGTTGTAGAAAAAATTGAGTACGATCCAAATAGAAATTCCGAAATTGCTTTAGTTCTTTACGAAAACGGAATCAGAGGGTATATTTTGTCTCCGGTTGGGCTAAAAGCTGGAATGAAAGTTATCAGTTCCGAATCAGCCCCAATAGAGCCTGGAAATACCCTTCCTTTGAAGTCGATTCCGGTAGGTGCACAAGTTCATAATATCGAAATAACCAAAGGCAAAGGTGGACAAATGGTCAAAGGCGCGGGAAGCGCAGCTATAATTTTCGGGAGAGAAGAAGCTTGGATATTGGTTAAACTTCCTTCGGGAGAAATCAGGAGATTCGATCCGGAATGCCTCGCAACTATCGGCCAGGTTGGTAATGTAGATGCCAAAAACGAGATAATGGGCAAAGCCGGAAGAGTAAGGCATATGGGAGTTCGCCCTTCCGTTCGTGGAGTTGCAATGCATCCTAACGCACATCCTCACGGAGGAGGAGAGGGAAGAAGTGGTATAGGTTTAAAACGTCCCAAAACTTTCTATGGTAGAAGTGCAGTAGGAAAAACAAGGCTAAAAAGAAAATACTCTGATAGACTGATAGTTCAAAGAAAAGGAGGCAAAGCCTTACTGGGTTAATAAAATATGTCACGAAGTTCTAAAAAGGGTCCATATGTAGACCCGATACTAGTCAAAAAGTTAGAAAAAGGAATGGGGACAAAAGAGTCTCCTATCAAAACGTGGTCCCGAAGATGCCAGATAGCCCCTGACTTTGTAGGCAAATATTTCCAAGTTCACAACGGCAGAGTCTTTATAGATGTTTTTGTTACCGAAGATATGGTTGGTCACAGGCTTGGTGAATTTTCACCTACAAGAACATTCAGAGGCCATGGAGAGATCGTTAAGAGAACAATGGATAAGACGTAAACGTCTTCGTCCTACGGACGTAAAAACTTAAAAATATGGAAAAAACATACACATCAACTCAAAAATATTTGATTATGAGTCCGAGAAAAATCAGATTAGTTACTGATCTTATTAAAAAAATGAAACCTGTTGATGCAGTAGAAAAGCTTCCTTTTGTTCAAAAAAGAGCAGGAGAAGCAGTAGCAAAAGTTATCAAAAGTGCTTTGGCAAATGCCAGAAACCAAGGTGCAAGTGATGTAGATTTGATTTTTAAGGAAATCCAGGTTGGCGAAGGACCCAGATTAAAAAGAGGAAGAGCGGCAAGTCGGGGTAGGTGGCACCCGTTTAAACACAGAATGTCGCACATCAGAGTGGTTCTTGTGAGCGGAAAGACTGTAAAGTTAGCCGAAGCCGAAGTTGCAAAGACGGAAGATAAAAAAGAAGTTAAAGCAGAAGTTGTTAAAGAAACAGTTAAAAAAGTTGTAGCCAAAAAGGCTGAAAAGAAAAATGGGACAAAAGGTTAATCCAATCGGTATAAGAATCGGTAGTTTCCTTCCTTGGAAATCAAGGTGGTTTGCCGATAACAAAAGTCTAAAAGACTTTTTGGTGGAGGATATCAAAATCCGCAAGGGTCTAATGGATAGACTCAAACTTGCGGGGGTAACAACAGTAGAAATCGAAAGATTGCCCAAAAGTATGGTTATCGGAATAACCGTAAGTAGGCCGGGTGTAGTTATCGGCCGCGGAGGAACGGGGATAGAAGACGTCAAAAAATTTGTAATGTCTATAATCAACGAAGTCAGAAATAAGAAAGTTAAGGATCTCAAAATAGATATAAGGATTAACGAAGTCAAAAATGCCGAATTGTCTGCACATTTGGTGGCCGGCAGAATTGTAGGGGAAATGGAGAGAAGAATACCCCACAGACGCGCGGTTCAGAAGGCTTTGGAAAGAGTCATGTCTGCGGGAGCTTTAGGTGCCAAGGTTGTTTTGGCAGGTCGTATTAACGGAGCGGAAATCAGCAGAGTCGAAAAGTTTCATGTAGGATCAGTCCCAACGCAAACACTTAGAGAAACAGTTGACTATGCACAAATGCCCGCCTCTTTAAAGAGAGGTTACGTAGGAGTAAAAGTTTGGATTCATAAAAAACAAGAAAATAACTAATAATTATGATGCAACCAAAAAGAAGAAAATTTGTTAAAGAATTTAGAGGTCGAAGGCGAGGTCTTGCAACCCGAGGTGCCAAAATGGCTTTTGGCGAGTTTGCACTAAAGGCACAGGAGGTTTCTTGGATAACATCGGCCCAAATAGAAGCAGCCAGAAGAAGCATAACCCACAACCTTAAAAGAGGTGGCCGTGTTTGGATTAGAATTTTTCCGGACAAGCCCATCACAAGCAGGCCGGCAGGAAAAAGAATGGGTGGAGGAAAGGGAGATATTTCAACTTATGTTGCAGTTGTTAAACCTGGAATGATTCTTTTCGAAGTAGCAGGAGCAGCAGAAGAAATTGTCAGAACAGCTTTCAAAAGAGCATCAGCAAAGTTGCCCATAGACGTAAAGATTGTAACAAGAGAAGACTAATATGAAAAAGAAAGATTACACAGATTTAAAATCAAAATCAGTTAAAGATTTGCTTAAGATGGTTTCCGCCAAAACTAACGAAGCTGCTAAAAAACAGATGGAAATTGCAGGAGGAAAAGAAAAGAATCTTAAAGTAGTCGCAAATCTACGACGTGATATTGCACAAATTTTGACATTGGTTAAACAAAAAGAGATAGTGGAAGCTTTGAAGGAGGTTGGAACCAAATAATTATGAAAATTTTTAAAGGAAAAGTAATCGGCAAAAAAATGACAAACACGGCAACAATAGCTGTAGAAAGAGTAATAGTTCATCCTTTATACCAAAAAAGATTTAGGCGTGACACAAAATATCAAGTGCACGATGAACTTAATGTCCAAGTAGGAGACATGGTTAAATTTACGGCAAGTAAGCCCTACTCAAAATCCAAAAAATGGAAAGTGTTAGAAGTGGTTAAAGAGAAAGGGGGAAAAAAGTAAATGGTACAGCTTAGAACCATGCTTAACCCTGCAGATAACAGCGGAGCAAAAAGACTCCAAATTATTGGTGTCCCGGGCAGAGTTGGTAAAGTTGCCACCCTGGGAGATGTTGTGCTTTGTGTAGTCAAGGGCGCAGATCCTACGGGAGTGGTCCAAGATCATGAGAAAGTTAAGGTTCTAATAGTCAGAACCAGAAAAGAAGTAGGAAGAAAAGACGGTAGTTATGTAAGATTCGACGATAACGCGGGAGTAGTAATCGATAAACAAGGACTCCCAAGAGGTACTAGAATTTTAGGTCCCGTTGCCCGTGAAGTTAAAGACGCAGGTTACAATAAGATCGCATCTTTAGCCAGAGAGGTTATCTAAAAAAATATGCTCAAATTAAAACTAGGAGACACAGTCAAAATAACAGCAGGTAAAGACAAAGGCCGCGAGGGAAAGATCGAAAAAATCTATCCCGAAGAATCCAAAGCCGTCGTGCCTGGAGTCAACTTGTACAAAAAACACGTTAAAGGTTTTGGAGATGTAAAAGGCGGAATTTACGAAATTCCGAGAGCTTTAGGCTTTGGTAAAATAGCCTTGGTTTGTCCAAAATGCAAAAAGATTACCAGAGTTGGTTTTAAATTTGCAGGTAAAGATAAAGTGAGAGTTTGCCGAAAATGCGGAAAAGAAATAGACAACAAATAATTCTAAAAATGGAAAACAAACAAAGATTACAAGTTAAATACGAAAAAGAGGTCAAAGACGCGCTCAAAAAGGAGTTTGGAATCAAACACGATTTGGCAGTGCCTAAAATAGCCAAAATTGTTGTGAATATGGGTGTCGGAAAACTTTCAAAGAATCAGGCTCAGATGGATGCTCTCAAAAAGGATTTAGCCTCAATGACAGGGCAAGCCGCATCTGTTAGAAACTCAAAAGTGTCTATTGCAAGCTTCTCCCTACGCGAAGGGCAGCCTGTAGGCCTCTCAGTAACCCTCAGAGGTGCTTCTATGTACTCTTTTTATGATAGGCTGGTCTCAATAACTCTACCCCGTCTTAGAGACTTTAGAGGAGTTTCGGATAAATCCTTTGATCAAGCCGGAAATTACACACTAGGATTTCAAGAGCATACCGTTTTTCCCGAAATAGATCCAACCAAAAGTGCACAACCGCACGGTATGGAGGTAACGGTTGTTGTATCCGGGGCAGATCACGCCGATAAATCGGGCATAAACGTGGTAAAATCCAGAAGACTTTTAGAATTGATGGGAATGCCTTTTGCAAAACCGCAAGGCTAAAACTAGAAAAATAATATTATGGCAACAACAGCAAAGGAAGTAAGAGAAACAAAAAAACTTAAATACGCGATTAGGTACCGCAACAGGTGCCGAATTTGCGGCAGAAGCAGAGGATACTTGCGAAGATATGGAATCTGCAGACTCTGTTTTAGAGAACATGCACTAAAAGGTGAAATTCCTGGTGTCAGAAAGGCAAGCTGGTAATACTTATATGAAAAAACAAGAAATAATCAAACATGGAACAGTTAACTACGGAGTAGGCGACTTCCTAATCAAAATCAAAAACTGCTCTATGGCTAAGAATAAGTCTTTGGTTACTAGATATACAAAGCACAACATGGCCATAGCCGAAACTCTCAAGAAACTTGGTTATCTAGACGAGGTCAAAAAAGACGGCTTAAATCTTAGTTTGTCTTTGGCCTACAAAAACAAAAGACCGATTGTTATGGATTTAAAACTAGTTTCCAAGCCGGGTCTTAGGGTCTATAAGAACATTGACGAAATAGCGGCAAAAAAAGGACCATCACTACTTATAATCTCTACACCTTTGGGAGTTGTATCCTCCAAAGAAGCAGTTAAAAAGAGAGTTGGCGGAGAAGTTATAGCCGAAATCTGGTAAATATGTCAAAAATTGGAAGACAACCGGTTAAAATAGCCCAAGGTGTAACAGTAGAACCTAGTGTTTCTAATGTTAAGATAACTGGACCAAAGGGAACTTTGAACGTGGCTCTCCCTGCAGGAGTTAGTGTCGAAGTCAAAGAGGGAGAAGCGCTTGTTAATGTAAAGGGAACAGGAAAATTTTATTCCAGTCTTCACGGAACAATTAGATCTTTAGTTAACAATAGCGTTAAAGGAGTTAGCACAGGTTGGAGTAGACAGCTGGAGCTTGTTGGAACCGGATTCCGTGCCGAAGTTTCGGGTAAAACCTTAACCTTAACTGTAGGATATTCACACCCGGTTAAAATAGAAGCACCGGAAGGAATAACTTTTAAAGTAGAAAAGCTGGTAGTAACCGTAGAAGGTTGCGACAGAGTTGTAGTAGGTCAAATTGCAGCCAACATCAGAGGTGTAAGACCACCAGAACCATATAAAGGAAAAGGAATTAAATATGTAGACGAAGTTATAAGAAGAAAGCCTGGTAAGGCTGCAGCCAAGACAACTGGAGCATAAAGAGCTAATAAAACTATGAAAATAATTCAACTTAAATCCAAAAGATACGAAAGAAGAAAGACGAGTGTGAGGTCTAAAATTATAGGCACATCGGACAGACCCCGTCTTTCTGTGTTCAGGTCTAATTCACACATCTACGGACAACTTATTGATGATATTAAAGCAGTTACTTTGGCATCTTTTTCCGATCTAAAACTCAAAAAATCGGATAAAATGACCAAATCTCAGGTTGCAGAATCTGTTGGAGAAGAGTTGGCAAAGCTGGGGGTTGCCAAAAAGGTTAAAAAAGTAATTTTTGATAGGAACGGATTTATTTATCACGGAAGAATAAAGGCTCTGGCAGACGGTGCCAGAAAAGGGGGATTAGATTTCTAAAAACATGGCAAATTTTAATAAAAGCTACGCAAACCAAGCACCAAAAGAATACGAGGAGACAGTTGTTCAAATTAATAGGATCTCCAAAAAAACCAAAGGTGGAAACACAATGAGGTTTTCGGCATTAATAGTTGTGGGTAACAGGAAAGGAAGAGTAGGGGTTGGTATGGCTAAAGCTCACGATGTAAGAAACGCTATTAGAAAGTCGATTGAAGCCGCAAAAAGAAAACTAATAGATGTTCCTTTAACCGGAACAACCATCCCTTATTCGGTTAGCGAAAAATATTCAGCAGCAAAAATTCTTTTGAAACCGGCTCCTCCGGGATCGGGTATTATCGCAGGCGGACCAATGAGAGTTGTTTTGGAAGCGGCGGGTATAAGAGATGCTGTAGGGAAAATTTTGGGAACCAAAAATAAAATTTCTAACGTTTACGCAACTCTTAAAGCTTTGGAACAAGTCTCACATCTTGTAGAGATGAAGAAAAAAGAACCAAAGGCAGAAACTAAATAACCATGAATAAATTACCAAAAGTTGTAACCAAATCAAAAAAAAGACTCGGAAGAGGCCTTGGAACAGGTAAGGGTGGTCACACATCAAGCCGTGGCCAAAAAGGACAAAAATCTCGCGGAGGAATAGGTGTTCTTTTCGAGGGAATGAAAGTTAAAAAATCTTTACTTAAGCGGCTTCCTCTACAAAGAGGAAAAGGAAAGTTTAAAGGCAGCGGCAAGCCTGTCCTTTTAACGCTCACCGATCTAGACATCCTCCCTACAGGATCAGAGGTCACTTTAGATCTTTTGATCAAAGAAAAAATAGTAGATTCAACTTTGGCAAAGAAATTTGGAGTAAAAGTTTTAGGAGGCGGCAGTTCTTCCAAAAAATTTACATTCAAAGTCCCCACATCCAAATCGGTTGTTAAATAATCATTATGACCGAAAGCCCAACACTGGTTGGCAAAGAAAAAGAAAAAATAGAGCGAAGTGCATTTCTTCTTGTTTACTCCCCTAAAGACTCGCAGGAGATAGCTTCCAGTGTAAAAGACGATCTTTCCAAAGAAGGCTTTGTTGTAATCGATATAAACGACTCCATTAAAGGCAGTGTCTTGGAAGAGGATGTTGATAGAACAATGGACAACTGTCCTGCAGTTTTAATAATTCCCTCTGTTGCAATGAAAGAAGATGGCCCGGTGAAAGATGCACTTTATAAAGCAATAACTTTAAAAGTAGAAAAGAAGAAGCGTGTTGTTCCGATATTTTTTCAAGGAAACGAAGATGTATCGGTTTCTACGCTTTCTACAATGGCTGGTATAAATTGGGACGGAAAAACCTACGGAATAAGTAATATAGATAAGGATCGTGCAATCACCCATTTGCGAAGTTTTTTGGTAGATAATGTAAAACATTAATATGGAAACTCTAAAACCAAACGATTTTTTAACAAAATTTGAATTTGAAGGAATGATTTTGCCTGTGGATTATGTAAAAACTGATAATGTTACCGAAGGTGTAACTTGTGATGTTTATAGTTTTTGGGCAGATAAAAAGAAGGATTTGGCAATTATAAAAATCGAACCGGATTGCAAAACTCCTTTACAAAGAGTCTTGAGTGGCGAAAAAACAATAGAAGGTTATGTTTCTGGTTCGGGAGTTTTAACGATATTAAGGCAAAACGGTTCAGAAGAAAGGTTTTTGGTGGAAGACAAACCGACGGAATATTTATCTGTTGTTGTAGAAGTAGGAGATGCTATGCAATGGAAGGCTTCGGAAGATTCCACGCTTACAGTTTTTGAAGTCTGCTACCCGCCGTATGAAGATGGGAGATTTCAAAACATATAGTGTTACACTTCAATTATGAAATATAAAGCAGTCGGTTTTGATTATACGGGTGTTATATCAGGCGATTCCGCAAAAAAGTTTCACGAAAAAGTCTCCAGTGTTTTGGGTGTATCCTACCCAGATTTTAGACAGGTCTATCTTAAATACAACCTGTTATTTAACTCGGGAAAAATGCCCAAAGAGATTTTTTGGAAAACTATCCTAAAAGATTTAAAAAAGACAGAATTCTATGAGCAGCTAATGGGTGTGGTGGATGCTCCCCGAGAACTTAATACAGGTATGATTGATTTACTCAGGGAGATTAAATCAAAAGGTTACAAAGTTGGGGTGCTATCCAACGACACAAAAGAAGGAGCAAAAATTATAAGAGAGAAAGGAAATCTCAAAAATATTGCAGATCTAATTTTGGTATCTGCCGAAACAGGTTTTGCCAAACCAACAAAAGAGGCATTTCTGGATTTTTCTGACAAACTTGGCGTAAAACCAGAAGAGGTTGTTTTTATCGATGACGCTCAAGCAAATATAGATGCTGCAAAAGGTATCGGTTTTTCGGTAATTAAATGTGACGAAATCTCAAATCTCAGAGACCAACTTCGAGAACTCAATATACTATAGAAAGTATTGCTATACTGGTTTGTGGCACATCAGGAAGACCCATATAAAAAATATTTGGAAGAAAAACATAAAGGTTTTACAACCCCGGAAAGTCTAGTTAATTCGATGGTTCTTAAAGCGGTAGGGAGCGAAGCCTCATCTCTACGCAAAATAGTTCAGGGTGAAGTAAACGAGGTATATGAAGCAAAAACACCTTCCCAGAATATTATTGTTAGAATCTCTCGTCTTGGGCCGCAAAATTTTGAAACGGAAGAAACGGTTATTAGACTAGCGCTTCAGGCGGGTGTGCCTGCCCCTAAAGTTTTATTGATAGAATCTGCCTCAACCGAAACCGAAGATCTAACTTTTTGTATAGAAGAAAAAATAGAAGGGAGTCCCCTTAAAGACATTTTAAAGACAATACCTCAGGAAGATCTTAAAAAAATAGTTTACGATTCAGGAGCCATTCTTTCTAAAATTCACGCCATAGAGACAGATAGATTTGGACCGTTGGATAGGAGCGCCTTCTACTCCAAATGGACGGATTTTTTATTTCGTTTCGAAGAAAACAAACCGCGAATTTTTGATTTCGCCTCAACTGTCGGGCTTTTGCCCGAAGTCTTAGAAAAAGCTTTCGATATACAAAGAAAAAATAGAGGTGTGATGGAGATTGATACCCCTTTTACTCTCCATGGAGATTTTAGCCCCAAGCATATTTTAACCGACGGCAAGGTAATAACGGGGATAA
This sequence comes from uncultured Gammaproteobacteria bacterium, assembly GCA_964600575.1. Classification (GTDB taxonomy): domain Bacteria; phylum Patescibacteriota; class Microgenomatia; order UBA8517; family UBA8517; genus CAZRGC01. The sequence continues at coordinate 56,072 of CAZRJH010000002.1, read as the reverse complement.
TTGATTTCGAAGACGCCAAAGGAGGAGACCCTGTAAGAGATATTGCCTGGCTAGACTTTTTTTATTCAGGAGCTTTTCCTTTGGAATGGTTCCTAGAAGGATATCAAAATAAGGCCGTATTATCGGGAGATTTTAACAAAAAGATGAGCCTACTCAGACTCAATCTTTCAATAGATTTAATCGATTACTACGGATCGGAAAGAAATATATCAGGATTAAAATATTCTAAACGAAAATTGGAAGAAGAACTTGCTAACTTCTAAGTTATAATTTTAACAAATGGATGCTTCAAAAATTGTTATACTGGCAACATTAATTGGTGCAGTCGGTTCGTTTGTTTATCTAGTCGAAGTTGTAAAGGGCAAAATAAAACCCAATAGAGTTTCTTTTATATTGTGGGCCCTTCCTCCATTAATTTCTGCTTATGCAAATATCAAAAATGGCGGCGGAATGGAAAGCCTCATGACTTTTAGTGTCGGTTTTTTTCCACTTTTAATTTTCCTGGCAACTTTTGTAAATAAAAAATCGGTTTGGAAACTTACAGGTTTCGATTTTCTTTGTGGAGCGCTTTCCTTGAGCGGATTTGTATTGTGGCAGGTTACAAAAGAAGGTTACTTGGCTATATTGCTAAGTATCATATCTGACTTTTTAGCAGGAATTCCCACCCTTGTTAAAACATACAAGCACCCCGAGACCGAGCTAGCTTGGCCATGGCTAATGCCCGTAATAGGAGAAATTTTAGTTTTAACAACGCTTAAGCAAGTTACTTTTCTAAATTCGGGCTTTATGATTTATGTGACAATATTTAACACAACTATTTATCTATTGACCCAGTCAAAGATTGGAAAGAAATGGAAATAATAAAACTTCCTGTAAGTAGGTGGCAGCAGTATAAAGAGGTACGACTCAGAGCTTTAAAAGAAGATCCTCAGGCTTTTGGCGCTTCGTATGATGATAATGCAAAATATACCGAAGAAGAATGGAGGAGGAGGTTAATAAATGCCGAAAATTCGGATAGAAATTGGCTTTATTTTGCCGAAGAAAATAAGACCCTTAAAGGTATGATTGGAGCCTATATGGAAAAAGAGTCTAAAGATACCGCTACAGTTATTTCTGTTTATGTGCCCTTGGAAGAGCGCGGTAGGGGTATATCTAAACTTTTAATGCAAAAACTTCTCGATGAACTTTCTTCTAAACAATATTTAAAGAAAGTTGCTTTAACAGTTAACAAAGATCAGATTGCAGCAGTTAATCTTTATAAAAAATTCGGATTTGTGGTAAAAGGTCAACAAAATTTCAAAATGGGTAACGGAAAAGATGCAATAGAATATGTAATGGAAAAAACAAATTAGCACTTGAGGTCTGGAATTGATAAAATGATTAAGCTATAATTCAACTTCAATATGTTTCAGTCGGTTCTTAATTTTTTCAAAAAAGCGGTAACAACTCCGGCAATCAGAAAAAAGCTGATAGTAACGGCTATTATTCTGATAGTTTTTCGTTTAGCAGGACATATTCCAGCGGCTGGAATCGACAGGTCAACTTTAACCGCATTATTTTTGGGTAGTCCACTCCTTTCTCTTTTAGATGTCTTTTCCGGGGGAACGCTTGCAAACTTTTCGGTTCTGGCTTTGGGCTTAAACCCGTATATCAACGCGTCTATTATCTTGCAACTTTTGGGTTATGTTATTCCCTCCTTGGAAGCTTTACAAAAGGAGGGCGAATACGGCCAGGAAAAAATAAATCAATACACAAGACTTCTAACTGTACCTTTGGCTGCACTCCAAGCTTTTGGTATGTATGCACTACTTAAGGGTCAAAATGTAATACCAAATCTCGACCCTTTGGCACTCCTTTCACTCGTAATTACCATGACGGCGGGAACGGTTTTTTCGGTATGGCTGGGTGAGTTAATTAGTGAATACGGATTCAAAAACGGAGTATCGCTTCTTATTTTTACAGGGATTGTTGCAAGACTGCCAGTAATATTGGGGCAATCGGCAAGTACTGTGCAATCCCAGGATATTCTCAAGCTGATTTTGTTTGTAGCTATTTCAGTGGTGATTGTGGGACTTGTTATCTTTATTAGCGAGGCAGCAAGACAAATCCCAATCCATTATGCAAAAAGGAGAACAGATTCCGGTCTGGCTGCCACCTCATATTTACCTTTAAGACTCAACCAGGCTGGAGTAATCCCTATAATTTTTGCCGTTTCCTTGGTTTTGGTGCCTTCGCTTTTGGGTCAGTCTTTAGCAAATATCCCCAATGTCATGGTTGCAGATATTGCCCGTACTATCTCTACTGCGTTTAATCCGTCATCAGTTATTTACAATCTTACATATTTCGTCTTGGTATTTGGCTTTACTTACTTTTATACCGCCGTCGTTTTTAATCCGGATAAAATTTCCGAAGATCTGCAAAAAGGCGGAGGCTTTATTCCTGGTATAAGACCCGGTAAAGAAACTTCAAAATATCTATCCTTTGTATTATCTCGTCTAACTGTAGTTGGTGGAATATTTTTAGGAATGGTTGCGGTACTACCAACCTTTTTTCAAAACTTCATAGGTTCGAGTAACCTTGCTATTGGGGGAACGAGCGTGTTGATAGTTGTGTCTGTGGCTTTAGAGATAGTTCGTGATATGGAGGGAGAGTTGGTAATGGGCAAGTACGAAGGATTTTTGAGATGAATATAATTTTAATAGGACCCCAGGGTTCGGGAAAAGGAACTCAAGCCAGATTAATTTACGAAAAGTTCAACTTTTTTTATTTTGAATCAGGGGCATTTTTAAGAAAGATTGCCGAAAACAACGAAGAACTTAAAAGAGATTTGGCATCAGGAATGTTGGTTCCGGACAAAGAAATGACTTCATACCTCTCGGCTTTTTTGGATCAAGAAGGATTATACGACGATATTGTATTTGACGGATTCCCAAGAACTGTCGACCAGTTTAAATTTTGGAGGAATTGGCTGGAAGAAAAAGAAGTAAAACTGGATTTAACCTTACTCCTTGTAATAAGCGAAGAAGAAACAGTAAGAAGACTCTCTGCAAGACGTCTGGACTCAGAAACAGGTGCTATCTACAACTTGATAACAGACCCACCTCCTTCAGGTGTAAGTCTAGATAAATTAGTTCACAGAGAAGATGACAAACCGGATGCAATTAAAAAGCGACTATCTTTATATAAACAACGAACACAACCCTTGGTAGAGGAGCTTAAAAGTATTTCGGAGGTTGTAGAAGTCGACGGCGAACGACCCATCGAGGAGATTGCAAAAGAGATAGAATCCATAATAAACTACCGCCTCAAATCATGATAACCATTAAAAGTGATGAGGAAATAAAAATTATGGCCGAAGGCGGGGTTAAACTTGGTAGAGTCAAAAATGCTCTAAAAGCAGCCGTTGCCCCAGGAATTAAAGCCTCCGAAATTGACAACTTGGCGGTCAAGCTGATAAAAGCCGAGGGTGCAGAGGTCGCCTTCAGTAAAGTAAAAGACTACCGTTGGGCGACTTGTATTAATGTTAACGAAAGCCTGGTGCACGGCATTCCCCATCCGTCTATTATTTTTAAAGAAGGCGATGTTGTAAGTATTGACGTCGGTGTTTACCATAAAGGCTTTTACACTGATACTTCAGTCTCAGTAGCTATAAACCCCAACCCGGAAGTCAAAAAGTTTATAAATATAGGCAAAATGGCTCTGGAAAAGGCTATTGCCAAGGTAAAAATCGACAATTACATATACGATATCTCTAAGGCAATAGAAGATATAATCGAGGGAGCCGGCTATTCAACCGTAAAGGCCCTTGTAGGCCACGGGGTAGGGAAAGAGTTGCACGAGGATCCTCAAATACCATGTTTTGTGCCTGGAAACATTAAAGATAGCCCCAAAATCAAAAAGGGTATGGTCTTGGCGGTAGAGGTGATGTATGCTGTGGGGAGCGATAAGGTGGCCATCGCAGAAGACGGGTGGACAATCGTCATGCGTGATGGTAAAATATCAGCACTTTTCGAGGAGACGGTGGCAGTAACCGAAAATGGCCCAAAGATACTGACTCTTTAAGTTAGTTAAATCCACGTAAAGGAGGTAGCACGAGGCTATCTGTGTCAAAAAATGAAAACGACAAGCGTACAAATAGTTGATGGTACAGTTGACCAGAACTTGCCTAACACAATGTTCAGGATAACTTTAGCAGACGGTCGTGAAATTTTGGCAACCTTAAAAGGCAAGATGAGAAGGGCCTATGTCAGGATTTTCCCTGGTGATAGGGTAAAGGTGGAAATGACACCTTTTGATGAAAAGAGGGGGAGAATAGTTTATAAATATTAAGGTAAATTTCATATCAAATTTTTTTGATATAACAATCTAATTATTATGAAAGTTATAAGTTCAATCAAAGCAAGATGCAAAGACTGTAAAACCGTAAAAAGGCGAGGAGTTTTGTATATTATTTGCAAAAACCCGCGTCACAAACAACGTCAGGGCTAATTTAATAAAAATATGAGAATTGTAGGTATTGATTTACAAGACGGTTGGAAGGTAGACTACGCTCTTACAAAAATAAAAGGGCTTGGTTGGACGTTGTCCAAAAAGCTTATGAAAGAAGCGGGTATAGACGCCAAAAAGAGAGTCGCAGAGTTAACAACCGACGAAGTCAATAAAATTTCTACCGAGATGGAAAAGTATACCGTAGAGGGAGACTTGGCCAGAGTAGTTAGAGGCAATGTCCAAAGACTGCAAGTCATCGGTAGCTATAGAGGGCTAAGGCATTCCAGAAATTTACCGGTACGAGGTCAAAGAACAAAAACAAACGGTCGTACAAAAAGAGGTAAGAGAAAGACAGTTGGAGCATTCAAGAAAGAAGTCCTTTCCAAGATGACCGTTGCAAAGACAGAAGCCGCAAAGAAATAATCAATTAAATGGCAACAACAACCAAAAACTTAAAAAAAGAAGCCAAAATGGGAAAGGTTTACGTTTCTGCTTCTTTTAACAACACTTTGGTTACCGTTACAAACGAAAAAGGAGAAACTTTAGCTTGGGGTAGTTCGGGCGCTTCAGGTTTCAAAGGAACAAGACGCGCGACTCCATACGCGGCAACCACAGCGGTAGAGAAAGTTTTAGGTAAAGCAAAATCGGAATACGGAATGGAAGAAGTTGAGATTTATGTTAAAGGCCCGGGCCCTGGTAGAGATGCAGCACTTCGTGCCGTAAGAAGCACCGGAGTCAAAATTAATATGATTGCAGACATTACGCCCGTTCCACATAACGGCCCAAGACCAAAGAAAAAGAGAAGAGTTTAAAATTTTATAAAAATATATGGCAAAATACGTAGGACCAAAAGACAGGCTTTCAAGACGCGAAGCGTTTGATATTTTTAGTGCAGGAACAAAACTCACAAGATTAAATGTTCCGCCCGGAGTTCACGGTCCTAAAGGATCTAGATCGTCTTCCCAATACGGAAAACAGCTTAGAGAGAAACAAAAGGTAAAAAGAATGTATGGAATAATGGAAGCCCAGTTCGAAAGGTATGCAAATGAAGCTTTCAAATCCAAAGGTAATACAGGAGAAGCGCTTCTTTCCTCTTTAGAAAGAAGATTGGACAGCGTAGTTTACAGACTTGGGTTTGCTCCCAAAAGAACCTCTGCTAGACAGCTGGTTTCCCATAGACACGTACTTGTTAACGGAAAGAAACTAAACATCCCCTCTTATAAAGTTATGGTGGGCGATACAGTTTCTTTGGACGGCAAAGCAATGAATATTCCCGAGATTAAGAAGAGTTTGGATAACGACGAGTATATAACACCCGGCTGGTTAGAAAGAAAAGCAGCTGTCGGAAAAATGACTAAAGAACCCAAAAGAGGAGATATAACAGAGCCTATTAGCGAACAGGATATAGTTGAATTCTATAGTCGTTAAAAGGCTGTGTGGAGTTGGAATTTGGAAACGATTTTATCCTTATTCCGAGCCCAAATTGAGGCTAAAGTTTACCTAATACGATTTGGTATTGAAAATACCGAAAATTAGGTTTAAAATAGCTCAATTCCCAAGAAAACTTGGGATTTATGTTTGTAAGCGAGTTAATAATATGAACGAACCAATGTTTGAAATTAAAGAGGAAGGAAAGACGGCAAACTATGCAAAGTTTGTGATTTCTCCTTTGGAAAGAGGCTACGGCCTTACAGTTGGTAATTCTTTAAGACGTGTGCTTTTAACTTCTCTTCCCGGAATTGCAGTTACCTCAGTAAAGATCGCAGGAGTCAAACATCAATTTTCAGGCCTTAGCGGCATGAAGGAAGATATTGTAGAATTCGTTCTCAACCTCAAAAAAGTTAGGTTCTCCGGAAGTATAGATAAAGTAACAAAAGCCACAATAGAAGTTCACAAAGAAGGCGAATTCACAGCCGCAGAAATAAAAGTCTCCGGAGGTGTAAAGGTTGCCAATCCAGAGCTAGTACTTGGAACACTCAACAAAGGCGTAAAACTTTCCGCAGAATTAACCGTTGAATCAGGAGTCGGTTACTCCCCGGCAGAAGATAGATCAGTAGAAACAATCGGACTTATTCCACTGGACGCATCATTCTCCCCCGTTAAAAGAGTTAGCTACAAAATCGAAGAAACACGCGTAGGACGCCTTACAAATTACGACAAACTTATTATGGAAGTCTGGACAGACGGTACAATGGACGTAACAGACGCTCTAACCGAATCGGGTAAAATCTTGGTTTCTTATTTTAGCCAGGTTGTTAACCCCAAAAAGGTAGAAGCAGCGGAAGTAGAGGTCAAAAATGACCTTGGCTTAGTCGGCAAACTCTCAGTAGAAGAAATCGGACTCCCCACAAGAGTCGCTAACGCTTTAATCAAGGCTGGTTTTGAAACAGTCGAACAATTGGCATACGCCAAGAAAGATGATTTAGTCAAAGTCAGAAACTTGGGAGAAAAGTCCCTCAAAATTATAGCGGCTGCACTCGGAACAAAAGGAGTCGAGTTCCAAGCTATAAAATAATAGCCGGAACTTCACGGTTAATTCTTAATCTGTCTATCAATTTATCCTATGAACAAGAAAGTCTTTGGAAGAAAATTGTCCAGAAGCAGGCCCGCAAGAGAAGCTTTGTTTGCAACGATTGCAAGATCAATGTTTCTTAACGGCAAAGTAGAAACAACCAGAGCAAAAGCTAAGGCTGTTGTTGGAATGTTGGAAAAAATGGTTACAATTTCTAAAAAAGGCGGCTTGTCAGGTGCCAGAAGAGTTCTAGCAGACCTTGATAATCAAAGAGATGCACTCAACGCTTTGTATCAGGAAGTTGCTCCTTCATTTTCAGCCAGAACCTCAGGATTTATTAGATTAATCCAGCTTCCCAACAGAAAAGGAGACAACGCTCAGATGGTTAGAATGGAATGGACGGACAAAATAGTCAAAAAAGAAAAAGTAGCAAAAGAACCCAAGAAAAAAGAAGAAAAGAAGATTGCAAAATCGGCCAAAAAAGTAGCAGTTAAAAAAGAAGTTAAAAAATAAAAATGAGAACATATCAACCTTCATCTAAAGAAATCAAAAGAGTCTGGCGCGTAATGGATGCCAAAGACCAGATATTGGGCAGATTTGCAACAGAAGTTGCCAAGGTTTTAATAGGCAAAGATAAAGTAACCTACAGTACTCATATGGATTCAGGAGATAGTGTTGTTATTCTTAACTCCGAAAAAGTAAGAGTCACAGGTAGAAAAGCTTCCCAAAAAGTTTACAGAAGCCACTCAGGATACCCCGGAGGGTTTAGAGAAAGAAAGTTCCAAAAAGTAATGAGCGAGCATCCCGAAAGAATTTTGGAAAACGCCATCAAGGGAATGCTTCCGGATAACAAGCTTAAAGATAAAAGAATGGGTAGACTTAGAGTTGTGGTAGGTGACAAAAATCCCTATTCCGATAAAATCGAGAAATAACTATGGCAAAGAAGATTGATTATACATACGCAATTGGCCGCAGAAAAGAATCCCAGGCAAGGGTAAGAGTTTACCGTGGCAAAGGGGAAAACACAGTCAATGGAATGCCAGCCTCTAAATATTTCGAGGGAGAACTTTTCCAAAAAATGCTTGCAAAACCGATGGGTGCAACAGAAACTTCCGATAAGCACTACTACTCGGGAAGAGTTGTGGGAGGCGGAAAACAAGGCCAGCTTGCCTCTTTGATATTGGCTATTTCAAGAGCTTTGGTTAAAATTTCCCCGGAAAAGAACAGAATAGTTCTTAGAAAATTAAACCTTCTCACTCGCGATTCCAGAATTAGACAAAGAAGAATGGTTGGAATGGGTGGAAAAGCCAGAAGAAAGAAACAGTCTCCAAAACGTTAACACAAACAGGTTTTGGTACTGAGTAAAATAGAAGCGCGGTTCCCAAAAAGATAGTCTTCAAAAAACGTGTGAATAAGTTGTTTGTTATAATCTATTCGCCCCCCCAAGATCTACTAGAAGAAGCCCAAAAACATATACCAGATTGCGACTACATAGTTGATTTGTTCGATCTCAAATTCCAATGGGTTAGCGACAAAGTACTCGTCGAGACCGGATTTTCTATGAACGAAGTATTAGGTATGAGAAACATTGATATTGTTTCCGACAAGTATGATGAAGTTACCCTGAGACGTGAACTTATAGAAAGAATAACTCAAGGTAAAGGCCAGAAACAGTACAACATCAAAACAAAAAGTCGTGGTGAGTTGGTTTGTGATTTTGCTTACAACACCTTCAGCTTCAACGGTGTCTGGTATATGGCAGGTAAGATTTTAAAATTAAACCCTGTTTAATCATTGTGTTGTTCAAAACAAAAACGAAAGGGCCTATTCTAAAACAATTACAATTCAGTAACATCTACATATTTCACACCTGAAGCCTCTGCTGCTTTTACATCACTACTTGAGTTTCCTATGTATAAAAATGTTTCTAATTCTCCTTTGTCCTTCAAATACTTATTAAACCCGTTTGGATCCGGTTTTATAAAATCGACCATTTCGTGGCCTATTATCAACTCAAATTTTTCCAAGATATCCAACTCTTTTAAAAATTTTTTTGCCGTTTGTGAATCATTGGAGGTCCAAACAAACAGGTTTTTGTTATGCAAATTTTTTATAAGGTTAACCGTTTTCTCAATTGGAAATATTCCTTTAGTATTTTCTTCTTCATATTCCCTTGTAAAACTGTCCACCTCTTTTTTTAAGTTGTCGCCATATTTTTCAAAAAAAATATTTTGAAGGAATTCCACCCTTTCTCCTCTTAAGTGATTGTTAAAAGATGGTTCGTATTTTTTGAATATATTTCCTATTCCAATATGCCACTCTTTCCAGCTTATATCTAAAGTTGCTATTGTTTCATCAAAATCAAAAATTAGGTTTTTTACTGTATCAGGGACCGTCATCGGCATATTTTACACGAGTGGTTGATATTCTGTCTTGTTGAGCTAAAAGGTGAGATTTTGTGATAAAATGGGCACGCCTGATTTAACTTGAAGGCATAGTTTTTACGGGGTGTAGTTTTAGCCAGCAGGCGAAACAAACACCTAAGTCTTTACAGGGTGTAGTTTACATCGCAAGATGAAAGTACACATTGATAGACTATAAACGGGGTGTAGTTTACCGGTAGAATGGGCGCATGGGGTGCGTCCGGACTGAGTTCAATTCTCAGCACCCCGACCAAAAGATGGTCGTTTCAGATGGAAAACAAACAAAAAGAAAGGCCGATAGATTCATATCCTCATATGACTATGGCGGAGTTTTTCTCCAAATATAGCGGTGTAGTTCCAGAGAACGATGAGTTTGTAGTTGATGGTGAGATTTCCGCAGCGGATCTTAGAGGTCTGCTTAAGTTCAACAACGAATTTGCAATTACGGAGTCAGCTAATCGTTTAATAATAACTGCGGGGTCCGAACACCATGCCGGAAATTCTGATGAGCTAAGAGAAAGGCGCTACAGCTCAAAGCTGTCTCTACATACACATCCAGCCGAAAGAGGCGTTGTTTACGACTTTATTTCCGATGCCGATATAGATTCGGCAGGTTTCGGAGACAGGATTCCTTTGGTCTTGGTACACGAAAAGGGAATAATTTTGTATCAAAAGCCTACTAAAGACCCCGATACAGGGGAAAATACAGATAAATATGCCAACGACCTCCTTACGGAATATTTGAACAAACGAGGGTTTGCCAGGATGGCTACAACAGTCAAATATCACCCAGAGATGAAACTTGTTCGCAATTTACCCGAAAACGAGAAAAAGGCATTGGTTGTAGAGTTCGCACATCGTTCCGGAATGATTCTTGTTGAGGCGGGTTGGGAAGAGTCAGCAAAAATCTCCGACATTTTAAAAATAATAAATCTGAGGAAATAACCCTGTTTTTAAATAGACGGTTTTGTGATTTGTTGCAAATTAAATAACTTTAGGGTAAAAAAAGCTATGGTTTTAAAAGAAAGAAATGGAATAGATGGGTTGTTAGCAATCTACGAAGAAGAAAAAATTAAAGTTGTCAGAGAGGGTGCCCCAGGCAAACAAAGAAGGCTTAGGGAGATGGTTCTTCATAAATGGAATGAGATGTTGGCAATAGAACAGTCGGAAATCCCTGTCGAGATACTAGAATTGGCCAAATATAAAATGCCCAGAGAAGCTGCAACAGTTTTATGGATGTCTCCAAATCCTTGGGATTATAAGGCCTCAAATAACGAAAATTCTGTTAAAGAATTTATTGCAAATTATCAAGCTAATCTTTGGAAACAAAATCCCGAAAAAGTCGTAGCCTATTTTAGGGATATTTCGGAAAACACCCTTGATTTAAAGGAAAAGATTAGAATTCCCAAAGAAATAAAAGAATTCTCTCGTAGGTTAAATAGAAGTGTCTTACAAACAATTTGGAGATTACCTTCACCGTGGCTGTGGGGAATGGATGAAAGGGATAATACTTTAGATGTAAAAAGATCGCCAATGGGAATGTGGAAAGATGGTGACAAAAGCCAAGTTGTAAATTATATGCGAGTAGTTGCCGGAAACTTAGAGATACTTACATGAACTCTCCTTTTTGTGTATAAAGTTCTGTCAAAGTCTTTTTTACGCTTTCAAACCCGATATTTTTAAGTTTTGGTAAATCGTCAATATCTACCCATTCAAGTTCAGATACATCGTCACTAGCTTTCATTTCTCCGTCAACTATCTCTACGACAAACTGAAGTACTAATATAGGATCGCCACCCTCACCGTAAACATCAGGGTAACTTGCCAGAAGTTTAATTACTTTTACATTAAGCCCTGTCTCCTCTTTTGTTTCGCGAACTGCGGCTTCTTCTGCTGACTCTCCTGGTTTAACAAAACCACCTATCACATCGTACGTTCCTTTGAAGGGATCGTCTTTTCTAACAGCCAAAAGAACCTTACCGTCTTTGACTGGAAGCGCAGAAGCTCCGGGCGAAGGGTCGTTATACTTAACAAATTTACAATCTAAACAAATAATTTTTTCTTCACTTTTTTCTAAATCTTTTTTTCCGCAATTAGGGCAAAATATATATTCCCTAGTGTTTTGATTGCTCATATTTTTCTTTTAACTCTTTCCAGTTGTTTGGAACATCTAGACTTTCATGTCCAAGATCGATGGCAAACAATATTAGCGATTCATTTTCTTTTTGCCAAATTTCAATTGATTTATCCGGATAATAAACCATTTCGGGTTTCATCAACAAATTCTGATTTACCTCGTACCCTTCAAAATATTCGGGAATTTTGTCAGGAAATAAATGTGCTATTCCCGACAATGAATTCATTATTCCCAAAGCGTATTTAGTAGGGCTCTCAAAACTTTCGGGTGAATCTTCGGAATATCTCTGTAGGTTTTTAATGTGCATATGTAAAACCTTAGTATCAAATTTTGGTTTATCACCGGAAGTTACAGAAAGTAAAATTTCAGAGTCTCCTTCTTTTATTACATAATCTTTGGATAATTTTTCTAATACAGATCTTGCCTTGTTTTTAAAGTCTAGAGCAACTTGTTCGGAATGGCTTCTATTTACTTCCACCAATCCCTGTAGAGGACTTCTTTTTTCAACTTCAACTATTTTATTATCAGACACCTGACAAGTTTACACCATATTTACTTATTGCATTTTATTTTTCCTCATAGTAAAAAGTACCGATGGCAAACAAGAAAAAACCCGAAACCGACGCACCTGTTAAACAAGAAGGAGCCTCAGCAAAACTTCAAGCAATAAAACTTGCAATGGATCAAATAGAGAAACAATACGGCAGAGGTTCAATAATGCGTCTTGGTGAACGCACCCCGGAACAAATGAAAATAGAAGTTATTTCTACAGGGGCAATTGCACTTGATTTGGCGCTTGGAGTTGGCGGATTTCCAAGAGGTCGTATTATAGAAATTTACGGACCGGAGGCTTCCGGAAAGACAACCCTGGCCCTATCTGTAATTGCAGAAGCCCAACGGCGCGGCGGACAGTGTGCATTTGTTGATGCGGAGCACGCACTCGACCCCGTTCGTGCGGAAACAATAGGAGTAGATTTAGACAATCTTCTTATGAGCCAACCCGATACGGGAGAGCAGGCTTTGGAGATTACAGAAACTTTAATTCGTTCGGGAGCTTTGGATGTAGTAGTTGTTGATTCTGTTGCGGCACTTGTTCCAAGAGCCGAGTTAGAAGGCGAAATGGGAGACTCTGTTATGGGGATGCAAGCCCGTCTTATGTCCCAGGCACTCAGAAAACTAACGGGTGCAATTTCTAAATCCAAAACAGTACTTATTTTTACAAATCAGCTAAGACAAAAAATTGGAGTAATGTTCGGCAATCCGGAAACAACTCCGGGAGGCCTTGCTCTTAAGTTCTATGCATCGGTAAGAATAGATACAAGAAGAATAGAAGTTCTTAAGGACGGCGAACGCGTAATTGGCTCCCGTCATAGAGCAAGGATTGTCAAAAATAAAGTCGCCCCTCCGCTTAGAGTTGCAGAATTCGACATTATGGAGTCGGAAGGTATTTCCAAGTCAGGCGGTCTTTTAGATGTTGGACTTGAACTCGGTCTGATTGGTAAAAACGGATCGTTCTTCAACTACGAAGGCAAGCCGATTGCGCAGGGTAAAGAAGCCGCCAAGATGTATTTGACCGAAAACCCCAAAACTGCGGATGAAATCGAAAAGAAAATTCGCGAAGCAGTTTCTTCAGGTAAAAAACTTCCCAAAGAAATCGGCGAAGAAGAGTCCGACGAGTAGTCTGTCATCACTTGTGCCCACAATAACTTCTATCAGTAAACAAAAAAAGGACGGTCGAGTTAATGTGTATATTGACGGCAAATTCGGTTTTGGAATAGATCTGGATAATTTTGTTCTCCTTAAACTCAAGATTAACAAAGAGCTAACAGATGTCGAATTAAACGAAGTAGTTAAAAAAGCGGAGTTCCAAAAAAGCCTCGATAAACTCTTGCGTTTTGCAACAGTCAGGCCAAGGGCGACAAAAGAGGTTGTGGACTATTTTAAAAGAAAAAAAATACACGAAAGTTTGTGGCAAGATCTAACAGATAAACTACTCCATTTTGAGCTTTTGGACGATGCTAAATTTGCTAAATGGTGGGTTGAGCAAAGACAAACTTTTAAACCAAAACCAAAAAGGATCCTTGTCCAAGAATTAAAAATTAAGGGAATAAAAGAAGATGTTATAGAAGAAATATTTATGGAAGAAACTGTAGATGAGGAAAAAATGGCTAAAGATTTATTGGAAAAGAAAGCTTATAAATGGTCCAAGTTTGATAGCAAAATTGCCAAACAAAAAAAGATTCAATATCTTTCGGGCAAAGGATTTTCTTGGGAAATTATTGAGAAAACTTTGAGTGGCAAAGACATTTGAGGTCTTTGCCACTTTGTTGGCTTAAGGGGCAATCTTGATTAAGGTGTTATTGGCTCCGCCAACCCATTTTTCAAGCGATGGCTTGGGAGGTTGATACTCACTTTCGAGTTTTATTGAAACCAAGTGCCACTCACTATTCTCAAAAATTAATGACACTTCTACATTTGTTAACAAGCGCTGAGTGTTTTCCACCCAAAACAAAAACCACATGACCAGCCCTCGATCTTCTTTGGATGGCCAATCCTTTTTTGTTTGCTTGCGTTCACGAATCCATTTGATTGGTTCGCAAGGATCGCTTAAAGAATTTCTTTCGCTCATTACTTTTACAGCGAAATATTCTGCAAGCTGTTTTCCTTCGGTTGTTTCTGTTGCCTTGGACATTTTCAAATTCCTTCTCCCGTCGCGGGAAATTAGACCATCGCGGTCTAGGATTGCGAGTGTCTCCATGAGACAATGGTCCATTGTAGCACAACTTAAGCTCGAAATCAATTATTATAGGTTTTATTGCTATGATCTTCTTCGTTGAGCTTCATTGGAGGAGAAAACCCGGGTTAAGACTGGAAGCCCTAGAATTATATTCCGGTTAATGTTAAAATACCAAAGTAGTAAAGATATGGTTAAAAGAGCACAATATCCAGCCCCTTTTGCCACAAGGCTCTCGTAAGCCCAACTCTTTGCTCCCAAAATTATGACCAAACAGGACGAATATATCGAAAAATTGGCCAAAGTGGCTAAAATGACCGCAGAAGAGGCCAAAAGGGCACTTTTGGACGAGGTTCAAAAGGATCTAACTGCAGAAATAGCCAAAAAAATCAGATCCGCCGAGGAAAAGATAAGAGAAGAAGCTAAAGAAAAGGCCCAGGAGATTCTTTTGGACGCCATGAAACATGGTGCCACTCAATATACCGCCGAGTACACTGTTTCTGCCGTAACCGTTCCTAATGAGGATGTTAAGGGTAGAATAATCGGCGCGGGCGGAAGAAACATTAGGACTTTCGAAAAAGAAGCTGGTGTAGAGATAGAAATAGACGAAACAAACGAAATTAGACTTTCCTCGTTTGACGCGATAAGGCGTGAGATCGCACGTCGCGCTCTCGAAATTCTTATTAACGACGCAAGGATTCAACCTTTCAGAATAGAAGAAGTTATTAGACAGGTTAAAGCAGGTATGGAAGATGTGCTTTTGGAAGAAGGTAAGAAAATTACCCACGAGTGTGGAGTCTACAACTTGCCGACAGAACTCATGAAGATGATTGGAAGATACAGATTTAGAACTTCTTACGGTCAAAATCTTGGAATTCATACAATAGAAGAGACTAAAATGGGTGTGGCTATAGCCGAAGAAATTGGCGCAAATACCGATATTGTTAGACTGGGTTGCTTACTCCACGATATAGGTAAAATTGTTACCGATGAAGAGGGTAACCACGTAGAATTGGGTGTAAATCTTCTTAAAAAGTACGGAATTCCTAAAGAAGTTGTTGCTTGTGTTGCAGAACATCACGAAGACAGGCCATTTTCTTCAAACGAATCAGTTTGTGTGTGGATTTCCGATGCAGTTTCCGGTTCGCGTCCCGGTGCCAGATACGAACCTCACGAAGGTTATGTAAAAAGAATGGATAAAATAGAAGAGATTAGTAAAGGTTTTCCCGGCGTTGATGTTGCTTACGCCTTCCAGGCGGGCCGTGACGTACGCGTTATAGTAAATCCAGACGAAGTAGACGATGACAGGCTCACTGTTTTGGCTCACGACATAGCAAGAAAACTCGAAAAAGAAGCAGAATACGCAGGACAAATTAAAGTATCCGTAATTAGGGAGGTTCGCGCTACCGAAATTACTAGCGCCAAATAAATACTTCAGGCAACATTAAGCGTCAATACTTTTATTAATTTTTAGCAGTTGCAGAAAACGAATACACAGCTGATACTTAAATCCCAGGGGCCCAATAATGAATCACCTGGAAATTTTTATATCTACCGCCAAAGAGCGGTATTTTTTTGACTACAAGGGAGGTGATTACTATTAAAGAATCAGAAAGCGTTCTTCGTTTGGGAATTGCTAAGACAGAAGGAAAAACTTTCCAAGTCGTTATTATAGATTTAGGAGAAGGACTCAAAGAATTCGGGATACCTAACCATGACAAGATCGAGTTAGTTTATGGAGAAGAAGAAAAACAAGAAGTTCAAAATTAATCTTTGCCCGAAATCTTGACATTTTGTTGATTGTGTCTTATGCTCTTCGGTAATGACAAAAGGCGAACTAATGGATCAGGTTGCGAGAAAAGCCCACCTCACAAAGAAGGCTGCAGAAGAAGCAGTCGAAGTATTTTTAGATGAGATCGGCAGAGTTCTAGGCAAAGGCGAAAAAGTTGTACTTTCAGGATTTGGAACTTTTAGAGTTATTTCAATGAAAGGCAAAACAGTTAAAATCCCCAAGACCGATAAAATGGTAACTATAAAATCTCACAGATCACCAAGGTTTACTCCAGGTAAAAAGCTAAAAAGACAGGTAAGTAAATAATTTCTTTAGTAGTCTCCAAAAGTAGTATACTGGGCTCATGTATGGATAGAGCTATTTTGGTGGATCGTTTGGTAAAAAACTTCGAAGTACCAGTAAAAGAACCTGGTTTAGAGGGTGTAGTTAAATCTTTTATAAACCCAAAAAATAAAACAGTACATGCCGTTCGTGGAATAACATTTGCGGTTCAGCCGGGCGAGCTTGTAGGCTTCATAGGCCCAAATGGTGCAGGTAAAACTACAACTCTTAAAACTTTGTCAGGACTTTTGTATCCTTCAAACGGTTTTGTCCAGGTATTAGGATTCAATCCCTGGGACAGGCGTCCGGAATTTCTAAAGCAAATAGCTTTGGTTATGGGTCAGAAAAACCAGCTTTGGTGGGATCTTCCTGCAATAGAAACTTTTGAGTTAAACCGTGCAATTTATGAAATTCCTACAAAAGACTACCAAGACACCCTAAAAGAACTCACCGAAATGTTGAGTGTCGTAAAGCTTCTGAATACCCCTGTCAGAAAACTTTCCTTAGGTCAGAGAATGCGCATGGAACTAATTGCCGCCTTAATTCATAAACCCAAGATATTATTTTTGGACGAGCCTACAATAGGTTTGGATTTGATCGCTCAACAAAAAGTTAGAGACTTTATATATGAATACAATAAAAAATATCATGCAACAGTTCTTCTAACTTCTCACAATATGAACGACCTTACCGATTTGGCCAGAAGAGTAATAGTTATAGACGAAGGAAAAATTTTATTTGACGGCAACCTTAACGAACTGGTTACAAAGTTTGCAAAAGAAAAGATTATAAAGGCCACCTTTTCAGGAAACGAGGGATTGGATGGCATAGAAAAGATTGGAGTGGTTAAAAAGATAAGTTTTCCGCAAGTTGTTTTGAGCGTTCCCAGAGAAACCACTGCAATAGCGGCTTCGGAACTTTTACAAAATTATCCGGTAGAAGACCTAACCATAGAAGAGGTTCCGATAGAGGATATTATTCGAAAAGTATTTAAAGGCGAGGTCAAAAAATGAACAAGTTTCTCTCCATATTCAAAATTTCTTTTGAACAGGAATTTGCCTATAAAGCCAATTTTATAATGTGGAGGTTAAGAAATGTTTTTCAAATCGTAATAACTTTTTTCCTGTGGTCCACAATATTTTCAAATCCCCAAAGCACTTTTTTTGGGTATAGCCAATCCAAGATACTAACCTATGTTTTTATGCTTATGATTGTCAGATCGTTAGTTTTATCTGCAAAAGCCGCCGATGTTTCTTCGGATATCTCAGAAGGTAACTTATCAAATCATCTCCTAAAACCCTTGAGTTATTTTAAGTATTGGTTTACAAGAGATATTGCAAGTAAAGTATTAAATCTTTTTTTTGCTTTTTTTGAATTTGTAATACTATTTGCCGTCTTTAGACCCGAATTCTTCATACAAACAAACTTTGTTTTCTTGGTTTTGTTTGCACTATCAATTCTTATTGCAGTGTTTATTTATTTTAATATTCTGTTCTTAATATCCTCGATTCCTTTTTGGGCACCCGAGTTGGGGTGGGCTTCACAGTTTTTGGTTGCTGTGGTAATTATAGAATTTCTTTCCGGGGCACTATTTCCTATAGATGTTTTACCTCAAGGTTTATCCGATATTCTAATGTTTACCCCGTTTCCATACATGATATTTTTTCCTATACAAATTTATTTGGGCAAAATCGGAGGTTTGGTGTTGTTTATGTACTTCACAATATCAACAGTTTGGGCATTTGCACTTTTTGTTTTTATGAAACATGTCTGGAACAAAGGCTTAAGAGTCTATCAAGCTACGGGAAGATGACAATAAATTTCAAATACTATGCAAAAATTTGGTGGCTTTTGACAAAAAGTTCGTTATTGGCCATCGCAGGTCAAAAAATTGCTGTAGTCTTCTTTTTAACGGGCAAGATTTTTCGTTTTGCTTTCTTTATTTTGTTTTTGTATTTTTTGATAAACGGAACAGGAGGATTGGCGGGTTATACTTCCAACCAAGCTATTTTCTTTTTTTTGACATTTAATATTGTCGATGTAGTTTCACAATTTTTATTTAGAGAAGTTTATAGATTTCGCCCAAAAATAGTTTCAGGTGACTTTGATCTAAGTCTTATTAAACCTGTAAATCCGCTTTTTGTAAGTCTAATGGGTGGTGCTGACATAATTGATCTAATCACGATTCCGCCTTTGTTTCTAAGCGTGATCTATATTGCAGCTCAGTTTCAACCAACCATTTTACAAATTTTTCTATTTATTCTACTAACATTTAACTCTCTCTTGATTGCAGCAGCATTTCATATTGCAGTTTTGTCGATGGCTATAATCACTTTGGAAATTGATCATACAATCATGATCTATAGAGACTTAACATCTTTCGGTAGATTTCCGGTCGATGTTTATAAAGAACCATTAAAAGGGGTTCTTACTTATTTAATTCCTGTTGGAATCATGATGACGATACCGGCAAAAGCCTTTATAGGGGGGTTAAACTTTTCGGTGATTATTATTTCTTTTGCTGTTGCGTTTGCATCTATTTATTTTGCCGATAGATTTTGGAATTTCGCTTTAAAGAAATATACTAGCGCAAGCTCTTAAATGAAAAATAAAATATTGGTTATATGCGGACCCACCTCAACTGGTAAAACTTCTTTGGCGATCAAAATCGCAAAGACTTTTGACGGTGAGATAATTTCGGCAGATTCTAGACAAATTTACAAAGGGATGGATATCGGAACAGGAAAGGATTTGCCTTTGGGTGCCCCTTTAAACAAACTCGGTTACTATCAAGTTGAAGGAGTAAAGATTTGGGGATACGACTTAGCCAAGCCCACCGATGATTTTAGTGTTTCCCATTATATCCATTTAATGTCGGGTATGATTTCCGATATCGCAACCCGGGAAAAACTACCGATTGTTGCAGGTGGGACCGGTCTCTACATAAAAGGTTTAGTCGACGGAATCCAAACTGCAAATGTTCCAAGAAATGATGGACTTAGAAAAAACCTGGAAGGTAAAAGTGTAGAAGAACTATATGAGTCTATTTCCCAGATGGATTCTATAAAAGCGGCTTCTCTTAATTCTTCTGACCGAAAAAATCCCAGACGCTTGATTAGGGCTATTGAGATCGCACAGTACCATTTGTCTAACGGCCTGGTCAGCTACACAAGTCCGAAAAAAGACTTAGATCTTCTATTTGTTGGACTTACCGCCCCGTTGGAATTTTTAGAAAAGAAGATTGAAAGAAGAGTGCAGGAAAGGCTGGAAAAAGGAGTAAAAGAAGAAGTTAAACAACTTTTGGAGTCGGGAGTGTCCTGGGAATCTCAATCAATGATGGCGATTGGATACTCCGGATGGCGTGATTATTTTGAAGGCGGAGTTTCTGAAGAAGAAGTTGTCTCGCAATGGGTGTTAGACGAAAAAAGATACGCTAAGCGACAAATGACATGGTTTAAGAAGGATGGGAGAATAAAATGGTTTGACATAACAGACCCGGATTTTGCAAAAAATGTGGAAATGTTAGTTAAAAAATGGTATATATGATGTATGCCAAGAAAAGTCGAAATTTCGCACAAAACAATCATATTCACAGTTTTTTTCCTGTTGTCTTTGGTGTTTTTGTTTACAATTAGAGACTTAATACTTGAGCTATTTATAGCACTTCTAATAACTGCAATTCTGGACCCTTTAGTCACAAAGCTGTCTCTGTATAAGATTCCGCGCGGAGTCTCTGTTCTAATTTCTTATGTTGCTATTATCGGAATATTTAGCGGAATTGTAGCTTTACTCGTTCCTCCTCTAGTTGAGCAAAGTACTAATCTTGCCAGTATTTCACCCGGTTTTATTTCTAAAATAAGTTCGTATCCGGTTGTCGGAGTAGAGGTCAGCCAGGAGGTCTTGGCTAAAGTTGGAACAATTCCAGGAGAATTGCTTAAATTTGGAGGAGAGCTGCTTTCTAATTTGGTTTCGGTTTTTACAGTTTTGGTTTTTGCATTTTATTTACTTATGTCCAGAAACAGTTTAGACGGGCAACTTAGTAAGTTTTTTGGTGATGACAAAAAAGCAAAAATTGCAGGTTTTTTGAGTAAACTAGAAGACCGACTCGGCGGTTGGGCTAGGGGTCAATTTATTCTTATGTTCACAGTAGGATTAATGAATTATATAGGCCTCACTCTCCTTTCTGTTCCTTTTGCATTACCTCTTGCGGTCTTAGCTGGTCTTCTGGAAGTAATACCTTATATAGGGCCTGTAATTGCGGCGTTTCCTGCTATATTAATTGGTTTCGGTATCTCTGGGTACACTGGAGTAGGAGTGGTCGCAATGGCTCTCTTGGTTCAGCAATTGGAAAATTATGTATTGGTACCAAAGATAATGGGTAAGTCTGTTGGAATATCTCCTATCGTCATAATGCTTTCACTTGCCGTCGGTCAACGTATGGCGGGCATAACTGGAATGATAATCTCAATTCCAATAGTAATCATTCTCCAAGTATTCCTGAGTGAATACATATTTAAGGAACGATAATCCGACACTGCCAAGAACTTGGTCATCAAAAAAGCTACCTTGCGGTAGCTCATTTGATGCTTCGGAAAGTGTAAGAAAATCTTGCACTTGCTATTTAGTCATTAAAAAAACCACCCTGTGGTGGTTTTCTTAATGCTTCGGAAAGTGTAAGCCAGGTTCTGTTTTAGACAGTCATCCGTCTTTGCCCTCGAACTTTATCCCGCCTTCCGTTTTACCGAAAATTCTTAAAAGCGTTTTTACCCCAAAGGGGCGGAATATTCGGAGGTTGCAGCGGGGAGGATTGCCTCTTTTCACTCGTTTCTCTTCACCTTTAGGGTGAAAAAATCGACATAGTCTCTGTGGCTCTAACTGGCTGTCTCCCTAAGGAGACATCTCGGACTTGCGCCCGACACCCTGCTTTCGGCTGCCTGGACTTTCCTCCCATAGATTCGCCTTGCGGCGGTCTTAGGGCGACCGTCCCTTCTCCGAAGCAAATTATTATAACATCAATAGCCCATAATTTTCCAATTTGAGGCTAAACTTTACAAACTTTACACTTTCTAAACCCCGCCTTCAAAGCTGATGTTTCCGAATCAAAGTAAACAAGGTGCGGAGTGCTGCCCTACGTTTTAGTGTGCTTTTTGTGGTTTCTGGTGGCATTTGGGCAATAAACTGGATTGCCGTATATATTTTCTCTATCGGCTATATACCCTCCGATTTTGGGCAGCTGTTTTTGATAACTTACTTTCCACACGCCGTCCCAGGATATTGTTCCGTAAAGTTTATTTTTCTCTTTATCTAGTTTAATAGGCTGATATTCTGGAGACAAAAAAGTGAGTTTGTCGGACTGGTGAAAATGATGGTTTTCTTTAAAACTCATTGTCTTATCTAACATCCGCTTGAATATGTGTCAATAAACATTGCGACATGCTAATCTAAGTTATGCTTGCCAAAATTTCTTCGGGAGCAACTATTGGTTTAACGGCCAGACTCATAGAAGTCGAAGTCGATATTGCCGAGCAGGGTCTGCCTAGTTTTACAATTGTTGGTCTTCCCGATAAAGCAGTGGAAGAGTCTAAAGAACGTGTAAGAAGTGCTATCAAAAATTCAGGTGCGGATTTTCCTATAAATAGAATTACTGTGAATTTAGCTCCCGCGGATATTCCAAAAGTAGGACCTGCATACGACCTACCGATTGCACTCGGCATACTAATTGCTTCAGGTCAGATTGCACCAAAAATCGACGACGCACTTTTTTACGGAGAACTTTCTTTGGATGGGACATTGAGACACACAAACGGAATTTTACCAATGGCATATTTGGGTAGAGAGAAGAAATTTAAAAAAATATTTATACCCACAATAAATGAAACAGAGGCGGCTATTACAAGTGGGATAAATGTCTACGCAATAGATTCACTACTGTCATTGGTAAGGTTTTTTAACGGAAATAAACAAATAAATCCGGCAGAAAAAGTTAGTCTAAAAAAACTACTTGTGTCTCAAGATGCCGAGTTTGATTTTTCCGAAGTAGTCGGTCAAGAGCAGGCAAAACGTGCAATGGAGATAGCAGCGGCGGGAAATCACAATGTTTTTATGAAAGGAAGCCCGGGGTCCGGTAAAACAATGCTTTCAAGAGCACTTCCGGGGATTATGCCAATCATGACCGAAGATGAGGCCTTAGAAGTAACAAAGATTTATTCTATTACAGGGAACCTTCCCGAAAGCGAATCAATCATAACAAAAAGACCTTTCAGAAGTCCTCATCATACAACTTCACGCATAGGTTTAATCGGGGGAGGTGGAAACCCCATGCCGGGGGAGATATCCCTGGCCCACCGAGGTGTTTTGTTTTTAGATGAATTTCCCGAATTTCCCAGAAATGTAATGGAATCTTTAAGACAGCCTTTGGAAGACTCCGTTGTAACCATCTCCAGAGCCAAAGGATCTGTTACATATCCTGCTTCATTTCTTATGGTGGCAGCCAGTAATCCGTGTCCGTGCGGTTATTTTGGTGATGCCAAAAGGGAGTGTACATGTATGCCGGGGATGATAATGAGATATCAAAAAAGAATATCGGGCCCGATTCTAGACAGAATAGATATACACATCGACGTTCCGGCGGTAGATACCCAAAAACTGTTGGATGATACAAAAGTAAAACGAGAAACTTCATTGCAGATTCAAAAAAGAGTTCAAAATGCCAGAGATATGCAGTTAAAACGTTTCGAGACCACAAAATTAAAGTCGAACTCAGAGATGTCCACAAAAGATGTTAAGAAATTTTGCATCCTAGACGAATCATCTCGAGCAATAATGACGGCGGCCGTTTCCAGAATGAATCTAACAGCAAGGAGCTATTTTAAAGTTATTCGAGTTGCAAGGACCATAGCAGACCTGGAAAAGTCAAAAAATATAACCTCAAACCACATAGCCGAAGCACTTCAGTACAGGCCAAAGTTGGACTAGATACGATATTATGATAAAGTTTCTAAATTTGTTATGAGAATAGTTGTTCAAAGAGTTTCCAAAGCTAGGGTTACAAGACAAAAAGACGATTCTATGGTTGGACAAATAGAAAAAGGCCTTTTTATTCTGGTTGGTTTTAAAAAAGGCGATAAAAAGGAAGATGTAGAAAATTTTGCAATTAAAATTTCTAAGTTGAGGGTGATGGGTGACGCGGAAGGTAAAATGAATTTGTCGGTAAACGATGCAGACGGAAAAGTGTTGGTTGTTTCACAATTTACCCTTTACGCAAACACAAAAGGGGGTAATAGACCCAGCTTTGTGGATGCAGAGGAGCCGGCCAAAGCAAAGGATTTATATGAACTTTTTATTCAAAAACTTAAAGACAACGGGGTAATAGTAGAGACGGGTAGTTTTGGAGACTACATGATGATCGAAACCGTTACAGATGGCCCTGTAACAATATTGTATGAATAAAGATACTTCACAATAAATATAGCCAAATTGTTAAGTGTTATTCTTTTTGTTGGGTTTGGATTATTCCTGTTCAAAAAACTATTTTCGAGCCGTTGGTGCTAACTAACCAAATTATTCGTTCTAAGAAACTCTTCTATTTTCTTTTTAGTCCTAAACTGTCTGCCTATACTTACAAATAACCTGTTTGTTTCCGGCCAATACTTTTTTGGAAGCACTACCATTAGCTTCTTTTCTGTTTCTTCAGGGGTTTTAGAGTTTACCCATCCAAGCATGTTTGTAATTTTATGAACATGTGTATCGACAGCAATTGCTGATACATTAAAGGCCCTGTTTAAAACCAGATTAGCTGTTTTTCTGCCAACACCTGGTAAGATGGTAAGCTCTTCTAATGTTTTTGGAACAGTAGAATCAAACTTATCTACAAGTATATTTGCAAGTACTTTAAGATGCTTAGCTTTTGTTTTATAAAAGCCTACGGGATAAATCAGCTTTTGAATTTCTTCAACTTTCATCGCTGCTAAAGTTTTAATGTCGGGAGCTTTTTCGAATAATCTAAGCGAAGCGGCTAGGGTTGTGTCGTCGTTAGTTCTTGCAGACATAACAGTTGATACCAGGGTTTTGTAAGGATCATCACCAAAAACTTCCAAAGGTACTAAGACATAATTTTTTCTGAAGACGCTGAAGACTTTATTTAAATTATCCATTTAAATGCAAAAGGGAGCCTAATAGTCCTAATGACTGCTTTAGGTTGACCCTTCTGCTAATAAAAAAGGAGATTACTTTCCTCCGATTTTAAACATTGTTGTGCCACAAACTTCACAAACGGCCTTTGTAGCCATTTTACCATTCTTCATGGTAACAGCTTGTGAATCTTTACCTTCTCTCTTGGCACGACATTTGACGCAATACATCATCGACGGGTCACCCCCTTTCATTAGGACAGAACTTAATAAGTTCAAAAAATCAATTTACTTTAGAAAAGTGAATTGATTTCGGGATAAGTATATCACTAGCTCCAAAATGAGTATGAAGCTAATGAGAGCGAGGCTGCGAAAAATATCTTTTTTTGTAGCCTTGTACTTGTCTTCTTGTGCCAAAATATCGGCTTTTTTAGACTTTGATAATTTTTTTGTCGAATTTAGCTTCGCGGAATCTAATTCCCCCTTGACACCAACTTTGGCGGGTTGCCAGGAGACCAAAAAATTATGATGAGGATTTATCTTATTTTCTCTGGTTTTTCTGAGTCTTTTAACAGCCATCAGTTGGAATCTACCTTCTTGACTTAACATTTTCAAGATGTAAAAATGGTTGAATCAAATACTTACTCATTATTTGAGCCTGCCGGCGAAACAAATGCAAACCGAGGTTCTTTTATTTTTTTTGGCATTAACGACATGGCTTATAGCGGTAAGTTTTTTGGTTTATAAAATATACGCTCTTTTTAACAAGCTAACAAAAGGTGTTGCTGTAACCGACTTAAAAAAGGTTTTAGAGAAAGTTATTTCAAAGGAGGAAGAGAATACAATAAAAGTATCCGAAATCCTAAAGAGAATAAAAAGCCTTGAGGAAGAAGGTTTGGGTCATGTTCAGAAGGTTGGACTTGTAAGATTTAATCCGTTTAAGGAACTTGGTGGAGACCACAGTTTTAGCTTGGCAATTCTAGACGGTAGGGAAAACGGGGTGATAATAACAAGCCTCCATACAAGAGACAGAACAAGGGTTTATATGAAAGATGTAGTTGGAGGTAAGAGTAGTTCAGAATTATCGCAGGATGAAAAACGAGCTTTACAGATGGCACAAAAAAGAAAATAAAAATGAAATTTAACGAAATGCTAAATTCTAAAAAATTTATAATAGTTGCCAGTTTCGTCGGATTGTTTTTCCTTTCTTTGGGAAGTACACTCCTTTTTTATTATTTTACATCACCCAACTCTCCTGTAGCCAAGCTTAGCGGAACAACAAAGACTAATAAGAAGTCTAAATTTGACTTGAGCCAACCCAAAGTCGCCGAATGTCCCATAAATGGTCAGATGTATACAAAGGCAGAAAAAGATGCCTGGGAGGCAAGACGCCCCCTAACGGTTATCATAGAGAACCATTTAGAAGCTAGACCCGAATCAGGCCTTTCCAAAGCAGATGTTGTTTACGAAGCAGTAGCGGAAGGTGGAATAACTAGGTTCTTGGCAGTATTTTACTGTGGTGCCGTTGCTGAGAATGTTAAGCTGGCTCCTATAAGAAGCGCCAGAATTTATTTTGTTAATTTTGCTGCAGGATATGGTTTGAACCCAATATTTTTACACCAGGGAGGAGCAAATGATTTCTGCTCTGATTGTCCGGGTGGAGTTAAACCTAGGGGTCAAATAAACCCTATTGTTAATGCATATGCCTCTCTTGATAAATTGGGATGGAGAAACGGTACTCGCGGCAACGACATGGATGGGGGTTTCAATATAGGATACCCTGTTGTAGAAAGGAACCAATACCGTCTTAGCTCTACAGCTGCAGCATGGGAGCATTCAGTAGTTGCAGATCTCGACGAAGTATATAAAGAGGCCAATAAACGCGGATATAATTACAATGATTCTGATGGTGTAGCCTGGACTCAAGGTTTCAAGAAATGGATTTTTCAAGACGACAAAGCAGCCTCAACACCTGAAGGGGTTGATATAAAATTCAACTTTTGGGACAGTATGCCCGGTTATGATGTTGGTTGGAAGTATGACTCAACATCAAATTCGTACAAAAGAAGTAACGGTGGCAAGGAGCATATTGATTGGGAGTCCGACAAATCTCAGCTTTCAGCTAAAAATGTTGTAATACTTTATGCTAAAGAAACAGGTCCTGTAGACCCGGAGCATCACATGTTCTATCAAGTTATCGGAACAGGAAAAGCAATAGTTTTTCAAAACGGACAAGTAATTCAAGGAACTTGGTCAAAAGCCTCTCAGCTTGACAGGGAAGTTTTTTATGATACAAATGGAAGTGAAATCAAAATGGTTCGCGGTACGACTTGGGTAGAAGTTGTCCCTTCCCAAAACGCTGTAACCTACTAAAAATATCCTGCCCCAAAATAAATGGCTAACTTAGGTGATATTATTACTTCAAAGGTAAGGATTAAGATTTTAGAGCTTTTCTTTTCTAATCTTAAAGAGCTCTATCATGTTCGTGGAATCGTCAGAGAAACTGGAGAAGAAATAAATGCTGTAAGAAGAGAGCTGGAGAAATTAGAAAAAGACGGGATACTTCGAAAAGAACCTCGAGGAAATAGAGTTTATTATTTTGTAAGACCTGAACATTCTTTTTTTGGCGACCTTATATCTATGGTTGCAAAAACAACAGGGCTCGGAAAGCAAATTATTGAAAATAAAAGCAAGATCGGAAAAGTCTCGGTAGTTATGTTTTCGGGAAAATTCACAAGATTAATTCCAAGAAAAAGAGACGAAGATGTAGATATTCTATTGGTTGGCGAAGTTGTTCTTCCTGAACTAGCATCAATAATTAGAGTAGAAGAAAGCAAACGAGCAACAGAGATTAACTATACAGTTATGAGCAGGGAAGAATTTGAATTTAGAAAGAAAAGACGGGACCCGTTTCTTTTGGGTATTTTGTCAGCGAGTCGTGTTATGATTATTGGCGATGAAGAGGATCTGGTTAACTAGCTTCATATTTTTGGTCACTGCGGTAAGTGCAGTAGTCGCATCACCAAACGGAATAAATTTAAAAATAGGAAATTTTTCGCTGGTTAAAAAATATGATTTAAAACTGGGTTTGGATTTGGCAGGCGGTAGTCAACTTATTTTCGAAGCGGATATGAGTAAAATTTCCGCAGATAAAAAACAAACAGCAATCGAAGGTGTAAGAGATGTTATCGAAAGAAGAGTCAATCTGTTTGGAGTATCGGAGCCCACCGTTCAAACATCAGAATTCGACGGAAAAAGTAGAGTAATAGTAGATCTTCCAGGAGTTAAAGATACTCAAGAAGCCGTAAACTTAATCGGAAAAACTGCACAACTTGCTTTCGAAGAAATCCAAACAATACCCGACCCAAAGGGTGCCACTCCGTCCTCTATTCTTGTTCCAACTGACTTAACAGGGGCAGATTTAGAATCAGCTCAAGTAAGTTTTGATAGCCAAACAGGTAAGCCGGCTATTTCCCTACAATTTACAAAAGAAGGCGGTAACAAATTCGAAAAAATAACATCAAGAAATATTGGTAAACAACTGCCGATAATTTTAGATAATCAAATTGTTTCCGCACCTGTTGTGTCAGGGGTTATTTCCGGCGGCCAAGCCCAAATTAGCGGTGCCTTTACTATAGAAGAAGCAAAAAAAGTAGCCATCCAACTTAACGCGGGTGCACTTCCAGTTCCAGTGAAACTAATTCAAGAATCAACGGTTGGCGCAACTTTGGGTGCAGTTTCTATCAAAAACAGCGTAGTCGCAGGAGCAATAGGTTTTGTTATGGTTATGCTTTTTATGATTTTGTCTTACGGGTGGTTTGGGGTTATCGCAAACATAGGGCTTGTGATTTTTGGATTGATTACTATTGCACTTTACAAAATCATTCCCGTCACATTAACTCTCCCCGGAATAGCAGGATTTTTACTTTCGGTTGGAATGGCCCTGGACGGTAATATTCTAATTTTTGAAAGATTCAAAGAAGAGAAATCAAAAAGAGATTTTTACCAAGCCATCGAAGTCTCATTTGGTAGGGCTTGGAATTCTATTAGAGATGCATACATAGCAACCCTTATCACCTGTTTTGTCTTAGCAAATCCTTTAGATTGGTCTTTTCTAAATATCTCTGGCCCAATCCGCGGTTTTGCAATAACTCTAACATTGGGAATAGTAATAAGTTTGTTTACGGGAATTTTTATTTCCAGAAACCTTATTAGAATATTTGTAAAAGAAGGTAAAAAATATGATTAATACGAAACTTATATGATAAATTGGATGAAATTCAGATGGTTGTATTTCAGCATCTCACTAATTTTTATATTGGCTGGGGTTTATAGTCTTGCCAGATATGGACTTATTTTTGGCGTCGAATTTAAGGGTGGAACCTTGGTGGAATATAAACTTACAAACGATCCCGGACAGTCCAAAGTGGAAACAATTCTAAAAGATTCAAATGTCGAAGTAGTTACAGTACAAAAAACAAACCGCAACTCTTACTTATTTAAAATGGGTGTGATTTCAGTTGAACAAAGAAATCAAATAAAACAAAATCTTTCACAGGTATCGGGTGGAGCGGAGGAGCTTAGGTTTGAATCAGTCGGGCCAACAATCGGGAAAGAACTAATCAAAAAGACACTATACGGCCTTGTTATTGCAGCAGGCGGGATTCTTACTTGGGTTGCAATTCAATTTAAAAGCCTTAAATTCGGAATTTCTGCAGTGTTGGCAATGATTCACGATAGTTTGGTAACAATAGGGCTGTATTCCATATTCGGCCATTTGTGGGGTGCCGAAGTCGACCTTTTGTTTGTAACAGCACTTCTAACCATTCTTTCTTTTTCGGTTCACGATACAATCGTTGTTTACGACAGAATCCGTGAATCCAAAAAAAGTTTTAACGACGAGCTAAGTAATCTCGCGGATAAAGCAGTCAGCGAAACGATGGTTAGGTCGCTAAATAATACTTTTGTAGTGATTGTTATGATGGTTGCATTGCTACTTCTGGGTGGGGAAACAATTAAATGGTTTATTGCAACTCTTTTAGTTGGAACAATCTGCGGAGCATACTCATCCCCATTCGTTGCCGTACCAATATTGGTTACATGGGACGAACTTCAAAAAAAACTAAAAAAATAATTTGAAAAAATATCTGCCGTTTATTTTTACAATAGTTATTTTATTAATTTATTCCTCATCAAGTTTGTTCGGAAAAAAGTCCAATGTCGAGCCACCAAAAGAAACATCTATGGAATCTAATCCACTTATTCAAACATCAACTGTTACTAAAGTTTTCGACGGCGACACAATAGAAATAGAAAGCGGCATAAAAGTAAGATATATAGGTATAGATACGCCGGAAATATATCCCAAAAAAGAATGTTATGCGGAAGAGTCTAGAGCAAAAAACACAGATTTAGTTTTGGGCAAAAAAGTAAAGCTTATAAAAGATCAGTCCGAAACAGATAAATACGGTAGGATTTTAAGATATGTTTATATAGACGACTTGTTTGTTAACGATTATCTGGTAAAAAACGGTTATGCAAAAACTTTAAATATTTCACCAGATACAAAATATTCTACAGAATTTACATCACAAGAAAGCACGGCAAAAAAATTTAATTTAGGTCTCTGGGGTAAATGTTTTTAATTTAGCAAGCAACACCTCTCTCTCGTTTTCTAATTTATTTTCAACAACCTCTTCAAAAATATTTTCCAATATTTCACCGATTTGCGGACCTGGCTTAATATTTAATTCCTTAATAACATCGTGACCGTTTATTTTTAAGTCCTTTACGGCAAAAGGTTGTTTTTGAACTTCAATCAAACGCTCTTTAAATTCTTCCAGTCTCCAAGAAGTTTCTCTGGCACCACCGCCAAGTCTGTCTCCAACTCTAAGACTCAACATATCCTCAACATTTTCCAAACCAACATTTCTAATAAATCGGCGTATGGCGGAGTCGGTCTGGTTTTCGTCAACGGTAAATTGATGCCACCTAACCAGCTTTATAAATTTGTCACGCTCTTTGTTGGAAAATCTCAAACGGTCGGCAATGTTTTCGGCAATTTTTGTAGAAACCATTTCGTGATTATAAAAAGTAATCAAACCTTTATCTGATTTTCTAAAAGTTTGGGGTTTTCCTATGTCGTGAATCAAGGTAGCGAATCTGGTAACGGGATCATCGGATTTGCAGAATTTCAAAGACATCAAAAGGTGAGTTCCAACATCATAAATATGGTGCCTTCCGGGAGACTTTTGTTCAACGCCAAAACATTTAGAAAGTTCAGGGATAATAACATCCATAAGTCCGGAATTTTTAAACATAACAATTCCTTCGTATTGATTTGCGGAAGATAATATTTTAAAAAGTTCATCTTTTATCCTTTCATTAGCAATCTTACTTATTAGTCCTGAGTTGTTTTTTATCGCCTCAAATGTTTCTTCTTCGATTACAAACCCCAACTCGGCGGCAATCCGTATGGCCCTCATCATCCGCAAAGCGTCTTCCGAAAATCTTTCCTGGGGATTTCCTACCGTCTTAATTTTTTTAGAATCTATATCTTTTTGCCCGCCGTAGTTATCAATAATTTCGGACTCTTTTGTTATCGCCATGGAGTTAACGGTAAAATCACGTCTTTTCAAATCTTCATCCAAAGTTTTCCCCCAAGATATTTCGTCGGGGTGGCGGGAGTCGGAGTATCCGCGCTCGGTTCTGTATGTGGTTATTTCAAAAGGTTTTTCGTGTCCGTCTACAACTAATCCCACAGTTCCAAAAACATTATCATAAAATCCGTCGGGAATAATTTTCAATATATCCTCGGGGGTTGCGTTTGTGGTAAAGTCCCAGTCCTTGGTAATCTTACCCATTAAAATATCTCTTACGGCCCCTCCCACAACATATATATCAAAACCGGCAGATGAAAACTTTTCCATCAAATCTAAAACCTCTTTGGGAAGATTAACTTTCATTGTATTATCATTATACTTTAGAACTAATAACGAACTCAAAATAAAATAACGGGTTTAGTGACTTTTTGAGTTCGATATATAGGAATTCTTTTTTTGCCAAACAAAATGTAAAAATTAACATTTTGTTTTAATATGACTATATGGCTATCAAAACAAAAAATTGGCAGATTTTATCAAAAGTTAAGCCTAAAAACGCCGACGAAGCAATTCAAATTCTTCTAAAAAACAGAGGTATAAATTCAAAAAAAGAAATTGACGATTTTTTGTATTCCAAAGATCCTTTAAAAATCTCCTCAAAAGATATAGGAATCGATCCGCTAGAGGTTCAAAAAGCATTCAAAAGAATTAAACAAGCAAAAGAAAACAAAGAAAATGTTTTGGTATATGGTGATTACGATGCGGACGGCATTAGCGGAACTGCAACAATGTGGGAAACACTACATGCAATCGGAATAAACGTTCTTCCCCATATCCCCGACAGATTTTCCGAAGGTTATGGTTTAAATGTAGAGAGCGTAAAAAAACTAAAACAAAAAGATCCAAATCTAAAATTAATTGTCACTGTCGATCACGGAATTGTTGCAGGTAGCAAGGTAGACAAAGTAAAAGAGTTGGGAATCGATATGATTATTTCGGACCACCATGAAGCAGCAAAAAAAATGCCAAGTCCCGTTGCTCTTGTTTATACAAAAGAGGTCGGAGGTTCCGCCGTTTCCTGGTTTCTGGCAAAAGATTTAATAGAAAAATTCGATTTAACCGAAAAATTCGATATTGCAGGTAGATTAGAGTTAGCAGCAATCGGAACAATAGCCGACCAGCTTCCGTTAATAGGTGCCAATAGATCAATCGTAAAGTACGGAATCGAAAAACTCAGAAAAACAAAAAGACCGGGTTTGTTGGCAATGTTTACGGACGCAAAAATAAAAAAAGAAGAAATAGGAACATACGAAATCGGTTTTCTGATTGCCCCCAGGATAAACTCAATGGGCCGTCTCAAACACGGTTTGGAATCTCTTAGACTTCTTTGTACAAGAGACAGTCAAAAGGCCTTAACAATTGCAAAAAATATTTCGGACACAAACGGCGAACGTCAAAAAGTCGTAGAAATAGTTTTAACCCATGCTAAAAATTATTATCAAGAACTCAAAAACAAGTCTGTAATAGTTTTGGCAGACGAAAAATATCACGAAGGCGTAATAGGTCTTGCAGCGGCAAAACTTTCAGAAGAATTTTATAGACCCGCAATAGTCCTTTCCAAAAAAGGAGATATTGCCAAGGCATCCGCCAGGTCTATTCCGGGTTTTAATATAATTCAGGCTATCAGAAGTCTGGAATCTCTTTATATCGAAGGTGGGGGCCATCCCATGGCGGCGGGATTTTCAATTAATACGGATAAAATAGAAGAATTTTCCCAAAAGATTAACGATATTGCCCAAAAATCTTTTACGGAAGAAATGCTCACCAGAAAAATAAAAGTAGACTCCCAAATCGATATGTCAATTTTAAATACCGACTTTTATTTGCGACTAAGCGACTTTGGCCCTTTTGGAACAGGTAATTCCGAGCCACTTTTTGTCGCCGAAAATGTAAATCTTTTAGAAGTAAGGCGTATTGGCGGAGACGGTAGACACCTAAAACTCAAAGTGGGTGACTCGGGTAATGTTTTCGATGCCGTGGCTTTTGGCTGGGGTGAAAACTACGACGAGCTATCCAAATCCAAGTCAATAAATTTAGTCTTTAGCCTCGATCAAAATGTTTGGAACGGTAGAACCTCTCTTCAGCTAAAAATAAAGGATATAAAGCCAACCAAAACCGCCTCTTAGCTTGCGATTAATCCGGTTTGAAATTACAATTAAGCCTATGGAAAGAACTTTGATAGGGGAAACACCCAAAAAAGTCGGGGAGACGGTCAAAATAGAAGGCTTTGTAAATATTGTCCGTGCCCACGGAAAAATAGCCTTTGCCGATATAACAGACAGAAGCGGCGTGCTCCAGGTGGTAGGCGGACCAGATATTGCTGCACTTAAGTCTCAGTACGCTGTTTCCATAGAAGGAAAAGTTAACCAGAGACCTCAAAAAATGGTTAACGATAAGATTGCTACAGGGACTGTCGAAATGTTTGCCGAAAAGGTTACGGTATTATCCAAAGCCGAAGAAATGCCTTTTGATATGGGTGCGGAAGAGCTAAATTTAGAACTCCCAACACTTTTAGACTATCGAACTCTAAGTCTTAGACACAAAAAAATTAAAGATATTTTCAAAGTTCAAGCCAAAGTCCTAGAAGGCTTCCGCAAATCCGCAGCCGATTTGGGTTGCACAGAAATTTCCGTGCCGACAATCTCCGCTTCCTCAACCGAAGGGGGGGCAGAAGTGTTTACGGTAGATTACTACGATCATAAAGCGTTCATGACTCAGTCCCCCCAGCTTTATAAACAAATGCTTGTACCTTCATTGGAGCGTGTATTTACAATAGCAAAAGCATATAGAGCCGAGCCCTCTGTAACAACCAGACATCTTTCAGAGGCAACCCAAATGGATTGTGAACTTGGTTTTGTAGATTTTCCCGAACTTCTTACTGCTCTAGAAACAGTCGGTTCGCAAACACTAAAGCATGTAGAAGAATCATGTCAAAAAATTCTGGAAGACTACGACGTTCCAAAACTTCAAATACCTACAAACATTCCAAGACTCAAAATGAGAGAAGCTCAGCAAATAATTTTCGAACGAACAGGTGTGGACCACAGAACAGAAAAAGATCTAGAACCCGAAGACGAAAAAGAGATCAGCAGGTGGGCGCTGGAAGAAAAGAAAAGTGATTTGGTAACAATTACTCACTACCCCACAAAAAAACGCGCATTTTATACCAAGCCGGATCCCGCAGACCCCGAGTTCTCCCTTAGTTACGACCTTCTTTTTAGAGGTCTAGAAATTCTTTCTGGTAGCCAAAGAGTAAACGATTATAACGAATTAGTCAGTGCGATAAAAGACAGGGGAATGGATCCCAAAAATTTCGAAATGTATTTGCAAGCTTTTAAATATTCAATGCCTCCCGAAGGCGGTTTTTCTTTCGGCCTGGAACGAATAACCATGAAACTTTTGAATCTTTCAAATGTCAGGGAAGCAACCCTTTTCCCCAGAGACATGGAAAGAGTGGATTTTAGATTTTCAAGATGAAGCTCCGTGTATCAAAAAATGATTTCTTTTTTTTGACGATAACATCTTTTGTTTTTGTGTCTTCGTTTGCTATGGCTCTAAACAAAAGCGTTCCCGATATTTCCAGGTTTGTTCCAATAGTGGTTGCCGGGGAAAAATCATTTCCTCAAATTCCCGTTCTCAAAAATCAGGTGACCTATCCCGTATTGTCCTCCCAGGGTGTTATTGCTCTGGACCTTAACTCGGGTGTTAGTTTATACGAAAAAAATCCCGATAAAACACTCCTTCCTGCATCAACAACAAAAATAATTACCGCCCTAGTTGCCATGGACAGCTTTCCTCTAGAAGAAGTTTTAACGGTACCCCAAGGTAGGGTAGACGGACAAAAAATGGGACTATATCCAGGCGAACAGCTAAAATTCGAAAATCTTCTTTACGGACTTTTAGTCTATTCCGCCAACGACTCAGCCGAAACTCTTGCCGCAAACTTTCCCGGCGGTCGAAGTGCGTTCATAAATCAAATGAATATCAAAGCCAAGGAACTTCATATGCAAAATTCAAATTTTCATAATCCGGTGGGTCTAGATTCCGAACTTCAATATACAACGGCGCGCGACCTAGCACGTGCTACGGAAGTTGCAATCCGAAACCCAGAGTTCGCAAAAATAGTTGCAACAAAAGATATCGTGGTAACGGATGTTACGGGTAAAAGTAAATATAACTTAGTAAACATAAATGAACTACTGGGCAAAATCCCGGGTGTAATGGGTGTAAAAACAGGATGGACCGAAAACGCCAGGGAAAATCTGGTGACTTTTATAGAAAGAGACGGACATAAAATAATGATGGTGGTACTCGGGAGTCAGGACAGATTCGGAGAAACAAAAGAATTAATCGATTGGGTTTTTGCCAATTACGAATGGCAAGATGTAAAGGTGGCAATTAATAATTAAAAAAAAGCGGAACCGTACTTCGTCGGATCTACGATCCGTACTAACTTTGGCTATGAGCCGTACTCATAATAAGGATTATTCGTCGGGCCTACGACCCGTAGTAGTCAACAGCAACTGCCGGGTAATAGGCCGTAAATCCATTATCTCCCTCAAAAACATAAATAGGTTGAAAATAATCAGTTTGTTCATCGGGGTCAAAATAAGCCAAGTAGATTCTTCGAATCTTCAAAGTTGCACCTTCCTTATTATTAACACCCGCCTCGGCAATAAATGCCGATCCGGCTTGCAACTGTGCATACGCCTCCTCTGGTGTAATTATCGGGTAAGTAGAATGTTGAGTTTCATCAACGGGGAAGTAGTGATATTCTGCAGCAACCAATTGCTGCTCCTTGGTTGTTGCTCCGCTCACAAGCGCCCAGACATTAGATTCGTTGGGGTCTGCCGTTAAGCTGGGTAACTTGTCATATGCCTTCCTAAAAAAATTCACCTTAATAACATCCGCCTCCGACAAAGCAAGCGCGGTTATAAGTTTTCCATCCGAAAGTTTAAAAAAGCTATGGGTAACGGGTCCGTTCAAATCTTCTGGCATTACATTGGCATTAACCAGCGCTTCTTTGTAAGTTTGCGCTGCAGTTTCCGCAATCGGGGGCTTAATTTGTATGGGGGACCTGTCAGAGTTCAAATCATAACTTATAGAAAAAACTCCGCTAATAATATTCATTTCTAATACGGAAGGGAAAGATGGATTTTTAAATTTATAAAGGGAATCGGAAACCTGTTCGGGTTCGTCGGAATAATTCAACGCTTTGGCTTTTTGTTTGGCGGCATCTAAAGCCAAGAGATTGGCATTAACTTTAGGCATAAAATAAACTTTTGCCTGTGTGGATATATCTTTAGGGAATCCGCCGTCGGGTGTTTCCAATACATAATTAAACTTCACGGCCAGTTGGTTCTCCGGGAACGGGATTCTGGTTAGCTTTCCAAATTTAACAGTTGGCGGGGGCGGCCCGGGCGGAAACACTTTAAGATAAGCCGAGATTGCCAAGTCCAAAAAGACTTTACCCACCATAATAAAAATAATTGTATACAGCCCGTATCTAAGCGATTTTCTGGCGGTGATGGCAATTTGAGTAAGAGATGTCATTTGGTACCTCTTAAGTATATCTTTGCTTGGCATTCCGTTCAATCACCCCCAAAACGGATTAGGCACGATTCCAAGTTTTTGTATGATAAAATCAATCAGAATGTCAAAAATAAGAACCAGATTTGCCCCAAGCCCTACGGGATTTTTGCACATAGGCGGTCTAAGAACGGCTCTATATGCTTATGCTCTTGCTAAAAATCAGGGTGGAGACTTTATATTAAGAATAGAAGACACCGATCAAAAACGCGAAGTAGAGGGGGCTACACTTGCTCTCCAATCTACACTTCAAAAATTCGGCTTAAATTGGGACGAGTTTTACAAACAATCCGACAGGTTAGATAAATACAAAAAAGCTGCGGAAGAGTTGGTAACCAAAGGGCAGGCTTTTTATTGCGACTGCAAACCAAAAAACGCAAAAGAGCAAGGTTTTTCAGTTGAGCTTAGAGACCCGTGCCGCGATCAAAATAAAACATCGGGTGCAATCAAATTAAAAGTTCCCAAAAATAAAACTTTAACCTACAAAGATTTTGTTCACAAAAAAGAAATTTCCTGGAATAGCGATAGCGTCTACGATGCAACACTTCTAAAGTCAGACGGATTTCCTACATATCATTTGGCAGTGGCGGTTGATGATCTGGATATGCAAATAACTCATATCTTAAGGGGGCACGATTGGTTGCCCTCAACCCCGATTCATCTTTTGGTTTTCCAATATCTGGGCGGCACAATGCCCCAAATAGGCCATCTAACCGACATTTTGTCAGGCGAAACGGGTAAAAAATTAAGCAAAAGAAGAGACAGTGTTTTTGCCGAACAATTCCTAGATCAGGGTTATGTATCCGAAGCGCTTCTAAATTTTGTAATGCTTTTGGGTTGGGCGCCAAAAGACAACCGCGAACTTTATACTCTAAAAGAGTTCGTGGAAAATTTCGATATTAAAGGTTTCCAAGAAAGTAATCCCAGATTTTTTTACAATAAATTAGATTGGTTTAACGGGCATTATATTCGTCTAAAAGAAGACGACTTTTTGCAAAAAGAATTCGAAAGACTAAGTACGAGTTTTGCAGGTCTCCCCAATGATCAAAAGAAATCTCTAACAGTTTTACTTAAAGATAGAATTAAAAAGCTAACCGATATTAATGATCTGGCGGGATATATATTCAAAAAGTCTCAAGAAATAGAACCGCTTAAAATAACCGAAAACTATAAAAACCATATTTCACAAGCTTTGGAAGCAGTTAAAAATATTAAAGATTGGGATCTGGAAAATATAAATTCGGCGTTTACCCAAGCAATTACAAAAAATACTTTCAAAGTAGGAGATTTTTATATGGACCTAAGAGGAACAATCTCAGGTAACAAATTCACCCCACCCTTAAACGAAACTTTGGTTTTTATAGGTAAAGACGAAGTTCAAAAGAGGTTAGAAAAAGGACTTAAATAATAAATGACGCTGCCCGGCAAAAAAACATTTTTTAAAAGACAGGAAGAACAAATATCTTCGGAGTTTTTGCGTAATAAGTTAAAACTCAAAAGCCTTAACATCCAAAACGACTTTAATTCAAAGTTTCCCCATGTAGAAAAGTTCTTGGCGGACAAAGGTTTAACAATAAATAAACTCCGTGAACATTCGGCAAAAGTAATTGCAACAGGGGCTCTAACAGGAACCCTCATGATTTCTCCTCCCGTCATTGCACAAGATCTTCCTCAACCTATGGAAATAATTAAAAATATCGGAGATCTAAACGGCACAAAAGTCGATTCTCAATCATCTCAATACGATTTACTTCAAAGGATAAAACAAATCCTACCCCAAAAAGTCTCGCCTTTAACAAGATCTCAAGAAAAGTCTTTAGAAAAAGTTTTCTTGGAATCAACAGGTGTTAGCGTAAGGGCTGCGTTGGAAGGCGAACATTTAAATACAACCTATGGTTATATCGGGGCGGAGCAACACCTCATGCGTTACCCGGGGGATACAATGGCAACACATCCAAAAGTGGCAGAAAAAGACGAAGGTATGGCTCCAGGCAGGGGTGCTTGGGGATACTTTGCAAAAAGCAGGTCAGAAATGGACACCTTAGATGTAGAACGCGAAAAGTGGTACGCGGTAGTTCAAACTTTGTATTTACCGGATTGGAATACAAGACAACCTTTTTTACAAAATTGGTACAAGTACAGAAAGGTTTTAATAGTAAATACGGTTAACGGCAACGCCGTAGTGGCAGCAATAGCAGATGCCGGCCCGGCTGCTTGGACTGGTAAACATTTCGGCGGTAGCCCCGAGGTCATGAATTATCTTGGCGGCCCGCGCTACAAAAAAGGAGCGGTTATATTGTTTTTTGTAGACGATCCGCAAAACCAAGTTCCGTTAGGTCCTGTTGATTATAATAAGATTAATGTTCCGGGGGTCAATCTGGCCCAGACTTAGAAAAAATACAAATAATATGTCGAAACTTTTTTACGATAAACCTTTAGATAAAAAATATAACTAATATGTCGAAACTTTTTTACGATAAACCTTTAGATAAAAAATATAACTAATATGTCGAAACTTTTTTACGATAATATACTCGAGTTAAAAAAACTCGACAAAGAAATTAAAAAAATTGCGAAAAGCAAAGAAGAAAGAGAAGAACTATGGAAAATAGTAGACGAAATTGTTCACCATAAAGCATTGGGTTGTATATTCGACAAATTACCCAAACAAAAGCACGCCGAATTTTTAGACCTTTTCCACGCAAATCCTCATAACG
>CAZRJH010000002.1:0-16468 GCA_964600575.1 uncultured Gammaproteobacteria bacterium | reverse complement strand
CCCAAACAAAAGCACGCCGAATTTTTAGACCTTTTCCACGCAAATCCTCATAACGAAGATTTAATATTCGGTTATCTGCAAAACACAATAGATGTTAATTTTAAAGAAGTCATGAAAGCGGAACTCGGTGACCTTGCCTACGAAATTCTCCAGGAAACAAAAAAAACACCCCGTAACTAATCGTCACAGGGTGTTTTTACCGAGCAGGTTATTTCTTCTTCTTTTTACCGTCGGACATAGACATGGCGGTCCAAAGGAAATAAAGTCCGGAAAGACCTACCAAAATGTAAACCCATTTTGTGATCGTTCCCATTCCAAAGAGCATTTCAACCAAATTGTAGTTAAAAGCTCCCCAGAGTCCCCAGTTAAGGGCTCCAACTACCACCAATACCCACGCAGTCCAACCTAATGTACTCATTTTCATAATATAATCACCCCCTCCATATACTATATTCAGTATTTGCTCAGTTTCCTTATGTTGTCAAGTTTTCAGATTTCGGGCGGCTATGTATTTAAGTCCGCGGAATTTTTCTAAAGTATCAATACCATAACCCTCAACCCATTTATCGCCAATTTCAAAACCCAAATAATCAATCGGTACCTCCACCTCTCTTTTATCGGGTTTACTCAAAAGTGCACAGGTTTTTAGAGTGCTAACACCGCGGGACTCAAAAACGGACAAAAGTGTTTTAAAGCTGTAGCCTGTATCCACAATATCTTCCACCACCAAAACGTTTCTTCCGGTTATATCAATAGAAGTATCTTTCAAAAATTTAGGAGACCTAGACGACTCTGTACCCTTGCCGTAACTGGATATCTCAATAAAATCCACCTCCAAATCGGGTAGATTAATTTCTCTAACCAAATCAGCCAGAAACACAAACGATCCTTTCAAAACTCCTACCAAAAGCAAATTTTTATCTTTATAGTCCTCTGAGATCCTATCCCCAAGCTCTCTAACTTTAGAAGAAATAATTTCCTGAGTTATTAAAGTCTCTCGTTCGATCACAAGAAAAATGTAACACAAAAACTATTACATTTTCAAAAAATATATAATTACTTTTATGGATAATCATTACAGAGGAGTCATTTGGACAAATCACGCCTTGGACAGGTTAAGACAAAGAGGAATCAAACAGGGTGACGCATGGGCAACATGGCGTAACCCCGAACAAAGTAGAAAAGGAACCTCGCCCGGGTCCTGGGTCTATTACCGCAATTACGGCAATGAACAAATAGAAGTTGTCGCCAAGCAAAACGAAAAAAAGGAGTGGCTAATCCTTTCCGTTTGGTCCCGCCCTGCTTCTCAAGGATACAAAAAACCGGATTCACTTTTAGAAATTCTTTGGAAAAAGTTTTTTAAAAAAGGCAAAACTTGACACTAAGTTCTACTTAAATTAACGTTATTTAATGCCAAAAAGTAGCCAAAAAGGTTTTGTTATTATCTTCCCGGTTATAGTTGTTGCTGCGGTTCTACTTTTGGGTGTAACCGTCTCCAACTTCAAAAAACAAAGTAGTGCAGTACTTAGTGAGTCAACATCTGGCGGTAGTTCCAATTCGGATGATGACGAAGACGAATCTTCAACTCCAAAGCCGTCGGAGTCTTCAAAGCCGGCAGAAACTGCAAAACCGGGCGAACCTTCAAGAGAGTCACCTAAGCCAAGTTTTTTTGGTACAACAAAGACCTTGAATTTTAAGTCTAAGGTTCCCGAACCCCGAAGAACAGTCAAACCTTCTCCTAAATCGTCTCCCAAACCCGACAGGTCTCCTAAGCCGCAACAGACCATTAGACCGGAATTAAACGACAGTCTCGAATTTGACCAGGAGGAAAGCAAACCTTTAGAAACAGAAGACGCAGCAAATGCAACAGCCTCACCCGAAGCCTCAGGTGGCGAAGAATTCAGAGTCTTAATAAGCAAAAACCAGAATGGGTCAACTTTTTCTCAAACAAGAGCGAGAGTTACACTATCAGATGACCTACCTGTCAATACAGATAACGAAACATTAACTGTAGAAACTCCCAACGGGCAAGAGGTGGTGGGCCTTGCACCCGATGATGCAGTTCAAAATGTAATCGACTCGGGTTCTGTGTCGGGGGTATCGTCAGACCCCTCAACAGGTTTAAGCGAACTCAAGCTTACGGTCAATTCAAACGGAGTACCGGTCTACGAAATGAAAGGATCAAAAGAAGCAAAATTCCTAGGAGTGTTTAATGTAAAAATAAATAAAACCGTTCAAATCTCGGCAGTGGACGGTGCAGAAGGTAGTGTAACGATTAGCGGCTTCGACAGATTCCTCGATTTGTTCTCTTTCTAAATTCAATAATTATTTTTTGTTAACGCTATGGCCGCCGAATTGTCCCCGTAGCGCCGAAACCATTTTGTCGGAAAAATTACCGCTATCTTCGTTTGACTTTGTTCTCACCTCAAAAGACTTTTCTATAACTGGGACTCCAACTCCTAGTTCGCGGGCGGTATTAATTGTCCATTCTCCTTCGCCTAGAGCACCGATTTTAGAAGAAATCTGCGAAAGCTCGGCGTCTTCCGCCAAAGCTTTTTGGGCCCAACCCACCAAGCGTGACTCAATCACCGATCTATGATTATAAACATCAAAAATCTGGGCAAGGTCAAACTTAAAAGGAGCATTTTTCAAAACGGCCGCCCCTTCTGCAATTGCCTGCATCATACCGTATTCAATGCCGTTGTGAACCATCTTGGCAAAATGTCCAGCACCGAGCTCGCCTAAATATGCGTAACCGTTCTCGGCGGCAATAAGTCTTAAAATCGGTTCAACTCTCAAAAAATCTTTTTTATCTCCTCCGGCAAAAAGCGTCGTTCCAGCCCTAGCACCGCTTGGGCCTCCCGAAACTCCTATGTCCATAAAACCGACTTTACCCTCTAAATCTTTTCCGTGTCTTAGTGTGTCTTTATAAAAAGAGTTTCCTCCGTCAATAATTAAATCTTCAGGTTTCAAAAAGGGAAGCAAACCCTCAATCATTTCATCAGTAGGCTCACCTTGGGGAACCATTAACCAAATAACTTTGGGACTTTCCAGATTTTTAGCTAATTCTTCTAGAGTTTCCGCAGACCCAGCCCCAATATTTTCCATTTCTGCAACATCGTCTTTTGTTCTGTTCCAAACAACAACATCTATACCTTTATCCAACATATTGGCAACTAAACCTTTGCCCATTTTCCCTAGCCCCACAAATCCTATTTGCATAACAAAATCATGATATCATAACAGTGATATCGAATCTAAATGAAAAATAAGTATTTCAAAGGCTTAAGTCGGGATACTTTTCTCTTAACATTTACTTCATTGTTTGCGGATATTTCTACCGAGATGTTATATCCGATTTTACCTATATTCGTAACCCAATATTTAGGGGCAAAAGGATCGGTAATCGGCATAATAGAAGGTATTGCAACTGCCACGCAATATATAATCCAAGGTATATCGGGCTGGTATTCCGATAAATTAAAGTCCAGAAAACCTCTAGCAATCGCAGGATATTTGTTTGCGGCTTTATCAAAACCGCTTATAGGCTTTTCTTCAACTTGGTCGGGGGTACTGGGTGCCAGGTTTCTCGACAGGCTAGGAAGTGGCACCCGTTCTGCTCCCAGGGATGCTCTTATTGCAGGATCAGCCGACGAAAACAGCAGAGGTAAAGCTTTTGGCATAGAAGGAATCGGCGACAACCTGGGCGCTTTTTTGGGTCCCCTGCTTGCCATTGCACTTTTGTACTGGTTCAAAGTTCCGCTTAAAAGTATTTTTTACCTGGCAATTATTCCGGGACTTTTAGCGGTATTAATGGTTGCCTTGGTCAAAGAAAAGAAAAATGAATTTTCATCAAAATCAAAAATAGACTTTAAAGTAAAATTTTCAAAAGGCTACTACAAGTATTTACTCATAACGGGGGTTTTTGGTTTAGGAAACATTAGTTCTTCGTTTATGATTTTACAGCTAAAAAACATAGGTGTACCTTTGTTGTGGACTATTTTTATATATGCAATTTACAACCTAGTCGCGGCACTTGTGTCTTATCCTTTAGGTGCCCTGTCAGACAAAATCGGTAGAAAAAACTTGTTATTCGGCGCCTTTATGATATTTCTTTTTGTGCTGATTGGTTTCACAAACACAAAAGATTTTCTAAGGATCGGGATTCTTTTTGGTTTGTATGGTATATATCAGGGAACATTTAGGGCAGTAGGGAAAGCCCTGGCATCAGACTTCTCTGCTCAATCTTTTCGCGCAACAGCAATCGGTTGGTACAACGCAGTCATTGGAATCTCCGGGCTTTTTGCCAGCTTGTTAGCGGGGTATACCTACGACTCAATCGGCCATTCCACGGTTTTTGCAACGGCAGCCGTATTTGTAGCACTCGGATCAGTGCTTCTTCTTGTGTTAAAATTCGAGGGTGAAACAGCAAAAAAATAACATTTTTGCCATAGATGGACTAAGAACGCTTTGTATTTTAGCTGTCGTTCTTATACATTCAGTTACAAGGATTTTAGAAAGAACGGGGTATACTCTTTCCCAGCACCAAGCAGCTCTTTTTTTGGACGGGTTGGGAAGGTATGCGGTGCCGTTATTTTTTCTAATATCAGGATTTGTTCTTTCGCTTCATTATCATTTACACGAAAGCTTTTTGCATTTTTTGGCAAAAAGATTTAATCGGGTTTTAATTCCTTATGTTT
The DNA here is from genome assembly GCA_964600575.1 of uncultured Gammaproteobacteria bacterium. GTDB lineage: Bacteria > Patescibacteriota > Microgenomatia > UBA8517 > UBA8517 > CAZRGC01. The sequence continues at coordinate 11,768 of CAZRJH010000002.1, read as the reverse complement.
TTTGGAGTCTCTTTTACTATTTTTTTGTATATGCCAATAATAGCGACGGAATTTTCCATAGTCTTTTAACGGGGAGTGCTTCTTATCAACTTTACTTTATCCCGGCAGTGTTAATTTTATATCTTATATTCCCGATTCTTTTTGCCATAAGAAAGTTACTGGGGAAACCGCTGGTTCTTCTGATACTGGGGGGGTTAGAAGTCTACTTTTTATATAACGACTACTTTATTAGGCATTACACTTTTTTTATGCCTCTTAATATAGTTCTTCTAAATTATTTCTTTTTTATTGTAGGCATGGTTGCAGCAAAACACCACGAATATTTAGTTGATCATATTAAAAAATACTTATTTATACTTTTGCCCGTCACCTTTATACTGCCGTTTTATTTTTATAATCAAAGTATTAGTCTTTACTATAAAACTTACGACATAGGAAAGTTCTACTCGTCTTGGAGACCGGATGTGTTTTTTTACACTTTAACTTTTGCCGCCGTTTTTTATTATTTTTTTACTAAATTTAATATTGGCCATAGATTATTTAAAAAGTTGTCTAACCTTTCCTTTTTTGTTTATTTTGTGCATACATTAATATTGGAGTTGGTGTGGTATCGGGCGGGAGTTAGGTTAATTAATATCGATCCTTCGGGTTTAATTCTTTTTACAGCGGTCACTTTTATCTCTTTTTTAACCGCCTATTTTGCCCACAAAGTAAAGTACTTATCCAGAGTTACCGGGTAAGTTTTTAAATTCGTTATACCCCGATAAAGCCAAATCAAAAATTCTTTCGTCAATCATGTTTTTGGCTTTCTCAAAGTCTCCTTCGTCAAAAGCGTTTCTAATAGATGTAGCCGATATATCCAATCCGTTTTTTCTTTCAACTAAAATCTCTGTTTCAAATACTCTAGATAAAACCTCTAAATCTTCGGCTCCGCCTCCCACAAAAGTAAAGTCGGAATCCATCTGATTTTCTATGGCCTCCAATTCTTTTAACCAGATTTCATTCGTATCATGTCTAAAGAATGTGAGTTTCGGTTCCGAATCGGGTAGAGGAATTATTTTGATTTCGGGATATAAAAAATTAATCATTTCCCGTCTTTGTTCAAATGTGTAAGGAGTGCGCGGGTTTCTACTGGTGGAGGATCCTATTATTAACAAAATATTCTCAAGGCCAAACTTGGAAACCATTTTATCAACAATAGATTTATGTCCCAAATGAAACGGACAAAACCTGCCCAAATAAACATAAACTTTATTTTTCATAAACTAATGATAGTTCTCTTTTGTCTTTTTTCCAAAAAAAATACGCCCCGCAATATTTCCCGTATGGGAATGACCGTTTGGTCGGGGGCGTCTTTGAGATTACTCTTTTTCAACAAGAACCGATGAGTCCCAGCCATGATAAAGCATAGTTACAATTTGACCGGACGCGGTTGCGACTCTATAGAAAAAAAGAACGTTCTCAGCTCGTTCTTCGACAACTCCCGTAAATTCTTTTACGACTTCTGCGGAAATTTCATACAACCGTTTTTCAAACCCATGGCGCATTATTGCGTTTTCGCAATCAACCGCAAATTGTTTTCGCCATACTGGCAAAGTCATTACGGGTTTTTCTACAGGTTCAACAAGTGCCATTCCGGCAACTTCCAAAACCCACTCCGTAAGTTTTTCATGCAACTTCATTTCCAGGGCTCCCGTGGGGGATTTGTAACTGGCTCCCAAAAGGTTAAACGAAGTCACAGTAAGGACGGTTTGAATTTCGGGGTCGGCCTTCAATTTCTGGGTTAAACTTGCATCCAAAACCATTTTTTAGGCTCCAAAAGTGCGTTTGAGTATAAAAACTATACAGCTTTCATTTTAGCATCAAAAACCAATATAATCAAACTATAGGTGTTTATTGGAACAATATTTTTACTCAAGAGGAACTTTATACCAGGTTACAATCATCCCTGTTGCAGTATCTAAAAATTGATTATCTTCCAACTTTAGTTTCTTATCATTTTTAAGAGTTTCTCCTTTGTCGTTTTGCGGCGTCGGTTCAGGGCCAGGTCCAACGGTTTCCATCACATTTCCGCCTAAGTGTTTATAGGGGTCTATCTCCGTAAACTCGCACCGTATAAGTTCGGTTTCTTCAAACTCTCCGTCGGGATAGTCTCCTTTTCTTGCAAACTGATATCTAACTTTTTCTATGCCTTTAGGCGACGGGGCAACGGATTCAAAAAACTGAGTAACAATCATTTTTGCTTTTTCTTCCCCTTGGTTTAGTACGGCCATATAAGATGATGTTAAAGTATCGGGAGTTTCTCCCCACTCTTTGCAAATAGCATCGGTTATTTCTTTTTCGGTAAAGTCGCGCTTATCAAAAACATGAACGCCGGGACCTTGTTCGATAATTTCCACCGACGGAAGTCTGGCTTCAATTTCGGCCTGTCTCATTTTTCTCAAGAAAGTTTCGGTTTTTGCATCACCCAAGTTTGCCCCGTCCGTATAAAAATGCCCGCCCGCTACATGGTCTAAAATTGCTTTATCGTTTATTCTGTCAGTCATTTAGCAAATAATACACTTTTTTATTATTTTTGGTGATAAAATCAGAATGTGGATAAAAGTATTCAAGAAACGGACAGAGGGGAAAAAGAAGCACGTGCCAAAGAAATTTTTTCCGAACTTCAATCTTATAAAGGTCGTGCCAGTATGGGGGGTTATTTTTCCGGAGAGGTAATTTTCACCAATCAACCGCCTCGTAGAATAGAGGTATATAGGCTTCCTGTAACGGACGATTTCGAAGAAGACTTGGTTAAAAAGCGGGGTTTTACAGACGAAGATATACAAAGCGGAATGATTACAATAATAGAAAAAGAGTTTAATAATCCCCAATGGCCAAAAGGTAAGTTTATTCAGGAAAAACAACTGCGCTATTTCAATGTAAGCGGAAAAGGTAGAGTCGTGGTAGATTATTACCCCGACCACGACAAATTCGAAGAAACAAAACTCGATCAAAATCACCTGGACGCACTAACTGCAGTTTTTAGACTTTCGCTTATTCCAAATGAAATAATAGCCGAGTTTGGAACATACGATAACTTTGTCAAACTTTTGGGTTCGGACTACGATTCTAAAGGCATAGATAACGCGGAGTTTACCCCCACGGGAATTTTATATAACGGAGGGTTAAGGGCTTTTGTAAACGCGCTTGCAAAACGAAAAGATGGTCAAAAAGTTAAGCTGGACTCACACCTTCACGAACTTCAGGCAAGTCTGGACGATCGCAGCCATTTCGAACAAATGATGGATATTCTACAAAGAGGTAACGAAAAATAAATTTATTTCAAAAGCCTCTCTTTTGTTCTTGTTAAATGATTCACAAACCGCTCAACAGCCCCTTCGTTTTCGTTAATCATAATATTCTGACTAAGAGGGTTTAGTGTTGTGTTTTTTACATCTCTAGCCATTACAATCCATGTCCCGTCAGGGTGGACAATTAAGTCTAAGGGATGGTCAGCCGAAAGTTGAATATTACTTGTGTTCGCTTTTTTGGATAGATCTTTGGCCGCTTCCTCCACCTTAACTAAATCGATGTTTAAAAATAACGGGTCTATCTTTTCATCAAATCTATCCTCGCGCCGGCTGTCTTTGCCGTAAATCTGAGATCCGTCGGCGGTTAGGTCTGTTTCCAAAACTTCTTCTTCGCCTGCGGCTGATACATTAGGTAGCACCGTTATACCCGCGTTTTTCATTGTTTGCCAAATTCTTACAAAATATTGAGCCGAAGTCTCTCCCGCGTTTCTATACTCTTGTGGATATTCAATGGTTCTTCTAATTAAGGATATTTCCCGTTTGATTTCGTTGCCTTTTATTCCTGTAGATATAACGTTTGCTTTCCATCTTTCTTTATTAAGTTGCGAACCGGAACTTATCTCCTCTTTCGAAACAACTTCCAAGGTTGTGGGCTTATCTCTACCCGAAAAATTTATATCGCCAATTTCTCCTGCTTCCATAGTTTATTCATATTAAACCACATCCTAATTTATCTTTCGACTCTGTTGTGTTTTATGTCTGGTATAATATATTTGTATGGAACTTTTCTTTCCACTTTTTGTATTAGGAATTTTTGTATTGGCAACTTGTGTCAAAGTTGTGCAGGAATACGACAGGGGAGTAATCTTCTTTTTGGGTAAAGTAACAGGCGTGCGGGGCCCGGGGCTTATCATACTTATCCCGATCTTGGAAAAAATGGTCAAGGTAGGTTTGCGAACGGTAACAATGGAAGTTCCCTCGCAAAAAATAATAACCAAAGACAATGTTTCTATAGATGTTTCGGCAGTTGCCTATTTCCATATAGTAGATCCCAAAAAATCGGTGGTAGCGGTAGAAAGCGTATACGACGCGGTTAATCAAATTAGCCAAACAACAGTTCGTAACGTAGTTGGCCAATATGTTTTAGATCAACTTTTGTCCAAAACCGCAGATATTAATACAACCATCAAAGACGTTATAGATTCCCACACAGAGCCTTGGGGAGTCCAGGTTACGGCTGTAGAAATCAAAGACATTGCACTCCCCGAAAACATGCAGCGTGCAATGGCCAAAGAAGCAGAAGCAGAACGCGAAAGACGTGCAAAAATAGTTGCAGCCGAAGGTGAACTTCAATCTGCGACAAAATTGGGAGAAGCGGCCGACCTCATTGCCAAACACCCCGTTGCCTTACAACTTAGGACATTACAAACAATGGCCGAAATTTCAGTGGAAAAGAATTCAACAATTATCTTCCCGGCTCAATTTATGACAACGGTACAAGAAGCAATGAAAGTTATTTCGGGCGACTCCAAAAAATAATTATCCAAAAGTAAAAGCGTAAACTTCTGTTTCCGAATCTTCAAATTCTATTTTGACTTCGTGTCTTCCGGGTAGCTCAAGTTCAATTAATCTATATAATGTGTCCTCGGACACCGTAATCGTTTTAACAAATTTTCCGTCCAAATAGATTTTAACTTTAGAAGGTTTATTCTTGGGTCTCATCACAAGGTAAACATCTTTGGCATAAAAATTAATAAATATTTCCGCTCCTTTTTGGGGATTGGTATACTTTGGCATTACATTTAACCAACCTTTGAAAGCTACGGAATTATCCGGCAAAGTTTCGGGTAGAGAATATTCCGCAAGCCCTTCTTTTGTAATAATTTCAGGGGATACATATCTCTCAATTCTTTCGTAACCCAAATATGTTTCGGGGGTTTTAGAAAAAACTTGGTAATCCGGGTTGTTTACCATTTCATCAATTTTCTCCGTGGTTCCTTCCTCCAGAAGTTTCTGAATTACTTTTTCGGAGTTGTCGTAATCGCCTTCGCCAAAATGAAAATATCTTATTCTTCCTTGTTTATCAACAAAATATTTAGCTGGCCAGTACTTATTTCTGTAAGCGCGCCATGTATCAAAGTTATTATCCTGCATAACGGGGTAGGTTATACCAAAATCTTTTATTGCCTTAGATAAGTTCTTTTGTGATTTTTCAAATTCAAATTCGGGGGAGTGAATTCCTACAATAACCAACCCCTTATCTTTGTATTTTTCGTGCCATTTTTTAAGGTAGGGGAAAGTTCTTTGGCAATTTATACAGCTATAAGTCCAAAAATCCAAAAGTACAACTTTTCCCTTCAGTTCTTCCAAAGTTAAAGGTTTAGTATTAAGCCACCCCCCGCCTGGTATAAGTTCTGGGGCGGGTGGCCCGTTTTGCAAAAGTTTTGGTGTAGTCATGTCTTCCATTTCTTTTTTGACAACAACATTTTCTTCAAATTTGGTTAATCCTGCTCCGTAATTGGGTAGAACTCTTAAGATATAAGATTGAAACTTCCTGTCGAAGTTAAAATATATTGCAAGCGCCGTTAGTAACATTAGAACGCCAAATATTTTTTGTATTTTCACCCCGTTGGCGGCGAGTAATGGGATTTTCTTAAGAAAGAAGTCTCCTCCCAGCATCACAAAAAACATAGGAATGGCTGTGCCTATAGAATATGCTAGGGTTATTACAAATGCTTCAAAAGTAACATTTCCCGATATTGCCAAAGAAATTATTCCTGCAAGAATAGGCCCAACACAAGGAGTCCACAATAACCCTAAAGATGCTCCAATTACAAGGCCTCCCAAAAAACCTTTTCCCCCGGATTTTGGCGTAAAACGGGATAACACAGAAAATCCTTTTTCCGAAATCTCTCTAAACTTTGGAATAATAAGCGTCAACCCAAAAAAAGCAATTACAAATACCGAGATGTTGCGCAAAGAATCGGCGGGTATTCCAGTCGCCTTAACAATTGTCGATAAAAATAAAGTAAAGAAAGTAAAACTCAGAGCAAAACCTGTAACAATTCCAAAGGGCCTTTTCCTGTCTTTTTCACCCGTTGCCGAAGAAGAAAGAATAATAGGTAAAAGGGGTAAAATGCACGGGGAAAGTATAGTTACAACCCCTCCCAAAAAGGCAAATATAATTAAAAGCAACATCTTATCTTGTTAATTTCAATATACCGTCAAGGCCTCCGCCGTTCCACTTGCTTACCTCTTGGTCGTTTTCGTCAATAATTACAAAGGTATGTTGGTAAGTTATGCCGTATTTTGCCGCCAGTTCTTTTTCGTTCTTGTCCGTTTGGTCGTCGTTGTAGTTAATCCTTACAATCTGTAGATTTTCGGGAATAGAATTTACATTATCCGAAATATCTTTATCGGCGGGTATGCAACTGGGACACCAGTTAGCGTAAAAGAAGAGCACTCTTTTGACACCGCTTTTATATGGTGGAACTTTTCCGCTTGTAATATATTTTTCAAGGGATACCGCTTCTCCGGTCGCAATTTGGTTGGAGGCTGGAACCAAAGGTGTGTTTTTAGAACTACTTAGATATACATAAAGTGCTCCAAAAATAACCAGTAGTATGCCGATTGGTAGCAATGCTTTAGATTTCATTTGTTGAGTCTCTAACATTCTAACAAAAAAATTAATCATACACACCCATTGTGCTAAACTCGATTAATGGACAAAGACATTTCCTTGCTAAAAAGAAGGTGGAAACACTGGCACTACAAAAATACGGCATTTTTAATAATAAGCATTATATTTTTTTTGACTCTATCCAAACACCCCGCCGTTTTAAGTTCCCTAAACTTTATAAAAGATTTCGGCTATTTTGGGGCTCTGCTCTCGGGAATATTTTTTGTTTATATTTACACCGTTACTCCTGCGGCCGTCGTTATTTTGCATCTGGCGACGACGCTCAATCCTTATCTTGTGGCATTGTTTAGCGGGATAGGCGCCGTAATCGGCGACTATATTATATTAAGATTTCTAAAAGATAGAATTTTTGTCGAACTCGCACCGCTTTTTGTACACGGTAGACTCGGGTTTATAATAAAACTCTTTAGAACTCCTCATTTTGCCTGGGTACTTCCTATAATCGGTGCGGTCTTGGTGGCCTCACCCATAACAGACGAGGTGGGAATAAGTCTAATGGGAATGTCAAAACTCAAAAATTGGCAGTTTCTTCTGGTAACTTTTGTACTTAATACTTTGGGTATATTTGCTTTAATAACGGGCATCTCAGCTTTATGATTTTTTGCTCTTAACCCTTTGTAGTGATACTCTTGTAGAGTGAGTAAATTGTTTCCTGTAGTAATCTTAATCGCGGGCATGGTATTTGCCGCGGTGGTTTTTCTGCCAAAAGTAAAACCCGCTTTTTTTGCACCCAGAACGGCCCCTATTATAGAAGGTCCTGTGCCAATGGAGTCTCCCGTTTCAACCCCTGCAAAATCCGACAAAGTAACCGTAACAAATCTGGAAATCCCTTGGGAGGTCGTTAGACTTCCAAACGGAAGCCTTCTTTTTACGGAAAGACCAGGCAGATTAAAAATTTATGACACTCAAACAAAACTTGTACAAAACATAGACGGCGTAAGTCACACGGGAGAAGGCGGACTTCTCGGTTTAGCGCTCCATCCCGATTTTTCAAAAAATAGTTTTGTATATCTTTATTCAACTTTCAAAGGAGATAAAGGTCTAGAAAATAGAGTAGAAAGATATAAGTTCGACGGTGATAGAATAACCGATAAAAAAGTAATAATTTCGGGAATAAAAGGTTCAAGCAATCACGACGGCGGCAGAATAAAATTCGGCCCCGACGGTTACCTGTATATAACAACGGGGGACGGTGAATCACCCGACTCCGCCCAGGATACAAGTTCCCTAAGCGGTAAGATTTTAAGGGTTGGCGACGGCGGCGAGATTCCAAAAGACAATCCCTTCGGCAATGCCGTTTATTCCTTTGGGCACAGAAACCCTCAAGGCTTGGCTTGGGACAATAAAGGAAATCTTTGGGAAACGGAACACGGTCCTTCCGGTTCACAAACAGGTAACGACGAAGTAAATCTAATAGTAAAAGGCGGCAATTACGGCTGGCCCCAAATAAGGGGAAAAGAAAAGAAGGAGGGCATGATAACTCCGGTAATCGAATCGGGCAAAGGTGATACCTGGGCTCCTTCCGGGCTAGCCTATAAAGACGGATATCTATACTTTGCAGGGCTTAGGGGCCAAACACTTTATAAAGCCAAAATAGAAAACGAAAGTAGTTTGGTGTTAAGCAAACATTTGCAAAATACTTACGGCAGACTAAGAACTGTAGTTATAGACGGCGACAATTTACTGGTTGCAACAAGCAACAAAGATGGCCGCGGTAAACCTACGGCGAACGACGACAAAATAATATCGGTTAGTTTATCCTCAATCTAAAGATTTGGAGAATTTGTAAAGTGTTGCAGGCCTATGGGCAACATTTTTTTGTATTTTATTTACTTTTTTAACAAACCCTCCCTCTATCATTTTCTTTCTAAAATTTCTATTGTCCTGGGCCTCACCTGTTATTGTTTCGTACACTTTTTGTAAATCGTTAAGCGGAAAGTTTTCGGGCATAAACTCACTAATAAATCTACTGCTCAAGTTATCCGCAAGATATTTATGTGCGTTATCAACTATTTGCTTATGGTCAAATGCTAATTTGGAAAGTTTTTTAAGGTCGGTAAATCCCGTTATATTCAAAACTTTATTTTCCGGTACAAGAGCTATATATCCGATAGAAATTGTCCTTGTTCTGGGGTCGCGTTTTGGAGAAGTAAAAGTCATAAATTGCCTAAAATATATGTTTTCTATTCCAAATATTCCCTTAAGCTTTCTTCTTAAAGTTTCCTCCGCAGTTTCGTTTTTAATAAGGAGTCCGCCGGGTAGTTCGGGTAAACTCTTAAAGGGAGACTTTTCTCTGGGGGTGGAGTACACAGACAATCTGTCCTTTTTAACGGTAAAAACAACCGCATTCACGGCTACCTGAGCTGTTTCGTAGGCAACACTGGTCATATTAGAGTAATCATACCACACCTTAGCGTAAAAATCACGCATTGATTTATTTTTGAAGAATGTTATATTACCAATTGTTAGCGTTAAAAATACGCAAACAAATATGAAAGGAGGTGTAAAACAATGTCACCAGAAAGAATAGGGCCGATAAGTCCGGAAGAAGTTGCGGACGAAAAACTAAAAAATTTCCCGAATGTCGTATTCGAAGCTTTCAATCAAATGATTGTGGAAAATGCGGGGATTGGGCAAATAACGGTAAGACAAAAAGACGTAGTCGAGTTGTTGGTAAAAAAGGGCTTAGATAGAAACGAGATATTCAAAAGGGGTTGGCTAGATGTAGAAGATGTTTACCCCAAAGCTGGGTGGATAGTGGAATACGATAAACCGGCTTACAACGAAGACTACGAACCGTACTTTATTTTTAAAAGGAAAAGAAGTAAATAATATGGTTTTAAAATATACTTTGTTCGGGAATCTTATAAACTCTGCCTGAATATTCAAAATTTCCGCTGGCGTTCGGGAAAACTTTTTTAACAACATTTAATGCAATAAACCACGCCTCTTTTTCATTAGGATCGTCTTTATACTCATCGGAATCAAAGTCCGTTGTGTCGTTCAGTTTATGGCCGAAAAAAGCCTGGGCTTTATGGCTTGTTTCGTGAGCCGCAATCATTAGGGCTGCAGCCGACTGCGGAAAGTTGTTGGTAGTGAAAGACTTGAAAGAACTGGATTTGACTGCAATTGCAATTTTCCCTGTTTTTGTATCAAACACTCCCGCGGAGTTTATTATTTTACCTTGATCATCAACAAGATAATCACAGAATTCTAAATCCATTTCCATAGATTCTCCTACGTATTTTTTCCAGACCATTTCTATTCCAAGTTTTGCGTTATCGATTGTTTCTTTGGAAACTTCGGATAAATTATTAACATTTATCTTTATGTTTTGGGAGACTATCTCACTTTTTAGAGGTTCCATTTTATAAACTTAACTTTCGTTTCTGGCAAATTGTCCGGAGATTCTGGATTTTCTAAAAAGACTTTTGAATAAAAGCGCGCCGCCCGTTATCCAAATCAAATTAAGCCCAAAAGCTATCAAGATATTGTTCCAGTCAAATCTACCCGTAGTAAGAACTTGTCTTGCCGCCTCAAAAACATAGGTAGGCGGAAATATATAAGCAATTTCTTTGATTGGTGTCGGCAAGGTTTGCACGGGGTAAAGAGCTGCTGTCAAAGGTTGCACGATGGGCAAAAGTCCCCAGGCAAAAGCTTGGATTTTTGTTCCGTAGCAAAAAATCATTCCCAAGATTGCAAGCCCGACTCCTATTGCAAACAAAGCCAGATTAAAACAAAACAAAAACAAATTAAATGCCCCCAAATCAAAAATATTAAAGTTAAAAGCAAAAATAGAGACTACGGATGTTAACAAAAACACAAAAGTAGCTTTGGTAACTCCGGATAAGATATGGGCAAATATATATTCAAAAGTCGTTAGGGGGGAAATAAACATATTGCTCAAATTGCGGGACCATATATTCCAAAGGCTGCCCACCGACACCGAGTATTGAGTTATAAATACTATTTCCCAAAGCAATGTTCCCATCAAAACGGATTGTCCCAAAAAACTTCCCGATGTCCCCGAAAGATAACTGGATAAAAATCCGAATAAAACTATGCTCATAGCGGGGAAGAAGAATATATCAAGTATTACCTCCATAGAACGCATGGTTATAAAAAATTCTTGTATCAATACCGCTTTTATTCTATTAATCGACATTTTTCTCCTTTCTGGCAATTTGCAAAAACACATCCTCCAAAGTCGGCTTTATTAAATCAATGTCCGTAATTTCCACTCCGTCTTTGTGCAAAAGGGTCAAGATTTTAGCAACATACATTTCTTCGGTATCAATCAGAAGTCTACCCTCTATGTTAAACGAGTGTTTAAGTCCGGCTTTTTCCATAGCTTTTTCTACTTTGGTTTTATTTCCGTCAAACATTACTTCTAAGGTAACTCCTGATATTTTCTTGGTCAGATTAAGGGGGGTGTCCTTTGCAACAATTTCTCCGCGGTCTATAAATATAACCTCGTCACAAATTCTGGTAATTTCATCCATGTTGTGACTTGTGTACAAAATCGACAGATTTCTTTTCTCTCTCATTTCTTCTATTAGTGTCAAAGTTTTATCGGTAATATCAGGATCAAGGGAGGCGGTCGGTTCATCCATTAATAAAAGCTCTGGGTCGTTAATCAAACTTTTTACCAAATTAACTCTGGTTTTTTGTCCCGCGGAAAGATCCCAATATCGCAAGGGCATTAGTCTTTCTATTTCAAAATACTCCGTTAAATCTTTTATCTTGTCCTTAAAGTCCTTAATCTGATAAAGCTT
>CAZRJH010000001.1:287890-346335 GCA_964600575.1 uncultured Gammaproteobacteria bacterium | reverse complement strand
TTCAATCAGTTAGTCGGAAAGGTCTGACCAAATATGCACACGCATAAATGGTCAGGCCTTTTTTATTGGCAAAAAATAGGTTGTGTTAAAATTGACATGTGGTAGATGAAAAATACGATATAATGCCCGGCCCGTGGGGTATAGGGCCATCCAAAAAAGGTGGAACCGAAATCAACTTTGGCATAGTTGATCTACTTGATAGAAGCCGTGATAAACCTGTTCTAATACTTCCGAACGGTGAGAAAATCACTATACCGCAAGGCATAAACAATATAAACATTAACCAGATAAATGATATATATCCGAGACCAAAGGCAAGTGAGACTGTGGTAGAAAAAAATATGGTCGGCAATCCTTTTGTGAGCGAATCCGGAAATGAAACTTTTGACAAGCTGATTAAATCGCTCCCACCAGACTATAAATTAACGGAACTTTTGGTAAAAGGCGAGGTTATAGACAACGACTCTAGATGGAAGGTTTTAACCGACGAAACGGGTAACTATATTAAGCTTGGTAAGTATTATCTATACGAGGAAATTAAAAATCAGGAATAGGCTGGAATTCTCCAAGATTGCTGATAAAATTCAAGAATGAGTCTTTCTGTAGGAATTGTCGGTCTACCAAATGTGGGGAAGTCCACACTTTTTAATGCTTTGCTCAAAAAGCAGCAGGCTTATGTTGCCAATTTCCCTTTTGCCACAATTGAACCAAACATAGGAATTGTCCCTGTTCCGGATGAAAGACTTAGTAAACTTGCAGATGTAACTAAAAAGGCTGAAGGAGTGGCAAGTTTGCCACCAGAAGTTCCTGCAGCAGTCGAATTTGTGGATATTGCAGGGCTTATAGCAGGGGCAAGCAAAGGAGAAGGGCTAGGGAATAAATTCTTGAGCCATATTAGGGAGACTTCAGCAATTTGCCATGTTTTACGCGCATTTTCCGACGCGGATATAGTTAAACAGGGCGTATCAGACCCCAAAACCGACTTGGAAACAATAGAAACCGAACTCGCTTTGGCAGACTTTCAGACTTTGGAAAATCAAAAAGACCCCGGACATACTTTAGACAAAGAACAACTAAAACGCTGGGATATTATTCAAAAGCTTAAAAACGAAGTTCAAAAGGGAACACCCGCAAGGGATGTGGAGTTTACCGACGAAGAGCAAAAAATAGTTAAACAGCTTAGTCTTTTAACCAGCAAACCCGTACTGGTTGTTTTGAATGTTGATGAATCGCAGCTAAAGGAGGCATCAAGAATAGAGGTTGAATATGCCGAAAAACTAAAACTTAACCCCGATCAGATTGCTGTAATTTGTGCCAAGACGGAGTCGGAATTGTCTGATCTTTCCCCAGAAGATCAAAAGATTTACATGGAGGATCTTGGGATCAAAAAATCCGGGCTGGAAAGACTAATCCAAAAAGCCTTTAAAACCCTAGGACTCATCACCTTTTTAACGGCAGGGGAGAAGGAAGTTAGGGCTTGGACTATAAAAGAAGGAATAAGTGCTCCCGAAGCAGCAGGAGTAATCCACACCGATTTTATTAAAAAGTTCATTAAAGCTGATGTTTGCGACTTTAACAACTTTAGTGAATTTGGCGGCTGGAAACAGGCTCGTGAAGCCGGCAAGGTAAGAAGTGAAGGCAGAGACTATATTATGAAAGACGGCGATGTAACCGAATTCAAAATCGGAACCTAAAATATAGGTTAAATTGTATATTCTATTGCCTCGGACTAAGCCTGCGTGTTATACTTGCGACTATGAATAATTACGAACTTACTTTGGTTTTGGACGGCAAAAGTGGAGCCGCCAAAAAGAAAAAGGTAACAGAAGCTTTGGAGAAAAATCTTGAAGTTCTCAAAGGTAAAATTACCGACTCCAAAGACTGGGGAGTTAAGGATTTGGCCTATAAAATGGCCAAAAGCACAACTGGTCTTTATTTGTATTTTGAACTAGAATTAGACGGAAAAGGAGCCAAAGCTCTAAACGAAAAATTAAGAGTAGACTCCGAGATTTTGAGATTTTTAGTAGTTAAGAAGTAATGGCACGAAGTTTAAACAAAGTCATGTTGATCGGGAATCTTACCAGAGATCCCGAAATGCGTTACACACCTCAGGGAACTGCGGTTTGTAGCTTTGGCTTGGCCACCAACAGACAGTGGACAACCGAAAGCGGCGAAAAGAAAGACGAAGCAGAGTTCCACAATTTGGTAGCTTGGAACAAGCTTGCCGAGATTTGTGCAAATCTTCTTAAAAAGGGTAGAAAAGTTTATGTAGAGGGTAGGCTTGCGACTCGTAGCTGGCAGGGTACTGACGGGTCTCAAAAGCAAAGAACCGAAGTAGTCATATCAGATATGGTTATTTTGGACAAAAAGGGCGAAGACGGGGCAGAAGTAGACTTGGCAGAACCGATGGTTGAATCCCAAGTTTCTCCCGATGAGGCAGCGCCAAAAGCAAGCAAGAAAAAAGTAGCAGAAGAGCCGGTAGAAGAAGTTTCAGAGGAAGATATTCCATTTTAAAAACATATGGCCAAAAAAGACAAAAAAAGAAAAGCAAGATTAGTGCTAAAGCCGGTTCCGGTGAATTGTCCTTTTGACAAAATTAAAAAGGATCCTGACTACAAAGATATCGACACTCTTACTAAATATGTTAGCGACCGTGCAAAAGTTTTGGGTAAAGACAGAACCGGAATTTGTGCTAAACACCAAAGAAAATTGGCTATCGCAATAAAGCGTGCTAGGCATTTAGGGCTTCTTCCTTTTACCCCACAAATCTAATTTTTTGGGGCTTCCGCTAAGCCTGCAAAACCGATACTATCATTTGTATGTCTTTTAAAGTCAGCTTCGGCAAAGTCAGAAATATTATTCTTTCTGTGTTTGTTTTAGTTTTTGTTTTTTCGGGTGGTTATACACTTGGCCATAGCGGTTTTAAAGCCAGTGTTGATAAGGCTTACAAGGTAAAAATAGATAGGGAAGTTCCCCCAGAAAAAGATGTAGACTTCAAATTATTTTGGCAGATTTGGGATACTCTTAGTCAGCAGTACTTCGATAAAACAAAACTCGTTCCTTCGCAAATGGTTTACGGAGCAATCCAGGGTATGGTTTCTGCGCTCGGAGACCCGTACACAATGTTCTTGCCTCCAAAAGAAAACAAGACGGTTAACGAAGATCTTAGCGGCAAGTTCCAGGGTGTGGGAATGCAACTTGGCTTTAGAAACGACAGATTGGCCGTTATAGCGCCTTTAGAAGGCTCTCCCGCAGAAGCCGCGGGTGTAAAGGCTGGGGATTATGTAGCGCACATAACAGATACCGTAAAAGGCATTGATATAAACACCAACGGGATTGCACTTCCTTTGGCTGTACAGACAATTAGGGGAGATGCCGGAACCAAAGTTACCATTACTTTTATTAGGGACGGCGTTAATAAGCCCATTGTTTTAGAAATCACCAGGGCGGAGCTAAACTTTCCTTCCGTATCACTTACGTATGTAGGTAAAGACAAAAATATAGCCAGAATAAGATTGGCCAAATTTGACGCAGACACTCCGCAGGAATGGGATAAAGCCGTCAATGAACTAATTACCAAAGATGGACTAAAAGGAATTATTCTGGATGTTAGAAATAACCCCGGAGGTTATTTACAGGCGGCTGTTGATATAGCAGGTGACTTTTTACCCAACGGTTCTTTAGTTGTTGCAGAGGCCAAAGGTGACGGCACTAGGGTGGAATATAAAACAGATAGGCTTCCAAGACTAGAAAAATACAGAACTATCGTTTTGATTAACGAAGGTAGTGCTTCCGCCTCCGAAATTTTATCCGGTGCACTAAGAGACCAAAAGGATATTAAACTTTATGGGGACAAGAGTTTTGGAAAAGGCACTGTTCAGGTTCCTTTGGAGATTCCTGGCGGAAGCGGGCTTCATGTAACAGTCGCTAAATGGTTAACGCCTTCGGGGACATGGGTTCACGGTACTGGGCTTGAACCGGATGTAACAATCGAAATCAAAGAAGACGATAAAGAAGATATGCAGCTTCAGGGTGCAGTAGATGCTTTTAAGTAATTCTTCTTCCGAATTTGAATTTGGCTATCCAAAGGTTTAACATACCGTATGAACAAAGAAATTCTGGAGCGTATTAAACAAGGAATTGCCGAAGCCACCAAGCGGCCCACAGTTGCAGACGCAATCTTGGATCCAATTCAGGCCGAGATTTTTAAGGCCATCGATACAAAAGTTAAACCGGCACTCACCAGACCAGGGGACGTTTCGGGAAGAAGGTTTTTGTATGTGGATCCCAGGATAGATATTAGCGAGGTAGAATAAACCCTTATATACCACGGGTTAGCTCGGTTACTTTGTCCAAGTCGCCGTCTACAATGAGTTCCAGCTTACCCCACGATTTGCCGATTCTGTGATCCGTAACCCTGTCTTGGGGGTAGTTGTAAGTTCTTATTTTTTCGCTTCGCATACCTCGGCCAATAACGGAGCGATATCCTGCAATGGTTCTAAGTTTTTCTTCTTCCTGCTTTTCCCAAAGTTTAGATCTAAGAAGTGATAGGGCAATTTGTCTATTTTGTTCCTGGAATCTCTCTTCGCGGGCCGTTACAACGATCCCTGTGGGTTTGTGGGTAAGCCTAACGGCTGTTGCCACTTTGTTTACATTTTGACCGCCGTGGCCTCCGCCGGTTGTAAATTGCCACTCCAAATCCTGTAGGTTTATATTTACTTCGGCCTCCTTAACTTCGGGGAGGACTACTACAGTTGCTGTGGAAGTATGAATTCTGCCGCGTTTTTCGGTATCGGGAACTCTTTGAACTCTATGGACGCCTGATTCATTTTTAAGGATATTAAAGACATCGGCTCCCGAAATTCTGATTGTTTTGTCATCCATTTGAATAAGTTTCCAGTTCTTTTTGAGGGAATACCGCATGTACATTCTAAGGAGGTCGATGCCCCAAAGCTTTGCCTCGTCGCCGCCTGTGGCTCCGCGGATTTCAAGGTAAGCAGTCTGGTTTTCCATGGGGGATTAAAACAATTAGTTTTGAGTGTTTCTAAGCTCGGCCAAAGACTCGGGTCTTGCCGCTTCGTCTTGGAGTCTTTTATCTCTTTTTGCCTTCATCCTGTCGGACTTGCTTAGAACCTTTTTGTTTGCACCTGCCAATTTTGCACGGAAAGCGTCGACTCTACCGGCTCTATCTGCAAATTTCATCTGTCCTGTGTAAAAAGGATGACAGTTGGAACAGATATCTACGGTAATTTTGGGAAGTGCGGCACCCACCTTAAAAGTGTTTCCGCAGGCACAAGTTACCTCGGCGTCGTTGTACCAAGTAGGGTGAATTTTAGCTTTCATATAGTCATTTTTAAAAATGTGATTTTCACATTTTTTTGATAAGAATGTAATTCCTATATATCGAACTCAGAGAAAAGGAAAATGAACCTCCTATTTATAGACCTGAGTTCGCTATAAGGCTCAATTGTACCTTTTTTTTCTAAACTCTGCAATGAGACCCTCCTGTCGCATCAGGAGCTCAATTCATCCTCGTATTTTTATGCGAAGATTTCTTGAATTCTGATATAAACACACCGGCGAAGGTAACCGCGCAGCCTCCGATTGTGTAGGCGGAAAGCTTGTCCCCAAGGAGAATTACAGCCAAAACGGCCGAAATAATGGGGTAAAGGTAGGAAAATATGGCTGTTTCACTAAGTTCAATCGTCTTTTGTGCCATGTTTGTTAGGGTATAGGCGACTGTTCCCGAAAGATATGCCATATAAAAGACACCCAGATGGTCCAGTATTCCCGCACTTGCGATCTGGGCTATTGTCTCTGTGGGTGGCCTCAGAAAAACGGTAATCGGGGCTAAAGTAATAAACCCGATCAAAAAAGCATAGTTAGCCAGGTAAGAAGGGGAAACCCCTTGCCTCATAAGCTTTTTGGCCAAAAGTCCCGAAAATGTACCGCTCAAAAGTGATAGAAAAACCAAGACATTACCCAGAAGTTGATTGCCATATCCCGAGCCGTGGGAGCTACCCAAAACCAAAGGTTCTATGGCAACCGCCAAAGAACCTAAAAAGGCAATCCCTGCACCTATTTTCATTCTTTTTGACATGTGTTCTTTAAGAAAAACAAAGCCAAAAACCATCATCATCACAGGCCCAAAAAGTGAAATTAAGCTCATATCCAAAAGAGTTGTTTCGTTTGTACCCCAGAACAAGAACCCAAGCGAGCAAGTGGAAGTTAAAAAGGCGAAAAGAAGGGCCAAAAGCTTTTGGCTGACATCCTTTGGTCCTTTGACTCTTTTTATGTAAATGACAAAAAAGGAGATTAGAGAAGACAAGAAAAATCGGTAAAGCAAAAAAACATCAGGGCTAAGATTTTTAAGAGTTACTTTAATAACTGGGCCTGCAATTCCCCAAATTAAGGCAACAATCAGAAGTTCAGCATAAGCTTTAAGTCGGGCAGTTTTCATTTTAGCTAGCTAGATAAGTTCGATAATACGGTCTATTCCAAAGGAAAATCCCACGGCCGGGATTTTCTTGCCTGCAAACATTCCAATTAGATTGTCGTATCTGCCTCCGCCGCCGACCGAAAGTCCGCCGGGGGTTTTATCGAGTTTGAGTTCGAAAATTGTAGAGGTGTAGTAGTTGAGGCCTCTGGCCAAAAACGGATTAAAAACAAAATCCACATTTTCTTTTAAACCCTTATCCTCGGCAAATTTAAAAATAGAATTTAACCTTTCGGTCTTGGGGGATGAATCCAATTCGGACAAATCTCCGACAAGTTTCTCCACTTCATTGCGACCGATTTTATCTATCTTGTCTATTGTGATAACTTTTTCTTTTGTGTAGCCGAGTTTGTCAAAAATCTCTCTGTCGTTAATTTGCAACACCGCGTCTTTTAGTCCTATTGCACGGGCACTTTCTAGTACTGCAACAACAACCTTTGCATCTTCTTCAAAAGAATCTGTTCCTACCGTATCAAAATCAAACTGAGTAAATTCGCGCTTTCTGCCTTTTTGTGGATTGTCTCCACGGAAAACCTGACCGATTTGATAGCGGGAAAAAGTAGGCTTTAAAAGCCCTAAGTTATTGGCAATAAAACGAGCAAGGGGAACTGTTAAATCGTATCTAAGAGCTAATTTTCTTCCGCCTTTGTCTTCGAACTGATAAATTAATTTTTCATCTTCTCCATATTTTCCAAGCAATGTTTCCGCAAACTCAACCGTCGGGGTTTCCAGGGGAGTAAATCCGTATTTTTGCAAAACGGGCTCAATAGCCGCAAACATCTTACGCCTTTTGAGTGCTTCTGTCGGCATTATGTCTCCAAATCCTTTTGGTGTAGGTGGTCCTTTTTGCATACTCATAGTGTATCATTTAATCTTTGCATCATATAGCAGGTTATTCCCGGGTATTGACCGACCATTAACGGATAAAAAGTTTCTTTTTTGTAGCTAAATTTTTTGAATTCTTTCATTTTCTTCTTAGGTTTTTTAACAAACTTTCCCGTAACAATATAAAAATTTTGTTTTTTTGCACCGTCTTTACCCGACAGAAAATCGTTTAATATTTTGTTTAATTTGTCGGCTGTTTCGGGGGAGTCTTTTGGCCCGCATTCAATTTCCAACGAATTTGGTATAAATTGAGTTAACGGCCCTGTACTCATTAAACTTGGCCAAAGTACGACATTTTTTACATTAAACTTTTTGGCAAGCTCAATATTTTGCCAGTTGGGATCGGATAGAATCAGAAAGCACCCCGTGCTACTGATTGTTCCGTGTAAGTCGATTGTGATTTTGTAGGTTCTGGCAATATTTATAACTTTTTTAGCACGACGCTCTTCGTATAGTTTGCCGTTTAAATTTCCGGGTCCGGACCTATTTAGATCCTTCTCAAAGAATCTTTGTCTTAATTTTAGAGCTTTAGGGTTAGAAATTTTCCAGTCAAAATCAAACTTTTTAGAAAGTTTTTCGACTACGGGTATAGAAAATTCTTCGTTACCGTGCGTTGCCGTTAAAATCAATATTTTGTTTTTTATGGTTTTCATGGTTTTATAAATATCACTCTTTTTTCGTTTTCTAAATCTTTTATGTCTAAAAACGGGGAAACTATTGCCGTCATTCCCAGCTTTTGGGCAATCTTTACCATTGGCGAGTCTATATTTGTTCTCATAAGAAGCGGCAGATTAAGGAATGCTCCGTTCAAAGACAGAGAGGTGGTAATTTTTGTTCCCACGCCTTTTCCTTGAACTTGGGGTAATACACCCACCTCGGAAATGTAATAGTAATAACTCTCACCCAAAAGATTATTAAGCGTTTCTTTAAAAAATTCGTCTCGGTACTTATTTTCTGCAAAATATTTTCCGCTTAATTTATAACCCCATCCAAACCCTACGATTACACCGCTTTCTGTTGCAACTTTGCCGATGGCGTCGGGTTTAGACAGTTCGGCATTAATATACTCTGATGTTTCCTCTTGCGGGTAAGCGAGCGCTAAAGTTCCACAACCGCATGGGCAGGGGGACCCCGGGGGTAAGCTGGGTCCGTAAAAGTTGCCGCACCCAACCCCTTTGCTTACTTCGTACCACGGCCATCCTGCAAAAACTTGAGCATACGTTTCTGCTATTAACCCGACCCGTTCACTATTTTCTTTAAACGAATCTATATTGATAAAGTTGTTGTAGATTTCTGTTTCTTTCATATTTTTAACCACAAAAAAACCAGCCCTTGTTGGCTGGTTATAATCACGCAAAAACAGCCAACTTAGGCGGCTTTTACATGATGCTGGGAACAAAATAATGTATTCATAACTGAGTGATTCTAATAAATGATTGGGGATATGTCAAATTTGAAGCCTTATTAAAAAGTTAAAACCCAGTTCCTTCATACTTGCGTATGATCCCGAGAGGGGAACTGGGTTTGTTGTGATAGCTTGGTTTTTTACGTGTACAGAGTACAGCGCTCGGTTAAACCAGCTCACAAGTTCGGAGTATCTGTCTCAGCACGTCTACTGAAACACTCCGGTAAAGGGATGGTGGGAAACCCCGGGTTCATTGTTTTACCTTCAGGTGGAGCAACCGCATCATGCGATAGCTGATCTGCACCCAAAGCAATGTCCCTTACTGGTTTCCAAAGTTGTGCCCGCGCGCGGCACTTGCAAAGAGCAACAACACCCTGACCAGTCAAGAACAAGAGCCAGCTTCCGGAAGCGTCATCCTAGCGATGCTAGAGATTGGGTGTAACTCCCGGAGGGACCAAATCGTCGGTTTGACGATTCTCTTGTCTATCCTAAAGCGTAGGTAAATACGTCCCATGTGTCCACCATAGCAGGTGGGGGACCAAAGTTGGCAGCCGGCGTTTGTAAGCAGGCGATGCCACACGAAATCTGAAACGATCCGATGATTGTGCCAGAGGCACGTAACTTTGGCTTAGACTTACAAGCCAAAACCGGTGACCAATATTAATTGATCGCCAGTGTTGGCTCGTAAGTGCGCTGACGTGTAAATGTCTAAGTGCTTACCGGAATATTATTCCAGTGTCGATACTATAGCATAAGTTCTAGTAAATGTCAAGTATTATAGGATTAATAATTGAAATCTAGTAAAACTCGTGTTTTTAGCCTCAAAAAAAAGTAAGAGACCTGGTTCTTTTGAGATTGTGGGAGACGCTTAGCGACTCTTGTTTTCTCGGAGAACCAGGTCTCGGAATTCGGGATAGGGGAGATGTGCTTCTCGGGATTCGTATGGGCAAGGCGGGGTTAAGGTCGCAAGTGACCAGACGGTCTTACTGTAAGGCCAACCCTCGATGCTTGGCGAGATTCCTTTGAAATCTCCCTTTTGTACTTTTTGCAGATGACGATCGACGTTTGAGCTTGAAGCTTCCACACTTGGCCTGCGCCACTTTTGTTGACGGGCGATTCAGAGCGAAGACCTGAGGTCTTGTCTGATGGGTCAGGCTCCCGGGGAAGCTAAGTTAACCGGCTATCCAGCCAGTAACGTGATGTCTGTACTTGCGGACCTCAAGCTGCCGGCCAAAATTGGTCGGCAAGTTAAGATCCGTAAGTTCACTGCATGTTAGAAAAGAGCAAATACTATCGCGAAGTCAGTAATATACCACCGCCTAAATAGGGGTGTCAAGAGGATTAATTTTGCGGTTTGGCCACAACAAACACCGATCTAAGAATGGATGTGTTTTGTGTCCCCGGTATCAGTACATATACAACCGTTTGGTCTTTAGACAAATCCGTTTGTTTAATTTTTCCGGGTTTGTCGGCCGTAAAGTCGTAAATAAGTGTCTTTTTGTCGGGTGTTACTTTAGAGCTTGCCCCGTCGACTTTTGAGGTAGTTGTAATATCTTTTGTCACGGCAGTTATGTCTGCCATTACCACTCTAGTATTGAACTCGATAACTGCATCCGTTATTAAAATCCTCTGAGCAGAAAGAACACTGCCAGAATTTATATAGCCCATTGCGGCAACAAAATCTCCAATTGCGATGTCCGTAAGCTTGACTGATTTAGTGTTAACTGAACCCTTAACAACTGCGGTTGAATCCGCACTTGTAGAAATTTGTCTTATTTCACCTTTTTGAGTTTTTATTTGTATTGTTGAATCGGTTATATCTGTAACTGTTCCTATATATGCTTTTGGTCTATTTAGTGCGGCTTCTACTTTCTCCTGGACTTTTTGCCTAATAGATGCTTCGTCGCTAGCATTTGAGGAAGCGGAAGACCCGATACTGCCTCTAACCTGGAATGATGAAGAAAAGACAACAAGAACCTTGTCCAAACTGGAATTACCGTTTTCGTCGAAAGCGGTAATTTTTATTTGATTAATTCCGGGAATCAGTTCGGTATCCTGGGAAAATGTTCCGTCTGCATTTGATCTAAGAATGTAATCAGCGTTTTCTGCGGAAACAGTAACCAAGGTATTAGCCTTTGTTAATCCCGACACTGCAACAATAGAGTCGGTAACGACATCTTCGTTTTCAGGTTTATCTAGAGTTATTTTAAAATCGCTGGTAGGGGTGGGTATGGGAGTAAAACCGGTAACTGGAGTTGGTGTCGGTTTTATTGCGGAGTTGATACGCCAAGCACCAAAAGCAATAATAAGCCCAAATGATATTCCGATACCTGCTGCCCAAAGAACTTCTTTTCGCATCGCTCAACAATATAATTGAAGCTAGCGCTTTAGTCAAGGAATTTGGTTGTTGTTTGTAGGTGAGAAGATTCTATTGCTAACAGTTAAAACTTTTGTTAAATTCTTTTTTGCAATGGATATAACATATTTAGGACATTCATCCTTCAAAATAAAAACAAAAACGGCAACAATTGTTACCGATCCTTTTGATCAGCAAATGGTTGGTATTAAATATGCTCAACAAGAGGCTGATATTGTTACAGTTTCTCACGATCACAATGACCACAACGCAATTGACAAAGTAACGGGAGTTAAAAGAGTGATTGCAGGTCCGGGTGAATACGAAGTGATGGGAGTTTCCATAATCGGCTACAAAACTTTCCATGACGCCAAAAACGGAGAAGAAAGAGGAAAGAATACGATTTATGTTTACGAGACGGAAAAACTTAGAATCTGTCATTTGGGAGATTTGGGACATCCGTTAACAGAGGATTTAATCAACGAAATCGGTGACATTGATATATTAATGATTCCCGTTGGGGGAGATTACACAATAGATTCCAAGTTGGCTGCGGAAACAGTTTCTAAGATTGAACCGTTTTTTGTTGTCCCAATGCATTATCAACAGGAAGGACTTAAGGCCGACGCTTTTTCTTCTTTGACCGGGGTTGACAATTTTCTTAAAGAAACTGGGTTAAGTGTAGAAAATATGGATAAATTTAGTCTTAAAAAAGAAGACACAATGGAAGATCAGAGCACAAAAGTAATTGTTTTAGCAAGAAAATAACAGTTAAACACTTTTACAACCTGTCCATAATCTTGTAGATAAAGTTATGGCAAACCCACCTTCTTCACTCAAAGTACCCCCACATTCTCAAGATGCCGAAGAAAGTGTACTGGGCGCAATGCTTATAGATAAAGACGCGGTTATAGCCGTTGCCGAGTTTTTGCAACCGGAAGACTTTTACGACGAACGCTTAAAAGAAGTTTACGAAGCATGTATCGAACTTTACGAAGAAAGAATTCCGATAGATGTGCTAACTGTTTCGGAACAACTTAAAAAAAGAAAAACACTTAAAAAAGTCGGAGAATCGTCCTTTTTGGCAGATTTGGCCAATAAAGTTCCTACGGCTGCGCATGTGGAACATTACGGAAGAATAGTAAAAGATACGGCAACAAAAAGAGCTTTGATGTCTGCCGCCTCGAGACTTGTGGAAATTTCTTTGGACGAAGGGCTGGCTGCAAATGAAGTTTTGGATAGAGCCGAAAGCGAAGTTTTTAACTTGAGTCAGAAAAATCTTACAAAAGCGTTTACTCCCGTAAAAGAAACGCTGGCGGAAAGTTTTGATAGGCTGGATGAACTTCATAAACAAGGAGAAGGTATGAGAGGGGTGCCAACTGGATTGCCCGATCTTGATGATGCACTAGCGGGGATGCAAAAAAGCAACTTGATAATTTTGGCTGCTCGCCCCGGTGTAGGAAAAACTACACTGGCCATGAATGTGGCGCAACACATCTCGGTTAATCTTAAACGACCCGTCGGATTTTTCTCTTTGGAAATGAGCAAAGAGGAGCTTGTGGATAGGCTTTTGGTGGGACAGGCGGATATTGATGCCTGGAAGCTTAAAACAGGAAAACTTTCCGAAGACGATTTTACAAAACTCAGTAACGCCATGGGAGAACTTGCCGAAGCTCCGCTTTTTATAGACGATACACCCGCACTTTCAGTTTTAGAAATGAGGACCAAGGCCAGGAGACTCCAGGTGGAAAACGGACTGGATTTTTTGGTGGTGGATTATTTGCAGTTGGCAAAATCACGTAACTTGGAAAATAGGGTCCAGGAGGTTTCGGAAATTTCGCAAGGGATGAAAAATATTGCCAGAGAACTAAAAATACCGGTTATGGTTCTGTCTCAGCTGTCCCGTGCTGTAGAACAAAGAGGCGGCAATAAGCCGCAATTATCGGATCTTAGAGAGTCGGGGAGTATCGAACAGGATGCTGATGTGGTTATGTTTTTATGGAGAGAGGATGCGGAAAACGGAGAGAATATGATGCTTGATATCGCCAAACACAGAAACGGACCGTTAAGAAGCATTCCTTTACACTTTAAAGGCGATAGAATTAAGTTCTACGCAAGAGATACCCATCATTCACACTAAATTATTCTACATTGTCGTTAGCTCTCGGTGGGAAAGTCGGAGAAGGATACATCTCGTTTACCGGGCGAATTGATTGCTCGATATCTAAAAGTGTGGGGCTGGCGGTTGTCGGAAGTCTTTGGCCCGACAATAACAAGTCAACTTCTTCTTGTTTGAATGTCGTAAATCTGTATTGGCTTAGTAATTTTTCTAAAGTATCTCGTTCCATAATTTATATTGTACAACTTGCGTCAATTAGTGAATCCTTTTAAGGGAAGGAAACATCTTTTCCAGGTAAAAAATTCTAAAGGCTGTAACTGTTGATTCAATTTCGGCTTTACTGCCGTAGTCCAATATTTGATCGGATTTTGAACTTTTTCCTCTAACTTTCAAAAGCGTATATTCCGCAAATACTGTCGGGGGAATTTCTGTAGGTCTTTTGGGATTATTGGATGATATTTCCGCTAACTGTTTTTGGGAATTGTTCCCAAGCTTTTGCCATACCGTTACCGGAAGACGGGGATGATCTGCCGATACTCTTTCCCATACAAAGAAAGTTGTTTTGTCTTTTTCTTTGGTTTGATATCCTTCCGGTTTGAAAGCTGATGTGGGAATAAAAAATGTGTAACGATATTCCATGGACCTATTCGGTAGCCCCGGGAAACTCGGTTTGTAATCTCCAGCTTCTTGCAATATAACGGGCGGGCGGTAGGAATCGACCCTAATAGGGTAGTTGTTAAGATCTGTCCAAAGTCCTTTGGAAACTTTGGCATAGATTTCGGGAAGCTCTTCTGCTAAACCTCTTTCAAAAGCGGTATTAAATCCCTCTTTTGTAATATTAAGTTTTTCTCTAAACGAAACCCCTTCCATTCCTCGTTTTTTAACTCTACCGTCTGCTAATACTTGTTTGTCTTCTTTTAATATAAAAAAGTTGCCGTTCATGTCTCCGGCAAAGACAAAAACTCCTACCTGTTCTACTTCTCTGATTAAACGGCCTTCGTTGTCGTGAACCAGCCTTGAATCACCTGTTTGTAGTTCTTTTAGAAGCTTTTCTACGGGTTTGGAGCCCGAGGTTACTCCCCAGAGCTTGTGGTCTATTCCGGCAGCCTCAAGAGTGGCTGTTAAGCCTGCAAGGTTTAAAAAAGAATTTGAGGCTTCATCCCGCCTGATTTCTTTCTGCATGCCGCGATTGTAGTCCTATATTAGAAAAAAGGCAAAAAAACACTGACTAAGCTTAGCAATTTTTTTTGGTATAATACGCTCGAACCAATTTATATAGGATCTGCATTCATTCAGCTACATTTACACATATGCCAAACTTAAAAGAAACACAAAGTGCACACATTGTAGCCGATCGAAGAGAAAGAGCCGCCTCGTTGTTGCGTATTTTTTTCCCCGCGAACGTTCACGACTCCCATCAGGGTTTAGAAGAAGCAGGTCGGGCAGTTGAGCGTGGGGAAGGCGCCTTGATCACGCCGAATCACTTTTCTTATTGGGACGGTCCAAGTGTCTTTCTTAACGTAGCAGCGAGTAATAAGCATTTGCGTAATAAAGAGTGGCTTGCTCCGGTTGCGATGCATATTTTTCGCGGTGCAAGCACCTTGAACGAGGCGCTACACACAGAAGTTGAGTTGTATTCTATTGTCACGTCAAGCACTCTCAATAATGAAAAATACAAAGGAATGAAACGTAACACAGGGCTTCGTGATTATATTGATGGAGCGATCGAAGTTTTGGGTAAGGGAGGGGTCGTTGTTTTGTTTCCTCAGGCAACCAGACGGGAAAAGCTTACAATGCCAACAGGTCAGGACATTGCTCTTGAGATGCTTGTGCGCCGAGCGGAGCGTAGTGGTGTTTCGAATTTTGGAATCTTACCTGTGGGATTTGGTATTCCAGGTGTTAAAGATTACTCGAAGGTAAACAGATTTAACATGTTCAGACATGTTGAGGTGAATATAGGTAGATTTTGGCCAAAGGATACAGCCCGGGCAGTAACTCAGGCTTCGGGGCTTACCATGGATCAGTGGATTGTCCGGGAGTTGGGCGACCTTGTACAGCCGGAGTATAACAACTTGCCGTGAGGTGGTTTTGTTTATCCGTAGGAACAATGTAATTGCAGTATCCTCGAAAAACGATTGAGTGGTAGGAGTCGTCACCTGGCAAGGTCGACTACTCGGTGTTTGTGTGCCGGTGGTAGGAGTCGTCACCTGGCAAGGTCGACTACTCGGAGCTTGTTTCTGTGCCGGGGAGAGGAGTCGAACCTCCACGGGCTTTTGGGCCCACAGGTTTTTGAGACCTGAGCGTCTGCCATTCCGCCACCCCGGCGAGTCGTCACAACTCGACTCGCTAATCGCAACTCAAAGCTATTGCTTTTGTTGCTATCGCTTGTCGGTTGCTCCTCTCAAACCAGCAAAGCTGGTTTGTTGGGAACGAACACAATTGGAATTATACAATTTTTACTTAGCCAGTATCCACCAGAAGGAGGCGGCTACAATTGCCGCTTGAGTGATTAGCCCTGTCCAAACTTGTTTGGTATCAACCTGCATAGATCTTTCAAGGTGCACCCACCAAAGCATTATTTTGCTTCGCACTTTAAAGTAGTAGTAGGGGTATTTAACGACATCGGACAAAACAGAGAAAAACGAACAAGCTAAAATCAGAATCGCCAAGTTTTGGTCGGGAAGAGCGTTAACTGCAAAATAGACACCGGTTGCAAATGCCAAGCCTATATCCAATACGGCGATTGCAGTACTTTGACTACTTGGCTTTCCTGATTTTTGAGTTTCCGTGTAAATGTGGGGGTTCCAGTGGGGCACTTTGTCTAAAACGAAATGACTGGCAAAAGCCAAAGGGATGGCAATCCACGGGTTTGGAAATTTAGTGGCTATTGCAACTCCAACCGCCACATGGGGTGTCTCGAGCATACTTGGACAATGGTATATAATCTGTGAATGCTAGTCAACTTGGCGGTGGCTTTTTTTGGCCTTTTGATATTTCTTTTTATCTTCTGGAAAAGACTTAAAGAAGATTATGCAAGTGAAATTGTTTTTAAATCCGCATCGTTTATTCTTTTTTTGTTTTTGGGAGGATATCTTTTATCACTCAAATACTCGCCGCAAGCTTATTTATATTTTGGATTCGTAGGAGCCTTGGCAGGGGTATACCTAACGGTAAATAAGCTGCGAATAAAATTCTACGAAGTTTTGGATGCAGTAGTTTTGGCGTTTTTACCCTGGCTGTCTTTGACTTTTTTTAAAGACTCCGTAATTGCCAGCTCCTTTATTTCTTTTGCGGCATTTTTGTATGTATTAATAATAATTTTTCTTTATTACTACTTTGATACACATTACAAAGAGTTTACCTGGTATCGTTCGGGGAAGGTTGGTTTCTCGGGTTTGGCAGCGCTTGCTATTATATTTTTAACCAGATCACTTATTGCTACAATCGGAATTCCTGTGCTATCCTTTGTCGGCAGATTCGAAGGAATCGTCTCGGGAGCGTTAGCATTTGTAGCTTTTTTACTTTTGTACAATTTAGGAAGAAAAACATAATTAATGGCAAAAACAAACAAAAAGAAAGTTGTAAGCAAGGTAATTAAAAAAGATTCGCCTCCACCGAAATTTCCGGCTAACCTCACAAACCCCGTTGCCGCTTTTTTCAAAGGAAGAATTTCTGATTTAGAAAAAAGAAAAAGAGCAATCTCCAAAGAAGATCCGTTTAAAGATGTTCAAAGAGTGGACGACAACGCGGCACCTGACATAGAAGCAGATGAACAGTTTGGCCACGCAAGAACTTCTGCAATGAAAAGCCTTATTAATAAGCAAATTGTCCAGCTTAGAAAAGCGTTGGCAAGAGTTAAGATTGGTAAGTACGGAATTTGTGAAGAGTGCGGCCAAATGATTGATACTGACAGATTGGTCGCTTTCCCCGAGGCAACTCTTTGTGCAAAAGATGCACGAAAGCGCGAGAGATAACTTCTTTAGTGTAAAATAGCTTCATATGAAACCTACAATTTTGTTTGAGGATGATTATTTTTTTGTTATAGATAAACCGACAGGCTGGATTGTAAATGACGCCAATACTGTTACAACTCAGCCTGTTATTCAAAAATGGTTAAGAGAAACTCAAGAATACCCTTTAAAAGGCAATTTAGAGATGAGAGATGGAATAGTTCACAGGTTAGACAAAGAAACTAGCGGAATACTTATTGTTGCCAAAACCGAAGAAGCATTTACAAAGCTTCAAGCCGAATTCAAAGCCAGAAATATAGCAAAAACATACATCGCACTTTGTCACGGCAAAGTTGATCCGCCCCAAGGTGAAATAAAAGAAACAATAGGGCGGCTTCCTTGGAGGCGCGACCGGTTTGGCGTAATGGAAGGCGGACGGGATTCAAATACTCTTTATCAGCTAATTCGTTTTTATAAAGGCGACAGGGGAGGGTACAGTCTTACCGAGTTTTACCCGAAAACAGGCAGAACTCATCAAATAAGGGTACACTCAAAACATATTTTGCATGCTATTGTGGCCGATGAATTTTACGCTGGAAGAAAAACGGCAAGGAATGACAGAAAATGGTGCCCAAGGTTGTTTTTACATGCATCAAGAATAAAATTTAACCACCCGGTAACGGGTAAAAGTATGGATTTTGTTTCGCCTCTCCCTGCAGACTTAACTGCGGCGTTGGACTACTTATCTTAACTTCACTTTACTATGCATTCAAGAAAGCCTTATCAGCCCCTGACAAGGTTGAATTGAACGCAGAGCCAAATTTACTTTACTTGTTTTCACGCATTATATAAACTGAATGAATGGACTTTGTATCCCAACTTTTAGTTGTTGTAATGGCTGCTTGTTTGGGCGGAGTTGTCTCTAAATTTCTAAAGATCCCCAGTTTAGTCGGATATATTATTTTTGGAATATTAACGGGGTTTTTTCTCCCCGGCGGACACGAATCTGCACAATCACTAGCAGAAGTCGGAACAATTCTTCTTTTGTTTTCTATAGGTATAGAACTATCTTTGGAGAAAGTTTCTAAATTTTTTTCGGTTGGAGTTTTTGGCGGGCTTTTACAAATGGTTCTGGTTACTATTGTAAGTGCTTTTGTACTTAGGGCTTTTGGAGTAGAACTTTTGCCGAGCTTTATTTTGGGATTAGGATTTTCTCTTTCTTCGACTGCGGTTGTCGTTAAAATCTTAAACGACAAGGGAGAAAGCGACACAATTCATGGCGGCCTTATGATAGCCCTACTTTTGGTGCAGGATTTGGCGGTTATTCCGATAATGGTAGTTCTTCCGCTTCTTAGTTCGGGAGTTGGCCCGGGTTTTTTGATGACAATAGGAATAATGATGCTTAAAACAATTGCAATAGTCATAGGAACATTGGTTCTGGGTAAGTTAATTGCTCCCAAAGTCGTTCACCTTGCAGCCGCGGCAAATTCAAGAGAGGTTCTCCTTTTAACATCCGTTGCCCTGGCCTTGGGAACTGCCGTTACCACATCACTACTTGGTATTTCTGCCGCTTTGGGTGCATTTTTGGCGGGCATGGTTATCTCCGAATCTCAAGAACACCACGCGGTCTTTGCCGAAACTAGGCCTTTACGGGATCTTTTTGTTGCGGTATTTTTTGTAACTTTGGGATTTTTGGTAAATGTTCCGCTTCTTCTTGGACAACTTCCATTGGTTTTAATGCTAACGGCTGCGGTAATGTTACTAAAGGCTGTTGTGGTCTTTTTTGTTAGCACTGTCTTTGGCTACAAAGGTAGGACCGGGATTTCTTCGGGATTGGGGTTGGCTCAGATTGGAGAGTTTGCCTTTGTTATTTTTTCGGCATCATTTGCACTAAAACTTATAAGTTTTGAGGTCTTAAACTTGGGAATCGGAGTTACTCTACTTTCTTTGATTGTTTCACCTCTTTTGTTTAATCTAATTCTTCCTACATGGCGAAGACTTAGAGATCTAAGCGGCGGTACACTTTTGTATAAACTTTTTTCTTCCGTAGAAAAAAAGTCGGAAAACTCTGACCACCTAACGGATCACATAATTGTGTGCGGTTACGGTAGGGTAGGTAGATGGGTAGGTAAGGCCTTGGCTGATTTTAAAATTCCCTTTATAGTTATTGATTACAACCAAAAAGTCGTTTCTCAGTTAAGAAAAGAAGGTATTAGTGTTCTCTATGGCGATCCGACCGAACCGGAGCTTTTAGAAGCTGCAGATATCAGAAGCGCTAAAGCAATAATTTTGGCCATTCCTGACAGGGTGGCACAGGAAAGCCTTGTTGCTTACACCCAAAGCGTTGCACCCGAGGTAAAAATTATTTCAAGAGTTCATTTGGATGAAGATTGGGAGAAACTAAAGCTTTTAAGAGTGGATAAAATAGTACAACCGGAGTTCGAAGCTGCAGTAGAGATTGTTAGATCGATTCTTACCCACAGGGGTAAAACAAAAGACGAAGTATCCGAGTTTGTAAAAGGTTTAAGAATGTCGCATTCCGTTAGTAAATAATATATGCCATCTGCCCACCCAAAAACTCCCGGAGCGGGAGCCAGAAGACTTTTGGTCCGAAACAACAGGATCGAACGTGCAAAAACAAAAAGCAACATAGGTAGAACCTTAAAAGGACTATTAATTCCTTTTTTGGTTTTACTTGGCTTATTTTTGTTTGTAAAAATCACCACCAATAATTGGAACGGGCACGACAAAGTTTCTGTTGCTTTTAGAAAAGACGACGGAAGTGTTGGTGTAACGGTTGCCGACCCGGAAACTCCGGAATTAACCACAATGCTTATTCCAGGTGACACACAAGTTACTGTTTCTGCGGGTTACGGAAGCCTTAGAATTAAAAATGTTTGGCAGTTGGGTCTTAACGAAAAAAAGGGTGGCAATCTGCTTTCGGGTACCGTAACCAAAAGCTTTTTGTTCCCGGTACATCTTTGGTCCGATAGCGACGCGGAATCACTTTCTAAAGGGTCGATTACGGGAATTGCCAAGTTTGTATTTACTCCTAAAAAAACCAATATAGCTTTTGGAGACAGATTAATGCTCGGCTTTTTTGCGTTAAATATAAAAAACATTGACAAAGGCGAAATAGATTTGGCAAAAAGCCAATATTTGAGACGCGAGGTGTTAAACGATGGGGTGGTGGGATATGTAATAACGGGGGCCGTATCCGAACGACTTACTTCGTATTTTTCCGATAATGGTTTTGCAGATCAAAATTTAAAAGTAGGAATTGTGGACGGTAGCGGAGTTGGGGGTGAGGCCGCCAAAGTCGGGGAAATATTAGAGGCCATGGGGGGTAAGGTTGTAAGTCTGGATAAAAATCAAACAAATATAAGCGGAGTTTGTGAAGTAACTTCCCCCAAAACTTCGTTGGCCAAAAAAATTGCAAAAATATTCGGCTGTACCTATAAAAACTCCAAAACAAATCTAGATCTGGAAATAAAACTGGGAGATAAGTTCTCTAAATTCTTTTAAATTATTCTTCTTGGGTTTCTTCTTCTCCCCCGATTTCGGGTTGTTCTTTGTGAACTAACTCCGGAGGAGTGAAGGTTACATACTCAATTTTTTCCGTGGGGAACGAAAGCATATCCGGGGCCTCATCCGACCTAAATGTTTCGCGGATGAAAACGGTTACATCTTTTGCTTGTATAGATTTTATTAATACCTGGTATTTAACCCCTGCTTTAATAAGCCCTCTTATTCTTGCTGCAACATCGTCCGGGAGACGGCCTAAATATTTTCCGTCTTTGGTCATTATGGAAACTTTGTGAGAATAACTTGAAAGTTTGACTTCTTCACCGGGATCCAAGGATGCAAACAATTTGATATCTCCTGTATTAACAAGTTGTATCAGACGAGTTTTGCCTGGTTCTTCTAAAAAAGAATCGGAAGAAACCACATGGCTATCGCCGTGGTTGGTTTCGCCGTCCATGGAATTCCATCTATCCAAACACTTTTTGGCTATCGGGTTAATGGGGTCCAATTTGATTACCTTGTGAGCTGTCTCTTTGGCTTTTGCCATCTGTCCGTTTTCGGAATATGCTTTGGCCAATCTATTTAGAGCTTCCGTGTCTTCGGGATTTTCTTTGAGGATTAAAAGATTAATTTCTATGGCTTCTTTCCAGTTTCCTGAAAGTGCCAGAGAGATGGCTTTTTGGGCAAGTGTTATTTCCATTACTTTTTGGACATCGTCCTGTTGTTCACTGTAATTGAGTATAAATAACCTTTTAACAGTGTCAAGGGCTTTTGTAACCTGCAAAAATTGGATATACTACGCTTGTATATGAGCGGGCATTCACACTTTGCGACAATCAAAAGACAGAAGGCGGCAAATGATGCGGCTAAGGGTAATGTGTTTTCTAAAATGGCCAGGGCAATTATGATTGCGGCCAAAGGCGGGGCTGACCCCGATATGAACTTCAAATTAAGATTCGAGATCGACAAAGCCCGTGCAGTAAGTATGCCTAAGGAAAATATCGAAAGAGCCATTGCCAAAGCCACCACAGAGGCCGCAAATATGGAAGAACTGACTTACGAAGGTTACGGACCTTTGGGGATTTCGGTTATTGTTCAAGCCGCTACGGATAATAAAAATCGGACAGCACAAGAAATTAAAAATACATTTGATAGGGGAGGCGGAAATATGGGTGGCCCGGGTGCCGTTGCATTCAACTTTGAACAAAAAGGTTTTATGTTGATTAAAAAAGGCGAAGATCCCGAAACGCAAATGCTCGAGCTAATCGATGCCGGGGTAGAAGACATTACCGAGACAGTGGACGGAATAGAAGTTTTTACTTCTCCGGATGTTTTGGGTCAGACCCACAAAAAATTAACCGAGCTGGGTTTTGAAGTACAGGAGACAGAACTCCAGATGAAGCCTAAAAATTTCATTAAAGCGGCAACTGCCGAAGAAGCGGCAAAAGCTATCAAATTTTTGGATGCTTTCGAAGCTTTAGACGACGTTCAAAAAGTCTTTTCTAATCTTGACGTAGACGAAGAAGTGATGAATAAAGTGTCTTCGTAATACGACGAAAATAAAAAATGTCCAAACGCCGTAGATTCGTTTTAACCTCCGTTCTACTCTCCCTTGGTTTTATAGGAATTCAATTTCTTAACGATCAAAATAGGTTTTGGATAATTGGTGCACTAGGACTTTTAACAATAATTCTTTTTATATGGTCTCTTTGGGAAAATTTGGGAAAAAATACGACACTTTTGACTTTAGTTCTTCCCACTGTGTTTACCTTGGGTGTCGGAGTCTTTTGGTTTTTATTGCCTATAAGCATGTATACCAGGATCCCAATTGTTATATTTTATGGAATCGGTATTTATGTTCTTTGTTTAACAATGAATATTTATTCCGTGGCGACAAGTCGTACAATCGCCCTTTTAAGAGCGGCAAGGGGAGTGGGGTTTGTATTAACTTTGGTAACCTCATTTTTAGTTTTTGATGCGGTTGTCTCACTTAAAAGTTCTGTTTACTACTTAATGCCTTTGGTATTTATTTTATCCTTTCCACTTTATTTACAAGGGTATTGGGCCGTTAATCTGGAAAAGAACTTTTCAAAAGACCTTGTTTCACTTTCCCTTGTTTCGTCACTCATCACTTCACAAATCGCCCTAGCATTATATTTTTGGCCGGTCACGGTTGTAACGGGCTCTTTGTTTTTAACAGTCAGCTTTTATATGCTTTTGGGTCTTGGTCAGGCCAAAATGGAAGAGCGCCTTTTTCCCGCCACGGTTAGGGAGCACCTGGTAGTGGGAGCTTTGGTATTTATTGCAATGTTTTTTGCTACTCACTGGGGTTAGATTTAGCTTCAAATTATATTTATTAAGCCTAACTATTATTTTTTGTGGAATACACCCCGGGAGGGGAGGAGGGGTGAAGATATCCTATAATTATAGGATTTACACGAGTGAAAAAGGGGAAGCTTTCACGAAAATTATAGGGTATTTTCACAAAAAGCGACTAACGAGGCTAAGCGAACAAAAACCGAAAGTCTAAAGAGTCAGGTGATGATACACAATGATATAGTTATTGTGCCTGGGGTTTAGCGTTTTTGTTACTTTTTCCCCAGAAAACCTCTGTGGATATCTTTGGTTTTGAGATCCGAGGCATAACCCCAGGCTTAGGAGTGTGCCTATTTAGCCTTAATTAACATTTAGACTTTAGGGAGTAATGCAAGCTATCAGTGTCAGAATAATCAAGCGAAACGGCGCCTGTTTCCCGGGACCAATGGCCAAACTTTTGCTTAGTGTATGTGGAGACCTTCTTTACTCAATTTAACTATGTCGCACAATAATACTTTTGCGACATATAATAATTTTGTTGAGGGGAAGACTCTTAATGTTCGTATTCCGCCAAAGTTTCGCGTCTTCTATGCAGCTTTTATAAACCCTGTGCAGGCCTTGATATTCTCCTTTTTAAAAATGTCTAAAAAACTTTCCTTCCGAATAAATACCGAATAAATAATAGACTTTACCAGGACCACCTTTCCCCGACTCCCCCGGAAAAATATTTTCTAAAAAAGTAAATTAATTTATAAACTTTGTTTAAAAATAAAAAATATAGTTTGGCCCGTAAACAAGGACTAATCAGAGACGATACATTAGTCGTCTTTTTGTTTAGACAGGCCTTAAAATCGATTACAGAGGCTCGTATTTAGGCACGATTTGCGCAAACAAATAAAGGCTTGTAGAATTGCCACATGTCTAAAGAAACTGCTTCTAAAATTGAGTCATTGGAATCCTTAACCTTCGGACAAAAAAATTTACTTACAAAGTTTTTAAATTTTTCCGGAGAAAATTTTGAAGTTGATTGGGACATCGATCAAACATTGGCGTTAACGGAATATCCGGTTAAAGAAACAATTGATAAACACTTTGGCACCTCTTATTTTTCACGAAAAATCGAAGGATATGAAACTTTAACAAAATGGCTGGTAGCCGACGGAGTTACTGACTTGGAAACAGCTCAAAAAGTTGAACGCAAAGTATGGGTCGACCCAGATATTTTGTATCAGGCCAAACCAAATGAACCTTTAAGAGATTTGTCGTATGCCATGTATAAAGCAGGCATTCCGCAAAATGTCACTACAGTACGGGTTTCCGGGCTTAGAATGTCTACATACCGCTGGATGAATTATTATTTTCCTTGGATACCGGCGGGCAAAGTTAATTTTAAAATCTCCAGTAGTATTAGCGGCCATGATTTTAAGCTAAACACCGTTGAAGCTATGTATGCCAGAAACCCGAACATAATCCACATAGATGATGATTTAAGGGTTATGAAAGCACTTTCCTTACGGACTCCCGAGATTCAATTAATCGGAATAAGATATCCCGAAGAGGACGTGTGCGGTGTAGAATATGCCGATCATAGGGCGTTTTTATACAGAGACGAACTAAACGCTTTGATAGATTTGCCTCGAGCCCTCTCCTATTAGTCGCACAATCTAGTTGACACTCCGTGAAACAGTCTATAAACTGATTTAAGTACATGGCTGATCCCGCCCAAAATCAGTCCGAGATTGCAAAAAAAGTTGACCAATTTTTGGAGTATCTTCAGGTCGAAAAAGGCGCCTCTCCCCTAACCCTTCGCAATTACCGCCATTATCTAAGTAGACTTTTGCATTGGATGGATGCAGAGGGCTTGCCCGAGGATCTAACGGATATAAACCAAGAAATAGTCCGAAATTTCCGGTTATTTTTATCAAACTTACCGGGGGAAAACGGGCAACCTATGACAAGGCGAACCCAGGGATACCATGTAATTGCTCTTAGATCGTTTTTAAAATGGCTTATAAAAAACGATTATCAGGTGATGGCTCCTGATAAAATCGACTTACCAAAAGTAGAAGAAAGACAGGTTAAATTTTTAAGCGGCGAACAGGTAGATAGAATTCTAAACGCTCCTAGCCAGTCAACTATTCAAGGAAAAAGAGACAAGGCAATTTTAGAAGTATTATTTTCTACAGGACTTCGTGTATCGGAACTTGTAAAACTAGATAGAGACAAAATTGATATGCAAAGGCGCGAGTTTGGAATAATAGGAAAAGGCGGAAAAGCCAGAGTTGTTTTTCTTTCTTCCCGTGCTGTTGATTGGCTTATCAAATACTTAAACGAACGCGTGGATAGATTTAAGCCTCTCTTTGTTCGCCATAAAGGCAACTTGGATCCGGGTACCCCTGACGAAAAAATGCGGCTCACTCCCCGATCTGTTCAAAGGTTAATTAAAAAGTATTCGCATAAAGTTAAACTTCCCATAGAAGTTACACCTCATGTTATGAGGCATTCTTTTGCAACGGATCTTTTGATTGCGGGGGCAGATATCAGAAGCGTCCAAGAGATGTTGGGGCATAAAAATATTTCTACAACCCAAATTTATACTCATGTGACCAATAAACAACTAAAAGAAATTCACGAAACTTTCCACGGGAGGGGTAATGATTGATGGAAACAGCTTTTTCTACAGAGGTTTATCCTAGCGATTCATACCACAGCGCGTTATACGAAATTGCTAACCACCGTTTTGTCACCGAAGACTCTAGGGAGTTAAGAAGGATTACGGTGAAATGGGCAGAGGATGTAAAAGCGGGATACAAGGAGCTTGGTGTCAAAGAGGCTTTTTTATTCCTACAGGATCGGTTGCGACGGGAATGGCGTTGAAAGAAAAAGGAAGTGATATAGACGGTACTTTTATTTACAGACTAGGGTCTGTTAATGCCGAAGCTGTCCACAGGTTTCAAAACGAATTGGAGGTGCCAGAAGAAGTTGAACTTTTGATATTTTCCGATGCTAACTCAATGGTAGAATCCACTCGCACAGACGCCGAAAATTCTCTTATTGATTTCAATCAACGAATGGTCGATAGACAGGCAAAAGTATTTGCACCCAGTATTTCCGAGTTTACAAATCCCGAAGAGAGAAAAGCAATCGATTCTGTCAGGAGGGACATTTTAGTAATACTTTCCGAAATGCCTGTGGAAGACGGAAAAGATGTTTGGGATATGATGAGAAGTGTTGTTGAAAGGCAGTTTGTACACTACGAAAACAGCATCGGAGGTGATTCAGAAAAAAGAGGTATAAGGGTAAAGCAGGTTATTGCTACGGCACTTGATAAAATCTACGGCGGAGACGAGCGTAGAAAAAAACTGGCAAGGTCGGTAATAGATGCTAGGCGTGAAGCTTTTCATTTGCCCGATTTTGCCGAAATGAAAAAAATATTTAATGTCACCTAGATCTGACTGCCGACCGCGAAGGCGATTTGTCTTCCTAGTTCAATCGTTTTTCCGCCTATCTCATTAAGTCTTGTTTCTATGTCCGACTCTTTGATTCCTTTTTCTATTTCTCCGAGCCTTTCAAAAGCACTGTCCACATCTTTGGCTGTCATCTTTCTGGCAATTTTTTCGGCAATATCAAAAATACCGGGATATGCATCGTTAAACGATAGCAGGTAAGGAACTAACACCATCCTGCTTAAAAAGTTTTTTAATTCCAAGTCATGCGAGAATCCTTTTCCGGATACCACTCTTTGTTTTATTTCGTGTTCCATATTAAAAACTCTTGTTGTATCCAAAAATGTCCTGGAAAGTTTGGCACTGTTTACCTCCCTTTTGACCGTTCTGTATATTCCTGTATGGCTTGTTCCGTAAATTATTGCTACTTTTTTACCTTTCCACCTTTCTTTGTTTTCTGAAATTAAGTTTATTATTTGTAAAGACGCTTCCATATCTCTTGTTATCATGGACTTTGCATCCCACATTTGAGAGTCAACAAACTTGGAATATGACGATTCAAAAAGACCCAGCCTTGCAAAGTTTCGAGCCTCTTTGTATGCGTCCTCCGCGGATCTGGACTCCAAAGCGCCCTGGTTATCTAAGGGAACATCTACAAAGTGCAGTTCTTTTCCGCTTAACACTGATCGTTCGATTATTCCTTTAATAAAACCGCTCGCGTTTGGATGTTTTTTAAGTAAATAGTCTTTAAGCCTAATCCTTAAACCCGGATCGTTAGCGATTTTGTTATCGTGGGTAATAGTAGATATAGCTTGTTTTACCTCGTCGCTGGAGCCAAACGCTTCTTGGATAATTATGTCCGCACTGGAAGCCTGTTCCCAAACCCTAGCAACATCCTTGTCTGCGTGTCTGGAAAAGATAAACAACACTTCTGGTTTTTGGGCCTCCTCTACCTCGCTAATCGAAAAGATAGACTCACGAAAGACTTGGGAAGTATTTTTCCAGAGGTTAAGATGATTTTCCAAGCGTTCAAAAACGATCCCGCGTGCTTCCTCCTTGGTTTTCTTTTTGCCGCCTATAAGTGTGGGTTCATGGGTTAAGACAACTTTTTCGTTTTCCTCCCTAACACTCAAATCCCCGTCGTCTAGTATTGCATAGCCTTCATCTAACGAGCTTTTTACCCACTTAAAGTAAACTTTTAGTTTTTGATTGCGTTCGCTAACTGCCAGGTCTCCCCAGCGGTTTTCTATGTGTCTTAAAATTTTTTCTGCAGCCTCTACCTCCAACTGCTCTTTTGTTGACTCCTCCTTTGGTGAAGCGCCTTCTTCGATAGTTTTAACACGGCCATGAGAGATTTTGCGATGTCTTTTTTCCTCGCCAAAATCCCCCCAATCTCGCTCGTACCTATCCGGATCTAGTGCCATAAGATATTTTACCACCCATTCATCCTGGATGTCCTATAGGTGTATAATTCGGTTTTATGTCTAAAGAATTTACAGCCGAATTACCAGGGTGCATAAAAAACACCGAAAGAACATGGGTTGCCCGAGGAATTAACTCCGAAGTTTGGAGGGCCGGGGGGTTTGCACTTAAAGAATACACACATGTAATAGGTTACGCCCCTGATGTAAATATAGATACACTGCTATTTTACGGTGAGATTATGAACGAGGCTGCAAAATTAACAGAAAAGAAAAATTCAAAAATAAAGCTACCGTTCCCGTTGGGAGAACATTTGATTCGGGTTAATACATATTTGCGAATCGGCAAGTGTGATGAGTGCGGTTCCGTAGAAGCCGTAATGCCTTTTGTCGAAGGGGGTAACTTGATGCAGCTTCCTTACAAACTTGTATTAGACGACTGGCAATCAATTTTTGGAACGCTAAATTATGAGTTCGAAAAGAAACTCGGAGTAGAAGGAATTTTTATAAGCCCGGTAAATGTTAAAAAAAGTGGTCAAAAAGCTCTTACCATAACCGATTTGGCGGACGATGTAAGTTGGGTACAAAAAAGATTTAGTTAAGTTTTTTGGTAACTGCTTTTGCTTGTTTGTAATACTTTTTTACAATCTCTGCTCCAAGTTTACCGACAAGAAAATCTACGTAAACGCTTTTGGAAAGTTTATTGTTTTGCGGCTCGTTTTTTTCTATATCAAATGTTTTTTTAATATATTCCAAAACCTCACTTTCTGTCAGCATTCTTCCAATTACGGCACCATAGTCATATCTATCAAAGTCGTTTTCTACATAAATTTTTAACGCAGGAACGATAATAAATTCAGTTAAGAAGCCTCTGTAAACTACCGATTCCAAGATTGAGGCGTTGTCACCCCTTAGTTTTCTACTTCTGTATTCATGACTAAAAGTAAAGGCCGAACCGCCAATCAATTGAGTAAAATGCCTCTTTGTTTTTATATGAGGGTTTCTTTTAATAAAGTCGATCGAAGCTTGTGAATGTGATTGGCCTTGGATTACTGCTACTTTCTTGCCATACCAGTTTTTGTTAGTGTTTATAGCTTCTTCTATTTGAGATAGCGTAAGTTGGTCCCTAAGAATTACGCCGTCGCTGATCAATTCTATTTGAGTGGCGTAATCTTCGTAGGCATAAGCAACGTTTCCCTTTTGCCATTCTTCTAGAGCTTCAAGGTGTTTTTGGTCGGCTGCCACCATATCCAAAAAACCTTTAAAATTTCCGCCACCGTCAATTAGGTATAGCTCTTTTTGTGATCTTACAGTTTCGGAAACAATTCCACGCCAGAACGGGTCGGCCGAGTAAACGGTGGTCATCAAACTCAAGGTATTTATGTAGCGGAAAAATCTATTGTTTGTGCCTGCAACTGAAGCTGCATTGGCCATGAATTCTTTTTTAAGAAAGGTCGGCATTCCAACACTTTCGAGCATAATAACCTCTGAGTCTTTGGCTTCTTGCCAAACTCTTTTTATATCGTCAGGATGGTGCCTGACTAGCAGGAATTTTATCTCGGGAGACGCCAAAACTTCTTGTCTTTCCATAATATGGGGTATTTTATCACAAGAAAAACCGCGATTGCTAAATTATTTCTTCCCAGGGGAGGCTTGGCTTGCCAAAATGCCCGTAGGCGGCAGTTTGAAGGTAAATTGGGGTTCGTAGGTTTAACCGTTCGATTATGGCCAGAGGCCTAAAATCATAATTCTTTTTAACATAACTCGCCATGCTTTTTCCGTTTTCGTCTTTGGCCTCTATCATCAAAGGTTCCGCTTTCCCGATTGCGTAGGCAACAGATACCAAAGCACTTTTAGCAAGCCCTTTTGCAACCAAATTCTTTGCAACAAATCGGCACATATAAGCCCCGCTTCTGTCGACTTTTGTGGGATCTTTACCCGAAAACGCCCCTCCGCCGTGAGGTATAAGGCCGCCGTAAGTGTCTACCATTATTTTTCTGCCCGTTAAGCCCGTATCGGCAACGAACCCGCCAACTTCAAATTTACCTGTCGGATTAACCAAAACCTCCACACCTTTAAAATCTTTGCCTAAAACTTTCTTGATTAGTTTATTGGTAATTTCTTTTTTTATTTTTTCCTGGGAAATACCCTTTTTATGCTGAGTAGAAACCAAAACAGTTTTAACCTTGCCGTTTGCTATAGTCACTTGGGCTTTGCCGTCGGGTAAAAGCCAAGGAATTTTTTTAGACTTCCTTAGATCTTCTAAACCTTTTGTTAATTTATGAACCAACGCAACCGCCTTGGGTAAATACTCAGGAGTTTCGTTTGTGGCAAATCCGTACATTATTCCCTGGTCCCCCGCTCCGCCTGTATCAACACCCATTGCAATATCCAGAGATTGTTTGATTATATTGGTAACAAATTTGAGTTTGCCGCTATGTCCTATGTCTTTATAAATTTTGGAGGCGATTTTTGTTGCATCGAATTTTGCTTTTGTAGTAAGTTCACCCCCTATTACCAAAAGACCGTGTGCACCGAACGTTTCTATTGCCACACGTGATTTTGCATCCTGACGCAAACATTCATCTAGTATAGCGTCGCTTATCTGGTCACAAATTTTATCGGGATGTCCGGAGGTAACAGATTCTACCGTGTAGTTTTTAAAATTTTCGAAGTAAATATTTTTTGACATATCGTTGATAGCTTTGGCACCCTGAGCGAATGTCGAACGGGTTGCCGGCGGTTCATTGGGCTAATTCCCTCCCCGCACTCTTGATATATAAGTAAATATACAATTTATAAAAATAATTTCAAGACCAATGTGATATTAAAAAAAGGCGGAACTTTTACGGTAAAAAGTGTCCGCCTTTTTTGGTTACTTAAGAACCTGGAACCTTTGCAGGTTTTGGGTTTGGTTATCTACTTCGGGATAAAGGATATCGTACGGATTCAAAATGTAAATGGTGCCGGGCGTTGGCGACGGCCAAAGCGGTGCGGTACACATGGCCCTTATTTTAATATCGGGGCGTATAACATTTTCGAATGTGCCAACATTGTACCAATATCCGTTTTGATAAATAACCTTTTCTTCCATGGATACAAATCTCCATGAGTTTCCGGGTTCGGGTATGGGTGTAAACTGGGTTATGGGAGTTGCCGTGCCCTCGGTAACTGCTTGGGGTGTTCCCAAAAGCGAAAATTGATCGGTGGCAGGGGTATTTGTTTTGTAGACGCTTTGGATAACAAAAAAAGCAATCAGCGATATTAGCACAATTCCCAAAACCGAAAGTATTACAACACGTTTATTTTGCATCGATACTCCTTTTTGAAACGGAATGTGCAAGCTAAGAATCAAATTATACCTCTTTGTCATTTTTGCGGTTTAGTATTAAAATCGGGGTGTGAAGGATAAAAGCCAAGAAGGCAAAAAAATCCGAGAAACAATCCTCAGGGGATCACCCCTTTTAGAGGTCTTCATCAATGGTAATCTGGGAAACCGCGTTGACTGGGTAGACGAAATGACGGAACCTTTTACCGAGCTTTATAACAAAATGACAAATTACTACGGCAACTCTTTTGCCGATATGCTAAAACCCTTGGTAGAAATGGGAGACAGCTACGACCTTTTTGACTCAAGTTATCCCGATCGGGCAAAGGAGCTTATTTTGGATGCAGTTGTTGTAATGGGGATGGAAATAAGAGATAAGGCGGTCTGTCATATGTTTGCCGAAGATATTGTTAAAAGGCTTGTGGAAATACGGTGTTTTGACCAGACTGTCATGAGCAATGCTGACAAAAAGAAAGACGCAAAAGCGTTTGTAAAAGGTGTGTTGTGGAGCGGTATCGCCTGGTTAGAAGAAATCGACACAAACTACCCCGATGACGCCACCCGGTTTCTCACCGATCTAAAATTCTAATATATTCATTATTTCGAAGTATTGAATAAGTAATCAAATTTGTTATTATAAAGAAAAGGAGGTGATTTTATGAAAAGTTTTAAAGTAAATTTAGAAAAACTTACTCTAGATAATTCTAATTTTAGAAATGTTATTTTTACCGCTCCCCACTCCCAACTTGTACTCATGAGTCTTAAACCAAACGAGGAAATAGGATTCGAAGTCCACGATACAAACGAT
This sequence comes from uncultured Gammaproteobacteria bacterium, assembly GCA_964600575.1. Lineage (GTDB taxonomy): Bacteria > Patescibacteriota > Microgenomatia > UBA8517 > UBA8517 > CAZRGC01. Next base: position 314,280 of record CAZRJH010000001.1, on the reverse strand, counting down.
CAGTTTTTTAGGTTCGAAGCCGGACATGGAAAGGTTATTGTTGAAAATGAGGAGTTTGTGGTAGAAGCGGGAGATTGTGTTGTGGTCCCGGCCTATACCAGACATAACATTATCAATGTAGATAACGAATTTCACTTAAAGTTTTATACAATCTACTCACCGGCGCACCATCCCGACGGGGTTGTCCATAGGACCAAAGAGGAGGCCTTAATGGCGGAATGACATTATTTTTTGATATAACGAAGTAGGCATTTGCACGGTCCATTCGTGCCTTATTTCTTGTACTGTGGCCGTATTCAAAATATAAGCTTCTGAGGGAACTTCTACTAAATTTGCAAGCTCGTCGATTTTACCGACTACCGAACTTCTGTCGTAGTCCGTTATCATTTTTGCCGTTTCGGGATCAGAAAGAGCAATCGATAAAATATTCCAAGGAATATCCAACAAACAAATTTCCGATATCGGTTCCCTGTTTTCGGCGCTCATTTGTGTGAGTATACACCGAATAAAAAGTTGTATAATCCAAATATGATTACACTCCTTTTGCCCGGTTATTCTCCCGAAAACAAATCTTGGTTGGAAGAAGGTTCTGTTAATGTTTACGGCGACGGAGAAACAAGGCCGATTTATTGGAATCATTGGAGCGATATTCATAAAAAATTCAATGCAAAAGAAAAGGCCATAGACGCTATGGATGTACTTTTAGATGATTTTGCCAATGTTGCTGCAAAATCGATCGGAGTATTGGTTGTTGCCCATATGATTAATAACGCACCCGAAAAAATAAAAAAGATTGCCCTTTGCGGAATACCGTTAAACGATTTGTCGCAGGAAGAAAAAGATGTAATCAAAAAAGCCCTTTTGGGTTTTAGTAGAGAAAATATCTTAGTTATTCATAACAGCAAAGATCCCCACGCCGACCTTTCCGAATTAGAAAAGTTTATAGAAGAAATTAACCCCGAAATAAAAGTTTTAGTTAAAGAAGCCGATAATCACGAATATAAATATTTTAGCGACATCAGTAATTTTTTTAAAGGAAAAAACTAGAGGGAACCCAAATACTTTCTTTGGGCTCCCCCTAAACTACTCAACAACTACAACGGGTGTACCTACACTTGCCCAATCAAACAGCCATTCGGCGTCTTCTACTGTTAGGTTCACGCAACCGTGACTCATGGGTGTTCCAAAGTTGTTGTGCCAGAAGGTACCGTGAAGGCCGTAGCCTTGGAAAAAATACATGACAAACGGCACATCCTTTATGTAGTAACCCGGACCACTCATATCGTCAAAACGATATTTGACATATATTTTGTAGCGTCCCGTTACGGTTGGATGAGCCGGAACTCCTGTAGACACAACAAACTCGTGCACGATTTTGCCGTTTTCGATGGCATAAGCCTTTTGTTGCGACAAAATAACATAGATTTCGCGCCCGTCATCCTTGGGAGGCCAAACAGGTATCGTTAAAGTTTGACCAACTTGGATCATATCGGGATTGTCGAGACCGTTGGCATCTGCAAGGTATCCCCAAGGCAAATTGAATTTTTCGGCTAGGCCGATTATTGTATCGCCGGCTTGCACCGTATATTCACTTGGATTTGTGAGTATTGGAGACGGTGTCGGCGAGACAATTCTTGGCGTTGCCGTGGGTTTTCTTGTTGGTGTTACGGTAGCAGTTGGCACAAAAGTTGCGGTTTGGCTGGGAGTTTGAGTTGGTCCCTGCAAGACAGGGTTTAATGTGCCTAAATAGGGCCCCAAACAGCCCGAAAGTACTAAAAGTACTAAGAATATGATTCTGCGCACAAGACACCTCTTTATTAGACTTAAACGAGCAAAACTAAATTACTAGAGGGTATTTTAACAAACTGGAGCAAATTTACCTAATCAGCGGACTTCGTAGGAAAGGCTTACTGTTATGTTTATTTCTGCCGTTCCGGGGGTTACACTTGCTTCCGGTGCGGGTGCACTACCAATCGCTTTATCTACAGCCATTGTTTCAAAAGGAATGGGTCTGCCGTAGCCTTGGTTTTCGGAAACGTTAATTACTTTGCCTAGTGTGATTCCTGCCGCTCCCGCCAAACCTTGAGCCTTAGCTTTTGCGTCTTCTACGGCCAGTTTTCTAGCTTCGTTAAGCTTTTCTTTTTCGGTTTTGTCGTTTACATCAAACGAAACGCCACCCACAACATTTGCTCCTGCTGCAATACCTTGCGATAAAGCATCGTTTACTTTATCGAAGTCTCTAACTGTAACCTGATAATCAATTGATACTTCGAATCCTGTTATGCGGGATTCGGGATTTGTATAGTCGTATCTTGGGTAAACATTGTAGGAAGTTGTTTTGATATCTTCTTCTGCAATACCTAAGCCCTTTAATGCTTGAGTAAGGGCTTTTGATTTTGTATTTACATTTGATTCAACAGCTTTAAGAGAAGGTCCATTGTCCTGAATCCCAAAGCTAATCTTGGCAATGTCAGGTGTTACAAACACTTTACCCTGCCCGGAAACCATAAATGGTTCCCCTTTGGGTTGGGAGGATACGCTAAAAGGAATAGCCGGCCCCCATTTGGAAAAAATAAATAAAAATATGAAGAAAAGAACTACCCATCCTCCACCTTGATTGCTATTTGTCATCCACTTTTTCTTATCTTCTTCCATTATTTAATACTAACTTTTTAATCAACCTTCTGCAACTTCTTCATCGTCTTCGTCGTCGCCCTTTTCTAGGCAAGCCGCTGCAGCTACGGAGTCGTTTCTGTCCGCAAACCTCATAAGTATAACCCCTTGAGTGGCGCGTCCGAGTTGTGGGATGTTTCTTAGGGGTAATTTAATCACCTGTCCGCCTTTGCTTGTAATAACCACCTGTTCAATCTTTTCTGTAACCATTACTGCGGTTCTAAGATCCCCCGTTTTTTCGCTAAGTACCGATGCTTTAACGCCCTTACCTGCTCTTTTTTGCAGAGGAAAATTGTTTACATCCGTTCTTTTTCCTAATCCGTGCTCCGAGATTGTCAAAATATCTCTAAAGAATTTCTTTCTTTTATCGGTGGGTCTATTTTCTTTGGCAGGGAAAACCTCCATGCCAATTAATTCGTCGCCGCTGTCCAATTTGATTCCTGTTACTCCGCTTGTGGCTCGTCCCATAGGCCTTGCATCTGTTTCGGGGAATTTTATAGATTGGCCCTTTCTGGTTAAAAGAATTACATGGTCGTCCCCTGTTGTGGAATGAACCGACACTAAATTGTCGGTGTCTTGGAGTCTTATGGCAATAAGTCCGGAAGATCTAAGGTTTCTAAATTCTTCGGTGGCTGTTTTTTTGATATGCCCGTGTTGAGTTGCCATAATAATATTTTTGGATTCGGACAAAAGCGGCAGCACCGATCTTGTTTCTTCCCCCTGTTCCAAATTCAAAAGATTAACAAGGGCTTGTCCTTTGGCTTGTCTGGAGGATTCGGGAACATCCCAAGCTTTGGTACCAAAAACACGGCCTTTATTGGTAAAGAATAAAATTGTATCGTGGGTTGTGGCACTAATCAAATGCTCAATTTCGTCTTCCTCTTTTGTGGTCATTCCTATTACTCCTTTGCCTCCTCTTCTTTGAGATCTGTAAGTTGTAACGGGAAGTCGTTTGATATAACCAGTTTTTGTAACCATCAAAAGTGTATCTTCTTTTGGAACTAAATCTTCTTCGGAAATTTCGCCCAAAGCGTGTTTGTAAATTTTGGTTTTTCTTTCGTCGCCGTATTTTTCTTTTAGTTCTTCTATCTCTTTAACTATTATTTTAAGTACACTTCCCGGGTCGTTTAGGATTGCGGTTAGTTGATCTATAAGCTTTTTGATTTCCTGATATTCTTTTTCTATCTTCTCTCGCTCGAGTGCGGCAAGGCGTCTTAGCTGCATATCCAAAATTGCCGTTGATTGAATAACGGACAATCCGAATCTTTGAATAAGGTTATTCTTGGCGTCTTCCTGGGTTCTACTTTCTCTAATGGTTTTAATTACGGCATCCAAATTATCGAGTGCAATTTTTAGTCCTTCTAAAATGTGAGCCCTCTTTTTGGCCTCTGTGAGTTCAAAAATAGTACGTCGTACAATAACTTTCTGTCTGTGCTTAACGTATTCAACTAAAATCTGTTTAAGATTTAGTGTGTGCGGGGTTCCTTCTACTAATGCAACAAAGTTTGCCGGAAATGTTGTTTGGAGTCTGGTGTGTTTGAATAGATTGTTAAGAACGGATTTGGGTTTTGCGTCGCGTTTAAGCTCTACAACCACTCTCATACCGTCTTTGTCGGATTCGTCTCTAAGGTCTGATATTCCAACAACCTTTTTATCTTTAACAAGCTCCGCTATTTTGGCCACCATTTCGGCCTTATTCACCTGATAAGGAATCTCTGTGATTATAATTTGGCTTTTGCCTTTTGACCCTTCGGTAATTTCTGCAATTCCGCGTACGGAAATCTTTCCGCGTCCGGTTGCGTAAACTTCTTTTAATGAATTTGCATCATAAATTGCTCCCCCGGTAGGAAAGTCGGGGCCCGGGACAATATCCGTTAGCTCGTCTATTGTTATATCGCTTTCAAACGAAACAGCTGTGGGGTTAACTTCTTCCTCGGTTAATCCCTTTACCTCACCTGCGGCAACCAAGTTAATCTTTTTAATAACAAAATCTGTTTGTTCTTTGTGTTTTTCTTCTTCTGTTACAACTCGCCCGCTTTTTATGGTGGCGATTACTCCGTTTACAACCTCTGTTAAATTATGAGGCGGAATTTTTGTCGCCATACCAACCGCAATTCCTTCACTTCCCATTAAAAGAAGATTGGGTAAAAGTGCAGGCATATAAATAGGTTCTTTAAGGGTTGCGTCAAAGTTGTCCAAATAATCGACCGTGTCTTTTTCGATATCCTGAAGCATAAAATCTGCAATTGCTGCAAGTTTTACTTCTGTATAACGCATGGCTGCGGGAGGGTCGCCGTCTACCGATCCAAAGTTTCCCTGTCCTTTTACCAAAGGATATCGCATGGAAAAATCCTGAGCCATGCGGACCATGGCATCGTAAACCGCCATATCTCCGTGGGGATGGTATTTACCCAAAACTTCTCCGACTATTTTTGCAGATTTACTGAATGATCCAGATGCATGGAGGCCCATTAAATGCATTGCATAAAGAATTCTTCTGTGGACTGGTTTAAGTCCGTCGCGTACATCTGGCAATGCGCGGGCAACGATAACGCTCATGGCGTAATCCAAATAAGATTTAGAAAGTTCCGAAGTTATTTCTGTGGGTGTTACTTTTCCAATGTCCATGCCTATAAATAAAACAAAGGCTAGTTTCTAGCCCAAAATGATTCTAGCTGTAAGATAATGAATTCGCAAGCACTTAAAGAAGCCGAAATATTGGGGTTATTGAGTGTGGTGCGGGTCGGACAGGTTTAGAATCAATTCAAATTTTTTGAGGATTTGATTTGATCGACCTATCCGACCCGACTTTTGAATGTGAATGTGGGTTGACCAGTACCCTTATGATCCGCAGCTCGTGCTTTGGATGACCTTTTGTCAGCGCTGACTAAAAAGTCCTGTTTTTGCGGGTCCAACCGTAATATACAAAGAATTGGCGCTTGGGATGTGTCCCACTTTTCCAAATTCTTCTGCTAACCTCACATATGTGTGTGGTCGCAATTACAGTCCGCTATGGCAAATCTGCTTTGGCAAATCTGCCTGCTTGGCGCGCGCCGCCTTGCATCGAGGTAGAGTTTTAAACCTCTTCCAGCTCAAAAGTGGCCAGATGTGAGTATTGTAACAGATTATAGGCCAATGTCAAGTATTATAGGGCTACGCCCTGTTGCTCATAGGGCTACGCCCTGTTGCTCATAGGGCTACGCCCTGTTGCTCATAGGGCTACGCCCTGAGGTTCATGGGTTAGTTTATTGGTCTGGCTTTGATTACGGCGCGAGTGGTGTCAAAAAGTCCCCAGCAGGTATATATGGTTAGTTCTTCTTTGTCTCCGGGAGACACAAGGTCTACCCTATCGGGTGGAACAAAATCTTTCCAATATGCTTCGTAGGTGTGAATCTTGCCGTCTTCGGTTTTAACGAATATTTTTTGCCCAAGAGATAAATACGGCAAATTGCCGAATATCAGCTTTTTATTATGTCCGTAGATAACAGTATTACCGTTGGTGCCTGGACGGGCTGATGTGGCCAAGAATGTGGGCTTTTCGTAGGAAATTGTCCATACACCGTTTTTGATCTCCCCCTGTTCTATGGGCAAATCAATGCCTATAGAGGGTATGGTTACTTGCACAGGCACCTCTCCCCTGGCAGTGGGATTGATAGGTACGGGTTTGTTAAAAGACAGAATACGCACTCGGTAGTAATTTATGCCGCCAAAAACAAGAAGAATAAAACCTAAGACTAAGACAACAAGAGGATTTCTAAGTTTTTTGAATTTACTTAGTGAGCTTGAGGACTTTCCTGATTTCTTTAACGCCTTTGGCAATGAGTGTACCTCCCAAAGACATTATAGCCATATAGAAGTTTTCCGCAAAGTTTCCTGCACCTGCCATTGTGGAAGCTCCAAGTACGTCTCCTCCGCCGCCGATTCCAAGAACTTGAGGATCGCCGGGGTTAGAAGGAGGACCTCCAAACTCGTAGTCTACACATTTTGATCCGTCTGCATTCAAATGTTGTGTGCCTGTACAGACCAATGGTGTTGCGGAAGGCGTTACCGTTGCAACAGGAGTTGCGCTTTCTCGGGGCGTAGATGTAGCCTCGGGTGTGGATGTTCCTTGCGGCGTAGCAGTGGACTCTGGTGTGCTTGTGGCTTCCGGAGTTGCACTGGGTGTAGCGGTAGGAGTTGCACTGGGACTAGAGCTAGGTGTAGCAGTAGGCGTGGCTGTTGGTGTAGCCGTCGGACTAGGTGTTGCAGTAGGAGTTGCAGTAGGTGTGGGTGTAGAAACAGGTTCACATTCATTGTTCCAGATAGCCTGTGTAGATTGGTTCCAGTTTCTGCCGTCTATGTCCCAAGATCCGGAAGGAATTATATCTTCCCCGTTTTGGTGGCCGCTTCTGTTGTGGTCGGAGTTTCCGTCACCATCTACTGCGTCGTCGTCAACTGTTATCTGAACATAAGGATTTTGGTTGCTGCCTGTTGCGTGACAAATAGTAACGCTGATGTGTTGGGGTGTGGGTGTAGGAGTTGCAGTTGCACAAGATTTAGTAACTGTTACTCTTGCTTCGTTTATGTCGTTTCCGGGGTTAGGATTAAAGTTGTTTAGAGGACCAGTTGAATACTGGTGATATCCGTTGTATCCGTCGTTGTCTACGTCGAGCTCGACTTTTGTAACCGTCCATCCGTTGATACCGGAAACATCAATCTGATCGTCGTTGCTCTCAAAATTTACTTCTGTGGCATGGTTTGAACCATCGTTACTAAACTCATAGCTAAATGTTCCACAAGAAGGAGGTGTAGGATTATTGGTTGCAAGAGCTTTAGGTGCTGTTGCCGTCAAAACAAAAGAAGACATAACCAAAGAAGCTGCCAGTGCTAAAACGGACGCTTTTCCCGCGTTTTTGTTTGACATAATTTAACTATGGGTGACACTATACACCCTATATTATTATTTGTCAAATACTATGAGACTTTAGTGGCAACAACTACAAACCGTTTTGTGTCGAAAGATCCGCTACAAGTGTAGATCACCAATTTATTATCGGCATTTTGGTTTATGATATTTGTAGAGCTGGGGTCAATCTCCTGTGTAAAATCTACAACATATTTTTTGATTGAATTTTTCTCCAGAATCTCTACAACCATTCCGGGCTTTGCATTTGTAAGGTTCCCCAAAATACTTTTCCAGTTATGTCCGTAAATCACATTATCGTGCTTAGAAACGCCCCTGGAGTCGGTTTTCCAAACTCCGTCTTTTTCCTCTGCTTTATAGATATTGGAGTCTATTCCCAAATCTTTAATTACAAGTACTGGGAAATATGCGGGTTTAGTGTCTGCTTTCTCAGTTGCAAAGATTTCTTGCACCACAATAGGTTTTGGAGACTCTTTTTGATAATAGGAAAAAACTGCAAAGGCGATCAAAGAAATGCCTGTGAGTTTTAGAAGTTTAGTTAGCATCTTTGCGTTTTTTATCGGCGAGCATACCGATTGCAAAGATTAAAGAACCAAGGGCACCAAAGGTTAACATTCTGGTTGTTGTCCCGGTTGTTGCTAATCCTAAAACTTGCCCGCCTCCGCCCACTCCTCCATTCGAAGAACCCGGGCCTCCAAGTTGGTACTGGACACAGTTTTTGCCAGAAGCGTCATAATGATAGGTGTCGGGAACAGAAGTCTGGACTCCGTCTAGGTTGGGGCAAACATCGCGGCCGTTACAGGAATATCCTGCATTCTTGGCCATATAGGAACCTTCTTCTAGTCCCCAAACGGAACCTTGTGGAACATAAATCCAGCCGTCGGCTTGTAGTTGTTTAAATTGCTCATCTGTTAAAGAAGATGTCTTCCACCAGTTTGTTTGGATGCCTGTTCCAGATTCCGAACAAAAACATTGTACATTTGTTCCCTCTCCTGTCGAGTAAACCTTATCGCTACCTGTGTATGTTCCGCTATCTCCCACTATTCCGTGGGTTCCGCTTTCGTAGCTTGCAATCACGGTTCCGGTTATACCTGCACAGGCGGGAAAGTCGGGGGTATTAACCGCCAAGACAAAAGAAGGAAAGGCAAAAAATGTTGCCAATAAAAAAATAAAAAGCGAAAAACGTTTTAACATGGTCAATTTGAGGCAGTTTGAGCAGTTGGGGAATTCTACACACGATACTGTTTGATGTCAACTGATATATTTTGTTGAAGAATTATTTAAAAATTGAATAGAAAAACTTTTGAATTTTAAAGAGAATATTTTCGTTCCTGCTTTTGAGCGTGACAGTTAAGTCTTTGGCGTCGCTGGTGTTTGTAACCCCAACAGTATAGTAACCAGTTGCGCCAATATTTGCATTAACGCTACCGCCTTCGTAAGGCAGGTTAAATCTGCCAAAGGCATCGGTTTTTGCGGAACTGTGGGCACTTAATATAGTAGCGTCTTTGATAGGCATCCCTGTTTCTGTCAAAACAACTCCGTTTAGGGATTTGGGATTAAAAAACTTTTTAACAATGCTTACTGCTTTTCTGTCTGTAAGGTCATCGTTCCAAAGTTTTGTGCTTCCGCCAAAACCCGTCCAATAGTTAACTCCTATTAGATTTTTGTTTTTGGCTAAAAGACCAAAAGCTTTATCTACCCATTCCGCTTGCTGGTCTTGGGTCATTTCCCCGTGAAGGTCGGGAATTGGAGCGCCAAACTCCCCTATTACAACTTTGCCACCAGACCTTTCGGCTAAGATATTTATGTCGTTGTTCATTTTGTCGTAGCTACTTACATAATGGTCTATTACGACAACTCCACCCAGAGCACTTGTGGTTTCCTTGTCCATTATCAAGCTTGCTACATCGTAGTTCATGGGAAAGTAATTTGTCTGGACATCCTTATCAACTTGCCTAAATGCAAGTCTGCCGATCTGATATTCATCAATTAAAAACTGCCTAAACCCTTCCGTATCCCCAGTATGTCTTGGGTCCCCCGTTCCCCCGTTCTCGCATTCTGTACAACTTGTAAATATATCCCCGTCCTGGAACAAACCTCCGTTGTCTAAAATAAATTCCTTTAACAGTTTCTTGTGTTCTTCGCGGCCTATCCTTTCAAATTCAAACCACTTTTCCCAACCCGAAAAGTTTCCGCGGTACCAAACTTTTAGGCCATATTTACGGGATATATCCACCCATCTTTTAAGAAACGGTACAAATTTTTTGTCGTACGGCGTCCCTAGTGCTATATGAGTTGCCCCTGTTTCTGCAATTCTTCTTACCTGCTCTTCTATGGTTGAATCAAACGAAGGATCCCCTAAATATTGCCCTGCCACATCTCTGGAGTATTTAACCGTATCTATCGCCTGCATTTCCCAAAACTTTGATTTTGTGGAACCAACACCGTCTTTGCTATTTGTTTTGCTTTTGGCAAACAAAAGACCCGCAACAAATAGGAATAAAACAGCAAAAACTAAAACTTTAAAATTGAGGCGCATAAACGGATTATACTTTGGCTTACTTATTTATCAAACCCTTTATTGGTTCTGTACTAAGTTCTCCTAAATACTTATCGTCCAGTTGATACACATCCGCAAAAGGATAGCTATCCACAAGTTTGTATTTTTTGAAAGCTTCGGTTTTACTTACAAACTTATAAGTTAAATCGGCATTGTCGTAGGTACGCATTACTATCCAACGCGCCCAGCGGTCGGGGGAAACTGTTGCATCCTCCCAATACTTCCCCGTTCCTTCGTGGATAAACCTTGTCATAGGGAGCTTGGAGGAAAATATGATTGCGTCGTGGGAGGCGGCGGATATTAATATAAATCCTTTTTTGTCTTTTGCCGCATTATTCAAAAATCCCGCCACCTCCGATACATTCTTTTGGGAGGAGCCGACCCTTGCGTCATCGATTGTAACCGCATCTCCGTTTGCAAAAGCAAAAAACATTACGAATGCATATAAACCGATAATTACCCATCTAAGGTCTTTTATTTTACCCACAAGATAACCCATAAATACGGCAAATGCAGGCATAAGCATTATCCCGTAGCGGACATTAAACCAGGTGTTGCCCGAAATCCCCTGAATAAAAAGAACGGAAAATCCGGCGACCAGGGATACTATATTAAAGGCCATAGGCGAAACCAATGAAAGCGTAGCAAGCCTGGTTTCCCATTTTATTTTTCTGTCCGACCATAGGACAATCATTCCCAAAAATCCCAACAGAACAACTATTAATATGCAGTTAAAAATAACCGAATACATATATATTTGAGTAGAAAGAAGCGGGTTTCCTTTTGTCGGCAAATTACCGGCCTCCAACATTACCTGTTGTTGGGCATGGGCGGAAAACGGCCCAAGTGCAAAATACAACGGGTCTTTGAAGATCAATAGGTTCCAGCCAAACCAAAGGACAATGCCAAGAGCTCCCAGTGTTACAAATAAGATGGAAATTCCCTCCATAACTTTGTAGCCCTTTTTGATAAGTGTTATAAGTCCTACTATCCCCGCAGAAAACGCCAAAAGAAACCATCCGTCGTAACGAACCAGTGTAGAAAGCATTATCCAAAAAGAAGCCTTGATTAAATCTACTATTTGTTCCCCTTGAGACCACTTTATTAGGTAGTAACAACCCGCAGTCATAGTAAACAAAAGCAATGGTTCCGTCATCGCAGTTGCCTGCAAATAAAGAATATTCAAATTTGCAGAAGCAACAATTACCCCAAAGATTCTCCCGATATACCCCACATTTAACTTTTCCAGAATTTTATATACCAAAAGCCCTGTGCCGACAAAAGAGAGCATATTCCAGACAGCTCCTGCAAAACCGCTGTGCCAAGCCCAGTCGTTCCAAATTAAGGGAATCATTAGTACATGGTTCAAAGGGAGCCAAACCGAACCGAGTTGCGCCAACCCCGGTTTTAAACCTTCCACAACCCTGCGGCCAATATCCAAATGACTCCTGGCATCGTTGTAGGAAAGCCCTAAACCGTTTTGCAGGTAATGAGCAAAGTAGAATATAGAAACCGCAAAAAGTCCCAATGCTACAAACATAAAGATATGTTTTTCAAAAAAAGCTTTAGCATTTTCTACAATACCCATTGGGATAGAAAATGTAATATCCGGAATTTTGAACTTTTTGTTTTCCGCTGTTTCTTTAGTTTTTTGTTTCTTCATTTTTTTCTCCTTTCGCCCAAATTGTAGTCAAACCCAAGGTTGCCACAAGACCGTAAATAACCCAGTAATATTGCCACCCGTTTACATATTTGTACGCAAAGTTGTTGTATACAAAAGAATTCAACTTGTCCTCGTTTAACATTCTTATATTTATACTGTAATCGTATTTGAGTCCCAAACCTGTGGCCTCAATTTTTGGAGGAATAACATTTGTAGTGAGCGGAGCCAGCAAAGAAACGCCAAGGCTATACAAGAAAACCAGGGAAAAAATTAATTTTACAAAAAAGTTTTTGTGCAGGTGATTTAGAGCAAACCCTGCCAAGATGCAAAGCTCGGGTAAAACCGCAATCATATATCTGCTTCCAAACGCCCAGCCTCCATATGGGTCGCCAAACATTGTATAAAGAGTAAGGCATGTAGCAGGTACAACCGTTAAACCGATTTTTTCTTTGGCACTTAACTTTTTAAATACCCCGAATAAAACAAAAAACGACAGTAGAACTACGGGGGAATAAATAAGAATCCCCCTATCTATATTTGTTGTAAACGATTGAAAACCGTTAAGCATGTTTCTTGTTTCCAATGCCCCCACACTTTCTCTGCCGTCTTCGGGTGTGGCGTCTTCTACAGTAGTTTTTAAATCTTTAACTCTAGGGATGGAGTTACTTAGAACTGTAGGGCTTCCAAAATGAACATAATTATAATATCCATATAGCCCCATTAAACCAACGAATATAATAGGGCTAATTAAATATTTAAGTTGAAACGAAATTCTAAATTTATTTTTTGCAACCTCTGAACTTAATCCGTTAAGACTGAATAAAATTGCAATCGGTAAAAATATGAATAAATTTGGAAAATCTATATAAACGGCTAGAGAATAGATTATCCAAAATATGATTGCGTCTAAAACATTGTGTTTTTTCTTAATCACCGCAAAATATAATCCCGCTAACAATAAAAACGCTGAGATGAGATGTGCGTAAAGTGTTACCGAGTAACCCCAAGCGTTGGTTGCAAAGCCAAATGCTATTCCTGCAAAAATGGAAGCAGGCCACCCCATGCCAAGTGCTTTGGAAAACTTGATTATCATAAGTATTGTTAAAAATGCAAATATGGTTGATATTAAAAATGTAAAGATTTGTGTGGCACCAAGCTTAAGCCCTAGTAAATAAAGCGGAATTGCCAAAACTGAAGCGCCGGGTGGAAAGAATGAATAATAATGCCCACCAATAAGGCCAATATCAGGTGTCCCCATTGAAGCATAATTGTCGATTGAAAATGTACCGTCGTTAACCAGCGATAAAATTAATGCGTAGCGCGACCTTTCTTGGGAAGTTTCAAATGCTTGCCCATTGTTAAATAGTTCTTTGTCGATTTGTATTGCACTAGGGACGTTCCAGTTGCCGCGAATTGTAAACAGATACAACAATAAAATAAAAAAAGAAAATATTAAGTATGTAATTATTTTTTTCATCGTTTAAAAATAGGGACTATGTAATTTTCTTTTATTTTTAACACGCACATAAAATAATTAGAAAATCTTAGACCCAACGGGGTTAAGAGAACTTTAAACTGTTCTAATTTTATAGCACCTTCAATGGGCACTCGATTTATTTTATAGTGATTATTGGTTGATAATTTACCTCCGTCAACTGTTAACGCGTATTTGTATTTAGATATTGCTTTGATAATTGTTTGATCGTAATAGCCGTTAGGGTAAGCAAAGTAGTTATATTTTGACGCCACCTCTTTCTGTAATCTGCTGTTTGACATACCTTTTAGCTTCGAGTGTGTTAATGTGTGGTAACCAAACGTCCAGCCATGTTTTTTGAGGTCGTTGATTTGTAAATTTGATAATAAGTTTTTATTATTGTTGAGGATGCCCCTGTTACTGTTGTCTTTATCGCCTATCAAAAATACTGTGCCCGTAATTCCAAGATTTTTCATCAACGGGAATGCGTTTGTGTAAACATCTTCGTAACCGTCATCAAAGGTTATTGCTACAGAACATGTTTTTTTTCTTGGAGAACCTAAGATCGTATCAAGATTGGAAACTGTAAAATTTTTTTTGAGGAAGGCGATTTGTTTTTTAAACTCGACCGGTGGTGTAGAAAAACGCCAGTTTGAGTCGTCAACAGAGTGGTAACACAAAATAAAGTTAGAATCTTTAAAGTTAGCTTTGTTCACCAACCTACCTATTATATCCAAAGACTTAAAGTATAATTTTTCTCCAAGTGAGACTGAATTTTTCAGGTACCTTGGAATGATCTCGTCGTATAGCCAATCAATATACATTTCTGCCTCTTTAAAGTACTTGCTGTTTTTTTCTTCTATGACCATAAATTGAATTGTGTAAAATATTGATAGATTTATAAAATGGAATCTGTCACTCGATTTAGTTAGTTTTTTATCAAGAAAACTTAAAATTTGTTTTTTATCAAGATAACTTATGTAGAATCGGGGAAAGAGCGACAAATCTGTAAACTTATTGGCTACTCGCGCTACTTCAAAGTCAATTATCTCGGTGGTGCCCTTATCTGTGATGATAATATTTTCAGGGGTTAGGTCCCTATGTGCTATTGTGTACTCGGTGGGTGAAATATTTCCAAAAAGACGATTATTGTAAAAAGATCTAATAATAAAAATCAACTTCCTTATTTTTTTGAAGTCTTTAACTGCAAGTAAAGGTATGTACATCAAGAACTCTAAAGCTATTAGTTTGTCGGTTTTTTTTGGAAGGCTTTTTTTGCTGTTTAAATCAAGGTGTTTCCATTTTTGTGATAATATCTCCAGCGATTTGTTAAATGAAGTTAAAATTGTTTGTTGATTAAAATTTTTTAATTCTTTTCCCACGATAAATTTTTGAGCAAGGATTGTTGAACCTCCGTTTACAGTTAATTTAGGCCTTTGTTTAAAAGCTTTTAGAAATTTATGTTCACACTCAAGTTGTTCTGTAAATATTGTGTAGCTTTTTGTTTGGATCGATTTATAAAGGTATTTGCTATTCGCTCCGTTCACATATATTTTTTTGAATGGAAAATTAAAGTCAATTTTAAGAATGTTTGAGTCGCCAACGGTAGGTTTAGTTGAATCAAAACCTGGTCTAAAAATCTTATTGAAGACTATTACAATAAAAGTGTTTACAACCGTAGTGAATTTCATAATTATTTAGTACTTTTTGCTGTATACCAGTCAAGCTTGTATCTGCTAGATATAAGTCCGTAGAAAGGTGCGATTATAAGGTTTATAACTATTGCGGTAACTGTTTCCACGGGTAACCTTTTAGTACTTTTTAGTATGCTTCCTATATAAAACAAGAATGGTCTTTCATACTCATTTCCCACTATTTCACCAAAAGTCTTTGTGTAGTTAATGTTTATGGCTTGAGGATTTGATCTAAAACATTGCTTTAGGTAGTCAGATAAACTTTTGGGGAGCTTATAAAATATTTTTGCCTCTTTAGCGTATGCAAAACGCTTGCCATCTCTTACCGATGAAAAGTAGATAAAGTCGTCTTCGTTCAACGCCTTCTCTGAAAATTTAATAGACTTTACGTAATTGCTTTTTATCGCCATTCCTCCGCCAGTAAAACTAAACGGATTTTTGCCACCCCTCAACTTTCTTGATTCTTCAAAAACCATAAAGGTTGAGTAAACAACTCTCTCAAAAAAAGTTTTTGGTAAAAATGGTCTGGTGTTTGCACCTACCAATGTTATATCTTCGTTTTTTTGAAATTTACCTATTATGATTTCTATAACATTTTTACCACCTAGTTTTTCATCTGCATCAAAAATAACTAATATTTCGCCACTACATTTATTAATTATCTTTTTGAGTCCTCCCGACTTGCCCTGTCTTGTTTTGCTTTCAATAATTTCAATCTTTTTGTTTTTTAGCGCCTTAATCTTTTCAACTGTTTTATCACTGCAGTTATCACAATGTATTATTATTTCTTTAAGTGTAAAATTTGTAGAATTTTGAGATAAAACATCTCTCAAAATGTTTTGAATATTTTTTTCTTCATTGTAGGCACAAATTCCCACAGTAACAGTTTTGGTTATTTTTTTATTCATGTTAGTTTATAACTTCCCGAAGCTTTTCTAAAACAAAATCTTGATCTTCTTTGGTTATCTGGGCAAAAAGTGGAAGCCTCAAAAGTCTGTCGTTAATCTGATTTGTTATTGGTAAATCTTCTAAGTTATTCCCGAGCTTTTGGCCGATTGGGCTGGAATGTAATGGAACATAGTGAGCAACCGCACTCACCTCGTTGTCTCTTAGAAACTTCATGGTTTTGTCTCTTGTCTGCAAATCTGGTAACAGAACATAAAAAATGTGTGCGTTATGTTCTTGCCCGCTAGGTATTGTCGGGAGTTTGATTTTGCCGGAAGTTTCTAGGTCTTTTAAGCTGTTGTAATAATAGTTGTATTTTTCTAGTCTTTTGTCTGTTATGGCATCCACCTCTTCCAGCTGTGCATAAAGGAAGGCTGCCAACATGTCGCTTGGTAAATAACTGCCTCCAATGTCTACCCAGGTATACTTATCGATTACTCCTCTTAAAAATTTAGATCTGTTAGTCCCTTTCTCCCTTAAAATCTCCGCTTTTTCGATTGCATCTGTGTCAGGTTTGTTTATAAACAATGCTCCACCTTCGCCTGCAACAATGTTTTTTGTTCCATGAAAGCTAAAGCATCCGTAGTCACCAATTGTTCCCAGATACTTCCCTTTATATTTACTCCCAATAGCTTGAGCTGCATCCTCTATTACTTTAAGGTTGTACTTTTTTGCAATATTTCCAATTTTGTCCATATCACAAGAAATACCGGCGTAATGCACCACCATAATTGCCTTTGTCTTTTCGTTTATTGCATTTTCCACCTTGTCCGGGTTCATATTTACGGTATCAAGATCAACATCCACAAACTTAATCCTTACCCCTTTTTCTAAAAGAATTGCATTAGCTGTGGAAGAAAAAGTATAAGAAGGGACTATTACCTCGTCTCCCTCCGACAAATTCAAAAGCTTAACTGCCATTTCCAGGGCTGTTGTGCCCGAAGTTGTTAGAAGCACTTTGGGAACTTTGTATTTTTCCTCGAACCATTTGTGAACCAGCTTTGTATACTTTCCGTCACCGGCTGTGTCTAGGCCGTTGTCGATAATATCTTTTATGTACTCGATTTCCTTGCCCGTTATATATGGTTTACTGAATGGTATTTTCATTTTTGTTTTTCTTTTTTGACAATTTCTTCGAAAAAAACCGACATCATCTTGGCTACATTTGGCCATTTAAATTGTTTGGCATAGTTTCTGGCGTATTTTTTCATAGCGGGTAGCTTAGCCGATTTGCTGACATTTAGCAATAATTGACCGTATTCTCGGACATTAAACGATTTAGCTCTAAAAGAAAATTCGGGTTTTAACCAATTGAATTCGGGAATATCAAAGGCAACTAAAGGAAGGCCGGCAGCTATTGCTTCTATAGAAAAAAGAGGTAGGTTGTCGTATCTGGAAGGAAATGCAACAAAATGTGCTTCTGAGAGTAGGTCTAGTTTTTGCCTGCCCTTAACGGTTCCAACCATAGTAACCTGTTTTTCCAGTGCTAAGTCTTTGATTAGTTTTTTGACTTTGGCTTCGTCCGGGCCGCCGCCTGCGACAACTAGCGGATATTTTATTTTATCAGCCACCGATTTGTATGCCTCAAGAAGTAAATCAATTCCCTTTTGTGCGATATCAAGTCTGCCCAAATAAAGTATAAATTT
This sequence comes from uncultured Gammaproteobacteria bacterium, assembly GCA_964600575.1. Taxonomy (GTDB): domain Bacteria; phylum Patescibacteriota; class Microgenomatia; order UBA8517; family UBA8517; genus CAZRGC01. Next base: position 296,722 of record CAZRJH010000001.1, on the reverse strand, counting down.
AGCTTTTTTTTGTTTGATTTCGAAGTATTCGTCCCCTACTCCTTGGGGTATCATTTTTGAAATCGCGGTTTTGTTGTATTTGCGGAACAGTTTTTCGTCACTCTCGATATAAGGCATAAAATATTTGTATAGCTTGCAACCCAAAGCTTCGAACCAAACAAATGGCAGGTGATATTTTTGAGAAAACTGTTTTCCAGCGAATACTGTTGGCAGTGCGACAACGGGAACTTTTGTAAAAAGCGGGGAAAACAAACTCGAAATTGGCGCTGTAAAGCACTCAATTATAATATCTGCCTTTAGTTGGGCAACGGTAAAAGGTAAGAGCAAAATATAAAAGGCGTTATTTATTTGAATGTTATTGGTGTTTATGCCTATGTGTTTGTAAGTTATGCCGTTTTCGGTTCTATCTTTGTAACCCGGATATTTACTGCAAATGGAAACAACTTTGTTGCCCATTTTTGCCAACCTGCCCCCAACCTCATAAGTGGCACGTGCTTGGCCCGCCGCCAAAAGCGGGTTTTTTATATCATCTAAATCAAGAAAAATTATTTTCATATTATTTTGCTGACCCCTTCTTTAATTCCTGTTTTTGCTGTCCACCCCAGTCTGTTTTTTGTAAAGTTTGGACTCAGGACACTTCTTGACTGTCCAACCGGGATGTTGTCGTCATATTTCTGTTGAACTTTTTGCCCCGACATCCTTTGAATCAATCCAATCAGTAAATTTATTCTTGTTTCTTTACCGGTTGAAACATTAAATATAAAATCATTACCCAAGTTCTGAGGATACTTTTTAGCCACTATCTCGCAAAGGTCAACTAAATCTTCTATATATATGAAATCTCTCGTCTGGTTGCCTGTTCCGCTAATGTGTATTGTTTCTCCATTTTTTATTTGCCAAATAAATTTGTCGACGGCTCCGTAAATTTTTGATACGCCACCTTTGCCGTAAACATTTGCGAACCTAAAGACCATTGGTCGAATTTTTTTATTTTTGTAAAAAGCAAGGTATTGTTCGATTGCGACTTTCGAGGCCGCATATGGTGAGGACGGCAAAGTTATTTGTTTTTCGTCTTGTCCTCCTTTTGGAATATAATCACCATAGACTCCTGCGGTTGACATAAAAACTAAATTAAACACTTTGTATCTAACGCATGCCTCAATTATATTGATTGATCCTAAAATATTAACTTCGGCAAATCTCAAAGGATTTTTCAGTGATTCATTAACGCTTTTAAGTGCTGCCATGTGGAAGACTAAGTCAAATTTATGTTTTTTAAATATATTCTCGACGTTTCTATCAAGAATGTTTGTTTTGTAAAAGACCACCCCCTTATTCGGGAGATTGGATTTTCGACCTGATGATAAATCATCAATAACAACAACTTTGTGGCCGTTGGATACAAGACGCTTGGTTAGGATGCTGCCTATGTATCCAGCTCCGCCTGTAATTAAAATATTTTTCATAAAAGTTTATCAACACCGTCGGTGCTATTTTGCCATTCAAACTTTTTTGCCCAGTCAATACTCTCCTTGCTCATTTTTGTTCGTTCTTTGTTGTTCTTTAGGAGTTTTATAATGTTTGTTGCAAACTCATTGGAATTTCCGTAAGGCACCAAAATCCCCGAGTGCGGATTATGAACGGCATCCCTTAGCCCTGCAACGTTACTGGCAACAACGGGCGTGCCGCAAGCATTGGCCTCTATAGTTGTTATTCCCCAGCCTTCTATAAGCGACGGATTAACAAAAAGCCAGGCTTTTTGGTATAGCTTTACTTTTTCTTCCTCCGACACTTTTCCAGTGAACTCTATTTTGTCTAAAACGCCTAGTTTTCTTGCAAGTTTGATTAGTCTTTTTCTTTCTTGTCCATCCCCTGCAATTACTATTTGGACTTTAGGAATTTTTTCGATTATTTCTTTGGCGGCGTGGATAAATACATCAATCGATTTTTGGGGAGTTAGTCTGCCCAAATACAGAATCATGGGGTTTACCGATTTTGTGCCCGGTTTGTAAACATCCAGATCCACCCCGTTATAAATAACATGGGGTTCTTTTGTTGTTAATTTGTGCTCCAAGATATCCGCCTTGGAAGAAGGAGAGACCGTGATAACTTCCGTATTTTTATAAACCATTGGCATAATTCGTTTCTCCAAAAACTGGCCAATCCAGGACAAAGGGGGAACTAGTTTCATACGGAAAACTTCTTGGTGAACATGGTGAATTAAAAGAAATATTTTTTTACTGGAATACAAAGGTGTAAAGAAAGGTATTCCGTTTTCGCTGTCTATTATTACATCAAAATATTTGTGTAGTCTTAATGTGTAATACAAAAACGCCCAAATATATACAGTATAGAATCCGCCCCTTCTTATCATTTGTACACCGTCTACCTTTTCGTTTCTTGGATTTCTCCTGTCGTTTCCGCAAAAGACCGTTACCCTGTAACCTTTTTGTATAAGCCTTTTTGCAATTTCGTGAATATAAACTTCTGCCCCACCGCTCCATATATGTTTTGTGTCGCGCCAATTAAAGACGAGAACTCTCGGATGTCCTGTTGTGTTTTCTGTGGTTCGAGGACCAACGAGCGTAAAAAGACCAAAAAAATCGGCCAAGTTTGTGAGGATTGAATATACCGCATCGTAATAAAAATTAAGAAAAACCATGCTACCTAAATATATCGACCCGCCTAAAAACATTGCCCAAACAATGTCTCCAATATGTCTATGAACTAAAGCCATGGCACCAATTTGAGCTAAAGAAAAAAGAAAACCGATGTAGGAAAATATATGCCTGCCTTTTACCTGGTGATAGTTAACAATGGTTACAGCAATTGTTTGTAAAAGAATTGCAAATGTATATAACGGCAAGTACTGAACTATTGAATTAACTTTTGAACCAAAAAGTATAGGAGTTGTAAACCAGCCAAACACGCCTATGGCCAAAAAAGCCATGAAAGCCATACCCGTGGTTACTCCCAATATTTTGTAAAATGCGTCCTGTGTGTTTGTTCCTTCTCCCTCATTTTTACTAACAATTGGTGTAAGAAAACCGCTAAAAAGTGACCCTATCATGTAGACTATCTTTCCGGCTAGGGATAAAACAACATATCTCCCGGCATCCTCAGGCGAAAGAAATATTTTTGCTGTCACTATATCTAAACTTAGAAAGGCAATTGTGGATATTTTGTTTACCACCGAGGACATAAAAAATCTAACTGGTAATTTATGCTCATCCTTCTCAATGACTACGTCTTTGGATTTTAGATTTGAAATAAATAGCCACTGGATAACAAATGATGTGGCCATCGAAATTGGTATAGCTAGATACACCCAGTCATGTAATCCAATATTTACAAAGAAATAACTTGCTAACAACTTAATAGCTGCTTCGGCTATGATAACTATTCCACCAATCACAAAAAAAAGATTTCCAGATAAAAAACCACCATCAACCGAAGCTGCAAATCCTATTATCCAAACAGGAACAAAAATTAAAAACGGAAGGTATGTATCGGCTTTAAAAAGGTTGGTTAGAAGTGGAGTAGATATCAACCATAAAATTGCCAAAACTCCAGAAAACTTTATGCTGTCAGTTCTGGCTTTTTGCCAATAATTTTTTACTGTAGCCTGATATTTTCCAAACAGATATCCTGACCTGTATGTTATGGTTCTTGAAAGTGCGGACAAGGGTATGCTAGTTATATAAACAAAACTTCCAACTAAACCTATTAATCCAAAATCTTCCAAATCAAGCTTTCTGCCAAGATAAGCGTTATATAAAAAGTTGAGAACATTGCCAACCATGGAGGCAAAAATTAAAAATGCCCCAGACATGTAATCTTTATTTAGGGGAATTCCAAATTTAAAATTAACAAACCTTGCAACTTTTATTTCTTCTTTTTTGGTAAAGTCCAAATCTAATCCGTGGATTGTTTTTTCCCAGAAATGCGGTTTAAAAATAAGTTGGTAAACTGCAACAAACGCACCAACGGATGCTAAAAGCCAATACAATGGAACCAAATAAATATATTTAATAATTGTCCACTGTCCTCTTTTGGCCGCCCCTATCATGTAGTAGTACAAATACAAAAAATTTCCGAATACTGCGGAGGTTGCCGCAATGTAAAAAACCACAGGTGGGAAGAGTGATTCTATCTGCGGGCCGACAAACTTATACAAGGCGAAGTATGCAATCGTCATCGCCCACAAAAAGGGGTTAATAAGCATGAAGGAGATACGGAGACCCGAAACCATCTGAAAAACAAAAAAGTGCCCCTTACTTTGTCTGGCGAAATCCATTGATTTACGGTTATGGACCAAATATGTTTGCAGGTAACCTTTAATCCATCTGGATCTTTGGCGGATCCAGTTTTTAATGTTACTGTTGGCTTCCTCCAGTGTTACGGAATCAAAAATTGCGGTTTTATAACCTGCTCGGAATAAACGAATTCCCAAGTCTGCATCCTCCGTAACATTAAAAGAATCCCATCCTTGGAGGCCTCTTAAAGCCTGAGTTCTAAAATGATTACTTGTGCCGCCCAAAGGGATTGTGGTTTCGATTGTTTGTAAACCTGGCAAAATTACATCGAACCACAAAGAATATTCTGCTGTGAATAGCCTCGTAAGCAGGTTTTGGTGGGGGTTAAAGTAGTTAAGTTTTGCCTGCAAACAAAAAATATCGAACTTGCTCTCCTGGAAAGACAAGAATGCTTTTTTAAGCTGGGTTGGCTCGGGCCTGTCTTCTGCATCGTAAATGACTATAAAGTCTCCGGTCGCTGTTTTTAGGCCGTAATTGCAGGCTTTTGGTTTGGTTTTGGGTTGGGAATCGGGGACAATGGTTATTTTAAAGTAGTCGGGTAAATCAAGCTCTTTTGCCGCGGCAATTGTGTCTTTGTCGTCTTCTTCTAAAAGCAAAAGAATCTCCAACTTGTTTTTGGGATAGTCCAGTTTGCCTATATTTTCCACAAATGTCGGAAGAACTTTGGCCTCTTTGTACAAAGGACAAAGGATTGTGTACCTTGGAAGAGCTGAATCTTTTAAATTTTTTAGATGTTCGTCCGAAATTTGTATTTCGGGAGGGAAATGCAAACTCTTAAGTACCAGATAAAGGCCGAAAAATAGATCCAAAAAGTATATAAAAGACAGAACGGATACAAACAAAATAAGTGTTGATTTTGTGGCAATCAAAAGACCCAAAAGAAGTAACGATATTGCACCGGTTATAATTACTTTTTGCCAAGGAGTAAAAGTGATAAAGGCCGATTTAGTTATGTTTAAGTCTGTGTGTGTTGTGAATTTTTTGGCTTTATAGGCAAAAGTCCCCTCTTCTATCTTTATTATTTTCTTTTTTCCGAACTTGGCCCTTACCGCACTTTTAACCACCTGATAAGTTCCGGTTACCAGTGCAATTTTGGATTTGCCTCGGGCTCTACCCGCAAAGTCTATGCTTATACAACCCATTGCTTCCCCTGTTTGTTTGGCGGCATCTATCAAAGAAATATCAAAGCTCCATGGAGTTAGAGTAATCGGATCTATGTAATCTGCTAGTTTTCTTTTAAAGAGTTTGAGGCCGGATTGAATATCGCAAGGAACCCCCATTAAAAGATTACCTATAACAAAGCGGCTTATTTTGGAAACCGCCTGTCTCCAAAGTTTTTCCCCGTTTCTGCCGCGGTTTGCGGTTATAATCGCCTCGTTTTTTTCTTTTGCGAGTGCATACATTTCGGGAATTGCCTCGGGGGGATATTGTAAATCGCCGTCTATCATTGCGATGTACTCCGCATTAGAAATACTAGAACCTTGAAGAATAGAAAAAGCTTTTCCGCGTTTTCCGTGTTTTAATTGATATGTTATCGGATATCGTTTGGAGAGAGTTTGGATTACCTCTTTAGTCTTATCTTTGGAGAAATCGTCGATAAAAATAATGCCATAAGAAATACCCGCACTTTTGAGGCTGGTATCTATTCTTTTTACGAGTTCGGAAATGTTTTCCGCCTCGTCCATAACGGGTACAACGACATCTATCTGATTCATTTTTTTCTATAAAATCTAAAGCGAAAAGTTTTAAAAAACGCCTGAAGCTAATTAGATTATGGGATAAATGTTCCCGATTTTAATTATTTTCAAGTTTGAGGCTACAATTTACAGATTACAGGACCACTTGTCAAGAAGGGTCTCATCCTGTAATTTTGAATTCTGATGTTACTTTTTTTGCGCCGCAGCTATCTCTTTTTCGGCTGCTTCCGCGTCTTTATATTCTCCAGTTTTAACCCATTTGTCGGGCTCGATGTTTTTGTAGTTATCAAAGAAGTCTTTGATTTGCTTTAGAGTGTGGGCGTGGACTTCGGAAATCTTGGTAACAGTTCCCATGATAGGATCAACTTTCTTTACAGCTGTTGCGATTATCTTTGTGTCGATTCCGCCTTCGTCTTCCATTTCTAGCATTCCTATAACCTGACATTTGATTACAACACCTGGAATTAAAGGCTCTGATGTAAGCACAATAATGTCCAAAGGATCACCGTCTTTGCCGAGGGTGTCTTCTATAAAACCGTAGTTAAAAGGGAAAAAGTTGGCTCCGTGGAGAATTCTGTCTGCGGTGAGCTTGCCTGTTTCTTCGTCTACCTCGTACTTAACGCGGCTTCCGTAAGGAATTTCTATATAGGCTTTTAGGTCCATACTGATATTTTAATCTCGAAAACTTAAATTTCAAGTCTCAAACTCCACATGATATTATCTTTTTGTGAAAGGGATAACACTATATATAAGTTCTAAAGAATTTGGACATACGGGTTTACTTGCCCCAGAAAACAGGCTTCGTTTTTTTAAAAGTGTAGGGGTAAAAGAAAAAGAGGTTGTAAGTATGCATTTAACTCATACTAATAATGTTGTGGCAGTGGGCAAAAAAGACGGCGGAAAACTTTACGAGGATACCGACGGATTGGCAACAAACGAAAAAGGGATTTGGTTGGCCCTCCCGGTTGCCGATTGTCTACCTATTATTATTTATGACCCCGCGGGTAAGGCGGCGAGCTTGGTACACGCCGGTTGGAGAGGTTTGGATTCCGGGGTTTTAGAAAATGCACTTAGGTTAATGAACGAAAAGTACGGTAGTAATTTGTTTGACCTTAAAGTTAAACTTGGTGCCTGTATTTGCCAGAAGCACTACGAAGTAAAGACAGATGTTTTGGAAAGATTTGTAAGTTACCCCGCCGCAGTTCTTTTGGAAAATGGAAAATATTATTTAGATTTAAGAAAGGTGGCTGTGATACAACTACTGGCTTTTGGAATTCCACTTAAAAATATAGAAATAGACAGCCGTTGCACATTGGAAGACTCGGAATTATTCTCTTTTCGAGGGGGTGATACGGGGAGAAATCTCTACTTGTTGACATTAAGTGAATAAATAGCTAATACTTAAGTTGTGGCGACTTATAACAATAAATACTCCCCAGTTCACAAAGGTCTAAATATGGTTTTTGTTGTTTTTGCGCTTGTTGCTTTGGGTGGGGCTGCTTATGCAATGACCTCTATGAATTTTAACTACCAATCCAGAGCTTCCAACACCAATGTAACCGCCACGGGTAAGATGGTAAAAAGAGGAACCCCAGAGTTTGCCAAATGTGACGAGTTGATTAGAGCAAAAAACTTGGATGCCATTGCAGTAGTTAAGTATGGTCTAACAGATGCAACAACAACGGCAGTCACAGGAGGGGTGGATTATAGCCGCACGACTGTTATCCCCTGTTTGCCTTTATCTATAAAAGCGGAGTTTGCAGACCCGTTTATTGCTAAAAAGGTGACTGTCACAGGAACATACGACAGAAGCATCTTCTTTGCCAATAAAATTAGGTTGTTTGGAGTTGCTTGTAACGAACAATGCCCGGGAACCGACGGGGTACTCCGAAACTGTACTCCTCCCGAGAGCGACGGAACGTCCCAAGATAGTCTTTGTAACTCTCGTGGCAGAGTAGAAACTTGTGGGGCTAGCCAATATTGTTGTCCTTCGGCGGGAGGAAGATGGACCACGGACCTTTCCGCATGCAGAGCAACTGCAAGACCGCGTGCGACACCGATGCCGCCGACAACCAATTAACTTCTGAGTTTGATCGGTTTAACTAACGAATATACCTTACGTTTTGATATTTTATCGGGATACCAATCTTTTTCGTTTTTGTCGGGCGCCCAGCTTGTGATATTTTCTATATGTAAACCCGATCTTCTGATTTCTGAATTTAATACAAATCCAAAAAACGGATAGTATGGCGGGCCAATGTGTGTAACTGTATCACCCATTTCTTCGAGTTCTTTTGTCTTTTTTGCATAGTCGTCTTCGTCAAAAAAGATTTTACTTACCCTGTCTTTGACACCGCTTTTTTCGTAGTGGAATATAGGCAAAATATAATTTGTGGTGTTTGTAACTAAAAGAAGTTCACCGTCGGGCCGAAGTACTCTATAAATTTCCTTTAGTACATCTCCCCGATTAGGGCAGTGTACCAGGGCATCTTTAAAGTGAACTCCGTTAAAAAAGTTATCAGGAAACGGAAGTGGTCCTATTGCTGTTTTTACCCTATCTTTTCTTTGCTGGCGACCTAGCATCTCGGATGACAAGTCGAGCCTTATGGTTTTGATTTTGTAAACTTCCAGATAATCTGCGGAGCTACCTAACCCTGATGCCAAGTCTAAAACTGTCGGGTTTTGGTATTTATTTATTCGTTGGGTATAAGGTTTTAAAACTTTGTTTCTGTAACTCAATGGGGCTCCGTCGAACATGTCAAAAGCAACATCTGTGGGCCTGTCTCCATATCTTGAAAACACCGAAATTCTTTCCATGG
>CAZRJH010000001.1:180190-287790 GCA_964600575.1 uncultured Gammaproteobacteria bacterium | reverse complement strand
GCAACATCTGTGGGCCTGTCTCCATATCTTGAAAACACCGAAATTCTTTCCATGGTCGAGATTATACTACTTTGGTCGAATAATGGGGATAATTAGATATCTAATGTTGCCAATTTGGCACCCTGGCGGGTACTTCGCTCGAAATTTGTACTAAATATCCAATGTTGCGAGCTTGGCATGCGTTTGAATATATTTTTTTCTCGGCGGGACTTCTTCGCCCATCAACATGTCAAACATTTTGTCGGTTTCTTCGGCGCTTTCCATTGTGACCTGTTTAAGTGTGCGTGTTGCGGGGTCCATTGTTGTTTCCCACAATTGGGTTGGATTCATCTCTCCTAGTCCTTTGTATCTCTGGATATTCATTTTTTGTTCCCTGTGAGAAGCTGCAAATTTATCTTTCTCTTCGTCGTCGTAGGCGTAAATCGATTCTTTGCCGACTGTAAGTTTATAAAGTGGCGGTAGGGCAATATATAGGTGTCCTCTTCTGATAACTTCGGGCATGTGTCTAAAGAAAAATGTTAAAAGTAGCGTTTTGATATGGGCTCCGTCTACATCGGCATCTGTCATGATGATAACGCGGTGGTAACGGGACTTTTCGTAGTTAAGCGTGTCGCCTATTCCAGCACCCATGGCTATAATAAGATCTTTGATCTCGTCGAATTTAACAATTTTGTCTAAATGGGCACGTTCTGTATTAAGAATTTTTCCTCCCAACGGCAAGATTGCCTGATGGCGCCTGTCGCGGCCTTGTTTGGCGCTTCCTCCTGCAGAGTCACCCTCTACTATATACAGTTCAGAAACAGCAGGATCTGTTGATTGGCAATCGGCGAGCTTTCCCGGAAGTGCGGCACCTTCCAGGGCACCCTTTCTAAGGACCGCATCTTTTGCGGCGCGAGCGGCAAGCCTTGCTCTTGCGGCAAGCATTACTTTTTCTACAACTTTTTTGGCATCCTGGGGGTGCTCTTCAAAATAAGTATCCAATCCTTCTTTTACTGCGGTTGCAACGAATCCCTGAATTTCCGGATTATTTAGTTTTGCTTTTGTTTGTGATTCAAACTGGAGTGATTCCGAAGGCATTTTTACATAAACAATTGCGGTTAACCCTTCTTTCATGTCATCCCCAGTTAGCGCCCCGTCGTCTTTGGAATTGCCGCTTTGCATTCTTTTGAAGTAGTCGGTAATGGAACGCGTTAATGCGGTTCTAAAACCAGTAACATGGGTTCCGCCGTCTGTTGTGTAGATTCCGTTTACATAGCCTTTAACATTTTCGGTATAGGAGTCAGAGTATTGAAGCGCGACTTCGCAGTGAATGTTTTCGTCGGCCTTTTCTACATAAATAACATCGTTAAGAACATTCTTGCCGCGATTTGTGTGAGCAACCAAAGACTTTATACCGCCTTCGAAGTAAAAGGTCATTTCGTTGTCTAGCTCTTCGTCGTAAAAATTAAAGGTTAAACCGGCAACTAAATAAGCTCTATCTCTCAATAAATTTTGAACTTTTCCGTCGTCAAGCTTAAGGTCTCCAAAAATTTCTTTGTCAGGAATGAAGTTTGTTATGGTCCCGGTCATCTTGCCACCTATTTTGATTCCCCACTTTTTAGGAAACCATTCATCGATTTGAGTTTGTGTTGCTTCTAGTACTTTTTTCTGAGGTTTGCCTTGATTGTATTCCTGGTAAAAAGCTTTACCTTCTCTAAAAACAACGACTCTAAAATATTTAGATAAGGCATTAACAACCGATGCACCAACACCGTGAAGTCCACCAGATACTTTGTATGCACCCCCTCCGAATTTTCCACCCGCGTGGAGTTTTGTCATGGTTAGCTCAAGTGCAGACACTCCGCTTTTGTGCATTTCTACAGGGATTCCGCGGCCGTTGTCTCTTATGGTCGCACTGCCGTCTTTGTTTAAGCTTACCCAAACGGAATTGGCAACACCCGCAAAACTTTCGTCTACCGAGTTATCTACAATTTCTCTAAGACATTCATGAAGTCCGCGGCTATCGGTTGAACCGATATACATTCCGGGGCGTTTTCTTACGGGCTCCAAGCCTTCTAGGACTTGGATTTGATCTGCTGTGTAAGCGTTCTTGTCGGCCATACGAGGTTCATACTATCTTAATTTTTCGAGCTTTTCAATGGGTTCGAATTTAAAATTATAGATAAGTTAGAAAGTTGTAAATTTGTATTGCCGTTGGCTTTGATATTTACAAATGCGTCAAGCGCAGCTTTCATGCAAATTGCTGCGTTTTTGTAGCTAATACCCGACTCCTGTGTTTGAGAATGAAGAATGTGTATTAAAGACTCTGCGAGATCTAACCCGTCCTGGCGTTCTTTGATTTTATCGATGTAGTTGAATTTATCACCTGGCGATTTATCCAAAAATTTTTGACCCGTCTTTAATAGTTTCTCGTCTAACTTTTGTATTTTGTCCCAAACTATTTGGCAGCGGGAAACAATTGTGGGTAAGACTTTTCTTATTCCCGAAGTTGTCAAAATAAAATAAATATTTTTTTGAGGTTCTTCAAGATTTTTAAGAAAGGCATTTACCGCTTCTTCCTGAGCAATATCGATATTCCTGCAAATTATTGCAGTAGGTTCGTTGTAATAAAGGCTAAGTTCTTTATTGAGTGCGCGGACTTCGTCTATTTTAAGTATAGGAAATTCAACCGGTTTTGCGTTTATTTTTTTAAGAATCGGTTCGATATTATCCCCCACCAGCAAAAACGCATGCATAGCCAATATAATAACTCATATCCGCCAATTTGGCTTGATATTAGTTTTTAAATCGTGCACAATGTTTCTTAATGCCTACTTCTGATAATTCTAATCAAACACTTGCCGATGTTCTTGTTAGTTTGGGGGCTCTTGATAAAGCCCGTGCGGAACAAGTAAAACTTGCCGAAGTTCAAAGCGGAAACACTCAAGAAGACATATTGAGAAGAGGAAATATGGTTAGTGTCGCAAAGATTGTTCAGGCAAAAGCCCAACTTTATAACATTGCCTATATAGATCTGGCAAACATCCCGGTTGTTCCAGATGCACTCGCCGCCTTGGCGTCCGAAGTTGCAGAGCGTTTTAAAGTTTTTCCCGTAGATTTGGACAAAAAAGAAAAAGTATTGGGTCTTGCAATGGCGGATCCACTGGATCTTTCTGCAATTGAGTTTATAGAGCAAAAGACGGGGTATCGTATTAAACCTTACGCTTCCGAAGAGGATAAAATTATCGACTTTATCAGAACCAGGTATACGACAACACTTACTCGCGAAGTTAATGCGGCACTAAAAGATGTTAACCCCCTAAGCACTGTTCCAGATCAAAGGTCGGTAGAGGCGGGAAAAGGCGGATTTATAAGAGAGGAAAAAATAGCGGAGATAGTTTCGCAGATTTTGGACTTTGCTATTAAATCGCGTGCTTCCGATGTTCATATAGAACCGCAGGAAAAAACTACCCGTGTACGTTATCGTATAGACGGAATTTTGCAGGAAAAGCTTACTATTCCAAAAGCGCTACACGACTCTTTGATTTCGAGAATAAAAATTCTTAGCGGAATGAAGATAGACGAAAAGAGAATCCCCCAAGACGGACGCTTTAACTTTAAGGGTAGCGAAGAAGAAGTCGATTTGCGTATAAGTTCCCTGCCTACAACTTGGGGAGAAAAGATTGTTATGCGTCTTCTTAAAAAGTCAGGCGGAGTACCTACTCTTTCCGATCTTGGTTTAAGAGGTAGGGGTCTTAAAAACTTACAGGATTCTATTCTTAGGCCTCATGGAATTATTTTGATCTGCGGGCCCACAGGTTCGGGTAAAACCACCACTTTATATTCTGTTATATCTGCCCTTAATACTCCCAAGATAAATATTGTTACTTTGGAAGACCCCGTCGAATATAAAATGGCGGGAGTAAACCAGGTGCAAATAAACCCTGCGGTTGGATTAACTTTTGCCGAAGGACTTAAATCTTTTTTGCGTCAGGACCCTAATGTTATTTTGGTAGGAGAGATAAGAGACAGGGAAACCGCCGATCTGGCTGTTCAAGCCGCACTAACAGGTCATTTGGTGTTTTCTACTTTGCACACAAACGACGCGGCGGGAGCACTCCCCCGTCTTTTAGATATGGGAGCAGAACCCTACCTCTTGGCGTCCTCCATGACTTGTATTGTTGCCCAAAGAGTTGTCCGTAAAATTCACGACGACTGTAAAGAGGCCTACCCGGCTGATGAAACTGTAATGGCAGAAATAAAACAAGAGCTTGGAACTCTTTGGCAACCCAAAGGGCCTCCTCAATTTTACAAAGGTAAAGGGGATGCCGACTGTGGCAATTCCGGTTACTACGGACGTGTCGGTATTTTTGAGGTGTTACCTGTTACCGAAAGAATTGGTAAGCTTATTTTGGAACGGGCATCGGCATCCGATATTGACAAGGCAGCTAAAGAAGAAGGTATGATTACATTAAAGCAAGACGGTTATATGAAAGTTGTAGAAGGAGTTACGTCTGTGGAGGAAATCCTTCGTGTTGCACAAGAATAAAATGGATATCAAACAATACTTACAGTTGGTTATAGATTCAAAGGCATCAGATTTGCATTTGATTGCCGGAACGTACCCCACCCTTAGAGTAGAGGGAGAGCTTACTCCCCTTACGAATATGGGACTTTTAAGCTCCGAAATTATATCGGATCTTTTAAAGCAAAGTTTATCCAGTGAGCAGTTGGAAAGATTGAATGTAAACAAAGAAATAGATTTTTCTATAGCTTTTTCGGATAAAGCCAGATTTAGAGTAAATGCTTACACTGCAAAAAATAATTTAGCCGCCGCATTTAGACAGATTCCTTTAACTATTCCCCCCATTGATACTCTTGGGCTGCCTAACATCTTGCATTCTTTTACTAATTTGCGACAAGGACTTGTTTTGGTTACGGGCCCTACGGGTCATGGTAAATCCACAACACTTGCCGCCATGATTGACGAAATAAACATTTCTCGTGCGACACATATAGTTACCATAGAAGATCCGATTGAATTTGTATTCAAGCCAAATAAGTCGATAATTTCTCAAAGAGAAATGAGAACCGATTCTCACTCTTGGGAGATAGCACTTAGGTCGGTTCTCCGTGAAGACCCCGATGTTGTACTCGTAGGCGAAATGCGTGACTACGAAACAATTGCGGCCGCGCTAACCGTTGCAGAAACCGGACATTTAGTGTTTGCGACACTTCATACCAACTCTGCCGCACAAACTATCGATAGAATTGTTGATGTTTTTCCACAGGAACAACAGGGACAAGTAAGGCTTCAGTTGAGCAATGTTTTAGAGGCAGTGTTTTCCCAAAGGTTAATCCAGACCATAGACAGAAAGCGTGTAATTGCACACGAAGTAATGTTGGGAACAACCGCCATAAGAACATCAATCCGTGAAGGCAAAACTCATCAGATAGAAAGTATCTTGGAGACTTCGCAGGAGGTCGGTATGAGCACAATCGAAAGATCTTTGGCCGATCTTGTAAAACGCGGAATCATATCAATGGACGTTGCCCAGTCATGGTCTCTTAGGCCCGAAGAGCTATCAAGACTTGTCCGCCAGATATGATATAGCAAATTCAAAATAAAATTATGTGTTTAATTACTTTGTGTTTTGAATTTGATATATAGAAATTCTATGATTGCCAATCAAAATGTCCAAGCAGACATTTTGATTTAATATGACTATATGAATAGATTTAACTACAAAGCAAAAGATAAAAACGGAAAACTCACAACTGGTGAGGTTGAAGCGGCTAATACTTCGGAAGCGGCAAAACTTATAAGAAATAAAGGGTTCTATGTAATTTCTATTTCACCAAAAATGGACAATCCCTTGTCCATTTTTAAAAGACTAAGAGAAAGAATTACAACCCAGGATGTTGCAACTTTTACAAGACAGCTTTCTACCATGATTAACGCCGGACTTCCAATAACCGAAGCTCTTTTGGTTTTAAGGTCGCAATCCAAGGGTCCGATGCAAACAATAGTCGCTCAGATTTTGGCAGATGTGGAGGCGGGAGAATCACTTTCTGCTTCTATGGAAAAACATAATAAAATTTTCTCCAGAACATATATTGCTTTAGTTAAATCGGGTGAGGTTGGAGGAGTCATGGACACAGTTTTGTCCCGTTTGGCTGATACTTTAGAAAAGCAGCAGGAATTCAACGGAAAAGTAAAAGGTGCTTTGATTTACCCTGCAATAATAGTTGTGGGTATGGTTATTGTCTCCTTTATCATGATGATTTTTGTTATCCCGAGACTTACCTCGCTTTACTCGGAATTTGGGGCAACACTCCCCTTGCCCACTAGGATTCTTATAGGGATTTCTTCTTTTATGGTTAATTACTGGTTTTTGGTTGTGGGAGCATTTGGGATCGGTGTTTATATGTTTAGTTTATACAGGAAGACTGCACAGGGTCGTAGGCAAACCGACGAATGGATTTTTAAAATTCCGGTTTTTGGCGACCTTCAGCGCCAGGTAATTATGACCGAGCTAACAAGAACAATGTCTTTAATGGTGGGATCCGGTGTTCCAATTTTAGAGGCTTTAAATATTACAGCGGAAGTTGTTGCAAACAGCTTGATCTCCGATGCGTTAAAAGATGCAGCAAAACAAGTGGAAAAAGGGTTCCCTATCGCGTTTTCTTTCTCAAGGCATCCGGAGGCATTTCCTTTCCTTTTATCGCAGATGATTGCCGTTGGTGAGGAAACGGGAAAAATGGACGAAGTCTTACAAAAAATAAGCCATATATTCGAAGTAGAATCGGATGAAAAAGTGAAGGGGTTAACGGCGGCAATTGAGCCATTGGTTATGGTGCTTTTGGGGTTGGGTGTAGGATTTTTGGTTATTGCCGTAATATTGCCGATATACAATCTTACAAGCCAGTTTTAAGTAACTACTTGACAAGATATTTTATAGAGTTGATACTTAATTATCGTATGAGAAAAACACTTGCCCAAGGTTTTACATTAGTAGAGCTTCTTATCGTTATTGGACTTCTTGGTGCAATCGCTTTGATAGTTATCGCCGCTATTAATCCTATCGAACAGGCAAATAGAGCCAGAGACGCCAGGTTTAATGCAGACGGCGGACAAATGATCTCGGCAATCGAAAGATATTTTGCATCTCACAGCAAATTCCCATGGGAGGGTTGTGCAGCTGCAGGCTGTACCGCAAGTTCCGAAGCTGCTTTTGGTTTCCAGGCCGCCGGCACCGAAGCTGTAGGATTGTGCGGAGCAAGTTGTGCCACAGCCGGACTACTTATTACTAACGACGAACTCAAGACAGAATTTTTGGGACGTGATTGGGTTTCGGGAGCAACCGCCGACAAACAAATCCAGGTTGGTAAAGCTTCCGGATCTTCCGCAAGCGTATATGCCTGCTACATTCCTTTGTCCAAATCAACACGCGACAAAGCAATAACCGCCACAAAAGTTCACTCTTTAGGATTTGCTGCTAACGGAACAGTGGCAACAACCAACTCGTGCACATCCGCAAGCGATAACTGGACAGCAAACCTCTGCTACGTCTGTATCCCGGAGTAAAGTGGAACCTCTACAATTATTCATATCTGTCTTAGGACTTATGTTTGGTTCTTTTTTTGCAGCATTTTCGTATAGGCTGCCTAGAGATATATCTGTTGTAAAAGGAAGAAGTTTTTGCCCTAATTGCAAACATCAAATTAATTGGTATGACAATATACCCTTGATTTCCTATTTGATTTTGGGAGGAAAATGTAGAAGTTGTAAAAAAACAATATCCCCCAGGTATTTTTTGATAGAACTTTCCACTTGTTTAGTTTTTTATTTCTTGGCAACCTTTGTAAACGATCCGTTGTCGCTTGTATTTATGCTCTTTTTAGCATCTGTTTTAATTTTGATATTTGTGATCGATCTGGAACATCAAATAATTCCTGACACATTGGTTTTTTCTGGAATTGCCGCCATCCTCTTAAAATTAATTCTTGTAGATAATGTTCGTATATATCAAGCATTGCTGGCGGGCTTTGTTGCTGCGCTTTTTCTACTTTTGATCAATCTGATTACACGCGGACGGGGAATGGGACTTGGCGATGTCAAATTTGCAGTTTTGGGCGGATTGTTTTTGGGATTCAAACTGGTTTTTATATGGTTTTTTATTTCTTTTTTGTCCGGAGCTTTTGTTGGTATTATTTTAGTGCTTTTAAAAACTTCTAAACTTAAAGATAAAATTGCGTTCGGGCCTTTTCTGATTGCCGGACTTGTGGCAACATATATATGGGGTAATCCGATTTATAATTATTTGTTTGTGGCTAGATAACGAATATGCGTAAACTTACGAAAAGTCGCAAAAATAAAGGTTTAACTTTGGTTGAAGTTATACTGGTTATACTTCTTGTTGCCGTCTTGATTGTTATATTTTTGACATACTTTAGATCTCAGATATTTAGAGCCAACGACGCAAAACGCAAAGGAGATTTGGAGCGGATAAAAATATCCATAGAAGAGTACGAAAAAGATCACAACTGTTATCCCCCGCCCAGTCTTATGGCTTGCGACCCCGGAAACGGACTCTCTCCTTACATAGAAAAACTTCCATGTGATCCTGTAACTAAAGCTTCGTATTATTACGACTACGATGTTTCAAGTTCCTGTGCCAGGTGGTATAGAATTTTTACAAATGTTTCGACATCAGACTCAGCTGTTATGGCTAATTGCGGACCCGATAGCGCTTTTAATTATTACACATCATCCCCTAATGCCCCCAACTGTCAGCTTCAGCAGACTGGCGGTTTCTATGGCTGTAGAAGCGGAGTTTGTGTTCCCATTCTCTGGGACGAAACTCGTCCTGGTCCCGAGTGTGATCCCAACTTCCAAAGTTCAACATGTTTTGGCCAGTGTAGTATTCAAACGGAATGTAAACCCTGGCAATAAATGAAGAAGTTTTCCAAAGAAGAAACGACTGCTTTAATAATTATATTTGCTGTGCTCGTGGGTATTTCGGCTCCTAATTTTATAAAAAGTTTGATGCGGGGACGGGACCAAAACCGTAAGGATGATATGGCCATTGTTCAAACAGCGCTTTCTACATATGTGGGAGACTTTGGAGAGTTTCCAAAATCTACCGCAGACGGAAAAATATTGGCTTGCAAAAGACCCGATGACAAAGTAACGCTAGACAAAAACGGAAGATTGGTGGTTGATTTGATTCCCTGCGAATGGGGTAAAGATAAGTTCTATGATTTAACTCCCGGTAGCACTAAGGTTTACGCCCAAATCTTACCAAATGACCCACACGCAAAAGATGGTGTTACTTATTTTTATTCTTCCGACGGATCTCGTTATCAACTTTTTTCTTCGCTTGAGTCCAAAGATGATGTTGAATACGATAAAAAAATATTATCTAAAAATTTAAATTGCGGTTCTAAAGTTTGCAACTTGGGGCGTCATTATGCTTGCGTATTAACCAAAACCCTGCAACAATGTGATGAGGAGTCTAAACAATCTGCCAAATGAAACAAGTAGTTAAACCGAACTCGATATTTAAAAAAGGCTTCACTCTCATGAATCCAACTTCTGTGAGCAAAACCTTCGGTTTTACTCTCATCGAACTTATGGTGGTTATGGCGATTCTTTCGGTTCTTGTTACCGTCGGACTTGTTTCTTTTAGAAGTTCACAAGCAAGAGGTCGGGATGCTCAAAGAAAATCCGACCTCAAACAAATATCAAACTCGCTTGAGCTTTTTTACTCGGACTTCCAAAAATATCCGGACAGTGCAGCTGGAATATTAGACGCATGTCCTTACGACCCGGGTACGAATAGCGGATCACCCTGTTCCTGGGGAGCGGGCAGTTTTACAGACGGCAAGACAGTTTACTTTAAAGTAGTTCCTAAAGACCCGACGGAAGGCTTTGATTACTACTATAGAGTCGTTGATCCGCCATTAAATCAAAAGTATCAGTTGTTTGCATTTATAGAAAACACAGAGGACCCTGGATGTGTCGGCGGGGATTGTGAGAATTCCCCACTTTCGATAAGTTGTGGCGGCGGAAAAACCTGTAATTTCTCAATATATAGTCCAAACACTACACCAACAGAATAAAAACATTTACAATGAATAAATCTGCCATGAATAAAACTTTAAAACGCAAATCCTTTGGCTTTACACTCATGAATCGAACTTCTGAGAGCAAGACCTTCGGTTTTACCCTCATTGAACTTTTGGTAGTTGTTTCCATAATAGGTGTTTTAGCAACGCTTGTTGTTGCCAATATGAACACAGCCAGAGGTAGGGCTAGAGACGCCGCAAGAAAATCCGACTTAAAGAACTTATCAACCGCTTTGCGCTTGTACTTCAACGATCTAAGCATATATCCCGCAAATTCGGCTGCGGGAGAAATAATGGGCTGTGGAGGCTTGGGTGCAACTCTTTGTAATTGGGGTGATCCTTGGACTGTCGGCACAACCACTTATATGCCGAAACTTCCCGAAGACCCAATAAATACCCAGGTTTATAAATATGAGCGAGGAGCCAGTCAGGATACTTTTACGCTTTCGGCTTGTTTGGAAAATGAAAGTGATACAACCGGAGTAACCACAAGTGACTCAAGTTGGTGCCCGACGCAGTGGCAATTCCAAATACAAATATGAAGAATAAAGGTTTTACATTAATGAATCAAACTTCTGTGAGCAAAACCTTCGGTTTTACTCTCATCGAGCTTTTGGTAGTTATTTCAATTATTGGAATTTTGGCCGCATTGGCCATGGTTTCTTTCACTTCCTCACAAAGGCAGGCAAGGGATACAGCCAGAAAATCGGACCTAAAACAATATCAGACTGCGGTTGAATCGTTTGCCAATCAAAACGGGAGTCTTTTCCCCTCTCGACCAGACGGGTCCGGTGCAACCGCATCCACAACCCTTTGCGCAGATATTGGTATGACCACCTGCCCCGAAGATGCAAAAAATGTGAATGACAATACTTATGTATATAAATATCAGTCGGATGGGGCTGCCTCTACCGGTGCCGCAACCTCCACAAGTTATGTTTTGTGGGCTAAGTTGGAAAATGTTACCGGATATTTCCTTTTGTGTTCAAACGGCAAGTCGGGAACTGTGTTGCAAGGAAGTCTTACAATTGCCGCCGGAAATTGCCCACTATAATGATAAATAATCGCGAATCGCATGGCCTTAAACTCATGAATCAAACTTCTGTGAGCAAAACCTCCGGTTTTACTCTCATTGAGCTTTTGGTGGTTATCTCTATAATCGGAATCTTAGTTGGTCTTTCGATTTTTGGTTTACAGGGTGCCCGTGAATCTTCTCGTGACGCAAAACGGAAAACAGATTTAGAACAGATTAGAAGCGGGATAGAAATATACAGAGCAGATTGTGATGTTTATCCATCCGGTTCGGGCAACGCATCCTCGGTTTTTGGAAGTTCCCTAACGGGTGACGATAGCACTACTTCTTGTTCCTCTACTAATACTTACATCAATCAAGTTCCTTCAGACCCCATATCCCCCAATAATTACTATGTTTATGATTCGTCGGGTGCCGCCTATGAAATTTGTGCCGCTTTGGAGCAGTCAAGCGGTTCCACTGTAAGCTGCGGCGGAATTTCCTCTTGCGGGGGGGCTTCTTGCAACTACAAAGTAGTTAATCCATGATTAACAAACAACGCAATAATATCGGCTTTAGACTCATGAATCCTACTTCTGTTCGTGAACGTGCGTTCACTCTCATTGAACTTTTGGTTGGTATAACCATTGTTAGTACACTATTTGGCTACGGATTTGTTAGTTATCGTGATTTTACAAGAAGACAAGCTTTGTCTAGTTTTTCTAAACAAGTCCAGGGAGATGTCAGACTTACACAGACCAACGCACTAAGCGGAATTAAACCGCAAGTAAGTGCTTGTGACAATACATACGTTCTAGATCACTACGGATTTAGAGTGGTTTCGTCTGATCAGTACGATGTTTTTGCAAAATGTAGCAAAGTCGGAGTACAAACAGAAGTTGTCACTAAAAGCGTTACTTTGCCGGAAGGTATAACTTTGACTATACCTTCTGTTAACCCCATTACTTTTAAAGTTTTGGGAGAGGGAAATAATATAGAGTCCGGTCAGACTGTAGAAATTAGAGCAACACAAACGGGTACAAATGCGACTTTTTCTGTTTATGTAACCTCTGGAGGAGAAGTTAGATGATGCAAAAAGGCCAGTCTTTGTTCGAAGTGATTATAGCGTTAGCAATTAGTGCGTTAATTGTAATTGCTTTGGTTTCTATGGTTACCAATTCCATTAGAAACGCGGTTTTTTCAAAAAACGGTACGCAAGGATCGTTGTTGTCGCAACAAACAATGGAATGGCTGAGATCTGAAAGAGACAAAGATATATCTTTGTTTTTATCAAATGCGCAAACACCTTCGTACTGTTTGATGTCTCTTTCTTGGAGTATTAGCGGTGCATGTGCTGATACTAACTATGTAGTAGGCACGCAGTTTGTACGACAGTTGGACTTTTCTTTGGGAGTGGTTTCCGGAAAAACTGTTGTAACCGCAACTGTCACTATAAAATGGAATGACTCTCAAGGTTGGCATGAAATAGTCAACTCTACGAATTATACTGATTGGAGGCAAAGATGAAAAATAAACAGTCCGGTTTGTCGCTTTTGGAAATCCTGGTCGTTATTACTATTTTTTCTATACTAGGAGTTGTTGTAACAAGGTCCGTACTTTTGACTATACAAGGATCAAAAAAGACTGAGTCTTTGGTGAAAGTTAGGGAGAATGTTGATTTTGCCATGACAGTTATAGAACGTCAGATTAGAAATGCAGATTCTATTACCGCATGCCCGCTTAGCGATCCTGACATATTTTCCTATAGCGATTCTACAGGGAAGACAACTACATTTTCGTGTGTGAACATTGCCGGTGCTGACGGATATATCGCATCTGGTTCCGGGAGGCTCACCAATGACACAATTAAGCTAACAGCCTGTTCTTTTTCTTGTACCCCTGGGACCTCCAATAATCCCTCGTCTGTGAGCGTTATAGTAACCGCCGAGGATAAAAGTACTGTAACAGGTGCTACATCTTCTTTTTCGACAACAAATACAATTTACCTTCGCAATTACTAGACTATAGTTACTTTTTTAATTGCGTTGTTTTTTAGAAAAGCTTGCCTTAGATTTTTAGTTTTTGTTCCAGGAAGGCCTTCTACAATTAGTGTCGCTTTAAACAAATCCCTTCCGTTTTGTTCGAACGGTTCATTTATCATTGGTTTTATATTGCCGCCGTACCTACCAACCACCTTTCCTATAAAACCCAGTAAATCTTTTACATCCTCCCCTTCTAAAAGTATAGAATTAAGTTTTAACTCCTCTTTTGTTAGATGAAATTCATCCATAGCTTTATCCAAATCTTCCACTCCAAGTTGCCCGAGCCCGATCATTCTATAAAGATTACTGACATATCTTTTGGCACCCAAATATCTAAGCATCCTAGTAACTTTATCTGAGTGTTTTGGAAACCTGATTAAGTCGAACAGGTCAAAAAGGCCTCGTTTTGCTAAAACCTCCTTAATCATATCTTTTCCTTTTGCTATTGTTTTTTGATCCTCGAACTCTGATTTTTGATCCTCTATTATTTTTCGGGCTGGCGGAAGTACATAATTAACCGCTTCGGGGTCTGGAACCGCCCTTGGTGGCCCTACAATTATTTCTACAGTCGATGCGTTAGGGATTATCGTGGATATTGGAAATTCGGTGCCGTCTATAAATATTCCAGTAGCTTGGGCTCCCATGTGTTTTTCTATTGAGTAGGCAAAATCCAATCCTGTTGCCTCTGGTCTTAGAAATTTTACCTCTCCTGTTGGAGTAAATATAAGTTTTAATGCGTAGGCGCTAATATCGGTATTAAAATTACGGATTAAGCTTAATACCCCATGGTTATTCAGCTCTTCCCTACTCGATGTCGAAACAGCAATTTCTACAGACCGCTTTCCAGAGGAAAAAGGATAGTCGAGTGTGAGTTGGATTGCGCTGTAACCGTTATCCCTGGGTTTATATAAAAAGTTATCAAATCTGGAAGAATCTTCCATATCTCCAAAGTTTGCCCACAAAGCACCAAGTATTACCAAGCTTTCATTTTCCGCGTTTTGTATAGATTGGCTGTCGTCTGTTATTATTCTAAAACTAATAGCATCGTTAATTTTGGAAAATCTATGCTCCCTGATCATTTTATGTCTAAGCCTAGCAACTCCGTTTACTTGGGTTTCCACTACGGCTGCGATTCCCAACGATCTTACAATCGAGTCAAGTTTGGATACCATATAGCCGACAAAAAGTTCGTTAGTACGCGGATCGGATGACAGTATTTTGGAAAACTTTTCGTATTCTTGCGGATTAGCAAACTTTAGCGAGAGGTCTTCGAGCTCGATCATAACTTTCCACATGCCAAGCGATTCTGCAAGTTTTGCGTAACCCAATGTTTCCGCCGCTTTGGCAACACGCTTTTCCGGAGGCATAAAGTTAAGTGTTCTCATGTTGTGGAGTCTGTCGGCTAGTTTTAAGACTGCAACCCAAGGATTAATAAGCGTTTTGTCAAAAATTTTTCTAACTGTTTCTTTATCTGCGGATTTTCCGTTAAGGGATTTGTCGGACCTGAATTTGGAGACCCCTTCTACGAGGTATGCAACTTCTGCGCCAAACTCAGCTTCTATATGGTCAATCGTAAGTTCTGTGTCTTCAACAGTGTCGTGTAGCAGGGCGGCTGCAACTTTTTCCGGCGAGTTTTTGATCCCCCACTCTTCATATATTATTTTTGCGACCTCTATGCAGTGAGTAAAATAAGGAGCCCCTTCTTTTCTAAACTGACCTTCGTGAGCACGGGATCCAATCTGGAACGCCTTTAGTACTAAGGGGGTTTTTCTTACATAGTCCTCAAAATTCAAATTTTGATCAGGGTTTTCGTGAACGGAAGAAATTTCCGATTTCATAATGATTAAAGGATTATACCAGCATTCAAGAACATGTCACGTCTTGATGTGGCGGATGAATTGAACGCCTGGTATGTCACTCTCCGTTACATGGATGTAAGGAGGTGTCATATATAGAAGTGTTTTATGGAGCAACTTCTTTCCAGGTTATCTTTCGGGCACCCAGAACAGAGGGGAACAAGAGAGATAAATCGGGAGCGTATTCAAAATATTCTGCTGGCGTGGCTAGATTTAAACCGCTTAAGTCTCGTTGTAACAATACTGAGTCGTAACCCACAACAGAACCGCGAACTCTTAATGGTAGCGTTGATGCGCCTGTTTGAAACGACCCCGAAGCCACATAAATTCCCTCTAAGTCAAAAGCATTTCCGCCTAAGGCCGGGTCTATGACAATATCACCTTTGGATCCAGAGGTGTCCTTGCCTGCAACAATAAGGAAAAAACCGCTTCCTTTTGTAAAGTTTACCAAAGCACTAATATTCACACTGGATGATTCGGCTAATACTACTACCTTTCTGGTTCCCAAAACTAAGTCGGAGTTGATTGTTAAGTCTAAACCGCTTGTTGATCCGTCATATCTATACCAATAATATCCGTAAGAAGGTGTTACATTTGCATTAATGGTAGCCTGGTCTAAAACATTACTTGATAGGGTTGTTATTACAGCATCGGCGGGTACCTGATTGTTAAAGAAACTGTAATCGTATTGCCTTGCCGTCGGGTTATCTGATTGAACAAGCCACCCCAGCTGAGAAACATTAAGATTATCCAGGCTTGTAGATACAATGTAAGAAGGGATTCCTGGATATCCTCCTGCACCGGCTAGACTAAAATAATCTCCGGTTGGAACTGCGCTGTTTAAAGTCCCGGTACTCGCAACATCTGCGTCTTTTACCTGCCACCAAGGAGAAGCGGCCAAAACATTTACTGTTATGTTATTTGTACACCCTATCGTGCCACCTGTTACATAAACATTCTCGGTAATCGTTACTGCTGAGGAGGTGGGTGCAACACCCGTAGCAGTTGTTTGATAGGAGTAACTTGCGTCGCTACCAGGGCTAACCGTAACTTTAGAAGTATCGTTGCTTGTAAATGTAACCTGTGTGATTCCGGTTCCGGATGTAAGACTTGATGTAATTAGCTGAGTAGAACCGTGGTTAATGGTTACACTTGAAGGCGTAACACTACAAGAAGATACGTATGGTGAAGAGGAGGTGGAGTAAGACGCACAGTTTGCATCTTGGATGTTCATGACAGTCCAGTAATAGACAGTATTTGCGGAAAGATTGTTAACTGTATATGACGACTGAGTAGATGCCATTGCAGTAGTACTGCTATCCTGTTTTACAGGACAGACACTTGTACCTCCCGAAGTTCCTGCGCAACCCGTTTGCGGGTCTGGGTTGGTGCTTACATAAAGGGCTTGATATGGATTTGAGCCTCCTGGGTTTCCAGGCGTCCACTGCAATAGAACACTGGTAGATGACAGTCTTGTTGTACTTAAATTGGTGGGTGCTGTTTGGTCACATGTTGCTGGGTTTCCTGTGCAACTATTGGTACAACTACAGCCGCTACAGCAGTTGGAAGTACATCCCGGGTTTGTTGTTGGTTGTGGTTCGTTTTGAGGGCAGCAATACCCATCACTAGCACGGTTACAAGGGTACGTGCCAGGATCACATTGAGGAGATGTACAGCCGTTGTAAGAATTGTTGTCCGTACAAATTGCATATGAGCACCAACCCGTTGTGGAACCTATTACATTACCCGAAGCATCTTTTTCGTCTACTGTGCATGTGTACGGATGATATTCCCAGTTGGCGCATACACATTGCGCGTTTACGGGATTTAATTTAGCCGAGATACCGAAGAATACAAAAAGACCAAATACTGTTAGTAAAATTTTAATTAGTTTTGACATCTTGTTTGAAAATAGTTGACTGGTATTTTGCTGGAAAAAGCCCACCAATCATAGCCTATTATCTCCGTAGTGACGGCATTGTTTTCTTTATCTGTAATCACCTGAATATAATCGCCTTGTCTTATCATTTTCAACCAGTCCTTATAATTTATATTATCATTTTTTGAAAGGCGCTGTTGGGGGTTCATCCATCTTTGATCTTTACATAAACTGAAATAAGAAAACTTTGTTGATGCTGAAACTTTGTGGTACTTTAAACCGTTAAAGTTAACAATCCATAAACCGTATAATTTGTCGTTAAAAAATATTTTTTGGGCAAATATACCGTTATAAAAATTTAAGTTGGGATGATCTCTTAGTTGTCTAATCGAATTTTCCTTAATCTGAGATTCGAGCTTGTTTGTGTACATGAAGGGTTGTTGAATTTTCTCCACTCCTAAAAATACGTACAGAATATAAAAAATAATTGACAGCATTATAAAGACAATGCCTAACTTACGATAATGTAGCTTCATCCAAATCAATTAAATCACACTCTTTTTAATGGAGCAACTGTTGAGGTTAGCGTGTGTAACTTGTTTCAAGAATTATTCCCGGGTCACTAATGTAGCCAGGGTCACAATTTTCACCAAAATTGTCTAGTTTGGTCTGCATATCGGGATAAAGGTTGAATGTGTTAACAACCAAAGGATTTCTGTGGTAAGGATTACCAACTTCTGTACCCGTCCCCGACTCATATTGGCTTGACATAACCATAAGATTGCCGGATTTTGCCCAACCGCTAGCAAATTCAACTACTTTTTCGGGAGCCAGACCGTCTATTCTGTATGCAAAAAGGTTCCAAACTCCCGTATTTAAACTCTTTGAGTAAGAAAAAGCGGGTAAAATCAGGAAGGTCCTGGTTTGCGGAAAATCGTAACCCACTTCCCCCGGCTGTAAAGTTACTACCCCAAATGTAAAGCCTCGCTTTACCATTGCAGTATCAGGATTTGCAAAATTATTTTTACTTGGACTACCTACAAATGTTATTTCTTGACTGTTTCCGAAACATTGAAGTTGTTCAACTTTCGCAGGGTCAAATTGTTCAACTTGTAAAGTTTTAAGCCAGTTTAAGTAATTACCGTTAAACAAATCTTGGGATGGTATGGCACAATTTGCATAATTTTCTGCTGAACAAACTTGGAATTGGCTGGCTTCGGGTGTTTCCGTAGCAGGAGGAGCTACGGTTACTTCTGTGACAGGTGCGGACGGGGTTGGTGTTAAGATATTAGTAGGATTTGCACCCTCTGTCTTATAAGAGACATTAACAAAATTAGCTGCAGATTCTACCTGTACTCCCGCTTCTGATCCGGAGCCTTCACCCTGGTAAAAAGGCGGATAGAATGTAACTTTACCGCTTTCCTGGTCTATTTCAAAAATTGGACTTATTGAGTTGGGGTCCAGTTGGTCGATTGTGCCTACATGAACAACGCTGTCTCCCGGATTGGCATCTACTTGTCCGAGCGGTAAAAAAGTATCAATATTGCCGTCGAACGAAGGCACGAGCACATCCAAATCAGGGGTGCCGTTTTGATCAGAGTCAATTTGTTCCGTGGCAAAACCTAAATAAGCAGGTTGGGTTCCGTCTGATTTTTCTTCTCCTAAAATCATAGTTAAGGGTGCACAAGATTTGTTAGAGTCTCCTTCCATCCCGAACTCGACAACCGTTGCCTTAGCTGCATCCAAAGGGAGATTTTTGTCTTGTGCTGATTTTTTGACATTGGAGACGTAGTCGGGGGAAGGGTTTGTAACTCTGCTCAAACCTGTGATTCTACCAACTCCGCTAGGACCCATTAGATTTTCGGAAATTATGGGTAGCACATAAGGGTTGATGGCGTCTAAATCCATAGGCGGCTCGATTGTAAGCATGTGCGAGTCGCAGTAAGGTTCACTCATAGGTGTAGGTGAAGCTGACTCTGCCGTTGGGGTAACTGTTCCAAAGGTTTTTCCCATACAACCTGAAAGAAGTGCTCCGATAACAAATCCCGAAGTCAATCGTGCCCACAGTGGTAGTTTTCGTTCTGTAAACATGGCTATATTATAGGACTAATAAAAATAAATGTCAATATTCATCATAAATATACGTCTGCCCCGGTATCCTGCTCAAGTACTCCTAAAATAACGAACAAGAGCCATACAAAAGTAGGTATGAGATATGTGCGGTCAAAAGCCAAGTTTGTAATAATGCCTAAATATACTGCACTTAGCACCTTATTGTTATCGGATTTCAGAACTTGAGTTAAGGAGATGTAAAACCAATAAATCCAAACAATAGAAAACAAACCATAGCCTACTATTATCTCCATAATAATGCTATGAACCACTTGGATATTGTGGTTATACAAGGGAAAATTGCCAAAACCGATGCCAAACGGATTTTTTAAAAGTAACCAAAAAGATTCGGCAAAATACGGTCTTGAAAAAATAGTCGTTTTCTGAAGACCAAAATAAACAACCAGGGATACTCCCACTACAAAAAGTATTTTTAAAAATAACGAAATTTTTTGCTTGTTTTTTGATGTCGAAAACAAGTAAGCAATAGAGATAAGAAGTGAAACAACAGCAGATCTTGAATAAGAAATCGCCATAAATATCAAGGAAACAACTATAAAAACTATGTTGCTAAATCTAAAACCTGCAGATACATGTTTTATATTTGACACCAGTGTCAGAGCAAAAAGATCACCGATGTGGTTATGTTTAGAGGTTGCAGTTGGATGAAACAGGTTCTCTGTTACGTCGAATCTTAGATCCTTACCGATATTTACCAAAAAAAATATTACAATCACGACAGACAAGACCTGTAAAACAAATGGTAATAATTTAGAAATCTGACTTTTAAAATTGTAGGCGGTAATCCAATATATCGCTCCGGAAACAAGAATCATATACAACTTTATATTTCCCTTAAAAAAAATGTAGTGCAAAAGGCCTATGGCCAAAAAAAGAACATATAACTTAAAATACCTTGGGAAAGTTATTGGATGATCACCCGTTAACAAAACTCCCCAAAAAAACAAGTTAATAATAAACGACAAAAAAAGTGGAGTTGTCATACTGCCCCCAATTGAAGCTAAGATTAAATTTAGTGAAAGAAAAAACAAAAAAAAGTAAGAAATTATTTTTTTGTCTAAGATTTTTGCAATATATTCAATTGCCACAGTTTTGCAAATTATAACATTTTGTTTTTAAACTAACGTTTTGTTTTATGTAGAACTTTGGTTTATTATAAATTATGGATTCTGATAATGGCTCAGAAAAGTATTTGCGGGTTATTATTGTTGTCCTTGTTGCTTTGATACTGTGTGTAGGCGGATTTTTCCTTACCGTTTACATTATAAGAAAGGATAAAGTAAAGGTTGAGGAGGTTGTGGTTGCTTCGGAAAGGAAGATAAAACTTGTTGATAAGACCAGTATAGAAAAAATTTACGACTATACAACTTCAAACATAGCTTCTAGACAAGAGACTAAAATTTACGGCACTTTTGTCTCGGCAGATTTGGAACAAAGAGTAATAGACGGAGAAAAGTATGTTTATGTAATTGGAATAAAAAACGAGGACGGGAGTTTAACCAGAGTGCATTTTAAGAAAGATGAGTATGAGGCTTTTGGCGGAACATTACCGCAAGGAAGTTTTTGGGTAACAATGCCGGTGGTTATAACGATTAATTCTCTAGGTATTTCTTTGGAAAGAAATTGATCTTGAAACAAATTCAAGTTTAGTCTTCTCTTTTTAGTCCGATTGTCAAAAACCAAAGCCAAACAAGGCCAAATATAATATAGTTGGGCGTAAACATAAATATTGCAAGTATTGTAAGTTCCACCGCGGAATAGCCTATATCCTCCCCACTTGCAACCAAAATGTCTTTTACCATAAAACCTAACCAGACTATAAAAGGTATCGAAAACACTCCAAGCGCAGACACAACTTCAAGAAAAATACTGTGGGCAAAATTAGAAGAAGTACTTATAAGGCTAAAATTACCTAAACCCGTTCCAAGCGGACGGTTGAAAAGTGCTGATAGTGCTTCTGCAAAGTAAGGCCGCGAAAACAAGACAGATTTAGAGAGACTGATGGTGATAAAAATAACAGCAAATACAGCCAAAAAAAGCGGAAATATCTTCTTAAACAGGACCCATCTGGTTTTCAAAATTACAAACCCGACTCCAATAACAGATGCTACAACAGCAGATCTTGAAAAGGATGTCGCAATAAAAAGTAAACCAACGGCGATAAATATCAAACCGATTACCTTATTTCTTTTATGAAAATAGATTACAGAGGCAACAATTATTATTGACCATAAATCGCCTATATTGCTGTGTTTTACGGCGGAAGTTGCAGGGGCAAAAAGAGTTGCCAAATTGGGTGTTGATATGGGGTTAATGGAAGTTGTTATAAATAAAGTTGCCATTAATAAGCCGAGCGTGTAAATCAGATAGTAAAAGTGTTCTTCTAAAACATTTTTAAAATTTGCGGCCAAAAGCCAAAAAACAGCACCTGAAGCGTAAATCCAAAAGTAATAAAAATCTCCGCTGAACTTTGAGGTGTGTATAGCCAGTATGCCTATAAATACAAGGTAAATTACATAGTGACGAGGTAAATATATATTTTTTTGAATTACTAATTTAAACCCAACGAGCAAGCATGCCAAAACAATACCCAAATAAAGAAAAATTGCCGTAAATACCCCGAGCGAACCGAGATTAATTAAGACGGTCACGACAAGAAAAGCAAAGTGGTCGAACAAGCTGTGTGTAAGTTTTTTTTCGATACTGAACATTTATTAAATACTACATTAAATAAATTAAACTAATAATCTTTTGAGTTTTTAA
The DNA here is from genome assembly GCA_964600575.1 of uncultured Gammaproteobacteria bacterium. Lineage (GTDB taxonomy): Bacteria > Patescibacteriota > Microgenomatia > UBA8517 > UBA8517 > CAZRGC01. Next base: position 265,995 of record CAZRJH010000001.1, on the reverse strand, counting down.
CTATAAATATACTTCCGTTTAAATCAATCTCGACTTCATTTATTTGTTCATTGTTTGGATTTTCCAGCAGAATCTCGTTCGAATATTCCCCGCCTGCTTGAAGGTAGACAGGCATAATTAGGTAGTTTTTGTAAGTTTTGTTATTTGTTTTTTGAAAAGACGGCTTGTACTGCATAGAAACATACCTGTTTTGATTTAAAAATGTTAAATTGCAGTCTCTGTTGTTGATTCCGCTATAAATAAGCAGATGTTTATTTGATAAGGGATCAGACATAAGATTGAATTTTATCCCGAGGTTGTTAACTGAAGGGTCCAGGCAAACAACTCCCTGCTTGTAAAACTTTTTTACATCCAAAATTAACCAATTTTCGTCCTCATAAATTTTCAAGCTTTTAAGTGTTAACTCCCCAACTTTAGCCATACTTGTCTGGATGTCTACAAAATTGTTTTCGGTCTTACTGACTATTACGAAATCAACGCCGATCGAACTTAGAAGTTCAAACCAATATTCATTAAAAGAATAAGTTTTTAGATTGTAAACAAAAGGAAAAAAACCGTTAATTTGATATTCTGATCCCGTAGATCCGTTTACGGTAGTTATGTTGTGGACAATGTTGTAGATTGAGTAAGATGCATTGTTTAGCTTTTCGAAGTCGTCCTTGATTGGTAAAAATAAAACCTTTTTTTTGTAAATATCGTAATCTATCCTTTTATACTCGGGTTTGTTTATTGTAAATTGTGTTTTGTACTCCAGGGTTAGAACCAAAAGACTCGATACAAATATAATTCTCCTATATTTACCTGACTTTTTGCCTAGATAACTTAAACCGTAAGATGCCAAAATTGCAACAAAATACAAACCTATATATTTTATTCTGGTTGGAGTGCGTATGGCTTGGAGTGGAGGAAACGCCTGACTTATATAGTAATACGGAAGCTTTACTTCGGTGTTATTAATATAGATTTTCGGTCCAAAAGCTAAAATTAAACAAACAAGAGCAATAATTGCAACTAACTTTTTATTGGTTTTACGCCTGGTTTTGGTAAAAAAAATAGCGGATACAACCAAGAAGACTAGAGGAAGATATCCAAAACTCATGGTGTGCTCCTGATAATTGAATTCGTGACCGGTGTTCTTGTTTCTTAAGTTTTCTGTAGATTTGGCCAAAAATCCAAAAAGAATATTGTTTGGAAACGGTATCACGAAGTCCAGCGGGCTCACTGTGTATTGTCGAATCTCGTTTTCGTGCCTTGTAAAATTTTCTTTTTTAGAATAATCAATATAAAAATTAAAAAACCTCCAAATTAGAGGTAAAAAAATAATGCTTGTTAAAGCAAAACAAACTAGTTTTAATTTGCTTTTGTGTTTGTTTGCCGAAAAAAGTTTATAAAAAAAATAAATTATTCCGGCAACAAGGAACAAAACCGTTGTTAGCAAAGCTAGCACTATTGATGTAAACCATAAAGCCGTGTAACAGGCAAAAAAAGCAAAACCGGTTAATATTTTTGGTGTTTTTAAATAACTCAAAAAAAAGTAAGTTAACGGAGGAATTATAAAACGGGAAAGGTATTCCAAATGCCCGCCCCAGAGATTAATCACGCTTGGAGAGAACGAGAATACCATTGCTCCAAACAAGCCGGTTAAAGTTTCCCTTGTTATTTTTTTGATAAAATAAAAAGAGGAAGCAAAATTCAAAAAATAAGTCATAAATATTAAGACGTTTGTGCTTAATATGTGGTCTTTGGTGAGTGTGAAAATCGGTAAATATAGCAATACAGACGGAAGCAGCATAAAGTCTTGTTGTGCTAATGTCCCGGGGAACGGATAAAGGTGGTCGGTATTATAAAATTGTTGGGTATTTAAAATAGATCCGTCCACTACACTTTTGGCGGTATACCAATAAGTCCATGCATTAAGATAAAAATCTGAATTTTTTGGATAGCTGGTCCGGAGGTTTGCTATGAGCGGAAAAGTGAAGTAAATAGTTAAAAATAATCCTAAAATTACTGTTAAGATTATTTTTTGGAATTTACTCGGTTTTTTTAAATGATTTAACATGCCTAACACCAAAAACAAATACTTCTCAAAAATAAATATTATTTTATTTAGTTTGTTTTTCATTATACTTTTGTTAATATCTGAAGTTGGTTACCTATATAATAGCGACAAATTTAAACTTTCCCAATATTTACTACAAGCTTCATCGTATTTTATTAAAAAAGACAATCTTGACCTTACTCTTAAGTTAATAGATTTATCTTCAAATTTATACATTAGGGAAAATAAAAAGTATTTTCCTACAATTTTTGAGGGGGGTACCTCAAGCTTGAATTTAAAGAACGTTAGCATGGGAACAAAAAGTGATATTAAAAGTAAAATCACCCCCGTCATACTTATTGCTGTGGATAAACCCTATCCCGAGGTGTTGGCAAACATTAAGTACAAAATGTCTCTAATTTTTTTTAGAGCAGGGTACTTTGAACATGCAATCTCTTGCATAAAGGAATCGATTAGATTAACGCCCGCGATGAGTTTCCTTTATGTAGAACTTGCCTCCGAATATATTGCCATGAATGACGTTTCAAGTTTTAGAAAAGTTCTAAACGATTGCTCAATAATCAAAGAAAATGGTGATTTTTGCAAAGACTATCTTGAGAGATACGAAATGTATGGACTATACCCTAAAGTAGGTTCACTGGAAAAAGCAGTTAATGAATTTCATCTGGGCAATTTTCGTGAATCCGAAACTAACTGAAATTGTTTGTTAAGTTTGTCAATAAAATATTTTTTATTATATTTTTTTGATAACTGGAAAGCGTTTCTGCCTAGTTTTTTTGCATACTTAACTTTTGCCATCTTTGAAAAAGCTTCCGACATTGCCTTTGTGCTTTCTTTTATTAAAATTGCAGTTTCTTGATTAATTTGTGACTCTTTAGGACCGCCTCGGTCAATTGCAATTACCCCCTTGCCGAAAGCATTGGCTTCCAAAAGGGTTAAGCCCCAATCTTCGTTAAAAGCACTGGAGACAACACACATGCTTTTTAGATATAGCAGGTCTAGTTCTTTTTGGTCGGGATCGATAACAAACTGAATGTCGTTTCTGGTTTTAGTAAGTTTTTTAAGGTTCTCTAAGTATTGTTGACTTTTGGCGTCTAGGTGGCCTGCAATTATAAGTTTGTAATTCTTTTTTCCTGCGCTATCTTTTTTGAAATTAACAAAACCGTTAATTGCTAACTCAATATTTTTTGTCCACATGATCCTTCCCGGCAAAAGAAAGTAATTGTTAAAAGTTTTTGATATGTTTTTATTATCAGACATGGACGGAGGATTCAGTATGCTCCATTTTGTAGAAGATTTGCTGACTAGGCCACCTCGTATTGCACGGTTAAAACTTTCTTTGCTGTTAAAAATAATGCGGTCGTATTTTTTCCAAAGTAGACGATCAATCTTCGTAAAAATTTTTGAAAAAAAATAAAATAATATTTTTTTAGAAGTGTTATATGTTTCCAAAATTCTTGTTTTGTAATACAAGTCGAAAACCGGCCTTAATGGAGTATGGCAAAAGCAAATTACAGGTTTATAGCTGTTCTTTAGAAGAATTAAATCACCAAGGCCTTCACTGTTTACCAATAATAAATCATAGTCGTTCAGATCAATTTTTTGTTTTGCTATTGTAAAAGCCGCCTTAAGTACGTTTAACAAATCTCTTTTTACAGAAACTTTATCCAGTTCCACAACTTCTAAATCAGAAAATTCTTCAAAAGTTGATTGTTTATCGTAATGATTTGTGAAAATCGTGTATTGATTTCTTTTGTCCGAAACCATAGCAAGTATGGTTTTTTCAACCCCGCTTTTTGAGTAAACCCAAGGGTAATAAATGGCTATCTTCATTTTTTCAAACAACAATGGTGGAACCTGCTATCCAAGCAACAAACAGGGCGCCTTGAAGAATCGCTAAAGTAACGGTTAAGACGTTATCAACTTCTGGGTCTTTGGTCATATCTGCAAGTATAAAATACAACGGGAAAATGGGAAGTGACAATCTAACGATACTTTGAGGCCCTGTTGATAGGGGTATAAAAAACATTAATATTGCTAGTATCCAATAAGAAGGTCTTAATTTTTTAAAATATATTGCAAACATTGTGGATATAGACAAAGAATAATAAAGGACAAAAATTGTATAAGGCGTGTTTACCACATAAAGCATCGCCAATAAAAAGAACGGATTGATCATTGCTCTGTCCCAGGCATACTGAACTTTCATAAAAGCAAAGAAATCTCCCGTTAGTGACCTTACGTAAAACCCGAAAATGAAAATTCCCATCGGAACAATACATAAATAAAGAAAACTTTTAATTTTCTTCACAATTTCCAGCTTTGAATCAAGGAGCTCTGTTACAAGAGGTAAAAACAAAACAACGCCTATCGGACGCGTTAACGATCCCAGAAGTCCGAGTATACTTGAATTTAGCCACTGATCCTTTCTGGCATAGTAGAAACTTAAAACAATTAGCATTAAAAACAAACTTTCGGAAAGCGGAGCCGAAAACAAAAAAGCGGCAGGAATTAAAAATGTATATTTTGTTATACGCTGTGCCACAAATTTGTCTGTGTCCAATGAGGCAAGTTTGTACAAATAAACACAGGCTATTAAATAACACAGATTGGATACAAAAAAAGCCGCAATAAATTCTTTTCCAAAAAAAAGACCTTTAAACAAATTTATGGTAATCGGATAAAGTGGGAAAAAAGCGTAATTTGCTTTACCGTTGGGGTGGGTCGTTTTGTCGTAACCTTGTTTGGCTATCTCCAAGTAGTATGCAGTATCCCACTTAGCCCAAAAATTAAGATATTTTATGGTTGTGTAACGCTTCTCTTCTATGGGATGTATTCTGAAAGCGTCTTCCCTGGGTACGGAATATATACCGATTATAGTGTAAATAATCCTGGTAAGCGCAAAGATTACAAATATGTGTTTGTAATCTTTTAAAAAATTTACTATTCTACCCAAGTACTTTTTTAAACTTCCGGAGAAAATATTTGTTTTTGTACTTTTCGGCATAACGTTTAACAGAATTGCTTCTAAAGTTTATTCTCTCAAGTTTTTTAATTGCTTTGTAGAGTGAAATGACGCTAAAGCTTTCAAAAAAAATACCGCTTTTTTTATTTACTACTGTTTCCTCTACCCCCCCGCTTTTAAAGGCGACGACCGGTGTTCCGCAATACATACTTTCGACTGGCACGAGGCCAAAGTCTTCGTCTTTGGCGCAGTATATTGTTGCTCTGGCCTTTGCATAGGTGTCTGAAATTTCGTTTTCGGGCACAAAACCCAAATATTCTATGTTTTTATTAAAAGGCAATTTTTTTTGCATGTAACCGGCGCCGGCTATTTTGATTTTGATGTCGTATTTACTCGCAAGTTCTGTTATTAAATCTAACCCCTTTTGTTTTACGAGTCTGGATAAAAACAGATAGTGGTTCCCTTTCTTGATTTTGTATGTCGGTTTTTGAATATTTACTGGCGGATATATAATGTCCGAATTTCGGTCGTAGTACTTTTTAATACGCCTTTTTACAGTGTTGGATATTGCTATCAATAAGTCGATATTTTGAACAGAGTTTTTATCAATTAAACGAAGAACTGCAAAAATTGGTTTCAGTATCAAGTTAAATGGAAATTTTTTTATAAATACAAGATCGTTAGTTTCTTTGTAAAGATATTTTGGAGGTGTAAAAATATAAGAAACATGACGTTGCGCACCCCGTTTTCTTACAAGTTTGGCATTGTAGGAGCTTGAGAAAGAAACAATTGTTTGATAATCGGGAATTCTAAGTAAATAAAAATATAGCCAGGCAAAGGGTTTCAAAAAAGAGACAAATCTACCCAAATGTTTTATTGGAACGAATTGAAAAAGTGAACTTCGCACCCTTATTTTGCCAACTACTCTTCTCATAGTCTTACTTTTTGAATCAAAATAAAAAGTATAAAGATCGCAATTTTTGAAATCTCTTAAAAAAGACTCCAAAGCTCGTTCGGCTCCTCCATAGTCGATTAAAATGTCATGAATAACTGCAATCTTATTTCTTTTCATTTATTAATTTTTTATAGACTGACATTAATCTTGTGTAATGAAGAGTATCCGAATATTTTAATAGAAAATCTTTTTTTGCTTTTTCTCCCAACTGTCCTCTTAGATTTTTGTCTAACCATAAACGTTGAATGGCATGTGTTAGCTCTTCAATGTTGTTTGGTGTTACCAATATTCCGTTTGTATTGTTCACTATTTCATTGATTCCTCCGATGTTAGAAGCTACGACTGGTTTTCCAAACGAAAATGATTCGATAATTGAATAAGGTTGATTTTCCGGCCATATCGAAGGTACCACTGTAAACATGGACATTCTTATAATTTTTGCTAAGTCTTTTTTGGTCCTAAATTTGAATGCCTTTACATTGATCAAATGCATTCTCTTTACGGCATCCTTTATTTTTTCCGTCAGGGGCCCCTCGCCTACTACTACAAAATTTATCTGTGGAAGTCGAAAAGCGGCCTCAAGTATGCTTTCCACTCCTTTATGCTCGGCAATTTGTCCAAAATATAAAACATATTTTCCGGGGTTACCTTTTTTGTATTTGGTTTTAAAAGCAAAATTGTTTAATACCAGATTGTCTAATGTTTTTAGTCCGGATTTCTCAAAAAGGTGTTTTGAAAAAGTTGAAGGGAAAATAAAAAAATCAATATTTTTTTGATATATTTTTGAGACACGGTGAATTTTTAGGATGGTTGTGATTAGAAAAGTTCCAAAAAAAGACCCTCGTACACATTTGTGGAAAATAATGTGTAGATAACCCTTTTGCAAAGGCACCCAGCAAACCGCTCCATTATGAAAAAAAATATTGTTTGGTGTAATCAAATTGTAATCATGAACTGTCATAACCGAAGGTATGTTTCGTTTTTTAGCTTCATGGAGGATGGAGGGAGATATTGCCATATAAATATTTTGAAAATGAATTATGTCCGGTTTAAATTCATCCAGTGTGTTTGAAAATTCAAATTTGTTCCTAACTGAATAAAGAGAATTTAGGAATATATTTAACCAATTCTTTGAGTTTATGTTGTTTAACTCTGGGTATTTGACAGTTTTAATATAGTCTTTTGTCTTTTTATTTTTTTTATCAAATGTAGAAAAAAAACCAATTTGATGATTATGACTCTTCAGTAGTTTTGAGATATTAAAATAATATGTTTCAGTGCCGCCCGACTCCGAGTGCATATTGTTTACCAATAATATTTTCATTTGGGTGTTGGAATATCGCGACAAGATTGTAGAATCAATTTACTTAAATGAAAATAGGAATCGATGCTTCTAGTATGGCCATTCCTTTTGAGTGCGGAAACAGAAGGTATTCCAGAAACTTGATTAAAAATTTAGCTCGCTTGGATAAAAAAAATGAGTATTTGCTTTTTAGTAACACCAAGATTTCCATACCAAATCAAAAAAACTTTAAACTGGTTTTGACCCCCAAGGTGGCACCCTTTTTAAACAGGCAATTTTTTTTAAGTTTTTTCGCAATGAAAAAACAATTGGATCTTTTCCATTTTTTGACCCCATTTGGAGATATTTTTTTAAATAAAATCCCCGTAATTAGCACAGTTCATGATGTTAAGTTGGGATATACGTATCCGATAGCTGGCAAATTTATTTTAAACCGTATAGTAAGCGAGGTTACATCTTTTTTTACGACAAACAATTCCAAAAGGTTGATTGTGCCGACTTTGGCTATGAAAAAAGAGTTGAGTGCAAAAAACAAACAGGTGGATGTTGTGTTGGAGGGGGTTGATGATGTTTTTTTAAAAAATAAAAGGCAGACCAGCTCCGAGCGGAATTTGTTTTTGGCATTTGCTGATTTTAACGAACGCAAGAACACAAGGAGAATCTTTCAAGCTTATGCTCAACTACCCAATGCTGTCAAAAGTATAAAACTGGCGATTGTTATTTCCAGGAAAGATAACAAAAAAAGAATAACCAAGTTAATCAAGGAATATGGTTTGGAGAAACGAGTACTGGTTTATTCAAGACTAAATGATATGGGATTGGTTGATTTGTACGACAAGTCTATAGCATTAGTATATCCCTCGATATACGAAGGTTTTGGCCTACCAATCGTGGAGGCCATGGCACGAGGTACGCCTGTTATAACATCTAACTTTGGAGCTTGTTCAGAGGTGTCTAGGGGTGCTTCAATTCTGGTCGATCCCTACTCAGTTTTGCAGATCAAGTCTGCAATGCAACTTCTTATAAAAGATAGAAAAAAGGGTCGAGCCCTTGGAGTCAAGGGTAAGGAAAATTCTAAAAAATTTTCCTGGAGAGATTGCGCTAGACATACTCTAGAAATTTACCGACAAGTATATAAGTCTAGTTATTGATTTTAACTATTTCCCCCACAATAAACTTGTCTTTAAATGTTAATGCGGGTTTACTACCTATTCTTAAAGGGTAGTCGTTAAAAATATATTTTTCATTTCCTACTGACTTAACTTTGAATCTGACTAAAACCCGTGCGTCTTTGTACAGAGGATCATACCTGAGATATAAACGACCGTTTGAATCTTGAGTCACATGTTCAGCGCTTGTTAATTTAACATTCAAGACTTCTGCAAATTTTACTCCACTACTGCTTTCTATAACGTCCCCTTGTTTTATTTGGGATAAGACTTCGGGTTCAACAAAAGTTTTTCCTGCGGAGTCGCTTTGTATTCCCCTGATAAACACCTCTGAGATTACAAAGGATGTGTTTGTGTCCTGACTAGAATGTGGAGGGTCTACTACCAGGCCGTCGAAAGAAACTCCATTCATACTAAATTTCACAGGTGTCCCAAAAGACAGTTTTTTGCCTCTGGCACTGTATTGACGCGTCCTGGGGTCATAAGTGGCTTTTATATTAATGTTTAGATATACAGCTTTCGTGTAATTATCAATATTGTACGATTCAACGTTTGTAATTTTTGCTATGTCATTACCTAATAAATCTTTTTCTGAGTCTCCAACTACAAATCTGTTTGCAAACCAATTTTGGGGATTGTTCCATGCGTACAATACATCTTTGTCGGTAACCCTAATTTTTATATCAACATACTGGCTCTTTCTGTAAAAAAAACCAAAAACTCCAAGAACAATAGTTAAGAAAACCAAAACTGCGATTTTGTCGAACCAGGTTATATTTTTTGAAATTTTTTTATATTTTTCCATACGGTCTTTATATCAGCTTTCAATGTCTGATGCAATCAACCCGGACCCTAATACAAGACCCAAAAAAGTGAACTCCATTGCGCCATAGTGATTCTGGAAAAAGTAATGAACTAATATAACTACATTTGCACAAATATATGTAAAGACCAAATTGTCGGACACCAAAGAAAGCCCCTTTGCCAGTTTGTTAAAGATTCTACGCAACACAATGTAGGCAGGAATTATAAAAAATAAACAACCGATAAGGCCAAATTCCAAAAGCATCTGTAGGGGGGCAAGGAGAACAGGCAATGGAAATACTGAAGTAACTCCATCTGGGAAATAAGAATTTAGTACTGTTTCATTTGTTCCTGCGCCAAAACCAAACCATGGTGAATTGTAAAAAGCCTCCCACCCTTCAGTAAACATCTTACTTCTTAATTCCCACCCCCCGTTTTCGTTATAAAAGTTGGCGGATATCAGTAATCTTGGTGTAACCACGAAAGACAGCGCGGCTACAATTATTAGGGTTAGGTATAAAAATGCTCTTTTGTTTACAAATTTCAATATGTTTTTATAATTTTTAAGATAAACATTGTAGTAAACCACAAAAATAGCAAAAGCCGATATCCAGTTTGACCTACTTTGGGTCAATGCAATGGATAAATATCCAGCTAAAACAGCCAATGTGTATAAGCTGTTTTTTTTGAACGCTTTCGGTAACAAAAAACAAATAATTAAGTTGGCTATGAATGCATACCCGTTGGGATAATAAAAAGTGCCAACAACTCTTGCGAGGCTGCTTATCTCGTCTGCACCGTAATAAAATTGCTTGTCCAAGTAAACCTCTATCGGTAGCCCCAAAGTTGATTGTTTAATAAATTGACCGATTGATATAAGTGTCTGGAGAATAATCATTACTGAGATTGTTGAGTAAAACAGTTTAGAGTTGTTTGGATGAGATCTCCAAAAAAAATAAAAAAGAAAACCTACAAGGAAAATTTGTGAGTATTGTATTGTCCATACAGATGAAAGACTCACAAAAGGTGAAAAAACAATGCTTGTGCCTAACCCTGAAATTAGGAAGCCAAATGCAGCTATTACTAAATATGTATTTTTTTCAATTAGGTGCTTTATTACCCCCTTTTTATTTTTGGATTTGAAATATTCCGCAAACACCAAAACCAAACAAATTGATAAGAATATTGAAGTTAAGTTTATACCGTAACTTACATATCTACCCGAGTCAAAAGCCAAAATGTTTGTTATCTGGGATATTCCCAACAACTCCTGTTCGTAGTATTTACCAGGATTGATAATTGGTAGAGAGAATAAAGCTATAAGGAAAAAACTTCTATAAAGATTCTGATATTTTATGTATAAGATTATCCCTGTGGCCATGAGTAGTATTGTTGCTAGTTTTAGTGATGTGCCAAATATAGTTGATAAGGCAATAAAGCAAAACGTGAGTGTTATAATGGCGAAAAAAGCATCGTCTAAATTAAAATATGTTGAAACCAACTTCCCCAGAAACGTTTTTTTATATACTGATGAGATCTTGGAATTCATTTGAATATTTTGACAAAAGTGTTCACTCTGTACTTAATCAAACCTACCAAAATTTTAAAATTTTGTATGTAGACGACGCCTCGGATTATAGCAGAAGTGAAATCAACTATATAAAAGAAAGACTTAAAAAGCACGAATGCGTTTTTAGAAAAGACCGTTTGTATTCCGTATTTAATGCCTACGACATGTTGCACAAATATGTTAGAAGACGCAACTCTGTTGTAGTGGTTGTAGATGCCGACGATTGGCTGGTAGACAAGGGTGCACTTTCTTATCTTGCACAGGAGTACTCAGGCCATGAATTAAAGTTCACTTATGGTAGTTGTGTTATATGGAACGGATATGAATATATCAATAAGTCTGAAGATGATAAATATCTATTACTAAACACTCGATATAAAAAATCATCCATCAAGAACGGAAACTTTTTAAGAGAGCCTTTTCGTGTATTTCACCCGATGACTTTTAGGTTTGATTCATTCAATAGTATTCCTAAAACAAATTTTATGGAAAATTCTACAAAATGGTTTAGGTATTGCTTTGACTTGTGTACGTATTTACCCTTAATAAAAATGTACGGTGATAATTATAAATATATAAATCGAAAGTTGTATGCATACAATACGCACTCATCTAACACCAACATTAAAGTCAATCCATATAATTTTGTCAGAGAAGATCTTTTTATCAGGTCTAAAAATATCTATGGTTAATCCAAAGCTTCGCTTAATCAAAATTAGACACTCTCCTATTCTTTTTGTTCCAATACTATCCGAAGCTTTGTATATACTGGAAATATTTTTTTATAAATTAAATATCATTCAAGTTGTTTATTTATCTCGTAAGACAAATAAACAAAAAAACATCTTACTTAACTATATCTCCAGAACCGGACCGGATATTTACCTCCAGACTTACAAACTTGGATATATAAAAGAATTTAGTAACTTGAGTCTAATTGCAGACTTTGTTTATGACAAAAATATTGTTGATGCCAAGCTACAGAACCTGCATTCACTAGCATCATCTATACTTATGTCTAACTACGTTTCCAAAAGAACGAGAAAATCACTCCAAAATTTTATACCTAAATTATACGGAAGAACTTAAAATGAACTCCAAAATCAAAGCTATAGTATGGGATCTGGATGGGACACTTTTTTATAGCGAAAAAACTGCCTCATCAATTAAAAAAGTTTTAATTTCCATCTGTTCTAAATACACAGGCGATGGTTTGGTTTATGCAAAAAAGCGTTTCGAAAAAGTATCTGCCAACAACAATTGGATTAAGACTGCTTTTTTGATTACCAAAAAAAACGAACTTGATATAGTTCTGGAAATGGAGAAGAAAATTAAGCGCCATTTATTTGCTAAACGTAGTCCAGAGTTGTTGAGTTTGTTTAGTAAACTTAAAAAGTATCGACACTTTGTCTTGACAAACTCTACTCAAGAAAACACCTTCAAGGTTTTAGATCGTTTGGGTTTTGTAGAGAAGCCAGGAAAACTTAGATTTTTTGAAAAGGTCTTTTCTTCGGATAGTGAAAAAACACTCAAGCCAAATCTTAAGATGTTTAGGGGTGTTTTGCAGTTTTCTAACCTGAAACCCAAAGAAATTCTTATGGTCGGTGACTTTGACAATATGGATATTATTCCAGCAAAAAAGCTAGGCATGGACACACATGGTGTAGGTAGCGCTATTTCTGGTAATACAAGATCCGCAACAGTATTAGAATTGCCTAAATACCTCAAATTTAGATTTATCCGCAAATTGCTTTACAAAATAAAATGAACAGTAACTTGTTGCTTTTTGTCTCTTTCTTAAACGGACTTGTTTCTTTGGTTGTGGAGGTAGTTGGATCAAGAGTAATAGCTCCCTACTACGCCTCAACGATATATGTTTGGACTGCATTAATTAGTGTAACTTTGGGATTTCTTTCGTTTGGATATTTACTTGGATCAAAAATTTTTAAAAATCTAGAAATTAACCATTTACAGATGAATTTGTTAATTTCAGCAATCATGACAATACTTCCGTTTAGCTTACGTAATCAAATATTAAATTTTTCCGACAAATTTTCTTTAAGTTCTGCCCCTTTGGTTGCTTCTTCTTTGTTATTTTCTTTGGCCTTTGTTTCTATGGGTGTTACTACTTCATTTTTAACCAGATTGTTGTTTCTTGATAAAAAATCGACTGAGAAATTAATTGGGGTTGTCTATGCCCTGGGAACTTTGGGGTCACTTGTTGGGGCGTTGATATCCTCCTACTTGTTGATCCCACACTTGTCGCTAACTGCCATATTTTTATTGGCTGCGATGCTTCTTGTGCTAACGGGTTTACTTTTGAACTATCGATTTTTCCCTGGCTATGTTGCTTTGGTGTTTGTTATTTTGACAGGCCAAGTGCTAACTCAAAACAAAACAAAAGATCCGAGAATAATATATTCATACACAAACTTTGATGCCAAATATGAAATTATAAATATATCTACCAACAGCTTCGGGATATATTGTCTTTTGATCGACTCAAACCAGCAAGGGTGTTTTGACAAAGAAAATAAAATAGTTAGTTATCAAAAATTCATATATTATGCTGCAAAGTCGCTAGACAACCCCAAAATGCTTATTTTGGGAGCAGGGCTGGGCACATACACAGACTATTGGAGCGATAACGATGTCTCATATGATTTGGTAGACATTAACCCCAAAACTTTGGAAATGATAAAAGTTGTTAATGGTAGATGGAATGATGAAAAAAACTCCTTTATCAATCAAGAAGCAAGGTTGTACTTGAGAAAAGTGGAGACTAAATATGACATTATATACAATGACCTTTTAACCAACATATCACCTGTCGCCCATGTTTATTCACACGAGTTCAACACAGTTGTTAAGTCAAAGTTAAATACTGGAGGCATATTTATTACACATATTATTGGCAAATCGGACGGGAGTGACGATTTGGTTAACTCTGTTGGGCACACTTTAAGAAAAACATTTAACAAAGTGTATTTCCTTAGTCTTACACCTGAAATGCATCCGTCCTATGTGATTTTTTTAGCTACCGACAATTTGAATATTGTTTCAAAAATAAACAAGGAGATATCTTCATCGATTTATCACGAAACCGATGACCCAAGTTTTAAATTGTTTGTGAGCAAAGGTCATACGATCACGGACGATTTCAATAAAATTGAACATTTGTGGTCTAAAAATATCAACGAAAATTATTCCGTCTCTTACTTAAGACAGATTTATAAATTTATTACTTCAAATGATTAAACTTGTTGCAAATATTTTATTTAAACTTAAAGGCAACTACATATTTGAACTTCCCGACTTTTTTTACATTATATTTAACAAATTTTTTTTGATACCGCAAAATCTTTAGATACTTACATTTTGAAATTCCCATCACCAGAAGGATTAATTACACAAAGAGAAATTTTTGCCTTAGTTAAATATTTAAACAACGCCAATAGAAAATTGGATGTGGTCGAGATAGGTACGTGGCGCGGCGGGTCCGCTGTTGTAATTGCGTCGGCTATGTCAAGTTTGAATTTTAGCTCTAAGCTTTATACCGTAGACCCTTTTAATCTCCAAAGGGATGCAATCTCGAAACCCTATCTTTTAGAACATCTTAAATATTTAAACATTAATAACATTAAGGAAAATCTTAATTATTGTCGAAAGCTTTTTAAAAGATTTAATTTAGCCAATAAAATCAAGATAATTCCCAAAAAATCTTTTGAAGCACAAAAGAAGTTCAAACGCAAAATTGGTTTTTTGTTTATTGACGGGGATCACACAGACTTGGCGATTGATTCCGACTTAAGGCACTGGACAAAAAAACTTGTTTTTGGAGGAATATTGTGCATTCATGACTGTAAAAATATAAAGATGAACCATGATGGTCTCAAAGGACCAACTCGAGCAGCTGGAAATTTAAATAAGTCTTCTAAATGGGTATTTTTAGGGCATTCAGGAACTTCAATATTTTTTTGTAAAAATTATTAAGATGGCTTCTGTTTTTGGTTTCAATAACAACCTGATTGTTTTTATGTTTCTTAATTTCGTTGGTAAAGTTTATATAAGTTTCGGAATTTTCAATGTAAAGAAGCGGATTTTCAATATAATCAGCTATATAAGGTGTCAGATTTTTAGGAAAGTATTTTTTCTTTAGTAAATATTTAACCTTCTCCTTGTTGTTTATAAGTATTTTGACAGGCACTCCGTTAATCATTCTGGGATTTGCTAGTTCCGTGAATCCGTCAACACATACTGCAAGAATGACTTTTAGCCCTACTGCCCTTGCTTTATTAATTGCTGATTTTAGAGTTCCACCTGAAAAGTAAAAATTATCGACGATGATGGCTCTTTTATTTTCTGAAAACTCACCTTCGATGATTCTTTGCAAACCGTAAGTTTTACTCTTCTTTCTTATAAACCCGAATTTTCTACCAGATATAACACTGGCTACTGACGCCACAGCTATTCCGGATGCTTCTATGCCTAAAATTATCTCCGCATTTGAAGAAATTGCTAATTTTGAAACGGCTTTTGCCGTTTCTGTTAAAACCTTAGTGCTCGATTCTGGTAAATAATCCCAGAGAATTTTATGAAATCTAACATACTTACCGCGGACCTTGATGTGTAAGTCTTCAACGAATTCTGCCGATATGTAAGCACACTTTTGCTCAATTGTTTTCTCTGCAACTAATTTTGTTAATTTATCCATTAAATAAACTTAAGTATAAAAATTCATATGCTTGAAAAAGTAGTTGTATACCTTTGATTTGTTAAAGCTGCAAACTACGAAACATTTTCTACTCGAATCTTTGTCGAGGACAATTTGTCCATCTTTTTTAATTCTCGTGCCCACGTATGATACCTCGAAATATTCCGGTTTCTGTGTGTAAATATATGCTAAAGCGTCATGGATAGGAACTTTTGGTTCATTTTTGTTATTTTTATAATAAGAAAAGTATGTCTCCCCTGAAATCTTAATGAAATTTTTCAATTTTTTAGATTTGATATTGATAAGTTCTGCAGGATCAAACACAAACTTTTCGGTAACATCAAGTGGAACAATTACCACATTTTTAATAGCGGAACCCCAAACCGCTGATACTGCCTCTGGGTCGTGTCCGAAATTTGCCTCAATCGACTCGGAGTAGTTCCCTTTTGTAAAAAACGAACCGCCCATTACAACAGTTTCCGGAAGTTTGTTTATCATTTCGGGATATTTTTCAAGGTATTTTGCAAGATTTGTTAATGGTCCAAGCATAAGTATTTTTTTGTTAGGAATGTTTTTGTTTAAAAAATTCTTATAAACATTCTCGAAGTCTACAATTGTTTTATGTTTAGTATATTCGAGTTGGCTCGCGCCTAAACCTACTTTGCCGTGGATTTTGTAAAATGGTGAATATTTTTTAATCAACGGTCTGTCTACACCTTTAGCAATCAATGGGTTATCCCCTCCAAGACTTTTTGCAATTTCTACAACATACGACAAATTAGAATAAGTTAGCCTAGAATAATGATTGCCAAAAACCGATACTGCTCCAAACACTCTATTTTCGCAGGAAGAAAGCGCTAAAAGCAGAGCGATCGAGTCGTCGAAACCCGGGTCCGTGTCTATTAATATTTTAGAAGTCATTTGCAATTCTGGCTTTATTTTCCTGGAGTGTAGAGTTTGTGATTAAAACATACTTTATTTTCTTTTGAAACTCTTTTATATCCTTGGCACCACCGTACCATAAGCCGCGCCTTATCCCGCCAGCTATTTCTAAAAATATTTTTTCTACGTCGCCTTTGTATTCTATTAAACCAGATACACCCTCCTCCAAAAAACTTGAAGACAAATCCTCCCTTTGTGAATACAAGTAGGTTTTAATGATTTTTTTAATTTGAGACTTGATGTTTTCTTTTGAAAAAGTCCACTTATAAGCCTCGTTGGTGCAGTTGCCCCAGGACATTTTGTATAGGGCTCCGTTCTTTTTTATCAAATCTCCGGGACTTTGTTTGGTTCCCGCAAACATACCGCCAATCATGACTGTGCTTGCACCAAAAGCTATTGCTTTAACGGCATCGCCTGGAGTTCTGATTCCGCCGTCTGCCATTATGGGAATGCCGTATTTTTTACCTACCGAAACACAATCTTTGATTGTTGATAATTGAGGCCTTCCAAAACCTGTTACTAACCTTGTCGTACAATGTGAACCAGGACCTATACCGACTTTTACTCCGTCTACTCCGATTTTAACTAAGTCTTTAACTGCTTCTGCTGTTGCGACATTGCCTGCAATTAATGGAATTTTGACCCTTTTTTTAATTTGATAGATAAGATCCATTGCTTGTTTGTTATGTGCGTTTGCACTATCTACAACAAGAACGTCGCAGCCAGATCTTTTTAGGTTAAGCGAGTGTTCTAAAATTTTGTTTCCATAACTAAAAACTGCCGCACCGACTATTTCCGACCTTGATTTTGCTTTTTTGACTTCTTTAAGTTGTCTTTCGTAATCCATAAACTGGTGTATTATTCCAACCCCACCCAAATCCGCCATTGTGATTGCCATATCCGTTTCGGTAACTGTCGCCATATTGGCGGAAACCACAGGATTTTTTATGCGTATTTTATTAGTTAGGTATGAAGAAATTTCGATAGTGTTCTCTTCTGCGAGTTCAAATTTTGACTTTCCTGGAACAAGAAGAACATCGTCAAAAGTAAATTCTTGGATATGGATATTTGTTTTCATTTATTTATAAAAAAACATCGGCTTATTAAAAAATTTAATTTTCCTTTTGTAAACAATAACTTTGTGTTCTTAAATTTCAAACCGTATTTTTTTTCATAAAAGCTTTTTTTGCTTTTGTTGCTTTTAAGAATAACACCGCAATGCAAGCTTTGGTCATTATATATAATTTTTAAGTCACTTTCATTTTCCAAAAAATTTATTATTTTGTTTCTGCTGTTGATAATTTGTTTGTATTTGTCCAGGTAACCTTTCCGCCCTAGACTCTTAATGGTATACCAACATTCTGCCGCTCGTATGCCTGTTCTAGAACCCGATAAGGTGAAATCTTTGAAATCGAGATATATACTTTTTGTCTCGACATTTTTTTCGAAACCGCGTCTTAACAGAATCATGCCAGCTGTAAGTGAAACAAAACCTGTTTTATGAAAGTCCATAAGCAATCCTTTTACCTCAGGATTTTTGAAAGGGTTAAAATTGTTGGTTCTAACTGCAGATGGCAGACCGTTGAAGGAGGCGTCAATCCAAACATAGAATTTTATTTTTAACTTTTTTTGAAGGGTTTTTAGCTCCTTGCATATTGCCTCCACATCATCTGATGTTCCTGTTAGGGTGTAACCCAAAGTCAAAGGTAGTAAAAACTTTTTGTAACCAGTTTGTGACAATTTTTGTATAGTTTTTGAAAACTCGTTTAAGTCAATAGACCACGATTTTTCGTTTAGTTTTAGGGTATGACTTGTGAGCGAGAGAATGTTGCAGGCTTTGTCTATTGAGTGGTGTGTTAAGTCGGTTTTTAGCAGCGAAAGATTTCCTCCCGGGAATTTTTTGTTTAAATAGTTCCTGCCTACCCATGCCAAATAGATATTTGATTCTGTGCCCCCGCTGCCCAAGTAACCGGTAAATTTACTGCTTGGGCAACCCATTAGACCAAGTGTCATTTGAATTACTTCAGACTCTAGCCTTTGGGAGTTGTGTTTATTGGTCCTTTCGGATTGATTAACCCACATTCCGTGATTATCGGGGTTAAACTTTATTAGTTGTTTGTGAGCGTAGAGAGCATTTCTATCTATGTTTGGGGTTAGCAAGGAGAGCATGTTCACAGAGTGCTGTCTTGAGAAAGAAGACTTGATTTTACTAAACTCCAAAAACATCTTTATTTTATTAGAAGCATTCTCAGGAAATTTCATTTTTGCAGTATTCCCAGTCCCGGCAAACGACTAAAATAAATTTTTTCATTCTTTATTTCTTTCCACAACTTCCATACACCAAAATTATATTTAGATCTAAACGACCCTTCTGCTAGAACATCGTGAAACGCCATAAATCCACCTTTGTTTAGTAGTGGCCAGAAAATTTTATAATCTCTTTTTACTCCTTCATAGGAATGATCCCCGTCAATATAAATATAGTCATATCTTCTTTTATTTTTTTTGGCAAAATCCTCTGTTGTCAAAACATGAGTGGTTATCCAGTTTTCTGCTCCCGCCTTGGCAAAATGCTTATTCAGATTTACTTTTCTCCAAAAACCTATGCCACTCCAGGCTTTTGGGTGACCTTCATCAAATCCGGCATCAACAAAATCTACATGACCTTTATTGTTGCTTTTACAAGCCAATGCACAAATAACGGGTATAAACCCTTTTTGAGAACCGACGCATAAAACTCTTTTTGGTTTGTGTGCTGCTATGAGTCCAAAATGAAAAAACCCAAACCCTAAATCTCCGTTTTTTCTTGAAACTGAATGTCCCCAATATCCGTCATAAACGTCGATTAATAACTTGGAAAACTGTTTATTGAAAATGTTTATATCAAAACTTCTGAATGTTAATATTCTAAGCAAAGTTGTGAGTCCCAAATCGTTTAGTATTTTTTTCATATTTTTGTTAAGATCTTTTTTCTCCAAGTTGCATCTACTCTCTTAACCTCGCTCTCCATTTTTTTGTAAGAAATTTTTTTGATTTCTCCGTTTTGCATTTCATAAAAAACATTAGAAAATGCCCAAACAAAGGAAGGTATGTGTGAAGTAATAACTGTAGCTGCCCCTCCCTTTTTTTGAATGCTGTTTATAGTGTCTATTGTCTTTTCTTGAAAATTTATATCTCCTGAGACTATCACCTCGTCTATCAAAAGCAGGTCGCACTCACTTGCAAACGCGATAGCCAAAGCAAGCCTAAAGCGCATCCCATCTGAATAAGTATAAAGTGGTGAGTCCATATGCTTTTCCAACTCGGAAAATTTAATTATTTTTTTAGTCTTTCTCTCAATTTCCTTGCCGGACATTCCGGTCAACAAGCCGTTAAGTTTTAGATTTTCATACCCGTTGAGATCTTGATTAAAACCAGCCTCAATTTTCATTATTGATACTATCTTGCCTATTGCTTGCACTACTCCTTTTGTCGGTGTTGTTATTCCAGAGATAATTTTTAAAAGAGTTGTTTTTCCTGAACCATTTGCCCCCACTATTCCTATTCGTTCGCCTTTTGAAATAGTTAAATTAATATTTTTTACCGCGGTAACTCTCTTTGGAGACTTTACGGCGAAAAAGGTGCCTCTTTTTATATAAAAATCTTTGGTTACGTTTGTTAATTTTATAAGTTCCCTTGAATCTTCCATTTTATAAATAGTCTGGTATTTTGTTTTTGTTGATTTTGAAAACCATGATTCCCAATATAAAAATAAACGTCACTGTAAAAATGTTAATAACAACCATATTAAATGGAGTTGTTTCCTGACTCATGAAAGCAGACCTGAATCCCACTACAATACTGCTCATAGGATTTAGCATTAAAACGAAGCGAAATTTTTCGGGAATGTCGTCAAGTCTATATAAAATAGGTGTGGCATAAAACAATAAAGGAATTAAGGATTGTATTATGAAATTTACGTCTCTTCTAAATACGTTTATTACCGAAACCAGAAGTGAAATACCAGACGTTAGCAGTATAAGCATTATTAGAGAGTAAGATAGAAGTGCGATATCGACACTCTCGAGGCTGTTAGTAATTAACAAATAGAGTATGAACAACACTGCGGATATTATGAGGTTCTCCAGATTTGAAAGAACAACCGAAAGTGGTACCGTTTCAACTGGAAACTTTGATTTTTGAACCAACATTCTCTCTGAGACCAAACTAACGCAAGATCGTGTTATGGAAATTGAAAAAAAATTCCAAATACAAAGCCCTCCAAACAAGAATTGAAAATAATTTGGTAACTTAATAAAGAAAGAAAAAATAAAACCCATTACTAGCATTTGAATAACAGGAAAAAGCAATACCCAGCCTTTACCAAAAAATGTTCTGGCGTATCTAATCTTACTTTCTTTTTCTGTAAGTGCGAGTAGAATTTCTGCAAAACGTTTTGCGTAATCAGTTTTAAATTTAACCTTCATTTTTGCATTCACTTATACCATGAAATTTCGTTATCTTCTAGATATAATGTTGCTTAAATAAATGAAACTGAATAGTTTTAGAAACAGTAGGGCTCGACTTTTTGTTAAAAGCATTAAACCCCGAAAAACACAGACTGTTTTGGATCTTGGCGGAGGTGATGGGAGCTATATAAACGAAATTATAAAAAAATTCCCAGACAAACTTAACAGAAAAAATATTGTTGTTGCAGATTATGATATTGAATTACTTGATATTGCCAATAAGCAACATGATTTCAAAACAAAGATAATTAATGCAGACTTTAAACTACCTTTTAAAGACAAGTCTTTTGATATAGTACTATGCAATTCGGTAATAGAACATGTAACCGGAAACAAAAAGGCAATTTTAGGCATGAGTAACAAAGTTTTTAAAAGAAAAGCTTTTGTTGTACAACAAGCTTTTGCTAAAGAGATAGCAAGGGTTGGTAAAAGTTTTTTTGTTCAGACGCCTAATAAATACTTTCTAGTTGAAAGTCATACGCTAATGCCTGTGCTATTTATTTTTTTACCTAGAAATATCCAAATACTTATTGGAAAGATAATCAACTGGTTGGGCATTAGGCATATACATAGCGATTGGAACTTATTGAGTTATTCTGATATGGAAACCCTTTTTCCTGAAGCAAAAATTTACAAAGAAAAATATGGTTTGTTTGTTAAGTCCTTGGTTGCTGTCAAAAAATGAAAAGCAAAATAACTTCTGCGACCCTTTTTTTTGTTTTCCTCTCGTTGGCTTTGGTATTCTCTGACATGTTTTCCAGCACATATATCGAGCCAAAGATCCTAGAAAATTCAATAAAAGATTGGCGTAGTTTTGATGACAACTTTAACAATGAAAACTGTTTTAAACCCTCGTCTGACTTGGGTTTTGAGCCTGTTTGGGGAAACTGTTCTTTCCCCGAAATATTGGAGGAACAAAATGACTCAAAAGTTTTGGGAGATGAAGACGATGACACATTTAAAATAATGATTTTGGGAGACTCCAATACAAACCGGGCCAATATAGGTAAGCCTTTGGAGGACAATATCATTTCTATGGGCATATTTAAAGAAAAAAAAGTTCAAGTAGTTAAGATTGGCGTGGAGTCATATAACACTAAACAAGAAGTAAGCCTATTTCAAGATCATTTAACAAAGTTGAATCCAGATCTCCTAATTATACAGTTTACACTAAACGACTTCGATTTTTCGCCGGTTGTTCTTAATTTGGATGGAAAATTAACTTTTATGTCATCGCCCGAAGAACCTAGTATTAAGTTGAACAAGTTCATGTTTGAAAAATCAAGTATCTATCGGGTTTTGCTTTTTAAGAATATATTATTAGATAAAAAATTTGAGAACGCTGGGCCTAGCACAGAAGTTTGGAATTCAAAACTTGCCTCCATGAACAAGTCGCTTGATACACTTGAGCACATTTCTTCACAAAATAAAACTGATCTTCTTTTTGTTATATATCCCATTTTCGGTAAATCACAGTGGACAGGCGAATTAAATACTATTAAAGTACTGTTGAATAACAGAAGCATTCCATATGTAGATATGGTTGAAGAATCCCTTCCATATGGTGGCCCAGAAGCTTATGAGCAAAAAGACACAACCGACAAACTTCACCCAACAAGAGATTTTGACAATTTGGTGGTGAACTCAATTGGTTCATATTTGATGAAAACTTATGGAGACCCTTAGGCAAATTTATATTCTAATAACCAAAACTAAAAAAATTTGGTTAATTCCGCTTTTTATATTTTTAATTATTGTTTCTTTGTTGGTTGTTTTTGTTCAATTTTCCCCTGTTCCAATATTTCTCTACCCTCTCATTTAATGATTAAAAAAATTAACATATTTATTCTTAAAACCATTTTAATTCCTGTTTATGTTCTTGGAGTGGGCTTTGCCAAGTTTTTTAAATATTTTTCTAAAAAAGATAATAAGGCTAACAACTTTTGGATTGTTCCCGATTCGTTGTTTAACAAAAAAGACCTAGAGTCACCTTTTTAATATGAAAATATTAGGTTTATCTAGTTATTACCACGACAGCGCAGCCGCCATAATAGAGAACGGATCGGTTGTTTGTGCTTTCGAAGAAGAACGATTCACCAGAATTAAACATGACAACGGTTTTCCCGAGCAAGCAATTAACAAGTGTCTAGAATTTTCTCGGATAGCTATTGGCGATTTGGATGCGATCGCATATTACGAAAAACCAGTTCTTAAGCTAGAGAGGATACTCACGACTTATGTTGAAACATTTCCTTTTTCCTTTAAGTATTTTTTAAACACCATTCAAGACGCACTTGGTGAAAAGATTCAAGTCGAAAAAACAATTAGAAAAAAAACCGGTTTTAAAGGCAAAATATTTTTTGTGCCGCATCATACCTCTCACGCGGCCTTTTCTTATTTTTTGTCTCCATACAAAGAATCGGCTGTTTTAACAATTGACGGCGTTGGTGAATACGAATCAACTGTTTTGTGGAAGGGGTCGGGCAACAAACTTAAAAAAATAGTGAGTCTAAATTTCCCCAACTCATTAGGGCTTGTTTATTCCACCTTCACTTCGTATTTAGGATTTAAAGTTAACAATGATGAGTACAAAATGATGGGTCTTTCCGCTTACGGCAGTCCCATATATAAAGAACAAATTTTTAAAATGATTAATGTTCAGGGTGACGGGAATTTTGTTGTAAATAAAAAATACTTTTCATACGACAGATCTCACAAGATGTGGACTAAAGAGTTCGAAAAACTTCTCGGCAAACCGCGCGTCTACGGTGGAAAAATAAGCAAAAGGCACAAAGATATATCGGCAAGCATACAGCAGGTAACAGAAGATATATATTTTTCGGTTTTAAACAAACTCTATGACTCAACTTTATCCAAGAATTTATCGTTAGGTGGAGGGGTTGCTTTAAATTCATTGGCCAACGGCAAAATTTTTGAAAAAACTAAATTTAAAAATGTTTTCAATCCCGGTGCTACAGTTGACAGCGGCTGTGCAATCGGGGCGGCACTTTTTGTTTATATGTTGACAGGTAAAAATCCGAAAAGAAAAACTTTGAAATCATTAAAACTAGGCAATTTCTATTCTGACGAGTATATCGAAACGCTTCTAAAAATTAAGGAAGTAAAATTTGTTAAGTTTAAAAGTGATACCGAATTGTCGGAACGAGTGTCGGATTTGTTGATTAAAGACAAAATCGTCGGCTGGTTTGAAGGTAGGATGGAATTTGGACCAAGGGCCCTCGGGTCAAGGTCCATAATTGCAAATCCGAAAAATCGTGAGATGAAAAACAAGGTAAATCTTATAAAAAAAAGAGAGCCCTTTCGACCTTTTGCCGCCTCGGTTTTAGAAAATAAAATTAATTTTCTTTTCGAAGTTCCCAAAAGCGATACAAATTTCTCTTTTATGAACTATTGCTTACCAACAAAATCTGAAAAAATAGATTTAATAAGCGCCGTCGTACACAAAGATAAAACTTGTCGAGTGCAAACTGTAAATCCGACAGACGGGTTGTACTATAAGGTCATAAAATCTTTTTACAACAAAACAGGAATTCCGTGTGTGCTCAATACTAGCTATAATGTTGACGGCGAGCCCATTGTAGAGAAACCGGAACAGGCGTTATACGATTTTTACGACAACCCGATAGATTTTTTGGTAATGGGAAGATATTTGATAACTAAATAATGAACAAATATTCCGTTTATCTAGAGTCACCCAGTAAAAGAATTTTTGATCTAGTAGTGGCATTTTTTGGCCTATTGTTTGCCATCCCTGTTTTTGCGGTAATATGCTTGGTTTTATTTTTCTCTCAGGGACCTCCCATTATTTTTAAACAAAAAAGAACCGGTTACAAAGGTAAAACTTTTTTAATATATAAATTTAGGTCTATGATTATGGAAGCGGAATCAAGAAAAAAGTCCTTAAAAAAGTTAAACGAAGTGGGCGGCCCTGTATTTAAAATCACCGACGACCCGAGGTTTACAGGGGTAGGAAAAATATTATCCAAAATAGGCCTAGATGAATTGCCTCAGTTGATAAATGTTTTAAAAGGAGAGATGAGCATTGTCGGCCCCAGGCCATTGCCGCTGAACGAAGCCGATAGACTAAGCCAAACCGATTTTAAAAGACATATTGCCAAACCCGGTATTACAAGTGAATGGGTAACAAATGGATCTCACGACATGTCCTTTCAAAAATGGATGAAACTCGACGGTGAGTATTTGGAAAAGGCCAATTTTTTCCTGGATTTGGAAATAGCAATTAAGACAATATTTCTTATTTTGAAATTTATGTTGAAGTTGTTCTAACTTTGATGTTTAATTAGTTAATGGGTTTTTTTGAGGATAATAAAAATAGCAGCGGCCAAGCCTTGGTTTTGGTTCTACTGTCGTTAGCCGTAGTTCTTACTTTGGTTCTTTTCGTCTTGGCAAGGAGTGTAACCGATGTCGCCGTTTCTTCTAGATCAGAAGACGCAATCCGGGCGTTTTCTGCAGCAGAAGCAGGAGTCGAACAGGCTTTAATATTGGGTACTGGTGGCACAAGCCAGATCGGCAATGCTAACTTTACAAGCACTGTTACAAACTTTGCCTCAGGCCAACAGTCGTTGGTTTATCCCGTTAATCTTTCTCCGGGTGAAACATCAACTATTTGGTTTATGGATCACGATAGTTCCGGCTCAGTAGTCTGCGACGCCCAACACCCTTGTTTCACAGGAAGATATCTTCAGGTGTGTTGGGGTAAAAGCGGTACCAGTTCGGTGCTAGCATCCACTCCCGCAGTTGAGGTTACTGTGGTTTACGAGACTACACCCGGAAATCCTGCAACCGCTACAATTGCTAGAGCCGCTTTTGATCCTAATTTATCTAGAATTGCCACAAACAACTTCTCTAGCCCAGATCCCGGAACTTGCACCATAAACGGTGAAGTCTTTGCGTTCCAAAAGACCATAGATTTGTCGACTTTAGGAATAGCTGCGGGTATATACAACACCCAAGGAGGGCTTAATTATGCCAGAGTCAGAATGTTTTACAACACAGATCAAAATCATAATGTCGGTTTTAATGTGGCCTATGCGGGCGGTGCATTATTGCCAACACAGGGCCTGGCTGTTGATTCTAGTGGTGTTGCGGGACAAAGCCAAAGAAGATTGAACGTATTCCAGAGTTGGTCAGAAATACCCAGTGATTTCGAGTTTGCGATTTATAGCCCGTCTGGTGTTAGTAAATAATTTATTTAGTAAAATCTAAATTACTTGTGACACGGTTGTAAAAAATTGTTAGTATTTATTAACTGCCCTTCTAGCCGTATGGTTGGCCGGGTAAATACATATGGTAGGAATAGATATAGGATCAAAGACAATAAAAATAGTTGAACTTCAAAAAGAAGGAGAGGCCTTTACCTTGGCAGCTTCGGGTATTGTCGGGTATGCAGGGCAGTCTGTGGAAAAGATGGCCGACGACAAAGAATTTGCTAATTTGGGCGAAGTTGTTAAAAAGCTTCACAGCGAAGCCGGAGTCTCATCAAAAGAGGTTGTCATAGCTCTGCCAGAGCAGCTTGTTTTTACCAGAACAATAAAATTTCCGTTATTAACTGACGCAGAAATTGCCAGCGCTGTTAAATGGGAATCGGAACAATATATACCTATTCCAGTAAACGAGGCTATTATTCAGCACAGTATTTTATCTCGCAATGAGACATCAACTCCACCGGAAGTCATTGTGCTTCTGGTTGCAGCCCCCAGAGTCGTTATTGATAAATATATGAAAGTCGTTTCCGCTGCTGGCCTTAACACAATGGCGGTTGAGACCGAACTGATTGCCCTAACCAGATCACTTGCACCTGTAGATAAAACAGTTCTACTTTTGGACTTAGGAGCAAATTCAACTGATATAGCTATAGCCAAAAATGGACTTTTATCTTTCTCCAGATCAATTCCTATCGCGGGAGAAGCTTTTACAAGAGCAGTTTCTCAAGGACTTGGAATATCCCCTGTCCAGGCAGAGGAATACAAAAAAACTTACGGGTTAGAAGTTAAACAATTGGAAGGAAAAATCAAGGTTGCACTCGAACCGGTCCTTAGGATGGTTGTTGATGAAGTCAAAAAAGCAATTAATTTTTATCAAACTGAGGAAAAGGGAGACGCACCCACCGCAGTTATTTTATCGGGTGGAAGCAGTGGAATGCCGCAAATGATTTCGTCGTTAAGTAGCTTAATGGGCCTCGAAGTATTAGTCGCAAATCCTTTTTCCAAAATTTCGGTTGATGCCGAGACATCTCAAAGACTGGCCCCTTATGCACCTCTGTATTCTGTAGCGTCAGGTTTGGCCATGAGGGAATAACAATATGGCTATTAAAATAAATTTACTGCCTCCGGAAGCAACCATTAGTGGTCCAATTGCTCAGTTAATGAAATTGGCTAGAATGCTTAATGTAATTTTCTTGGGTATATTTTTAGTAGTTGGTTTTGGCTTGGGCGTATTTTTTGTAATTAGCAGCCTACAGTTTCAAGACCTTAATGCAGCCAACACCAAACTTAAGGGTCAAATTACAGCACAAGAAAGCAGCGAGCAGCAGTTAGTTTTACTTAAAGATAGATTAGCAAAGATACAAACTGTCAAGAATCTTCCGGACTCCACCAAAAATATGATAAAAATAGATCCGTTTATAAGCGAACTTGTGGGCAACTCCTCTTTAACAGAACTTGAAGTAGATACACAGAAAACGGATGTTTCCATTCTTTTTAGAAATAACGAAGATTTAACAAATTTCCTAAGAAGTATTTCTGAGAATAAAGTTTATAAATCTTCAATCTTGTCGTCGTTTGGTTATAACCCGTCTAGCGGTTATCTTGTAACAGTTCACTTATTGTAGATTATTAAAATGAAAGGTTTAAACGAAGGTACAAAAATGCAACTAATGGCTTTTGGCCCTTTGGTAGGTGTAATAATGTTAACTTATTTTGTTTGGTCTTTTGGTTACGGTAAGATTTCCGGACTTAGGACAAACATTAAAAAAGCTCAAACCGACCAAACTGCTTTAAATCAGAAATTATCAACATTACAACGAGTTCCGGAAAACATTGTATTGGGGGCACAAAACGCGACAATTGCTTTTCCCGAAGCAAACCCGTCCGTTGTGCTATTGTCACAACTTAGGAGTTTGGGAACAGAAAACGGGGTTACAATAGGAAATATTAAAAGCGGGGCCGAGGTTGCCGATTCTTCTGGTTTGCAAAGAGTTGATATAACTTTCGACATTACAGGGGGAAGAGGTCAGGTGATTCAAACAATACTTGACATACAAACTCTTGCTCCTATAACCGTTGTCGATAAAATAAAATTAAACGAAACCGGCGGAACTGCTAGGTCTACAATTAGCGTTAAATCTTATTGGTCGGCGCTTCCTACCAAGCTCCCGGCCCTTACGGAAAAAGTTGCAGAACTTACGAGCGCAGAGTCTACCCTTTTGGAAATGATAAATAATTTAGAAATGCCTGATTTCTCCACCATAACTGCTACTGATACCGCAGGCAAAGAAGATCCGTTTTTACCATAACAAAAATTTTTTGAATTAAGATATCGGATTTGCGAGGAGAATGACCTTTAGTTGTTACTCTGTAATCTCTAGGCCGACGGCTTTTTTCTCGAGGGTTGCTCTAACCTTAAGAAGATTCCTCAATGAATGAATTGTTCTGCCACCCTTTCCAATTACCAGTCCAATGTTTTCGGGTTTGGTCTTTATGGAGTAAAGAGTTCTACCTTCTGCTTCGGATTCGGTAACGGAAAATTCCTCTTCTCCCAAGAGACCCTTTAGCATGAAGTTTAGTAAATCTATCATATTATTCTAAAAGCTTTTTAACAGTTGCGCTGATTTGGGCTCCTTTTGCAACCCAACCTTGAACTTTTTCGGAGTCTATCTTTTTGGTGTTTTTTGCCGGATTCCAAAAACCGAGTATCTCTAAAAACTCACCGTTAACCTTTTTTCTTGAATCAATGACAACAACCCTGTAAAAAGGTCCTTTTTTGCGGCCAAGCCTTGCCAAGCGAATTGCTATCATATTGTGCGTATTTTACTATATTTTTGAGGTGTCTGCCAGTAGCTAAGATTTAATGTTGGCGGATATGGCTTTTGAGGCTGCTTCCTGCTCGGCCAAGCTTTTGCTCTTGCCTTCTCCCACCCCCCAAACTTTACCGTCTACCCAGACTTCCATTACAAAAATCTTGTTGTGATCCGGGCCTGTTTCTTTGGAAACCACATACTTGGGTGCCGCTAAGCTTTGTGCTTGTACAAACTCCTGGAGTACAGATTTAGGGTCTTTAAGCGGCGATTTTGCCCGCTTTTCCAAATCCAAAAGCAAGTTCTCTCTTATGAACTCTTCTGCCGTATCTACCCCTGAATCCAAAAATATTGCTCCTATTATTGCCTCAACTGTATCCGCCAAAAGCGAAGGGTTTGTTCTTCCGCCGCTTTCTTCTTCCCCTTTTGACAAGAAAAGAAGCTCTCCAAGATTAAGAGTTTTGGCTATTTCGGACAAAGAAACAGTGTTTACCAGGTTTGCGCGCAAAGCTGTAAGATATCCCTCTTCTTTGTCGGGAAAGGCGGAATAGATTTCTTTGGAGACAACAAATTCCAAGACGGCATCTCCCAAAAACTCTAACCGCTCGTTGTGGGTTCTTTTTCCTTTATGTTCGTTAACCCACGACCTATGAGTAAGGGCAAGATCGAACAAATCTTTGTTTTTGAAGCTTTCTTTTAACTTTTTAACGTCTGTCATATCACTCTCTTGCCATAACTGCATCCACAAGCTCTGAAAAAGTTTCAATTTCGGTGAAGTCCAACTTAGAAATGTCGTAACCAGCAGAGGAAAGAATCTCGGCAAAATCGGTTAAGTCGGTTGGTTGCATATGAAGATCTTCCGTTAAAACGGACTCGTCGTCTATATCTTCGGGATCGGTTCCCAAGTAATCGGCAAGCTCTTTTCTTATTTTTTCTTTGATTTTTGCAATTTCGGTATCCATTTTATTCTGACTTTTCTTTTTCTTGGTAAATTGTGCCCAAAACTCCGTTTACAAAAGAGGAAGACGACTCGCTGCCAAATTCTTTTGCAAGCTCGACTGCTTCGTCTATGACTACTTTTGGCGGTGTGTCTTCGTTTTCCAGCTCATATACGGCCAGCCTGAGCACTGCCAAATCAATTCTATTTAGTTTATCAATCGGCCATGCGGGCGCCGCCTTTTGAATTTTTGAGTCCAACACGTCTTTGGCCTCAATTATTTTTTTGGCCATTTCCGAGTATTCGGGCTGAGCCACAAATGTATCTGCAAAAAGTGCTTTCACGGTCTCCCGCCTTCTTATGTGCCTCGGATCGGTCGAAGTTTTCATATCAAGTTAGTATAAATAGACTATGTGTATGTGGCAAGAAGAAAAAGCACCTAAATTTGTAAAATTTATTTGTAGAAACCGCAGTAAGGACAGGCCCTGTGAGATTCTCTAAGCTTGCCGCAGTTACTGCACTTTGTTAGGTTCCCAAGTTTAAGCTTGGGTTGACCTGCGCGTCTTATGTTAGAACGTGATCTTGTATGTTTTCTCTTTGGAAGCGGTACCATAGGCTTAATTCTACCACGAGGCTTGGCGAGAGGCAAGGTTGCTTTGGGCGAAGCCGCAAGTTGGCTTACCACGAGGCTTGGCGAGAGGCAAGGTTGCTTTGGGCGAAGCCGCAAGTTGGCTTACCACGAGGCTTGGCGAGAGGCAAGGTTTGCTTGTCTTAAAGATGGCTCGTGTCGTTCCAGGCTTCAAGCTTTAGTTCTCCGTATTTGTTTTTCTCCAATATGGTTACACCCGTGTTATTTGACCCGAGGCCGTACCTCATTTTAGTAAAAATTTCCGGCGTAAGTCCTTGGCCAAAAATGGCTTTGGAAACAATAAACCTTATAAAAGTCCCATGGGACACGCAGATTACTGCTTCCTTTTGATGAAATTTTTCTAGATGGCCAAGAATACGGTCAGCCCTATCGTTTAAGTCGAAAAAATTTTCTTCGTCCGAATATTTCCAAGACTTATCGCCAAAGTTATTTTTAACCTGAGACATTATTTTTTCTGCCACTGGGTCGTTACCTGCTCTCCCTCTAACCTCTTTAGGCCTGGTGATTTCTATAAGGTCTTGAGACATTTCCACTCTTACGCCGATTGCATCAGAAATGATTTGAGCAGTATTCATAGCGCGAATATGGGAACTTGAATAAATAAGATCAATTGGTACTCCAACAAACCTTTTTGCCACTAAATTTGCCTGCGCAATCCCCTTTTTGGTTAACGGCGTTTCTGCGGTCTGATAGAAATCTTGTACATTGCCCGTAGTTTCGCCGTGCCTTACTAAGAAAATCTTCATGGCTAATTATACCCCCCGAAACGGACAATTATCTGCTTCAAAATGGATTCCGCCTTTTTAATGTTTTTGATTTTGCAATATTCGTTTGGTTTGTGCATTGTTTGTGGTTCTCCCGGACCAAAAATAATTCCCGGAATGCCTATATTTGTAAAAAACGGCAAGTCCGATGATCCTTTGAATTTTTTAATTTTGATTTTCTGATTCAAAAAAAGCTGAACGATTTTTGAATTTATGTCGGTTGAAGCTCCCTCCACAGGTTCGGTGACATACTCCAAATCTCCCAGACCTTTGATTGATTCCGATAGCATTTTAAAAGACATTTTGTGCATTTTGGGAGTAGTTCTAACATCAAAAGTTGCCTCACACTTGTCAGGAAACTTGTTGGGTGAGGTAAGGTCCCCCGCCTTAACCGAGGTTGCCACAGCTATAGTAGGTTTTCCTATTTTTAAATCCACATATTCTAAGCCCCATTTTTCGCCAAGTTTTAAAAGTTTTTTTATAACTTTGTACATTTTTAAAACTGCGTGTTCATTTGTGGATATCGGCACACTCCCGTGACCGGATTTACCCCTAGTTGTCACTTTTAAAAACATGTTTCCAGTATGACCTGTGCAAAAATATTCGGAAGCCGTGGGTTCCATTACTATTGCACTAATAATCTTGTGGTTTTTAAGCCAGGAACCACCAAACTTTGCAACCAAATTCTTTGTTCCGGAACCATCGACCTCTTCTTTAATTGTAAAAGTAAATATTAAATCACACTCAGGTTTTTCTTTGCTAAAAAACCGGCATAAATTCAAAAGTGCGGCAACAGAAGCTTTGTTGTCCGAAGAGCCTAGGCCGTATATTTTCCCGTCATGCTCATATGCATTTGTTGGATGCTTAAGCCAAGACACAGTCTCACCCGAGGCAACGGTATCTGTGTGCGCGTTAAAAATTAAGCATTTGTCACCATCCTGCCCTTTTATTTGCACAAAAATATTACCACCATAAACAATGGGTATTAATCCGAGCGAATGCAGGAAATTTTTGATATAAATCTGAATCTCCTGCTCCTGCCCGGATACTGAATTTATCTGGATTAACTTTTTGAGTATTTCCATTGGTTTTTTAGACTACCGACTTAATTATTACAGGAATGTCGCAACAAAGTTTTCCTTTGGCTTTTGTATCGCTAAACATTGGACAGCTTATACACTCACCAAAAACTTCTGCGGGCAACATGTCGGGTTCCGTTATTATTTTTGCACCGTTATCCAAAAAAAGTTTTAGACTCTTCTCGTTACAGAGTGCAAATAAGTTGGAATCTGGGTAGTTTTCCTGTGCAGCTTTGATAATCTCTGCCACTAAAGAATGCCCAAGCCCTTGCTGTCTATATTCTTTGTCAACAACAAGACCTCCAATCTCTTTCCACCCACCCCAGCTAAAAGTAACAGCTGCAAAACCTATCGGTTTCGGGTCTCTACCGTCACTCCAAGCGACAACGGTAACACTTTGCTCCAAGAGCTCTTTAATTACACCCGGCTCTTTGGGGAGCATCGTTCCTGATTCTTTTGTTAGCTTAGATATAACGGACGCAATCAAAGAAACCTGATAATTGCTTCCGTCACCTTCCGTTTTATAAATGTTTTCTTTATTCATATTTCTCACCTCCTCTATTTGGGCACAAAAAAAGCCCCTTCGGATGCCGATTAAAATAAAATCGGTACCCAAAGGGGCCCTTGGTAGGACTGTACCACCCTTTTTCGACTACCCCTAAATCAAAAAAAACCGGCTTTGTGGCCGGAATCAAATTCGAGGTAATCCTCTTTATTTGAGTTCTCCGCTTAGCGACAAACTCTAGCTTGTTTTTACGGTTAGCTTCCGTCAGTCATTTTTGACTGCTGCTTGCAGGGCGCGAACCTGCTAGTAACGCATTTATTAAAATGTAAACCTATAATAATACTTATAAAATACTTTGTCAACTAGATCAATGAAGTTTCGTTAAACATTCTAGTAATTTCCGGAAATTTTTTGGAGTTTTTGACTATCTCGTCTGCCAAGTCTTTAATCCGTTTAATTAGTTTGTGATCGTTCCATGCGGCTATTTTAAGTTCGGAAAATCCGGATTGAAGTGTTCCAAAAATTTCTCCGGGTCCCCTTAACTCTAAATCAATTTCGGCAAGTTCGAATCCCGAGTGTGTTTTTTCCATAGCCTTGAGCCTTTTGGAGTATTTAATATTGCTAAACAGTAGACAATAAGATTTTTTGCTGCTTCTACCCACACGTCCCCTTAGCTGATGCAATTGGGCCAAACCAAACCTTTCTGCAGCTTCTATAACCATTATTGTTGCGTTTGGTATGTCGATACCAACCTCCACAACAGGTGTGGCAACTAAAATGTCCATTTTTTTGCTTTTAAATTCTGAAAGAATCAAGTCTTTTTCTTTAGCCTTCATTCTGCCGTGAAGTAGTCCAAGCTTTCTTTTTGGAAAAATCTTTTTTAGTTTTTCGTATTCGGAAGTAACAGACTTTATGTCCGTCATTGTTTCGGATTCGGAATCTTCTATCAAAGGACAAACAACAAATGCTTGAGAGTCCGTTTCTTTTATTTGTTTTTCTATCCAGGCATAAGCGTTTTTCCGTTTTTCTTCGGACACAACCCAAGTAGTAACAATCTGGCGGCCTTTAGGGCTTTCTTTAAGGACTGACAAACTTAAATCTCCGTAAGTTGTAAGTGCGACCGTTCTGGGAATCGGTGTTGCTGTCATAGTTAATGCATGTGGCGTACCCGACCTTTTAGCTAAATGAGCCCGTTGTTCTACGCCAAAGCGATGTTGTTCATCTATTACCACAAAAGCAACCTTGTCTAAACTGATCTTGCTGTGTATCAAAGAGTGTGTTCCAACAAAAATGTCGCTTCTTCCCAGCTCAATCTTTTTACTAGCAGAGGTAACCAAAGAAATTCGCAGATTAAAAGGCTCGAATATTTTTTTGAGCGTTTCGTAATGTTGATTAGCAAGAATTTGTGTAGGGGCCATTATTAAGGATTGATAACCGTTAGTGAATGCTGCGAAAGCACCCGCGGCAGCAACAACTGTCTTTCCGCTCCCTACATCTCCTTCCAAAAGCCTATTCATGGGAACCGGCTTTTCCATGTCTTCCATAATTTCTTCGATAGCTTTACCTTGTGAGTCGGTAAGTTCAAAAGGAAGACTTTTAATAAATTCGTTAAGTGCAGACCCGTCGATTTTAAGCTTGTATTTAACTTTGTTTTGTTTCCAGTTTATTTTTCTATATTCACTTTTAAGCTGAAGATTTAACAGCTCGTTAAAACCCAGCCTTTCGCGTCCTACTATCGCATCCCCCTCTTTTTTCGGAAAATGTACAAGGGAAAAAGCTTCTTTTATACCTACCAAGTTTTCTCTTTCTAGAATATCCCTAGGCAAAAAGTCGTTAATTTGAACTCCTTCGTTCCCGTAGGCTACTCTAACTAATGTCCTTAGCCACTTGGAAGAAAGTCCTGCAGTTTCGGGGTAAACGGGCACAAGTTTACCCGTATGAAAAGTCTCACCCTCCTCTTCTTCCATAATTTCGTAATCGGGTGAAGTTAAACAAATCTTTCTGTTAAAAAATCCTACTTTCCCCGACAACGAAACAAGCCGTCCCGGGTAAAGCATCTTAACCAAAAAGGGTTGATTAAACCAAACAACCATAACTTTGCCCGTTGAATCCTCAACACTTCCTATTTGCATTCGCCTTCCCTTTTTGGAAAAAATATTTGCAATAGAAACTATTTTTGCGTGAATTGTAACAACTTCGCCCACCCTTAATCCGTTAATAGTGGTTACTTGAGAATAATCAAGATAACGGGAGGGGACATGATAAAAAAGGTCGTTAATTTTCCTGATTCCCAGCTTTTCCAACTTTTTGGATAATATGGGCCCTACTTTTGGTAGATCGGTTATTGGAGATGATAGATCCATTCGGCAGTCTTAGATATAAGCAACAAAAGGAAGAATTGCACTAAGCAGTAGAGCAATGGTTGCAACTATTATTATGATTTTGAATATTTTTTTACCTTTAGATGATATCATTTGACCTTTAAAAACGTCCTGCTGCCTACTTTTATTTCGTCACCGGATTGCACTACATACGACCCGTCAGTAGTTTTTTTACCGTTAACTTCTACGGCATTTTGTTTAAGTAGTCTTTTAGCATCGCTGGCACTCGCAAGGGATGTGAAAGGAATAATTGTTTGAACAAGCGGACTACCCGAATCTACTTTGATATTAAACTCGGGAGATCTCTCTTGGAAAGTTTTTTCGAATTTTTCCTGTGCTTCTTGTGCTTTTGACTCTCCCCATAAAAATCTGACAACTTCGAAAGCTAGATTTTTCTTTTCCTTCATAGGATTTTCTTTGACTTTCTCCTCTAAACCGCTTACAGATAGCTCCGTTAAAAGCTCGTATCCTAAAAGTATTACTTCATCGGGGAAAGATAATATTCCTGCGTAAAAATCAGAAGGAGTGGAATCCATAAAAAGCGCATTGCCCGTGGTTTTACCTACTTTTTTACCTTCTTTGTCGACGAGCAGCTTGGTTGTAAGAACATATTTTTCTTTGCCTTTAATGGCTTTCATTAAAGTTCTACCAGCCATCATATTAAAAAGCTGGTCGTTTCCGCCGATTTCTAGATCAACATCCATTGCAACAGAATCGTACCCTTGGGCAACGGGATATAAAAATTCATGCAAATAAATCGGGGCTTTTTGTTTAAGGCGTTCCTGGAACATATCCCTTTCAATCATTTGTTGAACTGTAAGATTGGAAGTTATTTCTATAAGATCTTTAAAAGTTATTTTGTCGCTCCATTCGGAATTAAAAATAATCTTAGCGGGGTTATCACCTTCGAAATCAAGAACTTTTGATGCTTGGGATCTCCAAGCTTTTGCGTTTTCTGCAACCTCTTGCCTTGTTAATTTCTTTCTTGTGGCAAGTTTATCTGTCGGGTCGCCTATCATTCCCGTAAAGTCCCCCACCAAAAAGATAACCTCATGTCCTAGTTTTTGGAACTGTCTAAGCTTCATTAGTCCCACAAAGTTTCCCAAATGAAGTGAGGGGGCCGAAGGATCAAAACCCTGATAAAGTTTTATTTTCTTTTTGGACAACAGGTCCTCTAATCCCTTTTTGTCAGGGAGAATTTGGGAGACACCCCTTTCTAGAACTTCGTTAATTTGCATATGCTGATTTTAGGCTTTATGAACGTTTACGTCAAAGGCAAGAGAGAAGAAACTATTTAAATAGTGATTTAAACTCTTTTGCGAAGTCGGAAGCTTTTTCCTTTGATATCGTTGCCTCAAAAGGTTTTAGGTTTATTTCTTTTTCTTTATCCTGATTTTCTCCGTCTTTAATAAAGGTTCCTACAATTACTCCGTCTGCGTACATTGATAACAATTTTAAGTTTTCTATGGTCGAACCGCTGCCTATTAAAATAGGGAAATCCCCGACTGCAGTTTTAACTTCTTTTAAGTCTTCGATTTTGGGGGCATCTCCTGTCCACTTTCCCGTTACAATTACGGCATCGGCGCTTTTTTCTTTTGCTTCTTTTACGGATGTCGATAAACTTTTATTTTTGTCGAGCATCTCCGAATGTTTAACCTGAATATCCGCAAATAAGCCTATGTTTTCTAGGTTTAACCTTTTTCTGAGTTCGGAAATGGCGTCCGCTCTCGCCTCCATTACTCCATAATCTGTTTTAACACTGTCTACAAATGCTGGCACTCTAAAAAATTTAGCTTTAGAAGACGCACACACAGAAAGCGAAGTTTCAAAGTCGTTCCAAAGAATATCAACGCCAAACGGAATATTTATTTTGTTTTCGAGTATTTTAGCAAGAGCCCCGAACATGGCAGCAGACATAGGTGTTATTTTTTCCGTATGAGGAGTGTCGTAGTTATTTTCGATAATAATGGCATCATATCCCGAGTCTTCAAGAATCTTTGCTTCGGAAAGCATTTTTGTAGCAATATAGTCAAATCCAGGAAAGTCCTTGTGCCCTATCAGGGGCGGAAAATGAATCATTCCCAAAAGAGGCTTAGCTGTTCCCAAGATTTCATTTAATTTGTTCATAAAATTAGTTTTATTTTACTCAATAATTTTTTCTAATATATCGGCAACTCCGGAGGCAAGTGGTTTGTCCGATACATAAACAGTTTTAGACTTAAAAGAATCCGAAGCGTTTTCAACTGCGTAATGTTTTGCGATATCTTTGCCCAAAAAATCCCCGTCTGAGTCTCCAACCATACCTATTTCTTCCAATTTTAGATTATCCATCAAAATTTTTGTTCCGCTTCTTTTATTTGTACCTTTTCTGGCAACCAAGACTAGACCGTGTTTTGTGTTTAAATCTTCGTCCAGATCAAAATCGGGATAAAACTGCCTTGAATTTTCCACTGCAAAATTAGTTGTAGGGTCATCTATTGTCATTCTTCCGCTTCGGTCGTTTTTCCTAAAAAACAAACCTAGGCTACATTTTCTTAAGCTATTCACTAAAAGAACTCTGTCATTCGGTTCTCCGATTAGCAAATTAGACCTTAATGCCTCAACCGGATTTCCCTCCCAAACTACAAATCCAAGCATCTTAAACTGTTCGGCAATTAAGTTTCTGGTTTTAAAAAACGCTTCGGAATCTGATTTGTTGTATATGAGCCCGCTTTCTAAGCCGACAACAAGGCCCTTCTCTGCAATTATCGGTCCGTTCATGGAAAATCTATCTCTCCATACCTCTAGAGCTTCGTAGGGAGTATCGGAGCTAAGTCCTACAACAAATCCGTTTTGTTTTGCTTTGGTCACTGCAGGGACAACCAACTCCGGGTTAAAATGGATGCCTCCTTCTACCAGAGTATTGTCTAAATCGCTGAGCACTATATTGTCTATCGGTTTTAAAAATTTTGATTGCTCTTTCATTTGTTTATTCGGTTTTTGACTTTAAAAAATCCAAAGTTTTGTCTATTGCAACTCTAATTGTCTCATCAACTTCGCTTTTGCTGTCTAGCCCTAGTGCCACATTTGCCAAAAAAGTGTCTCCTGCGCCTATTGTGTCTTTAAAATTCTCTGTTTTGTTTACTTTAAAATAACTTTTTTTGCCTGATTCAAAGACCACTATTTCATTTCCTCCGTCGGTGACTATTAATACCCGCTTTTTTTGATCTTCGACTTGTGACTCACCTAAGTAGCCGAGTTCCTGTTTGGTGGCTTTTAGGCAAAATATATTTTTTAATACTTGGTCTTGGAGTTCAAGATTTTTTTTACCGCCAAAAATATCAGGATTTCTTACATAACCTTGTAAGTCAAGAATGATTTTTCCTTTTAAACTCGCGGCGTTGTCCAATTTCCACTCGTCAAAGATTGTAGATATCAAGACAATATCGGCCGAGTCGAGGGGGTTGATTTCTAAATACTCCGGTTTTTTAGTTATTTTCCCGATTTCCGTTCCTCGGCTAATTTTTATCTCAACCGACGCACTTTTGCCATAATGTGACTCATAGGAAACTCCGCTAGTTTTAAAAACTTCCTCGATAAAATATAACGGTCCTCCGTTAAGCACGGTTTTTGATCCGTCTTTAAGCAACGTATCACTGGCAAATGTAGAGTAAACAGATATCATATATTTAATTATTTTCTGGAGGCTTCGGCGTAATCTACAAGTTTATTGTATGCCTGTCCGGAGTAAATTGCCTCCAAAGATCTTTTAAAAGCATGTCTTAAATATCCTCTGTTAACTTTTCGTGACTTTCGGTCAAAAGCTCCGGGTTTAGAAGCATATTCTTTAGTAAACAGTCCCAAAGCAGCTGTCATAGCAAGGTAATAGGATTTTGATTTATCGGCCCCAGTTAACGCCTCCTGGTTGGTTTTCATAATTGCTTCGGTTGTGTTTGGAATAAGTAATTTTTCCAAATGAACTTCGGCGAGTTCCGAATCCTCCATAAAATCAGAGGATTCGATTACGAAAGTTCCCAAATTTATTCCGCTAACCATAAAAGCTGCCAGAGTTTTGTAAGGCGGGGGTGCAACCTCGTCTATTGCAACAAGTGATTTAGCTGCTTTACTTTTGTAGTAAGTGTCAGGATTTAATATTTCTGCAGGAATAGTGTTTGTATTGAGTCCGCAAAAAGATACGCTGTTGCCGTAACGTTGAACTCCGTGTTTTTGCATCACAATTAATGAATCGATAATTGTTTCAGGGTGTACATTATCGTTGGCTCCTATAAATGCGTTTACTTCGGTGTTTTTGTCTACAGGTATAGCCAGAGGTCCAACTATGTGGTTAATTGTTTCCCCCTTTAGTCTATGTGAAAGTGTGTGGATTAATCTTGTGGTATGGCAACTAGTCATTATCAACTGAGTACTTTCCTGCAAAACAACAAACTGTTCAGGGGTGGATTGATTAGACATGGCACCGAATGCTTCTATTGCACTTTGTCCTGCAACTTTAGATGTGTTTGGATACGAGTGGTGTTTATGGACATATCCAAAATTGGAAGCAACGATTGCTCCCATCGTTGACAAACTAAACAGTTTCGAGTTGTCGCCGTTTCGTTTATAGCCTCTATCTCCGCCCATTCCGCCTATCCCTAAAACACTTTTTGAAGCCGGAATTCTTACAATCGTATCTATTTCGAGAGCTGCTGCCGTAAGTCCTGCAATCTCCTCCGGGGTAAGCCCCACAAAAGCCTCTTTAGCAGACATTGCCGACAAAAGTGCTATCGATTGATCGAAGATTCTTTCGGGAGTACTCAGCATTTGCCTTGTTTCTTCTGGCATTCCCGAATAAATGCGTGGCTGGAGCTGGTTGTATACCAACTTGTTTACGCCCATAGACACAAAAGTCATTAAACTAAAAGCCTCGGGGTAAGTTAACGGTTCCGCTTTTTTAATCTTTGCGTCTATTCCATAGTAGCCGCTTTCAAATAGAGGTTTAAGGTTTTCTTCGTTAAGTGCTATGTTTCTGGATAGCCGTTCTTCGTAGGCTGAATTAGCAGTAAGATCTTCCAAGATTTCGGAACAGTCTATCCTCACACCAAACATTTCCTGTTGATAAGGAAATCCTTTGAGTCTTATGACTGCAACATCTTTTGCCTGACCGTTTATTCTTTCTTTATGCATATTTAGATACAAAAAAACTCGCCTCCACAACCGAAAATTCGGTAATAAGGGCGAGATCTCTCGCTGTGCCACCTTTTGTTTGTCCGACAATCACTCGTCGGACCTTTGTAACTAACTCCGCCTTAGCGACATTAGTCTTGACTTGTTACGGTGTCCTCCGGAGCCTGCTACTTTCTTTCGATGATTCACAGGTCAGCTCGGTGAGTCCATTCCCTCACCTCAAGTGCTTTTAACTTAAAAGAGTATATTTAGCTTTTGGCAGAAAGTCAAATACGAGATATTATTACCCACTTTTTATCTTCTGAGACCTCTGTTTTATAACCAAAGCCGTTTATTAAACCGGAAAAATCATGCCATCGTAAAACGTAAGAGACATCCGGACCCATGAGCTTTGTTTCTCCATCTGCTACCAAAGCAAACAGTTTGGAAACTCTTTTTGAAGAAAAATTGTAATCACATTCAAGCATTTTAAATGTTAAATGTTCGTTAATAACCGTCGACGGTTTTGCGTTTGTTTGTATATTTATAAAAAGTTTTCCTTTATCGGTTAAGGCTGATAGGACTTTTTGAAGATTTTCTATGTTTTTATCCTCATCCACCAGGAAGGATTGAAATATCAGATCTTGGTCCGTAAATAAGGCCGGATCCTCGTGAGGTGCCGTAAAGAGGAAAATCGAACTATGAGAGACTATGGCTTCGTGCTTTGTATCAAAATCGTAATTCTCTAAAGCTAACTCTGCGGCAATTGTTATATAAGGATGTCTCTGTTTTAGTTCGGAAGCCATTGTTTTGGAAGGTTCGATTCCGGAAACATTTAAACCTTCGTTGTAAAGAAATTGTGCAAAATAACCCGTTCCTAAACCCAACTCAAAAACAGTTGAGTTTTTTGGCAGCATCTTTACGAGTGAAGCGGCAGCTCCCTTTGTATCTATAAAAGTATCAGCAATAACCTCGTAATCAACGGCAAAAGCTTTTACTTCGAATTCGCCATGACCGACATTGTCGTTTTCTTTACTCATTTTGTAAATGGTTCGAAAATGAACTATCTATAATTGTTTGAAATTTATCTATTCTTCCGCGCAAAAAAACCTCGATATCAGATACTCCGCTTGTACCTCTAACAGGGCCGGTTATTCCGTCTAAAAGCTGTCTTTTGGTCGCCTTCATATGAGCATTTCTAAATTGCATGATTAGTTTTAAGTTAGCAAGAATTAACTTATTTAGTTCAGGGTTGCCGGCTTTTTGCAGCTTAGTTAAAAGACTGCCTTCGTTAACCGATCTTTGGAAATAATTATCTATCTGCTTCATACCGTCTACAGGGAAGTATTGTCTATATTTGTCAAAATAGTCCGAGTGTCCCGACCCCAATCTGTCTCCAACCAAAAGCACCTCCGTTAAGGGAACCCTGGCAGTAAACTGGCCGCTTGGCCCCGAAAGTCCGTTTCTGGGGTGGGACTGTAAGTAGGCTCTAAAATATTTAAAATCCTCAATCGACATATCTCTTCCGATTCTGCCCGTATATTCAACTAAAAACTTTAAGGAGTTTTGACTTTGATTTAAAGCCTCGGCAACTACAGGTGATAACGGGTTATTGCTTGCTTCCTCAAAAGCATCTCTTAATAAAACAATTCCTTTTTCTAACTCATGCTCAATAAGGAGATGGCCTTCGTAAAAATCCGCTTCCGATTGTCCGATTCTTCCATTAGTAAAAACTCGTTTATCGTTTGTCGGATTGTTTAATACGATATCTTCATAGGTTAAATGAGCGGGCATTCCGCTAAGCATAACTATTTTTTCCAAAACGGATTTAAATTTTGGTCCGGGTTCTATGGGTTGTTGTAATGCACCAGTTGATTCAAGAATGGCCGAAGAGTGGGCTATTCCACCATCCAACATCAGAAGATCAAGTCTTGATAAAAATAATGCCTCGCTATCCAGATTTCCGTCTTTAATTAAAACTCCGTAATCAAAGTTTTCAAACATAACTTCCACATGGTTTGCCAAGTCTGTAAGAATTCCTGCGGATTTGTAGGTTCTGATTTCCTCGAGTGTTACAGGGAGAAGATTTTGGACAAAATCACTAACACGGCCTAACGGTCTGTTCTCTATTCTGTCGGGCAGCGGATCTTTAAAGATTTCTCTTGCCACGCTAAGTCAATTATATATACTCAAGATAGATAAATGTCAAAGATTTTTGACACCTAGCAAAAAAGATTTCAAGAGATTGGCATATACGGCAAAGCTTTTGATTTCTGCATATTCGTTTTCCGTGTGTAACCCCACTCCAATTAGTCCAAAATCAATGCCTCCGCTTCCTTTTTCCGTCCAATGCCTAACATCGCTTGCCCCTGCATGAGGTTGAAAAATAGCGTTATCACCTGTAACTTCTGCAATTACTTTTGTCAAAAGTTCTATGTCGGTATTTTGTTCGGGTGTGTAATGTGCCATTCCAAACGGTCCGCGCGTTACTTCGACTTGTTTATCAATCTCCTTAATTTTATCTTCGATATCGTCGGGGTTATCTTGGGCAATCCATCTAAAGGCAAGCTCACCCGTTGCATCACTAGGCACAACATTATGAGCCAAATTACTTGTGCTTGTTTTAGTCGGTGCGCAAGTTGTTCTCCAAGTTCCGTCGGGCCCAGGATACATTTCGGTTGCCTTGGTTTGAACACGGATAACTCTCAGAAGTGCATTGTGGGGGTCACCGTCATATGCGGTATGCCCACCTTTTTGAGCGGATTTTAGTTCTAAAAGAAGAACACCTTTATGTTGATTGCCGATTTTGTAGTCGGTTGACTCTCCCGAAATTACAAAAGTCGAACGTACACCCTCCTGCACCTGATAACCTGCACCATTAAATCCTCCGACTTCTTCGTCTGTGGTTAAAGAAAGCGCGATCGGATAATTTAAATCTTTTGCCATATCCCTGAATACCTCTATCATTACCGAAGCTCCCGATTTCATATCGCTTGCTCCTCTTCCGAATAGTTTGCCCGATTTAATAAAGGGTTCATACTGTTTTTGGTTTTGGGCCGGGACTACATCCAAATGCGCGTGTAAAAGTATGCGGAATTCTTGAGGTCGTTCGCTTGTATTGTAGTAGAGGTCGCTTCTGACACCGTTTTTTTCGAACTTTTCTCTTCTAAACCCGTCAAGCCTTTTGGACGCGTATTCTAATGCTTCGGAGCGCGCAACGGGGTTTTCTTTTGTCGAAGGAAATTTTATAAGACCGACTGCAAGCTCTAAAGCCCTTTGATCTACCTGCGATTCTTTAGACATTAGGGCAATACTAACATATATCGATATATTTACAAATTTAACTATCGAGCAAATGAGGTGTATACTCCAAAAGTTATTTTGTTCGTTAAAATGACTGTGGCTTTTCTTACTTTTACAAAAAGAAAGGAGGTTTGAAATGACCACAAAAAGAGTTTTGACAGGAATGAGAACAACGGGAACGCTTCATCTCGGACACTTTGCAGGAGCTCTCAAACGCTGGAAAGAAATTCAGGATACCGGTGAATATGAAAACTTTTTCTTGCTTGCCGATATTCAGGCTCTTACAACTCATGCGGATCATCCCGAGCTTTTGAGACAATCTATTAAGGATGTGACGCTTGACTGGTTGAGTGTGGGACTAAACCCCTTTCTTCCCAATGTCCATTTTGTACTCCAAAGTCAGGTGCCTTCGAGATCGGATTTGTCGGTACTTCTTACAATGTTTGCAAAATACAACGATGTTTTAAGAATTCCGACTTTAAAAGAAGAGTTAAAAAGCCAAAAACATCCAAACTTGGGCTTTATTAACTATCCCGTGGATCAGGCGGCAGACATCTATATGGTTTCCCCGCTGAAATTTGAACTCGAAGATCAGCTTTTGGTTCCGGTCGGAGAAGATCAGGTTTCGCACCTTGAGTTTGCAAACAGGCTTGCCAGAAAAGTGAACAGAAAGGTTGGCAATGTTCTTTTGCCCTGCGAACCGCTTGTCGGACATGTAGGACGACTTCCGGGAATCGGCGGAAACGACAAGATGAGCAAAAGCAAAGGAAACTCAATCGATCTTAGAGATGATGCCGAAACCGTTCGCACAAAAGTTATGCGAATGTACACCGACCCAACTCGTTTAACCCTTGATATGCCGGGAGATACCGTGAGTAACCCCGTTTTTGTTTATCACCGTGCTTTTAACGATGATGAATCAGAGGTTGCAGATCTCACCGAACGTTATCAAAACGGAAAAGTCGGAGATGTAGAAGTCAAAAACAAATTGGCTTTGGCAATCAATCGATTTTTGGAA
The DNA here is from genome assembly GCA_964600575.1 of uncultured Gammaproteobacteria bacterium. Classification (GTDB taxonomy): domain Bacteria; phylum Patescibacteriota; class Microgenomatia; order UBA8517; family UBA8517; genus CAZRGC01. Next base: position 221,172 of record CAZRJH010000001.1, on the reverse strand, counting down.
CCGATCCGTGCAAGGAGAGCTGAGTTTGAGAATGCAAACATCAGAGAAATACTGATCGAAGGCTCAAAAGCGGCACAAGAAGTTTGTTTCCCGGTTACGGAAACTCTAAAAGACAAAATGTACTTGGGTTTCCCCGAGTAGTAACCCAACCATGAGCGTGGTATCTTTAAAAAAGTTCCACGCTCTTTTTTTGTTTGTATTTTTTAAAGCATGCGCTAAAATCAAAATAATGTGGAGAGATCGTGTTAGAAGCAGGCGAGCAGTCTATACGGGAAGGCAAAATCTTTCGAGAAGTCGTTTGGTTGTGAAAATAGCCCAATACGGATTTTTGGGAGTGATTCTTTTGGTGATAGGTTTATTTGTAGCTTTACCCATTTTATCTTTAACTTTACCCTCCCCCGACAAAATTGTTAGAACTCAAGGATTTTCTACTCAGATTACGGACAGAAACGGGCAAATACTCTACGAAGTTTACGCAAACCAAAACAGAACCCCCGTCAAACTCGAAGATATGCCGCTTTTTTTAAGGCAGGCAACTATATCGATCGAAGATAAAAACTTTTATACCCACAGCGGTTTTGACCCGATCGGAATTGTACGAGGACTACTAAGAATTTTTAGAGGAGGCAGGGCAGCGGGAGGATCAACCCTTACACAACAGCTTGTTAAAAACGGCTTACTTACAAGCGATAGAACTTTATCCAGAAAATTAAAAGAGTTTGTTCTTTCTTTGGAAATCGAAAAGAAATATAGCAAAGATCAAATTTTGCAGATGTATCTTAACGAAGTTCCCTACGGCGGAACTGCCTGGGGGGTTGGGGCAGCATCACAAACTTATTTTGGAAAAGAAGTAAAAGATCTAGACTTGGTAGAAAGTGCAATATTAGCCGGACTTCCCCAAAGCCCTTCTAACTACTCTCCTTATTCAAGTAAACCAAAAGCATACATCGGAAGAACCAAAGAAGTTCTAAGAAGAATGAGAGAAGACGGCTATATAACACCTGATCAGGAAAAATCAGCAGTAGAATCTTTGGAAAACATAACTTTTCAACCCAGAGGTTCGGGATTCAAAGCTCCCCACTTTGTACAATATGTCCAAAAAATATTGGAAGATAGATATGGTCAAGACTCTGTTGAACAAGGCGGACTTAAAGTTCAAACAACGCTTGACCTTACACTTCAGGAGTCTGCGCAAAGTATTGTAAGCGAAGAGATTGCAAAAGTAGAAAAACAACACATTACAAACGGAGCCTCAGTGGTTATTTATCCCGAGACAGGCGAGATACTTGCAATGGTCGGCTCTAAGGATTTTAATGCGGCAGATTACGACGGCCAAGTGAACGTAACCACTTCTCTTAGGCAACCCGGATCGTCTTTTAAACCCTTTACTTATGTAACAGGTCTTAAAAAAGGGTTTACCGCTGCAAGTATGTTTATGGATGTACCAACAGGGTTCCCGGGGGGCGGAGACAACCCCGACTATAATCCGGTTAACTACGACGGTAAATATAGAGGCCCTATTCAACTTAGATATGCACTTGCCAACTCAATCAACATTCCCGCGGTTAAACTTTTGGCAAAAGTAGGAATAAAAGATGTTTTACAAACTGCAACAGATATGGGAATCACCTCCCTACCGCCTACAAACGAAACTCTGAAACGAGTAGGTCTATCTTTGACTTTGGGTGGCGGAGAAGTGAGACTTCTTGATTTAACAGACGCCTACGCCGCGTTTATCAATACCGGTTACAGAGTAGATCCGATTGCCATCCTTAAAGTAACTGATGTTAACGGCAAAGTTTTAGAGGACAATACCCCGCAAAAAGGAAAAAGGGTTTTGTCCGAAGAACAGGCTTTTATTATTAATCACATACTTTCCGACAACAACGCCAGAAAAGAGGTTTTTGGTCCAAATTCACTTTTAAATATATCAAATGTTATGGTTAAAACCGGAACAACCAACGACAAAAGAGACAACTGGACAATAGGCGGAAACGCAAATGCGGTAGTGGGAGTATGGGTGGGTAATAATGACAACTCCCCAATGCTTAATGTTGCGTCAGGTGTTAGCGGAGCCTCTCCCATTTGGCGAAGGATTCTTTTAGAAGCAATAAAAGGTAAACCTCAAGTTACATTTACGCCTCCCGAGAATATTATTCAGATGGAGGTTGATGCCGCATCGGGAGCACGCGCCCATGACGGATTTCCAAGTCGTTCTGAGTATTTTCAAAAAGGAACCGAGCCTGGGGATGATGAAGTTCATTTAATGCTAAAGCTTTGTAAAAGTGAAGGAAAACTTGCCAATCCTTCGGATGTGGCTGCGGGAAATTATGACAGCAAAGAATTCTTTGTCTTTAAAGAAGAAGATCCCACCGCAGGACCCGGTGGTCAAAACAAATGGCAAGAGGCAATAATTACCTGGATTAACGGGCAGGCAGACCAGAAATATCACCCCCCCACAGAGCATTGCGGAACAAGTAATCCCATTAATGTGGAGTTTGTAAGTCCAACGGACAGAAATTCCAATGTTCAATCGGACGCCACAATTAAATTTAGAGTAGACGCGGTTAATGACATTGTTCAGGCAGATTTATATGTTGATTCCAAAAAAGTAAGAAGTTTTTCCAGTGTTCCTTTCGAATTCAAAGCGGATTCTTCGATTTTAACCGACGGTGTTCATACATTAAGAGCTGTTGCCACAGATTCGCAAGGCAAGACTTCCGACAGAGTAATTACAATTGGAGTTAACTCGGCTTGGAATGCGACCCCGCAACCTACCCCCTAACTGTTCCGCCGAATTTTGTCTTAATTGTTTCTAGTATAATTTTTCTTATTTCCGAAACTTCGGAATCGGTTAGAGTTTTGTCGGGATTTTGATACCAAACTCTAAATGTATAAGAATTTTCATAAACATCTTTTAGTTCGGAATGTTTAATGTTCTTTGTAAGTTTTATAGATTCCAGCACATCTCCCATCCTGGTTTTTTCGGGCATTACAAAAGTTATATCTTCTATCTGGGCCGGGAACTTAGGCACTGGTTCATACGAACCGACTGCTTTATATAACGCAAAAAGTTTTGCCGTTTCGAATTCGTAATATATAAAATCGCTTGATTCCAAATATCCCAAAACGCCGATTTCCTTACTCTTAGATTTGATAGAAACCATTCGGCTGGCGTCAAAGCCGATCCTTTCCTCCGGGTCAAAAGCACAGTCGATATTTAACTTTAAAAATAAAGCTTCGATTACACCCTTTGCTTCTGCGTAGGAATAGCCGTAAAAAACACCCGCAAGAGTTTGAATTTCTTTTGGTAAGTCTTTTTTAACGGGCTTATAAACATTTGACATTTCGTATATATGAAACTTGTCCGATATTTTGGCATTTTCGATAGCAGCAGCTTTAATAGAAGGCATTAAAGAGGTTCTAAGATATTCAGTATCTTTTCCTAATGGATTTTTTAGAGCTAAGGCGTCGCCACCCGCCCAATCAAGCGAAACAAGAGATAAAGAATAAATTTCTATACCTCCCCAACCGCTTAGGATATCTTTCGCGAAATCTTCAAATGCAAACTCTTTAGAAGGGGGTCTTTCGGGAATAGCACTAGACATTATAATGCTTGGTAAATTGTGGTAACCGTATATTCTGGCGATCTCTTCTACCAAATCTTCGGCATCTAAGACATCTTTTTGTCTGTAAGAAGGGATCTCGCTTGTTAAAACATCATCGCTCCATAAGCTTTTAATCCCTAAGGAGTTTAAATAACTTACTATTTCTTTTTTGGGAATATTGATTCCCAACCTTGCCAAAATAAACTTTTCCGTTACATTAACTTTTTTAACTTTAACCTGAGACGGGTAAATGTCCAGAATTTTTTCTTCAACTTTCCCTTTGGTTAAATCTTTAAACATAGAAATAGCTTTTAAGATTCCGGGGGCTACAAGCTCGGTATCCAAACCTTTTTCGAATATAGTAGCCGCATTTGTTCTTTGAGCCAGGGACATAGAAGTCTTTCTTATTCTTTCGGGGTTATAAGTTTGAACAAACAAAAGTACATTTTTTGTGTTTTCATCAACCATACTTAGATTTCCGCCCATTACTCCGGCAAGATCTATAAGTCTTCCTTCTCCGTCTTCTATAACTATATCCCCACCCCCAAGCTTAAAGTTTTTGCTGTCCAAGGTGGTTATAGACTCACCCTTTTTACTTTCTCTAAGAATCATTTTTGCTCCTTCTATTTTGTCGTAGTCAAAAGTATGAACGGGTTGTCCCAGCTCGATCATTATGTAGTTACTGATATCCACAACATTATTTATAGATCTAACTCCGGCGGATTCTAATCTTTTAACTAGGTATTCGGGTGATTTTCCGATTTTAACTTCTTTTATAAGCACTGCCGTGAATCTTTGACAAAGAGATGAGTCCACCTGTGCTTTTATATAATCTACCGTTTTTACAAAAGTATGATTTTTATCTGCAACTGATATCTCTTTAAGTTTTGCAGAAATTCCAAACCTGGGTAGGATAGCGGCGGCTTCTTTGGCAATTCCGTAAACAGAGGCCGTATCAACCCGATTTGTGGTTACTTCTATGTCGTATATGTGGTCACTTCCGTATTTTTCTATTCTTTCTATAGACGGACCACAAAGAGATAAACACTCGCCTATTTTTGCAGGTGAGGCCTTAGTTTCTAAATATTCTCTTAACCAACTGTCCAGTATTTTAATATCCATAATTTTTAAGAGTTAAAATTGAGTTAAAAATCTAAGATCGGGATTGTATAAAAGTCTAAGGTCTGGAATAGATATACCCGAACGCATCATGAGAACTCTTTCTACTCCCCATCCAAATGCAAAACCGGAATATTTTTTGGTATCAATTCCTCCTGCTTTTAAAACATTAGGGTGTACCATTCCTGCCCCGCCCATTTCCAACCAACCTGCCTTACAGACTTTACAACCCCTGCCGCCACAGATTCCGCAAGTTATATCAACTTCAAAAGAAGGTTCCGTAAACTGGAAGTGGTAAGGCCTTAGCCTGGTTTTTCTATCAGGACCAAAAAAGGTTCTGGCAAAATAATCTAGGGTTCCTTTTAAATTAACTATAGAAATATTTTCATCTACAACCAGGCCTTCGAACTGGTGAAACATTTGGGAATGGGAAACATCCGATTGCCTTCGGTAACATTTTGCAATATTAATCATGCGGATAGGAGGAGTTTTGACTCTTAACATTTCCCTAACCTGACCGTTAGATGTATGGGGGGTCAAAACTATTTTGCCGTATTTAGAATTTTCGGGCGCATCCACAAAAAAAGTTTCCCATTCGTCACGCGCAGGGTGGGTTTTGGGCATATTTAAAGCTTCGAATGCAAAATAATCCCATTCGACTTCGGGGTATCTTAACCTTTCAAAGCCGATTCTAGAAAAGACCGAAGTAATTTCTCTTATAGCCTGGGTAACAAGATGTATGTGGCCAATTTTGGGTTTTACTCCCGGGGTTGTTGCGTCAAACCAAACTCTTGCGCTATCTTTAAAACTGTTTTTTTGTCCTTTGAGTAGCTCTTCCAGAGTGTTTTTTACTTCGTTAATAGTTAAGCCTACTTGTTTTTTTTCTTGTGGTGTTAAATCTTTTATGCCTTTTATTAAATTTGTTAGTTTTCCGTTTTTACCAAAGATATTGATTCTGATATTTTCCAGCTCTTCCGACGACGAGGCAGACACAATCTGTGCAATAGTCTGATTTTTAATGCCTATTATTTCTTCGTTCATTACATTTATTCTACTAAAAAAGCCTCCTTTTAGGAGGCCTAATCAAAAGCATTAGATTGCCTCCTTACTTGGAGCCATTAAATCCTGCTTTTTTAACTACTTCTTTAAATGAGTTTAGGTCAAAAACTGCAATATCGGACAAAATCTTTCTGTCTATTTGAATGTTTGATTTTTTGAGTGCGGAAATGAATTTGGAGTAAGAAACACCCTGTTGCCTAACGGCTGCATTAAGACGAACAATCCATAGACTTCTAAGATCTCTCTTTTTGAGCTTTCTTCCATGATACGCGTAAGCTCCCGCATGAACTATGGCCTCTTTGGCGGTTTGAATTCTGCTACCTCTTGCCTGCCTAAAACCTTTAGCTCTTGCTAAAAACTTTCTATGTCTTCTGGCCGATACTGATTTAATTCTCATTTTGTTTTTGGATTATGTTTTCGAGTTATGTTTTCGAGTTATGTTTTCGAGTTATTTTGTTCTGCCTTCACCACGAACTCTTTTTCTAATAGTTTTTCTTACCTTTTTTGCATAGTAACCCTTAAGCTCTGTGGTTCTTTTAAGATTCTTAAGTCTCTTTGCAGACTTGGCGCTTTTTAGATGGCGCCTAAAACTATGTCTTCTTAAAATCTTACCGTTTTTGGTAATTTTAAGCCTGTTGGTTAAGAGTTTCCTGGTTTTGATCTTTGTTTTCATTGTTTATTTCCTCCTTAATCTGTTTTTTACCCTTTGCTACCTGCGAAATTACCGTAACCAAGTGTTTACCTAAAAACTTTGGTTCCATATCAATCGCGATCGTATCTCCGAATTCGTCTTTAATTCTTTGCAATACTGCGTATCCAGTATGCTTTACCCTCATTTGAGGACCTGTGAATACTACCACAATACGCACTTTGTTTTTTTCTTCAAAGAATTCTTTAATTCTTTCTAACCTCGTATTAAAGTCGTTTTCGGCTATAAAAGGACTAAATCTGATTTCTTTGACCTCACCGCCCTTGGACCCTTTGGCCACCTTACGCTGCTTTTTTTCCTCCTGGTATTTAAACTTGCCAAAATCTACTATTTTGGCTACCGGCGGAGCTGCGTTGGGCGCAATCTCGACAAGAGTCAGACCTTCTTCTTTGGCTTTTTTGATTGCCTCGTCACGCTTAAGCTCTCCCAGGAGCTTTCCGTCTGAACCGATTACCCTTAAAGATTGGGCACGGATTTGATAATCTGTTCGCCAAAAAGAATTTGTCTTTCCCAAAGTTGTCTTTCTAATCTCGAATTTTAGCTAAAATTAGGCCAATTCGCAAGAATTAAATACTATTTCACAAAAAGGACGCCCAGCGGGTGATTTTTTCCGCTTAGAGCTTCCTTGGCCAATGAGCCTGCTATCCAGTTTCTAAAGCCGTGTTCTGATTCGATTTTTTCAATTTGGGCCCTGTTCAGCCATGAATTTTGAATATCGGGTTCGGCCTTGAGGACTTGATTTTCCGAAACTAAATCACAGCTAAAGTTGATTCTGAGTGTAATTCTGTCCGATTTTTTGTCGTAACTGTTGCCTTTTGTTCTGTAGTAGTAAAAACTTACAATTCCGGAAGGCATGGCATTAACACCTGTTTCTTCTAATGTTTCCCTAACCACCGCTTCCAAGGGGGTCTCACCAATACTAACCTTCCCCGAAGGGAAGTTCCAACCGTCTTTTTCTTTAATCATTAAAAACTTGCCGTCTTTTTGCACAACGGCACCAACGCTTATATTAACGATATTGGATAGTTTTAAAATAGAGGAGTCATCTGAACCCGTATCAATCATTATTTTTTAGATTCAATTTCGTCTAAAGCCAAGCTCAAAAAATCATCGGCTTTTTTAACACCCAAATCTTCTCCGTCTCTTCTCCTAACACTTACGGATTCCGAATCTTTTTCTTTATCCCCAACAATAAGCATAAAAGCGACTTTCTCGAGTTGGGCATCTCTTATTTTTGCAGACAACCTTTCGTTTCTGTCATCAACCTCTACCCTTATCCCTACCGCCCTAAACTTTGCCAATAAATCCGAGGCGTAACTATTTTGTTTTTCCGAAATCGTTAGAACTTTGACCTGAACAGGGCTAAGCCAAAGAGGGAAATTTCCCCTGTATTTTTCTATAAGAAAAGCAATGCTTCTTTCGATTGCTCCGATCGAGGACCTGTGAACAACAACAGCTTCTTCCATTTCTCCATTTTCGTTTACATATTCCAACTTGAACCTTTTGGGCATAACAAAATCGTATTGCACAGTAAATGCCGTATCTTCTTTACCGTTTGCATTAACCATTTGGACATCGATTTTGGGGCCGTAGAAGGCCGCTTCCCCTGCCGCTTCTACAAATTTGGACTTCCTGGCGGTTAATACTTTTCTAAGGACTTCTTCGGCATGGTCCCAAGCGGAGTCGTCTTTAAAGTATTTTTTATCATCGTTTCTATCCCCCAAAGACAACCTAAAATGATAGTCGGAGTCTTTTGTGAGTCCTAAAACACCTGCAATATAGTCTATTAGGTCCAAAACTGAGTTTATCTCGCTTTCTGCTTGTTCTTTTTTGCAGATAATATGAGCGTCGGCTAAACAAAAACTGCGGACACGCTGGAGCCCCATAAGCTCGCCGGATTTTTCGAATCTGTAAAGTTTGGCAAGTTCGGCATATCTAATTGGGAGCTCCCGATAGCTTTTTGGTCTGTCTAAAAAGAGTTCAAAATGGTGAGGGCAAGTCATGGGCCTAAGCATGAATTCTTCGTCTTCGATTTGAATGGGTGCATACATTGAGTCTTTGTAATAAGGATAATGGCCCGACTTTTTGTATAAATCCAACTTTGCTATGTCCGGTGTGTAAACATGGGAATAGCCTCTTTTTATTTCTTCGTCCACTATAAATCTTTCGACCTCTCGTCTTATGGCTGCACCTTTTGCAGTCCACAAAGGGAGACCTTTTCCCACAGTGTCGGAGAACGTAAACAAATCAAGTTCACGCCCCAACTTTTTGTGATCCCAATCTTTCTCCTGGTGGTTTTCGTCTTGCATAAAAATCCAATTACTTGAAGACGTTCTGAAGACAGCTTGCGCTGAACTTGCCGAAGCGTGGTTCCACTTCAATTACTACTCTTTTGGCTTAGTTAGCTTTCGGATTGGTGAGTTCCGATACAAACGCGCACTTAAGCTGTCTAAATTTACAACTTTTAAAAGTCGAAGTCAACAAAAAAGGGTGTGCGCCTTAATAAGAACGCACACCCAAAGTGCCTAGACAATTTCTACCCGAAAACCCAATGCTTGGGAAAGCTCCAGCTCGTAGCGGATCGCTTGTCCCTGGTTTTCCAGGCCCAGGCCAAAAATAAAGACGATTGTTTCGTCGGTTGCAGTCATGGTGCTACCTCGGACAATATACGGAATTGTATTTGTCTTGATAATACAGATTTCGTCATGCCCGATTTTTTTAAGAGTCTCAGAGACAACTCCTGCAACCTCGGCCAAAGTGGAATCTTTTGTGGTTGTAACCAAAACTAAAGGCATCATTAGACAGCCTCCTTTGAATCTTCCGAGTCGAGAATTCCGTCCAACGAATCGGGTGCAAAGTTTTTACCACCGACAGCCATTCCTACAACCCGGTTGTTTTGAACGGAAGCGACTACACAATACTCAACCAATTGGCTTATGTCGCGGATTGCGTTATGGTATTCGGATACCACAGGAACGACAATCGCCAACATCTTGGTTCGAACAACAATGCCGGGAACCGCAGTTTTAAGGACAATGTCGCGCATCTCGGGAAAATGTTGAAACTCGACATTTTGTGACGAGTGAAGAGAAAGAACTGCGCGGACTTCTTCCTCTGGCTTTTCGGCAAAACCGTAAGTTTTGACAATCAGTTTATCCATCGATTAACTCCTGGGATGTAAAGTGCAACAGGGGAATTATATTTTAAGCCTTAAATAAGTCAAATTTTAATCTTGAGGCGTTTGAGTTCTTTGAAGTTTTGCCATTTTTCTGGCTTCTACTTCGTCGAGTATCATTTTCCTGATTCTAATCGATTTAGGAGTGACCTCTACAAGTTCGGTGTCGTCGATATATTCCAAAGCATCTTCGAGGCCCATTGTTTTGGGAGTATTAAAATGTTCCATAGTACCGTCGCCTTTGCTTCTCATATTGCTTAATTTTTTCTCTTTACAAACATTAATTCTAAGGTCCCCGGATCTTGAATTTTGTCCGACAACTTGGCCTTTATAAACTTTTGTAGCAGGGCCTATAAAAAACTCTCCTTGATCTTGCACCTGGGTCATGCCATAAAGCCTGGACTCTCCCGTCTCAAATGCAATCAGGCTTCCTCTATCCCTCTCTCTTTGAAATCCGTCATCTTTCTGAAATTCATAAAATGCGGAATTCATAATACCCAAGCCTTTTGTGTCTGTTATAAATTCGCTTCTAAAACCGATAAGCTCTTTGGTTGCTACGGTAAACTCCAAATAAACAATCCCTTCGCGGGTTTCCATGTTGTCCATCTTGGCATGTCTTACTCCCATTTTTTGAATAACAACTCCTGAGTAGGCTTCGGGGACTTCTACATAAACTTTTTCGAAAGGTGTCATATTAACCCCGTCTATGATTTTATTAATAACATGGGGTCTACTTACCTGGAATTCATAGCCTTCTCTGCGCATTTTTTCGATTAATATTGCCAAATGCAGCTCCCCCCTGCCTTTTACGGTCCATGTTCCGTCGTTATTGTCCGAGACTTTTAAGGCAACATCCGTTTCCAGTTCTTTATAGAGTCTCTCTCTGATCTGACTAGAGGTTTTAAAATCGCCCTCATGCCCGCCAAAAGGAGAATTATTAACCATAAAAATCATTTTGACAGTAGGTTCTTCAATATTGATTAAAGGAAGTGCAATTGGCGTAAGCGGATCAGCGATTGTTTCTCCAATGTTTACATCCAATACTCCTGTTACTGCTACCAAATCCCCGGCAATTGCCTCCGGCTCTTCGATCTTACCCAAACCTTTAAATGTGGAGAGTGATGTAACTTTACATTTTTTGATCACTCCCTCGCGGTTTATGTGAGCAATTTCCTGACCGTTAACAATTTTACCTGCGTGGATTTTTCCTATAGAAATTCTTCCTTTGTAGTTGTCTTTTCCAATATTACTAACCAACATCTGCAATGGCTGATCAGGGAAAGCCTTAGGTTCGGGGATATATTGCAAAATCGCATCAAAAAGCGGGGTAATATCGGTCATTTTGGAAAGATCAGCTTCTAAACCCGCTTTTCCGTCTCTCCCGGAGGCATAAACTGTCGGAAAGAGTGCAGTTTCTTCGTTTGCTCCAAGTTCCACAAACAAATCAAAAGTTTTACCCTCTACCCAATCGGGTCTGGCGCCGGTTTTATCTATTTTATTAACAACAACTATTATTTTTAATCCTGTTTTAAGTGCGTGTTTAAGGACAAATCTGGTTTGCGGCATTGGTCCTTCTTTTGCGTCAACTAAGAGAAGTGCTCCGTCTGCCATAGAAAGGACACGCTCAACTTCTCCACCAAAGTCCGCATGGCCAGGAGTGTCGATAATGTTGATTTTTGTATCTTTATAAGTAACAGAGGCGTTTTTGCTGAAGATTGTAATTCCGCGTTCTCTTTCCAATTCATTACTGTCCATAATTGCCTCCTGCTCGGCAACCTCCTTTTTCATTTCTGTATGAGATTGACGCAACAATGCGTCCACAAGAGTGGTCTTTCCGTGGTCTACGTGCGCAATAATAGCAATATTTCGTAATTTCATTTTGGTCATCAAAAAAGCCACCCTTCTGTGGCTTTTTAGCTACAGTTTAAATTGTACCCTATATTATTGAATAATTAAAGGGGTTTAAGTGGACTCAGGGGGAATCGAACCCCCGTTCCATGACTGCCAGCCATGTGTCCTACCATTGAACGACGAGCCCTCGTCCTCCAAACTAATTGTCGTGGAATTATAACATGTATATACTCTTCTTATGAACCCCCTAGAAGTCTTGGTGTTGGCTATTGTAGAAGGCATAACCGAGTTTTTGCCCATTTCTTCTACCGGGCATATGATTTTGGCAGGCAAGTTGATGAATATGCCCCAGAACGATTTTCTAAAGACTTTCCAAATAGTAGTCCAGCTGGGTGCGATACTTGCGGTTGTGGTTTTGTACTTTAGAAAAATAATTACAAATCTCTCACTTATTAAAAAGATTACTTTGGCTTTTTTACCATCGGCAGTTGTTGGATTCACCCTATACCCGTTAATAAAAACAACGCTTTTAGGGAACTCCGCAATAACCCTAAATGCTTTATTTTTCGGAGGCCTCGCCCTTATAGGAATAGAGTGGTTTCTTAAAAAATCCCCGAGAGAAGTTAAAAATTCGGAAAGCGTAACTTACAAACAAGCACTGGTAATCGGCACTTTTCAGTCTTTGTCGATTATTCCCGGTGTTTCCCGGTCGGCCGCAACAATAACAGGAGGGCTTTTGACGGGGTTAAATCGCGAGACAGCTACGGAGTTTTCGTTTCTGTTGGCAATCCCCACAATGTTTGCAGCAACTTCACTTGATCTTTGGAAATCACGCGACTTAATTACTCAAGGTTGGACGATAACGTTATTGGCCGGTACAACTTTGTCGTTTATTTTTGCAATTTTGGCAATTAAATTTTTAGTGGGGTATGTTAAAAAACACGACTTTACTATTTTTGGAGTTTATCGGATATTGTTGGCTTTAGCTTTTTGGTTGATCACCTAAAAACATTCTTGGATCTGCCAAAATTTGTACTTTTTTCCAATCATCCGAGTTTAAATTTAAGTAAACCTTATCGTTGCCAAACAAAACTTCCCCATAACTAAAAAAATATTGCAAAGCTCGATTCAATGCTTCTTCGGAGTTTTTGACAATGCCATCCAGCTGATCTAGATATACCGACTGCAAAATTACCCCAACCCAAACCCCGCCGTTTTTGATACCAAGTTTATCCAAAAGGGGTTGACCAAATAGTATTTTGTCGGGGGGTTTTTGATCGACTTTAAGATTTTTTGATTTTTCCAAAAGCCAAGTTTGCCATTCGTTAAGATCTTGGACTTCTTGTCTGGAAAAATGGTTACCTTGAGGGTTTCTACCCCTTTGATCAGCCTCCGCCAACAAAGCAATCATGTAAATATTAGTGTTTCCGCCGTCGGGATAATTTTTCTTGTCACCGTTTTGAAGTTTATTGGCAAGATGTAAAATTGCCCTTCTTTGCTCTATGCCTCTTTTAAATTGGTTCATCCAAAACTCCTTTGGTTTAAGATGCTCCGCAACCAACGGCAAAACCTTCTTGGTTAAATCACTAACCATTCGTGATTTTGAGTCGGAATAAATCCTTTCTATAAAGGTTCTGGCAGGTTGAACACCAGCTTGCTCGTGACCTCTGGAACGAATTGCACCGTCAATAAATTCAGTAGTTGCTGGTTTACCAAAATCATGACACAACGCGGAAACTATCAATACCAAGCGGTCCTCCTTTGAAAGCTGTTCCCTTTCGGCAATTTCTGCGGCAGCGTCTATAACTTGCATTGTATGAGTCCAAACATCTCCTTCCGGGTGCCAGTTTGGTTCCTGAGGTATACCTACCAAAGCATTTAGTTCCGGCCAATATTTTTCTAAAAGTCCTATCTTTTTTGCAAATTCGAAACCAATCGAAGGCTTTTTGCTTTTTAGTATTAACTTTTCGAATTCTTCTTGTACACGCTCTCTGGATAAAAAGTCCAAACTTCCGTCCGCAACCATTTCTGCGCAAAGTTTTTCCGTTTCTTCGTCCACGTCAAACTCAAATCTTGCAGCAAATTGGATAATTCTATAAACCCTAAGCGGATCGTCTTTAAAAAGAACTTTATCGGTAACTTTAATGGACTTATTTTCCAAATCTAAAACAGCAGAATAAGGGTCGTATAGCAACTTATCAATTGGGTCAAAAGCCATGGAGTTAATTACGATATCTCTTCTTTTAGCTGCCTCTTTTACTCCCATTGAAGGATCACCTTGGACCTGGATGCTACTCCGTCTTTTTGTATTAGCAACCTTAGAATCCCGCCTGGGGATACTTATGTCTAAATCTATATCTGTGCCGGGAAGCGTAATCTTAAAAACTTCAAACGACTTTCCCGCTTTATTAACTTTTTGCTCACCTACAACATCCTCCACTATTTTTTCTAATACTTCCGGTTTAAGTCCGTACACCTCTATATCAAAATCTTTTGGGTTGAGGGGTTTTCCGGAAAAATGTCCCAAGACCGCGTCTCTAACCGAACCACCAACTAAAAGTGCCCTACCGCCATAGCCATTAATAACTTTACAAAAATCTAGAATTTCTCTGGAAACTAAAAAATCGAAGAATTGATTACGGGGTTCTATGTCAGATGCAAAATTTGAACCCAAGAAGGACTCTGTTACTCCCAAACTGTAAGTATAAACAAGTAAATTTGGTTTTAAATAAGTTTCTCTTTCCATATAAAAATTTGAATTAAAAAACCCTTGCCGATTTTCTGTAATATAGAGAAAAATCGGCAAGGAAAGTTGCACCGGGCGGAAAATTATTTGCTGATTATCTCAGCGTCAAAATTTCCGGAATCCCCGCATGAGCACTCACGATCGTGAGCTTTTTGGGCTTTTTCTTCGAACGATTCGAAAGTGCCTGCTGTGGTTTCCCAAATGTGCCAATCAGAGGCTTGGCACCAGGCAATCACTTCGATTTCGACGGGATAATCCCAAAACTCTTCTTCCTGGTCGGGATAGTAGGGATCTTCTGGGTCCTCGAATTCGAATGGATCGAACTTTTCTGCCTCGATTTGCATTGCATCCGAAACGGGGTTATCTGTTGAGAACTGGTTGAAAGCCATCGCAGCTCCTAAATGTTTTGGTGCAAGGATACTTTAGAACCAGATGATTATACATTTGTTTGAGCACAAAGTCAAGATTATAGGATTAAATATGTGTTAATTTTTGTTTGTACTAAATATATTGAACACTTGACAAGTATGGTATAAAATGTAGCTACTCGATAAGTTACCGTATCGGAGACTTCCGCAAGGATAGAGTCAGATAGCCGTAACCTCCACTCGCGAGAGTATGTTTAAGCTATGTAGCTAGGTCCAGACAGCCTAGCTGTTTAGTTTTACAAATTTATTACACAGCTTTTTATAACACTCCATCTTTTTACCTTTATCTAGATGTCTTTTAGCTCCGCAAGCTGCGTCAGCAAGTCGTATAAAAGCATTGCTTTCTTCTGAAATACCTCTCACCTTTCTATATTTTACCTTGTAATAGTTAATCTCTTTTCTAATTTTAGTTGTCTCTGCCTTGTTTGTGAGATCGACAAACACTTTTGCAGAATATTTTTGTCCTTTTGCATGAGTAATTATTGATTTAACTATGTTTGCGGCGACTAATGTTGTGTAATCTTTCCTGTCTTCGTAAACACTCAAGTAAATTTTGACCTGATCGAGAACCCTGTATTTTAAAAGAGTTTCTACGTATTTGCTTTTTCTTAGGTCGCTAACATCATTCCACTTTAAATGCTTGCCACTCTCTTTCTCAACTTTCTCAAGCGTCTTTTCAATAAAATCATATTTTTTTGAATTGCATATGACTGTGCAGACTACAAACATCTTTCCTTCCGTCTCTTGGCCCGACTCGTCTGTAAATGTAGCTAAATTTAGACTTGGCATGTCGCAATTTAACACCTAACGCTTGTTACAAGTCAATTGAGTTGCGTAGTTTTGAAGCTTAAATAGTAAGTCTTATCTCATTCCCAGATGGGTTGGATTAAAGTTGTAGGGAAGAAGTGCTTTGAGTGAAGTTACTTTTTTAATATCACCAGATGGATCTGCAACCAAAACAATGCAATTATCCGCATGTTCCACCATTCGTTGCAAACACTCCCCGCAAGGCCCCGAGTCCCCCTCGTGAACTACCGCCACAGCCTTGATAAACTTTCTGTTTCTGTTGCCCTCCCCTTCGTTATTTGCCATGGATATAGCCGTTCCCTCTGCGTGATTTGTGGGCGAATATGACACAAATTCCGAATTGGAGCCGCCATAAATATCACCCCGGTCGGTTAATAGGGCTGCCCCTACTTTGTAATGTGAATATGGAGAGTAAGAATTTTCCCTGTAAGAAACGGCAGTGTTAAGAAGTTCCGTCAACTTTTCTTCACCGATTTCTGTTATCTCCCTTTTTACAAAACTCATCTCGGCGATTGTATGATTAAAATCGGGGGCCCAAACTTTTTCTTGAAATCTTTCCGTCACAAACTGTTTATAAACGCATTCTTTTAATTTTTCAATGATATAATTCTATTTAATGGAGCGTATCAGGCACGAAAACCTGGAAGAGTTCTTTTTTGCCTCACCCGTGTGGGACGAATCGGGAAACATTGTGCCGGCACCACCCGCAGCTTTGGAAAAATATAACGAATTAGTAGAAAGCTGGATGAAACCCCACCCAAGCCTGGCAAACGAAATTCCGACAGTTGCCGTTTTCCCTGTTTATTCGTCCGAACGGGAAGGATATGTTGTTTATAAACAAATAATATACAAACCGGTTGCCATCCCAAATCTTGACTTGGGAACCCTGCAAGAGTAAAATCCACATCTTATAGTAAAGTAATATGTCTGAACGATATAATTCTGATTTGAGCGTGCTTGTTAAAGACCTTGGCCAACCTTGGTCGTTGGAACGTTTCCAAGTACCACATAAACCTTATGTACTTGGAGAACTTACTTACAAAGCGGATATGGTTTTACCCACTCCAAGCGTTATTAATATGCCAATAAAAAATACCCAGGAGGGTATGAGAATTCCTTCGGAAATTGTTGACCCAAAGGGAGAAAAAGCCTCTTTGGTTAATAGGGCACTTATTGAATTTTTAGTCAGAACTGTAGAAATGGAAGAAAAAATTAACCCGTACTTTGCCTCGTCCTATGCCTATTTAACCATAGATCAAAGAGAAGTTGCTCCGGGATATACCCAAAGGGATTCGGGCATACACATAGACGGCATGCAAGGGGAACGCTACATAACAAAAAGGCCTCCTTGTCATTTATATGCGGTTGCCAGCTCTCATCCGACAAAGTTTTATTATCCCCCTCTCTATTTAACCAATCTAAATCATGGTACCGACAATTTTTATACGCATATAAACGAGCAATCAAAACACACAAAACCTTTCACCCCGCCGCCTTTTACAATTGCTTTTTTTAGCGCATATTCGGCACACGAATCGCCAATAATTGACACAAAAGAACCCATCACCAGAACGTTTTACAGAATTGAATTTACTCAAAAGGATCCTTACGGCGGAACCTTCAACCCGCTTTTACCCGATTTTCCGTATGGGGACAGATCGTTGTCAAAAAACCTTGCAGAGCAAAGAAAAGAAAAATCTAGAGAAGCCCCAAGAGCATAATTCACTAAGACTTTACACCTTTTGTGTTGAGAGTCGTCATAAATTCAGAAAAACCCGTGTATAAAAAGGTTTCAATTCCTAAATCTGCGGCACTTTTTATGTTTTCTTGGTTATCATCAGAAAAAACTATCTCGCCGGCCTCCACCCCCGAAAGATTAATTAACTCTTTAAATATCCCGGAATCCGGTTTACACACCCCGACTTGGTAAGA
Organism: uncultured Gammaproteobacteria bacterium; assembly: GCA_964600575.1. GTDB lineage: Bacteria > Patescibacteriota > Microgenomatia > UBA8517 > UBA8517 > CAZRGC01. The sequence goes on along the minus strand of CAZRJH010000001.1, from coordinate 203,738 downwards.
AAGTGCAGCGGCGTCAAAATCGCTAAGAAAACCAAATCGTTTATCTAAACCCTCTATTCTTGCCGGAAAATTATTGGAACAAATTAAAGTTTTATATCCGCTACCTCTTACCTTTTTAACGATATCTCGTACATTTTCGTCTACCTGATAACCGGAAATCAAAAGCTCTATTAGTTCCTGCCAGGATTTATTTATGTTCCACTCTGCTGCTGCCCAGGTCCAGAACTCTTCATCCCCGATCTCCCCGGTTTTATAAAACTTATTCATTTGATCACTTTGAAGAAACACCCTTTTGGCTTCGGACTCGTCTATGCCCAGATTGGCAAGATTTCTTACAAAGTTGGATTTACCGTTAATAAAGTAAACACCGTCCAAGTCAAAAGTAATTGCTTTAATCATTTTTAAATCCAATCTGCTATAACTTTGGCCAAATCCGCCCTTTTACCGCTAAATTGATGGTCTGCTTCTTTTACTATCTTGTAGTCCAAATCATTGTTATATTTTTGAAGTATGGCCTCCGCTTTTTCTCCCGAACCCATGGCAAATTCGTCCAACTCTCCGTAAACAACCAATGATTTCTTTTTAATTTCCGAAAAATAACCAAAAAGCGGTTTTGTGGAAAGTTTTATCCCCTTAACCTCTTCCATAAACGGAAAGCAATTGTAGTCTCCGTCGGGGTTTGCTATGTCAAAAAAACCTTTGTATGCAAAAACTTCAGCAGGTAAAAGTTCTTTTATAAGGTCGTCGCCGTGACCTCGGATAATCATATCTTCGGATTCCTTTAGATGTTTATTAAAATCACTCTCTCCTAAAATGGAATAATAAATTCCCAAATCGTCTCCACCCGAAACCAATATATATTTTTTTATTGGATTATCCCGTTTGTAGTGGTTGTAAACACAAATTTTGTTTGCACCCGTAGAGTTACCTTGTAGATAAAACTCGGTATAACCTTCTTTCTTAAGAAACTCTATTGCACCGTCTATATCTTCCACACATTCTTTTATTATTTCATAAGCACAGCCAAATTTTAGACGCTCAACGGAATCTCCCTTTTTAACATTTAGTTTTTTAATAATATGAGCACCACGGTTGTTAAATTTGAGAAGAGAAACTCCTTTTTTAGCCAGCTCGTTTGGCAAGTCCATTCCGTCTGCTACATCGTAAAAAACCGAAGATGATCCGTTTCCGTGCAAATATATGACAACTTTATCTTTTTTACCTGCTTCAAAAAGAAGCCCGGGGAGAGTCAAACCGTCTTTTGTGGGAAATTCAACAAATTTCATTTATTCAATTTTACTTTTGGCAGTGAAACGATCCAGATCGTCACGGGTCATTATACCTGCTTTTACAATCGCAGTTTTAATATCTTCTACATCTTTGTCAGTTATCTGTTGCATCGGACCAAAATAATATTCGTTGTTGGTTCTATGAAACAAACTTTCCTGCGATCCAACAACACTACCGAATTCCAAAGACTCTGAGTTTGCGGAGGGAACAGGAAAAAGAAAAAAAGAAAGAACTCTACCATCCCCAGGTTCGTAAACTATTGAGGTATGTTCCACATGTGCGGCTACTTCTTTTGAATGATTTTGACCTTTGTAAGGCGCGGTATTTCCGGGCCTATAAAATTTTTTAGATGGTGGCTTAAGATTTAACCCAACATGATCAGCATATGTTTGCGAGGTGTATTCTAAAACATTAGTTTCATCTTGATGTTCCCGTGTAGATACCAAAGAAAGTGCCAAACCTTTTTTGAGTTTGTCCAGATCGTCAGGGCCAACTTCGAATCCTGCGTTTGTAAGCTGAATATAACTCTCTCTTAGCGCCAGGTCGTAGTAATGTTTTTCCTCTATGTTTAAATCAATCCCGTTTGGATTAACAGAAATTTCCATATTAAAGCTTTGCCGAAACCTCGTTGATAGTTGCCAACAAATATTTGTATAAAGCTTTGGAATTTTGACTAAAATTTCTCAAAAAATGCTCGGATCTTACGGAGTTTTCGTCTTTACCGGGGTTAAAATAAACAGGGTTTTCGCTATTCACAGAATCTAAAGTGAAAGTTATGGAATCTTTAAGAAGAGACAAGCAAAATTTTAACTGCTCGGGTGAAAGCGTGGTGCTTTCCGCAGTAAATCCCTCTTTACCCATAAAAACGCGAATTATATTTGCAGCCTTATATTCTCTGATTCCGTCAAAAGATCTTATTAACTCATTTCTTGGGAGCCCGTCTACTTTGTATGGAACGTCAACTTTGACAATAAATCCCAAATCTTCTTTACCGCACATTTTTGCCACCAGTTGAGACAGAGGAGTACCTTCCAGCCTTTTTTCTGCGATAAAGTCTAATGCCTCAAGCGCAAGACTCGGCGGGGTTACGGAAATGCTAAAATCCGGCCTTGAATTTTGCTCTTCGAAACCTAAATATTTCTTTTCTACAAAATTAGCTACAAAAATTTGGGTAGGCCTGTCGGGGTATCCTATGCGTACCACGAATCTGTCTTTTTTGAGGCTATTTTCTTGTTCGCCGTCAACACCCTGCATTGCCTCCATGCCGCGCTTGCCGATCCTTGCTTGAGGCTGTCCGCTCACAGTTTCTCCTTCTGTTCCATTTTCTTTACCCCAATCTTTTATTTCGCTCATAGCAGAATTTTACACTTTTTGAATGTTAAATGTTTTTCTTTGTATCTAAAATTGATATAATTACTCTTACGGACGCATACGATTGTATCGAGGCGTACCAACATGGACGCTTAGCTCAGTTGGCTAGAGCGCTTTCTTGACGTGAAAGAGGTCGGGGGTTCGAGCCCCTCAGCGTCCACTCGTCCAAAGGGAATTTGTTTAACAGAAGCTAGTCTGGGGGATAAAAGGCAAAACTAGATAAAACTCCACTTCTGTCCAAAGACTCGTAGCCTAAAGATAAGGCAACTACTTTTCTTGCCAGGGCTTTTAGTGGATCCACAACGATAAAATCAGTATTTTCTTCAAAAGCCAAAGAAATTTCGGTACAACCTGCAATTACAAGTTCTGCTCCGTTTTTGGTCAAACTTCCGGCACTTTTGTATAAAATTTCTTTTGCTCTAGATGAAACTTTGTCTCCTGTTTCTTTTATACCGTAATTTTTAGAGTAAATAGCATTCATAACCGCTTTTTGGGCAAAAGAATCTGTAGAAAAAGTAAGCACTTCTATTCCAAATTCCGACAGAGCTTTTTGATATAAACCTACTTCCAGAGTTCCCGTTGTTGCCAAAAGCCCAACTTTTTTTATCCCGTGATATCTCTGAACTATCTCTCTAACTGTTTGATCTATCATCGAGACGATCGGTACGTTTATCGTTTTTGCCACCTTTGGTAAATAAAAGTGTGCTGTATTACAAGTAGCGATAATAAAGTCTGCACCCATCCTCTCCAAAGTTTTAGAAAAAAAAATCATATGTTTAAGTGAATTTTGCCCGTTACCTTTAATGCTTTTTGTCCGGTCAGGAGTTGAGGACCCACTGACAGTGAGCCATATAGGGGTAAGTTGATCACCAGTAGCCCCCAACTCCTTGCAAATAGAAAGTATGTGGTTTTCGAACTTAATATGCGCAGCAGGGCCCATACCACCGTATATACCGGGAACTAATTTTTGACCAATAGCTAGATATTTGTTGTTCATTGCAAATAATTTGTTAATACCCTCTCGGCATTTTTATAGGCGATATTTTCCAAATCTGAGTTTTTGTAGCCCCGATTTTTTAGGACCAGAAGCAAATCGTTAAGTTTTGTAACATCCTCCAAACCTTTTGGTGTGCCCGTTGTTATTCCTCCAAAATCGCTGCCTATAGCAGCTACCTTAATTCCGCCAACTTGTACAAGATGATCAATATGGTTAGCAACATGTTCTATGGTCGGAATCTCTTTGGAATTCACATATTTTCCAGAAAAAAATATTCCTATTACCCCGCCAAGGCTTGCAATAAGTTTTATTTGTTCATCGGTCGTATTTCTGGGGTTATTTTCTACACCGTAGCAGGCGGTGTGAGAAACTACTGGCGGTTTTTGTAATAAAGAAACCGTTTCCTTTAACGAGGCATCACTCATATGCGCCATATCAATGACAAGATTTTTTTTGAGTGCCCTTTTTATAATCATTTTCCCTTTTTCGGTTAAGCCATTTTTGGTAGTGCCCGACGAGCTTCCACAAAAACTATTGTCTTTTGTGTGCGCAAGTCCGATCGACCTTAAGCCGCGTTCAATATATTCATCCAGAAGTTTAGTTTTCTTTGCCAAAATTTCGGCACCTTCTAAATGAGGAATAACTTTGAAGTTTGATTTTGAGCTTTTAATAAACTTCTCCGTTTTGGAAAACATAAGCTCGGTCTTTCCCAATTCATCGTCGTAAGAAAATCCGGCCAAAACGATAGATACTTGGGTTTGATTCAAAAGTTTGGAGTTAATTTGGTCGGATGTGTTTACGCCAAATAATTTATCCAATTCTGCTTCTCCCAAGATAAAATCAGTATGTAAGTCAATTATTTTCATAATTCCGATAATTTAGATTTAAATACCCCTGCGGCTATAGACAACTGAGACAGATTAAGCTTGTAGAAAGATTCGGGTAAAACCAAGGCGGGATCATCCGGAATGTTTTCCATGGGGTGAGCGGTTTTAGAAAATCTTGATAAAAACGCCTTAGAAATGTCCTTATGTTTTCCTCTGGCAATAAAATCATCGGTAACTCTACCCACGTAATCCAGGCTTTTATTTTTGGACGGCTTATCTAAGGGCTCTTTGGCAACTTCCGACAAAAACTCATTAACCGCCGACACTTCGGTTTTGTTGTTTTTGTGAGGTAAAAGCTGAAAAATACCAGCAGGCATTAGAGTATAGGCAACCGGTAGAATCTCTGATCTCGACCCTTTAGATATTAGAGACATTAAAAGTTTTAGATCGGATACCGTACTTTGAAAGTAACCTCTATCACGCCCGACGCCGGCCATCTGCAAACCTCCCCAGTGAAAATGAGGATTTATTTTACCCTTTGATTTTGTACCTTGAGTAAAATCCGTATCCAATATTGCAAATGTGAGCATTAAAAATTCTTTACCCATAATCGGTAATTTTGGCGGCAAACTCCTTGCTAATTCCACAAATTTTTGCGGATTGGAAGTAATATAAAAATTTGCTTTTAGAGATCCTAATAAGTTTTCCCATGAAAAAAACTGTCCATTTTCTGTTACCCCATTATCGGAAACATTAAAAGAAGTCTTGAAAACCACACCGTCTACCCCAACCCATCTATCAAAAACCTTACTTAAGATCTTTCTCCTTTGTCCTTGATCGGAATCCAACAAAGCTCTTTCTATAACAGCCTGTGCCAGGGATTCAACTTTTTCCCAATTTGCCAATAGAACATCGGAGGAGTATGTTACCCCGGGCAAATTTTCCAGTCTTCTTCTGTGCAGGTGATTAATTGCAGTTAACCCTTCGGGCGTGTTTGTAACTACAAACGGCGAGTACAGGGCTTCGTTCTGAGCCGCGCTAAATTTTCCGTTTCGTAAAACATACTTTGGCAAATCTTTTATTTTTCCTTTTTCTAAAATTGTTCCGGGATAATATAGATTATCGCCAAATCCCCCACCGGGAATCATGTTGGCATCGAACATTAACGGATATCCCAGACCGAGTTCGATTACTCCTCTATTAAACGCCACACCTCCCCCTCCGCCTTCCATTAGTGCCTCCCACGAGCCCCCGATATGCCCGGTCCTTGGAGCGCTTACATAATCCCTGTGGTTAATAAGCCAGCTGTAAAAATGTTCAAACGACACTTTTGATTCGCCGACATCTTTCCAGGAAAATTCGCGGGTGGCGTCTAACACTTCTTTTTCGGATTTAGCCAAACCCAGCTCAACATAAACCTCTGCGCCGTCCAGCCTTTCGGAAATTTTGATGTTTACTGCCTGATTTTTATTTTCGATTCGTTTTAAGGTTTCCATATTTTGTTTCCCAAAACTAAAAAACCTCTCTTGCGAGAGGTTGTCTTTTTCTTTTTTTTCTTTCTTTTTTATATTCGACTTTCTCTCGCCACGTTATCTAAGCCCTTAATAAGGGTAAAACAGACGAGTATGTACCAAGCCGTTATCATATTCCGATAATTTGTAATATTATTTTACAAACACAATCATTGTCAACTCTCAATTTGCTGTGTAAGTAACTCCTTGCTAAACTCCAAACCTTTTTTGATTAGTTCAATGTCAAAGTTTTCGTCGATGCCGTGCATATTACAATCCTCGTTGCAAAGCGGAATCAAAAGCGTATCGGTATTAAAGGCGTTTTTAAAATCGGCTACAACGGGAATTGCCCCACCCACAAACTTTTTGTTTACTTTTTGGCCATAAACAGTTTCTAAAACCTCCTTTGCTTCTTCGTAAAACTTATTATTTGAGTCGATTTTTATAGGTTCATGGAAGCCCCCTGCATCAAGAGAATACTCCACATAGTCGGGTACATTATTTTTTACAAAGTTTTGGAAACTCCTATAAACCTCCTGGGGTTTTTGGGAAGTTACAATTCTAAAGTTTAATCTTACCTCTGCATCTGCAGGAACAATATTTGCATAACCAGTCCCGATATAACCCGCAGAAATACCCGTAATCTGTATCGTGGGTTTATTGCCTGTCAATGTAAAAAAGTCCACATCTTTCTCCCCCACAAGCTTTTTGACACCGGCAAGTGCAGCCAGATCTTGGGACTGCCTTTCCAGGCAGATATTGTTATCCAAATCTTCAGGGGACACAGGGTCCACATCTTTATAAAATTCGCTAAAAGATATGGAGTTGTCGTCGTTAAAAAGCTTTGCTAAAAATTTAGACATTTCCATAGCAGCGTTGGGAATTGCGCCGCCAAAAATCCCTGAATGAAGGTTGGTTTTACCCGTTTTAAAGTTAAGTGTTACATTAAAGCCGCCCCTTAACGAAACCTCTATAGTAGGCTTACCGTTTGTCAGCTCTCCGTCGGATACCAAAACAATGTCACATTTCATTTCTTTTTGCTTATCTTTGACAATGCCAAAGAGCTCTCCGCTTCCGGACTCTTCGTTTCCTTCGATCAAGAATTTGATATTGTATTTAAGATTACTGTTTTTGATTGCTTCCAAAACGGTAACAATATGAATCAGGATTTGACCTTTATTGTCTACAACCCCTCTGCCGTAAAGTTTTTCTTTGCCGATGTTTAGGGAGAAAGGTTCCGATGCCCAGCCGTCTTTGGCCGATGCAGGCTGAACATCGTAATGGCCATATATAAGAATCGTCGGCATGCTTTCTTCTACTTGGTATTCTGCGAAAAGTACGGGGTTCGCCCCTTCTGCCGTCCAGACTTGAGACGTAAATCCGCCTTGGCTAAGAATATTTTTTAACCACAAAACAGTTTTTTTCATTTCCCCGTAATATTTGGGGTTGGTGGAAACGCTTTTGAAGCTTAGTAGCTCCTCGAGTTTATTTAGATAGTCTTTGTAAAGATTGTCCATAATTTGTTTTGGGTAAACAAAAAAACTCTCATTTGAGTGAGAGTTTGCCTTTTACCCGGTTTAGAATCTTTTAGATACGCATACTCTCACCACACTTAGCGCGCTTCCACGAATGGAAGTACGAATTAAACATGTGGGAAAGTCGTTTCATAGTCATATTTTACTCAATAAGAATTTTTTGGTCAACCTTCAATAGACAGAGCATTTGCAGCTATCTGGGAAATGTTGCCGATTTCGGTGTCGGAACGGATTATGGCGTTTTCGGGAATTTTAACCCCCGAAGCGTTACAAACCTCGGCGATTTTTTCCATCCATTTGTTCCTAATGTCGGGATGATCGTACTCATCAAAAAGCGACTCGGTATTTCCCCTAAACATCAAAATTTCTTCGTAACTAGGCTTTGTCCAATCAAACAGAATAAGGTCGATCTTTCCCGATTCAGCCATTTGCATGCACGCAGAAAGATTTACTTCGGTGATTACATTTGCACCTTTAAACCTTCCGTCACGCTCAAGTTGTAGTGTAACTTTGTCTCTAAAAAACCCGTAGTTGTTAAGATCGTTTTCTACCAAAAGAATATTAACAGGGCCAAAGACTTTTCTTCCTTTTTCCACTTTGTACAAATCCAAATGAGAAAAAGTTTGTGTTAGGGGAACATTTGGGTCTCTTTTGTCTTTTTCCCATTTTGCTTTTTCCAGAATCACTTTTGACTCATATCCTATATGGCTTTTGATTCTCGGGATACCCTGATTGACAATAACCGCCGAGGCTAAAAGTTTTTGAAGCTCCTCTACTTTTCCCGAGTTCACAAGCTCCATTACTTTTGGGGACTTGGAAATTATAGGAGGCATTTTTAAGCCTCTGGATTTCATATGTGTCATTAGAACCAAATACACGTTTTCAAAATAGCTATCACTGTCTTTAAGAGAGCTAAGGGAAACTCTTTCAAAATCCATAAATGGTGTTTCGGAATCTACCCCGCCGGTTGCCCTTTCAAATTCTTCTAACAACAATTTTGTAAAGTCAGGTTTGTTATTAAGTACATCTTTTTGAATTTCGCCGCTTACATTTGTCATACCCCCAACTCTAAAAATTTCTTTTTCGTTAAAAAGAATTCTCCAGGATTTAGTAGGCAAATAGGTTTCGCCTTCTGTGTGCTCATCGGAAAAATTTATTAATATATCCACTTGGTAGCTTTCGGGTTGTTTCCCCAAAACCAAGGTGTAGGTAAAAACCTCTGAAGGTGAGCCTGTAAACCTGGTGTTTTTTATTTCGGGAAACGCATTTAAATGAGTGATGGGAAGTCCTGTTATTTCGGAAAAGAAAATAGCTTTATCTTCAAACTCACCGCTTTTTAGGCGTTCTTTCATGATGCGGCTAGTCTACTCTTAGCCTGCAGATCTTTGCAAGTAGTGATCAGGGGAAAGGAGGAAGCTGCTGCCTTTCTTTTTGTAAGTATTCCAGTAGTTTTTCTTTTCGGCTCTTTTATTGGAACTCTGCAACCACACGGACGCTTCGTTAATTTTTTTACGGAAAGATTGCAAGAAGGCTAAGACCTTTTCAAAAAAGAGGACATGGTAAACTCCCGGATTTGCAGGAGCTTGGACCATGGCAATTTGTGCCGCTTCGGCCAAATTTTGAGTACCTTGAGCCACTTTGCCAATTTCTTGGGTTATTGCCTGAAGTTGAACTCTAAGCTCGTTGCTTTTTTGTTCGGCAAGTCTGGCTTGTTCGCCTGAGAGACGTCTTTCTAAACCGATTTGGGCCCTTAGTTTGGCATTTTCTTGCTCTTTGCCACTTAAGATATCAGCCATCGCAAGGGATTCTCCCATAGGAATCTCTCCACTGCGCTTGGGAGCGGCCTTAGGAAGCCCCAAAAGCTCTTTAAAGAAGTCTTCCGAAGTCTTTTTAAACAGGTCTGTTTTAATGGAATCAGAAGCAGAAGATCCCAAATCCTTTAAAGACTCTAAAACATTCTGCTTGGTACGCACGCCGGATTTTATCTTTTTATTGTCAGCCATTGGCCGAGTTTAACTCAAAAATTGGGGGATATCAAGAAATGGACATAAGGCTATCAAGGGCCATTCTACGCCTGAGAATTGACTCCAAAAGCCTTTTTCTGCCTTCGGGATCTGTCTCTTCTTTATTTGTCGCCTGCGACATAGAAAAAGCGTCTGCCAGGTCCTTTTCGCTAACCTTAAGGCCTTCTTCTTCAGCTACTTTTGTAAGCGCCAGGTCGAGCGTTATGGCATCTTTAGCTTGCATTGCATATTCTGCCCTAAGATCTTCGGCCTTTTTGTTGATTGAATTAAGATATCCTTCGAGAGCTAAACCTAGTTTTTCCAAGCGTGATAAAAGGTTAGAAAGGCGACTGTCTGCCTCTTCTTCTATAAGAATTTGTGGGATTTCTATTTTAACGCTATCTAAAAGTGCTTTTATTACTACTCCTTCTTTTTCTTCTTTTGTGAGCTCTTTGCCTTTGCCTGCGGCTAACTTATCGGGTGTAACAATGCTATCTTTTCTTAGGGCTCCCGCAATTTCCTTTTTGTAGTCGCCAAGCTTAACTTCGGGAAGTTCACAAGTTGTACCCTTTATTTGCCATGCCTCGTTTTCTTTTGCGCTTATTAATTCGAATTTTGGATAAATAGCGATTTTAAGCTTGTTGCTGTCTATAGCATCGGCTAAAGCGCCGGGTAAAATATGGCCCAAAGAGTGTTCTACAAGTTTGCTGTCGGATATTTTCTCTCTAACCTTTGCTAAAGGAGCTTTGCCCTTTCTAAATCCAGGGACTTCGATATCTGCCGCCATTTCGGCAATAGTATCTTCCTGAGCCTCCTTGATGGCCTTAAACGGGATTGTAAAAGTAATTTGGATATTCCCGTTTCCCTCGCGTGCAATAACAGAGGTTACGCCTTCGGCTTTTTTGTGAGTATGTCCTGCCATTTTCAAAAATAATTCCACGCCGTGCGTGGAACAACAGAAGTGTACAGTTTGTAGTCTAAAAACTCAAGAATCACTTACCACCCGCACCCTTGCTTTGGGTTATCCTAATTTGAGGAGGTGTTATTTTTGGGCCGCCAGAAAACTTATTGCCGGATAGCCCTGCCCCGCCCGAAAAAACGGAGGGTTTTTTACCAAACATCGAAGGCATTTTTGGCGCCTCTTTAACTCTTATTTTGTCATCGTTTGCCATAGGTCTACCTAATATTATATAATAACCTTGTTATTTTCAAAGGAGGTGTGCCTAAGTGTTTGAAGTAAGGAGTTTTCCGTTCTTCGTAAGCTTTCTGCCGTCCCCCAAAAAAAGTATCTCATGAAAGGAGGTGAAAAAATAAAAAATTGCACGAATAAATTCGTGTAAACAAACGCGAAATTTGTTTGTGTGCAAAAAATATTACTATGCAAAATAAATTATTCATTGGAAACTTGGATTTTTCAGTTACAGGTGATGATCTTCGTTCATTGTTCGCAGGTGCCGGTACAGTAACCGACGCAGTTGTTATCATGGACAAGATGACCGGAAGAAGCAGAGGATTTGGATTTGTCACGATGAGCACAGATGAAGAAGCAAATGCTTCAATCGAAAAGTTCAACCAATACGACCTCAAAGGTAGAAAAATTAATGTTAATATTGCTCGCCCGATGGAGCCAAGACAATAATTTGACCTTTAAGTCGAATGCAAAAACGCGCCAAAAAGAAGATTAATATCTTCCGATTACAATAAAAGTAATCGCAAAAGGGCGCGTTTTTTGTGGGAAATGTGAGAGCAAACTACCTACTCCGTAGCTAGTTTGAGGTGAGAACAAGTTGTCTACTCTGTAGCCAATTTGTTGAGGAACCAGGAGACCAAAGACAACACTATCGAAGCAATGATTGCAGTTTGGAATGTAACTATCTCAAAACCCGGAACGGCTTTGGAAGAAAACCAAAGAAGAGCCACATTAATAAGAAAAGCGGAAATACCAAAAGTTAAAATAGACACAGGAAGAGCAATAAACTGTAAAATCGGCTTTAAGAGAGTGTTAACAATACCTAAAACAATTGCGGCCACAACTGCCGAACCAAAACTTGCCAGTCTAAAACCGGGGACAAGATAAGCAACAACAAAAAGAGCTATAACATTAATCGCCATTCTATAAACAAGTCTCATGTATTCAGTATTAGATATAAATATTCGGTTGTCAAGTTAATTGGAATTAAAAAAACCCAGACTTTGAGAAACGGTTAGGTCCCACCCCGGGGTAAGATTGTGGTTTGCCCCGCTATGTTTTATGTAAGTTGTTTCCACATCCATATTTTTCAATTTTTTAGCAAGAGTGTCATTCCAAGAATAAGGTACGGCTTCGTCTGCGGTGCCTTGATGAATCATTATTTTAGTGTCCTTACTAATTCTACCCAGATACCCTTGAATTGAATATTTGGTAACATCATAATCCGCCATAAGCTCTGCAAGCTTTGTAATAATCAGCTTGCCTTCATCACTTGCTTCATCTAAATAATAAAGAATTGAATACGGGAATTTGGCCGAGTTTGGAGCCCACAAAATTGTTGTATAAGGCTTACCTGTAATTTCCAAGGCGGCAACAGCAATCTGGCCGCCGTTACTGTGTCCCCATAACGAAACTTTTCCGTTCCCCTTTTTAACCGTTTCTGCAGCTTTTATTGTTGCGAGTGCTGTTACATATGTTTGAAACCTGGATTCAAAAATATCACCGGCTTCGCTGTCGGAATTGCCGTATCCCAAAAAATCTGGGGCGATTGTAATATATCCGTTTGAGGCAAAAAATTCACTGGAGCGTTGAGTACCGGTGCCTATCACATATTGTTTTTGATCTACATAACCCCTAAACATAACAATTACAGGAAAAGGACCTTCTCCGTTGGGAATATTTATAAGCCCAGTTAACCTTTTTTGAGCACCCTTGTTAATATAGGGATCGAAAGTTAAAGAGAACTCGTACGAAATAAAATCGGGGTATTCTTTGATTACCTTTCCAAGTTCTAGATCGGAAGCTTTGATATCTGTTTTAGAAAGATTATCAAACGAATATTTTTCCAAAGGATATTGTTTTATTTCCGAAACAATATTCCCGGGGGTTCTCGGTAAATGATAGGCAACATTTGCAAACCAACCGATAAGTATAAAAACAGTAGCGATCAAAAAGTATAAAAGAAGCTGTTTCACGAATTATTCTAGCATTTTTCTTAACCACTCCTCTTTGTAAACAATCTTTCTGGCGCTTGGGATAGAAAGCCCTTGAATCACCCCACCCAAAAGAAAACCGCGGGTTAGCCAGAAGTCTAAAACCACACTATTAACAAAAACGGAGATTACCAAAAGCAAAGAAAAGTTGAACCAGTGATGAAAATGAATAACCCTGCCCTTAACCGTTATTCTTATACTTGGTAAGAGTTCCAGCCGTTTGATTTTTAAACTGGGAAATTTATGCCAGACTTTGGATTTGGGATGTGTAAAAACATTGCAAAGCTTATAGCTCAAAAGAACTGTCGCAAGCGTGTATAAATATTGCACAGTATTTAGATTAGCATAAATTACCATACTCCAATTATATCAATTTATTATTGACTTCGGGTTTTATTCGGTATAAAAATAGTTATGATACAAAAGTTAAATTCTCCAGTTTCTGTGGGTGTAAGTTTTGATCACTCCAAAAAAGTTGTTTTTCCAAGGTGGGTTCTTTGGAACGGAAGAATGCACTCCATTACTAAAGTCGGACTACATCATACTTTCCGCACAGGCCGTACTTTATTCCATGTTTTTTCCGTTTCGGGTAAAACTTTATTTTTCCGCCTTGTTTTAGATACGGATACATTGGGCTGGAGACTTTCGGAGGTAAGCGACGGGCTCCCTGATTAGTATGATATTAAATTTTAACTCGAATCCCTGCTATAAAATGCATATAGATATCAATTCCTGTTTTGCCACAATCGAACAACAGGCAAATCCCCTTCTCCGCGGCAAACCAGTTGCCGTTGCCGCATTTGTTAGCCCTGGGGGATGCATCTTAGCTGCCTCGGTAGAAGCCAAAAAATTGGGAATAAAAACAGGCATGAGAGTTAAAGAAGGCAAAGATATTTACAGGAATTTAATAGTTCTTCCACCCGACCCTTGGAAATACAGAAATGTGCACACCAAATTCCGAAAACTTTTATCCAATTATACAAACGACTTTGTACCAAAAAGCATAGACGAGTTTACTTTAAATTTTGAAAACTACCCCGCCTACAAAATGGGAATGCAAAATATAGGCAGAGAACTTAAACATAAGATAAAAAAAGAAATAGGAGATTGGATAACCGTCTCTATAGGAATTGCCCCCAACAGATATCTGGCAAAAATTGCGGCGGGACTTACCAAACCAGACGGTCTGGAGGAAATTAACAAAAATAATTTTTTAGATGTTTATTCCAAACTAAAACTAACAGACTTAACAGGGATAAAACAAAGAAACGAAGCAAGACTCAACTCTGTCGGTATAAATTCCGTTTTAGATTTTTACCGAGCTCCCGCAAATTTACTGCGTGTTGCTTTTCATTCCATTACGGGACTTTATTGGCACACACGCCTCGCCGGTTACGAAATAGACAATGTAGAGTTTGCCAGAAGAAGTTACGGCAACTCTGTTGCAATAGGTGCAAAAGTAGCTACCCGCCAAGAAATATTGCCGATACTTTCCAATCTGGTCGAAAAAATGAGCGCCAGACTAAGAAGAGCGGGATACAAAGCTCGCGGAGTCCATTTGGCAATAAGCTATAAAGACGGTTTCTATTGGCACAGGGGTGAAGTTTGCCAAAAAGCCCTTTTTGATTCACGCGATATTTTTAGGGAAGCTTTGAGAATCTTGGAATATCACAAATTTGGTAATCTCGTGCGCAATATTGCTGTTTCGGTTTTTGACTTAACAAAGACTCAAAACTTGCAACTGGATTTTTTTGACGATGTAGGAAAAAAGGATACCTTAATGAAGACTATTGATTCCGTAAACGAAAGATGGGGGGATTTTGTAATTACTCCCGGAAGAATGCTTTCGGGAAAGCAAAAAGTATTAGACAGAATCGCGTTTGGGGGCGTTAAAGAATTAGAAGAATTTGCGATGCTTTAAGCAAAGTTATTTAGACGCCGATTTTGGAAGCTCGATATTACCAGCATCCGCCAGGATTCTAATGGGGTGCATCCAGGCGTTTCCTGCAACCTTAACCCAAGGCCACATAATAGCCGCTTTAGAAAAGTCGCTAAGAGGAAAATCTTTACCGGGTTGATTAAGATTACCCGCGTAAATAGATATTGATCGAACAAGATCCTTAAGTAAATCAGAAGCTTGGACCTTAACTCCTTCGTACGCATTGATCGCCTCTGCTCTGCCTATAGAAGGTGTTGATTTAAGTACTGCCAATATCTCTCCTGCTTTGCTTATGTTTTTCCAAAATTTGGAAACTATAATCTTTTGTCTGATTATCTCGCCTCTATCGGATGTAACTTCGCCTTTTGCGTTAACCGTTGCCATTAAAAACGGATCGGTTTTGGGCGGAATAATCGGGGTTAGTTCCGAATCGATCCTCCTTGTTATCATAACTTTAGGGGCGGATACAGGAACAAGCGTCAAAGGTTGAACAACTATTTTTTGATTTGGATCATAAGTTTCTATAATTCTAAAGGGTTCCCATTTGGGGGTAATGGAGGGTGGCATTTCGGGAACGGGGAACAATTTAGAAAAAGCGGGATGTGCATAGGCGTGTTCTTTAGATGGAACATCTTTATCCATATGATCAACCATCCAACTAACCATTTCGGCTGGAATTTCGTTTGCAACACCCTTTTGCCTAAGGGATGCATAAACCATCTCGCTCCAAATAACAAAAGCCGGTATATCTATTTCGTTTTGAACACCTTCTTCGTGCCCTGTGGCAACAACCCACTCCCCGGCTGCTTGCCAGGTTGGTGCCTTACTAAAAATTTGCAATTCTTTATACATAGTTTTAATAGTCTGAAAAATTACTCCAAAATCTATCCTCTTGTTCGCGTGCCTGCCTAGTAATTGCGTCTTCTTCTGCTTGATGATAACCGAGGCCACTAGAAATTCCGTCGGGAACATTACCGGCAAAGGTTGCTGCAAGCAAGATTGGAAGATGCAGGGCAAGTGTAGCAGATCTGCCGTTTTTGTCCATCTCTATACCGTCTATTGCCAATATGTCTTCTGCCAAAGATTTGGATTGCATAAGCATATTTTGAGTGGCAATGTTTCGGATTTGAAAAACAGTATTATTAAACGACCAATACTTCCAGACTTCCTGATTTTGCATTAAGACCCAGCTTTTTTTAATGGTTTCCCAGGTATAACTTGCCGCTCCTACGCTCACGGTTATCGATTGAAACTGAGTATAGTCCTCGTCTAGTGTTCTGTCTCCTAAAAGTGCGGCCACTATCGGTGTTTTCAGAGGTATTCCGTTAAATTCTAAAGGCCAATCTAAAATATTTTTTTGGTGTGTGATTAACTTTAGATCTCTCATTTTAGATTTAAGATATGGCAAATGCATAACATCCACCCTGGCAACCTCACCCGAAGCCTTAATTGCTTCCGCCGCTCGGGAAATCATTGGAAGATTTGTTTTTAGAAAACCGCCATATAACGGGTCTCCCGTTAAAACCAATGGCACTCTGGCAATTCTGGGGGTATTTCCGCCTTCTATGTCGTATTCCAAAATTACAGGGTGAAAGTTTTGGGGTATTTGGGAACTGGGAAAAAACTCGTAGGCGCTTTTTAGCCTAACAAGTCCCGGATTCATATTCTGAGTTTCTCTGGAGATAACATAAAGTGGATCATTTATATCTGTTCCCGGACTTTTGAGATACCTAAGCCCTTCTGTGGTATCGGCTCCCAGCGGATTTCTAAAAATGTTTGGGGAACAAATTTGAGCCAGACGGTAATAAATAAGGCATTCCGGTCTGTCGAATCGCTGCGATTCCGAGCCAAGTGCCCCAAAATAGTCAGCAAAAAGGTTCTCCAATCTTTTGTGGTTCGAAAGATCCGTCATATCCAAAGCAGTTACGGCACCAAAGTCTTTTACGACCTGTCTAAACTCACGCATAACGGACCAGTTGGAAGCCTGCTCGATTTTGGGTAGATTTTCTGGCATTCGAGAATTATAGGCTTAGATTAAAGCTAAAGCAACTATGGGGCTATCTAAATCTTAGAGAGGTCTACGGGGTTGCCTACCATTGTGGAGTGAATTGCGGAGTAACCGCCCGGAACTTCTAGAACATAATCAACTGGCTGGCCAGGTGAATATTTTATTAGTTGTGCGTCCGCAGTGCCTGCCTTTGGGGGTTGGACATTTGCATCTATCTTAACAACTTTATTGTCATTTATCCAAATAATGTCTAAGGCTATAAGTGTATCTTTCATCCAAAAAGTAGGTTGAACATTCTGAGGATTAAAGACAAATAACATTCCGGTATTTTCCGCTAAAGTTGATACTCCGGAAAGTCCTTTTGTTCTTTTTTCGTCGGTATCCGCTAGTTCCACTTTTACTTCCCTACCGTTAACGGAGACAATTTTTGCGGGTGCGGTTGTTGCCCCGGGTACAGCCAAGGGGTTAAGTTTTGAGTTTTTTTGTACCCAAAGACCCACTAAAACAATAAATGCCATAACCCCTAAAAGCGGCAAGCCTATTTGTTTAAACATGTCTCCCATTTATCTGTATATAAAAAAAGTTAAAACTACAACAAAAACTAAAACAGGAATCGTCATAAAAAGAATATTTTCGGCAGATCTTCTTTTTCCGTGATGAATATGCAAAGAATTGCTCATAGTTTATTCTAACACAGTCAAACGAGTCATCGAGTGCCGGGGACAGGAGTTGTGCGCATCTCCTTGAACGAAGCGCTATCGACTACTGAACCCAAACGAGTCATCGAGTGCCGGGGACAGGAGTTGAACCTGCACACCTTTCGATACACGGCCCTAAACCGTGCGCGTCTGCCATTCCGCCACCCCGGCCCGTCGTGACGACGAAGCAATTTTAACATTTAACAGAGGAGAGTGATAGAAAGGGGTTAGGCCAAGCCTTTTTGGCGAAGAGTAATCAGTGCTTCAACCGCCTCTCTGGCGTTATCTCTGGCGCGTGACTCTTTGTATTCTTCATCAAAACTGCCATTTTGGTACAAATCAAAAGCTTCTGCAATTTTGGTTTTCAAAATATCTAATATGGGTTCTCCTATGTGAGCATTTGTCATAGATCCTGCTATCAAGTCGAGCTGGTTGCCAAAAAAGTCTCCTTTTATATATTCCAAAACATCGGTTCTTCTGTAAATTCTAAGACTTTCGGCTTCTTCCACATGCGTGGCGGTTAAAACCCACTGGAACATCCAAAATCTCATTTCTTCTTGCGCATCTTCTGACGCTCCTTTTTGCAATTCTTCTAAATTTCCGTTCCATTTTTTTGCATAAAGAGGCAAATAAACAGTTTTATATAACTCGTTTGGATCGGGAACTTTTTCCGTTTCTTTTTGCATAAAAGTAGATGCGGAGGATGTTAACTCCGTTACCTCCGTCAAGGATTTATAAGCTTTGAGTGCACTTGCCACATATCCCAAATCAAAATTAACATCAACAAGCTTTGCAAACAAAGTATCGGTACCATGGAGTCCGGGAGCAAACGACTTAACGGAACTTACTACTCTTTTTCTAAAGTAGTCTCGTGTTTTTTTATCTACAAACCTTTTATCCATAGAATAATGCATAAGATAACCCGTAAAATAAGGATCCCCCAACGAAGGGTCGTAAACCATTAAAGCCTTGTTTAAATATTCCGTAATCGGTTTTACATTTGCTCCAAAACCGTTTCTATCCGCTAAGTTAATAAATGTCAAAATCCAATGCATATCGTTTCCATGAGGCTCGTATCTGGTTTTTCTTGGGTAAGAAATATCGGCATCGTGACGCCTGTATGTTTCCGCCAAAAAATAAGGGTCGGGCAGAGTTTTTTGAAGTTCTTTTACCGAAGTTTCTACGAGCGCGGTTTTTTCTTCTTGTGTTAAACCGTCGCCAAAACTTTCCAGATAAATTGATCTTATATAGGCCCTATCCGTTGGTCTGTGATTTTGGGACATCGACTCTTCTACTTTTCTGGCAACAACCCGTCTATCACCCCAGGCTTCGGGGAATACCCCCTCATACTTTTTAAGGTCTTCCAACCAAAACAATAGAACATGATCTATAGAAGCAATATCTTTTTCGGCTAAGGCTTCGTAAAGCATGTCACGGGCCGCTTTGTAGCCCATTCCTCCAGCCTCAAGTCCTCGTTTTGCAACCGAATATTGATGAAAATGTCTCCAGAACGGGTTGGCAAAACTTCCTTTGTGACTTTTTTCCCTTTCTCCGTCTATATAAATCCAGTGTTTATAAAGGTCCAAGTTTGAAGTTTCCAACGAAAGCATAGAATTTGGTTTTTCATCAGGCCAGGTTTGAGTAAGAAGTTCGGGATTTGGCATTTGCTCTCTCATTGAGTAGCGAAAACTTCTAGCCATGCCGGCAATTTGATCTTTGTAGCCTCGCAATGTTTCCGCAAATTCCTTAGCCATATTTAGAAAAATGAATTCTACTACCGATATTTTTAAAACTCAACTATGGGCCATTAAATATCGTAACTCATGGGCAAAGCGTCGATCTTTTTAACAAAATAGGCTACTTTTGACCCCCATGTGGAAGAGGGAGGTGCGTAGCGCTTTGCGATTTTCCCGATACTAGGAGCACCCTTATCTATATATTTATATTTAAGGGTCATGGTTACATGGTCTATAGAATCTCTCCAAGAAGTAAACTTATATTTACCGTTTGCCCAACCGTAGGCATTGTATGAGTTGTAGGGAATTCGCTTTCCAAAAGTAGACTCCACACCGGTAATTGCAGGCACAAGTCTGTAATCGATTTGGTACAAGTCGGCATATTCAACAAATGCTTCCGCATAACCCGCCAAAGGAGAATCGAACTTTTCGAGAAAATCCCTTAGAACATCTACTCTGTAGTCAAAGGAGGCAGATTTTTGGGTCTGAGACTTTAGCTGCGCCGAGGTTGTAACAACCGTTTCTTGGGCACAAACAGGCACCGCACTGATTATGAAGGCGGCACAAACCCCAAACGTTACTTTTAATAACTTTTTCATAGTTTTTGCCAAAAAAGAGGCGTACCCGAAGGTACGCCCCAAATATAAATTCCAACGCCAAAGTCATGTTTCCATGCCTAAGCCTCGGAACGTATGCGAACTATAGCATAATATTATGAGATAGTCAAGTTATACACAATGAACTAGATTTGAGAGACTATCTCCATCTTCGCTGTGAGATAGTCAAGTTATACACAATGAAGAAGTTGTTCAAGACTGTTAGTATTTCCAAAGTCTCATTGCATTTCACCCATGAACTGAGTAACTCCGTACGCCCAGGAGCCGTTGCTGGATGGAGTATATTTAGACATTATGTCAGGAATCGTGCGGTATCCTTTATTCAGATAAAGCCTTCTAAGACCTTCCGAAACTGTTTCTATTCCTTCTTCAAACGAGACAAAACCCCTTGTAGCAACTGCAGTAATCCCCCACCCCCAGCAGTTATAAGAACCCGGAGGAATTATCTTGCAAAGATTTGATTCTTGCTGAGCAATTGCCGTAATTAGCCTAAAGTCCAACGAATATTTATCTGCAGTGGATACTATTAATTCAGCATATGGCACCAAGGGCGATTTGTATCTTTGCAGATATTGTCTGACTATTTCGGGCCTGGCATCGGCAGAGCCGATTGAGTCCTCTATCACGGGTTGTTTTACAGGGAGCGAAGCATAAACTCTAACCCCTGATTGCGGCGAAACAAGTAAATTCTCCTCTTCATAAGTCTTTTGAGCAATTCTATTAAAATGAAGTGAATAAAGAGAAAACAAACTAACACCAAGAGTAATAGGAGTTATAGTTAAAAAAATAACTACTAAAACAAAATTTTTCCAAAAACTAAAGTTTTCTTCTCTGGTAAAGAGACTGCTTTGCATTGTAAGGTCAATTGTCAGAATGCCATAATCAAAATTTAGTGTCAAGTTTGCGCACGAAACACTACCCGTCTGGTATATAATTACCATTGAGCAGAAGTGGCGAAACTGGTAGACGCGCAGGCCTCAGAAGCTTGTGGGCCTTAAAAGCCCTTGGAGGTTCGACTCCTCTCTTCTGCACCTATTTCATAGGTACATTGATAGGATTCGATAGTGCTTCATCCAAGGAGTTGCACACGACTCCTCTCTTCTGCACAAATCAAACTCTATATTGAATGCTTCTTTTTTCTCTTTTATTAAGATCGAACGAATGGATAAAAACATATCCCTCTACCGACATATCTAAAACGGCGAAGTTAGAAATTCCATTTCCTTTTGAGCCAATCATATTTTCTTCCGCTTTGTGAACTGCTTCTTTTATGCTTTGCGAGGTCATGTCCTCTATCGGGAAAAAGCCTGAGCCTTCCATATCCGCACGATTATCCGGTTCTAAATGCCCCTCGCGGTAAGCTTCGGCAAGTGTGTTTATGTAACCTGTAAAATACTCTCTCGGCTCATTTGCTGCAAATTTGGGTGGCAGGAGAACCTTGGTTATGTCACCCTTTTTAAGTGCTTTAGCAGAAGCCAGAAGATCTGGTTCCTGTGTATGCTCAGTTAACCTGTTTATATAATCGACCTCGTCTTGGTCTAGTTGCTTTGTCTGAAGAACAAATATATCGAACTCGTTGTTTTCCATAAACCTCATCTAAACTATACACCAAATTTGGTTATTCTTCAGATAATCTAAAAAATAGAGTAAAATACGGGTGTAGTTTATGCGGGAGTGCTGAAATTGGTATACAGGCACGCTTGAGGTGCGTGTGTCTTACGACGTGCAGGTTCAAGTCCTGTCTCCCGCACTCACTTCGCTCGTGCAGTCACAGCTCTTGATAGCTCTTCGTCCAAGGAAATGTGCACAAGTCCTGTCTCCCGCACTCACTTCGCTCGTGCAGTCACAGCTCACAATTTGACTCCGGTAGTAAAATAAATACATGACCGCCGAGAACGACAGTTCAATTCCAACAGGAAACCCCGACCAAGAAAAACAACCCGAAGAAACAAAAGAGACTCCTACTGTTTACAATATTGCCGGATCAGAATACACATACATTGAAGGTTCATATGTCCCTGTACAGGAATCTTCTAATGATTCCGAAGACTC
Source organism: uncultured Gammaproteobacteria bacterium (assembly GCA_964600575.1). GTDB lineage: Bacteria > Patescibacteriota > Microgenomatia > UBA8517 > UBA8517 > CAZRGC01. The sequence continues at coordinate 181,971 of CAZRJH010000001.1, read as the reverse complement.
AGACGACGGATTTTACGACAACAGATAACCTTTTACTTGCTAAGGTAAAACAGAATCTTCATCGGTCGTTGCTAAAGCAAAAATGTAATATAAAGATATATGTATTGTTAGAGGAGCCAACAAACCGTATCTAACCCCCAACCAAGAAAACATCGCTCCCCCCAGAAAACTAAAAGTAATTACAAATCCTTTCCATATATTTTCAACTCTTTTAAAAAACAATATCGGTAAGTGTCCAAGCATAAATACTATCGCTGAAAAAACAAAAAACAAATTACCGCTACCGTTTCTAAAATAAAATGACAGTGCAATTAGCATTGTTTGCTGGAATAAAACATCAAAATACCTTGGTAGTATCGGAGAAGTTTTTCTGACTTGCCCAGTTAAAATTTTGTTAAGTGGAAGTAGAGTTAGGTGCATTATTAAAGCAACCACAAAAGACACACCCAAATCAAAAGCTATCTGAAGTTTATATAAGTCCGCAACTAAATATGACAAAACCAGAGCAAATAAAGACACTGCATATCCTTTCATACGAAAACTAAAACCACTTGGAATTAGAAAAATATTTAAAATTCCGTGATACAAAAACCACAACAAAAGCCAAGTAAAAATAAAGGGTAGACTACTCATAAATAAAGTATTTAAAAAAAATAAATATCTCTCACACTAAAATCTACATAGAAATTTTTCTTCCCGGAGTTAGGATCTGGCTTGATATATCTCTTATTGACATTCCCAAATCCGTAACGATCAAACCAATTTTTTTATCGCTTGGAGATGTAACCATGCAGTTAATGTCTTGAAAGAAAAACGGATCCAAATGCAGAATTCTTTTACCAGACTTTTTTATTTTTGCCTTAGCCAAGTCGACGGCTCCCGCTAGCGCTATCGGCCTTTTCATAAGCTCTTCATGTATTTTTTTGATCCTCTGTATTTCCGCGAAATCTGCGCCCAGGGTTTTCATTCTGTCCAAATCTCTAGAAATATCCGCTTTTGTTCTAAGTTCCAAATAATTTATTCCGTTAACCAGCGGAGAAGAAGTGGTAGGAATTTCTTTATCTGCTTTTTTGATAATAAAAGTGCTGTAAACGGAGTTAACAGACAAAACCACATCCCATTTTGATTCACCTTCTAAAACTTCGACTTTTCCCAAACTCCAGGGGCCAAGCTTGGCGGTCTTGTTTAATATATCGGCATACACCCACACAACCTCTGGCCAACTTATCAAAGCTTTTCTGTCATAAAGTTTTTCCACTTCGCCGCCCTTAAAATAAACATCGGAGTCCGTTCCGGAAGCGTCAAGTTTCTTTTCTTCAAAGACTCGAGTTGCAAGCTCGCTCATATCTTTAGAATATCAACAATGGTTTAAATTTCAACCTCCAGCATTCTATGATCGCTAAAAAAACGTTTGTGTATTTTTAGTTTATAGTTTTTGATGGTTTTTCTAAGGAGTATTGTTCCATATTGCATTCTTTTAAGTGAGATTATATTGGTATTAATTCCTTCGGTTATATTTACAAAACTGGTTTGTTTCATTCTGGTTATAAATTCTCCCAATTCGTTCCTTAGATAATCGAAAGGCAAATAACCCTTCATTCCTCCCGTAAAGTGTATCCAGATCCAATTTCCGCTTAAATTGAAGTCGCCCGTAACAATTGTGTTTTTAGACTTCTCCATGCTAAAAAATAATTTATCTATACTTTTCTTTTTAACCTCGGGTGTAACCGCACAAGAAAGTCTTAAATTGTAAATCGTATACACTTTGTTACCAGCCTTAA
>CAZRJH010000001.1:0-180090 GCA_964600575.1 uncultured Gammaproteobacteria bacterium | reverse complement strand
ACCGCACAAGAAAGTCTTAAATTGTAAATCGTATACACTTTGTTACCAGCCTTAATTTTTGTAATAAGTGCGTCATTCATTTCATCGTGACCATTAATCATCTGATAAACGATTCTATTTAAAAAGGAAAAATTGGCGGGACTTCCGTAATGAAATCTTTTCCAAGATAAAATTTTATGTTTAGACAAAGTAACTATGTAGTTGCTTTTTTTAATGTTTTTACGATGCTTTGAATCAAAAACTTTACATAATTTATAAGCAGGAAACACTTTTTCCAGATTTTTTAATCTACCGTGGGGAACCTCCTGCAAACAAATTACATCCGGGCTTTTTTTTGCAATAAACCTTAAACCGCTTTTGGGTTTTGGATTCACGGTAAACACATTCCAGGAAATCAGTTTCATATAAATAAATAATTATCTTGAAGGAACGTATGCCAGTTCTTCGTATAGAGTAACAGTTCCGGTTGCAGTTTCGTCTCCCATGAATGCTTCAACGTGTCCCCAGGCGTGCGGTCTTACGGAACAAATTTGATGATACAAATCAAAAACCGTATCACTATCCAAACCCGAATAAGTTACGGTCGATATTTTTCCCTGAGCGTTTTTTGGGCCCAAAGCAATCTTTGGTGAGATTTTTTTGTCTTTTAAAAAATCTCTAGAAGTTCTATACAAAGAAGCAAAAACAGAAGCAACTTCTTCGTCACTAGGAAATTCTACTCTATTTTTTTTAATTCTCTCCACTCGATAATCTTAGTTTTATTTATAAATAAGTCAACATTCTACAGTCAACTTATCCCTGTTTTTTTAACTTCTTAATTATTTCTCCTCCAAAAAAACCAAAGGCCAAACAAACAAGAAAGGCAAAGAAAAGCGTTTGGATATCGCTTAAAATATTTATGTCAAAAAGGGTACTTCCTGCTACAAGCCCGTACCAAACCAGATCTCCCAAAAATATATAAATCATTGGTAATGCAGGTTTAATTTTTAAAAAAGCCAGTAAAAAAGAATTTATATAAACAAAATTAAAAATTCCCAAAGTAAAAAATAACAACCCGCTAGCCTTATTTTGAACAGAAAAATAGATTTCCAACTTATTAATAAATTTCCAAAAAGTTGCATTTTTAACCGTCTTGGCCAAAGTTAATCCCAAAAAATAAGGAACAACTAAGTGTAAAACGGTAATCAGTGTCCAGATAAAGTGGATGACCAACCAAGAAATACCCGCTTCTCTTGCATTAAAAATAGCCGCATGGGAAAAAAGAGTCTCCTGTGAAGTTAGTGCAAAAATCAGAATCAGAAACGGACTCATACTGTTGAGCTATATGATAGCATAGCTATATGCGCCTTTTGATATTCTCCGACACTCATCTAACAAATAAGTTTAATCAAAAGGAGTTTGATTTTTTGTCACAAATAATAGACGAGTCCGATCAGGTGGTTATAAACGGAGATTTTTACGACGGCTACATAATCAGTTTTGACGAATTCGTTAAATCCGAATGGGCCAAGCTTTTTCCAAAGCTCAGAAAAAAGAAGACTACATATCTTTGGGGGAACCATGACAGAGAAGACTTTGCCGATTCACGAGTCAAACTTTTTTCGGAGACACGACAACAAAACTTAATCTTAAAAACAAGAAAAAAAGAGATAGTGATTGAGCACGGCAACAAATTTTTGCCGTTTATTGACGAGAAAATTAACCGCAAATTTATTCCCAAGTCTTTTGCCCAGCACTCGTTGGATTTTGAAAGCTTTTTGGTTAAAAGATTTGGAACAGGGCTTATCAATAAAATGTATAAAATCTACAACTCCAAAATGAAACATAAAATAATGAAAAACACCAAAGATAATCAGATTCTTATTTGCGGCCATACACATATGGCAGAAATAGACTTGACCAGAAGATTCATAAATAGTGGAATGGTTAACTACGGCTTGGGGCAATATCTACTCATAGAAAATGACGAAATAGAAGACAGAGAAGTTTGGTACGAAACCCCGTTTATAGAGGATGCTCTGGACCCTTCTTTGTACTACGACCAGACACAGTTCATTAGCCCAAGAGACCTCAATTCATAATTCTTTTTTTCCGAAGGTTCGAAAACCGATTGTTTATATTGTGACCGCTGAGGGATTCGAACCCCCGACCTTCTCGATGTAAACGAGACGCTCTAACCAACTGAGCCAAGCGGTCTTATAGGTAAGATTTTACCAATTTAAGCGAGATACGGCAAACTTACGGTTTTAACAAAAAAATGACCCCCACGGATTTATGACAGAAGTTATCTGCAACCGTGAGGGTCGGACGAAAAAATTAGTTCTTGGCTATGACAGCCGATTCCAGCCTTTTGGCGAGCCTGCCCTTAAACCAGGTAAGGTCCCAACTATTATTGGCTTTGAATTGGAAAATGCGGTTGAGCGGAGTTTCACCCCAGTTTTGAGAACCTGCTACGGCAAGCATAATAGTGTAGTCATCCTCGCAAACTGTGAGAAATCCGTTGGAATCCATGCCCATGAGGTAGGTAACGTCGTAAACGTCGCTTTCCTTGAACTGGATTTCGACCGTGTCGCCGGGCTTGATTGAATCAATAACAGCGGCGATTTCCGCGGGAGTCATTACCTTGTGTAAAGTGCGTGTCTGTTGTTCCATCTACTGCTCCTTGTTTGAACCTACAGAACTAACATTATAGGTTATTTATGTTCAAAAGTCAAGTTTGGGTCACAAAAAAAGGCACAGACCTTATTAAAATCTGTGCCTAGGGCGAACTTGAACTATTTTGGATCTGGGCACCAAATGCCACCGCGGTAACCGTCGTGCCACACAACGCAGTTGTTGTACTGGTTTGTTCCGGGCGAACCGTCTGGGTTTCCCCACCAAAACTTAACAATATAGTACGATCCCGGACAGGTGTTGTTCGATGTGTTCGACGACTGAATCTCACAACCTAGCCGTGTCGGGTCCAATGCGGCTTGAACTTGCCCTGCACACGCGGCCAACACAACAGTTGCCAAGATAAAGATCAACACTTTTTCCAAAACCGTTCTATTGTTCCAGAGTGCGAACATAGACAACTCCTTTTAGAAATCGGTCTAACTGCGTAAGTTTACCAGAAGTAAACGCGTCACTTAAAATCACGGGGTATTCTGCTGGCAACACCCCACCACTTGCCACCAGGAGAAAATCTGGTTTTGTCGTAGGGCGGAGCTTTCCACATATCATCCACCAACCAATGGGGTGTACCATCCGAGCCGAGATTCTTACCTACATCTCCACGAGACCTGCAGAGTTCCTGAACAAACCTGTCAGATACTCTGTGGTCAAAAAATGTCATGACATAGGACCCAATTGTAAAGTTGGAATCTCTTCCGAAAAAACCAATTTCATCCAAATCAGGAACATGAAACACTTTTATAACTTTGTCCACTCGTTTATTTGTGTGCTGTGACCTAAATCCGTTTACATAATTATCCGTTCCCGCCAAATACACTTCATAAATCTTGTTATCGATACCATTTGCATCAATCACTTCTTTAATCCAATGTGTTGTTTGTTCGCCTGTAATCATAAGGTCATCCGCAAAGACAAGTATTGTATCTGGGGATATTCCTTGAGACTTGTCTGTTAAATCTGATGTTGATACTTGTTTAAAACCGCTTAGCTCAGAAAGTTTGGCGCAAACCCATTTTCTACTTCCATCATCCTCTCCATCATGGACAAGAACAAAATCTTTACCAAGTTGCTCTGAATCAAGCTTTAGTTTATCGCTTAGTTTGGAAAATGCTTTTTCTGTTAGCTCTGGACTTATATAACGTATGTTAGAAATCAATTTTGAATAGGCTTCTGTTCCTATTCCCATTGTTTTTGTTGCATAGCCAGCCATATCTGTCACTCTTTCTTTGGGTATTTGGCCTGGTGGGTTATTCCAATCAACTTTTGGAGCAAGAGTCTCGCCTTCCACACCCAGTGTTTCAACTTTTAGACCACCAAATCTTTCATTTTCATTTGGCTGTGGTTTTTGTAATTCAACCTTTTTAGGTAAAATGCTGTTTTTTAAACGACTTAGAAAGCTACCGTTTGATTCCATTTTTAATAACCTTGAATTACATCATCCAAGTTTTTGAAGTCTTTTTTGGCAGCTTCCACTTTGTCTCTAAAATTAACTATTCCCTCTAGAAACTTGTTTTTCTTTTTATCAAATTCCGCCATACTCCAATCAAAATAAAAACCGAGTTTGGACCTAAGTTTAAGGTGTGACGCGGCCGCTCTCATTTGTGCATCGAATCCAAATTTAAGAAATTCAAAAACATTTACAAAACGCTTGGGTTCAAAACTATCCAGCTCGTCTAGATCAAAAAGAATTTTTGATTCAACAGATTTTCTTGGTAGCAAATTCCCTATCGAGTGTTTTTTAATAGCATAGGTAACTTTAGATACAAATTTAGGGTCAAGCTTAAGCTTTTGAGCTTCGTCCAGATAAATCAATGCCGAACCAAGCCCCTCGTAAAGCTCTTCCAGAACTATTCCTAGAGTATTTGTTGATCTTTTAGTAAGCGCTTTATATGAATCGTGAAAAACGATTGAATGAGTAACTACACGCTCGTCCGAATTGATGCTATTTTTGTTATCTTTTACAAAGCGTTTGTAGTTTTTAACTAAAGAATTTATATGGCGCTCGCCATGGAACTTATCGCTTGCCTTTTTGGCAATGTCCAAACCTTTTGCCAAAAGCTTAATATCTTTAGAATCAAAATCGTAATCCGAAAGTTCACCGCTAAGTGCTAGTGCCATACAACAAACATTGTATAACAAATGAAGATTTTTTTAATTTAATTTATTTTGGATTCCAATCAATTCGTAAACTTCTTCTAAAGTCTTATCCGCAAATTCGGCCGCCTTTGTAGATCCTTCCAAAAGAATATCTTTTGCCAAGTCCAAATTTTCTTCCAGTTCTTTTCTTCTGGCTTTGGCTGAAGCAAAGTACAACTGGTGTGCCTCAATCAACTTTTCTTTAACCTCCACATCTCCGATATCACCCTTGATGTAACGATCTTTCATGCTTTTAACCAATTCTTTGTTCTGGTTTATTAAATCGTGATACATAAAAACGGTATTGCCTTCAATTTTCCCGGGATCGGTTGCCTTTTTCCTATTGGGATCGGTATAAGATCCCATTACCTGCTTTTTGATGACACTTTCTTCTTCGAAGATTCCAATAATATTACCCAAGCTTTTACTCATCTTTCTGGCTCCGTCTGTTCCAATAATCTTTCCCGTATCTTTAGAAATTAAAGGCTCTGGCAAAGGGAACAAATCTTTTTTGTAGGTTTTATTAAAGTTTTCTGCTATATCGCGGGTTAGCTCTATATGTTGTCTTTGGTCTTCCCCCACAGGAACTCCGTAAGGTTTGTACAAAAGAATATCAGCAGCCATAAGTATTGGATAATTAAAAAGACCCATGTTTATTGATTCCACTTCGGCCCCTGTTTGCAGCTTATCTTTAAAAGCGTGCATTCTTTGCATTTGTCCGTAAGAAACATAATTAGCCAATACAACCGCAAGCTGCGAATGAGCTGGTACCTGCGACTGGCGGAAGAATACGCACTTTTTTGGATCAAGCCCCAAGGCCAAGTAATCCAAAACTACATTTGTAATATTATTTTCCAAAACATCCCTGTCTTTAACTGTGGTAAGTGCGTGCAGGTCGGCAATAAAGTAATAAACTTGATAGTCTTTATTTTGCAGCTCAATTTGGGGTTTAACAGCACCAAAATAGTTGCCTATATGCAAAGCGCTTCCGCTTGGAGTAATACCCGACAAAATTCTTTTGGAATCCATATTTAGTTGAGTTTACAACCAACCGATAAATTGCGCAATTTGCTACGCCTGACAAATAAGGAAAATTGAGGTAAAATTATTCCCACGAGCAGGGATAATTAAAACTCATCTTTCCGCTCGCATAGCCTCGCGCTGAGGTAGCCAAGGTGGTCACGGCGGGCGCCTGAAGAGCGTCAAATATGTGTTCGACTCACATCCTCAGCACACAAAATCCATGTTCGTCGACCCAGCGGGTGACGACTCACATCCTCAGCACAAATTCTTCGTTTTAACCTCGCGTTCGGAACTTTGAGAAGGACTTAATCGGTTGGTTTCTTGTATTCAAGTAGTCACGGATATCAACCACAACCAAACCCAAAACATTCGGCTTTTCCTCCGTAATCAAAATATTCCTATAAACAGGAATAAAGTTTTGCGAAATAGTTTGATAATAAGTAAATCTATACTGCTTGGCTTTTTTGGAAACGGCATCTGTCAAAAAAGTCAGTGTTTTTACATTATCAAGATCCTCTAACCCTTTTGGAACGGCAACACCGTCTCTGTAATCGCTCAGGGGGACTCCCGTCACCCAAGGGCTTACGGTATACGGGATTTGCTTTCCGTTAAAATTTTTTACACCTGTATCTAAAACAGGGTTTATTCTCCACACAAACTTTAATTTTTTACCCGAATCTTCAAAAGTTTGTACTTTTAAGTCCTCTCGCATTTCGGACATCCATTTTGATACTTCTTTCGTGTGCTTTTGGTATATTTTAACCATTTGTTCCGTAATGCTTTCCGAACCCTCCATATTAAAAAACTTTACGGCACGTTCACCCAAAAGCGATTTTGCCCGGTAAACACTTGTGCCCGTGCCCGAATCAATAAACCTAAAGTCCCATAAACCGGCAAGCTTTGGTTCAAAAGCAGGGTTTGTTGTATTTTTATCCAAAAACTTATTTTCCATAACTCATAGTATATACCCATGATAGAATTAATTGAACTTTTTCCAAAATGAAAACTATATATCTTTTGAGACATTGCCCGACAAAAGACACAGAAGCGGGTATTAATAATGCCAGAGTTGACTCACCACTTTCCGAAAAAGGCGAAAATACGGCAAAGAGTTTGGTTTCCAAAATAGGGGAAAATAAATACGACCTTATTATAGTAAGTCCCCTACAAAGAACCTACCAAACAATTAAACCCTATTTGGAATCTTTAGAAGTTAAACCGCAAGTAATATCTGAGGAACTAACAACGGAACGCGATCTTGGTAAATTAACGGGGACAATAGTAGGCGACGGTGTGATACCAAACGCTATTGAAGAAAGCGGACTTAGTAAAACCGAATGGAGGCCGGAAGAAGGAGAATCAACGGCGGATGTTTATATTAGAGCTAAAAAGTTTTATGACAGACTTAAAGATATTCCTGCGGAATCAATTCTGATATGTTCTCATCAAAATTTTTTGAGATGTTTAGAGCTTGTACTCCAGAACAAAGAAATAAATGATGAAAACTTTTACTCGGAAAACCCCCCAAGAATGGAGCCCGGAGAAATAAGAAAATACTCTCTTTCTACCTAGAGGAGTTTCTTGGCCCCTGAATTTTAGGCTCAATTATGGTATTATTGCAGTAGCTCTTTGCTGTTTTCGACAAAATTTGCGGCTGTAGTTCAACTGCCCGCAATCGCTGAAGCGAAAGCTTCTGCATGTGGGGTGGTGGCAAAGTTAATTGTTTAACATTTTATTTTTAAATAAGCGGCGGTAGTTCAGTGGTAGAATGCTTCCTTGCCAAGGAAGAGGTCGGCGGTTCAAATCCGCTCCGCCGCTCATGAGATTCGCGTCGGCTCGGCTTTGATAGTGCCAAGTAAGGAGAATGCACACAAATCCGCTCCGCCGCTCTCGTTAAAATACGAGAGCAGGGCTTCGTTTCTGCCAGCAGAAACTTCGCCCTTTTTCTCGATTTCTCCTCTCAAAATTGCTTTGCAATTTTGTATGAACAAAAACAAAATTTCTTTAGGAATTTTGATAGGAGAATAGTGAAGCGTTAAGCAAAAGTGTTTGCACTTTTGCGGAAAGCGAAACTTATTCCGACGCGGCCCAGTAGCTCAACGGATAAATAAATTTCTGCTTCGCAGAAACAAGTTTGTCAGTTGTCTACTGTGCCTCACTTTGTTCGGCCCAGTAGCTCAACGGATAGAGCAATTTCCTTCTAAGAAAGAGGTTGCAGGTTCGATTCCTGCCTGGGTCACCACTAGAGTTTCTCTTTCCAACGGAAGTGTTGGATTTCGGTTTCTTCTACATTACCTTTTTTTATCGGTTTTCCGACTTCGGTATATTCGGGCGTATATCCGCTTGGTTTAACCCGCACTGTTTTATTAAATATTTTATAAACTGTTCTTAGCTTGGGAAACCCTTTACTGGTTTCTTCTTCTCTTGTTTCGTCGGAAACCAAATCTATCTCGTATTGATCGGGTTCTAGCCCCAACTCCTCCGCAAGCTCTCCCTCAATTGCTTTTTCGGGGGTATATTTTTCGCCATTATCAAGTTTTCCTGCAACGCCGGGTTTATCCTGTTTCTGACCATGCTCCACGGTTGCAGTAGAAATTAAAAGACCGTCTTCGTCAAAAGTTTTAACCAAAGACTCCCAAAATGGAGAATCGAGATAAAACTCCTTTTGAGTTTCGGGCTCCGTATACAAAACATCCGCCCTTACTATTGAAACCTCGGTAAAAAACCCGTCTTTGTTTTCAAAAAATTTTCTTTCACCTTTTAAAAACTGCCTAAACAACTTTTCGGCTTTGATATCTGTCCAAACAATAGGAGTAACGCCGTCTTTTTCTGTTTCTGTTTGCGCCCAAATTCCGCTGGTCTTAAGTTTATTTACAAGGTCTTCGGAAGAAGTCGGCTCCCACGGGTCTAGGATTTCGCCTTGGTGTAATTTTACCTCCACAAAACATTCTAACACTTATATAATTTCCATATGCCGAACATTACAGCAATAATACCCGCCTACAACGAGAATAAAACCATTGCCAATGTTGTTAAAGCGTTAGAAAAAGCAGATTTTGTACAAAAAGTAATAGTAGTGGACGATGCCTCCACGGATGGAACTTCCGATGCAATTGAAAACCATTTGGGGAAAGTAACTATTGTTAAAAATGAACAAAACATGGGAAAATCCCAATCTGTTTTAAAAATTATCCCTTATATTAAAACCGAATATGTATTTTTGTGCGATGCAGATTTAAGAAATTTTACGGCTGAAACAGCTAATAAAATTATAGAAAAAGCAGTAAACGGAAGTTGTGAAATGTCCGTAGGGTTAAGGGATTACGGAATTTGGAACTTTGTGCAAATATGGCCACCCATTTCGGGCGAGAGAGTTTTAAAAACAGACCATTTAGTAGCCTGCTCCAAATCATCTCACTTTAAAAACTTTTTAATGGAAATTGTTATTAACGGATATTTTAGACAAAACAATCTAAAAGTTATTAAAAAAGTTTATCCCTATAAACAAACCCTCCAGTTAACCAAAATCGGTTTTTTAAAAGGTTTAAAACAGTATCTTAAAAATGTATTGAGCTTTCCGCTTCTTTACATCCATCTACTTGTTAAGGGTTGGCACTAGTTTTTGAGGAGTACAGGTTCTGCTAGAATGATTGTTTGGATGAAACGAATAATTTTAACCATCATTTTATTTTTACTATTTTGGATAAACACTTCACCAGTTGAAGCCATATACAACCCTCTTTATGTAAAAAATAACAAAGTAGGAATTCACATTTTTAGCGAGAAAGATCTGGAAGACGCAGCACGCCTTGTAAACACAAACGGTGATTGGGGTTATGTAACTTTAGTAATAACAGAGGGCGAAAGGGACAGAGACAGGTGGCAACAAGTTTTTGACAAAATGCGGAAACTTCATCTTATTCCTATTGTAAGAATTGCTACCAAAGCAGAAGGGCCCAATTGGCTAAAACCAAAAGAAGAAGAAATAAATAACTGGGTGTCTTTTTTGAACTCGCTTAACTGGGTTATCCAAAACAGGTATGTAATTGTAGCCAACGAACCCAACCATGCGGTCGAATGGGGAGGAGAAATCAAACCCGACGAATACGCAACCTACCTTAAACAATTTTCACAGGCATTAAAGTCTGTATCGGGTGACTTTTATGTTTTATCGGGTGCACTTGACGCGTCGGCAACGGGTAAAAACGGAACAATGGAACAAACGAAATTTATTAAAGAGATGCTCAAAAAAGAACCCGATATTTTTGAGAATATTGACGGCTGGAATTCTCACTCCTATCCCAATCCTGATTTTTCGGGAAAAGAAACGGACACAGGGCAAAAAACAGTATCCGGTTTTGAATGGGAAATTAACTTTTTAAAAAGCTTAGGTATAAATAAAGAACTTCCCGTGTTTATAACCGAGACGGGATGGTCCAATGAAAAGTTAACTGACGAAAAAATTGCAGACAAATTTGTCTGGACTTATCAAAATGTGTGGAAAAATAAACAAGTAGTAGCCGTTACCCCTTTTATCTTAAACTATCCCGCCGAACCTTTTGATAAATTTTCCTGGAAAACAAAAGAGGGTACATACTTACCAAATTTTGACAAAGTGCGTGACATGCCAAAAGAAACAGGCGAACCAATCCAGATTGTTAAAGGAGATATTATTTCCGAGTTTTCTCCGCCGATAATATTTTCCGGGTCGGAACTTGCGGGAGCAATACTTGCAAAAAATACAGGTCAAACCGTTTGGAATCAGGAAAATATCAGGTTGGTATCCGAAACGGACGGATTTTCTTTAAAAGAATATTCCTTTAATGACATAGAACCCATGAGAATGGGGTTAATATTTTTTAGAACAGCCTCGCCTACAGAGTCAGGACAGCATTCAGCTAACTTTTATCTCAAAGGACCAAGAGATCAAAAAATCGGCGAGGATTTTAAGATAAATTTACTTACCGTCAAGCTTGCCCAGTCTAAACTATTATCCCCCTTCGAAGGGCTTTTTAAGCTAATTGAAAACGCTATTTCCAAAAAGGCAAAATAATTTAGCAGGATGCCTCCGAGCTTGAGTCGTGGTAAAATACAGCTGTTTCCGGGCGCATAGCCCAGCGGTACGCTCTGCTGCGGCTACGCCGTAGAGCAATTTACTTTTTAGATTAAAAGGGCCGGTAGCTCAGCGGTAGAGCAATTCCCTCTTAAGGAAAAGGTCAGTGGTCCGAATCCACTCCGGCCCACAAACCCTTTTAATCGGTAGCGGTTTTAACTTTTATCCACTCAGCGGCAACATCGGCCGACACCAATGATAGTTTGATTATGCTTTCTACGGGAATATCCGTTCGATCTTCTATTTCTCCAACTTCCTCCGCTGTTACCGTAGCCAGTTCTATCCTAATTTCTTCTCCCTCGAATCTATTTGCTCCTCTAGCAACAGGAACAAGTTCTACTTTTTTGGAACCAGACTTCCTCATTTCCGAAACATTTGTATAAGGGGATGTAATTACATGGTGTTCAACACCTTCTGTAGTTTTTATCTCTACCAGTCTATTGTATTCGCCACCTTGGAAACCGGGCCTCCCGTTTAAACTTTCGAAACACTCAGGAGTTACTCTTATATCTAAAACATGAGAACCACCATGTTCTCTGTATATCTTCATTACTTCCGACAATCCGTATTTTGTAGCGACTTGTTCCGGTGTTAGCTTAAAATTTGGCAAGTCGGCAATAATCATTCCGGGTGCGTTTTTTCTGGTTAAACTAACATCAACCGGGTGGAAATGGTCTGGTTTTTTATCTAAATCGCTCATTTGCCAATTATACTCGCAGATTTGCGTTTACATAAAGTTTAAAATAATATATCGATATGAAGGCATTAACCTCCAGGTTTTCGAAAGAGGTCTACGAGAGAAATGCCAACATCTACAAAACTCTGGCAAACGCCAAAAGGCTAGAAATTTTAAACGCAATAAGAACCCGCGAAGCAACAGTTACAGAGCTTTCCAAGATGCTAGGGGCCAGAAAAGCAAATACTTCACAACACTTAATGGTTTTAAGACACCTAGGTCTTGTAACAGTCAGAAAAACAGGAAAATATGTTTATTACAAAATAGTACACCCCGGCCTTGTAGAACCCTGTGCAATTCTAAAAGATCTGTACGAAAGAAGAAAATTGGGAAACAGATAAAGTGGGTAAAGAAATCGAAAACTCGGGAGAAACTTCCAAAAAAACCGCAGAATTTATCAAAAAAAACTGGCCGGCTGCACTTTTAATAGCAGGAACTGCCGTTGGGGCAGCAATTTGGCTTACATCAAGATATCTTCGTAATAAAAAAACAAGGGAAAAGGAAATTGAGCTAAAACTTGAGCAAGTGGAAAACGAAACCAGAGACGGGATAGACCCTACAGTCACAATGCTAGAACACGGTTCATATTTGGGCAGAATAGCAGGAGACGAAGTAAAACAAGCAACCGAAGAAATAGCCATGCACATAGAGAAACCCGAAGAAAAGGAAATATTCAAAACTCTGGGCGAAGTTGCTCAAATCGAATCCAAAAACAGATCGAGGGACAAAAAATAACCTTCGCTTTAGTCGATTCTTACCACTCTGCCAACGACCAAATTCCCGTAGAAAGAAGCCTTCCGCTTTTTTGCTTTAGACACAACTCTCCGTTTGTAACATTGGCACCCATGTCCAAAAAGTGATCTTCGAAGTTATTTTTTAAAGCAATAGATGATACTGAAACCGCATATGTGTTGGCCAGCACAAACAAAGGCTTGTCAGACAATATTTTTTTACAATTTTCCAAAAGTTTATGAAAGTCTTTTTCAAAGTTCCAAACCTCCCCGGAAGGACCATGCCCGTAAACAGGAGGATCCAAAATAATAGCATCGTATTTATTACCCCTTTTAGCCTCTCTCGTGGTAAATTCTAAAGCGCCGTCGATAATCCACCTGATTGGGGCATTGTTGAGTGCATTTAAATCGCGGTTTTCATTTGCCAAGGTTATTGCGGGTTTACTTGCGTCTACATGAGTAACGGAAGCTCCGGCTTTAGCTGCAGCCATAGTTGCGGCCCCTGTATACGCAAAAAGGTTCAAAACGGACACTTCGCTACTTCTAGAGCTAATTTTTTCTTGAATATAGTCCCACTGCACAGACTGTTCGGGAAAAATCCCGGTGTGTTTAAAAGGTGTAAGCCTTACCCAAAAAGATAAGTTCTTGTAGTTAATACGCCATTTTTCGGGTATGGACACTTTTTGTACCCACTCACCTTTGTCCGAAGTTTTTCGTTCGAAAACTGCATCTGCCTTCTTCCATACATCAGGGGTGTGTTTGTTCCAAATAGCCTGAGGATCGGGTCTGTCTAATACAAAATCTCCATATTTTTCAAGCCTCCTGCCGTTACCCGAATCTATAAGCTCAAAATCTTTCCAGTCGTTGGCGATGAGTAAGTTTATATTGTTTTCGTTCATTAACTTATTATATCAGATTATAAACCCTATAATATTGACTGGTGTTCAGGAATGCTCTAAAATCGTGTCTTGTACTTTTATTTCACCACATTACCTAACCAAAAGACAGGTAGTAAGGAGTAAGAATGTTAAGTTTGAATTTCGATATCAAACGGGATGGGGCGTCTTTGAATGCACGGGTAAGAAAGGCAGCCTTTTTCTTTACCTTCCAAAATCTTGAAAGCAAAGAATGGTTTTGGACAAGATTCGACAACCTGGGTGAGTACAATGTGTTTAAGGAAAAGCTGGTAAGGCTTATCTTCGATAAACCCGGCCAATACAAAGGCTTGGACCAAGTTGATCTTGTTTCCTGGGAACAAAATGTTACTTCGCAAAAGGCACATTCAGGCAACCTTGCTTTGTATATCAAAAGATCAGGTCTTAAAACCGGCTTTTTCACTTTGACAATAACAAACGCAAAAGTCGCACTTTACTCGATTGAACTAAGGCGAGAAGAACTCATCAACCTCATGGATTCGATAACCTGGTATTTGTCCGAGTAATCCAAGGCAGGTAACGATTGACTCTTAAAAGTTTTTTGAACTGGTTAGTCTGGACTTTCGGACTGGCGCTTTTGTCGGTGGCGTATATCCATTTTGTCACTAGCCTAAATATTGGCCTGCGGATCTTCTCCGATGACAATTTGGGGTATGTTGCTTGGCTAAGATCGGTTCCATTTCCGACGGCTGCCTTAACAATCTTTGGACACGCATTTCGAGAGGAACTCATATTTCGTTTACTCTTCCTGATGTTTTTCTGTTTAAGGGAAGATTCTACGGAAATAGGTATCGCCGTTTTGATATCGTCTGTAATTTTTGGCGTTATTCATGGCGGGATGCTAAACATCCTGTTGCAGGGCGTTGGAGGGTCGCTTTTGTGTTTGCAGTTTTTATACTTTGGAGGAGTCGATAAGAACTTCACCAAGGCACTTGCATCCACAACAGCTACTCACACGCTCATCAACCTGATATTAGTTTTTCTCTGGTAACACCCGCTCCCAATATATTGGCAACAATTGAGGGAGCTTTTTTGTGGTTAAAAAAATCTTATTTGCATTCCTTCTTCAACTTTTGTAGAAAGGGAAACTTCTTGCCCCGGAAACCTGGCACCGTTTCCCCAAATCTTTACCGTTTTAACTTTAGAAGAAAATTCCGTTCCAATTTTTTGAGCTACATCTAAAAGTGTGTTGTCATCTTTCATAACAATCGGGTTGTTAAAGTTCAATTCGTCCTCGGGTTTAACTAAATATACCGTTGTAAATCTTAATGCCCTCCAAATTTCTTTTATAAAATCATCAATCCCAAAACCTTTATCAGCGCTTATTTTTATAATTGGCAAATCGATATTCTTAATTTTTTCGTTTGAGTCGATTTTGTTTACTACAAAAATTGCAGGTATATAAACCCTGTTTGTAGAAAAGGCATCGAATAGTCTATCCAGCGTTATTTTTTCTTTAATTTTGATTAGTCCGTTTTTAATGCCGTATTCTCTTGCAATTTCTTTAATGGTTTCTTTGTCGATTTCCTGCCTTAGATTGCTTTGGATTTCTAGCCCTCCTTCCGCCTTCTTTTCTACTATTACATCCGCTCTTTTTTGATTGATTCTTATACCTGCGCCTTCTAATTCCTTAACCATCTGCTCTATTCTTTCCGGGCGTTGTCTATCTGTCATAATCACCAAAAGATCCGCCCCTCTGGCTACGGACAAAACCTCCCTGCCCCTGCCTTTACCCGATTTTGCGCCCTCGATTAAACCAGGGATGTCTAAGATTTGAATATAAGCCTCGTTGTATTTGAGCATTCCCGGGACTACCGTAACTGTAGTAAAGGCGTATGGTGCAACCTTGCTTTCCGCATTTGTTAATCTGTTTATTAGTGTAGATTTACCTGCAGATGGCGGCCCTACAAGCACAATTGTGGCATCACCCTGCTTTTTGACCTGGTAACCTCCCCCGCCGCCTCCGCCTGATTTCCCTGTACCTTCTATCTCTTTGTCTTTTAGGCGGGCTATTTTGGCCCTCATAGCGCCTATAAAGCCGTTTGTGGCCTTGTGGTGGGGAGTTTTGCGCAAAACCGCCTGAATTTCTTCAATTTGTTGGTCGATTGACTGCATATTTGATTAAATTAGGATTAAAATACAAACCTTACAGGTTTACAGGTATAATTATATCAGTACTTGAGGCTAAGCGCCCATAGCTTAACGGATAAGCGGACTGCTTGTCAGATAAACTATAGTCGCTAAACGCGCCCATAGCTTAACGGATAAAGTACGTGTCTTCGGAACATGTGATGGGGGTTCGATTCCCTCTGGGCGCACAAGTTTGTTACCACCCGGCCCGAAAACCAATTCTGCTTCTATTAAATAGATTGAATAAATCAATCAAATTGCTTACACTAGCTGGGGCGGCAAACCTGGATTTGTACTAAAAAATACAGCTATTTCACAGCTTTTATAGATTAGCATTGCAAACGGTACTACGCCAAAAATATGGGACTGTTTGGTAATCAAAAAAAAGTAATCAAAGAAAAAAACTTTCAATATCTCGATTCAAAGTCGATCTACCTGGATTCTGCCTGTCAAACATTAAGACCACAGCAAACAATAGATGCCATGGAAGAGTACTTTCATGAATACAACGCCTGCGGCGGACGAGTCAAATACGAATGGGGGTTAAAAGTAGACGAACAAGTTTTAGAAACAAGAAAACTTGTGCTTTCTTATTTAGGCAAATCAAACTCGGAGTACGTTGTTGCCTTTACACTAAACACCAGCTATGGAATTAACCTAATATTAAATCAACTGCCCAATAACTTTAAAAAGATAGTCACATCCGAAATAGAACACAATTCGGTTTTTTTACCGACAATTACAACTGCCAAACGATTAAAAATTCCAAGAGTAGTTCTCTCCCGAAAACCAGAAGGCGACTTAGACTTCACAACCAAAGACTTATCAAACGCGATTGTTGTACTAAATAGCATGTCCAATTTCGACGGACGAGCGCTTAACAACATTAACGAAATTGCAAAAGAAGTTCACAAGACAAACGGGATTTTGATTATCGATGCCGCACAAAGTATTAGCCACGGACAAACACTTTTAAAAACCGCGGGTTATGACGCCTTGGTTTTTTCCAGCCATAAGTTTTACGGCCCAAGCTTAGGTGTTATCGTAATCAAACGATCGTTACTATCTACACTTGACCTAAAGTTTATTGGAGGCGGCACCGTAGAAGATGTAGAAAAGGAGTCATACAAACTTATTTCGACACAAGAGGATGCACATTCACTGTTAGAAGTTGGTCTTCAAAATTTTGCCGGTATTATCGGACTCGGTGCCAGTATCAAATGGTTAGAAAAGTATAAGCCCGAAAATCTAGATAGATCGGAATACGAGGATAACCTAGCCAAACAACTATTTGAAGGCTTAAAGAGTATCCCCACCATTAAAATAATAAATCAGGCGGCAACTCCAATAACAAGTTTTTACTCACAAAAATTAGATGGACACAAATTGTCTATTTTTCTTTCGGCTCAGGATATAATGGTTCGTAGCGGATACTTTTGTTGTCATTATTTTTTAAAGAACAAAGAAAAATATCCCCCGCTTGTTAGAGTCTCGCTTGGGCTATACAACAACAAGGAGCAAGTTGAGCGATTTCTTGAAGTAACAAAAACAATTATTTCAAATACTTAAATTTATGTTTTGCATTGTAGCTTTTGTAATATTCGGAATTCTCGGGATCTTCTCTGCACGCTACAGGATACTTGCTCAGAAGTCTTGGGGGTGTGTTTTAAGAAGACTAACTTTTAAGGCTTGTGATATGAGTGTCCAAGAAGAAGTTAAAGCAAGACTTATAGGCAAACTGATCATAACTCGTCCAAGGCTTGCAAAGTTTATAGATAGATGGGCTGTTTCGTTTGCTTGGACATTCGTAATACTTTCGGTTTGGAGCCTTATTGTTGTAATAAACAGCAGCCTAAATCTTTTTGTTTATGACACCTGTAACCCCGATAACCCCGAGGCTTGCGCCCTTGCGGGCGAAGGATGTAGCGTTACCTCTGGAAAACCTGACTTTTGGACATCTCTCAAAGATGGGCAAGTTGTTACTTGGGCGAAAGATGAAGTTGTTACTTTTGTCGAAACAGTTGGCAGAATACCAAACAGGCTCAAAAAATGGGAGCCAAAAGACTATGTTTTGGAAAGTAATACTTATTATAAAACTTTCGATGAATCCAAACCGACAGCTCTTGAAATAATAGACCCTAGTTGTAGATATTGTGCCAAACTGTTTGGCAATATTAAGGCAACTGGTTTTGCTGATAAGTACAATCTTACCTACTTAGTTTATCCGATACCCGACTCAAAACAGGAAAGCGGCTACAGATTTCCGCATTCGCAGCTTTTAGCGTCTTATCTAGAAGCCACAAAGCTTTATCCGTTAAAAGATGTCGATACAACTGCCGACTGGCAAATTCTTGAGAAAATATTTACAGAAAAGGACACAGACAATGTGCCTTTTCAAACCAAATTTACTTTGATGTATAACTCTTCAGAGGCCGAGGCTCAAATACTTAAATGGCTTGAGGAGATTGGCTACTCGGAATCTTACATTAAAGAAATACAGTCGGCAGCTTATTCCGACCAGGTTCGCATAGGCCTGATAAAACAAAAAGACATTGTGGAAAAAGAAGTGCAAACAATCAAAATTCCCACCATAATGTTTGACGGCAGGAGATATGATCGAGCGGTTGAGCCGGAGAAGTTAAAGTAACATTAACCTGCATTATCAAATCCCGACAAGTTTACTGGTCGGGGTGCCCGGATTTGAATGCATAATCTACTCCTTGGTACGCATCATCAAACCCGAAACAACGACGAGCTGCGAGTCGGGGTGCCCGGATTTGAACCGGGGGCCTCTTCGTCCCAAACGAAGCGCGCTACCAGCTGCGCTACACCCCGTAAACTACAAACAATTTGGCAGGTGGCAAACTTGTTTACCAGCTGCGCTACACCCCGAAATATAAAGTGTGAGGGAGGCCAAGCTCCGCTTACACCCCGAAATTGATATTCCCTCATCACTTTCCTATACAAAATTTGTTCACAAATTTTGAAAGGAGAAGCAAACAAACAATAGCAAAGTTTCTGCTTGCAGAAACGTAGCGTTTTTGTTTGACTGCGACGTGTACCAAGGACAGGACTCGTGTGCAAAGTATGAAATACAATTTTTAGCACTATCGAGAACTGACAAGGCACGAACGAATGTGAGTGCCGAGGACAGGACTCGAACCTGCATGAGTTATGCACTCGAGGGCTCTTAAGGCCCTTGCGTATACCATTTCGCCACCTCGGCTCGCCTGCTATTTTACAGCATTTACATTTTCTAGACTATTACCGCATTATCAAAGTTAAACTAACCATTCGTTTTTGTTATAATTACCTCGTGCCAACAAAAATTGGCTACAATTTTTGAGAGGAGGAATGACAAAGCGACAGAGTTTAAGCGTAGCGGCAAACTCGTCAGCGTAGTCCATTTCCGACGAGTGCGGGTATGGTTCAATGGTAGAATAGGAGCTTTCCAAGCTTTTGACGCGGGTTCGATTCCCGCTACCCGCTCAAAAATAATGTCCGCAAAGCGGATTTTAATTTTGAGCCGTGTATCACGGAACGAAACGCTACGAGTAAAGTGGGTGAGGGCGACGGCATGAGTTTATCGAATGCCAAGTGCCCATAAGGCGTCGATTCCCGCTACCCGCTCCAAAGAATATGGACCATTTGTGTCATTTTTTTTGGAATTGGGTGTGGTAGTATAATCGCACCTATGGCCGGCACCGATTTCGAAAGGTTGAACACAATTACAGACGCAGAACTTCGTATGTATATTAGAGCCCACGGTTTCCAAGTAACAGAAGAGTTACAAGCACTGGTAGAAAAAGAAGGCCCCCAAATAGTACTTTCCGAAATGAAATCTATAGTCAACGACATAGAAGAAAACCTTGGTCAGGCTGGAGACATCCCGCTTTTGGTGATAATTCAAGAAACCAGGTCTGTCGATTATGCTGCTGCAATTTCAAACAGATTAAGGGATTCCCGCGAAGAAAAGTCTAAATAATCCGCTCTGGCAAGTTATTTCTTTAACTCCAAAATATTAAATATTTCAACAAAACCCGTTGTTTCCACATAGTTCGTGTCATGCTCGGATAAATTTGTAATATAAAAATCTTTATGTTTTCTTTTTGCCTCCCTGGATAAACTAAGAAGAACTCTAAGTCCCTGACCTTTCATCGCTTTTATTTCGGACATATCTACAATCATTCCAAAATCTGATTTTGCAAAAGCTTCTTCCATTACCTTCTGGAATTCGGAACTGTTGGAAAAGTCCACCCTATCCGAGTGTTTCATTCTGGGGGTAAATATGGGCAGATCAGGTAATTTTTCGACTGCTTCTTTCATATTGCCGAGATTTTAGCACTAATTTTCTCAGGTGTATAATCCGCACATGCCTAGATATTCAAAAGAGCAAGCCCAAACCGTTATTACAGATAATCCAAATATGGACCCGGCCTTTAGAGAATATTGGCAGGCGATTGCAGAAGGCACTCTAAACAACTATTACAAAAAGGGTCTAATTTACAAAAGAGATGCTTACTCCAACGACCTACCACAAAAAGATGTAAGCGGCGAACACCTGGAAAACGGACAAGCAAAATATAAGTGCCAAGGAAACTATGTTGTCGGGTTGAGTATGGAGCTAAAAGCAGCCATTGCCGACGAGATAATAACGGATCAAAAAACAATAGAAGCCATTTTCGACCTGTTCAACGAAGACATTAAATTTGAGCTGGGAAATCCAAACAACAAACTCCTTTTAGACAAAATCAATTCGATTTTGAATATGGCAATTGATTGTATAAAATAAAGCAAACAATGCCAGACTCAACCAATCTAGAGTTCCAAAATCGCCCTCCCGAAAAATTATCCATTGGTGACAAAATCCGTAATGCGGCCGAAAGTCTTAAAAATAAATTTTTTGAAGTTGTTGAATCTGCAAAAGTAGTTACGAAACAGGTGGTTGAGCGTGCTTGGTATTCACATTCTTCAACAATGTTTGCACTTGAATCTTTGGTGTTTGATGCAATGCTTATTGCCAACAAAGGAAACCCTACAAAAATTTTAATTGGAGGCGTGGGAACTTTGTTAAAAAATTCACTTGGACTGTCAACGATGGTCGAAGACTTAAAAGTCAACGGCGGCAAAAGTATCGATGTGGGGGAACATATGAAAATCACAACGGGTAAACTACGCGGGACAAAAGAGCCAAGAGATGTCGAAGGCGAAGTGCTTAAACCAGGAGACAAAATTGGAATAATTAGCGTCACCCGAAACCTTAACAAAATGCAGGAAAACGACAATCTAATCGCAAAGACCAGAGAGCTTTACAGATCAACAGAACTGTCGTTAACCGAACTTGCAAAGTTGTGTGAAGAAAACGACCCTAGGCTAAAAGACATTAATTTTTTTCGTGGACAATCGCATCTAGCAGGCCCTTTGGCTGAAAGATTAGGATTTGATATTTACGAAATTGCAAATCCTTTTGAAAGATTTAGTACCAAATTAGCGGGCAAACTAATTGTAAAGGGTCATGTCGGCAAAAATGTTGAATGGAAAAAATTTGAAGTAAATTACAATGATCCCAAAGAAGCCATTATTTCCAGAAAAAAATTAATTGAATTATACGGCAGTGGTAACCCGATCGACAATCCAAACAATTAGTTTGATATTTGTTTTTATGTATGTATAATCGCACTCAATGAAAGAAAAATCCGAACAAGCTGTTTTGGAAGAAAGATTCAAAGAAACCCAAAAGACATTGGTAGACGAAATTAAGCGCAACTTTAAAAGAGGCCACAAAAACACCTCGGTTGTTATAAGAGTCGTTTCCAACGAGCAAGAGGGCGGGTCACAAGCACTTTGCCTAACCGACAAAGGCTCCTGGGAAGGTAAAGTTCAAATGATGGGTTATTCCATCGGCAAAAAGCCGTTTATGGGGGATCTGTTAAGAGAATATGCCGATATAAAAGATGCCGAGTTTCAGCAAATATTTTTTAGTGAACAGGACGAAGAAGCGGTAGCACTAAAGCAAGAAGCTTATCTCAAACTTAACCAACAAAAACTTTTGGGTGGTTTGATTTCCGAAATGGAAACAAGAATTTTGGAACTTCGCAGTTAACCTTCTTACAAAAAAACTCCCTACAAGTTTATTAGTACTCATAGGGAGCGAACTTAACGCAAAACGGAGTAGATTCTGGCGATTGCCGTGTCCATAATTAAAGTTTGATCTTCAGCCGGGACGCCAAGGTCCGCCATAAAGAGCATTCCAGTTATGGAAATAGTACCAACCACCTGTTCCACCTCGGCAATGTCTATGCCATAAACAACATCGTCTTGGAACTGCGGGCGATAGTCTTCGGCATTTGCGGGGTCAACTTCTTCGATAAAATCCATTACTCTGTCGATTCTTTGTTCTTCCGCCTCCGACAGATCAGGACTTTTGCCGCTACCCATTACCTGCAGGTTTATTTGCGACAACAAAAAACTGTGGACGGAAAATTCGGAAAGGATCATGCCAAAAAAAGGATATTTTGCATGAACTTTTTTGAACCATTCCACAACTTCGGGAATCATGGGCAAAGACCTGGGGTCTGTGTCGTAACCCGAGATGGTCATGTTCCAAGGAATAAGCCCGATTCCGGCTTTAAGCTCAGCCGAGGTCATTTGCACGATGGAATCTACTGCGGACAAATCTCCGCTTAGAACGGCTTCTTTGGATATAGGAGTAAAACGAATAAAGTTTCCTCCGCCAAAAAGCCCAATTATTCTATCTTCCACTCAAGCCTCCGTATTAATTTAGAGTGCAACAAAAACAACATCGGAATTATAGCAAAAGGTAGTAGAATATGCGTGTGAGAAAAATTACTTATAAAAACATAGACGAATATATTTTGGAATTCCCCGAATCTACTCAAAAAAAACTAAGCGAAGTTAGATCGGCAATTAAAGAAGCGGCTCCCGATTCAACCGAGGCTATAAGCTATCAGATCCCCACTTTTAAATTAAACGGAAACCTTGTTCACTTTGCGGGATACAAAAATCATATTGGGTTCTACCCCGGCTCGCAGGCTATAGAAGAATTCAAAAAAGATATAGAAAAATACAAATGGGCAAAAGGCACCGTACAATTTCCTTTAGAGAACCCCTTGCCAATAGCTTTAATTAAAAAAATTACCAAATTTAGAGTAGCCAAAAATCTCAAAAAATAGGCCAAATGAGAGAACTCAAAGAGCGCGAGCTCGCAGTACAAATTTGGAGTAAGGACTTCCCCAACGGCGATATTAAACCCCAAGTCGAAGATATTATCCAAAAGCTTGAGAACGAAGGCTTAGTAGTAACCGAGATCGAGGGCCCAACCTACCACATTCCCGATTATTTCTCCCCCATGCACGGAATGATGGCGGGGTGGATAGTGTATGTAGCCGAAGCAGACCCAATAGAACTTAAAAAACTTGCTATGGGAATGGAAAATACCGATGGAGAAAGAACTCTTGATGTGGATATTTACCTGGATTACTTCAAAAAAATATATCGCAAAGATTTAGATTGAATTTAGATACTTAAAAACCTTACTTATTGCCTCTTTTGTCTCTTTGCTTATATTCAGACTATCAAGCTCCCCCTTGGTTATCCATTTAAAATCCTGATGTTCTTGGCTAAGCTTAACTTCGTTCTTAACCGTTTCTTCGACGGCAAAAATAAGTTGAGTAAAATCTCTGGTTTCCTCGGGTTTCTCTACCACAAAGTTAAAAGTGGCGACTACATCTAAAACTTTTACTTCCAACCCCACTTCTTCTTTAACCTCTCGGACAACAGATTCGGTTACCAACTCCATAGGTTCTTTCTTGCCGCTTGGGAGCTCCCAAAGGTTTGGGTAAGAGTCGTCATCAGAAGCTCTTTGAACAACCAAAACCTTTCCGTCTCTGACCACAGCGCCTGCACAGGTTATTTTGAAAACTATATCTTTCACAGATAATTTTAACATACGATTGGTTGACTGAACCTGCCTTTTTAGGTATAATTGCTCGTATAGGTAAAGGTTGGAAAAACATCAGAATCGATGAAGCAGGTAGAAAAACCGCTAGATAAATTGCCCAATCCCCATACAGAAAAACCAAAAGATATGACAGAGCTTATTGACTACTTGTCCGATAAGGACATCTATGGCCAAGAAACTCACCCCGAAGAGGATTGGAATGTCCGCGAGGCGGTGCGTGCCGTTGTGTACAACGAAGACGGTGAGGTAGCACTTATGCACATAGGACAATTTGAGGTCTACAAACTCCCCGGCGGCGGCAAAAAAGAAAACGAGACCCTAGATCAAGCTTTCAAAAGAGAGTTGTTAGAAGAAACGGGCTGGACAGTAGACAAAGAGGCCAACTTAGGCATAACAATGGAAAACAGAGGAAAATGGAAACTGGTTCAGATATCCCACTGCTATGTAGCAAGGACTAAGCGAGAGGTGGGGATGAGCCTTGATTCAGCAGAGGTTTCACAAGATTTTAGTTTAACCTGGGTAAAAGACATTAATGAAGCAATTAGATTGGTTTCTTCTAACAAATCCGACAGATACGACGACAAATATATAACTATGAGGGACCTTTCTATACTAGAAAAAGCAGCAGAATTAGAAAAGTTGGCACAAAATTAAAAGATCTGCAAATACGAATCCTTATTTGTCCACAAGTCACCACCATATTTTCTTAGCTTTGAGATATTGATATTTAAACCTTTAGTTTTGGCCACATCTTCAATAATTTCCGCCATTCTTTTATTTGCCTTTTCCCGACCATATCTTTGCAAAAAGCCGTTTCTAGGAGAAAGACCGTTGTTTTCAACTATGCTTTGATAACCGGAAACTATACCCTCAGGAGATCTGTCTATCATTACTCCTGTCACGGAAGTTACCAAGTCCTCCATGCCACCGTCTGTCGGTGCTACCATAACCGGAACATCGCAAGATAACATTTCGGCACAAGACCTATTTACGGCCTCGGTCTTTTCCGACAAAAACACAGTAGATTTAGCTCTTCTAAAAAACATATCTCTCATTTGTTCTTTTGTTAAATCACCTATTACAAAACTGCCGTCTTTGTTTACATGTTGAACTTTGTCCAAATCAAATCCAGAATCAAAAATCTGTACATTCGACATTCCCTTAGAAAGGTCCAGAATCATGTCGCGGTATTGCATACTTGAATGGATTTTTCTTTCAGAAACCACAGGCCAGCCATAAATACCGACCTTTAAACTCGGATTAATTTTTGCAGATTCTATTAACAGCTCCGTCATCTTAGTCGGATACCATTTGGCCGCATAAAAGATGTCCCATTCTTTTTGATATGAGTTATCAGGTTTAAAAATATTTTCGTCTACATAATGAGCGTCTGCCAATTCTGTAGAAAAAGGAACCTGCCCGGCAGCACTTTTAAGATAATCACCGACCCTTCGCTTATTGCTAAAAAAGTTAAAATCTGCATCTACACAATCGGTAGGTATCGCATCGCTTTGAGTAGTTGTCATAACAATCCATCTATCTCTAAAACTTGGAATATTAATTTGGGCATAAGAGATAAAATCCTGGGCGATATAGTCACCCACAAGTAACACACCCGCTCCGGCTTCTGCAGGTGTTGCCAAAGTAAATATTGGCAATGGACCGCCTTTTTGCAGATTTTGTTCGAATCTTGAAAAGGATGGCCTCGGTGCCTCGTCATATGTAATTTGGCCAATTCTTTTTTCGTTATCCATATTTATAGCGGCCTAAAGGGCTGTTTAATCTTTGTCAACTCATCTTCTTTCAGGTTCATCTTTTTCGCAACTGTGTCGGCAAAATATATTATTTCTTTGTAAAAACGTCCAAGTTCATCTGTAATATCCGCCTGTAAAACTTCCAAACCATTTCTTATTAGTGAAACCGAACCTCCATCTATTCGTGCCACAGCAGTATTGCCAACCTCGTCAAGCGTCAGGGAATCGGTATTGATTACTGTCGCATTTAGATGATTTTCCATAACAGTTTTAAGTTCACTGTCAACATTTCGGACAAAGTCCGGTTTGGTAAAGACCATTTTGTCTATAACAGACGCATGCCCCCCTTCGGCTGCGCGTTTTTTAAGTCTTTCTTGCTTAACCTCGACAGACGCCATAAGCAAGAACGTATGTTGGAACTTAGGTGTAAATTTTAAAAGATCAGTAAACACATCTTTCAAAGGATCTCCTGTTGCCCTAGTCCAGGCGGAAGATCTTGCAGCCGTAAAAGAAATTTGCAACTGTCTATCTACCTTATTTGGTTGAAACCTTCGAATATCCCACAGAATCGACCTTATAAGATAGGCGGGGAACAACGGATGCCCAGAAGGCAACTCGCCGGTTCTATCGGCGTCCCAGGGATTATTGGAGTGCATGGAAAGTTTTTGGATGTTTGTTATCTGATATTTATCGGCCAACAAAGCCCCCAGGGAATCTTTACCCGTACAATCTGATCCTTCTATGTAGATGTGTCCGTTTTCTAAGCTCATGTGTTTTGTGTATTGGTAATTAGCCAGGCAGCACGTTTCATACTTTCCTTGAATTCATTTTCTTCTTGAATAGTTACACCTAACTTCAAATTTTGCTGATCTCCCAAAAAATTACGAAAAACGTTTCCCAAAGGAACACTTCCTTTATTCAATGTAAAGTTGAGTGCTTCTGATGCCGCATTTTCCAAGTTAGCTTGGGTATTTTCGGTTTCGATAATCAAATGATTATCTTTAGGGTAATGATGTGCAATTAACTTTTGGTAAACATCATCCAGAAAGACAAAACTACTCCAGTCAGCAAACACTCCGTTTTTTGTGCCTCTAGAAAGCCTTTTTTCAAAAATATCTTTATTTTTTGGCCTTAGATATATTATTTGCCCGGGAACAAAAATGTTGCCTTCGTCAATCTGGACCTGAAATGCTTCCATTGCGTGATTGTAAAAATCTGTAATAAATTTACTACTTGCAGGATCTTTGTACCTCAACAGTGAATAAAATATTAAAGAAGATATAGGTGTTGTCCTGTCCATAACCACAGGTAGACCTGTTTTTTGATTAGCTTGTATAGCTGCCGCACATCTTTGTTTTTCTACTTCGATAAAAAAATAAGTACTAGCCTTGGCGTCTTTTAGCGTCTTAAAGGGTACGTCGGGAAAGTTTTTATCCCCGCCAACAAACTCAGACGCTTCAGGAATACAAATAATTTTGTCTGAGTAGTATTTTTTAAGATACTCAGCCAAAGTGGTTTTACCTGCAAACGCCGCGCCCTCTAATGCATATATGTTTAGCTTTTCCATAATTAGTTCATCCATTGACCACCGTTAACATCAAGAGTGTGTCCGGTTACATATGAGGATTTATCAGATAACAAAAACTCAATTACATTAGCTATGTCCAAGGGGCTCCCTAGTCTTCTCATTGGCACCATAGAAGCAATTTCTTCTCTTTTTGCTTGATCCCATACCTTACTTAACTCCGTTGGATAGGTGGCCCCTGGTGAAACGGCATTAACTCTAATTTTGGGAGCTAGTTCTAAAGCCAAAGTCTTTGTTAAGTTAATAACCCCAGCTTTTGAAGCAGCATAACCTGGGGAAAAAGAATCCGTTCCTGTTCTGGCCCTAATAGAGGCAATGTTAACAATCGCGGAATTTTCTGATCCAAATGTGTATCCAAAAAGCATACAGGCTAAATAGGTACCTGTTAAATTAACTTCCAAAAGCTCTTTGAAGGCAGATTCATCGGTGATTCCACGCTCTTGAATTTTAGAAATTCCAGCACAGTTAACCAAACCGTTTAGACTTCCGTATTTTTTAACTGATTCTGACATAGCGTTTTCCAAGTCCTCCTTTTGGGTAACGCTACCCTGGTAAATATCAACCAAACATTCAACATTTTCTAAGTTTCTCTTGGCTTCTTCTAAGGTTTCCAAATTGTTGCCAAATAAAACAATATTCCAACCCTGCAAACTCAGGACTTTGGCTGTTTCATAACCAATTCCAGTAGCACCGCCAGTTATAAATACTGTCTTATTTAGTTTTGACATATAAAATTGACAAGTCTCCTTGAGACTGCATATTAGAAAGAATCTGTTGAAAATCTTCTTTGGATGTTGATTCAAAATCTACAGTTTGAGATTCGACATAAGGAAAATCTAAAAAACCGGCTTGTTTTTGACCTCCGGTAGACTTAGCTCCATTGTTATCCAAAACAACTACACCAAACTTTACTTTTTTAACAAACGCTTCTTCCAACGCTTGTTTTCCACCGAATGTAAACGAGGTGTCGCCAATTACACAAAAGGGGTAACCGCCTTTAGCAAGTGCATAGCCCATTGCAACACCGACACTGGCTCCCATTGCTAAACAAACCGAGATTGACTTTGTGGATTCGTCGGTAAACATTCCCTCGTCACCTGCAACAAACTCAGGGTTAACAGCGGAAAGACCCCTAAAGAGTTTTTCGTGATCATTAAAAACTTTCCAATCCGAAGATCTGTCCGGGGCAAATCCCGTCTCGACCACAAAATTAATATCTGCAGAGACAAGGGCCTTTATTTTGGAACTAACAAAACCCCTTCCTTGTTCAAAAACTTTTATTTCCTTTTTACCCCTAACAAAAGACTTAATTACATTCTCCGGAATTGGATATGTAACAATTTTTAAAATATCATGGTTAGTTTTGCCATAATTTGCCAACTCTTTTTGATTATTACCTACAACAACCAAACCCTTTTCGTGTTTAAAAGAATAAGTTTCGGGCGGATACAAACCTTCAATATAATTTTTGATTCTTAAATTTTTGTCAGATAAAGCATCATCTCTTTGTTTCCAGTACGAAACGTATTTATTCTTGTTTATTTTGCTAGAAATATACTTAGGCACTTTTGTTTTTTCTAAAAAATCGCCACTAAGCTCAAAAAATTGATTAGTTAACCTGATAACTATCGGCAGATCCATTTGTTCTGACAATAAAAAACTTTCTCTAGCAAAGTCATATGCTTCCTGAAGGTTTGAGGGCTCAAACCACAACCCACCATAAACATCCGAAAAGGGCCTGGAATCCTGACGTTCAGGAGAACTTGCACACTCAACATCTTCGGTTAAAACTATAACCATACCTGCTTCTAGACCGTTTAAAACTGAGTGAAAAAAGACATCCGATGCTACATTTAGACCGGTACTCTTAAATGAAACAACACTTCTTACGCCCGCCATACTTGCCCCATAGCAGTTTTCCAAGGCAACTCGTTCGTTTATAGAGATATCTTTACCTCCTAGCGCTTCAAAAATATCTTGGCTGTAAAAACCAGGAAAATTTGTTGCAAAATCCGCTCCGCCGTCTTTAAGACCTTGTACTAACGCGTTGATTGCTTTATTTATTTTCATTTTATTTTGAATCTGATTAACGGATTTTTACCACCAGACGATCGCACATGTGACCTGTAAATCGAGCTCATTATATTTACGGGTACTTCGTAGGTATCAATATTAGAAGTAGTCTCTGAGAGTTTTGTTTTTCCTTTAACATAATCTAAAAATTCCAAAATTGCCTGGTTTTTGGCTGTCTCGTGATAAAGCTTTGAGTTATCATTATCTTTTGCCACCAGATCTTTGAGTCTAATCACTCTCATAGGAACTTCGTTTTTTCCAAACATTTTTTCGTTTCTAAAAACATAGATGTCAAAATGATTGTTACCCCCAACCTCGTAGTCGGAAATTGAATTTACTTCCTGTTTATCTTTTGATTGATAGTTGTGAATTTGTATACACTGAAATGGCCCTTGCTCAATAATGTAGCTTTGATGCTTAATTCTCCCATTCCCTTTGTACAAATCTTTTGCGGGTTCAACCCACGACCTTCTTGAAAAACTGTTATGAAGCAAATTTATGGACAA
This sequence comes from uncultured Gammaproteobacteria bacterium, assembly GCA_964600575.1. GTDB lineage: Bacteria > Patescibacteriota > Microgenomatia > UBA8517 > UBA8517 > CAZRGC01. The sequence continues at coordinate 150,714 of CAZRJH010000001.1, read as the reverse complement.
ATTGCAAATGTTTCTACCTTTATTTAAAAGTCTTACCACAGAGAAAGAGTCACTTTCACCGTAGTTTTTAACAATTTTATAAAGCTCTTTTTGTGATCTTCTTTTTCGGTTATCATATGACTTTCCAAAATAACTTCTGTAATCATCTTGGTTTATTTGAGTTATTGTTCCCTCCGGTGTTACAAAAGAAGTAAAAACCTCCGAACTGTCGGGTTGCTTTCCTTTTACAATGCCGGCTTTGTAAAACTGCCAAACTATGTCGAAAAGGTGAAATCCGCTATGAGAACACTTTCCATAACCTTCGTTATACGGGTGGCACTTTTGTTCTACAACTTCGTCCGGGAATATCCAAACTCCGTCGGCATGCATTGATTGAATAGAGGTAACAGGAACATTAAACTTATCGGAGACTTCTTTAATTAACGAAAATACTTTCTGGTAACCTATCTCATACCTTCTTTGTGTGTTAATAGAAAAAATTGTTTCTTTAGTTTTTTGGACCTTTTTATAAAGTTTAAGTAAGTCCTGATAATCTTTAGATATGTCTTTTGCGGCTTTGTCTGAACTCACTGCCCACATTCTGGTGGTTATAGGTTTATCCATAAGAATATTTAGTTTGCGTGAAAGTGCCCATTTAGCATACATCTTGTGAGTTAAGGGGTCTGTCGAGATTATCACTGCATTAATTTCGTTTTTTCCGCAAATTCTATCCAGTTCACCTACAACGCCTTTTGGTAAATTATCCGATGCCCTAAAGGGGTCCAGGTAGTGCATGTCGACTTTGTATTCTTTTTCTTTAATATAATTTTCAATCAAAGTTTTATTAGAATGGAGCTCTATTCCTGTGATTTTTATATCGTATTTTTTTGCATATTTAACCAATGCCGGTACGTATATACGTCTCGCGTGGTTACCCAAACCAACAACCATAATGTTGATATTCTTGTTATTCATCTTGGTCAAAAGAAAAATAGATATTTGGAAACTTTTTGTTAAACCTAAGCACCTTATCTTTAACATCGATACCCTTAAGTGCCTGGGTTACCAAAAAGGCAACAGTAGACATATCACCTTCACACATCCCTCTTCTGGTAATTTCTTGAGTGCCTATCCTGGCAAAAGTTCTACCTCCAAGAATTTGCATAAAGTTAGTAGAAATATTGTTATTTACCAGGTTTTTGTATAAATCCAACCTTTTTCCGTGTTTATCCAAAAAAAGATGTACCTGTTCGTTTTCGGTTAGGCTGCCATCAGGTTTCCTTCTAACCTCATATCCCAATTTTTCGAATGCTTTAGTTAGGGCCTGCGAATTTCTAATGACCTGTTTTGAATACCTTTTGCCATATTTTTCGTATTCAAGTATGGATATGCAAAGGGCTATTAGTTCCGCGGGGTGAACGGAAGAAACATATGTTGTTTTTATGGCCCAATCAGCTTTTTCACCAAGCCCTTTATCCTTAAAAAGGATTATTCCACGCTGTGGTCCGCCAAAAGTTTTGTGTGTGTTTCCACAAACAACATCGGCACCTTCTTTAAAAGGACTCTGGAAAGAGCCCCCCAAAATTAAACCCAAGCTGTGACTAGCGTCAAATATGATTAAGGCTTTTTTACCCAACGCACCTCTAAGTTCACGAATATTAATAGGGTTAATATGAACTGAAACATCTATGTACAAGGCTTTTGCTTTTGAAGATTTGAATAGTTTAGCTGTTTCGGAAACATTAAAATTTAGAGTTTTTTGATTGAACGCAGCAAACACATGTTTTCTACCCAGACTTTCTATAATTCCTTTGGTTGCACCGTGACCGCCGTTCTCAAACGGCAAAGACATCACAACATCACCAGGCTCAGTGGTGCTCATTATAACCATCTGCATGGCGTGCAAACCCGAAAACGAACTCAAATTAATCACTTTTGCGCCTGTCATCCCACTTAAGGCCAGGCTTGCGTCATCCACCAAGTTTTCCAATCCAGGCATGCCTAAAAATGTGTAAGCGCCAAAATCCACCACACCGTCCTTGCCTGCGCCAAAGTAGTACCTTTCGGCAATTTTAAAGCTAAGGAAACTATGTGCTGTTTTAGAAAGCTGGTTTTCGTTGACCGTTAAATGAAGAAAGTCCTTGTTTCGATTTTCGAGGCCAGAAAGCCCCGTCATTAGTTTAATAATGTCTCTACTAAGTTGTCTAGGTTTGTAGGACAACATGAGATTTATATACTCATCAATGAGTATGTCTATAAATGTGTTATAATACTCCTATAATCTGTAAAGTCAATATGAAGTATTATTTCACCGGTTCTACCAGAAGAATCCAAGCAGACGGGGCTCGTTATAAGATGATTAACGAGTTTATGGAGACATTAGGCTACAAAGCCCTTAACTACGTTCATTTCCCCGCCAATAACAGCGTAAGGAAACACAACTACGAAAGGATTCAAAAGGGAGAGATTAGCGTTTACGATCTGCAAATGTCACTAATCGACCAGGCAGACATTTTAATAGCAGATGTAACAACCGAGTCGGTAACAGTGGGCTATCAAGTTAGCTACGCTATACGCAAAAAAATACCCGTTTTAGTTCTTGTAAACTCGGACAACGAAAGATCTATTTCCGTAGTTTTAACAGATGATCACTTGGGCCTTTTGACTATCGAAAAATACACGACAGAAGTGGATATTAAGCAAATCCTAAAGAAATTCGTAAAAAATGCAATTTCGGAACGCATTAAATTCAACTTCTTTCTAAATATCCCCATCCATAACTACATAACAAAGAGGGCTTCCAATGAAGGTAAAAACAAATCGCAAGTTATAAGAGATATTATTCAAGAAGAGATGCAAAAAAATCCACTATAACTCTTCTCTTCTTGTCTCTCTCCATCTTTTTCTAGTTAATCTGCCGATATTCGGGCCAAAATTCACTCTCAAACAAATTTAGGATATAATCGCAACCTATAACTATGAATAAAGAAGAATTTGATGAGTGGATGAAAATATACGAAGAAGTTAAAGCCGAGGCTCCCCAACAAACAAGAGCTGAGCATACCCGGTATTCAAGATCCGCCGACATTATTGACCAAATTGCACAAATGAACCCCACAGCAATATTTTTGGGTGCAGATAGCGAGTATGGCCCTGTAACGGTTGATATAGTAGAAAATCGGCTTGGGCCAATTATGATTTCTACAGGCAACAAAGAAGATGATAGAGACCTTGTAAAATCCATAATTCAAGGAATTGAATCAACACAGGAACCAGACGAAGTTAGATACGGAATACTTACCCCTGACAAGAATAAATGGCCGAACTACAAGTCGAGTAACTTTATTCGTACTTTTATATATGCCGAGAATGCCTCGGAGGATTTTATATTGTCGCTTGCCAGCTGGGCGCATTCCAACAAATCAAGACAAAATATTTATATATTTTTAGAGGATTTAAAGAAGGCAATGGATTTGGATTTTGACGCAAGGCAGAATCTTCGCTGGCTACTGCTTAGAGGCCCGGCAAGAGGCGTATTCCCGATAGTATCAATAGATCCAAAAGACTTTAACGAGATTGGACCATGGATGGATGTCTTTGAAACAAGAATAACCAAACTTCAAAATAATAAGTTTAGGCTTTCCATAAAAGATCAAAACTTGGACTTCTTCAAAACTATATAATTTAATCATGGCGGAGAATTTTGGAGAATTTATGCAAGGAAAAGGTATAAGAGAAAAAGCGCGGGTAATTGTTGATCATCTGGTGCTCAAAAAAAGTCTCAGAGATATTGCCTACCAAAAAATGGATAGCGACAATAAAGCTGCAGCGGATATGATTCCGCAAATCTTAAATGATCCAGAACGCAGTTTCTCGACATGGGAAGAAGTTAGAGCTGCGGAGAGAGCTTTGTCGTTTCAATCTTTTACCGGGGTCGATTTTGTTACTCCAGAAGAAAGAATAACTCTACTCAAAAAAATTCAAATGAGTGAGAGCGTGGTAGCCAACGCTATTGATTCTAATGAAACTGTCCAAGAAGCTACAATGCTTTTTAGTTTACTGCGAGCAAAAACACCCACTTATTCGTATACCCAAGAACAGTCTAATCAGGAAAATACACTTATCCAATCGATACTTGAGTCACATCTACCAAGATTTGCCGAAAGGTTGGAAACAACCATTATTAGCGCTGAAAAAACCTACCAAGGAAAACTAAATAATTCAAATTTGGTGCCGAACAATCTGGCATCATTTCTTGTAAATGAGTATGAAAAAGGACTCAAACAACAAACAAAACAGAGATGTGCGGACGCTTTAGGTTTGTATGCAATAACAGTAAATTCCCGTCCGGCATTAGGACAAGATTCTATGCATCAAAGGTGGATCTACGAGGCTGTAATTGCAAACGGATCACCCGAGTCAAAAGCAAAGTTGAAAGAAAGTATTTTAGATGTAATCAACAACAAAGATCATGCACCACAAAAAATAATAGAAAATATCGCAAATTGGCTCATGGACAACCCACCATTGAAAAACAAAATATTTTTAGACTTTAAGAATGATATTGTCCAAACTTATTTAAAGTCCAAAGGTCTCGACCCCGTATCATTTGTTAGTCATTGGAACTACGATATTGTTAAAAATCTTGAAGTTAAAAAGACACAGAATGATGCCTTTGCCCAGAATATGGAAACGCAAGACAGATTGCAAATTGTTTCTGCGGATAACCTTACCAACTTAATCCGAATCGAGGCTTCTCGGCCTGGTGCAGTTCGTTACTTAAATAACAACTTTGGCATAGTATTTTTTGGCCGATACGAAACAAAAACCCTGATTAGACAGTATGATCAAAGAGATGAAAAAGCTGAATGGGGTATATATGTTAATGCATATCCTGACCACAACTTTTCTGCATATTCAGACGGGCCAATGCTAGAGAAAATGGCAGGAAATTTAGGTAATTCAAAGTTAAGAATTATGGAAGTTGGCAGCAAAAGAGACTTGTTGCATCTAATTAATCAAGGGCGCCATAAGTACGGCAAACTAAAATTTGGAATAATTTCGGGACATGGCACCACCGACAGCATCCAGCTTAGTTACGATGACACCGACTCTTTGACTTCCAATGATGTCAGCAGGAAGGGCTTTGAGTCTATATCTTTAGCCTTTACCGACGATGCAATAATAATGCTTAATTCCTGTGATACAGGAAAATGGTTTGGAATTGCTTCTCAGGCATCGGGTATATTAAGGAGGGTGGTATATGGGCCAAGAGTTTCAACTTCGATTATTGATTTTAAATATAAAAAGGTAGGCGGAAAAAACGAAATTTCACCAATCTATGACGGAGCCAAAGGAGCTCGCTACAATAAAGGCAGAGGCTCGATTTTTAGTTAGCTACTTTGAGGTTTTACTCCCCACCCATAGATAGATTCCCAGTGCAGGTACAACATAAGGAAAAATTCCATAAAGAAAATCACTTAATGAACCAGCTTGCCTGTCAATTGCCGTTACAACACTTGCACAGTAAGCAAAAACCAAAACAACAGTCATATAACCTTGCCACGCTTTGGGGATATAAAACCAACCTTTCTCCTTAAACCAAACTTTCTTTTTGGACATTAAGCCTTTTTAAGTGACATCAAAATTGAGTCAATTTCCTGAACCATTTGTGCGGTTCCGCCGTTACCGGGAACTTCAATAGAAATATGTCCAAAACTAGTTGGGGCTCCCCAGTTTTCGGATTGGAATTCACAAACAGTGGAATTTGTATTAACTCCGCTTGTACTCTTTCTAAGCTTTTCGCCGCTTTTTGTAGTTATATCTACATAAGAATCGTAATTACTAGTAGGGCCGTCAACTTTGGGCATACCGGGATACAAACAGATGGCTCCTCCTGTAGGAGCTTGATAAATTGTTACTTTGTAACCGGATTTGCTTAATATCAATCTATCAATTTGAACATTAGGATCGGGCGAGTATTCTTTTTTGCTTTCCCAACCCGTAGGGAGAACTAAAGAGTATTTTTTGAAAACCAGTATTCCCCCCGCCGTTATTTCTGTTGGGCCGCTGCCCGGTGTATTAATCGCAACAGGAGTAGAAGCTGCTTGCGTTTCCGGTGTAGCAGTTGCAACGGGTGTTTCGGTTGGTTTAGACGAAGGTGTGATAGAGAAAAACCCTTTGTAATAAAAAGTTGCACCAAGAAAAACAAGTATAGCCGTTATCACTATCGCAAGAATGTACTTCATAAGAACATTCTAGCAAAATTAGGAATATGTTGACAATTAATGCAAAAGTTAAGAAAATCAGCCATGGCTACAATAAATAAAAATTTGGCACAAAAGTTAATTGCAGGCAACGGAAAAACAAAAGAAGGTTCGGCGGGCTACGTTTTAGTACGCTACCAAAATAGAACAAAATACGACATTCCAGGTGCGGACCTATACGACCCAGAAGCAAAAATAAATGTTTTTGATTATGCGGTTTTTAAAACGGAAAAAGCATATTTAAATTTTTTGGAAAGCGAAACAGTTGGAGGAGTAGATGTTTTGTGGGCCAGTGAAAAATTCAAAAAAGACGAATTAAGAAGGGAAGAACAAGAAATTGAGAGTGAATTTGAAAGTTTTGTACCAGTATTAGACAGCCTTCATTTTGACAAACCCGGCAAACATGAACGATAACTTATAAATGGAAATATCTGGAGAAATTCAAAAAATTCAGGATTTGCAGTTGGACCAGGTCCTGTCCGATCAAGACTTTAGTCTTAAGGGGGAAATTTTGATTTCGGGGGCGCAAGCCAGAGAAAAAATAAAAAACAAATATCCCGATTTTTGTTTTAATGGCTTAAACGAGGACGGAATATTAGAAATGACAAGTTGTCTACTCGCCGTTAACAAGGTTGAATCCAAAGCTCAATCTTTGGAAAAAACAGGTAACCTGACAGAGGCCGAGGCTATGTTTTTAAAAGCTAAACTCGTTGGGGACCCCGATGTTAGCTTTAATAACTCCAGTATAAAACGGGTAATGGAATCGGTTAACGACAATATTCCCATGGCTGCAAGTTTTTTAAGAATCAAGAAAAACGAATATGGAATCAGGTGGCTTAATTTTATTGTGCGAACATGGGGAGTTGACCCTAATCAAAAAAAGTAGCTAGAAATTCATTCAAAGATTTCGTTTGTCTCCATTAAAATCTACAAAACCCGAATTATAATTCACGTCCCAGGCCCCGCCTTCCGGTAATGCAATCTTGCCGTACGCACCGGGGGCATCGATTACAAATCTTACAGTTGCGGCAACACCCGACAAAAGCGGCCTTAATGTTGAAACAAGCTTAATTGTTTCTTCCATTGGCACTGTTAAGTGTGTTGCCCAATAAACGGGATCATTTTGATACACATAATACGGCCGGATGCCCTCCCTTGCCATCTTGTTAAAAAGTGCGGACAAAGTTTCCACATTATCGTTTACTCCTTTCAAAAGTACTGTCTGGCTCATTACTGTTGCATCACAATCTCTTCTAAACCTATCCAAAACATACAAAGCTTCGGGTGTTAGCTCTGCAGGGTGGTTTATGTGAATCATCATATAAGGTTTATTTAATTGTTTAATTGCTTCGTAATGTGCTTCTTTAACCGCAATAGGATTGTGAATAGGTACTCTTGTACCAATCCTAACGATATCAAGCTTTCCTATATCCTGGATTTTTCTTAATTCTCCCAAAACCGTTTTTAATTTATCGGGTTTAACGGTTAACGGGTCTCCCCCCGATAAAATTATTTCGTTTAAGCCCGGTTCATTCTTGATAAATTCGAGCGACTTAAATATTTGTTCGTCCGATAAATGCGGTGTATGGGAAAGTGCCCCCGTTCTGGCACCTTCGAGTCCTGCCGGGATACCAACTTCCCTACCTCTGGTACAAAAGCGGCAATAAGCTGCGCAATTTCTGGTTATTGTCCAAAGCGCACGCCCTGGATGAAGGTTGCCGTTTTCGTCGTATCTGGCTTTGTATTTATAAACAACACCCGGAGCATCTTTTATTTCGTGCAAATCTTCCATTAGAGAATCCGTAGCTTCTCCCGTAAACTCGTCTGCTTCCAAATCGGGTTGTGCTACAAACTGCAAACCCAATGGCCCTTTGACACCACCTGTTTCTTCTATTAATTTAACCAAATAAGGAGGAATTACTTCCGGGAGTCCGCCGTGTGGAAGCATTACATCCGTTCCCCTTGGGCGTATTTTTTCCGACTCAACACTCATTGACTAGAGATTAATGAATAGAAAGAATTAAGTCAAACTAAGATATTCGATATATTGAATATATTTAAGGAGTTGTGCTTCCAATTATCACTACAACATCGGTTTTGGCCGAAGAACTTAAAACCTTAGGAGAAGCAACTTTATATTTACCGGAAAGAGATGTTGTTAATTTTGTAACATACTCTGCAGGCACTGTGGACTTTGCTTCTATAACCGTATCCGTATATTCATAATTTTCCGCATTCCCTGTTGAGGAAACTTTAAATCCTGCCTTCGTGAGAATATCTTTTGCAGTACCGGCAACTCCCGGAATTCCTACTCCGTTTTGGACCATTATTGTGTATTTTGCCAAATCAAGCTTACCCGAGGGAGATGCCGAAGGAGATGCAACTGGTTCTACGGTTGCTTCTGCAACAGGAGTCGGAGTTTGCAATACTTCTGCTGTCGTTACATTTTTTTGGTAGAAATATACTCCGCCAAGAATTGCTCCCAAAATTAAAACTCCGGGAATAAGAATTATCATAGGACTCGGCATTCTGGTTTGCATCATTGGTTGCGGGGGTGGCGCAACAGAGGGTCCGGGAGAAACAGGACCAACAACTTTTTCTGCGGCTTCTACTATTTCTTCTTGGACTTCTACGGATTTATCAACGGACTCTGCAATGTCTTCGGTAATTGTCTGTAGTTCTTCTACTTTTTCTTTTACTTCCTCCAGTGCTTCGGGGTTTCCAATTTCTTGAACTTCAGGAGTCTGGGCACCTGCAACAACTTCTTGAGGTGCGGTTTCTTCCGCCGGTGGCGGACCACCAACTTCTTCGACTACCATTCTTTTTCTTTCTTTATTTTTGTCTGTGGGCATATTCTAAAAAGCGATTAGTTTAGTATATACTCCTCTTGTCTGCGTTTACAACACTAAACAAAATCATGCCGCTTTCTCCCGAACTAAAATTAATCCCTGGAATAACCGCTAAATTTTTCAATAGCGGATTAGCTGTGGAAATTGTAGGTGACATGATCAAAGGAACTAATTTTAGAAATCTAGGAGATGACGCCCTAAGACTTTCTGATGAATATTCAAAAAGCGTAAATGTAAATCTATCGGGGTTAGAAAACATTCCCGAAGGCGGACTAATAGCTTTTAATCACCCGAATAACGACATTTTACTTCCCGGGATGCTTAAGCTTATTGCAGAAGTAAGAAAGGTGCAAAGTAAAGATGTTTCTATTGTTATGGCATCCGAAGTTATGCTCTCCGCCAAACTTAACGACAAAACTTCTTTCCCGGGTTCGCAAAGTCTTTTAAGTCGTTTACATAAACTTTACCCGAACAACATTATCTCTGCCCCAACGGTAACCACCCGAAAAGATTTTGAAATTGGTAGAGCCATCGCCGCAAGAAAAGTTATGAGGAAGTTAAATCAGGGAAACCTAGTTGCCATATCCCCCGAAGGCCATGTAGAAGTAAACGAAGCAATTTCACCGCCCGAGAGCTTTCACGCCGGGTCGGGAGCTTTGGCAAGAATAGCTGCCAAAATCGGTAAAAGTACCGTACCTGTGGCTTTTTGGCACCAAGGTTCGCGTCAAAATATATTTGTTAACATAGGGACTCCTTTTTTTGCATTCGAGTCCAACGATACCACCGCTGTTAACAATATAATGGCCAGGGTCTCCGAACTTTTGCCAAACAGGCTTCGAGGGCCATATGAGACTCGCACGGCATCCAATTAGTCCTATAATTTATGCGGTTTTATAGAATACTGGTATAATACGCCCTATGTACAAAGAACGAGACCCGGGAAACGAAATTATCATAGACAATCTTGTAAAGCATTCCACCTACGAGGTATTCCCTGACAGGCGTGTTTTGCCTTTTTTTGAGGCTAACCAAATGGATAATCACACAGTTGCAGTAACCGTCTCCACAAAAAGACCGATCGAGGTAAGTCTGGAAATAGCCCTAAACCTCGCCGACCTTGGCCATAAGTTAATGGTACATCTACCTGCAAGGAGTATTAGGGATATAGATCATTTGGAAGAGATAGTGGAAGTCCTGGACTACAAAAAAATAAGAAATATATTAGTTATAGGGGGAGACAGTAAGGCCCCTATCGGAGAATTCGACTCGGCAATGCAGGTTTTAAGAGGAATTCGAGATATTGGTGTTGATTTTGACACTGTAGAAGTTGCCGCATACCCCGAAGGTTTCGAACTTATCCCTACCGAAATCCTAGACAGAGCACTTATGGAGAAACAAGAGTTTGCACAGAAGTATGGAATAAATATGCGTATGGTTACACAAATGTGTTTTAATCCGATAGCTTTTGAGGCATGGCTTAAAAAAGAAAGGGCACGCGGAATAACTTTACCTGTGGTTTTGGGAAGCGCCGGCCCCGTTAACTTGTTAACAGTTGCCAACTTTGCAGCAAAAATAGGATTTACGGAAAGTGCTCATTTCCTAAGAAAAATTAAATATTCAACGGATATTGTTGCAAGCACACTGGGAAGTTACGACCCCAACAAGTTTTTGGGTGAACTATCAAACCCAAACTCGTTACAAGCAATGAGAATATTTACTTTTAACGACTTACAAACCACACATTCATGGACAAAGGATTTCGCCAACAAAAAACCCGGCCTAGGATAATATCCCAAACCGGGCGGTTCCCTAAATACTTCTAAAATAATTTTCTACTTGGCAATAACGTGGGCTTCGTAGGGAATGCGAAGTTCACTTGCGTGCCTCATAAGTCTGCGTGCTTCGTGAATCGCAACTTGCGAATGATAGAGAGTTAAACTCAAGTCCAAAAGATCGTCCATTTTCTCTACCACATAAAGATGCGGCATATCTTCGTTTGTGATCTGTTTGCGGCTAATACCCTTAAGATGCTCGGCAACAAGGCGCCTTCCGCGAATACTGGCTTTGGCCATTTCGGGATTTTTTTCCACAAGTTCGGGTGTTATCGACTGCTCGATCAAGACTACAACATCGCGATGCAAATTGGATACAGCCTGAAGAACGGAAAATCCCGTCTCCCCAAGTGAACCAACTCCGTAAGACTCCGCCAAAACCGGAAACAAGATAACATGGTCGTTATAAAGGTGAACGCGTTCGTTCTCCTTCATCCAGTCCTGCCATTGACCCGAAGGAACTTGGGGATTAAAAAATCGAATCCCAAGTTTGCGGTATCTGGCAATAAACGGCTCGCGCCATGTGCTTGTATCACAAGTTCCAAAGAGCCCAACGGTAACAACATCGGGATCAAACTTGTATGTATGTTCCTCCATACAGCCTCCTTAAATAAATGTACAAGTAAAAACCAAGGCTGAATTTTAGCCTAAAACAATGTTTAAGTCAAAATTATAGGATTTGATACCTTACTTGGCCATTTTCCCCGCAGGTGATGGCATCCCACGACCTCCGGTCGGGTATTTGTCACACAAACTGTTGGTCTACCTCGCTGTTGCTCGGAAACTTAACCTATCGTACGTTAGCACGGAGTTTTAAGTTTTGTGTGATAAAATATGCCTGTCCTCTTTATTTTTTCGGCTTTTTAACAAAATCCGTAGGATTTTGAGAGGAGAAGCAGCGAAGCGTAAAGATTTGGTTTGTTTACAAAACAAGTCGCCAGCGTAGCTTGCTTAGACGAGGTGGCTGTAGCTCAGCTGGTTAGAGCATCAGATTGTGGATCTGAGGGTCGCGCGTTCGAATCGCGTCAGCCACCCAAACTTCGTTTGTGAGTCCGTCTTATTCGATAGCACTAAATAATGTAACTGTTGTGTGCACGAATCGCGTCAGCCACCCAAACTTCCCTTATTTTGTCTGCTATTATTTAGATAGTGAGAAAAGTACTTCTAAACGGAGATATTATTGAACCAACAACTGATATTTTGCCGACACTTATTCACGGCAATGAAGGCTCGGGTGCTTCGCTTTACACAATAATTCTTGCTGCCAATTATTATTCCGCGGAACACAACATCTTATTCCTATGCGGCTACCCCATGGCCGAAGAGGAATTTTTAAAAGAAGTCGGTGGAAAATACGCAAATGCAAAGTTTTTCACTAAAGATAAATACTACCAGTTTATAAAAGTATTAAACGACGGTATCGACGCCAAAACAGTTGTTTTTGTTAAAAACATCGAACTTTTTGATGGTTCTTTATTAGAAAAACTTAAATCTATTCAAAACCTTGTTATCTCGGGTGACTTGGACAAAAGCCCACTTAAAAAATCATTATTAGCCAAAAAATTTACAACGGAAATATACTTTTCCAACTTAGAGGGTAAAGCACTTCCTCGAATGGAAAAATATATAGGTTATGTTCTGTCAGCAAAAAGAACCGGCCCAACCTCAATTTTATAAAACCCTATAAATAGAAGTGGATTAAAATATTTGTTAAAATCGACTTATGGAAGACAGTAAATATACTCAAAAGGCGTTAAGTGTAATACAAATGTCCAGAGCTGCCGGTAGCACAAACGGTGACATTAAAAACTTTCTTGAACTTGAACCCATTAATCTGGCTATGATAGAAACATTTGCCATAGCCGGCGAGGATGAGAGCAGATTCGATGAAATATACGAATCTATGCTACCTATAGCACGAACAAAACTCGTTGAGGAAACACTCGAAGCTTACGGTTTACGCACAAGTCTGTCTGTGGATTACAAAAAGATCGTTAGGGAATTGCAGGAAATCGAAAAAAACGGCGGACGCGAGGCCGGAGAACCCAGAACGGTTGCGGGCGAAAGCTTAATAATTGCAACCTTGCTTGCTATAGCAAAAAATCCCGACGAGGATTTTAAGTCCGACAAAATCACAAAAGCCATCGAAGATACTTATATGGTTATATTCGAAGAATTAGTAGACTCCCTCAGAAAGTCACAAGGCTAAGCTAAAAAACTTAGATTTATTTTTTACTGCTATAATTTACTGTGGCCGAAAAAGATCAGTATTTTGTTGCGGTTAAAGTCTTTTTGGAAAAAGATAATAAGTTCTTAATCTTAAAAGACGGGTTTGGACAGTGGGATATCCCGGGAGGCCGTATCAAAAAAGACGAATTCGAAACTCCGTTAGAGCAAATAGTCTCCAGAAAAATGTCCGAAGAATTGGGAAATAACTTTAAATATACTTTAGGTGAACCTATTGTGTTTATGAGACATGAACGAGTAGAATCCGCACCAGGAAACCCAACCGTAAGAATATTTGCAGTAGGTTACCAAGCGACTTTTGACAGCGGCGAAATTGCAATTGCAAGTCATCATACAGAAATACTGTGGGCGGATATAAATAGTTTTAAACCCGAAGAGTATTTTACGGGCGGCTGGTTACGGGGGGTTAATGAGTATTTAGAAAAAAAGAGGTAATTAATCAACTTGCTTTGTACGCATCTTCCCCAGTTTTGATTAAGTTGATAATGGACTTAGTGGCAACATCACTTGTTTTCTTAATTGAACTAAAAGTATTAAATGCGTTCGAATCGTTGAAGCAGTACCAAACTCCAAGAGGCAAGTCACTGTAACCTTCAATCGTGAACGGATAATCGGATACTGCCCTTAAACTTTTATCCTTTAATCTTTCCAATAAAGCCATTTGATCCACCACACCCGGGTGAGTCATATTAACGACAAGAGAACCCTCCTTCATTAAAGCTAACAACTCCTTGTTTATAAAGTTATCTCCCACACTTTTGGGAACGCACAAAAAGACAATATCACTTTCGGAAAAAATCTTATCAATTTCTTTGTATACCACCCCTCCGCTACCTGATTCTAAATTTTTAGATCTATTAAAAAAAGATATCGAAGCAGGGGCAAAAACGCTTGCCATTTCCGCAATTTTTTTACCGATTCTACCAAAACCAACCAACCCAATATGCTGACCCTTAAGGCCTTTGGAGGTTTGAAACTTTTTATCCCCAATTCTCCCCAAATCAAAAATTGATCTGTTCATTGCCAATGCCATTGTGATAGACCATTCCGCAACAGCGTCGGTGGGCCCGTCGGGAACGTTGCTTATACTTATACCTTTGGCAATAGCCTTTTCCCAAGCGGGAATGTAGCTCTTATAGTCTATTCCAGTGAAAGTAATAGCTTTTAAACTATCGGCCGCAGCAATAACCCTTTCTGTTACATGTTCAATGCCCCCAAGAATATATCCTGCCTTACCTTTGATAGCGTTAATCAGTTCATCTTCGGAGGGTTCTGGTTTATCCAATCTTTCAATATCAAAGCCGGCATCAATTAACTGGTCTTCGTGCTCTTTAAATATAAAAAGCGAATCAGTTATGAGTATCTTTTGCTTGTCCACGCCATCAGTATATCAAAGGTATAACTTGAATAGTATTCAGCTGATATACTGCTTTTATGAACAAGGTTGGTTTGGTATTGAGCGGTGGTGGGGCACGGGGGTTTTTCCATATCGGGGCTCTCATGGCGCTTCAGAGATTAAAAGTAAAAATTGACAGCATTGCGGGCTGTTCGATTGGTGCCATGATCGGCACAATGTTTGCAAAAGATCCGAATATAAATTTGGAGGAAGTTGTTGCAAGTATAGATTTTACGGAGATTGTAAAAGCAATTATTTTGGGAAGAAAACCGAATAACATGCAAGAGCTTGTTATGTATGTCAAGAAATTTGTAAAAGCTAACCGTTTCGAAGAACTTGTAATTCCTACAAAATTCAATGCAACAGACCTTAATAACAAACAGGAAGTAATTTTTGATAGCGGTTTATTATTCCCCGGACTTTTGGCATCCATGTCACTTCCGGGAATATTTAACCCCGTAAAGCGCGGAGAGACTTTTTTGGTAGACGGCGGCGTAATTAACAATATTCCAATATCATTAATTGCAAACGAGGTTGATTCTCTGATTGTTTCGGATATTACCGCTCCCGTTAAACACATAACAGATAAAAGTTCGACTGCCGATATTCTTTTGTCTTCTATAGCTTTTCTTCAGAAACAAAACATTGCGGACAAAACGGAATTTGCTAAAGATAAACCTACCGTCAACTTAAATCTTACCGAAGAAGACACATCCCTTTTGGAATTCAAACAACAAAACTCTCAAAAGTTAATCATTTTGGGCTACGAATCTGTTATGAATCAATCAAAAGCAATTTTGGATTTCGCAAAATAACTTCGAAAAAATGGACAAGCAAGAAACAAACGCAGTATTTATGATCCCCATCGAGGAACAGGAGAAATCTTTAATTGTAGAAACTGTGGCAAAAAACAACGAAGATATAGAGACATCACTCGATAAAGTTAAATCCGTTCTAAACTTGCTGCGAAGCCAAAACCCCGACAAAAAATATCCCCCTGATGAGGCAATAGACTCTCTGGCTCAAAAAGCAACAGCCGAGAAACCCCTGTATTTTCTTTTTTCTCAACACGGAGAAAATACCGAGGCGGCTGCGTTTGGCTTTAAAGACAAAAAAGACCTGGAGCTTAGATGGGTTTTTTCTGCTTCCCCAGGAGAAGGTATAAAGCTTATAAAAGAGCTTCAAAACAAATTTGACTACATAAGTTTGAAGGCCTCTCCTTACGGCTACGAAGACGGCGAACAAACTACCCAGCTGAATAAGATTGTTGAATACTATACTCGTTTGGGTTTTAGTAAAACCAGAGATCACAAAGACACCAAATATGGCGGTAATGTCCCTATGTCTTGGCGGTACAACAAATTGATGGGGGGAAGATAGTCGAATTAAGCTTGAGACAACTTTTCCAAATCGACTTCGCGTACATTTTTTATTTTCTCGTAAAAATCCGCTAAATGACTCACAAAAATTATCGGCCCTTCGTAATCATCCACTGCTTTGGTTATCACGGGAATATGTCTAAAATTAATATGGTTAGTCGGCTCGTCCAAAATCAAAAGCCCGGGTTTTTGCAAAAAAAGCCTTGCATAACAAAGGAGGCCTTTTTGTCCTTCGGATAGCGACGCTATTTTAGTTTTTAGAATTTCTCCTGTTAACAAAAACCGCGCTCCTGCAGCGTAAATTTCTTGATCTTTAGCTTCCGGAGAGACATCATGAAGAGATTCAAAACCGGTTTGATCAAAATCCAATTCGGAAAAGTCTTGGCTGTAATAACCAACCCTAATCTTTGGATTAATTTCTGCCGCTTCTCCCAATAGAATTTTTCTTAACAGAGTGCTTTTTCCGATTCCGTTCGGGCCTTTAATCATTAACCTAACCCCTTTTGACAACTCCGTGACAATAGGTTCTTTAATCCTAATAATAAAACCGACATATTCCTGATTTGGTATTTCAAAGTCCGGAATTGTTTTATCTTCGCGTCTAATTTCCACGGCACTTTCCCTGTCTTCGTCTATGTCTTTACGAATTCTGCGAGCTAACTGACTCATGGCAATGCTTTTGCCGCTTAGTTTGTTAATTTTTACAAAGCGTTCTTTTATGCTTCTTTCTAAACGGGCATTTTGCTGTCTGTCCCGCTCCAACTTTGCTTCTATTTCGTTGATAACATCATAGTAATTACCAACAAACTGTTCCACCTTTTTTGTATGAATATCCAAATTTAAAACTCCGTCGGTAAAACAGTTCAAAAAGTCGGCATCGTGGGAAATTACAATACACGTTTTTTCGTAATTCATTAAAAATATAGTCAGTTCCGCAATTCCAGCCTTGTCCAAATTGTTTGTAGGTTCATCCAGCAAAAGGACTGTGGGGTGTGTAATTAAAGCGTAGGCTAGAAGTAACCTGGCTTTTTGGCCGCCTGACAACTCTTTTACTTTTTTGGCTAAATCCACTTGAAAGTTAACTCTCTCTAAAGTTTTTTGGATTACCCCTTCTATACCGTATTCTTTGTCCGGTAATGCGGTTTTAAAATATTCCAAAACACTAAGCTCTGTTTTGTCTGCAGGCACCATTTGCTCCGCAATCCCAATAGTTGTTCCAAGTTCCAGATTTATCTTTCCGCTATCGGGTTTTAGTTTTCCCAACAGAAGCTTAAATATGGTGCTTTTTCCTGCTCCGTTTTGGCCTATTATCGTCACTATTGAATTTTTACGCACGCTAAAATTAGCCTCGTCCAAAATAGGTTTAGCTTCGCTATATTGAAAAGAAACATTATCGAACCTAATCACAACATTATTGTTAGCCATAGAACGAGTGTAATTTTACCAGATTTCAAGGGTTTGGTTACTCTTGATATTTGATAAACGAAAGAGATAAAAACTTGATTTTTTAGACCCTATAGTATATAATAAGCAATGGAGCGTTTTTCTTCCTATCAAAACACTAGCCTACCAGTAGAGGTAGAGGCGCTTTTGGACCTAGATGAGGCCAAAGGTGTAGAAATCCACGGCTGGTATTCTACCCCCGTAATCTACAATGTCCAATCAAGAGTTTCCCGTGAGTCTTTATCAAGCTCGGGAGCAGTTGATGCCTATGCTTTAATGGCTCCCTTTTTTGACAACCCCATACTTAAAGGAACAATAAGAATGATGGATGTTTTAAACGGATGCGGAAGACAATGTGATACGTGTCTGGCCGCGGCCGCCATACCTTCGAAAATGTTTACAGCCGAATCGTTGGAAAGACTTTTTTCTGAACCTAAATTTATAGAAATGCTTTCTCCTAAACTGCGTATCGGTTCCGCTGGTGACGTCCAAGACCATCCCGAAGCCGTCAAGATTACACAAATGATTTTGGAAAAAACGGGAGATAAAAAAATCAAAATAGTTACAAACTACAGGCCCAACGACGAAGAAAAACTCTTAGGGTTGGTTGGTCTAGCTCTAAAGTATCCCGAAAGATTTCATCTTACGATTTCTCTACCCCTTAACAAAACATTGGAAGTAAATGACAGATTTTATGAATTTATAAAAGGACACAAGGATGTTTTTGCCAACCTATTCTTTAGTTCCGATCTAATGCCGGGAGAACCCAGAAACAACCGCAAGATCGAAAACATTTCCGTCTTTGATGTAAGCAAGTCCGTAGGTGTCTACAAAATAGGAAGAGTTCTGGCAACTGGCCCCAATGCCAGAACAGACAAAAGCAACAACGATTTAGGAGAATCGGCAACAATGTACAGCCAACGAGGGTTTGTAAAAGTTCAACTTAACCCGGATGCTTTATGGCTAATGGTTTACGCCACAATGAAAGAATCCCACACAACAAGACTTTACACACCTTTAACAAACCAAAATGTCGGACTTTTTTCTAAACTTCCCTGGCACCCAGACTTTACAACTCCCCCCAACTGGGCGGGCGGCAAAGGAGAAAGAAACGACACTAACGCCTTTGCTGAAATTAAACGAGATAAGGCTAACGGCAAAGCCAACAAACCCGTAGATTTAGTTTGATAAATTTATTTTGTTAGAATTAAGAATGAGCGATAGACTTTTACCACACAGATTTGAAGCCAAAGATATTGCTCACCGTAGAATAGAAAAATATAAACCGGAGTTCGAAGATAACGGAGGAATTCAAATAGTCTACTCACTCCCCAACTACCCCAATAAAGTTGTAAAGATAGACGGACCGGAACTTCTTAGTTCCGTTTCTCAGGGTGACACGAGTTATGCAGAATCGGAATGGAAAAAGTATAAAGCAAAAGATCTTAACGAAAGTTTTAGAATTATTACAGAAATCTTCGGCCAAGAACATACTTTAAAGCAAAGTGCTTTTACCCTTAAAATTCCGTTTAACGAAAGAATACTAAAAGCAATTCACAAAGAATATGGCCCGCAGTCGGATAGTGCTATAAAAAACTTTAATGCAGGCGAAGTCTGGACGCTTGTCACGATTCAGGATAAAACCACAGAGCTTAAAAACCCTTCGAGAATAAGTCTAACTGCCGGAGTTGCAGAGCTAAGACCCATGCAGTCTCCAAAATTTGAAGCGGCTTATGTAGATCTTACTATTGCGGCTGTTTTTGGAGTAAATAAAACTCAACAGATACCGTCAGTAGAAGTAGCTTTTGTTCAACAACATATGGCTACTATTGTCGAAAGAATGAATAATGACCAGCATCTTAAATCAGCCATAGAAGACTTCACTAAAAATGCGATTGAGTATTCAAAAAGAACAGGGCAGATATTAGATATTGCCGGTAAAGATAACGTTATTTTTTTGCCGTCCGAGCAGGGAAGCTGGCATTACCTTCTAACAGATGCAATATATCCAAACCGCAATCGCGAAATGATCAAAGAAGCAGTGGAGATTTCTAACAAAATAGCTGGGGATTCAAGTTTTGCCCCTGATTCGGTGGAAAAGATAATTTTAGGGTCTGTACTTAACTATATAAGAACAATAAATTCTCTAGCCTCATGTCTCAATGTTGACAATCGTATCGATTTTGAAGCCCAACCTTTAGATGCCCGTAAAGTAAAATATGTTTTAGAACTTTTAAGACGGTGATTAAACATAAAACAAACTCCTCTCATTTTTATTTGGATTTTGCGGCGGTGTTTTTCCTCTATTATCTAAATTACATCGGAAAAAACTGGACTTATATTTATTGGGTCGGCAACTTTATAACCACAACCTCGCTTGTTCTCTGGATTGCTGCAAGAGTTCAACTTGGGTCTAACTTTTCCGTACTTCCAAAAGCTAAAGGCTTAACAACAAAAGGTTTATATTCAAAAATAAGAAACCCTGTTTATGTATTTTCGTCATTAGTTATTTTAGGACTCATTTTGCCTTCCGGGAATTTTTACCAATACCTTTTACTGGTTATTATTATTTGCATTCAACTATTCCGAGCCAACAAAGAAGATAAAGTCTTACAAAATACATTTGGAGCCGAATACCAGAAATATAAGTCACAAACTTGGTTTTAATTGTTGACTAAAACCATAACCTGGTTGTATAAGTTCTCAATGCAAAAAGAAAGAAAACCGGAGCAACAAGAACAACACGGAGCTCATTTTTTTAGAGGTGGGGAGCTTTTTTGGTTAAGAGTAACCTCTCCTTCAAGATTTGTTGCAAGTCTCCCCGAAAGTCATTTGTTTGTTCATATAGTCGGTGCCGCCTGGGACTCTTTTTATGCGTTAAATAACCCCGCTAAAGCCGCAAGTTTTATAGAAATTCTAAAAAGCGACCGTTGGGAGAAAGACTGGTTGAAAGAAGGTAAAGTTGAGCCTACAAAACAAGCCGAGATTACAATCGCGTTTCTAATGGAAAACGACGGCGTTAAATACGACCAACAATCCGGTTTTATCGAATTTTTAAGGGAGCAAGAAATTATGATTTCTAAAAAAAGAGTTGACAAGTATGCTAAAAAAATCCGAAAGAACAACGCTTCGAGGGGTGAACAATAAGTAGTCGAACTTTTTAGCTTGCTATTAAGCGCTTTAAACCCTCCAAGGCCTCCAAATCGTGAATGGAAACAGACAGTACTTCTTTATTTAATTTAATAAATTTCTCTTTAAAATTGTTAATTTCATCCTCCGTAACCAGATCTGACTTGGTTAAAACAATGGTTTCCGACTTCTCCAAAAGTTCTGGATTAAAAACCCCCAACTCTTTTCTAATTGTTTGGTAGTCACCAACAGGGTCTTGCGTCTGAAGAGATATGCAATGCAAAATCCCGCTAACTTTTTCTATATGTTTTAAAAATGAAATTCCTAAACCCTTACCGCTTGATGCTCCCTCTATAAGACCGGGGATATCCGCAATTACTTTTTTATCCAAAACCCCGAGTGCGGGGGAAAGTGTTGTAAAAGCGTAATCTGCCGTGGGAGAGTGTGCACCAGTTAATTCGTTAAGAAGACTGCTTTTCCCCGAGTTAGGAAGACCCACCAACCCAAAATCGGCAATGAGTTTAAGTGATAGTTTTAAATCTTTTACCTCCCCTTCTTCACCCGGCTGCGCAAATCTTGGTGTAGTGTTTGTGGAACCTTTAAATTCCTGGTTTCCCATTCCTCCGCGGCCGCCTTTTGCAATACAAACCTTTTCACCGGGATATTTTAGATCGTAAATTGTTTTGCCTGAAGCAGAGTCAATAATATCGGTCCCTACGGGAAGTTTGATTTCTAAGTCTTCGCCCTTCTTACCTGTTTTACCGTTTTCTCCGCCGTTTCTGCCGTTTTCGGCGATAAACGTGTCCTCACGGCTAAATTGGTTTAGAAGCTTTGGGTCGGAAACTGCTACAACATAAAGATCACCGCCTTTGCCGCCGTTTCCGCCGTCAGGGCCTTTTTTATTACTTCTAAACGAAAGCTTACCTCGTCCGCCGTTTCCGCCTCCGAATTTTACAAACGCAACATCTTTGAGCATGAGTTATTATATAATACGCTTATGAAAGAAAGATTTGAGCTTGAACCGGGAGTGGACCCAAAAATCCAACTCAGGGATTATGTGGTTAAGCGAACAGCCGAATATTTGGAGACAGATGCGGAGGTAACAGTCTCGGAGGCTCAAATGGAGGCTTACAGACAAGTGGTGGATGCCTTGCCCGAAGGAAAGCTAAAACTTATTGCGGAGAGGTTGAAGGGTGTCCAAGGAGTCTCCTCCAAATTCAACGAAATCATGCTTGGCATACAGGATACATCCTGGAAAATCGCAAAACCGATTGTAACCCTTAGGGCTCCGTTGGCGGGAGTAGTGCCTTCCGAACCTTTTAGTAAAGTTGCAATAAAAGCAGCCAAACTCGGGGGTCTTTTGGGTGTAAAAGTTGTAACTGCAGGCGTTGCCGGAGGAGAAAAGGTTAAACAAATTTCGGGTGGAGTTAAAGAAAGAGTTGTAGGATTTTTGGAAAAAAGGAAGAAGAAAAAAGAAGACCAGAGCTAAATCTTCCAGTAAACCTGCGGCACCATCAGAGGGGGTAGCCCACGAACTTCCGCACTTTTAGTTGTTTCGTTAAAAACAATTCTGGATATAAAAGCAATCGACTGAACATCTCTTGCCGCTTCCCATTCTCGTTCCTCTTTGGGAGTGGATTCTTGCCACAAAAATGGTTGGTTATCAAAAACTAATTTGCTCCAAGTAACAAGTGATTCGTATGTTTTAACTCTAGGTTCCGCACCTTCGGGTAAATTACCCGTCGTTACAATTTTTCTTTTGTAATCGAACACAGGGAAATCTACCCCGTCTACTTTGTGAACTTTTAAAATGTTCTTGGAGTACTTTTCTTTTAGACTTTCAAAAAGATTACCAACTATATCGTTTGGGTCTTTTGTTATTGCCGGATAAATATCCAAAATCTTACCCGAGACAAGTCTTACCAAACCCCTTAGTACCATATTGTTTTTATCTTTATCTCCGTTTTTAGATCCTCGCAAACTAAAAAGTTCATTTACTCCCGAAGTAATCTGCCTACCCAAATAGTCATTGTCAGTAGAAATATAAGAAGGTTTGTAGTCTAAGTTTTCTTTTGTCACATGCCGATTTTATCACATCAAAAATTTGATTTTTGTGTGTCCTTGTCACATCAAAACAAGCCACAAAAAAGCGGGGGCCTTTGATAAATCAAATTCCCCCGCAATAACGGAAACTAACGTGGTAGGTCAAAAATCTCTATAAAGGGTGCTTGTCGTAACATTTCCATATACCTCGGAGAGGGCTCTGTGCAGAGCTGGCAAGTGTATTTTGCAAAACACTCTCTTCCTGTAGTACATCCGAAATAGTTAAAACATTCTCCGACATATGTACAGTCACTTTCGTGATAAGTAATTACAAACGGAGTTCCAATACCAAGATTCGGAATTACCGACTTTTCTCCCGTCAACGGATTAGTGTAATCGCCACCGCTCAGAATTATGTCAAAATCAGTCGGTCGCATATTTACACACCCTCCGGTGCTTTTGAGTGGACAACCCGCCTCTCCTGCATCGTTCCACGGTGCCGGATGCAAATACCAGCTACGCTGTCCTAACTTCCAACCAAAGTTGTGTGAGAAGAAAGTGGTTTCATAACCGCGCGCTGTCGGGTAGGTGGTGGGGCGATCCAACGCGATGAAATAAAATCCGTTCGGTGTGCCATTGTCACTTCCCCGTACACAAAACGTGGCAATAACCGTTAGATTTGATCCATCTTGGTAATACATGGTCAGCGTTTGGCTGCCATAATCATTGAAATCTTTAGTCATTTTGAGCCAATAACCCTTGTAGTTGATCCCCCCAATATCCGGCGTTGCAGTCGGTGTCAGAGTTATCGTGGGTGTTGGCGTCAAAGTCGGGGTAGGTGTAAAAGGCACTAAAGTTTCAGTAGGAGTTGATTGC
This sequence comes from uncultured Gammaproteobacteria bacterium, assembly GCA_964600575.1. Classification (GTDB taxonomy): domain Bacteria; phylum Patescibacteriota; class Microgenomatia; order UBA8517; family UBA8517; genus CAZRGC01. The sequence continues at coordinate 127,275 of CAZRJH010000001.1, read as the reverse complement.
GGCGTGGCTGTGTTTGTCGGAGTCTCCAACGAGGGGGACCCGGAGCTACACGCCGAAAGTGAGATTGTCGCCAGAATGAAAAGATAAAATATCCTTTTCACAGAGGCCTCCTTTTTGAGATTTGGCGGTTAAAGTACTTGCTGAAGCTATATTTTACACTATAGGAGATAACTACTCAACCGGTTTATATATTAATCCAGGTTTACATTGAACTCGCCGCCAAAAAGCTTGATTTCGGCAAACTTTTTTAGGATATTGATTGCCGAGTTCTCACTTACACCCCTTTGTGCATGTATGAAAACAGCCCTGTCTCCCGAATTTTCGTATGTTCCAAAACTTATTGCAAACAAAGGATCTTCGGAAAAATATGCGTCATACGCAGCTTGCAGCCATCCTTCCAAGTCAACTATTCCCTCTTGGGTATCACCATATGCCCATTCAAAAATTTCTCTATGAAATTTTGTGGCGGATTCTCTTTCCCCGTCTGTTGTAAAAGTTACAAAGTCAATTTTTTCACCTCTTTGGTCTTTTACAAAACCCGCAGCGCAAAAAATCACATTAAATTTATCATGTTGTATTTCCGAGCCTGAAAGTGGATAAATTAATATTCCTTCGTTTTCACCCGAGCTTATAAAATGCCTTACGGATTCTGATATTTCGTTTTCGTTTCTTTCTGTTAACATGCACGAATATTAAAACTAAAGTTAGTTTTCTGCAAATTTAGTTGGTTAAAATACAAAAAAGCTGGTACAATGACTCGTTAAATGAAAGATTTTTTACAACGAAACATAATATTTATTTCGGTTGTAGGCATCACCCTTTTGGTTTTGATTGGAGGTGTTTTTCTTTTTAGTAAAACCCCGGACACAAAAGTTGATTCTAAAAAAATTTCGGACGAAGTTTTGGCGCCATCAGGCGTTTATAAAACCTCCGGCATTAAAGAGGGCAAACATTTGCCGCCTGTCGATAATTCTTCCGTAACACTGGTTGAGTTTGGAGACTTTCAATGTCCTGCTTGTAGTGCTTATTACCCCCTTGTCAAAAAAGTAATGGAGGAATTTAACGGAAAGATTAACTTCGTCTTTAGAAACTACCCACTTCCTAGTCACAAAAACGCAACACCTGCACACCAAGCAGCTGAGGCCGCTGGCATTCAAGGTAAATTCTGGGAGATGCACGATGCCATTTACGAAAATCAAGAAGAATGGTCCGCATCGACAAAAGTAGAAGATACTTTTGAAACCTATGCAAAAGATTCAGGTCTTGATGTGAAAAAATACAAAACAGATGTTAAATCAGAGGAGGTCAAAAACAGAATTAATAAAGATCTAGCAGACGGAAATCTTGCAGGAATAACCGGAACACCTACATTTTTCCTTAACGGTCAAAAGATTGGCAATCCCCAAAGCTATGAAGCGTTTAAAAAACTTATTGAGGATGCCTTAGCCAAAAACCCCATCACCGCAAGTAGTGATACCAAAGCATTTCATGCTCATTATGATATTAAAATTTACACGGGCGGAGTAGCCGCTGATTTAAGTTTGCCAAAATACCAATCAGAGAAAGGAAAAGAGCTTAGCGACTCTACACATGTTCACGACGGCAACGGTAAAGTGGTTCATTTACACAAAGCGGGTGTGTCTATAAAGGACTTTACAGACTCGGTTAAGATAAACTTCCCGGCTGATACCACGACATCAACATTAAAGGTTTTTGTAAATGGAACACTAAACGCCGAAGGACTTACCTACAAACCAAACGATCTTGATCAGGTGTTAGTTACCTACGGTTCGAGTGATCAAGATGCTATCAACTCTCAAATCAAATCAATAAGTAACGACGCCTGTATTTATTCGGAGAAGTGCCCGGAGCGCGGCAAACCCCCAACAGAAGAATGTGTAGGCGGACTCGGGACAGATTGTGAGGTCAAAAAATAGCCTGTTTAACAAACGCGTGTTAAAATAGCTTGTGGCAGAAAACTTATTTGACGGATTAAGAGAAAAGTTATCAAGGACACGAAAATTGTCAGAAGCTAAAAAAGAATTTAAGAAAGCCGGAATAGTTTTTAGACAGGACTCTGCCAACCTTGATACAAATTACCATTTAGCCTACGATGATACTAAATGTGAGGTTGAAAGCACATCAAAAACTTCAGATGGTAAAGTTGAAATAAAAGTGGGTTACAGCCATCTTGGCAGACACTCCGATGCACAAGAAATTCAAGTTCAGAGAACAGCTACAACTGACAACAATCTCTTAGTAAAAGTTACTCTAGATTTTCATTATGGGGGCAGAAAAGAAGTTTCCCACAGACCCAAGTATATTTTAATTGCAGCAAAGGACGCCAAACGCGAACATAGTTTCAGAGTTAAACGTTTTGACTTTCGAAACGAAGATGCAAAAAGTCTTTTTGATCGTATTCAGCAAGATTTTGGGGGTGAATACGACTTAGCAGATGTTTTTCCTGAACAACAGGTTGGAAATCTGGATTTAAAAAAGACATTATCAGAATTTGCCAACCCAGGAAACACCAATCCATTTCCATTTGTAGTAAATAAACCGTGATTGGTGTTAGATATCTTTCTTTCTTTCGCTAAACTTCATTTTGTATTTAATATTCTTGTAGAAAAAGTTAATTAAGAGATTCATGATTAGGGTAACAGTCAGGAGTATTCCAAAAAACTCCAAACCCGCTTTTGTGGGCTTTGGTAGTACGTCTTTGGAAAGATAACCCAAAACGCCCGAAATAACCCCGACACTAGTTATTATTTGCAAGGACTTAACGCTATTGTTGAGACTTCTTTCTTCCAACCCTGCAAGAACTTGAATTGCGGAGTTAACATAATCCGAAGTCATCTTCCAAATCTCTTTTATGTAGGTAAGCGAGTCGTTTAGAGCATCAAATTTATATTGATAAAGTTTTAAAAGACTTTCTTCTAATTTAAATTCCTTGGCTATCATTTGCCTTGTTTTTATATAGGCTGCCATCTGATTGATCCTGTTGGTGATCAAATTAATTGTGTTTTGATAATCTTCCAACTGTCCGCGTACTGTTTTTATATCTTTGCCTTTTATTTCTTTTTTCTCCTTTAGGGCCGAGATTTCCTGCCAAATAATTCTATGAATATTGAGGTATTTTTGAAGCTGATCTTTGAACTCCCTAAAAAATATTTGCAGATCGACTAAATTTTCAGCCATTTTTTCATCTTTGTGTTTGGAAACTACAAAAATAAAATTAGGGGTCTTAAAAACGCAAAAATCTCCCGCTTCTACCTTTGAGTAAACTGTGCCAAATTTTTCTTCGTCTATTTTATATTTTGAGAAGTCTTTAGTTTGGTCGGTTACAACAATCGGATGGATTGTTTTGATATTTGCCAGGATTTTGGGGGTTGGAGCACCCAGAGAAAAGATATACGAAATTGCGGGGAAAAATTTTGTTTGAAAGTAACCCGTTAATTTTTCTTTTAGATCTTCGATATCATCACCTTCCGAAGAAAGAGTGTATAGGCCGTCTTCAAAATATCTAATGTTTATACTATCTTTTGAAACAGCCGACACATATTCTAAATATCCGGGTTCTCTTGTTACCTTTTCTAAATTGGAATTGGACCTAAAGTATTGAAGTCGATCGGAATCAAGTGGTAATTCCGACTTGGCTGCAGAAAATAAATCGTATATTTCGCTAAGATGGAGTGTTGTCCTTTGATACCAGCCGCCCAAGATTACCTTCATTCTTTTATATTATCAAATTAGCGGCGACTAATGGTAAAGGTTTCGGGGTAATACAAAAATGCAGCAGGAGAATCTTCTACTAAAAATCTTTGAAAATCTAAATAGATTCTTTTTCTGTCTTCCAGATTAATTTCACTTCTTCCATCTTCTAAAAGTTTATCTATTCTCGGATTTTGGTAGTTAGTAAGATTCGTTGTTGTTTGGGTCGAATGCCAAATAGAATATTGATCCGGGTCGTCCGGAATATCAAAAATTGCCATAAAGGCTTGGTATTCCGAAGGCACACCTGCCGTTACTTGCAAATTAACTTTAATACCAAGATCGCTCCAGTTTTTTGCCACCTTTTCTGCCTGAGGCAACAAAAGCGGAGGTGCCGATAAATTAACCTCCAGATTTTCTAATTTTGACTCCTTTTTGTAATCATCAACTATTCCTTTGGCTTTTTCAAAATCAAAGCTGTAGGGTTTAACCAAAGGATTAAATGCCCAGGAATTAGCCGAAATTGGCCCCAAGGCCCTCTCTCCTGCCAAAACTTCTTTATCTATTGCATAGCTTAAGGCTTGTCTAAGATTTTTTTCGGCAAGCAGTTTGTCTTGAGAGTTGAAAAAGACAGCAACATATTCACCCTTGTTTACAATTCTTTCTATTTTTATTTTTTTCCACGAATCCAAAGGCGCCGGATTTAAAATATCTTTAAGGGTGTCGACCTCACCAAGTTCAAATGCCAATTTGGTTCTATCTTCTGTTGGGTAAAATTTAAAAATTTTTCTAATGCCGGTTTGCTTTTCCTGCAATAAAACTTGCTCTACATTTGAACCGCTTAAAACTATATTTTTGACTTCCCATGCGCCCGTTCCTAAAAGACCCTTTTTAAATGTCGGGTGACTAACAACGGCCGGAAAAGCAGAATAAGGATTTTGTAACTTAAAAACAATCTGGTTATCGTTGGGGTGTTCTACGGTAACATCGGAAAATTGATAGGATATGGTTTGAGAAGTTACTTTTTTACCGTCTTGCCAGATTAATCCGTCTCTTAGAGTAAAAATCCATGTTTTGCCTTTATCGGGTGTTTCCCAGGATTTGGCTAAGTTTGGTTCCACATTCCCGCTTTTATCCAACTTTGTTAGACCGTCACCTATCATCTCGGTAATAACTGAGGGCATGTTGATAGTGTTAAATCTGCCCGTTATGCCGATTTTTTCTACCGATTTACCCGAAAAAAAGGGTAGAAGATATCTAAGAATAAAAAAAGTAGCTATACCAACCCCGACACTTATACCGATTAGTGCCCTAAAACGAGTAACAAACGCGGCAGTGAGCCTAAAAATGTATCGGAGGTTTAGCATTAAGACAAAAGCTCAAGAATCGAAATTAACAAAAACAAACCCGCGAAAACGAAGGTGGCGCGGAAAATAAGTTTTTCTAGGCCACGTCTTGTGAAAGAAGTTCCTCCGCTCATACCCATTGTTCTGCCAAGCCCCGTTCCCCTGGCCTGCATAAGCACAAGCACAATAAGGACCACGGAGACGGTCATTTGTGCTATTAAAAGAAAACTCTTCATGATTAGATTATACCTCAAAGGTAACTATTACCAAAGCTTTTTTGTATAAGAAATTATTTAAAAATCCAGTAGATTACAGAAGAAACAAACGAAATTAAGAAAGCAAAGCCCAAAAATGCCAGAAAACCTGTTAAGTACAACGGGGGTACCGTAAACAGATGAGAATCGTATCCTACAAAATTGAATACGGTAATTTTGAAACCGGGCGTTACCAGTGTAACCAGGAAAAAGGCAATTGCGTATGCGACCCATTTAAACAAGCCGAAAGTAACCAAGTTAATAGGAAGCAATAAAATATTAATTATGGGTTTTGCAATTAATGTAACTAGCATTAAAACCGCACCAGTCAAAAGAAGAGTTTCGATTCCCTTGGCAAAAACCATACCTAAAACCGCCTGAGAAACTATATACAAAGAGACGGTGTCTATAATGTAATGCTTAAGGATTGTCCTCACATAAACAGTATATGGAAGTTGTTAACTTTTGACAACTTGTGTATAATATAGGGTAGTTCGACAACAACGCCTTGTCCTGAGAGTAATCGAAGGAATTTACAACCGGCCAGTCTTAGGTCGGTTTTTTTGTGAGGCGGCACGTTAACATGCTACGAAAGGAGTATTAAAACGTGTGGAACCCGTTTAATGAAGATTTTACGGTCGTAAAGACCATCTTTGGATGGATCGGTAAAGCTTTGCTGATAATCGTACCTGTTTTGCTAATTGCCTATGGCGTGTTTGTATTCTTTAGGCTCGGTCCAGCTACGCCGCTCAGCAATCCGCTTTCGAGATATTTTGTGCCAGAAGTCAAACCCAGCGCAACGCCAATAACGGACACAAATCCGTGGCTAAGCGAAGCCTGGCTTTCCTCTTCGGAGGCAAATGCACTGCGTGAAACGGAAAATGCAATCAATCTTGCATATCTTTCTGACGGTCAAGCCCTCTACTCAAAGGATCACAGCGTGATTCTTACAAATGAGGAATGGACCAAAGCAAAGGTGTTAGGGTTGGAAAACATGACCGTTGACGCAACCTCGATCCGATTCGTTATTAAGGGAAACGATTACACCCTTAATATTTACCAGCCGTTTGTTACTGCAGAGTATCCCAACAGGGTATACATTGTAGATTCACTCGGTGTAATCTGGGGCCTTGATTTGGCTAAGGTAAGCTTGGTCTCCATTCAATCTGCAGTTGAGGTTTTACCGATGCAAATCGCGCCAAACCCCGACTTAACTTTTACCTATTAAGAGGAGTACACATATGTTTGGGTACTTAATGCTTTTCACGGCGATCGCAGTGGTTGCCGCGATAATTTTCGACGCCATGGGCGACGAGAAGCACTTCGGTGGTTCGATCATCATTGCCGGCCTGATCGGGATCATCGTGAACTGGGTTATTTTCTATGCCGGCATGCCCTACCTCACCCACTGGCTCAGCTGGATGGGTCTTATCATCCTGAATGTGGGTATTGGTGTCGTTACGGCTTTGATTCTCAATTCAAGCAACACTGTTGGCGCAACCTTCGGTGTAGTAATGGCAGTTGTATTGCTTGCAGTATGGGGCATTGGTGCAATGGGCACACCCCCGGCCGCAATCTGTGGCGACCCCGGTTATGACCGAATGGCAAGCTTCCTCAACATTCAGGATGCTACCGAAGCATATCCCGAGACAGACCTTACTTCTGTAATCAGGATCCCTGAATCGGTCGCTCTCGCCCGCGCAAGCATTGTTTTGTCTAAGGGCGAAAACGCAGTTCTCGGCAACTACCTTGCCCCAAACCGTGCTTATCTGCAAATTGTTCAAGGTCGCCCTATGTATGTTGTAGACCTTAAGATTACAGACAATGTGACCTACAACAACAACGGGAGCGTTATTCCGGCGTTTGTTTTGGTTGATGCCATGGACAAATCGGTCGAGCCAATCCTTGTTCCCGGACTTTCAATGAAATACGCACCGGGTGCATGGTGGGGCAAAGACTTGAGCCGCAGAGTATACATGGACTACATGATCGGAACGCCATACCGCATCCTCGACCTTGACGGGATGGAAGTATCCGACGATCTTGTGCCGCAAGCCTACTACGTAGGTTCCCTGGCGACACACACCATTGGTATCGAGGGCACAAGCATCAACAACCTCCTGATCTTTGACCCGCAGACAGGATTCGGCGACAGAAAGACAGTTGCCGACAAGCCAACTTGGGTCGAACGTGTTTATCCGCTCGACTGGGTAAACAACTATGTGACTTACTGGGCCGGTTATTCCAACCACACACGTTGTCCTTGGGAAGGTACTAAGGGAATGATGATGGTTGATAATCATGACGATGTGATAATACCAGGCGGCGTAGAATACCAGTTTACGATCACCTCGGTCGGCAACGACCCTTCAGTGATCGGGATGGTTACAGTCAATCCGACAAATCTGGAAGCGAAGTATTACGAAATGTCAGGAAAGACCATAGAAACCATTAAATTGGCGATGACCAAAAAGGCAAACGAGCAGATCAACCAGACCGCTTCGTATACCGCGGAGCTCTGTGAATATCACCGCATACTCGATGCCGATACTATCTACTGCATCCTGACATATACGGACGAATACGGCGACAAGAACATCGGCGGCTATGGGTTTGTCAATCTGGACCAAACGAATGAAAACGACCAAAGTGTTTATGCGGTCGCACAAACATTCGAAGAAGCCTATGCCAAATACCAAGGCATTCGAACCAATGTCATTAACGCCGCAACAATCGACAATACCCAAAGTGATATTCAGATCACTGGTGTTGTTACCGATAACGTCAGAGTTGATCGACCTTCCGGCGGACAAGAATCCTCGTTCCTGATCACTGTTCAACAGGGTGATGGATCCTTGGTCTACTTGCTCGCACCGAGTAACAGTCTGAACGCCGCCTTGGCCATTCCCGGCAAGACGATTACGGCGACTGTTTATCAGTTACCGGGAGAAGAGTTCTACACCGTCCGCAACATCCAGGTGGATGGCACGCCCGATATGGGAAGCGCTCTCTACTGGAAGCAACTGTTCCAGGATATTCTGGGCGGAGATGAGTAGTTTTGCGAAGCTGCCAAGCTAACGCTTGGTAAGGTGTTCTGTCGGGTGACGGAGGAATAATCGAGAGTTTTGCTCTTGATGATTTTCTCCCAACCCGGCAGGACACCGCATGCTTCGCATTTTTTGTGGAAAAAATCAGTCTTTTTTAATCAAAGCCTGCGAAACAAGCTTATGGTGATATCTCCTGGCAAACCTATGTGCCTCGTCACGCATCCTCTGAACCAAATTCAAAACAGGACCTCTTGGAACTCTTACTTCGGTAAAAGTTAACTCGTTCAAATTTTTAATTGGTATTACAAATGTTTCAAACTTTTTAGCAAGACCGATCACCGGTATCCCAATGTTTTCAATTTCTTTTGCAAAAACCCCAACTTGGGGTTTCCCTCCGTCAACAATTATCAGATCAGGTTTTCCCCAATCGTCCAGATGATTTAGCCTCCGTTTTATCACTTCCTTTAGACTATCCACATCGCTATTCCTTTTATCTTGCCTTATTCTAAAATGTCTATAAAACTTCTTATCTGCTTCGGCCCCTATAAAAGTAACCATAGAAGCGGTAGCAGATGACCCCGCCAGGTGTGCTATATCAAAACACTCAATTCTTTTGGGCAAATTAAGATCAAAATATAATGAAAGAAGTTTTTTGAGTTCGTTCATTTCTCTTTCCCTTAAATCGACATACAAGTTGGGGTTCTCCATAAAAATATCCGTGGGGATTCTGGGAGAGGTTATGTATTCAAGTCGTTTTATCTGATCCCTGGCAGTTTTTGCCTCCTCGTACTTTTGAATCTTGGAAAGTTTATTCATTTCTACAGTTAAATTTGTCTTTAATCCTTCGAATTTACCGTCCAAAATAGATTTAACTCTTCTAATGTTTTTGCGGTAAGCCAAATATTTTTCCTGCTTTTGGGTTGGGTCGATAGTTGTTTCGATATCAGAAGGACACGGTTTACAAAGACCGATGTGAGAATAAAGACATTTTCTCTTGGTAATTTTGTGGTCGGAAAACGGAATAATTCTACGGATCATTCGTAGAACAGACTTAACATTTCCACTGGAAGGAAACGGTCCGTAGTGTGCAACACTTTTTGTGGTCTCGGTATCAATTTTTCTGGCTGTTATTACCCTGGGGTATTTTTCTTTTGTGATAATTATATACAAAGGATGCTTGTCGTCTTTGGCCGCAATGTTGTATTGAGGCATAAACTTTCTTATAAGTTTTGCTTCCAAAAGAAGGGCTTCCAGCTCGCTTGTTACCCGTACATAAGACAAATATTCAGCCTCTGTTATCATTGTTTGTGTTTTGGGCTCCAAATCCAGATCAAAATAAGAAGTTACGCGGCTTTTTAGGTTTATTGCCTTACCGACATAAATCGGGGTGTTTCTAAAATAATAAATATAAACACCGGGACTATCCGGTAGCCCCCGGACTACTCGGCGTTTGTCCTCCCGACTTCCCGTCAGGGGAATTTTTGTCAGTTTTGCCAGAAAGTTTTCCATACTTAGCTTGTATTTTACCAAAGAGTGCGGTTATGCGGGCGATTAAGGGATCGAATGTTATTTTTCTTAGTTTTAGCAAAACGGCAAACATTATTACACCACAAACAAGAAGTATCACCAAAAGGCTATTGATTATCACCTGTGATTTATTTGTAGAAATTTTAACTTCGCTCCCTGAGACACTAACCGAAACTTCGTCGGGGGTTTTATTACCCAAAATACTAAACGGTACTTTTATATCAAATTTGTAATTTGAATAAGGGGTAAGAATTTCTATAAAATCACGGCTATTTTCTTTGCCGTCAAAATAAACAGTCGGGTAAACTCCATACAGAGCAGAGGGGCCGGGGTTGTTTACGGTTACTGTAAAAACTGAATCCATAAAAGGCAATGTGCTTTTGGGGGCTACCGAAAGTCCTGGAACAGAGTTTCTGGCGTCGGGAAGTTTACCAAAGGAAACAAAGACGTCCTTTTGTGGATTTGGACCCAATTTGTATGACCCAGGTGCATAAGGTTTTGTAGCGCTCTCTCCGTGAATTACAAAAGTAAAATGCCTAAGGTCTAATTTGTTAAAAAAATCACTGCCGCTTGTTGACCCCCAGGTAGGATCAATGGGTATCCAAGCTCCTTTTTCGGAATCGTAGTATTCCGGCCATGCATGTAGTACATCCGCAACCAAACTCAATGGTTGAAGTTGAGGGTTTTCCGTATATGCATAACCGTTTACTTCTCTGGCAGGAATTCCGGCTGCCCGCGCAAGTGCAATAAAAAGATCAGTGAACTCCATACAAATTGCCTGGGAAGGATTTTCCAATGCTTTTTTGGCCCCAAACCTTTGAACGGTCGGTGTGACTCTAGCGTAATCATATTTAAGATTTTTAACTATGTAATCATAGATTGCTTCGGGTGTTTTGAGTTCGCGTGCTAATGCTTTTATCTGGGGTTCATCGGTTTGCCAATAATCGCTATGTTTAAGGTTGTCGCTTAAAACTCGTTCGGTAGGCTTAGGGAAAGATCTGTAACTTGCAAAAATCTGCACAGAACCCAAAACATTTACATCCACCCTTTGCCTTGGGGTCAGATGAAATGTTGCCAACCAGTTGCCGTCGGAATCCACCGTTACATCGTTCGGTTGAGGAGTAATTTTTGAAAAATAAACTTTTTGAAATGCGGTATCGGGAGGAAGAGCAACTTGCGTATCTGTACTTACAGCCAAAGGATTTTCCAGATGGTAAGAAAGATTAAAGGTAAATACCTGGAATTGTCCAAAACCCGCGGTTAGTGCCGTCTTGGCCAAATCTTCCCTGGAAAAAGTATATGTTTTATTTTTGTCATCCTGATCAAAACTTACGGGTTTAGGAGAAACATATGCTTCTAGTCCAAAACTTTGTGGAACCATAAGTTTTACCGCGTAACTTCTGAAACTGTTATCTTGTGCAACTTTTGGAACTTCTATTTCCCATATCTCTCCCGTTCTTACCGCAAAACTTCCGTTTTCGTAACTTACATAAAAGTGGCGTTTTTCGCCTTTTCCGACTACGGCATCTGAGAATTCTAATTTGATAGAGGTCTTGTCTCCCTGTTTTTCGGTTGTAACATTAATTGCCTTACCGTTTTCGTTGACTGCCGACACATTTTGTACATCTATATTTTCCAGAGTTACTGCATACGAAGTTGCGTAAATTGTTGAGAATGCATTCTCAATGGTTATTTCGTGAGTTACTAAAGTTTTACCTGATTCTTGTACATGGTAAGTAACTACAGAGTCCGTATAAAACTCATTATCTGCCTTAACCTCTCCTGTTATTAAAAATATTGCAATAAAACCTAAAAGAAAAGTCAAAAGCTTTTTAAACATAATTTGAGTATATCGTAAGTGGGAACCGAATGGAGCTTTAGTTAAAGATATTTAGAGGTGGCTGAGTTTTTGTTTTTGGCAATATCGGAAACTCTTCCTTTGGCTACAATTTTTCCGCCACCGTCGCCACCCTCCGGGCCCAAATCAATTACCCAATCACTGTTTTTTATGACATCCAAATTGTGTTCGATTACAAAAACACTATTGCCCTTTTGGACTAAAAGTCTAAGAACTTTTAAAAGTCTTTCTACATCCGCAAAATGAAGCCCTGTTGTGGGTTCGTCCAAAATATATACAGTTTTACCCGTAGATTTACGGGAAAGTTCCGTTGCCAGTTTTACTCTTTGTGCTTCTCCACCCGAAAGAGTCGTTGCGGGTTGACCGAGTTGCATATATCCCAAACCCACCAAAGAAAGCGTTTCCAGTTTTTGAGTGAGTTGGGGGTGTGCATGGAAAAACTCTTTTGCTTCGTCGATTGTTAACCCCAAAACCTCGGCTATATTTTTGCCTCTGTAGGAAATTTCCAAAGTTTGTGCGTTGTATCTCTTACCTTTACAAACATCACAAGTTACCCAAAGGTCGCTCATAAACTGCATTTCTATTTTTATTTGCCCTTGCCCTTCACAGGATTCACACCTTCCGCCTCTAACATTAAAAGAAAATCTACCCTTTTTAAAACCCGCAGCTTTTGCATCGCGGGTGCCCGAAAACACATCGCGAATCGGATCAAAAAGGCCCGTATATGTTGCGGGGTTACTTCTTGGAGTTCTGCCAATCGGGGATTGGTCGATAAGAATTGCTTTATCTATATTTTCCATTCCCTCGATTCTTTTATAAATTCCAACTTCTCCTCTAAATCCTGTTTCCAGTTCTTTCTGAAGTGCCGGGAAAAGTGTCTCTACAAGCAAAGTGGACTTTCCCGATCCGGAAACACCGGTTATGGCAACAAGTTGTCCCAAAGGGAACTCCGCGTCAACATTTTTAAGATTGAACTGTGAACATCCAAAAATTTTTAAGACTTCCGGCTTATCGATAAGTTTCTGCGGAATCATAACTTCTATCTTTTTCTTCCCCGATAAATATTTTCCCGTAATTGAGTTTTCGTCTTTTTCTATCTCGGTCGGTGTACCGACCGCAATTACTTCTCCCCCGTGTTTACCTGCGCCCGGGCCAAAGTCTACAATATAGTCGGACTCTTTCATCATTGTTGCATCGTGTTCTACAACCACGACGGTGTTACCTAAATCTCTAAGTTTTTTAAGTGTGGCAATTAGCTTTTGATCATCCCTTGGATGAAGCCCGATTGTGGGTTCATCCAAAACATACAAGACACCCGTTAGTCCCGACCCGATTTGACTTGCCAAACGGATTCTTTGAGCTTCTCCTCCAGACAAGGACCCCGCTACGCGATTAAGTGTTAAATATTCAAGACCTACGGAAGTAAGGAATTTTAGTCTTCCCAAAATCTCTTTGATTATTAAGTTTCCAATCTCTTTTTCTCTTTCGTTAATCGCACTCCCTTCCAAAAGCTCGCCCGTCCATTCAACGGTTTTATCAATAGAAAAGTTTGTAACATCCGCAATAGACAAACTTTTTATTGTTATTCCCAAAGCTTCTTTTTTAAGTCTGGCGCCATTACATTCCGGACAGACCCTTTCTCTCATGTACTTTTTAATTTCTTCTCTTACCCAGTCACTTTCGCTCGTATTGTGGCGTCTTTCCAACTCGGCAACAATTCCCGTATACCTTTCCCAAATATATGTTTCTTTTCCAAATCTGTTTGTGCCGTATACACGGTATTCTTTTTCACCCGTACCGTTAAGTAGCAAATCTGTCTGGCTTTGGTCCAAGTCTTTTATGGGTTTATTCATGGGGATTTTATTTTCCTCACAAACTTTTTTGAGAAGTCTTCCGTACCAAGTTTCGTGTTCGAACATATTGGAAAAAGGTAAAATTCCGCCTTCCATAATTGTTAACTCTCTCGAAAACACCAACTCTGCATCCACCTTTAGTATCTTCCCGAGTCCTGTACATGTGGGGCAAGCACCTTGAGGAGAGTTAAAAGAAAAAGTTCTCGGTTCTATCTCTGCAATGGATATATTGTCTATGGGACAAGCGAATCGTTCGGAGAAAAGATGGTCTTCGAACTCTTTGGGGGCTACAGGCATGGAAAACTCTTTGTCTTTAACTTGTGCAAAAACAGCCAAGCCTTCGGAGAGATTTAAAGCTTGCTGGACAGAGTCTGCAAGTCGGCCTTTTAATTCCGACTCAAAAGTAGGACTTTTAAGATTTTTGTCCGTGAAGGCTAGTCTATCTACAACTGCTTCTATGGTATGTTTGTTGGTTTTAATGAGAACTAAATCTTCCGACAAATCGTGGACCCTGCCATCTATCCTAACTTGCCTATATCCTTTGGATTTTAAATTCTCAAAAAGTTGAGAGAATTCTCCTTTTCTATCACTAACCACAGGAGCCAAAATCAAAAACCATGCCTTTTTATCGGCTTTTGCAGTCTGTTTGATAAGACCCACCGCCTGATTGACTATCTGATCCAAAGTTTGGTGAGAAATTTCTCGTCCGCATATCGGACAATGCGGATGTCCAATTCGTGCAAAAAGAAGTCTAAGGTAATCGTAAATTTCGGTAACCGTTCCAACAGTACTTCTGGGATTGTGAGATGTTGTTTTTTGGTCAATTGAAATAGCTGGTGATAGTCCGTCTATGGAGTCAACATCGGGCTTTTCCATTACTCCCAAAAACTGTCTGGCATAACTGGAGAGCGACTCCACATATCTCCTTTGACCTTCGGCATACAAAGTGTCAAAAGCTAAAGAACTTTTACCCGACCCCGAAACCCCAGTTAAAACCACAAGTTTATTTTTAGGAATGGCAAGGTCCACATTTTTTAAGTTGTGTTGTCTGGCACCTCTGATATTTATTTCATCTTTCATGCACGCAAGTTTCCCGCCGGATTGCCGGTGGAAATGATATTATACCAGCATTCAAGAAAACCTCACATCTTGGTGTGAGGATGAATTGAACGCTGGTATGTCATCCACCTTGGGGGAACCTCGCAGTTTTGGCGCGAGGTGGATGTCATATCATCCCTTATTTTGTTATTCATCAAAAACTGGTTAGAATTTATTCACTACCATGTCGGGTTTTTATCCTTTCGCACAAATCGGAGCCGAGGATGCGGCCGCATACTTGTGGCTTTTGTGGCATTCCTCCGAAGCGTTGCTGGGAAAGTGGGGTTTGTTTTTTACAAACTTTTTGTTTGCACCCCAAGGCGCTTCTTTAAATCTAGAAGTTCCGTTACTAAACACGATTCTGAGTTTACCCTTTTATATATTTTTTGGCCCGACAGGTTCATATAACTTTTTGGTTGTTTTTTCGTTTGTTCTAACCTTTTTAGGATTTTATGTATTTTTGAAATATTTAGCTAAATCCAAATACGCGGCAATTGCGGGTTCGATTATTTTTACTTTTAGTTCTTACAGATTAAATATACTTGGGCTTGGACAAATCGATCTTCTGGGAACGCAGTGGTTGGGGTTTTGTTTTTACTTTTTATTTAAACTTTTAAAAGAAAACTTGTCGACAAAAAATTACTTGTCCCTCGGAGTTTTCTTGGCCCTGTCGGCATATGGGGACTACAGAACTTTTTTGATTACAATATTAGGTCTTTTGGCAACCGCATTTTTTTATTACATTTTTGAATCGGAAAATCGAGTTAACTTTTTTAAAAAAATGTTTCGGACTTTGCTTGTTACGATAATATTTGTAACCCCTTTAATTTTATTAAACAAAAATAGTTTTGGCTTACACCCGCTACCAAAAGAGCCCGACTCTGCCAAACTTATTTCCGCCGATGTATTCGGGTATTTTTGGCCGTTTAAAACGGTAAGCGAGCATTATTATGGTCTTACAATTCCTTTTTTGGGTTTTATAACTTTGGCTTCTTTTGTTTACTTAGTTATACACAAAAAGTACCGCGTCGGTGCTGAGTTTAAAATTTTCCTTGGCCTTGCATTGGGCTTTTTCCTGCTATCCTTGGGAAACAGCATAAATATTGCGGGCAAAATGATTTTTGAGTCGGAGCTTATGCCTTATCAAATTTTAAAAAACCTCCCCGTTTTCTCGCTTTTTAGATCCCCAGTCAGGTTTAGTTTAATAGTAATGTTGGCAGCAAGCGTTTTTGCCGCAACTTCATTTAGTTACCTGTTTGCAGGAAAGTCTAAACTTTTTGTTTATACTATTTTTGCGTTGTGCATTTTTCAAAACTTTTTCTTTGTACCCTCGATAAAATTTGAAAATCTAAAAACCAACCCTGTCTTTTCCCGTCTAAGTACCGAGCCCTCCAGAAACGTTTTGTTTTTACCCTTTGGATCAATGGATTCTTTTAATCAACCTAACGGTGACTTTGATTACAAAATGCTAACTTCACAAATTATTTTTCAAAAACCTTTAATTGGCGGCTATCTAAGTTATGTAAAACCCGAGACTTTGGAATTTCTTTTGGAAGACGCTTTTGTAAAACAACTAATAAAGTGCGAGAAAACATTAGTTTGTATACCTTTGGAGTCCGGCTTTACCGACAAATTTGATGTGGGATATATTCTAGTAAACAAAAAAACCGTTCAAGAAAAAACTTTGTTGTTTGTTAAAGAATCTTTGTCGACAAGACTTATAGAAGAAGATGACAACTTTTTACTTTTGGGAACTTTGCATTAATTTGACAACAAACAAACCAAGAATATAATAGCCTATATGACAGAAAGGGATACATATCCCGAGCCCCCAAAACCCCCGAAAAGATGGCATGATGCGGTTAGAAGACTCCCGGGCAACATGGAAGACGAGCAAAAATTTGTAACTTATCCCGAAGTAACAGACGAGGGCATTGTCTTTTCGTTTATTAGCTTAACCCAAAACGACTCAAGAACAGGCCTACCCGAAGGCATATATATTAATACCAGTTTAATTTTGGGTAGTACGCTCGATTATGCCGCCCCCATGACGCCAATTATGTTTAAAATTAAAGAAATTATTTCGAGCGAACCCGGAGAACGAGAAGAAGTCCCCATGCAACCCGATATGGACCAAAACTTGGCCGAGTTAGGGGCAATGGTAAATCTGGCCAATACAATCGGTTTTAGAGTGGCTGCGTTAACTAAAAATAAAATGATGATCTTTGGAATTCAGCCCGTTAAAATAGACGATCTTAAAGGCTCTACCAGGATCGCATAGTCTTCCATTTTTTCTTTCTGGCCTATATAATCCACACCCATGGGTGAATTTTTACTGGGCACAAAACATGAACTGACAAACCTGCTTAAAGAAAGCGGGGATACCAGATATGGGAAAACGGTAATAATTCAAAGTACCGAAAGAAAAAACTTTCTTGGAATTTTAGTTAACGATTCGGTTATTATCCCGCTACGAATCAACCAACCCGCCGAAGACTCGATACAAAATATGGCCAATATTAATATTTCCGAGCTTTCCGTTAAACCCAACTCTAATCTTGCAGAAGAAATGGCGCACACACTTGGACTCCCTTATAACGGACACACGGAAAGGCTATATAGCGACGGAGCGGTTTTTAAAGGGGTTTTGGCCCTTCATCTTTATTTTTATGAACACAACGAAAGCGAAGAAAGTTTTTTGCAAAAAGCCTCCGCTATTATGGAGTCTAAAGGGGTTAAAGTATCTTTATTAAAAGAAACTAAATAGTATTTTCGTTTAGATAGAGCCTCTTGTCAGATAGAAATCTCCCTTATTTTATCCCTTATCTCCGCGGCTAATTCAAAGTTTAAATCCTGTGCGGCAAGTCGCATTTCCGTTTGTAAATTTTTAACTAGTCTTTTCTTTTCGGGCGGGGTCATGGCATCCACTTCCAAGTGAGGTAAGCTTTCGTAAACATGCTCTTTTGCACCAAATACCCAGGAGGGTGTTTCTTTTTCGCTTCTATCTACCAGCTTCTCTCTTATTGCCTTTTCTATACTTTTGGGGGTTATTCCGTGTTTTTTGTTGTATTCAATTTGATACTTCCGCCTTCTTCCAACCTCTTTTAACGCCCTATCCATAGACCCGGTAATTCTATCTGCATACATTATCACTCTTCCTTCTACATGGCGTGCCGCCCTCCCCATTGTTTGGATCAAAGTAACATCGCTTCTTAAAAATCCTTCTTTATCGGCATCGAGTATTGCCACCAAACTAACTTCTGGTAAGTCCAACCCTTCTCTTAGAAGATTTATTCCCACCAGAACATCATATTTACCTGCCCTAAGATCGTCCAAAATGTCCGTTCTATCTAAAGTTGCAACATCGGAATGAAGATATTGAACTTTTAATCCCTGCTCGTTTAGATAATTTGTTAAATCTTCTGCCGTTTTTTTGGTTAAAGTTGTAACCAAAGTTCTTTGCTTTTTGGCAACCGTCTTTTTGATTTCTTCTATCACATCCGAAACCTGATCTTTTACAGGCCTAATATCCACCTCTGGGTCGGGAATTCCCGTAGGGCGAACCAAAAGCTCAACTTTTTTACCCCCGCTCATACTTAGTTCCCAATCGTTGGGGGTTGCGGAGAGCGCAACAAAGTTGGGGATTCTCCTCATAAACTCCTCAAACCTTAGGGGTCTATTGTCCAATGCCGACGGTAAACGGAATCCGTAATCTATTAAAGTTTGTTTTCTGGCCAAGTCTCCGTTGTACATTCCCCTAACCTGGGGGAATGTCATATGCGACTCATCAACTATAAGCATCCAATCGTTTTTATAAGGTTCGTTAAAATAATCCAACAAAGAGAAAGGGGCATCCCCGGGGGTTCTGCCGTCGAAATATCTGGAATAATTTTCTATTCCTTTTACATAACCCACCTCCTGGACCATTTCCATGTCGTATGTAACTTTTTGAGCAAGTCTGTGAGCTTCCAAATTTTTTCCTTGAGCTTTAAGTTCTTTGACTCGTTTATTTAAGTCTTCTTTAATAACTTCAAAAACTTCCTTGTAAGTTTGGGGGTTGGTCATAAAATGCTTAGCAGGATACAAAACATACTTTGTTTCGTACTGCTCTTTGTTTTCTATAACCTTACCTGTTAAAGGGTCAATTGTTTCTACTTTGGAAATTTTGTCTCCCGTTACTTCAATATGAATCCCTTGATCCATATAAGCCGGATATATATCAACGGCATCTCCGCGAACTCTGAATGTGCCCCGATTAAATCCGTACTCACTCCTTTCGTACTGAAGATCTACTATTCTATCGATAATTTGCTCTCTGCCGATTTTCATCCCTTCCATGAATTCAAAAACAAAATGTCCATATTCTCTTGGGGAGCCGATGTTATAGATACAAGAAACGGAGGCAACGACAATGGTATCGTTTCTGGTTAACAAATTGGCGGTTGCCGCAAGGCGTAGTTTATCTATAGTTTCGTTTATATCCGCATCTTTTTCTATATAAGTATCGGTGGATGGGATATATGCTTCGGGTTGATAATAGTCGTAGTAGGAAACAAAATATGACACTGCGTTTTTAGGAAAAAGATCCCGCATTTCCTGATATAACTGCGCAGCCAAGGTCTTGTTGTGTGAAATGATAAGTGTAGGGCGTTGAACTTTTTCTATAACATTCGCCATAGTAAAAGTTTTTCCGCTACCCGTTACACCCAAAAGTGTTTGATATTTTTCTCCTTTTTCCACACCTGACGCAATTTTTTTGACGGCATCTTCCTGATCTGGGATCGGTTTGTACTTGGATACAAGTTCAAATTTCTTCATACAGCCTCAATTCTACCACAGCGAAGCTGTGTCCAATTAAATACTGATTGACTTGATTATTTTGTAATGTTAAAAAGCCGTATGCCGGAGAGAATAAAAACTTCAGCAAAAGACCTACGAATTGTTGCTTCCGAAATATTAGAAAATTCCCACGATATTTTACAGATCAATAGTGAAGCAGTTGACGGTGTTCTAACGGAAAGCTTGCGTTCATTTGACTCCGCCAACCTTTCTACCGAATTTTCCGAGGATTCGTTGTCCGCCGAAGATGAACTTGGCTTAAATTTATTTTTCAATGTTGTAAATTTTTGTTACCAAAATCCGTATACAAAAACTGATTATGTTTACAGGTCATCCCAGGGTTCAAAAGTTTTCCGTTCTACAGGGCTTAAAAAAGCAATGACCGAATCGGGAATATCCTGGTATTCAACTTCGGAGGTGGCAAATATGACCGCGGAGAAATGGCGCAGTGTCGCACAGCTAGACGAAAACTCTGATTTTTTTATGGGAGAAGAACGAGGAACGAGGATTGCAAGATTTGCACACAATTTGGAAAAAATGGGTTTTTTGGATGTAAATCAATTTTTATCTGCCGCAAAGTATGACACCAAATTTATTTTAGCGTTTTTAAACGGAACACCCTTTTTTAAAGACGAGTTTCAAAAAAGGTCCCAACTTGCCGTTAATATGTTAGATGGAGTATTAAAAAGAAGATTTGGTTCCAACATCACAGGAACGGAAAATTTAACTGTTATGGCGGATTATAGACTCCCCCAACTTATGTACAACATGGAAGCAATAAATTTATCTGAAGAACTTAATCAAAAACTTTTAGACGGGGAGATATTGGAAACCGGAAGCCCTGACGAAAAAGCTCTTAGAGCAGCCTCTATCGTAATAGGTAAAAAATTATCCGACAATCTTGGAATCACAGAAGGCAAAACGGATTCCTTACTTTGGACACTTGCAGTAACTCTTGGTAGACAAAACAAAATGACCATCCCACATATGCTTGTAGCTACTGACAAATACTAAAACTTCGGCTTTTGTTCGGTTTTGATTATAAAAGATCCAGTTGACCCGTTCGGGTTTTATTTGTAAATTTAATCTTGATATGGCACTAATAGTTTACAAAAGACAACAACAAATTTTAGATTTCATCCGACAATATATTCAAAACAACGGCTCCGCCCCAACACTTCGAGGGATTGCAGATGCGATAGGAGTTTCTTCTCTGGCAACGGTACACGAACACTTACAGGCGCTCGAGGAAAAAGGACTAATTAAAAGAAGGTCCGGCAAAGTTAGGGCAATTGAGTTAGGCGAAGGAGATGTCAACTTTGTTAAAGACGGATTCGAAGCACCAATTCTTGGATTTATAGCAGCCGGATCCCCCATAGAACCCTACACCGACCCCAACGCAACAATGGGTATACCCCAAGGTATGGTAAGTGGCAAAAAAAGAACTTATGTTTTGCAGGTTAGGGGCGAAAGCATGATAGAAGACGGAATAATGGATGGGGACCATGTAATAATCGAGCAAACGGAAAATGCAACAAACGGTCAAATTGTAGTGGCACTTCTTGATAACGGCATGGCTACACTCAAAAGATTTTTTAAAGAGGCCACAAGAATAAGGTTAGAACCCGCCAATGCCAAAATGCAACCGATTTTCGTTAAAAATGTAAGAATCCAAGGAAAGGTTGTAGGGCTTGTAAGAAGATACTCCACAAACTAAAAATTGCTAAGTTTTCTTCAAACTACTTTGTTTAGTGTTGTCTTATGTATAAACAAAATGTAGAATTGTGGAGTGCAAGAATTTATTTTAAAAATTGCGGACTTATTCCTCCATTTAGATAAAAATCTTTCTTTAGCCGTATCGGAATACGGCGTTCTTATATACGCTTTTCTGTTTTTGGTTGTCTTTATGGAAACGGGTTTTGTTGTTACTCCGTTTTTACCGGGAGACTCTTTGCTCTTTGCTGCAGGTGCTTTGGCAGCTGCAAATTATATGAATGTATTAATTCTTTATCCCTTGTTTTTGGTAGCCGCAATTGTCGGAGACACAGTAAATTATTGGATTGGCCACAAAATAGGCCCAAGGATTTCCAAGTCAGAAAGCAGGTTTATTAAAAAGGAGTATTTTGCGAAAGCTGAGGCCTTCTACGAAAAACACGGGAATAAAGCCATTGTTATGGCAAGGTTTGTTCCGATTGTTCGTACATTTGCTCCTTTTGTTGCCGGATTCGCAAGAATGGATTATCAAAAATTTGTCACCTACAATGTAGTCGGCGGAATTATTTGGGTTACATTATTCCTCTGGATGGGTTATATTTTTGGAAACATTCCTGTAGTGCAGGAGAACTTCCACTACCTTGTTCTTGGTATAATAGCTCTCTCTCTTCTACCAGTTGCAATTGAGGTAATAAAACACAAGAAACTTACCCCCAAAACTATAGAGGAAAATTTGGATTAAAAATTCTCTAGAAGATTTCTACCCGTCATGCTAGAAGGAACTTCCAATTTTAGTGCTTTAAGAATTGTGGGAGCAACATCCGCAAGTATCCCTGATGTCAGTGTTTGATTTTTACCTGCAAGTGATTTAGAGATTGCAATAAAATGTACGGGATTAGAACTATGCTCCGTCTCAATTTCTCCCGTTTGTGCCTCTATCATTTCTTCGGCATTACCGTGATCCGCCGTAATAATCATCAAGCCGTCGTATGCCAAAACCCAAGACGCAAGCTTACCCAAACAATCATCAACAACCTTACAAGCCTTAACTGCCGCACCGATATTGCCTGTGTGTCCAACCATATCGGCGTTTGCAAAGTTTACCAGTACAAATTTGTAGTCAGGAAAATCTTTTAGGCGTTGCAAGAGCGCCTCGGTAACTTTTACTGCACTCATTTCCGGCATCAAGTCGTATGTGGCAATCTTCGGTGAAGGAATTATAAGTCGATCCTCACCCAAAAAAGCAGTTTCTTGTTGTCCGTTAAAATAAAAAGTCACAAACCTTTCTTTTTCACTTTCACACATTCTTAACTGCTTGTAACCGTATTCAGAAATCACACTACCCAATGGTAGGGCTACCGTTTCGGGTGGGAATGCAACTTTTGCTCCAGCATCGGTAATTGGTTTTCCGTATTCGGTCATAGTTATAAAATAAAGATCTTTTATGCGAGGTCCTCTCGCAAAAGGTTCGGGCACAACCTTGGGAGTTTCCGTAAGATGAGATTTTTCGTATTTAACTTTATATGGATCAAAACCGACCGAAATATTTGCAGTTGCAAAGTCTTCAAAAACAAATGCGCGCGCCAGCTGGCGTGGTCTGTCGATTCTAAAGTTAAAAAACACAACCGCATCTTTTTCTTTAATTGTAGTTAACGGTTTACCTGTTGCGTCTGTTATAACGGACGGTGGAATAAATTCGTCTGTTTTACCTTCGCCGTATGACATATCAATTGCCTCTTCGGGTGTTTTTACCAATATACCTTCACCTTTTGTAAGGCATCTGTAGGCCTTCTCTGTTCTTTCCCATCTTAAATCTCTGTCCATGGCCCAATATCTGCCCATAATACTTGCGATTTGCCCCAGCCCGTGTTGCTGAACTACTTTTCTTATTTGGGATACGTAGGTTTTTGCCGCAGTTGGCGGAGAATCACGTCCGTCCGTAAACAAATGTAAGAACACTCTATCAAAATTATTTCTCTTGGCCATATCAATAAGTGCATAAAGATGTTCTATGTTAGAGTGAACACCACCAGCGCCCACAAGGCCCATCAAATGCAGATTCCCCCCATTTGCCCTTGCATACTCGATTGCTCCGATTAGAGTTTGGTTCATAAAAAATGTGCCGTCCGCAATGCTCATGTTTATTCTTTGAAGATCCTGATAAACAATCCTGCCCGCACCCAGATTTAAATGTCCTGTTTCCGTATTACCGACTTCTCCGTGAGGCAACCCCACACTGTCTCCAGACGCCCCGAGTTGCGTATGGGGGTAACTTACCAGGAATCTATTCATATTTGGAGTCTCCGCTTGTGTAATAGCGTTCCCCGGCCCGGGAGCAGAAATTCCCCAGCCATCCGCCACAACTAGAAGCACAAATTTAGGAGGATCCTGGTTCATATGATTCTATGAGATAAACATTACTTAACTCTCGAAAGTTCAACTTCGATAGCGGCAAGTCTGTTGTACTTGGCAACACGTTCGCCGCGGGCAGGGGCACCAAACTTTGCATAATCGGCTCCGACTCCTACAGAAAAGTCGGCGATAAAACTGTCGTTTGTTTCTCCGCTTCTGTGGGATACAAGAACTTTCCAACCTGCTTCTCTAACCATTTTTACTACATTCAAAGTTTCCGTTACCGTACCTATCTGATTGGGTTTGATAACTGCACCGTTACAAGCTTTTTCTTCGATAGCTTTTTGTACGCGCTTCGGATTTGTAACCAAAAGATCGTCACCCATAACAACCATCTGCGATCCCATTTCGCCGTAAATTTTCTTCCAGCTATCCCAAGCATCTTCTTGATACGAATCTTCCAAGATGGCGAGCTTATATTGGTCATACAAACCTTTGTAATATTCCAAAAGTTGATTATCGTCCATTCCGCTGCTTCTGTCTTTGATAACATATTCGCCGCCTTTGTAAAAAGAGTTGGCGGCAACATCTAAGCCCAAGAAGACATCTCTTCCTAATGAATATTTTGTTTGTTTTATCGACTCCACAAAGACTTCGAAAGCGTCCGCATTTGTAAATAGGTTAGGGGCGTAGCCGCCTTCGTGACCTACCGAGTGAATTGCACCGCGTCTGGCAAGATTTTCGCCGATGCTTAAATAAACCTCGGCACCAATCTGAAGTCCTTCATTAAAAGTTTTATTGGATGCCGGAATGCACCAGAACTCCTGAAAATCCAAATTTCCCGCTCCGTGAAGTCCACCGTTAATCATGTTAAAAAGTGGTACGGGCATTTTGACACTTTTTGTTATTCCTCCTTTTGCGGCAAGTGCAAAAACCCAAGCATAAAGCTGTTGTCCTGCCGAGGCCGCACCGGCTTTTGTAACCGCCTGAGAAATAGAAAGAATTGCGTTTGCACCGTATTTGGATTTATTCTCCGTTCCGTCCAACTCAACAAGCTTTTTGTCGATTCCAAACTGATCTTGGGGATCCATTCCCGTTAACGCCTGACCCAATACTGCCACATTTTCTACCGCCTTTTGTACACCGTGACCAAGAAACCTAGGTGAGTCGGTATCCCTAAGTTCCAACGCTTCGTGAGTTCCAGTTGATGTACCCGAAGGGACGGCAGAAACCGAAATAAGACCGTTATCCAACATTACGGCAGTTTCCACAGTAGGGATACCTCTGCTGTCTAAAATTTCTCTTGCCCAAATTCTTGAAATCTTTGCCATAAATTTATTTTATATTTCTGTCTAAATTAATAATATAATTTTCAACCGATTTATACTATATCTCCTTTTCTGCTTCTGCTATTACGCCCCTAACTCTATCCACAGAATCGGGGTTTATAGAAACACTGGTTATGCCCCATTTAACAAGTTTTTTAACCAAGTCTTCATATTCACTAGGCGCTTGTCCACAAATAGAAACTGTGACCCCGTGTTTGTGACATTTCCTGATTACTCTACGCAATGCCCAATAAACCGCTTCGCTTCTTTCGTTAAATTCTGTAGCAACTTCGGCGTTGTCTCTATCTGTTCCCTCCAAAAGCATTGTTAAATCGTTGGAGCCGACCGATACACCATCTATTCCTACCTTAATAAAGTCCTCTATCAGAATAACATTTATAGGGATCTCGCACATCATCCAAAACTTAAAAGATGATTTTTCGAAAAGACCTTCCGAGGCGACAAGTCTTCTGACTTTGGCCAACTCCTCAACCGACCTACAAAACGGAATCATCAAATGGAGGTTGTCATATTTTTCTCTAACTTTTTTAATGGCGGTAAGTTCTAGATTAAAAACTTCGGGATTACTTACATATCTGTAAGCCCCTCTAAAACCAAGCATGGGGTTTGGTTCTTCGGGCTCCCAATACTTTCCTCCCGGAAGGCTCCTGTATTCGTTTGTCTTAAAGTCTGTAGCACGATAAACAACAGGCCTGGGGTAAAAGTTGCGACAGAAAGTGGTAAGGTCATCCGCAAGTTTTTCGATAAACTTCCCCTGCTCCTTTTTCTTTATAGCTTCTTTAGGGTGAATTCCTATGTTGGCAATCATAAATTCTGCCCGCAAAAGTCCGACGCCGTCGACATGAAGTTTAGATATTTCCGCGGCCCGCTCCGGCTCGGCTAAATTAACATAAACTCTGGTTGCGGTCTTGGTGTGAGCAAATTTTGGTTTTGTATCAACTTTTTCAACATTTTCATTGGTAACCTTTGCCCCCGAAAAAATCTGCCCCGTCTCCCCGTTTACCGTAACAATCATTCCGTCTTTTAGTGTTTTTGTAGCAGTCTGCGTACCAACAACTGCAGGTATGCCGAGTTCTCTGGAAACAATCGCCGCATGGGAAGTTTGCCCGCCCTGATCGGTGATTATCGCTTCCGCTTTTTTCATTGCAGGTACATAGTCGGGGGAGGTCATGGGAGCCACCAAGACATCGCCTTTTCCAATCTTTCCTATTTCTTTTGGACTTTTAAGAATTTTAACGGTTCCCGTTCCCATCCCAGGGGATGCGGCAGCTCCCGTGAGTATAGGGGCTTGAGCCATCTGAACGCCGTCTTTAGACTCGGCTCTTTCGGTTCTTTTAACAGCAGCTATTGTTGTAATGGGACGTGTCTGAACAATGTAAAGTTCACCTTTCTCTTTTGCCCATTCACTATCCTGCGGGAAGTAATAGTGTTCCTGTAGTCTAGCCGAGATTTTTGCCAGCTTTGTTATTTCTTCGTCAGTAATCTTTTGTTTGCCGCGAATTTTTAGCGGAACTTCTCTTTCTTTTGTTATTGTGTTTTCTTTTATAAGTTGAACAGACTGGTCGGAAATCTCTTTAGAAAGTGTCATAAATGTTCCTTTTTGAACAACATACTTATCCGGCACAACCGAGCCCTGAACTATCATTTCTCCAAGTCCCCACACCGATTCGATTATTATTCTTTCTTTGTCGTTATTTGTGGGGTCGATAGAAAACATTACTCCGGAAACTTCTGATTGAACCATCTTTTGCACGACTACGGCGATCTTCACGCTTTCGTGTTTAATTTTGTTTTCTACTCTATAAAAAATTGATCTGGGGGTAAAAAGCGATGCCCAACACTCTTTTACCATCATCAAAAGGTTTGCATCCCCTTTAACATTCAAAAAACTAGCCTGCTGACCTGCAAACGATGTATCACCCGCATCCTCCGCCGTAGCGGAAGATCTAACTGCAACCAAGGCTTTTTTAAACACACCCGAAAGTTTTTTGTAAGACTTAACTACTTCTTTTGCGGCAATTTCCGGAAAAACGCCGTTTGTAACCATCTTTTGAATTCTTGTTGAAGCACTACTTAACTGATGCGGATCGTTTACATCTGTTGTGGCAAGAATTTCATATACATGTTTTGCCAGATTATTTTCTTCCAGAAAAGCATCGTATGCGTTTACGGTAACGACAAATCCGTTTGGAACGGGAAACCCGGCTTTGGTCATTTCTCCAAGATTTGCACCTTTACCGCCTACAAGAAGTGTGTCGTGTTTATCTAAATCCTTAAAAAAGGCAACAAGCGGGTGGGCAGCCATACATATTAATAATAGAAGTTAGGAAAAACTTTTTCAACCTCCTTTTAGTGGACGGGCTGGGAGAGTGCCTGTTTTAATTCAATTATCCAAGGTTCGGGGCCCGGATCGGTGTTGTCTAACATAGAAAGCTCAAAAGCTACCGAACCGCAGAAATAGGCGAGTTCCAAAGCTTGAGACAGTTTAGTAGAAGTCTTTAAGTTAACAGTCCTGTGAGTTAGTCCCTGTCTATCAAAAATTTCTTTTGTTATTTTGTATCTAAGCTTAACTCTTTCGTTCAAAAATTCACTTTCAAAAAAAACATACTTGAGCTGTGTCTTTACCCACTCGGGTTTTTGCGTGGCTTCTATTTGTACATGATTAACTTCAGGGAAATCATAAAACTGTGTAAAGTTTCTGGAAATTTCGCACATAGCGTTGCGCCCGGCATTAAGAGCTCCTACAAAGGGCCGCCCACAATAAAGCACAGGTGAGGCACCGTGTAAAAATTCTGCTGTTTTTTGGACACTCCACTCACTTGCAACTTTCTTAATTTCATCAAGCACCAACAACAAAGAGTCTTTGGAAACGTCCAATAAACCAACTTTAACCAAAGCACCCAAAAGCCCACCCAAAGAAACTCCTAGACCTGTTTTTGGAAACCCCGTAGGATTTGTTTCACCCGGGGTTATTACCGCTCCTTTGATTTTTTCTTCCTCTATCATTTTTGCAATCTTCCCCCCCGTGGCTACACCAATAACCATTGCCCCTATTTTTTCTGCCGCCTCGATAGTGGAAAGATTCTCCTCCGTATTACCGGAGTACGAGTTACTTACAACTAAAGTATTTTTATCGGCCCAGGCAGGAAGCCTGTAGTCGTTGTACGGAAATATAGGAACGTGTAAGTCGGCTTCGTACACGCCCGCTATAAGCTTTGCGGCGTTACTGGAGCCGCCCATTCCGCTAATCACAACTTTATCAAACTTTAGTTTTTCTATATTACTTTCTAGAGCTTGATTAAAAGTTGTTTCTATCTGGTCGCAAAATTTATCGAGTGCGACTTTTACACCCATTGTATCCAGTTTTTTAATCGTTTCGGAATCTGCCATTGGTTTATTCTAATTTATTTGTTTAAAAAATCATCTACCTCTTTTTGCTCGGGTTGATGATTTAAACTTACTCTTATAGCCGCAAGCGCGTTTGCAAACTTGGCGGAATCTTCGAGGCTCGATCCATTAATAAATTTACTTATGAAGCCGGCATTAAATGCATCTCCCGCCCCAACCGTGTTAACTGCAACAACTTTATGACCTTCGGAGGCAAACGATTCCTCCGCAGTTTCTACTCTGCAACCCAAAGGGCCCAGTTTAAGTGCAGTAAAGCCATTATTAAAGTTTTTTATTTTTTGAAGAGCTTTTTCTATATCTTTTTCTTTTGTTACATCTAATACTTCGTCGTTATTCAAAAAGTAACCTTCGACGTAAGGTAAGGACTTAAAGACATAAGAAATCCATTCGTCGTTCGCATCAACAGGAACCCTGCCATGGTCCAAAAATATTCGTACTCCTTTTTCTTTAAGGGTTTTAAACAACTCCGGATAATAAGGCCACAACTTTTTTTGTTTAAAAGACCCTCCAAAATAAATATCAGAAACTTGGCTAAAGTCCTCTGATTCCAAATCGATGTCTTTTATATTTAACGACTGATTAGCGCTCCCGGCTGCAAATTGAATATTTTGGGCACTGCCTTCAAAAACTACTCCAAACGCATAGTTTGTCTGAACGCCTTTTTCTTTTTTAACAAATTTGTTTTCTACTCCTGCTTGGCTTAATAAATTTTTTAGTTTTTCGCCTTCTACATCCTCCCCGATCTTCCCCAAAACTCCTACATCAACACCCAATTTCTTAAGCTGGGTTGCAAAGTTAACAGCCGACCCTCCAAGAAGGCTTTCGTAGCTGCTTGCAGAATATTCCTTGCCTACAGTTAAAACATCACTCCCGTTCGCAAGCACTCCAAGAAAGTTTGTTTCCAAATATAAATTTCCTACGGATAAAAATGTTCCTTTCATTTTATTAGATTTAGAAATTGATCCGAAAGATCAGAGTTTGTTATCAAGATATTTTTGCCGGCTGATACCGACCAAGGCGACCCTTCAAAATTTGTAACGGTTGCTCCTGCCTCCATTGCAATTAAAGCTCCTGAGGCCAAGTCATAAATTTGACTTCCGTTATTGACATAAACATCAAATATTCCGGCGGCGGCATATGAAATGCAAAGCCCTGCAGAGCCGAAAGACCTGCAAGTTTTTACTTTTTTGATAATTTTACCAAGTGTTTCAACATACCAATCTTTATCTTCGTTTGTGGTGCCTCGACCCATTTCTACCAAACATTTGTCTAAATCTTTTTGGGAACCGGGTTTAATTTCTTTAGAGTTTAAAAACGCCCCATTACCTTTAACCGCCGTGAACTTTTGATTGAGAATTGGAGAATTCACAATCGAAAGAACGGGTTCGTTTTTTTCCAGAAGAGCTATCTGGGTAGCAAAAAACGGATTACACGAACGGTAGTTGGAGGTGCCTTCTATGGGATCTATCACCCAAACTAAATCGGATTTTAAATTACGCTCGCCTTCTTCCGTAAACAATGCAACCTCCGGAGTTTCTTTTTTTAGAAAGTCCTCATACATCTTGTTGGCTACCAAGTCTTCTTTTATTCCGTAATGACTGCCTTCTTTTTGGGTCATCTCTTTAACGGTGCCAAAGTTCGCAGTAAGATATGCAGCCACGTCTTCGTTTATTTTTTGTGCGACTTCAAAATAATCTTTGTGTGATTTCATTTAGGAAAATTACAATCCGAGATATTCTTTTATTCCCACACCATTCTTTGCTTTAAAAGCATCGTCAACTTTTTGAATTGGATCTTTGCCCAAAAACTCCATTACTTGATTAAGTTTTTCCTCCTTAACTTTTTGATCTTTCTCGGATTTTAGTGCTTCTATTTGCGGTTCTATTTCAAAATATTTCATTTTATCTTTCATAGGAATTTGCCAAAAAAGCAAGAATCCTCTGTCGGGAAAATCGATTCCAATTATTTTGTAGCAGTATTTAAGAACGGACTTCTCAAACTCTTTTGTAAGAGTTTCGGTTTTGTCTTTTATTTCTTTATATTCCGAAAGCTCAAAAGGCTTTGTGCCTATCTCAAAATACATTTTAGATTTCGGCTCTGTACCTGACGGCCTTACTGTAACTCGCATCGTTTCGTATCCTTCGGGCGGCTTCATATGAAAAACCATCAAGTCTTTCGAAGAATTGTCTGTTTCGGAGACGATAGGTTTTCTGTTTTGGAAATCTTCCACCTCTTTAACTTTAAAACCTGCAAACTCAGTTGGGGTTTTACCTCTTAAGGATTTTTGAATTTTTTGTATTTGCTCCATTCCCTCGGCACCGGGAAGTCTGATTTCCGTAAGATAGTTTCTAAAGTAACCGTATTTTGAATAAACATCGGTAAGGTAATCCACAAGTGTTTTACCCTGAACTTTCATATCGGCAGCCAATTCAGCCAACCAAACCCCTGCAATTGCCGCGTCTTTATCTCTCAAATAGTTGCCCGCAATATATCCGTTGCTTTCTTCTATACCCAAAAGAAAATCCCCAATTCTTCCTTCTTTTTCTAACCGATTCATTTCTTGTCCTATGTATTTAAAACCTACGGGGAGTTCTCCAATAATTTCTGCCCCGTTTTGAACAGCGATTCTTGTTGCTAGATTTGTTGTTACAGTAGTCTTTACAACAACACCCTTTTTAATTTTGTCTTTTGTTTTTTCTAAAACATACGCGGTTAAAACTGCACCGATTTCGTTTCCGTTTAGATAAGTCCAGCCGCCATTATGGTTGACCATAACACCAATCCTATCTGCATCGGGATCGCTATTTAAAATAATATCGGCGTTTACCTCCTTGGCAAAGACTAATGTGGTGTCAAACGATTGAATAACCTCGGGGTTTGGAATATTGAATGTTACATTTTCAAACTTTCCGCTTTGAAAACTTGTTTTAGGGTCGCTTTTAACACTAAAACCAAGTCTTTGGAGTGCCAAAAGTACTGATGTAGAACCGACTCCATGAAGCGGGGTGTAAACAATGTTAAGGTCTCTGTTTTTGGAAAGCGAAATTTTTACAATCTCGTCTACAAAAGCGTTATCTATTTTTTCTCCGATTATTTCCAATAAACCCTTTGCCTTAGCCTCGTCCAATGTAATTTTAAAAATTTCCTTAACATTTTTAGTAACTTCGTTAACCAGGGCTTCATCGTCTGGTGGAACAAGCTGTCCTCCAAACTCGTCGTAGACTTTCTTGCCGTTATGTTCAGGCGGGTTGTGGGAGGCATCAAACATATCCCCTGCAGTAGCTTTTAAATATCTTATAGCAAAAGATAGCTCCGGAGTTGTACGCGGGGCGTCGAATAAAAATACTTTCACTCCGTTTGCCGAATAAACTTCTGCTGCCGCGTTGGCCAAGTCAACACCTTTAAGATTTCTTACAGGGTTGGGTAAACTTTCGTTCATATGTTTATTGGTAAAAAATTCTCTAACACCGTAAGAAAGTACAACTCCACGGGTAGAAACAGAATCCGAGTAAATCTTTTTTAAATATTGTGAATGCCCTTGTGCCGAAGACTGGATAGTCCATTTATTGATCCTGTTGGGACCGATACCAACCTCGCCTCGCCTGCCGCCTGTACCAAACGGTATAACCTGATAAAAACAATCCAAAAGATAATCCCAATCCCCACTTTCAACAAAATGCAGGATTTGTGGAACATAATCTTTAAACTCGGGATCGATTAGCCATGAAGTAATAAAACCAAGAGCCTTCTCCTTGTATTTATCCTCAACTTTTAGAGTTGCAAATCCGTTCTTAATTTTTTGCAAAACAAGTTCGTTATCTTTTAAATCCATATGGGAAAAGGGCAGAAGTTATTCTAATATCTCAACAAAGAAAAGGTCAAGTAAAGAAACCAAATCACCTCTTCCTGTTTTGGATGCTATATCTATTTCGGAAAGTTTAAAAATTATTAGTGCCAAATTTAAATCTTTGAACTTTTCGGCTTGTTTTTTTAATTTGTCCATTTTCCATGTATCAACTTTAAGACTACCGGGGTCGTTTGTTGCCCAATATAGTTTTCTAAAATGCTTGGCGACAAATGGAAGTAAAAACTCGGGGGGGTTGTTCTCTAAAAGTTTATGGAATAAATTTAGGGTATTTTTGAGACTCCCTGGGTAAATTCCTTCTAAAAAACTCCAAATTATAACCGGGAGAGTAAATGTTTCTACAGCAATATCTTTGGGTAACACCTCAAGTATTGTTTTACCTACGACACCTTCGTCATAAATTATCAAAGTACCTTCGAGTTTCTCGGCATGGCTACCCAACCACTCTAAATCTCTCAACGGGATTTTTTTGACTTTTTTAAGAATAAAAAACCGCTCACCTCCAAAAAGAGATGTTGAAGCAAATACATCTCTAAAAGAAGTATTAGTATCGTCGACAAAGTTCAGTTCCCAATTTCTTTTTTTTGCACTATCAATAAATTTAGTAAGTCTTTCGTAACTTCTTACATTGTCGTCGCCGTGTAAAAGAAATGACTTCATAGGTTTTCTTTTTGGTAATACCTGCTTATCAACTCATCCAACTTTCTATGAAAGCTGCTTTTACCGTGTCTGGTGTGTGGTACCAGAGCCCCCGAGAAATTCTTTGGAATATGTGTAAGTTCATGAAGTAAGACCTTGTCTTGATCTCTTTTTGAGAGCTTGTCAAAATAGTGAGAAACAACTTCTATTATATAGGCGGGTTCCACCCCGAGAGCACTTTGCCAGATTTTTGGAAAACCCCATGTTCTTGCATAAGCGCGAGATTTAGACCCTTCAGATCTAAAAAAGAAGACCCGTTCAAAAAGCACGGTATCCATTTCGAGAACGGTAATCAGTCTTAATACCCGTTCTTTTATATCAGGGGCTTCTTCCCACTCAAATTTTGAATACTTCGGTTTCCTTTTCAACCTCATTATTAGTTTTCAATCCTACCATACTCCCGCGGGCGGCAGTATCAATTTTACGGTATCCAACCTGCAAAGACTCTACTTTCTGTTCAAATTTTGTCTCGCCGTTTTTAACAAACCTTATAGTGTCACCGACCGAAAGCGGATTTTCCAATTTAATAAACGCCACACTAACCTTAGAAAAAAATGTACTAACGGTTCCCACTTTAAACATCTTTTAACTTTGTTTCCCCAATTTTAAACGCATGCGTAAGTGCAATTGCAAGCGCGTCAGCCTCATTATCAAAGTGTGTTTTTTTGTGAGCGGCACTTTTGACACGATTACCTAAAATCTTCCTTATGTGTGTCTGAACTTCTTTTTTGTTTGCCCTTCCCGAACCTGTGATCATTTTTTTAATAGTACCCGGAGCATATTCCATTACTTGAACTTTGGCTTTACTGGCAGCCAAAAGCATTACACCCTGTGCTTGTCCGACTGCAATTACCGTTTTTGCATTATTGGAAAAGAATACTTTTTCTATAACAAAAACATCGGGTTTATGTTTTTTAAGAAGTTCCAGTGTTTGTTCAAAAATATGTTCGAGACGTCTTTCTTTTACAACTGTTTTATCCGTTTCTATTAAACCCCATTCGATAACCTTATTCCCGTCATCAATATATTCCACCAAACCAAATCCTGTTGTTGCAGTACCGGGGTCTATTCCAAGGATTAACATCGAAAATCATTATATACCATATGAAACTGCCTCGACTTTCGGTCTCGGCATCTTCTCCCAGATTGAAATTTTAGCTATCTGCAATATATTTTAACGGGACAAAACGCGAACGGGGCAGGCTCTGTCAATGATTCAAACAATTATTATTAATAAAAGTTTGACAGATACCTGCCCCAAAAAATAACTAGGATGTCCCACACCTCTTATCCTCTCGCAACTTCTTTGAGCGGCGAAATATGAGACATCATAATGCCCAGTCAATACCTGTCCTTACCTTTCGGTTCGGATTTTTTCTGCAAATTCGAAACTGGTTCGATAAGGCAACACCTTGATTGTGTGCACTTTTGCAAATAGTTACTGGCTGGGCAAGCTGGCTGCTCGGGATTCGAACCCAAAACCTCTGAGTTTTCAGCTCAGCGCTCGTCCACGTTTGAGCTTGCAGCCAATACTTGACCAAAAGGTGACCCTCCACGGGATATCGCTTCACAGAGCCACCTCGACATGCCGTCGGTAGCGACAATGCTACAAACGTTCCCTGAAAGTCCTTCAGGTAGAGGCGCCAGAAGGATTCGAACCTTCGGATACAGGTGCTGCGCACGCTGTGCCTTGCCGCTTGGCTATGGCGCCATGTTTGACGAGCACTCCTTTGGTCTTTCGGTCATTTCTGTAGCTACTACATTAATGTTGCCTATTCCGTAGGTGCATTCTTTGCCGTTAAGTGCTCGTCAAAAGCGGGCTGAGAGATTCGAACTCCCGACAACTCCCTTACAAAGGAAGTGCTCTACCACTGAGCTAAACCCGCGTTTTTGAATAATTCAAAGAACAAGAATACGAGTTTATGTTCGACATAAACCAATGTCAAGAGGATTTTAGGATTTTATTTCTTTTTGGAGGAAGTTTTTTGATTCTGTTTAGAAATCAGAAAGATATAAATAATTTCTAATATACCTGCCGTATTTAAAAGCAAAAGTGCGATATACCACCACTTATCGCCCTTTCTGGCGGCAGTCCAAAGCGCCCAACCTTTCCAAACCAGACTCCATAGTACTAAAGGCACCAAAAAGAGTCCAAAAAGACCGTGGTTGAAAAGACCCACATTGCCAGAATAGTTATTCCAGTATTGTCCGTACATCATTTGTCACCTTCTTTCGTTTTTAAATAATTTTCTTCTACTTTATTCCAGTTAACAACACTCCACCAAGCTTTAACATAATCTGCCCTTAGATTTTTATATTTAAGATAATATGCGTGTTCCCAAACATCTAAGCCCAATATCGGAGTTTTACCTTCCATAATAGGGTTATCTTGATTTGCAGTAGAAACAATATCCAGCTTTTCGTTTTCAACAACAAGCCAAGCCCAACCGCTACCAAACCTGGACAGCGAAGATTCGGAAAACTTTGCCGCAAAATCTTCTTGAGTACCAAAAGCTGACTTCATCGCAGCAATAAAATCCGATTTTAAATCGGGCATTTTAGACATTTCCGGGGGACACATTATCTGCCAAAACATTGAGTGATTAATGTGCCCTCCTAGATTATTTTTAACCTTCCCGCGAACCTTCTCAGGAACTTTATCAAGATTTAAATATAGTTCGTGTGCGTCCATATTCAATAAATCACCATCGTCCTTGAGTGCATCGTTGACATTGTTTACGTATGTGCCATGATGCTTGTCATGATGAATACGCATTGTTTCCTCATCAATGAAAGGTTCAAGAGAAGAGTAAGAATAAGGAAGGTCCGGAAGTGTAAACATTACTGAGCAAATGTACCGTTAAGAACAATAGGTGTCATGGTATTTGCTTTTGCTTGGGATTCTGTTTCTTTAACTACAATTATTTCTTTGTAACCAAAATAATCCATATCAGACTGATAGTTTAAACCATACACATCGCCGTTTAGAGTCATTTTTCCGATAAGCATATCCTTTAAAGCATCTCCGTCGCCTTTAAGGAAAACGTAATAACCCGAATTTCCAGCCACCCTAGGCAGAAATGCCGTAACATTAAGTTCGAAATTGACCCCGTTTGTGGTTTTTGCTGCAGTACCCCAATCTTTGGAACTTTTTTCCGATAAAAGTTGTGCAGATTTTTGTACGACTTTGGGGCCGCTATTAGCCTCCGGAAGTTTGGCGCCGTTTTTACCTAGAAGTAACCATGCCGCAAGACCAACTAACAAAACAAGACCAACCTTGTTCATTGTGTTCTTCGAAGTTTTTCCTTCGTTATCCATTCTCATTTAAAGATTACACCTATTAAACTATCTATTTCAACAGGTAAATATCAGAATACATCAATCAGTTTATAATTTGCAACTTTTTCTCCATCCATCACCATTGATACCACTAATATTCTTTGTTTTTGAGGAGAGTTTGGGCGGGTTAGCGCGTAGTATTGACCGGTTTTTTGTATCTTATGTATTTTCCCCAAAGTTACTGCCTCTTCCGGCATACCAAATCGCAAACTCCATCTAGCCTTAACCTCGATAAAATAAAGAATTCCCTCCTTTGAGGCAATTATGTCGATTTCGCCAAAGCGAGATTTAAAGTTTCTCTCTAAGATAACAAAACCTTTGGGTTTTAGAATTTCGATGGCCAAAGATTCAGCACTAAAACCGACACTTCTGGAAGTCTTATTCACAAATAAATACTAACAGAGGAATTATTTCTTTGCAGACTTAAGGGCTGCTTTTTTGAAGATCATATCTACCTCTGTAGGAGCTTTTTCTCTGGTGTAATACAGCTTGGAACGCCTAACTCCCTCTACTCCCCTTTTAACCACCACAACCTTCTCAATGGAAGGGAGGTGTAGTGGGAAGATTCTTTCTACCCCAACGTTTCCGTCTGCGATCTTTCTGACAGTAAAGGTTTTTCCGGGTTCTCGGCCTTTTATCCCAATAACCATGCCCTCAAAAGAAGCTTCACGGGTCTTGTCCCCGTCTTTGATTCTTTGAACAACACGAATTTTGTCGCCAACTCCAAATTCAACCTCTTTGAGCGTAATTTTTAATGCCATATTACATTGGTTTCTAACACCATAGTGCGTATTATATACGGATTTTACCTCTCTCTCAAGACTCTTGAGGTTTTTTAGCTTCCAATATCTCGCTTATACCCTTTGCCAAGGTCTCGTTCCAGGAAATCTGGAAAGGTAATTTAACCTTTTTTCCTCCTTCGAAGAGCAAAAAGGCTGTCTGATCTCCCAGATTCTCAGTAAAAATCGCTTTAAGTCTTTGCAGAGCAGAAGTGTCCGTACTTTTGGGGATTTTTATAAAAACTTCCCTTTGTTTCTTTTCGTTGAGGCTATTTAGGGTCTCGATTGACTCGACTAAGAGGTTGGGTGACTCGTCTCTAACATCCACCTTGCCTACAATCAAAAGTGGTGAACCCTCCACCCAGAAATCTCTAGTAGTTTTAAATATTTTGGGGAAAATTACTATTTCCATAACACCCGTTCCGTCGTCGACTTTTGCAAACGCCATTTCGGCACCCGTCTTTTTTGTAGTAATCACTCTTACCTCGGTTACCACTGCCGCAAGCCTAACAAGCTCGCTATATGTTTCTGTTCCGCTAATTTCGAATACTTTGTGGGTGGATTGGAACTGCAAAGGGCCGACAACCTCGCTAATCGGTTTTGCCGAAAGAGAAAATCCTAAAAGCTGTCGTTCTAAAGATGCCAGCTCTTCTTCTCCAAACTCATCAATTATGTCCATAGTAACAACCGAAACAGCCTCAGTCTTTTTTAGATCGGGGTCGGCAAACAAACCCTGTTGGTTTTCGTCTTTGGAAGTCTTCCCTGCTTTCTCTCTAAATTTGTCGATTGACGCCAAAAGGGTTGCACGTCCGCCAAAATTACCCATCGCTCCTACTTTAATCAAACTCTCCAAAACTTTTTTGTTTACTTTTCTGGAGTCAACCCTGGCCAAAAAGTCACCAAAGGAGATAAAGTTACCTTCTTCTCTTGCAGACAAAATTGCGTCGGTTGCGGCTCCGCCGACATTTTTAATTGCAGACAAACCAAACCTAATAGCACGCCCTTCCAAAGACTCCTGATCTTCGACAATAGTAAAATCGACTTTGGATTCATTTATATCCGGAGGTAAAACTTTTACACCCATTCTTCGGCACTCGTTGATTGCAGCAGAAACTTTATCTTTATCATCACTCTCTGCTGACAAAAGCGCCGTCATATATTCCACTGGGAAGTTGGCTTTCATATAGGCCGTTTGGTAAGCAACCATTCCATAACTTGCGGCGTGAGCCTTGTTAAATCCGTAGGATTGGAAAGGTTCAAAAAGTTTCCAGAGTTCTTCGGCAAACTTTCCCGTTTGCCCGTTAGCAATTATTCCTTTTGTGAATTTGTCTTTTTGTGCGGCCATTTCTTCAGGGATTTTTTTACCCACCGCTTTTCTAAACTTATCGGCTTCTTCCCATGTATAACCCGCAAGGTCGAGCGCGCAGAACAAAAGGTCGTCCTGATAAACAATAAGCCCATAAGAAGCTCCCAAAAACTTTTCCATCCTGGGATCTAAATATTCCACCAAGTCGGGGTTCCTCTTTCTTTTAATATATTCTGGGATTTGAGACATAGGGCCCGGGCGGTATAAAGCAACCATCGCCATCAAATCCTCTATCCTGGTAGGTTTGAGATCTTTAAGATGTTTTGTCATTCCGCCGCCCGCCATCTGAAAAACTCCCATTGTTTCTCCCCTGGCGAGCATTTCGAAAGTCTTTTTGTCGTCTATTGGAATAGCTCGTAAATCAACTTTAGTTTCGCGGACTTTTTCCACAATTTCTACGGCATTACCTAAAATAGATAAGTTGCGTATCCCAAGAATATCGAATTTGATTAGACCCACATCTTCACTTGCATGCATTTCGTATTGGGTGATAATCTTTTCCCCCGAAGGCTCTCTTTGAACGGGGGTAAAATCCGTAATATCGGAAGGGGCAACCACAACTCCTGCCGCATGAACGGAAATATGGCGGGCACTTCCTTCTAGTTGTATTGCCAGATCCATAACCTTTTTTGTGTCGGGATCTTCTTCGTAGGCATTTTTTAAGTCAGGAACCTCCGCCAAAGCTTTTGGAATAGTGATGGGAAAACCCTGTTTGGGAGGGGGAATCATTTTTGCAATTCTGTCCCCCGTAGAATATGCATAACCCAAAACGCGGGCAACGTCACGAACTGCAGCCCTACTTAACATTCTTCCAAAAGTACAAATTTGCGCAACTTTATCGTGTCCGTAAGTGTCGGCCATATACTTAATAACTTGGTCGCGTTTAATATCGGAGACATCGAAATCGATATCGGGGGGAGTAGGTCGGAAAGGATTAAGAAAACGTTCAAAAGGTAAATAATATTTTATGGGATCCACTGTGGTAATTCCCAAACAATACGAAACAAAACTTCCCGCTGCGGAGCCTCTGGTGTTGGTAATGATTCCCGAGTCATTAGCCCAGTTAACCATTGCCCTAACTATTAAAAAGTATGGTGCGTAACCTTTTGTACAAATAATATCCAACTCATAATCTATCCTCTGCTTCATTTCTTCGGTTGCCTGGGGGAATTTTTCCAATAATTTTTCGTGAGCTAAATCTCTTAAAACTTTATCTGCAGTTTGCCCTTCTTCTAACGGAAAGATGGGAAAGAACCATTTGCCGAGAGCTATTTCTACATTGCACTTTTCTGCAACTTTAACCGTATTACTGATTGCATCCGGATGGTCGGCAAAAAGTGTCTCCATATCGTCGGCGGGTTTAACATCAAACGTCTGCGCATCGATATACCTTAGTCTTTTTGTGTCCGTAACATTTTTGCCTGTGGCTATACAAACCAAAACATCCTGCGCAAAAGCATCATCCTGTTTAATGTAATGGGCATCATTGGTAGCTATTAAAGGAATTCCCAATTCGCGACTTAATTTAATAATTCCGTCATTCCATTTATTTTCACTATCCAAAAGCTCCAAAAGAGTATTTTTTATTTCGGGAGTAGCGGCTTTGTCTGTCCATTTATTGTACTCATGTCTTTGAATTTCCATGTAGTAATCATCTTTAAAAACATCCGCATACCATTCCGTTATCTTTTTGGCTTCCTTAAAATCGTTGTTTAATATTGCCTGTCCAACCTCTCCTTGCGGACAAGTGGAGGTGGCAATCAAACCTTTGGAGTATTTTTTTAGGGTTTCTCTGTCAAAACGAGGCCGGTAATAGTAACCGTCCAAGTGGGCGATGGAAGATAACTTCATTAGATTTTGATAGCCTTCCAAATCTTTTGCTAAAAGTAGTAAGTGATAATTTTTACCTCTTCCCTTTTCCGCACGCTCTTTAAGGTCGCCCGGAACAATATAGCCTTCCATCCCCAGTATTGGTTTTATTTCATTTTTCAAAGCTTCCTTGTAAAACTCAATTTCGCCGTACATTACTCCATGGTCCGTAATCGCAATCGAATCCATCCCTTGTTCTTTGACATAACGGATCAACTTCTTTATGTTACTAAGACCATCAAGAAGCGAATATTCCGTATGGCTATGTAGATGGACAAATTTAGACATCAAAGCATTCTACCACGCAACATCCTTTGCGCTATTTATATACAACCTCCCCACACCCATTACACGACCGTCTTTAACATTTTCACCGCCAATTGCTCGAGCCTTTTTAACATCCTTTGCATCTCCCATTTTTTCCGATGCGGCCAAAAAAGCCTCTCGGGGAGTAGCACCTCTGCCAAAAAAAGATACAACAGAACTAACACCATATTCAATTCCGCGATCTTTGGTTTGCGCCATGTCTTGGAATACCTCTAAGTTGTGTTCTATTCTATCCAAAACAATTTTTAAATTTTGTTCTGAAATACTACCGGGAAGATATAACAAAAACTCATCTGCAGTTTTACCCAACCGAAAAATCCTATCAGACGCACGAGAATTTCTTCTTAAAGCATCAGCAAAAGATCTTAAATATCTGTCTCCTGCAATATGACCATAATTGTCGTTTGCAATTTTGAGGCCTGTCAAATCAAAAACAACAAAGACACCTTCGTGTTGGGCGTGTTCCCTATTATACAAACTAGTAACACCGTCTATCATTTCATCAAAGGCAAGCTGGTTAGGAAGTTCTGTTATCTGATCTGTGGTAGCTTTTTTTTCCAACTCATCATAGTTTTGCCTGATTTCGGCGTCTTTTTCCATTTCTGTCAACAGAATCGCACCTTCGTCATCTTCATGTTTACCTCTGTTTAAAATCTTTAAACCTTCTTCTGATCCTCCCAATATACGATTCGCTCTAAACGCGGCGTCTACTATGTAATCTTTTGGCGGGCCGGCAGGTTCTGACATCTAAGTGGTAATTTGCTTCAGTAAACTTTCTCTCACTAGTATAATGTTTCCCTTACCTTGTAGTTTCTTTTGTACCATACCAATCAAAAAGCCTATCACGTTTCCGTTCCCGTTTTTGTAGTCGTTAACAGCTTTTTCGTTTTCGGAAATTACGGCTTTAACAGCATCTGCTGTTGTATCCAAATCCGCATACTCTACTTTACTAAACTCATAGACTTTTTTGACTAGCCCAGCGGGTTCGGGAAAATCCGCATCAAGTTTTTTATTGATCATGAAATCCGCAATGGTTTTGGAACCGATATTTTCCTTTGCCCCAACTTTGACGGCTTCTTCAAAGTAAACACTCCGTGAATTATCGGAGACCAAAATATCCGCAAACTCTTTGGAAAGGCCATAGCTTTCCATAAATCTTTTTCTTTTACCAGCAGGAAGTTCGGGAACGGTTTTTTGGATATCTTCTATTTCTTCATCCGTAAATCTCATAGGCGGCAAGTCTGCCTCCGGAAAGTAGCGGTAATCGTGGGCATCCGCTTTTGTTCTTTGAGAAAATGTTGTTTGTTTTATTTCGTCGTAACCTCTGGTTTCCTGTATAAGTTTTTCCCCCGCCAACAGAGCCTTTTCTTGTCGGGTCAACTCGGCCTGAATAGCTTTGCCCAAAAATCTAAAGGAGTTAATGTTTTTAAGCTCTACTTTATAATCGGGCAGATTACCATCCGGGCTCATCGAAACATTTGCTTCCAATCTCATGGAACCCTTTTCCATATCAGCACCAGAAACATCAAGGTATCTTGCGATTAACTGCATTTCTTTTACAAATTCGGTAACGCTTTCTAAATCATGAAAATCCGGCTCGGTAACAATTTCTATTAAGGCACATCCTCCACGGTTAAAATCTACCAGAGAAACTTTGTTCCCGTCGAGATTTTCGTGCATAAGTTTTCCGGCATCTTCCTCTAAATGAATATGATTTACTCGTTTATCAAAAAGAGATCCGCCGATACATAGCGGGGAATCCAACTGAGATGTCTGAAACGCTTTAGGTAAGTCTGGGTAAAAATAATTTTTTCGGTAAAACTTAGAATAGCTACTTATTTTGGAGCCTAAAGCCAAACCAAGTTTTATTGTTTTATAAACGGCTTCTTTATTAGCAAAAGGAAGCGCCCCGGGAAGACCCAAACAAATCGGGCAGGTTT
Source organism: uncultured Gammaproteobacteria bacterium (assembly GCA_964600575.1). Classification (GTDB taxonomy): domain Bacteria; phylum Patescibacteriota; class Microgenomatia; order UBA8517; family UBA8517; genus CAZRGC01. The sequence goes on along the minus strand of CAZRJH010000001.1, from coordinate 84,736 downwards.
GGGTATTTGGTTTTTTGCCAAAATGATCCTGAGGGCACCTACAAAACATCTTGCTTTTTGTATTTGGTTCTATATGTATTTCTAATCCTATTATTGGTATGTATTTATCAGCCATTTGTGAATTCCTCCTTTATAAATTTACTACCGTTTTTCCTGGAAAAAATGTAAACGGCCAAAGCCCCAAATCCGATTATAGTCAAAAGTGTCCTAATTCCGAATATCTCGGTAATTGTTCCCGAAAACAGAACAGGGAAAAGCGAAATTATCGTTAAAAAGAAAAACATATTCCCCATTACTCTACCCAAAAGCCAGGAAGGTGTAACCGACTGTAAAAAGGTTAGTGTGGGAATATTGATACCCACAAACCCGAATCCTACCAAAACAATTAAAAGCGGAGTAACGACCACTCTTAGAGAGACAGGTAAAAACGGAACCGCGATTGTCATAGACAACAATGCAACAGTTATAAAAAGAAGTGAATTTTCTATAATTTTTATCTTTCTCCATTTTTTTGCCAGAAGTCTGGGAATAACAATAGACCCTATCATTGCCCCGATACCTGCAGGGACAACAATGGATATACCGGAATAGTTAACGGATATACCCAAAATTTGAACGGCAATTACGGGAAGACTCACTACAATTATACTTAGACATGATTGTATTCCCAAAAGAAGCATTAAAGGGTAAGAGACAATTTTATTTTCTTTGATAAAGTCGTAGCCTTCGAAAATACTTTCAAAAAACTTTTTGAGTGCGTGTTCAATTTTACCCGGCAATTCCGTTTGCGGTTTGACCTCCGGCAAAAAAGTTGTGCAGATAAAAGCTATAAAAAGAAAAACGCTGCAAAGTATCATTGCTCCATCAAACCCTAAAAACTTTTGAATTATTCCTGCGGTACCAAATCCCAAAATTAAAGAGCCTTGCTGACTCATAAAAAACAGGCTGTTTGCGTGCGGCAAGTCTTCTTTGCTAACGGTCGAGGGTAGGTATGCCGATTCTGCAGGAACGTAAAACTGATTTAAAAGCGAATACAAAAGAACAAGTGTATAAAGAATAAAAATGTTTTGAGAATGTACAAGAACAAACATCAAAACAGCCGCCGACTGCAAAAGGTTTGTATACATAAGCATTTTTTTGCGTGATGCCACATCTACCGTTGCGGCCCCAATCGGACCAAAAAAGAGTGCCGGGAGAGAATAAGAAACCCATAAAAGCGCGGTGGCAATAGAGGACCCTGTGGTTGTATATAGTTTTGCCAACAAAAGAAAATTCATCATATTTATGGTTACTTGAGACAATATCTGTGACCCCCATAAATATCCGAACTTAGACTTTTTAAATATTCTGGAATAAATGTTTGCCATTTTTTAGAATGCTACTTCGGGTTTGTATTCAGTTTCTTTTTGATAAGTCTTACCCAAGTCAAACAGCAAAGGTTCCGAAAATCTGGGGCCTATGAGCTGGAAACCTAAAGGAAGTTTGTTTTCTGTAAAACCGCTAGGAATAGCCAAAGAAGGAATACCGGCAAGATTAACTGCACAGGTATAAACATCCGCCAAATACATAGCCAAAGGGTCCGATGAATTTTCTCCTATTTTAAAAGGAGGGGTCGGAGAAACTGGTGACAAAATTGCGTCGACCTCCTTAAATGCGGCGTCAAAGTCATCGATTAACTTTGACCTCACTTTTTGTGCTTTAAGATAATATGCGTCGTAGTAGCCCGAAGATAAAACGTAAGTACCTAACATTATTCTTCGTTTTGCCTCCTGGCCAAACGACTCTCTGCCGTTACCATAGCGTATTCCGTCGAACCTTCCTAAGTTAGAAGAAACTTCGGCGGGCTGAACAATATAATAAACAGGTACCGCATATTTTGTATGTGGTAAGGTGATTTCAACAAACTCGATACCAAGACTTTGGAAAACTTTTTTGACCTCATCTATGTTTTTTTCTACCTCTTTATTTAATCCCGTTCCAAAATATTCTTTTGCAATTCCGATTTTGTACTTTGGTTTAGATTGAATAAAATCTGCGTTTTTAACGGCTGCATCAAATCCGTCCTCGCCCTTTAAAACATCGAACATTTTTCCCACATCAGAAACGCTACGCCCGAATTCTCCTACAGTATCCAGTGAGGACGCCATAGAAATAACGCCGTAACGAGAGATTGCGCCGTAAGTTGGCTTTAGGCCTACCAAATAGGAAAAATTAGCGGGCTGCCTAACGGAGCCGCCAGTATCGGTTCCCAACGAAATCAGGCTCATATTGGCACTAAGGGAAGCCGCAGAGCCGCTGCTGCTGCCCCCCGGTACAAATTCTTTGTTCCAAGGGTTTTTGGTTGCGCCAAAATCACTATTTTCTCCGCTGGCTCCGTGTGCCCAAGCGTCGTTGTTTGTTTTTCCTATCATTATGGTTCCTGCGTGTTCCATTTTTTTAACGGAGGTTGCCGAATAAGGGGGGATATAACTTTCTAAAACTTTGGAGGAGGCGGTAGTCCTAACCCCTTCCGTCATAAAAATATCTTTGTACGAAGTAACTGCACCCAAAAGCGGAAATTCCTCGAAAACATTAGGGTTACCCGCAACCAGATCATCAATCTCTTTTGCTTTTTTTAGAGCAATCTCATCGGTAGTTGTAAGAAAAATATTGTACTCGCCGTTATGTTTTTTGATTTGCTCCAAGTATGATTCAACCAACTCTACGGCTGAAAACTCTTTCTTCTTTAACCCTTCGTGGGTCGCGTCAATTGTTAACGGAAGTTTCATTTTTGTCATAGACAAGTTTACTTATTACTCCTTTCGCTAAGTATCGCTTTTACTTTAAACAAACCGTTATAAGTCGAGTTTGTTCCGCTGAGAGCCTTTTCCTGGGGTAAACAAATTGTTGCGTCCGGCTCATCTATTCTTAATACATTTTCCAAACCCGTTGTCTGGCTAGTTGGTTCTACCTCGTTGGTATCCACCTCGTTAAGTTGCCCAATAAATTCGACAACATTAGAAAGCTGGGGAAAAAATGTAGAAATTTCTTCGTCTGTGAGTTTTAAGTTGGCAAGATTTGCAACATGTAACACATCGCTTTTTGTTAGCTTGGCCATGCCCTAATAATACCCGACTTAAAGCATATTTTGAAGTGCTTTGATACGTTCGGAGGTAGGAGGGTGAGTATTAAAAAGTCCCGCAAGCATCCCTACGGCGCCGTGCGACTTTCCTTTAAAAGGATTCATTATGTAAAGGTGGGCTGTTGCTTTATTGGCAGCCTCAAGGGGCTCTGTGTCGGCGGATATTTTTTGGAGAGCATTAATCAAACCCTGTGGTTGCCTGGTAAGCTCCACCGCACCTCCATCCGCCATAAACTCACGTCTTCGGGAAATTGCCAACTGAATAAGCTGGCCAATTATGGGAGAAAGTATTGCAAAAACTATTCCCAAAACCATAAGTATCGCCCCGCTACTATTATCGCTATCTCTATCTCTTCTTCCACCGCCCCACCACATACTACGCATAAACCAATCGGCAAGAAGAGCAATTAGACCAACCATAACCGAAACTACAGACATTAGGCGCGTATCGTAATTTCTTATATGACTTAGCTCGTGAGCCATGACGCCTTCCAGCTCGGTTCTGTTTAGACTTGCCAAAAGTCCCGTTGTTGCACAGACAACTGCGTGATCTGGGTCTCTACCTGTCGCAAAGGCATTCATTGCAGTGTCTTCTATAACATACAATTTTGGCTTGGGTATTCCGGCTCCTATACATAGATTTTCTACCACTTGAGTAAAAAGTTTGTCCTCGGCTTTGCTTGCAGGCCGGGCGCCAGAAATACCCAAAACAATTTGATCGGAAAAGTAATAACTGATAAAGCTGGAAACTCCGGAAATAATAAAGGCCATTCCAAAATAACCCAAGCCCCCCGGTTCATAGCCCATGTAAAGCCCAAAGGCTTTTGTAATAACAAAAGTCGCCAAAAAAACAAAAACCAAAAAGAAAGCCACTATAAAAGCGCTTTTTATTTTGTTGGCTGATTGAACTTCGTATATGTTTTGCATTTATTTCTCTTCTTCCGCAATTATATATTCTTTTTTGATTCCAAAGAAAATTATAACAATTAAAGCCAGCATTACAGATGTCACAAGAACCCACTTGCCCCCGAATGTAGCTAAGTATCCCGAAAGTAAAAGTACCGGAATATCACTCACTCCTTTGAAAATTCCAAGAATAGAACCTGTGGTTGCTCTATTGTAAGACTTTAACCTCCATTGAATTTGTTGGGTAAATAAAGGGTCTCTGATTGTAGCGACGGTTAATATAGAAATCGACATTAAATACAAAAGAAGCGTGTTTTCGGTAAAAATAAAGACTACCAAAGAAACAAAAGCAACCCAGGCTACCCCGTTTATTATATGTAACCTTTCTATTTTTTCGGTTATTTTGGGTGCCAAAACAAAAAACATTACCAAGAGGGCGTTACTAACAGGGTAAATTAACCCAAGCAAAAAAACGGAAAAATCGCGTTCCAAAAGAGCATTTTGGTAATATCGCCAAAATACAAAGCTGGATATAAATATTAAACTCTTGTTGAAAGCAAATGATCTTAATATTTTAGATTCCAAAAAGGTTTTTATTCCGTCTTTAAACACGCTTAATTTTAATTTTAGATTTTCCTCGAACTTTTTTGGTTCCACAAGCTTATAGGCAAAATAAACCGCCACAATCGAACTTATTAAATTAATAGAAAGCAGAAAATCAAATTGGCTTGGCGCCAAGTCTTTTGCTACAAAAATACCCAAGATTGGAACTAATATTTTAGAAATTCTACCTGCGGAAGCATATTTGCCCGCAGTTTTCATAACAACTTTTTCTTGCTTCATTTCTTTTAGAGTGTCGTAGAGAAGAGCATCTTCTACGCCAAAAAAGAAAGAGTAGGAAATTGCAAAAATAAATGTATACAAAAAGAAAGACCAAAATCCATACGCCCAAAACAAATAGGCATTGGCGATAACATTTACAATCACTCCCGTTAAAATAGTTTTTCTTCGGCCCCAGCGATCAGCCAAGTAACTTGAGGGAATATCAAACAATAAAGTTCCAAGCGACCAGGCAACTCCTGTTAAGTAAATTTGGGGAACACTCACACCTCTTTGTAGATAAAAAAGCTGTACAAATGAGTTGAGCGCATTTAGATCTACAAAAAATCTGCACCAAAACAAATTAAATTTATTGCGTCTTAACTCATTGAATCTGGGATTGACCATTTAGAGGTTAACTTTGGGCGTTTTCATGTCGTTTTCACTGACAGAAAATGAATCACCCGTGGTAGGAGTTTCTAAACCTTTCAACTCTCCAAACTTAAACATTCCCGCAACAAAGTTTCCCGGGAAAGTAACTCTTTTAACATTGTAGTCAGCAGTTAGATCTATAAGAAGCCGTCTGGCATACATAACTTTATCAGAGGTGTCACGAAGTTCACCCATTAAATCTTGAACAACCTGGACACCTTTGATTTCGGGGTTACTTTCTACCACCAGTTGAATCCTGGGTAAAATTTCGGAGAATCTTGCACCGGCTTTGGCCATTTTGTCCAAATCCCCGCTTCCTGCTGCACTCACAACTTCTTTTCTTGCAGCCGTAAGTTCATCAAAAATCGATTTTTCGTGTTTAAGGTAACCCTTAACGGAAGATTCCAGGTTTGGAATAAGTTCCGCCTGGCGTTTGAGTTGATTGCCAATTTCTTGAATGGAGGCGCCTACTCTGGTTTTAGCTGTTGCAAAAAAGTTGTATTCACCGACAAGCCAAAGACCAACGATTACTAAAATTCCTACAAAAATTAAAAAAGGCATAAGATATGTTAACACAAACCTGCAAATTAATTTACCACTTACTAATTTTCTGTAAGCAAACGTTCTAAATCTTTATAAGAAGTTGTGTTTACAACATTTTTTGCTTCTAACCAACCTCGTCTTGCTACTGTAATGCCGTAAGGCATGTTGTCCATCATGTCTATATGATGCGAGTCTGTTCCAAGGGTAAATTTAACTCCAAGCTTTACCCCTTCTCTTACTAGAATATCGGGTAGATCAAGTCTCATCGGGTCACAGTTAATTTCTACCCACTTGTTGTGCTTAATACAAAAATCAAAAATTTCGGGCCAATTTAGATCCACACCTTCCCGTTCGTTAAGTTTTCTGCCTGTTGGATGTGCAAATATTTTTACTTTTGGATTAGCCAAAGCAGTTAAAACTCTTTTTGTATTAACATCGCGTTCTCCGTCGAAACTGGAATGGATAGAAACCAAAGCAAAGTCCAAAAGTTCCATTGCTTCTTGGGGCACGGGTAACTCTCCAGACGGCATTATATCGATTTCAAGGCTATTAAAAACTTTCTGAACATTTTTTATGTTCATATTTTTGAGTGAGTAATTTATTTTTTCAATTTTTTCACGACGCTTTTTTAATATTTCCACAAAGTCCTTAGCTGTATGACCTTTTTGTGAAGGGTTGTGGTCTGTCAGTGCAACATACTCATATTTCTTTACGTCCGCTCTTTTTACAATATCTTCCATAGAAGATTCACCCACATCATGACTTGTTTCTACATCAAAATTGGAGTGTATTTGCAGGTCTCCTTTAACATTTTCTACCTGAACAAGTTGCGGCAACTTATGCTCCCTTGCAAAATCTATCTCACCGCTGTCTTCACGAAGTTCGGGAGGGATATAGTCCAAACCAAAAAAGTTATAAAGTTTTTCTTCGCTATCAAATTTAATCAACTTCTCGGATTTGCCAGGGCCCTGACTGTCCAAGCTTTGCTTATCTCCTACCTTTTTTACGCCGTAATCGGACAAACTGTAACCCTTTTTTAGCGCCATCTCCCTAAGGGCAATATTGTGGTGTTTAGATCCTGTGAAATGTTGTAGTAATGAACCGTATGCGTCGGGGGTCTCTATCATCAGGTCCACCTGGACCGCACCCGGTAAGATTATTGCAGCCGTTCTTGTCCCTTTTTCTAAAATTTTTTGGGTGTTGGGAAAATTAGTAAAATATTCCAACACTTTATCGGGTTCCTCGGTTGCCGCGGCTATATCAATGTCACCTATTGTAGAAACTTTTCTTCTAAGACTTCCTAATGTGTCGGCTTTTCTAACTGCCTTATTGGCCAAAAGATATTTTATTACCCTTTCCGATATTTCTGTTGCGTAAGGCAGAAGATGTCTTTTTATTCTTTTTCTAACTGTTCCAATTGAATCCAAAATATCTTTTTGTGACTGCTCGCCAAAACCTTCCATCTCGGCAATCCTTCCTTTTTTGGCGGCCTTCTCCAAATCGCTCAACGATTTAAGTCCAAGCTCGTGAGCTAATTTGTATGCTGTTTTGGGCCCTATTCCGGGAACTTTCATAAACTCAAACATGCTTTTTGGTAGATCTTTCATAAGCTCCTCAAAATGTTTGGACCTGCCTGTAGAAAAAAGCTCGGAAAGATGTTCGGAAATACTTGCACCCACACCCGGAATATCTTTAAGTTTTCCGTCGTCCCACAAATCTTTAAGTTCGCTTGTTGCGTGTTCAACGGCATCTGCTGCGCGTTGATATGCAATTATCTTGAAACGAGCGCCTGCGGCGTCTTTAAGTTGATAGGCAGCAGCAACATCCCTTAGAAGTTCCGAGATTTCTATATTATTTAGATACTTTTTCTCCGCCACTCCTCAGTATACAACAGGATTTTTGCCACAAAAAAACCGTTTCGGACTTTCATCAGAAACGGTTTCACTAACCCCCAAAAAAAATTACGGCTGTGGTGTGATATAAACGGACGCTTTGATAACGTCTTCAAACCAGGCATTGCTGCCGGCCTGACCGTCGATATAACCGCCACCGCTGACTCCGCCAATACCAAGGAAGAAAGCTCCCCGGATCGAGAAACTGCCGTGCATGCTCGCATAGGCAATCTGGCGTTGTCCACTACTCATCATAGCGTGGATAGTTGCAAGCACCGGATACCCTTCTTGAGAAGCGGCAAGTTCGATACCTTTTGCTATCACCGGTTTGAGTTGAGCGCGGCCCTCAAAGTCCTCGATGTTCAAAGTGAAAGAGACTGCTTCGCGGCCTTCTGCGTCGGCATTGACCATTTGTTCAAGCATTGCTTGTGAATAGGTTAAGCCGTCGGGCATGTCCGGGCGCGGAATTTCCACATACTCGGGTTCGAGCGTCAACACCTCTTCGGCGCGACCGAAAGCGTAGCTGTAGATTGTTTCTAAATAGGTGGTGGGGAATGAATAATTCACCACACTATTTTTGGCAGACTTCACTTCTACAAAGGTCGTTGTGTCACCGATTCTGGTGGTTGTAACATAGCCGTTATCTTCCATTTCTTCAAAAGGAAGGCCGACTGTCCAATGGTTCCACCCGTAACCGTAGTTGTCGGGATTGGGACATTCACGGCGACTGCTGGTATCAAGCACCGGAGGCTCCAAGTCCATACGGTAGTACGAGGCTCCCTGCAGGAATTCGTCATCAACAAAGAGAAGGGAAAGCCCGGCATTGAGCTTGTCAACGGTGTTGTTGTACTGGGATACAAAGTTAACCCACTGGGCATCATTGTCCGGAACAAGGTTCCAATACTCTGGCTGGTCTTCGTCCTGGACCCAGTTTGCATGGGAGGTCACTTTGAGCTCGAGCGCGTCAACGTTTACGCCGTAAAAGGTGCCGCTATATTCATAGGTGCATCCTTCCGGATTCACGGCACCGATGGTGCTTTGCCCGCCACAGGCGGTGAGCAAAAGTGACATTGCAAAAACTAAGATCAAAATTCTCTTGAGCATAGAAATGCTCCTTTCGCGTAATTTTGGGAATGTGCAATTAAACCAAGGCTGAATAGTAACATTTTGGGGTACAGATATCAAGTTATAGGATTAAACTATTAACCAAAATAAAACCCGCCGGGTATAAAAATTACCTTGCCCAGGCGGGTTATTGCTAAATGTTTAAGATGGATTTAGCGGCGATTGTCACCGGTTCGGCAAAAATTATCGTAAGAGTCAGGTTTGCCAAAAAGCCTACAAATGTCAGATAGCTACAGTTAAGTCAAAATGGCTGGCTAAGAAGAAAAATAAATAGTAAAATAGCATTCTCAAGGCAGAGTTGCCTTGTATACCCAAGTTACTCTTGGGGTTGTAGCTCAATCGGCTAGAGCGCTTCCCTGTCACGGAAGAGGTTGCGAGTTCGAGTCTCGTCAATCCCGCTCGTTTCATTCGCATTATCGACTTGTCTAGATAATGCGTATAGCGGTACTTCGTGTTGTGCATCGCGAGTCTCGTCAATCCCGCTTACTTTAAATAAAGCAGTGGTGTTTCCATCGCTTGTCTGTCGAAGGCTTTGGGTTTATACAAAACAACCTCGATGCGTTTTAAATTTTTATGTTCCCGGTTTGCATGTTCCCCGTCTAAAAACACTTTGCTATCTTCTGACATATTAAACCATTATAACAATAAATAGTTAATCCTATAGGTAGATTAATTTAATTGCTTTTGCTAAAATATAGCCTTAGTCGCACGTTACTGCAACTCTATATTGGAGGATTCGAATGAAACAAGCGTTGATCGTGTTTATATCAGGAGCTGTAATATGCTTCGGAAGTTTTATTTTTGCCCTGATCAACATGGGAGTCGGCGCATACCGAACAATCGAAGGCGGCATCGAAAGCTTTGCCTTTATGTTCGCAGGGCATCTCGGCGCAATGGCCGGGCTTGCCCTTGGCAGCTTGGTTTCCATGATTGGAGTCGCACTGTTCATTTACGAAATTGCCAAGCAATTTCGCAAATAACAAAAAACCGCACGCCTGGAGGCACAAAAACCGCCGGGCGTTTTTTTTGAACTATGTTTAAAGAAATAAATATTCCAAAGATAGATTTAATAGAAACCATGCTGTTTGAACTAAACAAAAACGGCAGATTTGATGTGGAGCTTGATTCCCAAAATATCGAAGATCTTTTTAAAAAAGCTTTAAATGACGGATTTTCTGCCAACCAGGCATTAAAAGTAACAGCCTATTCGGTATCTGCAACAATAGCCTCAAAAAATCTTGAAATTGTGTCCAACCTCTTGGTCCTATTTCCTTTTGCAGCAGAATTAAATTCAAAAATAATTTTCGAAAACAGTCAGGCAAACAATGAGCTGTTAGTTCTAAAAAACGAAACGACAGTTGTTCCCCAAAACGGCGTTTCTAGAATCGCGCTTGCGGCCATCAAACCCGAAGCCCTAATACAAAAGCTGCTTTCTAAACCCAATCAAAGATTATGGACCTACATCGAAAAAGAGGCTCTTAAAACAGGAGACAAACTAGAAGATTTGTGTCTAAATATAACAACAGACGATAAATTGAGAATAGTTGCTGCTTCTACAAAAATTTGACCTCGTCCACGGGGCGGTGTAGTATCTGCTCTTGACGAGTTAGCACATTCTTGTTTTAAGGAGTTCACAATGGGCTACAGAACCATAACCCTTAAGTTTGACAACCTTTGGGTCGACCTTCTGGACAAACTTTTGGTTCGCGGAGAGAGCATCGACTTTTTAGCCAAAGAGGGCGAAGAGCAGGTGAAAGTGATATTGCGCGGATGTTCTGAACATTCGATCACCGACAATACCCACACTTTCAACTCCCTTCTCTGGGACCAGAACGGAAACCACAACGGCGCCGTTACCGCGACATTCAAGCCTGCAAGCGGCAAAGAATTTTTAAGCGGAACGATAACCTACAACCTCTATCCATCCGATAACATGAGCGAAACCTCGTGAAAAACATTTTCTAAGGAGCACCAATGGTTTCAACAATCAATGTGATATGCGAGTGCGGCGACCCCGAATGCAAACTTTCGGTGAGACTCTCGGTTGACCTTGTGCAGGAAATTACAACTGTTGCCGGGGCAACTGTCATCATCGACGAATGCGTAACGGGTCCCAAAGCAACCGATACTCTGTCCTCGGAAGGTGACGGGTATACCGTTTACATCAGAAACCAAACGGAGAAAGAGTTCGATGGAAACAATCGAAGTATTCTGCGAATGTGAATCGTTTGATTGTGCAAAACTCATAAAGTTACCTTTCGACACAGCGATGGAGATTGCAGCAATCACACCAAAAGCATATGTGATTGTAGACGATTGCCAGGTCGGACCAAACGAAACTGATGTTTTGTACGAAAAACGGGAAGGTTATTCGCTTTATCGCGAATCGTAAGTCTGCCTCCGGAAGGAATCAAATCCAACCGGAGGTTTTTTATTTTTCAAAATCCCCTTGACGGAGCAACTTCCCTCCAGTAAATTCAACTAATTCGAAACTGCCCTGTTCACCTCCCAAACATAATCGAAGGCGAAAGGCGGTGAATTTATTTGAAATTTAATTTACAAAAGTTCCTCAAAACCCTAAAGCTTAACGAAAGTGAAATCAGCATGTTTTTGGGTGCGTTGGTAGTAATTGTTACCGGAGTTTTAGTTGTTAATTACTTTAAAGATAAAAAAGGAGAAATAATAACCAATAATAATTCTAAAACCGAGATAACCAGCGATCATGTAGTTACAAAGGGGGAAACACTTTGGTCTATAGCGGAAGATTCTTACGGATCCGGATACAACTGGGTTGACATTTATTCTGCTAACAAACTAACCAGTCAAAAACTGGAAGTTGGACAAAAGCTAACCATTCCAGAAGTCTCAGCCAAAAAACCTACCGCTACAAAAGTAGTTTCAGTTTTAGATAAAACATCAGCGATTTCTCAAAATTCTTACACCATCGAAAAAGGTGACAGCCTTTGGAAAATAGCAGTAAGGTCATACGGAGACGGTTATAAATGGGTAGAAATTGCAAAAGCTAATAAGTTGGTTAATCCCAATTTGTTGCATGTTGGGAACGTTTTAACATTACCTAGATAGTAAATGAGTCTAACGGAAAACGAACATCTAACAAAAGTTCGTTACGACGAAAAGGCTTTGGAGTGGTTAAAGTTTTCTGGAGGTAAAGATAGAAAGCATTTTTGGGCCGAAAACCTTATAGAAATGCAAGGTTATCTTTTACCCGGATCCAAGATATTGGAAATCGGTTGCGGTCCTGCAACCGACGGAACATATCTTAAAAATGTCGGTTATCGTGTTTTGTCTTTTGATTATTCAAAGACAATGCTTGGTATCGCCAAAGAACTAAACCCGGAGTCTTTGTTGTTGCGAATGAATATGCAGAATATGGCATATGCCGAAAACAGTTTCGACGGTTTTTGGGCATCTGCTGCGCTTTTGCATTTAGAAAATCCAAAGCCGACACTTGGAGAGATTGTACGTGTCACGAAAAACAAAGGCGTCGGTTTTATAAGTGTAAAAGAAGGCGAAGGCGACGGAATCGACCCAAAAACAGGGTATTATTTTCGCTACTACAGCCAAAAAGAATTTGTTGAAATTTTATCCGTTAACGGTTTTGATATTTTGAGTCAAAAAATCACAACAGGAACTCCTGCACATTCATGGCTAACATATCTTGTAAGAGTTACAAAATAAAGTTTAGAATGTTGTATGGCTGAAAATGGAAACATAGGCAACGAAGGGGATTCTCAGTTTACAGGAGTTGATTTTGTAACCGTCAAAAAAATAGGAAAGCTATATCATATGGGTGGAAAGCCTTTCCGCGAAGGTCTTACGGAAGTGGAAACTGCATTTAGAAGTGATATCCCCGCAATCCACAAATCCGCAAGAAGAGTGCTCAAAACTCTTGTTAAAGAAGGCGTTATCTCGCAGGACTATTTTGACCAACTCAAAAATAAATAAATTTTGGCTGTGCAAAAATTCGAATGGTATAATCACCTTTTAACGCGGGATTAGTTAAACGGTCTAACGATACCTTCCCAAGGTATAAAAACGGGTCCGACTCCCGTATCCCGCTCCATACGGTAATGGTTTTACAACTTCATTAAAATTAGCCTAGAAATCAAGATTTAGCCTGGTGCGAGCCAGGTTTTTTCGTTTTTTGGAGTTAGCCTGGAGAATTTAGATACTGGCAACTGGAGTCGGACCTATTTCTTATTTTTCATCTTTTCCTTGATGAACTCGGTGGGAAACACCTCCCCAATGTATTCCAATAATTCTTTGGAACGTTCAATAATTCCATCCACGTATTCTTTTCTAACTGTTGAATCTTTTCCTAACAGAATCCATTCAATTTTATCTAGCATGGTGTAATACATCTTATTAATGGTGTATGTTCTGTTATAAATCTTGTGAAGATTTGCAAAATCCTTTAGTTTGAGACCATCAATTAAGAGTTGCCTATCAATAATTTCCCAGGCTGACACTTCTAAAGCTGGATACACAATGTTTGGTTTTGGTCTTTGGCTTAAGTTAGATATTATTAGTTTAAGTTGTTTTCTGTTGTGTTCTACTTCAGCCCATAGCATATTAGCGGCAATTTTTAGTTTTTCTCTTCTTTCGCTTTCTTTGGCTATTTCTTTTTGTTTTTCATCCTTTTTGCTAAAGTGCCTTGTAAGTAAAAACGTTGCAACTCCAATAATTAAACCATCTGCTATTAAGTTCGACCAAAAATTTGGCCAAAAATCACTCAAAAAATTTGCAGATAAATGACACATAATATTTTTAAAAACGATCCCTGTGGCTAAGATGGATCACAATGTGCCATCAGCTCCCTTAAAAGGTACGTTTATCAAAGAGACCATTCGGTAGCTCGAGTATACCACTCACAGCAAGAATCAAACCGACTTTTACACTTTTACAAAAATGTTATACTTCCCCAAATGTCTAAACACGAATTTCCCCAAGAATTTGATGAATCAAATTCTTCTGCAGAAGAGCAAATAAAAGAATTCAATGCACAATTTGCGGAATCCAGGAACCTAATGGGCTTTGGGGAAGAAATCGCAAGTTGTTCTTTGGCTGTTCGTACATTGGTTAGGTCTGGCGAACTAACCCAAGAAACTTTGAGTACTGTTTTTCAAAGAGCACACAAAACAATACCCACAGGAGCTACTTATATTTTGGCTTATCGCGCACTAGAAGAAGCGGCGGAGTCCGGAAAATTAAACGGAGAACTGTTCCAAGCTGTACAAGAAAGTGTAATGAACGATAAAGATCCGTTGTGGACGTTTTTGGGTAAAGCAGAAGAGCGTAATACAAACATAATGCGACAACTTTTAACGAACGATCGTTTATTTAATTTAATGCTCCCTTATATTTCTTCTTAAAAAAAATATTTCTAAAGTGCTAGTATCTACTAAATGGCAGAAACAGAAACACCTACACAAGAATATAGGAACAATTTAGCCAGAAATTTGTCGGAACTAAGGCAAGCGGGTGCAAAAGAGGCCGCAAAAACGGTTTTGGACGAAGAAAAACAAACACATATCTATAAACTCTCTGAAGGTTTAAAAAAAAACAAGGAAAGATCCCCCATCTTCGGCAAAAAAGATTATGATGACCCCAAAGAACATTTAGAAGTCTCCCACAATACGGTTTCCAACGAAGCATCATTATATGAAGTTTTTCCCTATATCAAAGATTCCGACGGTGCGGGAATGGGGGTGGGGTTAGACCAGATGCTGGACATTGCAGTTAACTCAAAGCTTAAAGAAGTTTACATTGTAGATGTTCAGCCGTCGGTAGCAATTACTACAAGGGCTCTATTGGAAATCGGCAGAAAACACCACAAGCTATCAGGTAAATACCCCACACCAAAAGAATATATTGCTTATTTTGATCAAAGAAATGTTCCTGCAACCTTGCAGATGCTAAGCACAGAGTTCACCAAAGACGAACTGAACATACTTGGCAAAACCCTAACAGACAAGGTTAAAGCCTCGGGTGAGAAAACCACCGAAGCCGACTCCCCTGCACAAGTAGAACACTATTTAAAGTTCAAAAATAGACAAAAAGACTACAAGTCTTGGATTTCGGACGAAAAAAACTTGCAACAAATAATCACAATGTATGAGAACGGTAAAATCGTCTCCGTAATGGGCGATCTTACGGGCAAAAAGAGTATGCCGGGTATCGCAGATGATCTAAGAAAAAGGAAACTTTCTCTATCTTTGGTGTATTTGTCGAATGCAAAATATTATTTTGCTTCGGATGGAACAACTAAAAACTTTCAAAAAAACCTGGATTCCATGCCCGTTAACGGCAAAACAGTTGTTGTAGAAACCAGCATGGGATCGATGCCGATTCCGGACTCCGTTAAATCCGATCTTTGGATGTCTAAATTGATGCCTATGACATGGGAATATCAAATACAAAATTTGGCAGATGCCGAAGTTGAGTCAAAGGGCATCTACACCGCAATAGACGGTGGAAAAACGTTTGCACTTACAGATACTCAAGATCGTATCCTAGCAGTTGACGGAGGTTATAAAACTGCAAAAGAAGTAGGTCTGGTTTTACCCAAAAAGGGGCTTGTGGTAGCTCTAAAATAATTTACCCTAGTTCAAAAGAAACCGACTTTGGTTCCCCAGAGTGCAAGATTTCAACATCACATTTTTTCATCGATGTTTCAATATTTGATACCACAATATCTCCCGGTTTTGAATGTTCCTCCAGATATTTTTTGGTTCTATGAACATCGTATTTAAGAGTGCCGTCTTTTTTAACCACCACCCTGTGAATATTTCCTTCGCTATCCGTATTGGAATAATCGTTTCTAATTTCTTTATCATCATTTTCATTGTCCGTCCACCCTTCTTTTGGAACCGAACCCAAAATATAGGCTAAAGTTAGATAGTTAGCAGCCTCGGGATTACTGGTGGTATTTTTAAATAAGTCAGAAACCCAAATTCTAAATATTTGCCTAACTTCCGAATCCTCTTTTCTTATTTTCTTTTCTTCAACTTTTGGCCTATCTTCGACCTTTTTAGGAATTAGCGTGTATCTGGTTTCCGTATTCTTTTTATCTAAAACGGTGACATAACTAAACTTCCCGGGATCACAGTGAATGTTTGTCACCACTTCCTTGCTTCGTTTTTTGGACTTTGATGTTGGCAAGTCTTTTTCTAAGCGTGCATAGTTAAAGGCCCCTTCGGGGTGGTCTAGCGGATTAAGAGCGTGGGTTACCCCATCGCTGTCAATTCTGATTAGGGTGTTCTTGCCTATCCTATACTCACTAAACTCGTTGTTTGTTAACCAACCCGTTTGAGGAATTTCGGCTATCAAAACCGAAAGATCAGGATCACCATCCTGCCTGGGGTATGGCCTTTGATCAAAACTTCTAAGCGTGGCCAGCATTTGTTGGGCTCGCGCATCATTTTCGGGTCTGGACTTTTCTGTAGCATAGAAAAGCATACCGTCGCTCTGCTTGGATTCTGTCATATGTTGGTATTATACACCCGTTAGAAGTTTATTATGCCCAACTCGATTCTTTCTTCGCTTGTCATTGAATCATAGGTTTTTTTGAGGTTTGGGGCCCATTGACCGATTCTCCTTTTTATCTCTCCAAAAGCAATCTTTGTTCCTTCTTCTTCTAAAATTCCTTGAGACAAAACATGGGAAAGCACTGTTTTGGGGTCTGCGTCCAAGTGTGTAACCATTTCTGCGGTTCTAACTAAAAGCTCAACGGGCGATTTGGACTTTTTGACACCACTTTCTATAATGCTTAGAGCTCTTAAGATTCTAAGCTCCGTTCTATCTTTATTATTCTCGCCTCTGCCCATTTCTTCTATAATCACCCTAGGTAGTGCATATCCCCATGGTGTGGAAAGCGGAGACATTTCTTTGGGAAAGTCTTGGGGAATAAAACGCATATTAAAACTTCTGCCGGGAACCTCCGACACCATGCGTTTTACAGGTTCCGTTAGTCTTTGATACAAGTTTGGGTTAAACTTTTGGGCTGTTTCTAATATAACCCCGTAAACAAAATTGCATTCTGCGTATCTTTTAAGGGTCCATTCGGCGCCGTGTTTAGACACAACTTCATCAACAACAGGGCAGGCATGAGACCAACCCATTTCTTCCACTTGGACTTCTATGGGTTTAGAAAAAAAGTCTTGCCCGTTATCACCCAAGAAAGTACCCGTTCCAAAGTCTCTTCCACCTTTTTGTTCGTTCATGGCCATATTATACGATTCGGGTCAAATAATTCCTAAATTTTATGTTAGAATCTTCAAACTTTTAAAAATGAACCTTGATCCTCTTCAGAAAATCCCCGGAGTAGGTAAAAGTATTGCAAAAGACTTAAAAAGCATAGGAATTAAAAAAATAGAGGACTTAAAAGGTAAAAACCCGGAGATTATGTATAAGGCTCTTATGAACAGAGTGGGCGCACATGTAGACAGGTGTGTTTTATATGTTTTTAGATGTGCGGTTTATTTTGCAGAAACCAAAAATCCCAGACAGGAACTATTAAAGTGGTGGAATTGGAAAGATCGAAACGGTTCGTAATATATCACCACAAATGGTCATTGGCAGAAGGAGCTGGAGTCGGTGACTAAATCCCAAACTGTTTTTTAACAAGTTTAGCTTCTTCCAAAATCTCGTCTAATATTTTCAAGTCTTTTGGTTCCACCTTTTTCTGTTTTTTATGTTGGTTTATGGTTTCGATTACAAAATCGGGCCAAGTGGCGTGTGTAAACATTCTCTGTCTGTCATTGTTAAGAAAAGCAAGCTTGGTGTACTCAAGTTGGTCCTGCATGTTCTTATTAAAGTCAATCGCTCTTACTCTTTCACCCACTCTCTTGGCCATGTCTCCAAGTCTTTTTATGTATCTTACATTTCCGGCTTCGGGCTTACCTTTGTATAAATGATATAAAAGTTTGTTTACATGATATGCAAGGTAAGGGATTACCTTTTTATCTTCGTGAACATTTAACTCATGTTCAATTTCGCGCTCTAGAACTCTCAATTTACCGTCTATAGTTTTTTGAGAATCCACCAAATCGTCAATTTTATTTCTAACTTCTGTAATCTTAATTATGCCGATAAGTGCTGCTTTTTTATTGTTCGGATTTTTGAAAACGTATCCGTCGGTTCGTGGCAACTCTCTTAGTTGCCCAGAATCATATATAAGAACCGCAAATCTATCTCTGGGGTGGGCCACCCCTCGCCGTCAAACAACGAAGTTTCTTTTATTACCAACTTATAAGGATCAGCAAATATAACATCTGATTTTTTAACACCCATCCTGGTAGCCTTCTTTTCTACCTGCCATACATCCAAACCAGACCAAGGAAAAAGTCGTCTAAAGTCCGAAGAATCAATATCAGCCCTATCTGTTCCATGCTCCAAGGCGTCATCAATAAAGATGGGGTTTATTATTCTAAACAAAGTTTGATCCCCGTAAACACTTGCAATAGCCTTAATTGAAGAATCTTTGTTGCTGTTATCAACTGTAAAAACAACAACTCCTTTAATTCTCTCCACAGCCGCACCTGTTGTACTTTCCAAGTAATTTGTATCTAGTTCAATTACTTGTCTGGAAGAGCGCTGTGTTTTTGATTCCATTCGATTATTCTTCGCCACCGCCAAGCTCCATAATTTTAATTTCTGGTAGGCTTTTGCCGATAACTGCCTGTAGATCACCATACATCCCGTGCGTATGGTCAATAACTTTTCTTATTTCTTTTTCCTGTCTGGCCCACTTAACATTAAAGTATCTTTTTTCTTTTTCTAATTCCTCTTGTAGATTACTAAAAGCGTCAACTATTCCCGAGACTCTATTTCTAAATTCCGAACCCGTTAGATATGCATAAAGAATCTTCATTTTTTCATCTTTGCCTTCACTACTTATTCTTTCGTTATGTAAACTTACCAAATTGTATCTAAGGGCAAAAGCCAACCCTAAAAAATATTTCCAGCCACAAATCCAAACTCCGTTTTTGTACAAAAAACTTTCTACTCCTTGGGGAAGATTTACAGATACCAATACCGAAATATCGGCTTTAGCTTGTCTTTGATCCTCTTTAAGTTTATCTATCCATCCGTCGCTCCACTGCGCATTTTTACTTTCCCATAAAATCTTTCCGCAGTTTCTGCCGTTTCTGTCTATTACTTCTTGGGAAATATCTGCACCCCTTTGCCCTTTTTTGACTTCGCTTATTAAATCAGTTGGAAACTCTCCTCTTAGTTTGGTTTCCAGCTCTAGTTCAAGCGATTCACCTTGAGTTTGCTGCGAACCTTGTTGGATTTTTGTTTTTAATGATTCTATCTGGTCCAGTGCGTCTTGAAGTTTTTTATCCTTTTCTAAATCTTTAAGCTTGTGTTCATCCTCCGACTTTTGCCTGGCATCCTTTTTGATTTTTTCTTCCTCTTCTAGGAGTTTTTTCTTCATCTCTATTTCCCGTTCTTCGTCTTTCTCCCTTAGTTTTCTCACTTCTCCCAAAAGCTCATCTATTTGCAGGGTAAGTTTTTTACCCCTTTCGCGTTCGGCATCTAAATCTTTATTTGCCTTTTCCGATGCCTCTTTGGCTGCATTTGTCTTTGCTTCTTCCAAATCTGATTTAAACTTCCTTTCCAAAGACTCTTTTAGCTCTTCCTCTATTTTGTGTTTAAGGGCGTCTGTAGCCTCGAACTCCTTTTTGCAGTAGGGACATTGGATTGTATTTTTCATAATTTTCCCATTCTAGCACCAAAACAAGGTTGGTATGATAGAATTTCCTGTCTTTTCATAAGACGGCACATCAAAATCACCCTAGGAGTGAACAATGTTACTTGTAATAGAGATTGCACTCACCGTTTGGCTCTGCTTGCGCTATCGCGACACAGGCCGGCCATGGTGGCACGGGCTCATCCCTCTGGGGGTCCTGTTCGTTCTCAGCATCTGCGGCGGCCTGACCATCGGCGTCATCGGCGCATTGCTCAACGGCGGGTCCTACCATATCGCGGCCGGAAGCTTTGCCTGGCTCGACATTATCGCCATCGGCGTCCTTGGCTTCCTGCTTTACAAAACCAAGTAGCCTTAAATGCTACCGCGACTTTTCGGGACTAGGTCTCAAAAATCGCGGTAGCTCTAAATTTTTCCATTAAACTCTTTATTTCATCTTTGTCTTTGCTTTCCATAAACTCCTGCCTCAGCTCAGCCGCACCCCTAAAGTCTTTTATGTAAATTTTGAAAAACTTTTTTAGAATTGCAAAATTTTTTGAATCGCCCCAAATATTTTCGAATAAATTTATGTGCTTCTCCATGAGATCAAAATGGTCTTTTACAGATCTGGTTTGATCTGTCTTATCAAACACCCAAGGATTGTCAAAAATTCCTCTACCTATCATTACCCCATCAATATTATATTTTTCATGAAAATCTAAAACGGTCGGGTAATTTTTTACATCACCGTTACCAATGATTAAAGTGTTGGGAGAAATATTGTTTTTTAGCTCAACTATTTTTCCGATTTCGTCCCAGTTTGCAGGCACTTTTGACATCTGTTTGGCTGTTCTTGCGTGAAGGGTAATGACTGGCAAATCCTGTTCCAATAAAAACTTTATCCAATCCGCAGCAATATTTGTATTAATTCCCAACCTTGTTTTAACAGAAACTGGCAAATCTCCCGAATTTGTTTTTACGGCTCTAATTACCTTTCCCGCCAATTCGTATTCACCAATTAAACCTGCACCCGCCTTTGCTTTAACAACTTCCCGCACCGGGCAACCCATATTTATATCTATGCCATCAAAACCCAAATCTCTCACGATTTTTGTAGCCTTACCCATGTTTTCGGCATTGTTTCCCCAGATTTGGGCAACAATTGGCCTTTGTTCTTCTGTAAAGGTTAATTTTCTCCTTGGAACCCCATGGCTATTGTAAACAAGCCCGTCCGCACTTGTGAATTCGGTGAAAAACACATCAGGTCTTGCGGCTGATAATATTATTTGCCTAAAAACATTGTCCGTAACATCGTCCATGGGGGCGAGAACGGTAAACGGTTTGGTTAATTTTTGCCAAAAATTCGACATATTTAATGAATTATACAATTTTTGCTATACTAGTATTGTATGAAGTTCTCCATCAGACTTTTGTATCTTTACCTTTTTTCTTTTATAGGTCTTCTTATCGCGGTGATTGGTGCAATTCAGCTTGTTGATCTGGGCATTAAAGTTTACTTATTCCAGGGGGCAGACCGATACGACAACTACGCAACCCCGGTAAAATATACTCCGGATGGAAAGGAAACAAAACTGACCGACGAAGAGCTGGCCGAACAAAAAAGAATTCAGGAAAAGGAAACCGAACGACAAAGACAACGTCAAGTTTCTACTGCACTTTCGATGTTATTGGTCGGTGTTCCCTTGTATAAATATCATTGGAATATGATCCAAAAAGAAAGTAAGGCTAAAAAATCTTGAAGAAATATTTTTTCATATTTATCGCCTGCTTTTTTATTTTTATTCTTCACCTAATTGTTTCGGGTCATGGAATATATGGAGACGGTAACGGTTTTTACAGTTACACGCACTCTATTATTTTCGAAAAAAGTTTAGATTTCGGACCAATTTACGAATATCTGGAAAGCTTCCAAGGTCCAAAATATACTTTTAGCAGGGTTTTCTGGAATGCTTCTTTGGGCCCACTGGGAATTTATAAAAACCCTTTCCCTATAGGAACGGGTATCTTATGGATTCCTTCGGTTTATATAATTAATTTATTTATTCAAGATAGATTTAGTGTCTTGTTGGAAATCGGACCCGGAATAACTGGCATTTTGTTTGCCGTAGCAGGACTTTACTACACTCAAAAATATCTAGAGTTCTTCTTTAAAAAAAACATTGCAAATTGGGGAAGTATTCTGTTTTTTGTTTGTTCTAATCTTTTTTACTACGCTTCTTTAGAGCCGGCTTTATCACATCAACCGGCTTTTTTTATTGTTGCCTATCTTCTATATAAATCACAAAAACCCGAAGATAAATTTTTGAACTATTTTATAATTGGTGCTTTAAGCGGGGTGCTTTTTATGACCAGGCTTGCCGATGTAATTCTTTTGGTTCCCGTTTATTACAATTTGCTAAAATCAAAACCAAAATGGGATCACTTTATTATGGCTCCCTTGGGTGCGATTTTATTTTCTGCTCCGCTTTTTGCTAGTTATTACTTAATGTACGGAAGTGTTTTAAGTTCCCCGTATATTACCGGTGCTAGCGGAAACTTTACTGTGGCATTTTATAAAATAGCGGAATTTTTTCTTTCGGCAAAACGAGGTCTGTTTATATGGACACCAATATATCTTTTAAGTTTGGTTGGACTTTATAAATCCAAAAAGTATCTATATTTAATAGCACTTTCTGCTTTATTTCTTGTTTGTTCGTTTTGGTCGGCTAATACCTCTGCGGGATTCGGGCAAAGATTTGTAATTTCGGGGGCACCATATTTTACATTTGGAATGTGCAGCCTTATAAAAAAATGGAGTTTCAAAAAAAGCGCGGTTGTTTTCTTGGTAATCTTTGTTTGGAATGTGCTAACACTTTTTCAGTTTTACGCGGATAGTCGCAGTTTAATTAGAAATGAGAATCTTACCATAAGAGAATTTGTGGTCGGGCAGTTTACAACCCCCATAAAATCTCTGAATACAATTAGTCGAAACGGGCTTAACGATTTTGTGAGAAATCAGGTTTTGGACTGATATACTAAAATGTGATCATCAAGAGGAAAGAAGGTTATTATGTTATTGGTCGACATTCCAAAATTCACTTGGGTGGTCCATACAAAAAAAGAGAGGACGCCCTAAATCGCATGAATCAGTTGGGCATTAAGGATAAAAGGAGATAATTATTTAGACTTTAGTTGAGAAGATAATAAATCCAAAATATTCTTTTTTGATTCATCCACACTTATACCCCATTTTTCGGACATTATTTTGATATCATCTTCCGTTAAACTGGCGCCTCCTTCCGTGACTTTACCCTTACCCATAGGATCGTTAGGAATTCCGCAACCGCAGTTAAAACACATAAATCGAGTGTATAATATTAAGCGATGAAATTAAAGTTGGTAAAGATAACCGAGGATGCAAAGGGAACCAAATCTTTTTTTTGGGAACCACAAAAAAAAGTCGATTGGATTGCCGGGCAGTATTTTTATTTTACTATCCCGAAACTCAAATTCCCCGACCCAAGAGGAGCAACAAGACATTTCACCACCTCCTCCTCTCCTTCGGAAGACGGACTTTTAAGGTTAACCACAAGAATACGTAAAGAGTCGGGATACAAACAAACTCTTAACACTTACAAAGTCGGACAGGTTATAGAGGCAGAAGGCCCAAACGGAACTTTTGTTTTGGACGAAAAAGAGTCAGGAGATAATGTTTTTGTTGCGGGAGGAATTGGCGTAACCCCATTTAGAAGCATGATCAAATACGCAATCGATAAAAACCTAGATACAAAAATAGCATTAGTTTATTCAAACTCCATCCCCGAAGAAATTGCTTTTTACGAGGAGTTTAACGAGTGGGCAAAGATGTGGCCTAACCTAAAACTTTTTGTAACCGTTAGCCATCCCGAAGAAAGCAAGAATAAATGGTCGGGTTTGACTGGCAGAGTTGATGAGGACTTGATTAAAAAAGCGGCAGAAGGGTTAGACAACCCTACATATTGGCTTTGCGGCCCTCCGGGGATGATAGATGCAATGGAAGAATTGGTTGTAAAAATAGGTATAAAAGACGATAGAATCCGCACGGAAAAATTCACAGGGTATTAATGATAAATCTGTTTTGGATGCTATAATTCCGTCTCCGCACAAAATTGCTTGCAATTTTGGTTAGAAGCGCCAAGATAGCTCAGTTGGTAGAGCGGCGGTATCGTAAACCGCAGGTCGTGGGTTCGATCCCCACTCTTGGCTCCAACTTTTGACTTATTTGATATACTGGCTTAGAAAATGAGAAGAAATTACTCACGCCTAGAAAAGGTAGAAGAGAAAAATAATATTAAAAAAGCCGTTACTTTGGTTTTGGTGTCGATAACAACACTTGTACTTCTGTTTTTTTACGGCATACCTGTTTTGGGTAGATTTGCCGCATTTGTGTCAGATCTTGGAAAAAGCGGTAAAGCTATTACACAAAACGATAAAACACCTCCGGCTCCACCAAGATTTAGCACACTTCCCGACTTTACAAATAGCCAAACCCTAGATGTTTCGGGCAACTCGGAGGCGGGTGCAAATATTAAATTAACCCTCAATGGAGCTTTACAAGAAACTTTAACCGACAAAGACGGTCGCTTCAGCTTTACTGTAAATCTTAACGAAGGAGAGAATACTTTTTCTGCAACTGCTGTTGATACTGCTAACAATGTGAGCCAGGAAACTCAGGCAATTCTAATTATATTCGACAAAACCCAGCCCGTACTAACGATAGATAGCCCACAAGATGGTGCCCAGTTTATTGGCACTAAACAAAGACAAGTTACTTTGCAAGGAACAACCGAGTCAGGCACTCAAATTACTGTAAACGACAGATTTGTTTCGGTTGACGATAGCGGCAAGTTTCAATTTACCACTTCTCTAACAGACGGAGAGAACAAATTCGAAGTAAAATCGACCGACAAGGCGGGTAACACAACCTCCGTTACTTTAACTCTTCACTTTGTTTCCTAAATAAATAGAAAGGTAACAAATCAAAAAACCCAAAACCCAAGGGTAAAAAAGAGAGTTAGAAAAAAGTGAATGAGTTGCCAAAGAAATCATCATAGCCTTTGCTGTTAGATCTTCCAAATTTTTCCACAGAATATTTGCCAGCGTTAAAAAAGAAAAGAGACCCGAAAGTCCCATTGTGGCAGTGATTAAAAGCACACTCGAATCGGATCCTGAACACGCATGTGACGATAAAGACTGATACCCTACAAATTTATTGTAAGCCAAACACATATTGTTATAACCTATACCAAAAATAGGTGACTTTTTAATAATTTCTAATGTAGTTTTGTAATTTTCGACTCTGGCGATAGCAGAAAAAGTTCTAAAGAATTCTATGCTGTGGTTTTTTGAAGTAGGCAAGGCTAACGCAATTATTATCAAAGCAATAAATGGCACGGCAAAAGTCAATATTCTCTTTTTGACAAAAGCCAGATAAGCAAGACCGACAAAAAGTGCCAAATAACTTGCTCGGGAATATGTAAAAGCCAAAGAAACAAACAAAAACAAACTAATCAACCTTTTCTTTTTGGAAAAAGCAATTAGTAGTCCAAGTACAATAATTAACCCCAAAAATGTAGGGTCTAGAAATGTCCCGACCAGCCTAAAAAGATGCTCGTCCCAACCGTATGTAAAAAAAGGTTTGATATCAGGTATCCAAAAAAATTGAATCCAACCAAAAATTGCGGAAGTAACAGAAACCGCCAGCAAAGAATTTTTTAAAATACCTTTATGTTTTGGGTTAAGACTGACAAAATTTAGTAAGTACAATAAAAAGTAAAAATACGAAGCGAGTCTTGCCAAATAAAACAATCCGTATATAACACTACTAGAATAAAAAACGAAAAAAGAAAATATCCAAGTTGCTAACGCAACAAAAATAAAGTTGTTGAAATAGGTGAATATGTGAGGCCTTTTGTAGCCACTGACAACAGCCGTTATTGCTCCAAAAAAAACAACAGCATCTATCGGGTTAAGGTTGCCTACTTTTATAATCTGCCCAAATGGGAATGCCAAAAGGAATAGAAAAATAAATATATTTTCCTTGCTTAGTCTTTTTGCAAACTCCATAATTTTAACCATGATAGAAATGAATGAAAAGATTGTATCACGCTCATTGCAAATCCTCTTCCAAGTATCATACTTTGGACAAATTTTGCCGCAGGATACAACAATATTTTAATTAGCGAGGACCTCTTGCCTTCTTTTTCATTTTCAGCGGCATGGATGTCCGTATATTTGTTTAACTTGTCTACAATTTGGTAAATATTATCGTTAATCTGGTGACTCAGTGTATTTTTTAAAACCCCGACATTACCACTTATAACCCAGGTTTCGTGCACCGCCCGAACCCACTTTCCGGATTTTCTTTTGCCAAGTCTTAAAATCCTATCTTTACCTGCAGGTTTGCCAAAAAGATAATTTTCCCTAACTACGAAATAACCGTCAAAATCTTTGCTCTTTATTGCTTTTTTGATTTCATTATTCAATTTTTTGGATATCACTTCGTCTTTATCTTTAAAAAAAACCCATTCTGATTCACTCTTCTTTAGAAGTGAATTTCTCTCTTTAGCAAAATCTCTAATATTTTTTTTATTTAGGGTTATTATTTCAATTTTTTTCTTCATATTTAGTAATAGCTAAGTTGGATATCCACTTAGTATTCAAGTTCTTTGGGATCGCTCCTGTGTCTTCGTAAATTGTATATATTAAACTAGAACCATTTACGACTGAGGCACCTTCCAATTTTAAAAGATATCGGTAATGAAGTGAAAAATCTTCGCGAAAATGATCAAGAGGGCCAACTCTTCTAAGTTCGAATGGTCGACCATTCGCATCTTTAGAAATATACATTACAACTTCTTTTTGTAATCTAAAGGGAACAAAATTAATATCATCAGAGACTTTATCCGTTCTAACAAAAAACCACTTATCGGAGAAGAAAAAAACAAAGGACGAAAAACTTATAAACATTAATATAAATGTTCCTACTACAAAACTTTTATTTAAAATCTTGTTCAAAAAATAAGCACCCAGTATCAACGGTATGGGGTATATAACTAAATAATAATGAGAGGGCGGGTTTCCGTGTAAAAACAATCCAAAATAACTTACTAAAGCAACTATTAATAAAGGGCGAATCTTGTTGTGTTTTATAAAACCGTAAACAGAAAATAAAAATAGGGCAAATGTGAATAACATCGTAGAAATATTACTTTCGTTAAAAAAAGAACTTTCAAAAAATCTAAATAGACCTGTGAAGTTGGAAGAGACTATGGATACATTCGCATTATTTTTTGGATAAAGCCCAACAAACCCCAATATTCTGTAAGGAATCCAGGAAATTAAATCTGTAACGATTTTGAAACCGTGAGTGGCGTTATAAATCAAGTACGGTGTATTAGGTATCAAAAACCCGAAAAAAGCATTGAGGTATTTTTTTTGTTCTATTTTTTTACCGTACAAAAACAGCACCGCTAAGGCTCCCGGTATCAATAGAATAGGGCTGGGGAAAAAACTAAACATAACCCCTAAGGTTAAGCCAAGCCAAAATAAGCTTTTGCCGTTATCCACTATTGATTTATTTACCAACCACAAGTAAGGGAAAAACAAAATTGCCGTAAACGCGTTGAATCTTGCGTCTCTAGCCAACCCTACCCAAAGAGGTGAAATAGCCATTAAATACGAACTTATTAATGCAACCTTTTCATCCATCAACTTTTTAACTACTACATAACATACCCATATTCCCAAAGCACAAACCAGAGCAAAAAAATATGCACCTGTTTCCACCTTAAACTCAAACAAAGGCATTAAAACCTGAAACATCCAGTAGAACAAAGGTCCTATAAAAAACCATTCATGTGAAGTTCTCGGACCCAAAAGCGGAAGCTTACCCTGTTCTACATATGATTTTATAACAGTGTAATCATACCCCATTTCACCGTTAAAAATCAGATTTTGTTCAACCTTGTAGAATCTCAAAAAAGATCCAAGTATTAAAATCGCTAAAAACAATAAACTATATTTGTTTACTGAGCAAAACAGTTCGACTACTAAAGCATTTAGATAACCGTAGTACTTAGAAAAATACCGTCTTCTGCTTTTTTTGAAAATATTTTGTATCCTCTCGGAAGATTTTGGAGTGCCTTTTGATTCTAAATGTACTACCTCTACCTCTCCTATCAAATAAACTTTTTTTGATAATCTTTGAATTTTTTTGGCTAGGTCGTTTTCTTCGAAATATAAAAACATTTCCGGATCAAACCCCCCAACTTTTTCAAAGTCGCTTTTACGAATAACAAAAGCACCCAACTGCGCAACTTCAACAGGCCTGGTATTTTTCCTGTCCCAACCTTTTAACAAATAATGGCGGATTGGTGGTAAAGTTCCAAAATATTTGTTTACAAACGATAAATACAAAACTCCTATCAGCGGAGTTAACTCCTTGGTTGCACTGGGTGTAAATTTACCGGAAATATTTGTTAGCCTGGGGGAAACAATACCTGCGTTTTTTCTGGATTTAATAAAACTTAGTATCTTAGAAAATGCTTTTTTTTCTATAACGACATCTGAATCCAACATCAGAAGATATTCTCCTTTTGCAAATTTAGCGGCAAAGTTCCTTCCTCCTCCGAAGCCCAAATTTTTAACGGGATCGAGATATTTAATCCATTTATAGTCTCTTTTTACTAACTTGCCGGACTTTTTAATTTCTTCGTTATCAACAAACAAAAATTCTACTTTATTTGTTTTGCGTCGGATTTTATCCAAAGCCTTGAGTGTAACAAAGACTTCTTTGTCTGCACCGTAATGGACAATTATTATAGAAACTTCGGGATTTTTAACTCTTTTCATGGTAATATCGCCATATAATACCATGAGACTTCTGATTACGGGTGGCAGCGGAAAACTGGGATACGAAATATCCAAACTCTACAAAGATGTATCGACCCCAAAAAGAAGCGAAATGGATATAACTAACTTTAAGCAGGTTCTAAAAACGATAAGATCTGCAAATCCAAGTATCGTTATTCATACAGCTGCACTTACAGATGTTCGCAAATGCGAATCTGATAGAGTTTTGGCCTGGACTATTAATGTAGAGGGCACACAGAACATTGTGGAGGCTGTTAAAAAAGTTAACTCTAAAATTTATTTGATATATATATCTACAGCTTGCGTATTCGACGGACTACATGCGCCCTTCTACGAAAAAGACATTCCATATCCTAAAAACTTTTATGGTCTTACAAAGTTGGGTGGCGAAATGATTGTCCAAGAGTCGGGTTTAAAAAACAAATTAATAGTAAGAACTAATTTTGTAAAAAGAGAAAGTTGGCCCTACCCAAACGCTTTTACAGACAGATATGGTAATTATCTTTTTGGAGACACACTAGCAGTTGAAATTAAAAAAGCCGTATCAAAAAAGAGGAAAGGGGTGATTCATATAACTGGTACTAAAAAAATGTCTATGTATGAACTTGCCAAAACAGTTTCTCCAAAAGTAGGAAAAATAACCCTTAAAAATTATAAAGGCCCACCATTAACTAAAGATATGACTTTGGGTAGTAAAAAGTGGAAGTCCGCGACTTTTAAATAATATCCTCTTTAATTAACATTTCTTTTATTTCTTCGGGTTTAAAAAGCTGTGTATCTTGCGATGCAAAAACAAAAGACTTGTTTTTAGAATAGCTCCCGTTTTTGGTAACCTTTCCGAGTTCTATCTGGGGAAGAATAGTGTAAAAACTTTTTGATTTTATAACTCTTAAAGATTCCGGCCTGGAAATTAAAGTTTCATGCAACTTTTCGCCAGGCCTAACACCAACTTCTATTATTTTTTTGTTTTTTGATTTTAGCGCATTTACCATAACAGAACCGAGATCTGATATTTTTAGGGCTTTTACATTTGGTACAAATATTTCGCCGCCGTTCATATTTTCGAATGCAAACGTAACCAGCCCTATGGTCTGTCTTAGGGTTAGAATAAAACGAGTCATTTGTAAATCCGTTATTGTTATCGGACCGCCGGCAGCAATCTGTTTTTTAAAAAGAGGAATTATCGATCCTCGAGAATTAATGACATTTCCATATCTGACCGATGCAAACTTTGTTTTCGAGTTTCTGTTTGCTAATGTAAAAATTCTTTCCTGAAGAGCCTTGGTCATTCCCATTACATTTACCGGCTCAACTGCTTTGTCCGTACTTATTGATAAAACTTTTTTAACTTTACCTGTTTTACACAGTTCTACAATGTTCTGGGCACCCAAAACATTTGTTTTGACAGTCTCAAAAATATTATATTCAGACGAAGGTATTTGTTTTAAAGCCGCCGCGTGTATCACAAAATCGGGCATATATTCAAAAGCCTTTTTAAGACTGTTAACATCTCTAACATCTCCCAAAACAAAAACCAATTTATTTCTATATTTAGAAAATTCAAATTGCATAGAATACTGTTTGTCTTCATCTCTGGAGAAAATAATTATCAGTTTTGGGTCGAGTTTTAAAATCTCTTTAACAAAATATGATCCAAAAGATCCGGTTCCGCCTGTTATTAAAATTTTTTTGTTCGTGAATACGCTCTTCATTAAACCGGAAGGCTTATCGTCTTGAGGGTTTTTCTAACAAAATAAATAGTTAGCGGGACAGAAACCAAAGTGCCGATTATTGCAGCGCTTCCGGCTCCAATAATACCATAAGTTTTTGTTAAGGGCACAATTGTTAACCACATGCCGAGTGTACTTGCGATTGTTACGATAGCGGAATATTTTTGCAGTCCTTTTGCAACCAGAAGCGAGTTGGTAGACGATGCAATTCCGCGAACTATACCCAGAACCGAAAGAAGTTTTGTAACTGGGATTGCTTCTTCCCAACCCGGACCCAAAAGAATCTTGACTATTAGGTCGGCAAAAATGTATATCAGAACACCCGCAGGTATCATCAAACTTGCGTTGATAACTGTATTTTGAATAAATGCTGTTTTTAATCTTTTGGAGTCCTCCGAAATTTTTGAAAATACTGGAAATGTAACTCTAAAAAATACATCCCCAACTTCCGTTAGTGGAGCAGTCGAAATTTTATATGCATTTTGATATATACCGAGTGTGTTTACTCCCAAAAGTCGACCCACAATTATGTTGTCGCTTTGGGTGTATAAATAATCAAAAACGCCAAAAAGCGTTACCCATTTTCCTCGGTCTATTATTTTTTTGGTTTTTTCGGCTTCAAATTTAAACTTGGGCCATGGACGGGCAACCAAAAAAGTAAGAATCACTTCGTAAACCGCACCGACCAATAACCCCAAAACAAGTGCAAATGGAGTTTGTTGAATCACAACCCCGACAACAGAAACGATTGACTCTACCAAAAAAACGGAAATTCTATATAAAAATTCTTTGTTAAATTCCAAGTCCTTTTGAAACTTAACAATGGATGGATTTATAAACCCTCTTATAAAAGGGACCAGGGCTGCCCAATACAAAAGCGGTAGCGACGGGTCTGACTTAAAAAACAAAGAAATCGGCTTTGCCAAAACTACAACTAACAAAGAAATTAACAAACCCCTAACTATCGAAACAAACCAGGCGGTATCAATATAAGAATGCATGTTTTCTTTTTGTTGTATTAAAAATATATTTATTCCCGTTTCTGTAATTATTTCTAAAAATGCCAAGACCACCGCAACCACACCAAATGTACCCAAATCACCGGGAGAAAGAATGTGAGCCAAAATCGCTATTCTTAAAACACCAACAAGTCGGTAGACAAATCTAAAAAGACTCATCCAGCTAACACCCCTGACTGCCTCTTTTATATATCCCACAGGTTTATTTTACTCCAAACAAAAATTCAATATATACCCTATAATTTGATTATTGTAATCAATTTAGTACAATAGAACCTTGCACTTTACTTTTTAGCCACACGGAGGAGAGATGTTTATCCTGCAGATGTCACTTTTGATATCTATGATGGCCCTTTTGAGCTCCGCCTTAAACTCGCTTGATGTTGGATACATTCAAAAGTGTGCGATAACATTCGTCTTCCTTTTGTTTGTATTCCTGTACATAAGCTTTCTGGCGATATTCGGAACCCTTTTAGGGTTACCTATTTGGAGATAGCATGCCAAGATTGAACACCCCCGACAAGATAGCCGCCTTTGGGGCGCTTTTGTCCGCTTTTAAGACTGTTTACGAAGTCAGAAACATCATCACTCCGGCAGTCGGAGCAGACCTGAACGAGCACCCATTTAAGTTCTCACTTGTTGCCAGGGACGGCTCGATTCTAACCTTTACGGTTTCGGACACGGATCTTTTTATTCCCGAGTTCGACGGTGCTGACTAGTCAGTGAAAGAGTGGCCAAAAGCCTTTCCGGAAGCACTCCTTTTACCAACAGGTAAAAGTCTCACTTCCGGATTTTTTTTGCAGCGAACCCGTTTATGAAGCCAAAAATAACCCCAAGGTCAGCCGTAATTTGTAAAACAGGCCCCCAGATAGCGGTTTTATTTTCCTCAAAAGCCTTAAAAAGTTTTCTATAAGCCCAGAAACAATAAACAAAAATCAAAACCAGAATGATGGGGGAGAGGTTATATGGTAACAATAAAATAGAAACCCAGATTGCAACTAAATATCTAGTTATTACAAACAGTGCTTTAATATTGTGCGACATAAACCCTTTTCCAGGAAAAAATATGATTCGAGTTTCGGCGTCGCCTTTTGCATAATTAAATATTTTTAGATAAAACTCCGATAAATTCTTTGGCATCCCCCACTCTACTACCGCATTTTTCACGCGTGATAAGTGTGAGTTATTGTTTAATAGTTTTAAATTAAAAACAGTATCCTCGGCTGTTCCCCCAAGATTTTCGGGGAAACCCCCTACTTCTTCCCAAACTTTTTTTGTAAAAGCAACGGATCTAGTCGAAGGTAAAAAGTTAGCATCAAAATTTTTTGGCAAAACTCCCAAATATAAAGATTCGGCTTTTTGAAAACTGTTTTTGTAGGACATTTTATAGAAGCCTACGGAAACATCTGCTTTGTTTTGGAAAGGTCTAACGATATTTTTTAACCAGTCTTTTTGTGGAACACACCCGGCATCCGTAATGGCGACAACGTTATTTTTGGCAATTTCTATCGACAAGTTTCTTCCTTTGGAGCGACTGGATCTTTCTTTAAGTAATTTTACTTTTAATTTTTTGTTTATTTTTTGATAAGACTCGATTAGAGCAACTGTCGAGTCGATGGAACCGCCGTCTACTATTATTATTTCGTCGGGTTTCAAAGATTGTTTAAAAAGCGCATCCAATAGTCTTACTATAGAATCTTCCTCGTTTAGAACCGTTATACAAACAGAAACTTTCATAGATCAGTCGTGCAATTTCCAAAGCTTTTCATATACCGTTTCTACATCGTTCCAACTTTGGAAATTTCTAACACTTTTTATTTCACTCCAATAATCTTTTTTAAGTGGATTGTCTGCAAATGTAATAATTTTACAACCGTAAGCCTTGGCTGCCAAATAACTAAGATATCCACCAGGTACGCAGTACTCGGCCTTTTTAAGATATTTTTCTGGGCTTGCATATCCCGTAACATAACCATATTTTGAACATTCGGTCCTGTATTTGCCGTCCCCGACAAAAATAATTTTTTTGAATTTTTTATTTTTAATATCTTCTATAAATTGAAAAACGCACGTATCCTTTTCTAACCTTCCCAAAAAAATAACGCTTCCTTTTTCTTTTTTGAATTTGGAATCTATCTTTTCTACGCCACCGTAGGTAATAAAATCGGGTTTTATTCCGTAATACTTACCCACATATTTTCCTATCCCAATTGAGCCTTTAGACAATAACCAGGAAAGTTTTTTGATAAATTTATTTTTAAAGGGTATGGGCCACACACCTTCCCATCCGTGGAAAGTTGTATAAACTTTTTTAAAAGGAAACAAAAACCTAAAGGGTAAATACCATATAAAAACATCGTGGCATTGGACAACATCTACATTTTTTATTAAATGCTTATTCTGAAACATCCACCACCAGATACTTATAATTCCAAATAATTTAGTGTGTGGATAGGTAAATCTATATATTTTTATTCCCTGGTGAATTTCTTCTTTTTCTAATCTTCTATATTTTTCCGTGATAACAGAAACCTCATTCCCATTTTTAGCCAGTATTTTTGCAATTTCTAAAGCATGTGTCTCCACCCCACCTATGTGTGGATAAAAATAATTAGAAAGAAATAAAATTTTCATATTTTCTTGGCTATAATGTAGATATCTGATTCGCCAAGCACTGAACAAAGTAAATTATCAATCTTAGTGACCACATACGAGAATGGCTCTCGTTTGACTACTCGCAGTAATTGCCCACCCAAGAATGTCGTAAACAAAAAATCTCTCAATACACCTTGAGTTTTATGAATCTTAAGAACTCTAAATCCAGATGTTTTAAACATAGTAGCAAATTCATTAGGCTGGTATCTTCTTAAATGCCCAACTCTTTTGTCAAAATTCTCAAGCAAACCAAGCCTATAAAGGAAAGAGTTTTTAGAAGGCGAAGAGCAAATAATCAAACCCCCCTTAGTTGCCATACCATGAATCTTGTCTACGGCCAACTTATCATTTTTAAGATGCTCTAACAATTCGGTACAAATAATTAGATCGAATTTCCCACTTGGTGTTTTATGAGGAAAGTTAAACACTTTAAATTTTACCGTACTTCCCAAACCCATCACGAAGGAAGACTCAGTTGCTTTTTGTATGGCATTTCCGGATATATCAATGCCTAAGACCTTTTTACCCTTGCTTCCTAAATAAAAGTCTACAGTGCCGACACCACACCCAATGTCGATTATCTTTCTTGCAGTTTTAGCATATTTGTTTATAAATCCGATAACAGTCTGGTAAGTGTAATCGCCATCTTTAATTATTTTAAATTGAGTAGTCCGTTTAGAATGATATTCTTCGTAAAGCTTGTTTTTCATACACGCAAGTTTATCAGAACATACTTGACATTCAAATTCAGAATAACTAGCGTATTATTATGAGCAAGTTTAGAAAACTTTTTTTATTCTTGTTTTTACTTCTTTGTTTGGCTCACCCTACAACTGTTGAGGCTAGTTTAACCTCCTGGACCAGTGCAATAGATTTACCGTATTCAATTGCCAGCAACACTGCAGCCACATACTTAGATGGCATATTTGTTTTTGGTGGATCCAGCAGTCTTGGAGGTAGCCGCTCTGATGTACTCAATACGATTGATTCTGGCGGCAATATCACACCTTGGACGACCATATCCAACAGTCCGTTGAGACTTATATGGCATACAACAACGAGTAGCAACGACGATGTATATATTCTAGGAGGTTTCTTAGACTCAATTGACGGTGTGATTTCTTATGTGGATACTGTATCGTTTGCAACAAAAAACAGTAACAATTCACTTGGTGGGTGGTCAAACACTACACCACTTCCACAAAAGCTTGCTTTG
This sequence comes from uncultured Gammaproteobacteria bacterium, assembly GCA_964600575.1. Classification (GTDB taxonomy): domain Bacteria; phylum Patescibacteriota; class Microgenomatia; order UBA8517; family UBA8517; genus CAZRGC01. The sequence goes on along the minus strand of CAZRJH010000001.1, from coordinate 49,654 downwards.
TCATCGTCGGCATCATTCAACAACCAATTATTCCACGCCGGAGGAAGCACAATCCCTTCTCAAGCCAATAACCCCAATGTAGCAATAAGTGAGATATATGTATCAGACATAAATCCCGATGGAACAATTGGGGCATGGCGAATAGCAGGCAATCTGCCACAAAAAACAGAAGGCCAAGGAATGTTGGTTATAAACGGTTATTTGGTAGTCTTTGGTGGGTACACACCAACAGGATATTCCAACCAGGTTATACGTGCCCTAATTAATCCGGACGGCTCAATTGGGCCGTGGGAAAGCTTGTCCTCACTGCCTACAGGGATATGGCGATTTGGAATTACAAGAGTGCAAAACAGGGTGGTAATTGCAGGCTCAGACTCTACCAATGTTTACTACGCGGATATTAACCCAGACGGCACGCTTACATCTTGGTCGAACGGGCCAAGTCTGCCGGAATCCAACTGTTGTGGTCAATTGGTTAATGTCGGAGACGATCTGTTTTTAATTGGAGGTGTTGCAAATGGTAATTACACAAACCATGTTTGGAAAACTTCTTTTGTTGACAACACTCCTACACCCACCCCCACACCAACATCAACACCAATACCTACGCCAACTCCAACGCCAACACCCGCCCCAATTACAAACAAAGTTGTTGTTGTGCCGGGGTTTGGCTCCGGGTGGAACAGAAACGCTTTTTTGAGTTGTCAGCCGGATCCAAATCCCAACAACTGGTCTCTTGCTCCTTATGCAGCGTCGGTTTATGAACCGCTAATAGAATCCCTCGCCGCAGGCGGTTGGCAAGTTTTGCCTTTTTACTACGATTTTCGTCAGCCGATAATACAATCCGCCTCCCAACTTCAAAGTCTAATAGGTACACAGACTTCTTCGGAGGAAAAAGTAAACATTGTGGGTCATAGTCTAGGCGGAGTTGTCGCTCTGGACTTTTTAACATTCGACCAAGGAAACAAGACAGAGAAAATTGTTGCCGCAGGTTCACCATTAAAAGGAGCTGTTCATGCATATCCGCCTTGGAGTGGTGGAGAGATTATGGAGGATAACTTTCTAATAAAAGTTTTTTTGACGCTATATTCAAAACATTGTGACACTCAAAACACTTCTGACAGGGTTGTCATTCGCAACCAAATTCCGTCAATTCAAAGTGTATTACCCACCTTTGATTACCTTAAAAACAAGACAGGTTTTAAGCCTGTTTCTTCAATGGATGCTAAAAATAACCTTTTGCCTTTAAACATTGCCGAGGATTTTTGGGGTGTTGATTTTATGACCCTCTCCGGAACAGGTTTTAAAACTCCAAGCGGTTTAAATGTTAAAAACCCCACAGCTAAAGAAGTGTCTGGCGGAGATTGGCTAGACGGCAAACCTTACGGAAACCCAAGTTCTACCATGCAAGGTGACGGGACAGTTTTGTTGTCTAGCTCCAAAATAGACAATACATACAATGTCACAATCAACCAAAACCACGGAGGCTTAGTTTCCTCCGGCGAAGGGCAAGCAAAAATACTGGAGTTTCTTAACGGGCATGCAGGCTTATTAAGAGTTGCCTCAAATATGAGCAAAGCGCCAAAAGAGCCCGAGTCTATGCTAGTTTTGATAGGTTCCAGCAATTTCTGGATAAAAAGCCCAAACGGCAAGATCAAAAAAGACGAAAACGGAATACTTGTAATAAACGAGCCAAAGTCCTCGTTTTCTGTAGGCCTTATTCCAAACTCTCAAAATACAACTTTTATAGTCGCCTATATTTCTAAGTCAGAGAAAACCTATTACAAAGAGGTAGAGCTGAACGGCTTTTTGCCAAAAACATTCAAAGTCCACGACTTAAACTATAGAAACACTTCAAAGACCTATAATATTTGACATTTAGCTTCATTTGTGATACTATAGGGCTTCGGATAGCACTTTATTTTCTATTATTCAGAATTGAGGTTTGTATGCTTAAAAACGCATGGGTAATCACTGCCCTGGTTGTTTTGGTCCTGGTACTGGCAATCGCCTATATCCCGGCAGAACAGCGCGAAATACGCGTGGAGGGTGCCTACTGGAAAATGTCTGTTAGTGTAATGGTTTCCCACGACACTATTGGGCATGGAAAGAAAGTTCCCATGGGCTCCTCCCCCTTGGAAATGGAGACGCTCTATGACAGAACAAGCTGTCAAACGCGTGAAGATGATTGCCTTGGTGAGCCATACCAATGGTTTACCTATAGAACCACATACTGGGAAGTAACCAGAACTGAAACTAGTTATGGTTACAATTTTTACCCTGTAGAACCGAATCTTGATCTCGCTGCCAACGAACAAATACAAGACGGAAGCCAATCGTTGGTAACCAAGGTATATATCGTTGATTCCAGCGGGTATCAATTCGTTTGGGTTCCAAAAAACCTCAAAGAATTCCAGAAGTTTGCTGATACTGCCGAAATGACTGGCACATACAACATACTGGGATTCCTTTTGGATATAGATTAGCAATCATCCGACGGAGTACCTGTCACAACTTTTGATATATGTGACAGGTACCCGATCTAACTTCAGATTTTTTCTAACCCCCTATAGTTTGTAAAATCATTCTTCTTGTGTTATATTTCAGCTTCGGTTTGCACATTTTTTGTTTGGAGGTCCTATGACTAAACTGCAGCTGGGTATAGCCGCTTTTGTTGTCTTAACAATTGGAGTGATCATCTCCACCATTGTTCCAGTCAGATATGTGGATATGCACGCCACTGGCTACTACTGGAAGACGCAATACAGCGTTCTCACATACCAAACGATTACAGATCAGGGAAAAGAGGTTCCCGAAGGTGCTACGGTTGTAAGCAAGCGAACGGAGTACGACAAAAGCAAGTGTCTGGATCCCAATTCTTGCTCGGGTGATCCTTATCCGCTTTACACATACGAATACACCGACTGGGTGACTTTTAGATATGTCAGCCTAGACGGCAACAACCAAGATGTGGTCGAGCCAACTGCCACTCTCATACAAGGCGAGAAGCTGGATGAGGACAGTCTGGAAATATACATGCAGGTGTATTTCACCGACAAATCAGGTACAACCTACCAACGCCCTGTTTACGACACCGCCAGATTCCGAAGCTTTAATGCCGAAGAAATCTATGTTGGCGGATTCAATATCTGGGGCGCTCTTATCAGCATCAGATGATTCTTTGGAAACACCGGCAGACAAGCCAATTACCGGTGTTTCCATTATAACCCCATAGTTTGACTTTAGCTTCACTTCGTGCTAGAATTAGCCTCCGTTAGATAGCACTTTCCTACTAACTTTACGCAGGAGTACGCATGCAAAGATTAAAACCCATATTTTTTGCGGTTTTAGCCGTAGTATTAATCGGCTTGTTCTGCAAAAGTATTTCTGACTCTACAACCCACCAAGTTGAAGCAAAACTCACAACCGAAGCATGGGCCATGAGAGTCTCTATTGAGACGATTCAGCCTGTGAAGTACAGCAACGAACCCGTCTCGTCACCGCCAAGCGGAGCATACAACTCCTATTGCTGGAGCGAAACCGATCTTGGCGACGAAGACACCCCGGATGTCACCAACTATTATTGCGATTACACTATCGATGAATGGAGACATTTTCGTTACGGTGAGGCTTTTGCTTACGACTTTGTTCCAACATGGAAACAACCCGTACTCAATCCAGGCGAACGCATAAACAATTCAACCTTTAGCGAATACTACGAACTAAAATTCGAAGACGCTTCGGGTAACATTTATACCTACAACCCGGACAACATCGGCGAGTTCCAAAGTTTTAACGGAGCCACTGATGTGGCTTTGAGTGTCACCAAAAAGGGTGAGGTTGCCGGATATAGGTTTTACAATCAACCATAATCGGGCGCGGAGTACCGGTCACTTTTTTAACATGTGACCGATACCCGATCAATTTGATCTAAACCAGTTTTTTAACTCCAAATACATCTCCGGGGCCTTCCTAAACAATAAAACATAAAGATAAATTAATACAAAAACCATCGCCATACCAAAAAATGGTTGAGTACCAAAATCGCTTCCCACATAATATCCGTGAATAGAAATAAGACCAAAAACCAAATAATTTAGATTGTGAAACTTTTTCCAGTTGACCCTCATAAAGTGATTCATTGTTCTAAAAAGTCCCGAAAAAACGGTAATATTTAAAATCCAGAAAGAGGCCTTACCCAAAGAGTAATATAGTTCTCCCTTATTTTGGCATAAAACACAAACTTGAGTAAAAACATAGTAAGGATCAACCCCTCTCCCTGCAAAGTAATTAAAAATCAAAAAGAAAACGGGGTGAAACAAAATCAGGACATAAACAAACACACCTTGCAGAATATGAAACTTATAAATAAATCCGCCGACCCTTTCCGACAAAACCTGCATGTAACTACCCAAAATAATTTGGTAAAACAAACAAACAAATGCCGTTATTCCAAAAATTCTTTGAAGCAACCCGGTAACAGAAAGAGGTGTTTTGAGTGTGGAAAAGGGGGTATTTTTAAAGATTGTATATAGTCCCAGCAAAATGGATGCCGTCCAGATAGTTAACAATATATATTTCAAGTTTCTTGCCGACATAATTTATCGAATTCTTCTGTTTTTATTTTAGTGGAAAAAAATAGAAAAATAACTAGTAGTGGAGTCACTACCCGACTTTTGAATGTTGTAAGAATTTTCGTGTGTTTGTATATCGATATTGGTAGATCCTAAAGAAAGCATCGTATACAAAAGCGTACACATTGCCGGTGCGGAGTCCATATTATCGCTATCGAATTTGATTATCTTACTACAACCAAAATTTTTAATTGCGGTGATAGATTCCAAGTCACGCGCCTCTGCCTGATCAAAACTGAGATAGTGCGAAAAGTCGATAGAAGAAACCAGAATTGCGTTTTTGCTTTTAATTATTTTTGAAATCTCTTCCGAAAGTTTTGAAATATCTTCTTCTTTCATATCTGCACTTAGAATTATCGGCACAACTTTTGTTGAAGGAAGGTAAAAAGCTACAAAAGTCATAGGTGACGAAATAGATTGATCTTCCTCTACAGCTTTATCGTCTATTTTTACTAAATTTTTCTTAAGCAAAATGCTTAGTATTTCTGGGTCGGGCCTAACTACCCCGTATTCCGTCATCCAAGACTTGGAATTAGTTAGCGCCTTAAAATCTCCAGTTTCTAAATGATTGGGTCCTAAAAGTATTATTGTTTCGGGGGGATTTTGTGATAGTTTCTTAAAAAAATCAGCGATTATCGAACTAGCCAAAAGATGATGCGGCACCACTCCACCTCTTACTTTGTATTCCAATTCCCCACCGTCTTTTTCTGCTTCCGAAATTCCTAAAATAAAACTTTCCTTATCAAAGTGTAGAACTTTGTTATACTCGCCTTTGGGAATTTCCAGTACATTTTTATGTACCATAAGAAAAGGTACACTAAAAACTATCGTTAAGAAAACGATCTTAATGATGACTTTTTTCATTGTACGTCAGGAGTGATCGGTGGCGTAATATCTTTATTTTTCTTGAAAATTTTTAAAAGTTTTGATTTAAGCTCTGACAACTTAAACCCCGAACCCTTCATTTTTACAATAATCGCAATGAGTGCGGATACACCAAACACTCCAAGTATTATGTTCCAGAAATATTTCTTAAATATAACCTGAATAAATGCCGTCGGGATAAGTTTTGATTCTTCTGCTATGGTTAATGTTTGCACCTCTGTTCTGGCGTTTACTGCGGGATCATACATCAAACTTATTTCTGCAGGGGGTACCGTAAACTTACCGGCACTAACTACTCGGGCTCTATATGTAAAAGTGTGTGTTCCCGGTTCCAATAGATACAAAGACAAGACAGCACCATTTTGTGTAACATCCATTCCCGTCACATAAGAGTTTGAAAAATAAGCCGGAAGCGGGTTTTCGCCATATTGCTCGTTTTTGAACATGGGGTTAACCGGAACCATTCCCGAAGGTAGTTCGTCGGTGATTACGGCATAATTTTCGGGTGCTTTGGGCCCTGTCGCAGTTATCTTAACGATAACGCTATCACCAACCGCCAACTGATACTGATCTCCTTTTTCGTTAATATATTCCCGTTTTATAGAAAGTCCATTTTTAACAGCGTCTGCTTTTGTATCGGTGTAGAAAAGTTTAGAGACAAAGGCGGAATATAACTGACCTTGGCCTTCGATGGTAACTTTTAGATTAGATCCTTTAGAGTTAATTTTAGAGGTATCAATATCTATATCTTGCAACTTATCTTTTATATTTTGGACTTGGCCATTTGCAAGCTCTTTGTCATCAAGTGTTACAGAGTATAAGAAGTTTGGGTTAGATTCACCGCCTGTTTTGGATAGATCAGTCACCGCCCTTACAACTTGTGCTGTTGCAAAAGTGTTGGACCAATATTCAAACTTTCTGTTTCTGATTAAATATTTAGAGGCTTTTACAGCCAATTCCCGATCCCCGTTAGAAGCAATTATTGCTCTTATTGCAAATGCCGTAGAAGCGTCTTTTGATCCAAAGTGAAGTTTGCTACCTGCTTCCCAGTAAACACTGTCCCCCTGGGTTTGCGCCATAGAAGTTAGTCTGTTTAAACCGTTTGATGCGGGATTTTTATTACCAAGTGAAGAGTTGGTTATTACATTTAAAGCAAGCGTGTCCAAAGAAAGACTTTCAACATTTACAGTGTGTATGTCTTTTGTGTTTCCTAAAATAACAAGGCCGTAATTTTTAATTGCTTTTTCGTCATCAGTATATGCAATTTCTTTTTGCTGTTTGTAGTCGTAATAGGACTTAGATCCCAAATAACCCCTGGCTCTGTCCAACGAATTTTTATCTACTTTATAACCTAGCTTTTGGGCATAAACTAAATATTCCGCAACATAGGAGCTAATATAAGGATCGGATGTCCCTGTAAACCACCATGTCCAACCGCCGTCCCCATTTTGAGTGGCAACTAATCTTGCTATACCTTTTTGGATTATCTCGTCGATATCTTTGTCTTTAAGCGCATCGGCAAAAAGTGTCGGGTTTGCCTTGGCTATAAGTGCCGGAACAAATCGGCTTGTGATTTGTTCCGTACAACCGTAAGGATAGTTAACCAAATATTTCATCGCTGTCGGTAGTGTTCCCAAAACTGTTGGGGAAAGAGAAAGTGTTAACTTTGACTTTTCTTTAGAAACATTCTGTGGAATAGCAATGTTGTAATCCTTGTTGCCGTCACCGGCTTCCGAAGTCGTGACAAAATATCCGAAAGGAATAACGGGAATTTCTGAAATTACACCGTCTGATATTTTTTCGTTATCGGATACTTGTGCGGTAACTTCCAATTTTGCGTTAGGGTTTTCTTTTTGCGGCTTTATTTCCCAAGCAAACCTTTCTATTGAGTTAGTTGCTATTTTAACGTTTTTGAACGAAGTTGTAGTGACGTCTCCTGAATCAAACTTAAGATCTACATCGAAGTTTTTGTCGGAGTCGGTTGAGTTTTGGACCAAAGCAGAAACAACTAATGTGTCCCCCAACCTTATTATGTTTGGAAGAATAGGTCTTACAATAACATCTTTGGTTACAATAATTTCTTCGGTGGTTTGACCGACTTTGGTATCTGCCGTATCTGCAACGGCCGCTACGGTCCAAGTTGTAAGATTGTCCGGGAGTTTAAACGAAACAGTTGCCAAACCCGACGAGTTTGTTTTAACGCTGGGATTCCAATATGCAGTGTCTTTAAATGTGCTTCTGGAATCCCCTTTTTGATTGTGCACATAAAGTCCGTTGGCAAAATATGTGTGATACTTGTCTACAGTTAAATTGTAAACATCTACTTTGCCCCTTTGCCATTCAATTGAATAAACTTTTACTTTATCGCCGTTTGAAGACAACAACTCGTCGCCAAATTGCACGCTTCCTGCTTCTCTCCAAACTCCATTGGCCATAATTATATGATCGGGAGTTACTTTTAGATTACCGTTAATGATCAAATAACCCGGGTCAACCGCCTTTTGAGTTGCTAAAACTTTAGCTTTGACCAATTTCTTAGAGGAATCAGAGGTATAGGTTAATACGTAGTCACCGACTTTTACGTCTTCGATATTCTTTTCTTTGCCGTCTGACATCAAAATCTTTGTGCCGGACAGGAAGCATCCGCCGCCTTCTGCGCTATATGCCACAATTCCTTCTAATGAATGATCCTCTTGGGTGGTGTCACCTCTTTCATTCCAAAAAGTATTAAATATATTACCCAACTTTGAGTCTGATAGTTCAAAAATGGCCTTATCCACGGCCCAAAGAGCAACATCGGAAGAAACAGGATTTCCAAATCCATCCTTTGTTGTAACTTGAACGTTAACCGTATCTCCCGGAGCGTATTTTTTACTATCAAATTTAAGCCCCACAACAACACGCTTACTTAGAGTGGATACTTTTAGATTTACAGAGCTACCGTCGAGTGCATTCGAAGAAAATGCGGAAACTTTGGCGTACATATTAGGAATATCCGTGTCTAAAATTGGCAGATCTATACTGCCTTTGTTTCCGTTTAGATGAACAATCTGAAACCTATTAACTCTCCCTCTCTCCATCGCTAAAAACACATCTCTGTCCGAAGTTTTGGAGTAGATGGAAAGTTTTACTGTATCGCCAGGACTATATTGTTCACGATCGGTACTAACTGTTAACTCATTTCCACCTTGGGGTGTATATGCAGGTTGATCTTGGTCGCTGACATATGCATAAAATGTATTACCAATAGTATTACCCTTTTCGTCTGTACCTTGAATCTTAAATGTGTAAAAACCTACTTTTTGGGGTTTAAAGTTTAACTTTACATTACCCTTTGAGTCCGTTGTACCTTTTATTTCCGACAGGTCTTGTTCTACTTTTTTGTACTGGGGATACTTTTGATTAGGATCGTTATAACTTTCCCATGTTTCCCAGTGTACTTTTGCTGTTAGTTGGACACCAGCGATATTTGCATCAGGCTCGTACGCGTAAAGTTGCAAAGGAATGGAGAGATCGGTATTTACTTTGCCGCCATAAGAATAGTCCGATCTGTAAATTCCGTATTGGCCTGCATAAACCAAAACATTTTGTCTGGAGAAAGAGGGAGTCTGGGAGTTATCGTCAAGTGTTGCCTCTATGGCAAAAACCTGGCTTCTTCCATTATTGAAATCCATCTTTGTATCGAACGTAATTTCTTTTTGACCGTTTTTATCAAGTTCGGTTACACCCTCCAAAACAGTATGGGAACCATAATAAGAATATTTGTAGTCGTTTGAGAGACTAGATCTTAGATAATTAATATCTGAGTAATATTGATAATCGTAATAATCGCCTGCAGCTACTCTATATTTTACTTTTTGTCCTGCCAAAGGCTGCCCGGAAAAATAACTCGCCTGAATTTTAAAAGTAGATTTATCCCCTGCAATCAACTCGGTTTTGGGAGAAGTTACTTCTATAAAATATTGCGGTTTCTGGAAATATTCAACATCAAAGTAAACCGATCCGTTCCACCAATGAGACTCCGACCAGCTAATATTTTCGTTAGACCCGCCTGTGCTTATCTCCAGACTGTATCCACCCACTTTTGCATCGGCAGATAATTGATACTCACCAACTACCGTGCCCTCGGAAGAAATAGGATAGGTTTTTTCATATTTAATTTCTTCTGGGCCGTATCCGCTAGAAATCTTTACTTTTGCACTACCCGAAGGGATTGTATACCTGGCATCGTCGTCGTTTCGAAGTATTGCTTTAAAATAAACTTTGTCGCCCGGTTTATACAAAGGTCTATCTGTAAACACAAAATAATTTGTATTTTGAGCTTTTTGTAGATAAGACTTATACGAGGGCGTGTTTAGATACTTGAGATTTAGAGGCACTATTGCAATTTGGTCGTTAATTTGGGCAAAAGCTATATCAGCTTCTTCGGTAATCGGAGCTTTTGCCAATCCTTCGGAATCAAAATTAGTCTGGGAAAGACTCTTTTTTGTATCCTGCATATTTAGGACGCTTAAACTTCCGGCATTTATACTCCTCTTAGTTTTAAAGTCCTGGCCCCAAAAAATAAATTCGTTATCCCCTTCTTTAGCCAAAATCCCATATCCGCTTCGTAGAACAAAGGCGTCGGCGTTTACATTGCCGATTTTAACTTTTAGATACCAGACTCCGCTCTCAGCCAAAGGAAGGCTAACTTTTGAACCTTCGTATGAGTTGGTATTTATTGAATGAGATGTGGTGCCTACAAATTCGAGTTTTGAAACATCGGGCTTTGTTTTTGTCTGCTTACCGTCTTTATCGTGTGTTAGGTAGTCCAAAAGCATATCCGGGTTGGCCTTATAGACTTCCACCGTTGCATTACCCGAAATGTTATAGCCACCAATCTGAACGGCGGGCTCGTCTGTTGAAGCTAAAGAAATTAAACCGCCTGCCGAAAAACTATTATCACCTCCGTAAATAAATATTTGCGGAGATTGATATCCCGCGTCGGTTTTAGGGGCTTTTTTTCCTAACAGAAAATATCCGCCTGTAATAAGGAAAAGAAATACGGCCATTATGGCCAGATTGCGGAAACTTAATACCTTGAAAAAAAGTTTTTGGAAAAACACGACAAATTCAGTATAACCTCAGATTTTATTGTTGACAATAAATGTGGACGACGTTGGGATCGGACCAACGACCTTTCGAATGTGAATCGAACGCTCTACCACTGAGCTAGTCGTCCTGGATTGGACAAAAAACTAGGTGGCAAGATGCGAAGCAGCTTACCACAATTCAGTGGCAAGCTCAGCTTACCACCGAGCTAGTCGTCCTTATGCGTATTTTAACACGAAGGGTGGTGCCAAGCACTTGTAATTTAAATAAAAAATAAACATAATGAATTATGTTTGGTAAACTTGGCGCTTTTTTCTTGGATATTTTGGAGGTAGTCGTTTTTGCAGTGGGTATATTTTTCTTTGTATACCTTCTAATCATGCGACCTCACAAGATTAAGGGGCAGTCCATGCAACCAAATTTTCCCGACGCAGAATACCTTTTAACAGAAAAGGTAACATATTACAGAAGAGATCCAATAAGAGGCGATGTAATTGTATTTACTCCACCCACCTCGGAAACAGACGAATATATCAAAAGAGTAATAGGCATGCCAGGAGAGCGGGTTATGGTTAAAGATGGCCGAGTGTATATCGACGATAAAATTTTAGAAGAGCCATACCTTGCCAGCGATTTGTATACCAACGACGGGTTTTTCCTCCCGGAAGGCACCGAGTACCTAGTACCCGATGATAAATATTTTGTAATGGGAGATAACAGACCTCACTCATCCGATTCTCGTGCTTTTGGTGCTATAACCAAAAAGAGTATGAGTGGTAAAGCCTGGTTGGTTTATTGGCCTGTAAAAAATGCTTCTTTTGTAAAACTTCCAAACTATTCCCTTTAAGTCACAGAAAATCACACATAAATTTCTCAAACGATGCAAAAAGGGGGACGAGTCTTAATTATTCTGTTACTGCTTTGTAAATCCTCTGAAGTTTGTCCTCTGTTTCGTCTAAGCCACCCTTAAATATAAAAAGAATTCTTGTTTCTCTTCTGGATCTTATAAGTTTAACCGTAGATTTTTTGGCCTCGTCGGGGTTGCCGTTAACAAATGCGTGCTCTAACTCCGCCTGCATTTTGTCAATTTCTTCCGAAACCACTCTCATATGTTCTGTGGGGGCTTTTGTAACCTGTTGAGACTTAACTTTCATTCTTCTGGCAAGTTCTTCTGCGCGTCTTACTGAGCCACTTTCTCTAAGAATAATCTTGTAAGCCTCGATCATTAAATTGCTATCGTCGATTGCGGCAAGCGCTCTTGCGTGGCCTTCGCTAATCAAACCCGAAAGCAGTCCGTCTTTAAGTGCATCCGGAAGTGACAAAAGTCTTAAGGAATTGCTTACGTACGCAACAGATTTACCGATTCTTACCGCGATTTCGCTTGTGGTTAAGCCGAATTCGTTCATTAAGCGCTCAAAACCTTTAGCGCGATCCAGTGGGTTAAGATCTACTCTTTGTACATTTTCTACCAAGGCCATTTCGAGCATTCCCTTGGGTGAAGTTTCTCTTATAATTGCAGGGACATGAGTCAAACCTGCGAGTTTTGAGGCTCTCCATCTTCTTTCTCCTGCTATAAGTTGGAATCCTGCGGGGGTCTTGGCAACCACGAGAGGTTCTAGAATGCCATGTTCTCTTATAGAATCTACCAAATCTACCAAACTTTCAGGAGTAATTGCACCACGAGGTTGAAGGGGGTTGGGTTGAACTTGATTAATTTCTAGCTGTATAACTTCTTCTGCCATATTATCCCGAAATTACCGACACAAACCTTCTGCCTAACTTTGTTCCAAATTTAACGATACCGTTCAAGGTTGCATAAACCGTGTGGTCTCTGCCGATTTTTACACCAACACCTTTTACAATGGTTGTGCCTCTTTGTCTTACGAGGATCTGCCCTTTTGTGACTTTTTCACCGCCAAAAAGTTTAACTCCAAGCCTTTTTCCTGCCGGGCTTACATGTTGTGAAGCTTTTCCTGCCGCTTTGTGTGTAGACATATTAAGTCCACAATATAAAGCAACTTTTCACAGTTGTCAAGAGATCACTAAGTTATAGACTGATATATTTTGAGGGTTAAGCGGAGATTTTTTCGACTAAAAGACGGGTGTATTGTGCCCTAAAACCTGTGTGTCTTCGGTATCTAGATTTGGCCTTAAACTTATAAATTTCTACTTTTACGCCCTTTTCCATTTCTTGAACCACTTTGAGGCTAACTTTGGCCTTTTCTAAAACGGGAGTCCCAACTTCTACTTTGTCGCCATCGACAATCATCAAAACTTCCGAAGCGAGTTTTTTGGTGTCGACAACTTTGTCCACTAAGACTTCTTTACCTTCTTCTACCCTATATTGTTTGCCTGTTATGCGCACTACAGCGTACTTCATAAGCTCGTATTTTACCTCCTAACAGCTTTTGTGGCAATCCCCAACCCTATCATTGTGGCCAAAAGCGAAGACCCTCCTGCCGAAACTAAAGGAAACGGTATTCCCGTAACAGGGAGCATTCCCATATTCATTCCCACATGAACAAACACTTGGGCCAGATAAGTCAAAAAAAGCCCCGATAAATAGGCCCTTGCAGCAGGGTTCTCCGGACGTTCGGCATAAACAGTAAGTCTCCAAAGAATCATTGCAGTTGTTAAAAGCATTAAAACTGATCCTACAAAACCTAGTTCTTCGGCGGTAGCTGCAAACACAAAATCGGTTTGTTTTTCGGGTAGGAAAGAAAGCTGGGTTTGGGACCCGTGTCCCAAGCCTAACCCAAAAAGCCTACCGGACCCTGCTGCAATGGTCGATTGCAAACTATTGTAACCGGAACCCAAGGTATCCTTTGACGGTGAAACAAATGCCATTATCCTATCTTTTTGATAGGGTTTTAAGATATTCCAAAACAGCGGCATCATAAGGACCAAGACCCCAAAACCTAAAAGGATATATTTTTTACTAAAACCCGTTGATATCAAAACTCCCAAAAAACCGATGACCGTCAAAATCGATACTCCCAAAGATGGCTGCCTAAGGATAAGAAAAACGGGAAACGATAAAAGTAAAAATGTTGAAATAATTTTTTTAAGATTGAATCTACCCTCCGTTAAAAATTTAGCAAAAAAAACAAGAAGAAAAGGTCTTGCAAGCTCCGCAGGTTGAAGGCTTACAGGGCCAAGCGGGATCCATCTAACAGTCCCCCTTGTAACCGCACCTATAAAAATAGTGATTATCAAAAGAAAAACCGAAATAACATATAAATGTATCGAAAACATCGAAAGTATTTCAAAGTCAATTTGTGAAAATAACCAAAAAGCAAAAATAGCCAAAAAAAGATATACAAAGTGCAATGGAAACAGTCCGGGAGAAATAGAAAGCAACACAAATGCACTTAGTGATAAAAGAAACGCAATTGGGGCAACCAACAAAATATCCTTCATTAACTTATACCTTAACTACCTTAAACTTACCGCTTGAGATTTCAGAAATCTGGGCTTTCTTCTGCATCCAAGACACCAACTTTTTATCGGTCGGCAGGCTTGGAACAGAAACATTAATCTTTTGAGTAAGATTGAGGCCAAGCTTTTTTCTTTCGTCTTGAATTGACCTTACCAATTCTCTTACCGCCGCCTCTTCTTTAAGCTCTTTTGTTATTTTAGTATCAAGCTTAACAGTTAAGCCGGATTTTCCTTCTTTGGATACCACAGACTTAACATTGACCTCGTTACCTATAAGTTCGGCTATAGCATCACTAAACTTGTATCCGGTAACCTCAAGTTTGGAAAGCGGTTGTTTTACCGCTAGTGATTTTTCTTTTCTTAACGCGTGAGCCTTTTCGGACACAAGCCTGGCAAACTCCATTTCTTTTATCAAAGCATCCGAATTAGTTCTTGCAGATTTGGTTTTAGGCCAATCTGCTAAATGAACGGATTCTTCTTTGGTAAGATTTTTATAAACAACTTCGCTCATAAACGGCATAAATGGAGCCAAAAGTTTAGATAGCGTAACAAGTGCTCCGTAACAAACGGAGTAAAAAGCATTTTTGTCTTTTTCTGATTCGGCTGCGGGCCCCACTCTATCTCTGGACCTTCTGACATACCACAAAGAAAAATCATCAACGAATTTATCTATGGAGGCGGTTGCGGTATATGGATCAAATTTATCCAAGCTTTCGGTTACAACAGAAACTGTTTCGTCCAATCTGGCGTTTAGCCATTTATCTAAAACCGAGTCTGATTTTTTGGAGTTTGAAGGCACAAAGCCGTCCAAGTTAGCATAAGTAACAAAAAAGTTATAAATATTCCAAAGTTTTAGGTGAAAACGCCTCCTTGTTTCATCTGCTATTTTGTAACCGAAAAGCAGATTTTCTGCAGGGTTTTGCCGAACATACATCCACCTCATAACATCTACTCCAATTTTGTCTGCTCCCTCATTAAATTCGATGGCATTGCCCCAGCTTTTATGCATTGGCCTGCCGTCTTCCCCTACACAAGTTGCAAAACCTAAAACAGTTTTAAAAGGATTAATGTCTTCCAGAACAGTGCTCATTGCGATCATTGCATAGAACCAATTCTTAAACTGCCCCGGAAAACTCTCGGTTATAAAGCTCTCAGGAAACCAGTTCAACCATTTTTTCCTATCCTCCAAATACAAAGGTTTAGTTTTTGTTTTCGCAAAATTACAGGCTAGATTGTCTTCGCTTATTGTTGAAAACGGAACTATACCTGCATCTAACCACGGATTACCCACGGGCTCAATTCTTTCTGATTCTTGTCCACAGAATGAACATTTAAGTTTTATTTCGTCGATTTGTGGTTTGTGGGGTGTCAAACGCTCAAAATTTTTCCAACCCGAAACAGCCCTATCTTTTAGTTCCTCTTTTGAACCGACAACTTCGAACCGTCCGCAACTTTTGCACTCCCAAATCGGAAGGGCCAAACCCCAGTATCTGTTTTTCTTACTTATCAACCAGTCATGCATATTAGAAAGCCAATCTAACTCCCGGTCCAAACCAAAAGAAGGGATCCAATTTATCTTTGAGGCAACCGTTTTCATTCTTTCTCTAAGGGTGCGGGTATCGGCTTTAGGTGCTTCTTCGTCTTCGTCCCAGTTAACGGGTTTGTCTTGTTTAGATTTTGAAACCGCGGGTGGGGTATCCATGGAGACATACCATTCATCCGTTACTTTCCAAACCAATTCGGTTTTACATCTCCAACAAGCCGGGTATCTGTGAGTTATTTTTTCTACTTTAAAATAAAAATGTTTTCCTTCCGCGTCGAGTTTTTTCAAATGATCTAAAATGAGTTCGGGGTGTTTTTTGGCGTTTCCACCTGACAAAAATCCCATTCCTTCTATATACGAAGCGTCATCATTAATAACAGGTATCATGGGTAACCCCAATTTTTTACCCAGCTTAAAGTCTTCCGACCCCGCCGAAACGGCAGTGTGAACAAGACCTGTTCCTTCGGATGTTGTTATTGGCAAAATCAAAGAGTCTGTTAAAACAACAATGTGGAATCTGTCTTCTGATTTTGAGGAAACCGTTTGTACATTTGGTATATCGTCAAATGCACCTTTATACCTAAGCCCGGCAAGTTTTGCGCCCGGGACTGTTTTAAGAATTTTATGTTTAGCGCCACCCACAACCCTTGGGACAGATTCTTTAGCGATCCAGTATTTCTTGCCCTGGATTTCTACTTGGGAATACTCTAGCTTTTCATCAATTGCAATTGCAATATTGGCGGGAATAGTCCAGGGGGTCGTGGTCCAAACCATAAAGAACTCATCTTTTTGACCAACTATTGGAAAAGCCAAATAAACCGATTCGTGGGTAAGCTCTTTATAATCTTCGGTTAACATCTCGTGTTGTGATATTGCCGTTTGGCATCTGGGACACCAAGGAACAGAGTCGTTGCCTTTGTAAATCCAGCCGTTGTCGAAACACTTTTTGAGAAAATGCCAAATCATGTAGTTATTGTCCTCGCTTAGTGTGTAATAGGAATGCTCCCAATCCATGAAGTATCCCAGTCTTTTGCTTTGTTCGGTTTGTATTTCTGAATATTTCTTGACTCTGTCTCGACAGAGTTGGACAAATTTTGCTACACCAAAATCTTCTATGTCTTTTTTGCTCCTAAAACCAAGTTCTTTTTCTACCTCTACCTCAACCCATAAACCTTGAGCGTCGAAACCGTTCTGAAAACGTTGCCTAAAACCCTGCATATTCTTGTACTTTTGCCAAAGGTCTTTATATGTTCTTCCCCAGCCATGGTGCACCCCCATGGGATTGTTGGCGGTAATTGGTCCGTCCTGAAACGAAAAATACTTCTTGGAGTCTTTGTTTTTTGCTAAATATTTCTTAACAACACCCTTTTTATACCAGTGTGACAGAAGCTCTTTTTCGAGCTCGGGGAAATTGACATTAGGCTCGGGGGAATCAAAATACGCCTTGGTTTTGGCCATATGAAGCCTATTCTACTACATCGTAATAGCACTTGGAAGCTTAATTTTGCCTACCTTTCCTCAAAAAAGCCGGAATTTCAAATTTACTACCAAATAGGTCATTATCTCCACCATCGTCCTCCGGAGGGTTGTCGTCCTCACCCGACTCCGCCTGAGACTGGTTTGACCTTGGTGCCTCGCCCATCACTCCCTGTAGCGGTTGTGTAACAGGTTGGCTCATCTGAGCCAATTTTGAACGAGTTTCATCAAAACCCGTAGCTATAACCGTAATCTTGATCTGATCCGCCAAGTCGTCTTTTATTACGGCTCCAAAAATAACATTGGCATCGGGATCCGCCGCCCCACTTATAATCTTCGCCGCTTCGTCTACTTCGAACATTGTTAAATCATCACCTCCGGCTATGTTAAAGAGAACACCCCTGGCTCCTTCTATCGAAAGATCTAAAAGTGGAGAACTTACTGCAGCCCTTGCAGCCATTTGGGCCCTGTTTTCTCCAACTCCGACACCAATTCCCAAAAGCGCACTTCCCGCGTCTTTCATAATTGTTTTGACGTCCGCAAAGTCCACATTAACAAGTCCTGCCGTTGTGATTATGTCTGCAATTCCACCAACCGCCTGGCCCAAAACTCCGTCGACAACTTTAAAGGCCTCAACAAGCGGCATCTTTTTATCGATAACATCCATCAACCTTTGGTTGGGTATAACAATTAAGGTGTCCGTTGCTTCTTTTAGTTTTTCTATTCCGTCTTCCGCAGCAACAAGTCTTCTTGTTCCTTCGAAAGAGAACGGTTTAGTAACAACACCCACAGTTAAAGCGCCGCTTTCCTTTGCGAGCTTTGCGATTGTTGGTGCTGCCCCCGTTCCTGTTCCGCCACCCATACCCGCTGTTACAAAAACCATATCCGAGTCAATGAGGAGCTCCTTTATTTTTTCTATGGATTCTTGCGCGGCTTGTTCTCCGATTTCCGGATGACCACCTACTCCGAGCCCTTTTGTAAGTTTGTCCCCGATCTGAAGTTTTGTAGGAGCTTTGTTTGCCAAAAGCACCTGAGCATCTGTATTAATAGCAATAAACTCAACTCCGTTAATATTACCCGCATCTATCATTGAAGAGATTGCGTTACCACCACCTCCACCAACTCCAATGACTTTTATTTTTGCAATCCTAGCAGAGTCGGGTTTAACAAGTGCCATATTATTTTTTAGGAACGTCTAAGCTACGCCGCATTGTATAGTGAGCAGTAGAAAAACTCAAGGCAGAAGATCGCGTACTGAATCAACAATTTTTCCAAAAAATCCTGATGCTTGAGGTAGTTTTATCTTTTTTCTGAAAGATGTCAAGTTGTGAGAGGGGGCTTGCTTACTGCCAAAATGTAAAAGTCCAATACTGGTTGAATATGCCGGGGTTATTATCTCGTCTATTAATCCTGTAACACCCGAAGGAATACCAACTCTAACCTGAAGGCCCAACATTCGCTTTGCGGAATCAATTACACCTGCAGTTTCTGCGCCGCCTCCGGTGATAATTGCACCCGCTGGAATTCTTGTCGCCAGACTCTGCTTCTCTAGTTCTATTTTTACCATGGTAAAAATTTCATTCAATCTAGGCCTAATGATACCTTCCAGTAATGTCTTTCTGCTGATTTTTCTTATTTCTGTAACCCCCAAGGTAGCAAGGTCCAACTCATCCTCTTCTAAACCTGTAGTCCCCGCAGCCTTTTTTCGTTTTGCAGAAAGGGCCAGCTTTATTTTATCCGCATCTCCCAGGTCACAACGAAGCCCTATAGCTAAATCGTTAGTTACATGGTTCGCCCCAATTGGAATCACACCGGAATAGCTTATAGATCCGTCTACATAAGCAACAATAGATGTTGTGCCGCCGCCAATATCGATAAGAACACATCCCAATTCCTTCTCTGTGGGCGATACTACAGCCTCAGCTGATGCCAATCCGGTAAAAACAAGACTTTCTATTTGTATCCCCACTTCTGCGACCGCTTTTCTAATATTCTTAATAGTTGCACTGCTCGCAGAAATAATATGAGTATCAACCTCCAACCTTACACCGCTCATACCAATCGGGTCACGGACTCCGGATTCCCCATCTACAATATATTCCCTAGGTAAAACATGAATTACCTCGCGCGAAGCGGGAAGAGTTACAGCCGAAGCTGCCTCTATTGCACGATCGACATCGCTTTGATTAATCTCCCCGTTGGGGTCCGATATAGCAACAACCCCGTGGGAATTTTGAGAATGAATTTGACCGCCCCCTATCGCAACATAAGCCGAATCAAGATTGTATCCCGCCATTCTCTCCGCGGATTCAACCGAGGTAACGGTTGCCTCAACAGCTTCTTCAATGTCTACAATTTGGCCCTTTTTGATTCCTTTAGATGGAGTAGAGGAGGCTCCTACAATGTTAACTACAGATTCCAAGCTAACGGGGTCTTCGTCGATTTTACTTACCAATGTAGCAACCTTTGAGGATCCAATTTCTATTGCTGCAACAATTCTGTTCTTTGACATATTTAATACTTGTTTGTTCTAATACTATCTTAATACCGGATTTTTAAAACGCAAGTCAATTTCGGTATACCCTCCGTTTACTCCACCCGATTCGATCTTTGTATAAATTAAACGCAAAGAACCGAGAAGTATATCGGCATCACCCTGCAAAGGAAATATTACTCTAATTGTGTTTGGGAGTTCAACAACCAAACCCGAATCAACAAGCCTACCTGTTTTAACCTGATACATACTATTAACCCCTAACATTATTTTAGAGCTAAACAGGATATTCTGATTTACATTTTGGCCAACCTTAGGAAGATCCGGATCCAACTCGATAAGGGGCAGCGCAGAGTTTGTTCCTTCCAAAATTACAACACCCTCTCTATCCACCAACACATATCGGTTTGAAGAATAGGAATGTAAATTAAAGTCCGGTTTTTTAATAATAACGTCTACCACCAGTTCATTTGGTAATTTAAATTGTAAAGAAACATCTGATACTAAAACATTTTTTTTGATTTCCTTTTTCAGAAGACTCCTTGCCGAAACCAAACTCATGCCGTCGCTTTTTTGTGTAATTTCTTTAATTTCCTTGGGACAATCACCGTACTGTGTTTTACAGGAAGTCTTTATTTTTATAAAAAATGGGTAAGAAAAAATAAATAAAGCACCAATAAATAGAACACCGAGATATATATATTTTTTCACCTAATGGAATCTTCTATTACCTTGATTATTCTCCGAGAAGCGCCAAAGTCAGGTGAAGTTTTTTTAGAAACTTTTTTATTTATATCAGGAATCATTTTGAGCTGACTTTCGATTTCCCGAAGCAACAAGACGGAATTGAGGTCTTTTTGGTTTATTATTTTTGCCAAACCAAAATTTTCGACCCATTTAGCATTTAATGTCTGTTCGTCCATAAAACTTATTGGTAGGGGTATAAGAATACAAGGTTTTTTTGCGGCAACAATCTCCGATACGGTATTGGCTCCGGCACGAGCAACCACTAAATTAGACCTTTTGTATACATCGACCATTTCTTTTGGGGAAAGGACGGAGCTAACAAAATATTTGTTCCTTAAATCGGTCGGCAGTGCTGCTCTGAGATTTGTAAATTTTTCAAAATCCAGGTCTCCCGTCTGATGAAATAAAGTATATTTTTTTAATATGTTTGGTAATATTTCTTCGAGTACTAAATTAATATTCTGAGAACCCCTGGAGCCCCCGGTTACAAAAATTGTTTTTTCTATACTTTCATTTGTTTTTAAGTCAAACATTTCCCTGTTAACGGGATTGCCGGTCAGAATTACTTTGCTTTTGGGAAAATACTTTAAACTTTCTTCTCTAGAGATACAGACAGTTTTCGCCAGGGGTGCACTAGCTAAAGATGCTCTTCCGGCCGAATTGGTCTGCTCGTGAAGTAGAACCGGAACCCCGCAAAACCTGGCCGCCAAAGAAACCGGATATGATGCAAATCCGCCAAACGAAAATACCACGTTTGGTTTTAATTTAAAAATGTGGAAAAAAGCTTGAAAAAATCCCAAAGGAATCTTTAGAAACGATGGAATTGTGTGCAAAGTAAATTTTCTCTGAAGCCTTCCAGCACTTATGTTTATAAAATGAACACCCAATTGCGGCAGAATACTTGATTCCAAAGTCTCTACGGTTTTACCTTCTATAGCCAGCTTTGTGCCTATCCAATATAAATCCCAGCTTTTGTTTTCTTTTTGAATCTCTTGAACCAAAGCATAGGCCGCGGTAGCCCCGTGCCCGCCTGTTAGAACGATTTTGTCTATTTTTGATTCGATAATCTTATTTTTTTGCTTTTTCGTAGCCTGCATATTTGGATATATTTAGAAGTATACCGCATGCCGAAAGAATCATAAGAAGACTGGTACCCCCGTAAGAAAAAAACGGAAGCGGGATTCCCGTCAAAGGAACCAAAGCAACCATTGAGGCAATGTTGAGAAAAGCCTGACCTGCAATCCAAGCCGTAATTCCCGTTGCAAGGCTTTGAGAAAACTTATCTGGAGCACCTCTGGCAATTTTTAAACCTCTCAAAAGAAAATATACAAAAAGTCCGATTAGTACCGCAGACCCAACCAAACCCACCTCTTCCCCAATCACGGCAAATATAGAATCGGTCGAAGATTCGGGTAGAAATAAATATTTCTGTCTCGATGCACCAAAACCTACTCCAAACAACCCTCCCGAACCCAACGCAAGTAAAACCTGTCTAATATGGTACGACTTTCCCAAGGGGTCTTGGGTCATTTGAAGAAAAGTCATTAGTCTGTCTTTTCTATAAGGTGAAAAAATTATAAGCATGGCAACAGAAACCAATCCCGCACCAAAAGCGCCTAAAAAATACAAAAGGCTTACATCTGCAATAAAAATTTGGGACATTCCTATTGCGGCAACTACTAAGGTTGTACCCAAGTCAGGCTGCATCATAATTAAACCAGCACAAACAACAAGGGGTAGAAAATACGAAATCGGCTTTTTTGATTTAGAGGTAACCTTTGCCAGATATATTGCCAATGTTAGCTTGATTACTTCTGACGGTTGAAAATTAATAGGCCCAAAAGTGATCCACCTTCTTGCTCCCAAGGCTTTAAGGCCAAAATGAGGTAACAGGACCACCAACAACAAAAATACTGACAGAAAAAACAAGGGTGTTGCAAATTTTTCCCAAAAAGAGTATTTAACAAAAGAAAGCACTATAAGTGCAACAACTCCGATCGCAGTCCATTGAAGTTGCTGTTTAAAGAAAAAGAATTTATCTCCATATTGGTTTAGTGCTTGCGGAGCCGAAGCATCAGCGATCACAATAAGTCCTAAAGTTAAAAAAACAAATATTAGAACTAAAAGGTTTCTATCCAGGCTTTTACTTTGCTTTTGGAGCTTAAATTTCTTCACTTAATAATAATACCAAAGCCTCTCAGATTGTGGCGAGCCAAAGTCCGAAAATCGCAAGCATAATTCCAAGAAGCCAGGCTCTCATTACAATTTTCGATTCTTCCCAACCTATTGCCAAAAAAGTATGGTGGAGCGGCGCCAAAGGAAGGATCGGCCTTTTAAGGTATTTCCAACCTAAAATCTGTATAGCTGATGTAGTTATTTCTACAACAAATATTCCGCCTATAACTAAAAGTGCAACTATGCTTCCGGTTAGAAGTCCGATAACCGCCAGTGTTGCACCGAAAGACAAAGCCCCTGCATCCCCTAGCCAAATTCTGGCAGGCCAGATGTTGAAATACAAAAAAGCTATGAGCGAACCAACCCATAAAGATATAAAGAGAGACAAAGGTGTATCCAAATGGCTTGCAACAATTATGCCAAAGGCGGCCAAACAAATTAAAAGAAGACCTGTGGAAAGTCCGTCAAGTCCGTCGGTAACATTGAATGCATTAGTAAATGAAACAATTACAAAAGCAGCAAAAGGAACATACCAAATTCCTAAATCTAAAACTACATCTATAATCGGAAGGTTAACTATATGAATGCCTAGAAATTTATAAATTGCATAAGCATCAATTAAGGCCAAAACCCATTGTAAGAAAAATTTTTGCTTTCTCCTCAACCCAAACCACAAACCCAAAACTCCCTTAGTGGGTTTACCAAACATTTTAAGTAAATCATCCGATAATCCCAAAAGCCCAAAGGAGATAAAAGTAAAGAAAATTACAAAAAGCTCACTACGTAGATTGTAGGCTGTTTTTACAAAAACTCCCAGGCTAGCAGAAAGAGGAAAAAGTGCGGCAAAAAATATCGTTACAACCGTAATAACAAAAATTCCACCGCCGACCGGCGTACCAGCTTTAATATCGTGTAGCTTGTCAAAAAGTGGAACCTTACCCTTTTTTGGTGCCTCTTTTCTTCTGGTGAGCCTAAGCTTGAACAAAAGATTTATGTAAGGAACAATCAAAACGGAGGATATCAAAAATGAAAAAATGAGAAGGCCTAAAACCAAAGGAAGAAAGTTGGTAGATCCCATGGCTGTATTTTAATTCAGAAGCATTGTGAAAACAATATCAGGAGAGTGAATCAACAAGTTTATCAAGACCGATTGACCTTGAACCTTTTACCAAAACATAAGCATTTGGCTTTAAAATCTTTTTTACTTCACCAATTGCCTCATCAACATTCTTGGTCCATATAACCTTAGTTTTATTTGATTTTTTTGAAACAGTTCGAGTGATTATTTCCGAAGATTTACCCACCCCGATTACAAAATCAAAATTGTACTTTGCTGCCTCAATTCCAACTATCTCATGGGCCTGCTTGTTGTAATCACCCATCTGAAGCATGTCACCCAAAACGACGACTCTAAAACCTTTAGATATCTTTGCAAAATATTTTATGACTGATACGGCGGCGGAGGGGTTGCTGTTATATGTATCGTCAAGAATTGTAATATCTCCGGATTTTTTGATGTTCATTCTGTGTTCGGGTATTTTAAGTTGTGAATGAACTTTTTCTAAAGCCTTATCGGAAAAGTTGAAATATTTAGCAACCGATTTTGCCGCTTCCCAGTTATCTTCAATTGGGTGTCCGTCGCCAATAAACCAGATAACTTTACAATTAAGATCTTTAGCAAAATCCTTAAGTCGTTTGTCTGCGGAATTTAAAAATGCGACACCGTTTTTGTTGAGGGAGTTTGCCAATTTACCTTTTTCCGAAAGAACACCATCTTCGTCTTTGAAAAACTCCAGATGTGTAGCATGAATGTTTGTTATTACTGCACAGTCAGGTTGGGCCAACCACAAGTAATAGTCCATCTCTCCCGAAAACTCGACAGACATTTCCAATATTAAATATTTGGTATTTTTAGTGCATCTAAGAATTGTATTGGGTATATTAAAAACAGGATCTATTCCGGGAGGAGTTACCATAACTTCAAATTTTTCCGACAAGATTTGAGACAAAATTCCCGTTGTTGTACTCTTTCCTGCACTACCGGTAACGCCGACAACAACTATTCCTGTATTTTTTTTAAGATAGTCCAAATAGTATTTCGCCAGTCGTCTTTTTATCGGATGAACAACCCAACTCGAAAAAATATGTGAATATTTAGCAAAGACGCTTTTATTTTTCAAAAGCGGAAGCTCGTATATGTCCTGGTAAGGAAGTTTTGGGGTCATCCACCATGAAACAACGGGGTTAATCTTCTTTGATTGCATACTTTATTATTCTATCAATAAGATTAGGATATTCTATACCTGCGGCTTTAGCTGCCTTTGGCAGAAGCGACATTTCGGTTAACCCAGGAATTGTATTTATTTCCAAGACAACCGGGCGGATATCATCCTCTAAAATAAAATCAACTCTCGCAAATCCTTTACAGCCGACAGTTTTATAAACCTGGAGTGCGATTTCCTGAACTTTTTTTACCAAACTTTTTCTTACTCTTGCAGGGACAATCTCTTGTGCGCCGCTTTCTGAATATTTAGAAGTGTAGTCAAAAAAATCGGAATTAGGAACTATCTCTACAAGCGGTAATGCTATTGGTTTATTGCCTCCGATAACACCGCAAGTTACTTCTTTGCCTTTTATATACTTATCCACCAAAGCTATTTCAGAAAAAGTGTGGGCCAGCTTGATACTTTTTCCCAAATCTTTATCTTTTTTTACAATTGAAGCCCCAACTGAGGAACCTTGATCGTAGGGCTTAACAAAATATGGTGGTCTTTTTAAAACTTTTTTTATCTTTTTAAAATTATCCCCTTTTTTAAGTTCTAGGTATTTTGGAACAGGAATCATTTCCTGTTCCATCAATTTTCTAAAAATAACTTTGTTCATCCCCAGGGCAGACGCCAACACCCCTGACCCCGTATATTTAATTCCCAAAGATTCAAACATACCCTGAATGGATCCGTCTTCGCCGTACGGTCCATGAAGAGCAATAAAAACTACATCAACCCTTTTACCGATAGATTGTTCTAAATTCTTGATGTCGTTCTTTTTATATAAAGAAATTTCTTTGGTGGTATTTTTTAATTTAATGGGGTCTTTAATTTTTAATAAAGATTCAACATTTGTTAGCTGCCATTTGCCGCTTTTAGAAATAAATACAGGCAAAACTTCGTACTCGTCTTTGTCTAAACTTTGAATCACATTTCTTCCGGACAAAAAAGATATCTCGTGTTCGGAAGACTTGCCCCCAAATATAACTGCCACCTTTGTTTTATTTTTCATTAATGAGTGCGGCTTTTTCTAAATTTCCGTGTATTGTATCACCTAGAAACATTTCGGCAACTTTTATAAATCGTTCAGTATAATCGGTGACATAATATCTTCTGGTTGGCAAAGATTTTGAATTGTTGAGCATTTTATTTTCTTTAAGATAACTTTTAACTTTTAAAGCTTCTTCTACTCCGGGGTCAACAAAGGAAATATTCTCACCTGAAAGGATATCTTGGATTATCTCCCGGATAATTGGATAATGAGTACAACCAAGTATCAGAGTATCAGGTTTGTCTTCTTTAAATTTATTTAAATACTTTTCGGCAACCATCCTTAGTGCGGGAGAATCCGATTCCCCCTCCTCGATAAAAGGAACAAACAATGGACACGGGACAGATTTGACCTCGGCCGATTTGTCAAACCGGCGAATAGCTGTTTCATAAGCACCGCTTGATATAGTTCCTCTCGTTGCAACAACTCCTATTTTTTTTGTTTTTGAGTTGTTTACCGCCGTCTCCGCAGCAGAACTTATAACTTCAAAGACTGGAATGCTAATCTTTTCTTTTAGCCACTTACCCGCAAACGCGGAAGCTGTATTGCATGCAATTACAATTAACTTAACATCTTTCTCTAATAGAAATTTGGCATCTTCCAGTGAAAATTTTTTTACAATATCTCCG
This sequence comes from uncultured Gammaproteobacteria bacterium, assembly GCA_964600575.1. GTDB lineage: Bacteria > Patescibacteriota > Microgenomatia > UBA8517 > UBA8517 > CAZRGC01. Next base: position 23,224 of record CAZRJH010000001.1, on the reverse strand, counting down.
CTTCTGGTGCCATATGGGACCCTTGCAGTATCACCTAAATAAATTATGTTTTCGTTAGGAAGAACTTTGATTAACTCTTTTACAACAGTCAATCCACCAAGACCCGAATCAAAAACACCTATTGGTTTTGTATTATCCATTGTTAAGATGTGAAACTTCTTTTTTAAACTGATTGCCTCTGTCTTTATAGTTTTCGAACATATCAAAACTTGCACATGCAGGAGACAAAATTACCACGCCTCCACTTTTTGTTACCGACTTTGCTTTTTCTACAATCGCTTTCATCGAAGGACTCCCTAAATCGTAAAGAACGCCTGTGTATGGAAATTTTTTGATACTTTCTTTAATCTTTCTTGCAGTTTCACCAATTAACAATATGTTTTTAACATTATTTTTTTGAGATATTACTTTTGCCATTTCTGTAAAATCTAAAAATTTGTCGGACCCTCCCAATATTAAAGTTTCCGATTCACTGAAAGCATTTATAGCAGCTATTGTGGGTTGCGGTCCCGTTGCAAACGAGTCATTGTAATATGTAACACCATCAACCTCTCCTACCATCTCGAGTCGGTGTTCTAATCCTTTAAAGCTTTGGATTGTGTTTATTATAGTTTCCTCGTTTATACCGAGAATTTCTGCTGTCTTTACGGCGGCTGCAATATTCTCCAAATTGTGTTCACCTCTTAGAATAAGATGAGATTTATATTTCGCGGGAAGTTCTTTCTTTGAAAAGTTAACAACCCTGGCAACGGTTTTTTTGGCAAAAGCGGATGAGGTTTCATATTCATTGTTTAATAAGGCAAAATCATCCGTTTTTTGATACGCAACGATGTTGGCTTTCGCATCCAAGTATTCCATCTGGTTTTTATGCCAATCCATATGGTCCGAGGTGATGTTTAAAACAACGGCAACATCAGGGCTTACCGATAGACTCATAAGTTGAAAGGAGGATATCTCCATAACCACAACAGAATCTTGATTGAGTTTAGTTAGAAGTTCCAGGTAGGGTTTACCAATATTACCCGCCAAATATACATCTTTACCTGCATTTTTTAATATTGAATAGATTAAAGTTGAGGTTGTACCCTTGCCTTTGGTTCCCGTTACTCCGATTACTTTAGAGACATTTTCTTCCAAAAAAATTTGCAGGGGAGATGTTATTTCTACACCGCTTTTTTCTGCTTCGTCAATCTCTTTGATGTGTCTGTAAATACCGGGAGATCGAACTATGATGTCAAAATCTTTGAGACCTTTTTCCAAATAATCTTCCCCGACTATAAAGTTGCCGCCAACATATCCGCTTACATCTAGGTCTTTGTTTTTATCGTATACAACCAATCTATTTCCTTTATCAACTAGATATTTATAAGCATCTTTACCTTCGATGCCAAAACCGAGTATTGCTATTTTTTTGTTTGTATATTTCATTAAAAATTTATAAACTGAACTTCGGGTTCGAGTCTAACACCAAATTTTTTTTCTACATCATCTATTATCATCTTTGACAAGTTTTGAACATCTAACGCAGATGCTTTACCTGATTTATTAACAAGAATAAGTGCATGTCTTGCAGATACCGCAGCTCCTTTATTTTCTTTACCCTTCCATCCGGACTTTTCTATAAACCACCCCGCAAAACCCTTGAATTTGCCGTCGACCTGCTCTCTTAATGCAATATCAGGAAAACGAGCTTGGAGTTCTTTTGCTTTGTCGGCTTCGATAATAGGATTTTTAAAAAAAGACCCAGCGTTTCCCACTTCGGCGGGACTTTCAAATTTACCCTTTCTAATATTTAAGACCGCGTTCCTAACAACTGACAGACTTAAACCAGTTTCGCCTTTTTCTTTTAAATATTTTTTCAACGAGTCATATTCAACTAACGGTTCAGAATTTTTATTTAGCTTTAAACTAACTTGAGTAATTAAATATTTCTGCCAAAAATTACCTTTTTTGAAAATACTTTCTCTGTAAGAAAATTCACAATCGTTTTTTGTAAATTTAACAACCTTGTCAGTAGAAAATTCATATGCCACAAGTTCCACAAATGAATTTTCAATTTCTTGACCGTAAGCACCGATATTTTGAATAGGAGCCGCTCCAACCGTTCCTGGTATACCCGACAAGCACTCGATTCCTTGCAAATCATTGGATACCGCATAACTTACCAGGTCGTCCCATACTAGCCCTGATTCTGCTGTAACCAATACACATCCCTCTTCGGCCCTTTCTTTGATGGAGGATGCAATATATCTAACAACCAATCCATCAAAGTCGTTGTCCGAAACAAGAACGTCCGATCCGCTTCCTAAAACAAATATCGGTATATTCTTTTCTTTGGAAAACTTGGAAACCTCTCTTAATTCACTTGTGTCCGATACTTCTGCATAATATCTAATTTTGCCCCCTATTTTGAATGTGGTTAGTTCACTGAATTTTTTGTTTTCTAATATTTTCATTTATTTATATCTAAACCGGCAATGTTTCTTGCCCAACTATAACTTTTACCCGCGCCCATTATCAAAACAATGTCACCACTTTTGAGGTTTTGTTCTAAATATTTCAGCAATTCATTTTCGTTATTTATTCCCAAAGTGTTTTTATGTTGAGTTTTTTCGGCAATGGTTTCCGGCGTTAATCCAAAGTCCTCCTTGTCTCTGGCCTTAAAAATTGGCCCGATTATTGCCGTGTCCGCGCCGTCAAACACTCCCCGGTAATTTTCCAATAATTTATAGGACCTGGCAAAACCGTGCGGTTCATCAACCGCAACAATTTTTTGATCGGGGTACTTTTCCCTCAAAGCATTTATAGTTTCTTTAATTGCGGTCGGATGGTGGGCATAGTCATCAAAAACTATCAAGCCGTTTTTTGACTTTAATCTTTCCATTCTTCTTCCAATCCCTTTAAACTCTGACAACGAGTCATCAACACCCTCCGATGAGATTCCAAGGTATTCGCCTAATATTTTTACACCTTTCGCGTTTGATACATTAACCCGACCAAATATCTTTAACTCCGGAATTTCTATATTGTCGGTTTTTGAGTAGTTCAAAACTTTAACACTCGAATCCAAACTTTTTAGGATATTTTTAACCCCCGGATCATCTGAATTAGCAATTAGTATTTTTGCACCTTTTAGTTTTTCAATAAATTTACGAAAACTTTCGAATATCTCTTCTTCACTTTTAAAAAAATCGGGATGATCAAACTCTACATTGTTCAAAATGATTATTTCCGGTGAATAATTTAAAAAGTTGTTATAAAACTCATCCGCTTCGATAACAAAATATTCCCCTTTACCGTATCTGTAATTTTGATTATTTTCCGCCATAACCGCGCCGATTATTACCGAAGGGTCGAAACCGTTATCTGTAAGCATTTTGGCAACCATCGCGGTTGTTGTCGATTTACCGTGAGTTCCGGATATACCGATTACTTTTTTATTTTTCTGAAGATATTTGCCAACAAACTCTTGCCAAGTTATGAGTTTGCCTAATTTTTTAGCTTCCTCAACTTCTTCGTTTTCTTTATCTGAATAATAAACAGCCGGAGAGGCGATAACCAGATCTACGTCTTTGACATGATCGACGGAATGGCCGTAAGAAAAATCTTTAAAATAGGGCGAGTCATCTTGACTATCGCATCCGCTAACAAGATATCCAAATTCTTTTGATAACTTTGCCACACCCGAGATACCGCTACCGCCAATCCCGATAAAGTGAATTTTTGTCATGCACTAAGTGATCCAAGTTTTTCTTCCATTTTTTTCTTTGCGCTTTCCAATTCCTCGGGATTGTTTATTCCCTGCCACTCCACATCTGTGGGCAATCTATATGCAGTAACTTTTTTACTTTGTTCAATCGCCATCTTAATCAATTCTACAATGTAAAGTTCTTTTGTAATCGGGCTTCTTTTAACTTTTGGTAAATTTGAAACAATCCAATCTTTATCAAATACATACAACCCGTCGTTAACCTCGTTTATTTTTCTTTCTTCCTCCGAAGCATCTTTTTCTTCGACAATTCTTAATACCTCACCTTCTTTACTCCTAACAATTCTACCCAGACCGTGAGGGTTATCTTTGGTTAAAGTTATAAAAGTTATAGTTGCCTTTTTTGCGTTATGGTCATTTAGAACTTTTGTTATAGTTTCGGGTGAATAAAATGCGGTGTCATCACCGTATAAAACCATTACCGATTTGGCATTTTGGTTAACTTTTGTCAGACCCGATGCCGCCGCGTCAGCGGTTCCCCCTTTGGGATTTTTTTGTACCGCAACTTTTACCGCTCCTCCGACCTCTTTAACCACTAGATTTTTTCTGTACGATACGACAGTTATTATTTCGCCCACTTTGGACCGTCTTAGATTTTGAAGGCTGTAGGCAATCATCGGCCTTCCGCATATTTCGTGGAGAATCTTGGGTTTGGACGATTTCATACGCGACCCTCGACCTGCCGCCAGAACTATCGCAGAAACATCCTTTTGCCTTTCCAAATAATTATTTATTTCATTTTTATCACTCCAGGGGTGTTCAAAGTTTTTATAGGCCATACTTGTTTCGTGTCCTTTTCCTAGAAAAGCAACAGTATCTCCCTTTTTGGCATTTTCCAAAGCAAAAACAATTGCCTCGCTTCTTTCCGGAATACATGTGTAATTTTTTGCGTCCTTTTTCATCAGTCTAAATATATCGGTTAGATTTTCCGTTCTGGGATCTTCGGCTGTAAAAATCGTAAAGTCTGCAATTTTTCCCGAAATCCTCCCCATTTTTCTTCTTTTTTTAACATCTCGAAGTCCGGCACAGCCAAAAACCGAAATCAATTTTCCTCTGGATATGCTTTTAAAATACGAAAGTGCAGCCTCCAACGAATCTGGTGTGTGTGCAAAATCTATAAATATATTTAAACCAAGATTGTTCTCTACTTTTTCCAATCTACCCTGGGGCAAATCAAACGATCCCAGTGCGGCTATGGCCTCCTTTTGCGAAATACCCAAATATTCGCAGGCCTTAATTGCGGCTTCCGCATTCAAGTTGTTAAACTTCCCCGGGAATATATTTAAAGATGTTTCTTTGGGGGCAACGACTTTATTGTGTGAAGAATTAACAAAGGCCGTTTTAACCCTTTTGTATTCTTTAAATGTTTTGTGATAGTCCAAATGTTCGGGGGCAATATTAGTTAGGACTCCAACCTGGAAATCAACGCCATCCACCCTACCCTGGTCTATCCCATGTGAAGAAACCTCCAGAACAGTATACTTACAACCCTCATCAACCATTTCTTTTAGGAATTTATTTAGCGATACTACATCGGGGCTTGTTACATGAAAACCTGTGGCCTGTTCTTTATCGCCGATTTTTGCAGTAATTGTAGATATCAACCCTGCATTGCCTTTGGTTTTTTGAATTATGTGGTAAATCATATGGGAAGTTGTTGTTTTACCTTTTGTCCCTGTCACTCCGATTACTCTTAGTTTTTGCGAGGGTTTGCCGTAGAAAGCCGATGCCAACTCTCCAATTGTTTTACGGGTATCGGGAACTTTAATAAAATTTTTTCCGTTTTTTGCCCCGTCCTGATAAACAACCAACGAGGCTCCGTTTTTGATTGCCTCGGAAATGAAGTCGTGGCCGTCTACAGTTCTACCCTTCACTGCAACATAAATGTAGTTTCGCAAAACCTTCCTCGAGTCATCGGTTATGCCTGAGAATCTTGAAATTTTTTGACACAAATCAGACACGTTTTTGAACATTCGTGGTATATTATACCAAATGCGAGGCCAAAACGGATTCACTGCAGACTTCAAAACCGGAATCACCCAAAAGCAAATTTACGCGCTTTTAGATTTTACTAAAAATGATTCATTGGTTAAAAAATATACAAGCGACAACAACAGATTCTCCAATGTAAGCAGTTTTAAAAAATGGTCGCAAGGAAAAACAATTTACACTGCGGTCTCAAAAGAAAAATTATTAGGCATTATATGGTTTTCTCCTAAAGAAAGTTCATTTGTTCCCGGGTATTTGTTTACTTTGGGAATTAGAATTTACGGAGACGCGCGAGGTAAAGGTTTATCCGAAATATTTTTGGAAAAATCGATAACAGAGTTTGTAAAGTCTAGGCTATATTTAACATTCAAGAGCAAAGGCTTTTGGTTGGCTGTAAGAAACGACAACAATGTTGCACAAAAAGTTTATAGAAAGACAGGATTTAGGTTGGTGAAAGCGGAAAAAAACAGCGTCTATATGAAGAAAAGGATTTAATTCTTTAGAACGGCTTTTGCCAAACTTGAGGAATTGTGCCTCAAAAGGTGGTCCTTCTTTAAATACTCGCCCAGTTTTTCTTTAATTATCTTTGAACTGGGTGCCGCTTTCTTACATTCTTCTTCGTCTATTTTTACAACCTCCTGGCCTGCTTTTTTGTAGACAGAGACTATATCTCTATTTAATCCTCCGCGGTCTGCAACGACAAAGTCTAATCGCTTAGAATTACCTAAATAGTAAACCAATGCCTTTACATAATCAGAGGCTTTAAAATAATCCGTCTCACCCTTTTTGGTCGTAAGATTCAAAATAAAATAGACTTTAGCATTTGATTTTTGAATTGCTTCCGCTACTCCGTCTATAAGCAAATGAGGTAGAACGCTGGTATACAAATCCCCCGGGGCAAAAACTATTTTATCAGCATTTTTGATTGCCTCCAAAACACGAGGGTTACTTTGTGCATGAGTAGTAAAGTAAATTCTGGTAATCCTATCTTCCGGAACAAAATCTTCCCTATCGCCGCGTTTATCAATATTTGTTTCACCTTTGATTTCTATTCCTTTTTTAGTTACACCAACCAGATTTAGATCTGTTAGGGTTGCAGGGAGGACATGTCCTCTAATTCTAAACAAGGATCTTTCCGCATCAGTTCCTCTGTCTTGCCCGTGGAAGATATGATCAAGCCTAACTCCTATCAGATTTCCTAAAGAATGACCTTTCATAGGACCGACAACTTCTTTTAAACGATCGTCAAACAATCTTTGAGCAACTTTTTGTTGCTCATCATCCTCCATTAATGCCAAAAGACAGGCTCTAATATCTCCGGGCGGCAAAACCCCAAGTTCACTTCTTAAAACGCCGCTACTGCCGCCGCTATCCCAAGTACCGACAACGGCAGTGATAAGTGACGGATCTGTTAATTTTTTGAGTCCGTTTAAAAGCTGAAAATGCCCGGTTTTCCCGCCGAAAGTAACAATCTTTTGCTCGTGTTTATATGAAGTCATCAATCTTGTCTGATTATTTCGGCACCCAAAGCGCGAAGTCTTTCGTCAATTTTTTCGTAACCCCTTTCAACTACCTCTATGTTTTCTATTACACTTCTGCCGTCCGCTACCATTGCCGCCAGAATTATAGATATCCCTGCCCTGATATCCTTACAGAAGAGTCTGTCACTCATAAGCCGAGTTGGGCCGCTTACGATAACTCTATGCGGATCGGCGATAAAAATGTTAGCACCCATAGAAATTAAGTCGTCAACAAAAAACATTCTCCATTCATACATCCAATCGTGACACAAAACAGTTCCTTCTGTTTGGGTCGCCAGTACTATAAACGGACTCATTAAATCTGTGGGGAATCCTGGCCAAGGCCTTGTCTGAAATTTCCTTTTTACAGCCTTAAGTTTTGAGGGCAAAATTGTTAACGATTTTGCATCAACCTGATAGTTCATTCCCATATCTTTAAAGTAATTTAAAATCATATGGTAACTCTCGGGGTTGTAGTCGTTTATTTTAATTTTCCCTCCCGTAATGGCTGCAGCTATGGCAAAAGTTCCGCCTTCTATGTGATCTGCCATTATTCTGTGCTCGGTCCCTTTAAGTTTACCTCCCGAAATTCTTAAAGTGTTGGTACCGATTCCTGTTATTTTTGCTCCCATATCTACCAAATATTCACACAACTCCATTACATGAGGCTCTGTGGCAACATCACTAATCGCAGTCTCTTCGTTCATAGAGGCGGCCATCATAAGACCCATCTCAGTGGCGGTAACAGAAGCTTCCTCCAAAAAAATATTTGTGGATTTTCTTTCTTTCCAATCCAAGAAGAATCTGCCGTCTTTTCGTGTCATAACAACACCCATTTTTTGCATCATAGAAAAGTGGGTATCCAACAATCTGTCACCTATCTGATCTCCACCGGGAGGCGTTACCACTGCTTTTCCAAATTTAACCAAAAGTGGAGCCGCCAAAACTACAGAAGCTCTAAATTTTGCCGACAAGTCCGGATCTAAATCAAAAGATGATATTGTAGAAGGGTCAATTTCCAAGACGTGGTCCTTGTATGTTAATTTTACTCCCAACTTCTTTATTAGCTCGACCATAACCGAAACATCGGATATATCGGGGACATTTGTAAAAACCGAAGTTGTTTCGGCTACCAACGCCGCCGGAATAAGCTTTAGAGCGGCATTTTTATTGCCGGAGAGGTTGACTTCGCCTTCTAATTTTCTGCCTCCCGTAACTAAAAATTTAGTCATAAATAGTATTGTATCATCGTGTCGGGATTATCCCCAAATAAGGAAAAAGTTCTTTAGATATAGAAAACCACAATGGTGCGGCTGTTTCTGAGGCCCAAGGAGAGGTTTGAGGAGACTTAAGTGTAACCAACATTACAAACTTGGGCTTGTCAGCTGGAGCAAAACCTATATATGAATGATTTGTATTAACTGCATCATAATTTCCCCCTACAGCAATCTGCGCGGTGCCTGTCTTGCCTGCGACAGTAAACCCTTCTGCTTTAGTCCATCTTGACTCACCTTTGTCAACCGCCTCTACCATCATTTGCGTAACTTCTTTGGCAGTTTTTTCACTAATTATCCGCTCTGAATTCTTGGACGTTATTTTGTCAATCCATCCTTCTGATTTTATTTCATTTACTACTCTGGGCACTACAAGATATCCCCCGTTAGCAATGGCAGCGACAGACCTAACCATTTGGATACCGGTGACAACTATTCCCTGACCAAAAGATGTGGTTGCCAAGTCGACTAAACCCCAAGTTCCCTTTTTCCTCATTGGTGGGGCAACCTCACCCTGTAAATCAATTTCAGTAATCTTTCCAATGCCAAACTTATCCAGATAGTCGTACAATTTGTCTTGGCCCAACTTTTGACCGACAAAACTCATGCCTACATTGTCAGAATGAACAATGACATCAGTCATCGATATCATGTTTGTATATTTGTTATTCCAAGTTTTAATTAAGTACTTGTCCAACTTAAGAGGTTGTCCACAGATATCGCACGGTGTGTCAGGCCTAACCACACCCGAATCCAGACCCGCAGCCATAACCAACACTTTCATAATACTTCCTGGTTCAAATGTATCCGACACAACCGGATTCCGAAAAACTTTATCTCCGTAATCCCAATAGGCATTAGGGTCAAACGAAGGTAGACTTGTCATGGCTAAAATCCTTCCATCGAAAGGGTCCATTATTGTAATACTACCCCCCGTTGCACCGTATTTTGCTATGCCTTCTTTAAGTTTTTCTTCTGCGACAATCTGTATACGTTTGTCCAAACTGGTAACCAAATCAACTCCTGAAATAGCTGAGATATTTTTACCCTGATCCAAAAGTAAAGGTGCGCCCTGAGCATCTTTTTGACGTTTTGTAAAACCGTCTTTACCACTTAAGGACAAGTTATAGTAACCTTCTAAACCAAAGTAACCTTTCGCTTCTCCATTGTCATCTTTGCCCACAAAACCCAAAATCTGAGCCGCAGTCGAAGCCTCGGGGTAATATCTTGATTCAACGGAGTCAAAGTTGATACCAGAAATTTTTAGTGATTCAATGTTTTTTTTGACATCGGAGCCAACCCGAGTTTTAAGCGGTATATAAGCTCCGTTTTTTGAGAGCAGGACCTCTAGTCTTTGAGATTCGTTGAGTAAGTCTGCGTTCGAATCTCCTTCTACAAAAAAAGGCGCCAAACGTTCCGATAGAGTTCTGGGGTTTTCTTTTGTCTTTTTAGAATCTGCATAAACTGTCCAAACATCGGTTCTCAAAACCCAAAAACTACCGTCGTTTGCCAAAATATTGCCTCGTGGAGCCGTGGTTACGACTGAAGTATTATGCTGACCTTTGGCGTCCTGGGAAAGGTCCGCCCCTTTTACTACCTGCCAATAAAAAAGTCTTGCGAATGCAACTATAAATAAAAAAATATAAATGAAGGAGAGGAACCTAATTTTTCTGTTCATTACGATTAAGGGAGCTTGGCAACAGTCTCACTTGGTGTAATATAAACTAAATTTGCGGGCTTAGTAAATCCTAGATCTGCGCTTTTCTCTTGGAGCTTGCCCATTGAGAGCGATTTGACCAAAGATTCTTCCAATTCCATTTTTTGCCTTGAGAGCTCCCTTTCCGCTTTTTCTATTTTGCCTATTTCGACTCCCGTAGTCGCGGTTTCGATTGTCATAACCACCGAAGACACCGCAAGCAAACAAAATACCCCTATCAATAAATAATTTTTAAGTTTGTTTTTCATATTTTCTCGAACACCCTAAGCTTGGCACTTCTACTTCTTCTGTTTTCAGAAATTTCAGCTTCACCTGCAACAATCGGTTTAAAAGTAATCGGTTTTCCTTCGTCTACACAGTTCTTCATAAATTCTTTTACTACGGCATCTTCTTTTGAGTGAAAGCTTATTACTGCCAACCTTCCGCCGCTTTTTAACAAGGATAGAGTTTTGGGCAAGACATCTTTTAAATTATCCAGCTCACTATTAACGGCTATCCTTAATGCCAGAAAAGGCAATGTTGCTTCGTTTAGACCGGGTTTACCAACTTTAAGACCTTGGCTTATTTCCAAAGCGTCTCCAACTGTCTTGATCGGTTTTTGAGATCTGGAAAAAAGTACCCTTCCGCTAATCCACTTGGCAGGGCCCGGATCCAAAGTAATCTCAAAAAGATCCCTCAACTGGTCTTCCCTTAAAACATTTAAAAGATCAGACGCCTTTACACCTTGCCTACGTGGATCAAGCCTCATGTCCAAGTCGGCCTCGGGGTTTTCAAAAGAAAATCCTCGTTCTAAGTCCTTAAGGTGCAAGTTTGTAACTCCCAAATCCATCAATATTCCGTCGACCTTATCAATTTTGTTTGATAATGCAATCTGGTCCATATCTTTAAAATTCCCCAAAATTGCAGTAAATTTGGAACCGTATTTTTCCAATCTTTTTTTTGATATTTCAATCATCTTTGGATCAAGATCTATCCCGACAACCTTTGCACCTACCGCAAGTATTGCTTCCGAATGACCCCCGTTTCCCAAGGTGGCATCAAAATAAACCCCCTCAGGTTTAACCAAAAGCGAATCAACGGATTCGTCTTTAAGTACTGTTTCGTGATAATTATTTTGTTTATCCATTTTTGTTTTTAGCCAAGTCTTCGATATATTTTGCCGAGTTTCGTATAACCTCTTTTTCTTTCTCTTCCCACATGGTTTTTTCCCAAATCTCAACCCTGTCGCCGAGTCCGACAAAATATACGTCCTCCTTTATCTTTGAATAGCTCATTAACCTTTCGGGTATCACTATTCTTCCTTGTTCGTCCGGCTCAACTTCAAAGGCCGAACCTAAAATAAACCTTTCCGTATCACGAATCGGTGCGACTATAGTCTTTTGGTCGCCGGCCAATCTCTTGTACAAAGTAATCCAGCTTTCAATATCAATGAGCACTAAACAACTCTCGTACCACATAGCCAGAATGTATTTTTCTCCCAAATATTTGCGAATGGCCGAAGGAACCGCAACTCTGTGGCCGGCAACAACTTTGCCTGGATAAGTTCCAAGAAGCATAGAGACAATTTACAGAACTGGGCAGGTTCATAATTATTTTGTGTTAGATAAGTTATGGTTTACACCATTTCTCACCAATGTTAACCATTTTGAATCGTTTTCACAGTCTTGTCAAGCATTGCTTCACAAACAAGATAATTTTCTTGATTTTTATCTTATAGTATGTTATAATGGGCACTCACACCTAGGAGGTGTAGTATTTTAAAAGCCAAAATTTTCCTGCGTCTGATTGTCATTTATGTTATCGGCTCACTTGTAATGCAAGTGACAGGGAACTTTCATGGTGATCCTGGAAGATTCATGGATGCATGGGGCAACGACATTCGTTATGCTTTTGCTGCATGGCTTTTGATCGAGACAATAGCCCAACTTATCTACGAATCCCCAAATCCCTTGAATATCTTTATGGTTGCTTATGGAATTCTGGCAATTTTAGAATTTTTACAATTATTCCAGATCCACAGCATTTTTTTCCTGACAGGAACATTCGACTTTCCCGGAGATTTTACAGCCTATTTTATAGGGAGCGGGATAGGTCTTTTGTTGGATCTTGTTTGGATTAGAAATGAATAGCAACCGAAGTGAAATAATTCGCCACCAAATACTGGTTTTTGAAAAAACTAAGTTTGGTGGCTTTTTTGTTGCCTAAACTTATGAAGATTTTCCTGGATATGCTTTATCATCCGATGCATAAACGCCGTATCCGTTAGACCAGTATAGAGAATTGACACCCTCGGGTTCCAAGAAGGTCTTTACGGTTACAAAGAAGGTGCCTTTTGGCATTTTATCTAGAGTATATTTTACAGATCCGTCTACCGACGTTATCTCTTGAGTGTCGGACTGCAGATGAAAATCTGACACGATTCTGCCGAGGGACTTTCCTTTTGAATCCCTAAAAGTAAGAGTGATTGTTCCCTGATTTACACCCGTGTCAAATCTAAACTTTCCCGATGACTCCGATCCCAAAAGAAGCGTTTTTTGCACCTCTGAACCTTTTAGTTCTACCGAACCCGGCACACCTTGCTGTCCCCCATCGCTAGTTGAATAAACCAACAGATAATCCATTTTGACTGCACCCGGAACATTTATTTTTTGAACCTTAAAGTCCAAAAAATGGCCCAAAGATTTGGGAACTTTTGGATCCTGAGTAGGAACTAGTGATAGTGCAGGCCATTGAGATTGAGGCAGATCAGCAATAACTTCTTCTGTGTCGTCTTCAATGGTTTCGGCTTTTTTACCTTTAACAACAAAGAAACCTACGAGAACTACCAATAAAACTGCAAATCCCGCAAGAAGAATGTTTTTATTTTTCATCGTCATTACTAAGCTATCTTATTTTGGAAATATTCCCTTAAATTGTCAATGGCCACCCTCTCTTGTTTCATTGTGTCTCTGTCTCTTACCGTAACCGACTCATCGTTCAAGGTTTCAAAGTCGATTGTTACACACCAAGGTGTACCAACTTCGTCCTGGGCAAAATATCTTTTACCTATATTACCCCTGTCGTCCCATAAAACAGTGAAATCTTTTTTGAGATGTTTATAAACATCTCTTGCTTTGGCAAGTAGCTCGGGCTTGTTTGCCAAGAGCGGAAATACGGCTACTTTATAGGGAGCAACTTTTGGACTAAGCTTTAGTACAGTTCGCCCTTCTTCTTCGGTGTATGCATCGCAAAGAAGCATCAAAAAAATTCTATTAACCCCTACGGCAGGTTCTATAACATGCGGAATAAATTTTCTACCTGTTTGCGGATCGGAATACTCCAGACTCTGGCCGGAGTGGTCCATGTGTTGCTTTAAATCGTAATCGGTTCTATATGCAATTCCCCACAATTCTTTCCAACCAAACGGAAACTTATAATCAAGATCGTATGTGTCTTTACTATAAAAACTTCTTTCTTTATCGGTATGACGCCTCCACTGTAAACTTTCCTTTTTAACACCGAGTATATTTATGACAAAGTCCAACATCGACTCTTTCCACTCCGTCATCAAATTTTCCCAATTTGTCATCTCGGGGTCAAAAAAGTATTCTATTTCGGCCTGTTCGAGTTCTAAAGTTCTAAAAATAAATTGCCCTGTTGTTATTTCGTTTCTAAAACTCTTTCCGACCTGGCCTATTCCAAAAGGAAGCTTAACACGGGAAGAGTCTAACACTTGTTTGAAGTCAGAAAATATTCCCTGAGCGGTCTCGCCTCTAAGATAAACTTTTGATTTGTCCCCTGCAACTGTTCCAATTGCAGTTTCGAAAAGCAAATTAAACGATTTAACTTCACCCAAATCGTTTCCGTCGGGACTTTTGATGTTGTTTTCTTTTATATATGCGGCCATCTCTTCTATCGTCATATCCTCTACAGGCTTTGCACCTTCCGGGAGAGTTTTTTCGATTAGGTGATCCACTCTGTATCTTTTACGGGTTTCAAGGTCTTCAATCATCGGGTCAGAAAATCCACCGACATGTCCCGAAGCAACCCAAGTTTCCGGGTGAAGAAGTATCTGTGAATCAAGCCCAACCATATCTTCCCTACCGTTAATAAAATATTTCCACCAAATATTACGTATATTTCGCAAAAGCTCAGATCCTGCCGGGCCATAATCATATGAGTTTGCCAAACCGCCATAAATCTCCGAGGTCGGATAAACAAAACCACGCCTTTTAGCAAGTGCAACTACTTTTTCTAATAAGTCTGTCATTGGTCAATTATATAGCAAACTCAAAATAAAATTAGCCCTAGCGGTAAAAGCTCCAACAATTAGAAACATCGCCCTGTTTTTACGGGAATTTTAGGTATAACGCGAGTATAATTACTTAACATGAAGTCGGAAATTCCATATCAAAATACCTTGATTGCGTTTCTTTTGACAGGAATATTTTGTTTAGGATTTTACATATCTTACCTGGGCCTTAAATTATCAAATATTTACGTTAAACCAACTCCCACACCCGAAGCTTTAACGGAAGCCATGCAACAGCCTTTTAACGAAGCGACGCCCGCGCCTGTAAACGAGGTTAACCCCGAAAAGGGAATATACAATGTTTTATTTTTAGGACACGGCGGAACAGGTCATTCCGGAGGCGGACTAACCGACAGTGTTATCGTAATTCACATAGATACAAATTCCAAAAAAGCGGCATTAATATCAATACCCAGAGATTTATGGGTAACAGGCAACCACAAACTAAATGCTGTAGGAATCCAAGTTGGATACCAAAATCTGGGAGGCACGATTCAAAGTATCACGGGTTTACCTATTAACTATTATGTTGCAGTTGATTTTGGTAATTTTGTAAAACTAGTAGACAGCTTGGGTGGTATTGATGTAGAAGTTCCGGCTGCGTTTGAAGATGCATATTATCCAATAGCGGGACAAGAAAATAATACCTGCGGTTTTACGGAAGCACAGATTAACGAGTTTAAAACAAAATACTCGGGTTATGCATTAGAAACTCAATTTAAGTGTAGATACGAAGACCTAAAGTATGCCAAGGGTCCTGCAACACTAAACGGAACAACCGCTTTAAAATTTGTAAGGTCTCGCCACGGAGACAGTGATTTTGGCCGAAGTGCAAGGCAGTTTGCAGTATTGGTAGGAATAAAAAATAAACTATTAAACTTTCAGAGTTTAGACAAGCTCGACTCAATAATTGATACCATTTCCAAAATGGTCAAAACTGATTTGAGCATCGGAATTGTTAAAACATTGATTACAGCATTTGGAGACCCCAATTCATATCAGATTGCAAGGGTTCAACTGACAACCGAAAATGTACTTGTGTCGGGTAAGAGTTCCGACGGTCAGTTTATATTACTACCAAAAGCGGGCAATCTTAATTTCTCCGAAATTAAAAATTACATTAAAAACAATATCTGATGGAAAACAAAATCTATACTGAGCAAACACCGGCCACGCCACTTTCGGCATTTTCAGAAGCTGTTAGCGTTGCTTATGCAGCCAATATTAACGAATACATTGTAGAAAATCCGCCCAAAAGACCACGGTTTTTTGTGAGGAATGCTCTTGATAAATTTCTCAAAGAGGCAAGCAACGGAACATGTGAACGGTCGTCAATAGATGCTGCATACGTCATGGCGACCAGATCCCCGAATGTATATAAAAAGATTTTTTTAATGACTTCTTATGATTTACCACAAAGCTCTAATGTCTCCAAAATGATCGTCGGAAGGAACGGAGTGCTTTTTTATCACACTTATGTAGTAATGCAAGGAACTGACGATCAATGGTATGCGGCTTCTCCAGGAAACCATAACTCCAAGAAACAAGATTCATATGCGTTGAACATTATTAAGGAATCAAGCTTAGAGAAAGTAATTAACTACATCAAAAAAAGAGACGGGGGTAATTGGCCAGAGCCGAGTTCAGCAGAGTCGCTTCTGTTAGGATCAGAATATCAAAGCCCTACTTTTGATAGAGCAGATAGAAGTATAACCGTATTTAACATTGAGCAAGGAAACGGACACCAGAAGTTTATGTATACATACAAAACAAGAGTAAGCGATAACTAAAAATGGAAAAGATAATCCTAGCCGGAGGGTGTTTTTGGTGCACCGAAGCAGTGTTTAAATCTTTAAAAGGTGTCATTTCGGCCATTCCAGGATATTCCGGCGGTTATACCAAAAACCCGGGCTATTACGATGTTGCTTCTGGCCAAACAAATCATGCAGAAAGCGTAGAGGTAACTTTTGATCCCAACATCTTAACTCTAGAAAACTTACTAACGGTATTTTTTAAACTCCATGACCCAACGGAACTCAATAAACAAGGTGCCGATGTTGGAACACAATACAGATCTGCCGTGTTTTATTTTAGCGACAAGCAAAAAGAAATAGCGCAAAAAGTAAAAAAAGATATTGCTAAAGACTTTTTAAAACCGGTCGTAACCGAAATCACCCAATTTAATAATTTTTACCCGGCAGAATCGGAACATAAGGACTATTACTTTAGAAATAAAAACAATGCTTATTGCAGACTGGTTATCGATCCAAAAATCGACAAACTAAAGAAAGGTTTCTCCGAAATGGTACAATAGCTGCCATGAAAGAAACAGAGCAAGGGGAAATTCCTTATTTTGAGTTAGACCCAAGCGACAACGTTATAGCTTACTGCGAAACGTGTAAAAAACCTGTTTTTGTAGGCAATGACAAAACAAGGGTGGGACGAATAATACTGCGCGGGCAAGTATTGGGTCATAAAGATTTTTTTGAGGAAGAACATTCGATAGCCATTGTGTACCCGAGAAGTGAAGGCAGAAGAATATTGGACAGTAAAACTTTAGAAAACAAAATTTACTTTACAGTTAGAACTCCTAAAAACTCCTAACTTAGAATATAGACATCTTGTCTGGTTTCGCTTACTCCCACTTTTTCACCTTCTCCGGCCAATATCCTTTCGTATGGCCTACAAGCAAAACAACCGCCTTTTGGACACTTCATATGATTAATTTGGCGCGCAAGTTTTACTCTTCCTGCCACTTTGCTTACTTTTTCAAAAGCATCCCTCTCGTTGGGAAGCTCTTTTCCGGTCAAATCTCCCCCTTTACCCAAATACCAGTAACTAGCTTTTGCAACTTTTTTAGATTGAGTGTTTGTTGCCAAAAGAAGATAAATTGGTAACTGAAGCGAATCATCACTTTCTTCATTTTTACCCGTTTTAAAATCGATAATATGAACAGAGTCGATTTCCTCCAGATATTCCAGCCAATCGATTTTTCCGCAAAGAATAATATTATCCTCTTTTGATAAATAATAGTTAGGTAGGTTCATCTTTGATTTTATTTTTATCGCTTTTCTTAGTATTGGCCCAGGGCTTTCTTCAATTATTTTTAACATACCAAGACCTCTGTCTCTGTATTCAAGCTCTTCCGAGTGTTTTTTAAATCCGCCAAGCTTACCTGTAAATTTTAGCCAAGAGATATCAAACTTTTTAGAAAGTGATATTTTTAGTCTTTCATCAACCGGGAGTTCCGAAAGCGACTCAATTACTTCGTGAACGGCCTGCCCCAAAACCAATGGTGGAGAGGTTATGGTCATTTTATTACCCGTCTTGGGGTTTTTGTAAACATTTCTAAGGTAATACAACCTTGGACATTTGAGGAAATCCGAGATAGAAGAATGAGAAACCCAAGTGGCTTTATATTTGTCCTGTTCCATATTTTCTTTGTTAGATCAATCTTTTTTTTCTTTAAACTTCAACGCTAAAGAATTTATACAATATCGCAGACCAGTTTTGTCTACGGGTCCGTCTTCGAACACATGACCCAGATGCGAACCGCATTTAGAACACATTACTTCTGTTCTAATCATGCCGTGAGTTTCATCAGTTTCTTCTTTAATGGATCCTTTTTCGGCGATGTCCCAAAATGAAGGCCAGCCGGTTCCCGAATCATATTTAGTATTGGAATCAAACAATTTTTGTCCACAAACAAGGCAATCATATTCGCCGATAACCTTATTATGAAGATACTTCCCCGAACCTGGCGGTTCGGTTCCTTTTAAAAAACAGATATTGTATTGTTCGTTTGTTAGTTTTTTCTTAGCTAGGTCGGGATCCATAAACTCAGTTCAAAAAAGGCTGGTTTGCAAACTTGACGATGTATCTTTCGGGTAAGAAAAATCAAGTTTTACTTCATGAATTTCATTCCAGTAATCTTTATATTTTAAAAATCCGTTTTTGACTACATAGTCGTATACATCTCTTGTGATTGCCACGTCCATCTCGCAATACTTTTTAAGTTTTGCCAAAGATTCGGCATCTCCGGCATTCCAATATTTTACGGCGTTTTCCCCTGAGTCGTTTTTTGCAGATTGCAAAGTTGCCTTTGCTATAGAATCCAAAGAAGCCCTTTTGCCCTCTACTTTTCGAATTTCGTCTAAGATGTCAAAGTGTTTTAGTTTTGGCCAATGACCCGGAAGGTATGGTGACAGTGCCGCAATATCAAAACCGAATGAATTAAAACCTACTATTCTGTCCGCTTTTTCGAAGATCTTAAACATTTCGTCAAAGTCTTTCTCCCAAAAGCTTTCCATCTTGCCCTCTTTTTCTTTTAAGTCGTTGTCCAAAACTCTCGAGTAAACGGATGTTATAGAAACACCAAGGAGGCTTGGGTCGTTGGTTGCGACTTCGTCAAAAAACTTTTTTGTTTCGGTATCAAAAAAAACTTCGAACATTTTACAAAATGAGTGTATATGATTGTATCTAAGCTCAAAAAAAGAAGCAAGCTCAAACCCTAAGTTCTTTTGTAAAGATAACTAAATATAAAAAGCACAACGGAAGTTAGAATAATAGCAGGTCCCGAAGATATGCCATAAAAATTAGAAATCAAAACACCCAAAAGGGAGGAGACAATGCCTACAAAAACAGACAGAAATTGAAACGACTTTATACTTTCGGAAAGATTTTTAGCGGTAACGGCAGGAATAATAACCAGCGCACCCGTTAGCAGTGTTCCAAGAAATTTGACTCCCAATGTAACCGCAACAGACACCATCAGCAAAAACAGTAAATTTATTCTTGCCGTTTTTATCCCTTGAGACTTAGCCAAATCTTCCGAGACTATTCCCAAAAGTAAATTTTTAGAAATCTTTTTAATAACAAAAAAGATAAGGGCGCTACCCAGAATTACCCAAAGACTATCCAAGGCTGTAATTTTATCTATGTTTCCAAACAATGCTTCCAATAGTTCTGGTTCAGGAGTAAGCAGGAGCCCCAAAGACAAACTAGCGGTAAAGAAAACCCCCACCAGAGCTTCGGGATAAATTTCGGTTTTTTCGGATAAAAACCATATTCCAAAAGTTGCCAAAACAAGTGAAAAAAGAGCACCAATCATAGGATTAATTCCAAACATCAAAGCCACTGCAATGCCCGGGAGTGCAACATGACTTAGTGCGTCGCCGACCAATGACATACGTTTTAGAACCATAAAACTTCCTAATATTCCCGAGGAAGCCCCTACAAGAACTGCCACCAAAATGAGTAAGCCGATATTTGTTTCCATAATTATTTACTAGTGATGGTGGTCCTGATGCTTGTACACCATCACTTTTTCACCGTACATCTTCTTGAGACTTTTTCGATCTATAACATCCAGTGGCGGTCCATAACAAATTTGCTCTTTATTTAGACACAAAACTGTATCCGCATAATGGTGTACCACCTGAAGTTCGTGCGAGATAAAAATAATCGTTAAATCCTCGTCTTTTTGAAGTTTATGAATAAGGCTGTAAACAGTCTCTTCCCCGCTTACATCAACCCCCGCGGTTGGCTCGTCGAACAATAAGACATTAGGGTTTCCAAGAAGAGCATATGCAATAAGAACCCTTTGTAGTTCTCCGCCGGATAACGCCCCGAGCTTTGTGTTTAAAACTCGAGCATCGTTATGTTCGTGGGTTGAAGTTTTTAAAAAACCTACCGATTCCAAAGTCTTTAAAATTACATCTCTTTTATTCTCCTTAAACTTAAGAAACTCGTACACCGTCAACGGAAGGTCGTTTGCAAGTGAGAGTTTTTGAGGTACATAACCGATTTTGACATCACCAGCCCAAGTAACACCTCCCTCGTGTTGTAGTAGACCCAGAATAGATTTAAATAAAACGGATTTTCCTGCACCGTTCGGGCCTATTATAGCCAAAGTTGAATCTCTTTTTACATCGAAGGTGACTTTATCCAAGATTGTGTGTCCGTTAAATCTTACAGTCAAATCGGAAACTTTTAGTATGCTTTCCATTAGTCTATTGTACCATCCTCTTTCCCACCCTCTCGGAGTAAACCTGTCTTTCCATAACCTCGGCAAGAAGATTGTCAGGTTGAGAAATAGCCTTGCCTTCCGGCCAAAAACCCAATATCTGAAGTATTGACTCTATAAACCTAAGTCTAAGTTGTTTAAGTTTTTTGGCGGTTTCTAAAAAATCAAAAGTAGAATCTAAAAGTCTAAAAATTCGCGGGTTTGATTCGCCCTCGTTTGTTATTTTTTGAATCACCTCGCATATATAAAATGCTAAAGCGATTTTTTTTAAACTTTCTCTGGATTCCGAAAAATCCTTCAGCGAAACAACTTCGGTAATCAGATCAATATTCTTTCCAGAAACAGCGCTAAAGTTTATTTTTGCAAACAGTTTGAGATGCCCCCTTTTTTTGCTGGATAGACGTCTCACACCCTTGGCTATCATTCTAATACGCCCAAATTTTTCCGAATACACAGAAACAATTCTGTCGGCTTCTCCAAAATCCGTTAGACCTAACACAAAACCTTCAGAAGAATATGAATTGGGGTGCATTAAAGATCTATCTTAATTTCCTTATCAGTTTTTAGATAAAACTCATCTTGTTTTTTACCGACTTTTACAGTGTACAAAAACCCGTTAGTTCCCGGTTGTTTTTGTATGAGCATTTTGTAAGTCTTGGTTACTTTAAACGGCAGTTTATACTTAACTGTTATTTTCGAAACTCCTTCCGGTCTAAGTTGGAAAAATCCGGAAAATACGGTTTTATTTAAGTCTTCGTAAGTGTCACCCTGTGTTTCCATTCCTTCGGATGCAATAAGTTCGCTTCCTTTTGGAACATAAATTCTTACCCAAGTTGGAAGAATCGAATTAAGCCACCCGTCGTGTTTTTCGGGATTCTTATAAGTTATGGTCACGGTTTTTGTAACAGTGCCGTCTTTGGCTATGGAAACAACCTGCTCGACATCCTCGGTAGCGTAAAGATTAGACTTTCTTCCGCCAAGATTTGCGTCGTTAATGTGAAGATAATCACCCTCGTAGTCTCTGATAATTCCGCCTAGGCCAAAATCAGCTAGAGATTTTTCAACTTTTTCATCGTTCATGTAAAAAAGAACATGTTTTTCTATCAAAGAAGTGAACACAGCCGAAACCAAATCTGGCAATTTCTCTTTTGGTTGACCTAAGGCGTTGGCAAGCACTGAATTCATAAGCGGCCCTATTATCTTTTTGCGATTATCTGCGTTTTTGGGCTTATAAACAATTTTTCCGCTTACAGGATCCCAAACAATGGGACCTTCTACATCCGCGTAGCTTTCCAGTTCATGAATAACCTGAGAACAGTTACATTCGGGGGATATTTCGGTACTAAAGTTACCAAAACCCGGAACTCCAATAGGCCCAATAATTCTAAGAATATTTTCCAGAAGTTGAGTGTCCACGGCTATAATACCGTCTACCCCGTTAACCCCTGTCTCTTTTACCGCAGCAGAAAACATATCCATGCTGATTTTAAAGTCAGGAGACCAGTTCATATCTCTCAAACGCAGGTTTTTAGAAAGAACATAAGGGCCTTTAATGTATTTAACAATCGGGTCGGGGGCAGGAATCGAGGGCTTATAGATAGCGTCTAAATTGTAAATGTCGTTTGATGAAACCGGTTCAAACTTTGCCTTATCAACTTTCATAATTGCATATGCGGTCAAAAATCCGCCCGTAGGCCTTAGCTCTTTGTCGTTTTGGAATAACAACAGATATGTTCTTGGTGAATCCATTCCCAAAAGGTAAGGAGCAGACTCAAGAACGGGGCGTCCGTTAACAATAAACATAGCAACTTCTCCCACCACATTTTGAACGGACTTAATACGAGACCTTAAAACCATTCCTTTATATTTTTCGGGGTACCGTTCCGGGTTAATTGCAGACAGTTCTTCGTTAATAGTCTTAACTTTTGACGATATTTCGTCGATCCTGGGTAAAATATCGGGGATCGTTTTAATTACAAAGTCTATTCTTTCCTGAGTCGTTTGTTCTCCTGTTTTTGCTTCTTCGGTTTGCGCACCTGCCCCACCAAAGCCCAAAAGATCAGAATAAGGGATTGCTGTTGTTAAGACTATCTCCCCGGCATCCATTCCTGCCACTCCTGCGTTTAAAGCATGACCTCCGTCTTTAACATATCCGCCAAAATACGGCAAAACTTTAGCCCAAGAAATAAGCGAATAGGAAGCTTTTAGCGAATTTAAATTGGCTTTTGTTTCACTTATGCCGGCCTTAATTTTGTCAATGTCCTTGGCGGCAACAAGCCCTTGAAGCTTCTTGCCCGACTCTACCAACTTTGTGGCGTTTTTATAAATCAAAAAAACCGCAACTAAGTTATAAATCAAAAACACAAAAAAGATTCCCAAGGTTATGAGTATTGGGACTTTGTATTTAGAAACCGGTTTGGGTGAGCCTTGTGACTTTGTTTGAACGGGGCTGGGAGGGGTACCCACCGACGAAGCTTGTATTGTAGGAGCAGATGCGGCTTTGGCCTCGGGCACCAAGACAGAACTTGTCTGATTTTCAGTATTCTTATTAGGATCTATTTTTGGTATTACAACATCGTCCATCTTTATTAATATTCTCTACAAAATTAATGATACACAAAAAAAGGCTTCAAATGAAG